>CAVSNF010000025.1:0-512307 GCA_963729195.1 uncultured Actinomycetes bacterium
TCCGACGGTGGGTTCGCGGTCGAGGTCATGCGCACGGGCGGCCAGCGGGTGCTGGTCGCCGTGACGCTCGGCCTGTTCGACACCGCCGGGGACGGGTGCAGGTCAAGGGGCGATCTTCGTGAAGGCGACCGAGTGGTGGTGGGGTCGTCATGAGCGGCGAGCTCGTGCTGGAGTTGGACGAGGTGACCGAAGGTCTACTGTGAGGATCCCGCCGGTGCACGCCCTCCGCGAGGTGTCCTTCTCGGTCGGGCAGGGCGAGCTGGTCGCGATCGTCGGGCCGTCGGGGTCGGGCAAGTCGACGCTCCTGCAGTCATGGGAACGCTCGACCGGCCGAGCAACGGCACCGTACGGATCGGCGGGTCGACGTGCCGGGCTCGAGCGACCGGGAGCTGTCCGCGCCTGCGCGCCCGGAGATCGGGTTCGTCTTCCAGCAGTTCTCCTGCTCGACGGGCCACGCGCTGGAGAACGTCGCCGACGGGCTGCTCTACGCCGGCGTGCCCGCTGCCGAGCGACACGGCGCGCGGCCGAGGCGCTCGACCGCGTCGGCCTCGCCGACCGGCGCGACGCACAAGCCCGAAGCTCTCGGGCGGCGAGCGCCAGCGCGTCGCGATCGCCCGGGCACTCGTCGGCGCGGCCGGCGATCGTGCTCGCCGACGAGCCGACCGGGAACCTCGACAGCAGAACCGGCGCAGCATCATGGAGCTGATCCGCGAGCTCAACGCCGCCGGCGCCACCATCATCATGATCACCCACGACACAGTCTTGCCGACAAATTGCCGCGCCAGATCTCGTGTGCTGGACGGACAGGTCGTGTCTCGACACTCGCGTGGGGAGGAGGGTGCGATGAACGCCCGCCGGACGGCCGGCTGGGGGTCGCGGGACGGGCGCGGGTGGGCGAGCGTCGGGCTGCGCGCCACGACCGCTTCGCGCCGCGCTGTCGGCGCTCGGGATCGCGATCGGCACTGCAGCCCATCGTGGGAGCCTCGGACTGTCCGGCCTCGTCGCAGGCCGGCTGATCGCGGAGATCAACCGGCTCGGCACCAACCTGCTCACCGTCGAGCCCGGACAGAGCCTCAGCGGAGCGCCGGCGCAGCCGCCCCGCGAGGCGCCGACGCGAATCGCACTGCTCGGAAACGTCCAACTGGTGGCGCACACCGCACTGATGAAGGACACCTACGTCTATCGGAGTTCGCTGATCCCCGTGGGCCAGACCGGCGGCCTCCAGGTATTGGCCACCAGCCTGAACCTGCCGTCTGTCCTGGGCGTCGGCCTCGCACGCGGCGATTGGCTGAACGCGGGGACCGCCCGGCTGCCGGTTGCGGTGCTCGGCGCGGTCGCCGCGCACCAGCTCGGTATCGACCGGGTTCTCCCCGAGCAACGGATCTGGCTGGGCGGCCATGGTTTAACCTCGCCGGCATCCTGCAACCCTCCCCGCTTACCCCAGACATCGACGTCAGTGCCCTGATCGGATATCCAGCCGCGCAGAGATACCTCGGCTATGTCAGCGTCGTCCACGGTGAGCAAGAACCCGGCCGCCGAGCACCATCTACATTCGCGCCGCCACCGGCCACGAGACGGCCGTTCAGTCACTGCTCGCGCAGACAGCCAACCCCGAAGCACCGTACGAGGCGGCCGTGAGCCAGCCATCCGCCGTGCTGACCGCCCGGGCCGCTGCCGCAGGGGCCTTCAACAGCCTGTTCCTCGGGCTCGGAGCGGTAGCCCTGATCGTGGGAGCCGTCGGTGTCGCCAACATCATGATCATCTCGGTGCTGGAACGCCGCTCGGAGATCGGCCTCCGCCGCGCCCTCGGTGCGACAAAAGCCCAGATCCGGACGCAGTTTCTCGCCGAGGCGATCCTCCTCGCCGTCATCGGCGGCGTCGTCGGCGTGCTGGCCGGCGGCGCAGCCACAGCCGTTTACGCAAGCTCGAAGGGCTGGGCGGTCGTGATCCCCGTCGAAGCGTGGGTGGGCGGCATCGCCGCGGCCATTCTCATCGGCGCGCTCGCCGGCCTGACGCCGGCCGTTCGAGCGTCTCGGATGCCGCCCACCGCGGCATTGCGAACGGCATGAGCGCGACACTTCCAGCATTCCCAGCCCGCCGCGCTTCTGCGGCGTCTCGCCTTCTGTCTTCTCGAACGGGCGCGGACGGGTTAGGAGATAAGGGTGTTCGAAACCGGCCCTCGCCGGATGCCGCGTCGCGGGGCTGATTGGAGGCTGTGGTGTCGCGGCAGATCAGGCGACCAGGTAGAGCGAGGCTCGGCCTCACCTGGGTGCTATCCGAATCGATACCCGGACACTGCTCACAGCGTGCGACACTGACGTGGCGGGATTCGATCAATTGGCATGGTCGAGCAGGCGTAATCCCGACCGGGCGCGCGATTCGCGCCAAAATCAGGAAGAGGGTGGCTCGATGAGCACAAAGTTTCAGGGCAAGGTCAACGTCGATATCCGTGATTCTGAGCCGGACTGGGCGCCATTTGAGCCGGCGAAGGCCCCCGACGGCGCGCCGAGCGTTGTGTACGTCGTACTGGACGACGTCGGATTCTCGGCGATGAGCTGCTACGGCGGACCGATTGCGACGCCGAACATCGACCGGATCGCCGCCGACGGCGTGCGGTACACGCAGTGGCATACGACGGCACTGTGCTCGCCGACCCGCTCGTGTCTTTTGACCGGGCGAAACCACACCCGCAACAGCATGGCGTGCATCACCGAGGCGGCGATCGGATTTCCCAACGCCAGCGGCACGATTCCGCCCGAGAACGGCACGTTCTCCGAGATTTTGAGCGAGCGGGGCTGGAACACGTACATGGTTGGCAAGTGGCATCTCTGTCCCGAGGACGAGATGAATCTCGCCTCGACGCGGCGAAATTGGCCGAGCGGACGCGGGTTCGAGCGGTGGTATGGCTTCCTCGGAGCCGAGACCAGCCAGTGGTATCCCGATCTGGTGTACGACAACCACATGTCGATCAGCCGAGCCAGCCCGAGGACGGGTATCACCTGACCGAGGATCTGACCGACAAGGCGATCGAGTTCATCCGCGACTCAAAGGCGATCGCTCCCGAGAAGCCGTTCTTCCTGTACTACGCGCCGGGCGCCTGCCACGCTCCACACCATGCCCCCAAGGAGTGGATCGAGAAGTTCAAGGGCCAGTTCGACCAGGGCTACGAGGCGATCCGTGAGGAGACGCTGACCCGGCAAAAGGCGATGGGCATCGTGCCGGCCGACACCGAGCTGCCCCGAGGTCAATCCGATCGGAACGCCCGGAGACGCGCACCGGCCCGGACGGAAAGCCGTTCCCGGCGCTTGACTTCACGCGTCCCTGGGACTCGCTTGAGCGACGAGGAGAAGCATCTGTTCTCACGGATGGCCGAGGTGTATGCCGGGATGCTGGGCCACGTCGATGAGCACATCGGCCGGCTGCTCGACTTTCTCGAAGCGGCGGGATGGCGTGACAACACGATGGTGATCCTCGTGTCAGACAACGGCGCATCGGGCGAGGGCGGACCGAACGGTTCGGTGAACGAGATGAAGTTCGCAAACGGCATGCCCGACGAGATCGAGCAGAACCTGCCGTTCGTCGACGAGCTCGGCAGCACCACCACCTATAACCACTACCCGACCGGCTGGGCGATGGCCTTCAACACGCCGTTCAAGATGTGGAAGCGCTACGAGTTCAACGGGGGTACGAGCGATGCCTGCATCGTTTCCTGGCCCGAAGGCATCAAGGCGCGCGGAGAGCTGCGTGACCAGTACCACCACGCCATCGACCTCGTCCCGACGATCCTGGATGTGCTGGACGTCGATCCTCCGGACACGATCAAGGGCCACACTCAGAGCGGGATCGACGGGGTCAGCATGCGAGCGACGTTCGACGAGGCCGACGCCAAGGGCGGCAGGTCGACGCAGTTCTATACGATGCTGGGCTCGCGGGCGATCTGGCATGACGGCTGGAAGGCCGTGACCACCCACCCGACGCTCAGCGGTTGGAGCCACTTCGGCGCCGACGAGTGGGAGCTCTACCACACCGATGTCGATCGTTCCGAGCTGCACAACCTCGCTGCCGATGAGCCCGAGAAGCTGGTCGACATGGTCAACCTGTGGTATGCCGAGGCGGGAGCCAACACGGCATTTCCGCTTGATGACCGAACCGCGCTGGAGATCATTCTCACACCCCGGCCGGTGCTCTCACCCGCGCGCGATCGGTACGTGTATTTCGCCGATGCCGCCGAGGTGCCCGAGTCGCAGGCGGTGAACGTGCGAAACCGGTCGTTCACGATCGGTGCTCAGGTCGACATTCCCGAGTCGGGAGCCGCGGGTGTGCTGTTTGCCCACGGCTCGCGGTTTGGCGGCCACTCGCTCTACATCAAGGACAACCGCCTCACCTACGTCTACAACTTCGTCGGTACCCACGAGTTCAAAGTGGTCGGCGATCGTGACGTTCCGACCGGGAAGGATCTGATCCTGTCGGCGTCATTTGACAAGCAGGGGGAGGACCCGCCGGGCGTCGCAGCCGGGGTGCTGAGCATCTACCACGGCGAGACCAAGGTCGGCGAGATGCCGCTCAAGACCCAGCCGGGAAAGTTCATGCTCGCCGGCGAGGGGCTGTGCGTCGGCCGAGACAGCGGCGCTGCCGTCACCGACGACTACCCGGGTGAGCATCCGTACGAGTTTACCGGTGGCAGCATCACACGCGTGGCCGTGGATGTCAGCGGCCAGCCCTACGTCGATCTCGAGCGCGAAGCCGCCGGAATGCTGACCCGCGAGTAGCCGCGCCCGATTGATCGTCGGAAAATCCGCAGCGCGGAGGGCGCTGCATGGGACGTCGTCGAGCAGTTCGTCGAGGAGACCAGCGCCCCGCGCTTCTGCGGGGTTTCGCCCTCTCTATCTGTTTTCTCGAACGGGCGCGGACTGCCGACTCGCACGCGAAACCAGCTATCACCGAACGAGCCTGTCCCGGCAGGGCGGCTCTTTAGTACGTTTTCTTGACGGTGACCGCGGTGCCGTAGGCCGCGACTTCGCTCATGATGTCGGCGATCTCGTTGCAGTCGAAGCGCATGCACAGCACGGCGTTGCCGCCGGCCTCGCGAGTTGCATCCTTGAGCCGGTCAACGGCATGCTGACGGCTCTCCAGAAGCAGTGAGGTGTAGCCCTTGACCTCGCCGCCGAACACCGTCCGGAAGCTCGCGCCGATGTTCGAGAACGCGTTTCGGGCGCGTACGATCAACCCGCACACCTCGCCGTGCACCTGCACGATCTCGTAGCCGGGGATCTCGTTGGTGGTCACAATGATGATGTCGTCTTCCATGGCCGCGAGCCTAGCACCGTGCGCGGCGGGTGACGATCACTTCGCAGATGCCCCTTGGACGCACCCGTAGACGTTGCCGTCGGGGGCGCGAAACGCAAACCATCCGTAGTCGACGAGCTTCGGATTTGCCTCGACCAGCGCGGGTTCGACGTCGGCCATCCAGCGCACCGGTTCCACGATCTCGATCCCGGCCGCCTCCAACTCCTCCCGCGCCTCAACGATGTCGTCGACCAGGAACCCGGGCGCCGGCCCGGTCGTGAGGTATGCCGTGTAGGGATCATCGACGCTGGCGACCTCGAAATAGTCGTGCTCGCCGCTGGGAAGCTGGAACATCGCAGCCTCCGGCTCGTCAAGCACGATGGGCAGGCCCAGCACCCGGCCAAAGAAGTCTTTGGTCTCGCTGAAAATTTCCGTCCTCGTCCCGATCCAACACAGGCGTCGTACGTTCACGCGCCGATAGTACTCCCGCTCAGGCTTCGGGCATACTGCCGTCATGCCCGACCGTCTCAGCCACCGGACACGGCCCGCCAACGGCGACGCAGAAGGGGCTTTGGTGCTGTTCCACGGCCGCGGCGCCGATGAGCACGACCTGTTCCCGCTGGCCGACGTGCTCGACCCCCAGCGACGGCTGGTGGTGGTGTTCCCGCGAGGGCCGCTGGCGCTGCCGCCGGGTGGCGCCCACTGGTATCAGGTGATGCGCATCGGCTTCCCCGACCCGGGCACGTTCCTGCCCACCGCCAAGCTCGCCGGCGAGTGGCTGGACGCCACCCTCGCCGCCCACGGCGTGACACCTGAGCGCACGGTGCTGGGGGGCTTCTCCCAGGGTGCTGTGATGTCGTGGACGCTGGGGCTGGGCGCGGGCCGGCCGACACCCGCGGGAATCCTTGCGCTGTCGGGATTCATCCCCACGGTCGAGGGGTTCGAGTTGGACTTCGATCGCGGCCCGCTCGAGGTCGCGATCGGCCATGGCGAGCACGATCCGGTGATCGGCGTCGAGTGGGGCCGCGATGCCCGCGACCGCATGACCGCCGCCGGCGCCCGGGTGCTGTATCGCGAGACGCCGCTGATGGGCCACTCGATCGACCCCGCGTTCGTGCCCGAACTGACCGCCTGGGTCGCCGCCCGCCTGTGTGAAAAACGGTGCCAGGCACCTTTATTCACGGGCCTTTGGACTCCTGGATGGTGTTGCCGCCGTCCACCACCACCGAGGCGCCGGTCACGTAGGACGCGCCCTCGGAGGCCAGGAATGCGATCAGCTCCCCCACCTCGGCCGGCGTACCCGGCCGGCCCACCGGTGTGTACTTTCCGGCGATCCGCTCTTGCTCGGTGGATGACCCGGTGTCGATCCAGCCCGGGGCCACCGAGTTGACGGTGATTCCGTCGCGGCCCAGCTCGATCGCCAGCCCGCGGGTCAAGCCGTCGATGCCGGCCTTGGCCGCGCTGTAGCCGGTCGAATCCGGGTTGCTGACCACCGGTCCCGTCACCGACGACACGTTCACGATCCGGCCGTACCCGGCCGCCACCATCGCCGGCACCGCCGCCCGGGTCACGTTCACGGTGGTGGT
This sequence comes from uncultured Actinomycetes bacterium, assembly GCA_963729195.1. Taxonomy (GTDB): domain Bacteria; phylum Actinomycetota; class Thermoleophilia; order Gaiellales; family JAICJC01; genus CAVPTL01. Next base: position 6,873 of record CAVSNF010000025.1, read on the forward strand.
CAGGTTGATCGCGATCATCTGATCCCACTCCCCCGGCCCGGTATCGACGAAGCGCCGGGAGACATCCTCGACGCCGGTCTGCACCATGCCGGCGTTGTTGACCAGGATGTCCAGCCGCCCGAACCGATCCTGCACCGCGGCGACCAGTCCGGCGGCGGCATCGGCGTCAGTGAGGTCGGCGGCGAAGCCCTCGGCCTCGATGCCGAGTTCGGCCAGCTCGGCCGCTCGCGTCTGGATCCGACCGGTGGTGGCTGCGATCGCCACCCGCGCACCGCGCTCACCCAGAATCCGCGCGGCCGCGAACCCGATGCCCGATTCACTTCCCGCTCCCGTGACCAATGCGACCCGCGCTTCGAAGCTGTTCATGCCGCGATCGTGTCGGATCAGGGCCCCACGGTCAAGGCTTGAGGCCTCCGACCCGCGGGCCGATACGAGCGGTATGAGCAATGCGGCACTCGACCCCTGGGCTGAGTATCGAGCCAACGGCCGTCGCGGCGTCATGGTCGGAGTCGTGCTGGTGTGCATCACGGCGGTCGCCATCAGCCAGGCGGGAATCGTGGTGATGCTGTGCGGACTGGGCGCGGCGGCTGGTATGGGTCGGGATCAATGATTGGCTGGGGCAGCGCGGCCAGAGAAAACGCATGGTCGGGCTGGCGGTGATGTGCGGCACGCTGCTGGCAACCGGCGGCGGGTTCGGTGTGCTCGCCACGGTCGTCATCTTCCTCACCAGCTGGCGCCTGTTCGGCGTCTACCAACCCGACACGCTGCCCCAGGGCCTGGTCGACCCCCGCGCTGGGTGGAGGTTCGGATCGACCTGGGGAGGATTCGCGGTCGCGTTCGTGTACGGGACATGGGCGTTGTCAGCGCTGCACCTGGTACCGATCTCCGTCGTCGTCAAGGGCGCGGTACCGGGACTGGTGATCGCACTCGGCGTGGTGCCGTTCGTCTCCACATTTCGGGAGTTCGACGATCGCTGGACGTTCGCCGCGCGATGCCTGCTGCTGGCGGTCGTGGTGGCGACATTCACGGTCCTCAGAGACATCCTGCCGGGCGCATACGTGGCTCCGATCGAGCTTCAGGACTACGAGTTTCGGGCCGAGCTGTGGGCATTCACCGCGGCGCTCTTCTTCGGCCTGTCGGCGTCGGTGTACCTCGCGCTGCCGTCTCGCCGGTACCTCACACTGCGCAAGGGCCGCGCCCGCGAGTTCGGGCTGTACCTGTACACCCCGAAGGCGCGGGCTCGCGAACGGGCCCGCCGCCGGGCCGCGATCATGTTTCGCCGCAGCCTCCGCCGGATGTCGCTCGTGCCCGACCACACGTGGGCCGAGGCCTCACGCACAGTCGCGACGCTGATCGAGACACTGGAGCCCTACCTCGACGTGGGACGCCACGATCCGCCACCCCCCGAGGTCGCCGCCGCCGACGCGATCATCACGGCCGCCAACCAGCGCACCGTCGACGACTTCGAGCAGCTGGCCGAGATCCTGCGAACCGAGGACTCCGAAGCGTTCATCGCATGGAAGATCCGGTTCGAGGCCAAGCCGATGGATGGGGATCTCTGGACGCGATGCGGGCGATCATGGAGGCTGCCGCGGCCGTGCACGTGGCCCCGCCGCGATACCTCTCCGGCGCGATCCGCCTGCACGAGCGGCTGCGCGAACGCGAGCGAATGGTGCTGGCGATGAAGGCCGCGACGACCGAAGGCTGAAGCGTCGGTGGGGCCTCCCGTCCCCACCCCGCTTGATCACCGCCTACTGCGCCCGAGCCGCTGCGGTGGTTGTGACGGTGCCGTCGGCGTTCGTGGCCGTGCCACGATGGATCGTGACATTGACGCACGGTCCGCTCCCATGACCCGTGACCGGAAGTCCGGCACCGGCCGTCACCGTCTGGGTGCCTTCGCCAAGCGGAGTCGCGGTGAGGCAGCGTTCAACGCCCGCCGCCTTTCCGGCATGCTGGGCGCTCGGACTCGCCGAGGTGCCGGCGAACGCGTTGGCCGCGAGCACCAGCGCAGCCAACGCTGCCACCCCGATCCCGGCCACCGCAGATCGGCGCCGGTTTTCAGGTCTAATTGACATATGTTCCCCTTTCATGAGGAATGGGTTGATGACGTTCAAAGAGTGCTCGCACAACCTGAGCATCTGAAAAGGTTCGCCTGTGAGTCTCCTGTGAAGCTCTCAGCTTCGTCTCAGCAAGTTCACAGGTTGAGCCGATAGGTTTTGTCCGATGGCCGTACCCGCTTCGACAACCGATCAGGCCCACGCCCGCGTGCTGGTGGTGGACGACGAGGAGAGCATCACCCAGCTCGTCTCGACCGTCCTTCGCTACGAGGGCTTCGACGTGCGCACCGCCGAAAGCGGCCGCACCGCGGTCAAGATCGCCCGCGACTTCGCCCCCGACCTGGTGGTGCTGGACGTGATGCTGCCCGACCTCGACGGGTTCGAGGTGTACCGCCGCCTGGCCGACCGCCGCGACCGGCTGCCGGTGCTGTTTCTGACCGCGCGCGACAGCACCGAGGATCGCGTGCACGGGCTCACGCTGGGCGCCGACGACTACATGGGCAAGCCCTTCAGCCTGGAGGAGCTGGTGGCGCGCGTGCGCGCCGTGCTGCGCCGCACCCGCGCGACCCAGGACGAGCAATCGGTGCTGCGCTTCGCGGATCTGCAGCTGGACGAGGATGCGCGCGAGGTGCGCCGCGGGGATCGCCGGATCGAGCTGACACCGACCGAGTTCAACCTGCTGCACTACCTGCTGGCCAACGCCGGGCGGGTCGTCTCCAAGGCCCAGATCCTCGATCACGTGTGGCGCTACGACTTCGGCGGCGATTCCAGCGTGGTCGAGACCTACATCAGCTACCTGCGCAAGAAGGTCGACGCGGGCGAGGACACCGCCCCGCTGATCCATACCGTGCGAGGGTTCGGGTACGCCATTCGCGATCCGCGGGGCTGACATGTCGCTGCGGATCCGACTGACCGCGATCTCCGTGCTGCTGGTGGCATTGGGCCTGACCGCAGCCGCGGTGGCGACTCACCGCTACATCGAGTCATTCATGATCGACCGGCTCGACCAGCAGCTGGCGGTCGCCACCCCCTTCAACCCCGGCGGCCTCGAGTCGCTTCCGGGAGGCTCGTACGCCGCATTCATCGGGGCACAGCGGCCGGGTGCTGGGGAGGTCCCCAGGCATCACCGACAGCGAGCTCGCACGCCTGGAGAAGGCTCCCGACGGGTATTCGAGCAGCGGCGGCTACCGCATCCGCTCATGGGACTTGCCGTTCGGGCGGGGCGGCCAGCCCGGCGTGCGCGGCACGCTGGTGGTGGCCGCGCCGCTGCGCGACGTGAACGCGACGGTCAGCGAGCTGACCCGCGACGAGGTGATCATCGGGGTGTTGGTGCTGGCGCTGGTGGGCGGTATCGCCTACTGGTCGGTGGGCGTGGGCATGCGCCCGCTGGCGCGGATCGAGGACACGGCCGGCCAGATCGCCGCCGGCGACCTCTCCCAGCGCGTGGCCGAGACCGATCCCGGCACCGAGGTCGGCCGGCTCGGGATCGCGCTGAACGCCATGCTGACCCAGATCGAGCAGGCGTTCGCAGAGCGGCAGGCGTCCGAGAACCGGCTGCGACGGTTCGTGGCCGACGCCTCCCACGAGCTGCGCACGCCGCTGACCTCGGTGCGCGGCTACGCGGAGCTGTTCCGGCGGGGAGCCGCCGACCGGCCCGCCGACCTGGAGAACGCGATGCGCCGGATCGAGGCGGAGTCGGCGCGCATGGGGGTGCTGGTCGACGACCTGCTGCTGCTGGCCCAGCTCGACCAGGGCCGCCCGCTGGAACAGGAGCGGGTCGACTCTGGTGCCGCTGGTGACCGAGCTGGTGGCCGACGCCCGCGCGATCGAGCCCGACCGGCCCCTGGAGCTGGACGCACAGGGCTCGATCGAGGTGTGCGGCGACGACGCCCGCCTGCGCCAGGCCGTCGGCAACCTGCTCGCCAACGCGCGCGCGCACTGCCCGCCCGAAGCCGCGGTGACGGTTGCCGTGTCGAGCGACGCTGACGAGGCAACCATCGAGGTCGCGGACAAGGGCCCGGGGATCGATCCCGAGAATCTCGACCGCGTGTTCGAGCGGTTCTTCCGCGCCGACCCGTCGCGCGCCCGCGCCAGCGGCGGCACCGGCCTGGGCCTCTCGATCGTGGCATCCATCGCCGAAGCCCACGGCGGCCGGGTCGAGGTGTCGAGCACGCCGGGAGAGGGCAGCAGCTTCCGGGTGGTGATTCCCTTGGCTCCCACAGCCGAGGAGAGTCACGTACGATCACCCGATGAAACTCTCACACAGTCTTGATCGCCTGGGCACCGAAACCGCGTTCGAGGTCTTGGCGCGCGCCAAGCAGCTGGAGGCCGAAGGCCGCCGGATCGTGCATCTCGGAATCGGCGCGCCGGACTTCGATACGCCCGCAGCACATCAAGGAGGCATGCGCCAAGGCACTCGCCGACGGCCACACCGCCTACTGCCAGGCCCAGGGCCTGCCGGAGCTGCGAGAAGCCTGCGCCGACTACCTGTCGCGCTCGCGCGGAATCACCGTAACCCCGGACCGGGTGGTGGTCACGCCCGGTGCCAAGCCGTTCCTCGGGTATGCGGTGATGGCCACCTGCAATCCCGGCGACGAGGTCATCTACCCCAATCCCGGATTCCCGATCTACGAGTCGGTGATCCGCTACTTCGGGGCGGTGCCGGTGCCGCTGCCGCTGCGCGAGGAGCGCGGCTTCACCTTCACGGCGGATGACCTGGCCGAGCGGATCACCCCCAAGACGCGGCTGATCATGCTGAACTCGCCGGCCAACCCGACCGGCGGTGTCACCGGGTCGGCCGAGACCGCCGAGCTGGCGCGGGTGCTCGAGTCCACCGACGCCTGGATCCTCAGCGACGAGGTGTACTCGGAGATGGTGTACGAGGGCGAGCACGACTCGGTCGCCCGCTACGGCGATCTGCTCGACCGCACGATCCTGGTGGACGGCTTCTCCAAGACGTTTGCGATGACCGGCTGGCGACTGGGCTACGCGTCGGTGCCCGCGCCGCTGGTGGAGCCGCTCACGCGCCTGATCGTGAACACGGTCTCGTGCACGCCGCCGGCGATCCAGCTGGCCGGGGTGGCCGCACTCACCGGCCCGTGGGACGAGCCGCGGGCGATGACCGAGCAGTTCCGGGCGCGCCGCGACGTGGTCGTCGAGGGGCTGAACGCGCTGCCCGGCGTGACCTGTGTCATGCCCAAAGGCGCCTTCTACGCCTTCCCCAACATCACCGGCACCGGCTACTCGTCCCGCGAGCTGGCCTCCCGGTCACTCGAGGAGGCCGGCGTCGCAGTCGTCGCCGGCACCTCCTTCGGCGAGCTCGGTGAGGGCTACCTGCGCGTCTCCTACGCCAACTCGATCGAGAACATCGAGTACGGGCTGGCATCGCTGCGGAGGTTGCTGGAAGACTCCCTGGTGACCTAGTGGGAGCTGCCATCGGACAGGTACTCGGCTACGGCGTGGGAGTCGCGCTCTCGCCGCTACCGATCATCGCGATGGTGCTGATGCTGGCCACGCCCAAAGGCCGCTCCAACGGACCTGCGTTTCTGCTCGGATGGATCGCCGGGATCGCGATCGTGGGCGGAGTCGTGCTGGCGGTTGCCGGCGACTCGGCCACCACCGACAGCGGGGCGCCGTCGACGGCTCGCAAGCTGGGTCAAGATCGTCGGCGGCGTGCTGCTGCTGCAGCTGGCCGCCAAGCAGTGGCGGGGCCGGCCACAGGGCGATACCGAGCCGGAGATGCCGAAATGGATGCATGCGCTGGACTCGGTCACACCGGTCAAGGCCGTCGGCCTGGGCGCGCTGCTCTCGGGCGTCAACCCCAAGAACCTGATCCTGACCGTCGGGCGCCGCTGCCGCGATCGCCCAGACGAACGCGTCCACCGGCTCAGAGGTCGCCGCCCTGATCGTCTTCATCGTGATCGGCTCGCTGGGCGTGGGCGCCCCGCTTGCGATCTACTTCGGGATGGGTGACCGGTCGGCGGCGATGCTCGACCATCTGAAGAGCTGGATGATGCTCCACAACGCCGCCATCATGGTCGTCCTGTGCCTGATCATCGGCGCCAAGCTGATCGGCGACGGCATCACCGGCCTCACCGCCTAGGTGAATAACGGTGCCGGCACCGTTATTCACCACCACCGTCACACGTGAACAGCCTCCAGATACCGAACGAACGCGACATCGACCTGCTGGTGGTGGGTGACTGCAACCCCGACCTGGTGCTGTCGGGCGGTGACGTGCGACCGGCCTTCGGTCAGGGCGAGCGGCTGGTCGAGCGGGCCGACCTGCTGATCGGCGGCACGAGCTCGATCACAGCCTGCGGGGCCGCCCGGCTGGGGCTTCGCACCAGCTTCGTCGGCGTGCTCGGCGACGACACGTTCGGCGACTTCATGCGCGACCAAGATGACCGCCGCAGGCGTCGACATGAGCGCGGTCGGTAACCGATCCCTCCACTCCCACCGGCCTGTCGGTGGTGCTCACCGAGGGTGAGGATCGGGCCACCCTGACCGCACCCGGCACGATCGGCGCGGTCACCGCCGACATGGTGTCCGACGACCTGCTTCGACGGGCTCGCCACCTGCATACCTCCGGCTACTACCTGCAGGGAGCGCCCGCCGTCGTGGCGGAACTGTTCCGGCGAGCACGCGCGGCCGGTGCCACCACCTCGCTCGACCCGGGGGCCGACCCCGATGAGCGCTTCGAGGGCGGCCTGATCGAGCTGCTGCCGCTGATCGACCAGCTGCTTCCAAACGAGGTGGAGGCGCTCGGCCTGGCCGGCACTGACGATGTGGAGACGGCGGCCCGGCGCCTGGCAGAGCACGGGTCCGATGTGCTGGTGAAGTGCGGCGCCGACGGGGTGCTCGCCGTGGTCGCAGACCAGCTCGTGCGCGCACCCGCGCTTCCCGGCGAGCTGGTGGACACGGTCGGCGCCGGCGACACCACCAACGCCGGCTGGCTGGCCGCAAGGCTGACCGGCCTGCCGGTCGATCGGGCGGCGCGGCTGGCGGCGGTGTGCGGATCGCTCTCGACCCGCGCCCGCGGCGGCACCGCGCGCCCAGCCCACGATGGCCGAAGCCGAGGCCGAGCTGTGATCGTGTGCGTGGCCGCAAACCCGTCGGTCGACAAGCTGTTTCAGGTCGAGCGGGTCGTGCCCGGAGGGATCCACCGGCCGTCCGGATACGTGCAGGTCGCGGGAGGCAAGGGCCTGAACGCCGCGCGCGCTGCGGCCACGCTCGGAGCCGACGTGCAGGCGATCGCCCTGCTGGCAGGCCACGCCGGCCGCTGGATCGCAGAGCAGCTGCGAACGCGACGGCATCCCCGCGGAGATCGTCTGGGCCGAGGGTGAGACGCGGGCCTCATTGTCGGTCGCCGACCGCGAGACCGAGCGGCTGACCGAGTTCTACGAGGACGGCATCCAGATCGACGGCGAGACGTGGAGCCGGTTTGCCGCGACCGTCGAGGCTGCCTCCGCCGCGACCGACTGGATCACCGTCTCGGGCTCACTTCCCCCCGGCGTCTCACCCGACGGGTACGCGGCACTCCGGCGTCGGCTGCAGGATCGCCGCAGATACCGTGGCCGAGCGGCCGCACCAGGCGGCGCTGGTCAAGGTCAACGCCGCCGAGGCTGCGGCGCTCACCAACCTCGACACCTCAACGCCGGACGGCGCAGCGGCGGCCGCCCGCGCACTCGCCCAAGGCGGCGCCGCCGCCGTCACCCGGGGTCCGCTGGGAGCGGTGCTGGTGAATGCCGGCGAGACGCTGATCGGCCAGCTGGACGCGCAGGGGGCCTACCCGGTGGGCAGCGGCGATGCGCTCCTGGGCGGGATGGTGACCGCGCTGCGATCGCGGCGCCGACTGGCGCGACGCGCTGGCCCTGGGCCTGGGCGCGGCGGCCGCCAACGCCGCCGTTCCCGGGGCGGGACGGTTCGACCGAGGCGACGCCGAACGGCTCGCCGCAGCGCGCCGTGATCACGCCGGTGTAACTGCCTCCAGCGAGACGCCGTCGAAGATGTGCACGTGGCCGGGGTCGAAGGCCAACCGCAGCACTGCACCCACGGCCGGGCGGGCGCCGGCCTCCAACCGGGCGGTCACCGCCGCGCGGACCGTGCGCCGAGACCACCGATCCGTGCACCATCACCTCGCTGCCCAGCGGCTCGACCACCTCGACGGTCACATCCAGGGCGGGCCGATCGTCGCTCTCGGTCGCCGGCGCCAGCCGCTCCGGCCGCACCCCCAGCACCACATCGCCGTCGGGCACCGACAGCGGTAGCGTGAGCGGGCCGGCGGTCAGCACGCCGCCGCGGCAGGTGGCGTCGATCAGGTTCATCGGCGGGCTGCCGATGAAGCCGGCCACGAACAGGTTGGCAGGGTGGTCGTACACCTCCTGGGGCGACCCCAGCTGCTGGATCCGCCCGTCGGACATGACCGCCACCCGGTCGCCCAGGGTCATCGCCTCGACCTGATCGTGGGTGACGTACACCGATGTGGTCGGCACCAGATGGTGGATCTTCTTGAGCTCGGCGCGCAGCTGGGTGCGCAGCTTGGCGTCGAGGTTGGACAGCGGCTCGTCCAGCAGGAACACCTGCGGGTGGCGGGCCAGCGCCCGGCCCATGGCAACCCGCTGGCGCTGGCCACCCGACAGCTGGGCCGGCTTTCGCTTCAGCAGCTCGTCCAGCTCCAAGCAGCTCGCTGACCTCGCGCACCCGGGCGTCGATGTCGGCCCGCGGCATCTTGCGCTGGCGCAGGCCGAAGCCGATGTTTCGCTCCACCGTCATGTGCGGGTAGAGCGCGTAGTTCTGGAACACCATCGCGATATCCCGCGATCCCGGCGACTTGTCGTTGACCACCTCGGCGCCGATCGCGATCTCGCCGCTGGTGGGCTTCTCCAGCCCCGCCACCATCCGCAGCGCAGTCGTCTTGCCGCACCCCGACGGCCCCACCAGCACCATGAACTCCTGATCGCCGATGGTCAGCGAGAGATCGTCGACCGCGACCACCCCGTTGGGGAACTGCTTGGTCACGCCGCGGAACTCGACTTCGGCCATCCCTATCCCTTCAGTCCCGATCCGGCGATCGATCGCACGAACGACTTCTGGGTGAGGATGAAGGCCGCCACCATCGGCAAGAGCGCGAGCATGTTGCCCGCCATCAGCACCGTCCACTTGGTCTGGTGGGCGCCCTGGAAGGTGGACAACCCGACCTGCAGGGTCATGTGGCTCTCGGTGTTGATCGCCACCAGCGGCCACAGAAAGTCGTTCCACGTCCACAAAAGCGTGATCAGCGCGAGCGTCGAGAGCGCCGGCCCCGACAGCGGCAGCACGATCTTGACCAGCACCCCCAGGCGGCTGCAGCCGTCGATGCGGGCGGCCTCCTCCAGCTCGATCGGGAGCGTGCGGAAGAACTGGCGCAGCATGAAGATGCCAAACGCGCTCGCCAGGTTGGGCACGATCAGCGCGCTGATGTTGTCGATCAGGCCCATGTGCCGGACGATCAGGAAGGTCGGGATCAGCACCACCTGGAACGGCACCATCAGCGTCGCCAGGAGCAGGATGAAGAGGACGTTTGAGCCGAAGAACCGCAGTCGCGCGAAGGCGTAGGCGGCCAGGCTGCACAGCACCAGGTTCGAGACCACCACCACCGTCGAGACGATCAGCGAGTTCACATACCAGCTGCCGAAGGGCGCCGAGGACACCGCGCTGGTGTAGTTGTGCCAGTCGATCCCCGAGGGAATCAGGGTCGGCGGGAAGTGGCGGGACTCATCCGGCGTCTCGATCGAGGTGATCGCCATCCACACCAGCGGCGCCACCATCAGGAGCGACAGCGGGATCAGAAACAGGTGCCGGTAGCTGAAGCGAGGGGCGGTCACGAGCTGTAGTACACCGTCCTTCGGCTGATCAGGAACTGCACCAGCGTGATCACGCAGGATCGCCCCCAGCAGGATGTAGGCGATGGCGGCGGCATAGCCGCCGTTGAAGTACTGGAAGGCCTGCTGCCACAGGTAGTACACGACCACGGTGGTGGCCATCAGCGGCCCGCCGCGGGTGGTGTTGTAGATCTCGTCGAACAGCTGCAGCGCGTTGATCGTCGACCACACCACCAGAAACAGCGTGGCCGGCCCGAGCAGCGGCAGGGTCACCGAGCGGAAGCTGGAGAAGCGACTGGCGCCGTCGATCTCGGCCGCCTCGAGCAGCTCCTCGGGGATGCCCTGGAGCGCGGCCAGGTAGATGATCACGTCAAACCCGATCCACCCCCACACCGTCATCGCCACCATGCAGTACATCGCCTGGTTGGGGTCCTCGAAGAAGCCCTGAGAGGGGATCCCCACCTGGTTCAGGAGCCAGTTGGCGATGCCGTAGTTGGGGTCGAGCACCCAGTTGAAGATGATGGCGGTGGCCACCGTCGACACGGCCACCGGGATGAACACCGCGGTGCGGTAGAACGCGATCCCGCGCACCTTCGTGTTCAGCGCCACCGCCACGCCGAGCGCCGCGGCGATCGAGATCGGGACGAACAGCACCGTGTACACGATCGTGTGCTTGATCGAGTCGCGAAACACCGGGTCATGCTGAAGCGCGCGGTAGTTGGCGGTTCCGACCCAGTGCGGCGGCGAGATCAGATCGTTGTGCTGGAACGACATCACAAACGACCAGCCGATCGGCAGCAGACCGAACAGTGCGATCACCACGACCGCCGGCGCGACGAACAGCCAGCCGGACGCGTGCTCTGATCGCAGCAGGCGCAAGACCTACGGCGCGGCCGGCTGGGCGAGGATCGCGTTGACCTGGTCGGCCGCCTCGTCGAGCGCTTCCTGCGGCTGCTTCTTGCCCAGCAGCACCGCCTGAATCGCCTGCCCCATGGCCGCCGAGATCTTCGGATACTGCGGCGTTACCGGGCGCACCTTGATCGCGTTTTGGAGGTTGGCGACGAACTCGGCCACACCGTCGTACTTGGCGGTGTAGGCCTTGTAGCCGGGCAGATCCGTGCACCGACGCCTTGGTGGGCAGGTCGCCGGTCTTGGTCGACCACTCCAGCAGCTGCGGTGGCGCCGTCCACCACTTCATGAAGTCAAAGGCCGCCTGAGCGCGCTGGTCGCCGTTGTTGAACAGCACCCAGTTGTCGGGGCCCGAGATCGTCTGGTGGTTGAGATCCTTGGGCAGGATCTGGACGCCGAAGTTGACGTTGGGGAACTGCGACAGGTCCCACGGGCCGGTGTAGAGCATCGCGATCTTGCCCGAGTTGAACAGCGGCGCGTAGTTGCCGCTGCCGTTGTCGTAGTAGACCGAGTGATCCTCGGGGCCCATCGTCTGCAGATGGGTGAGAGCCTTGACGCCCGCCGGCGAGTTGAAGGCGGCGTGCTTGTCGTCGGGTGTGAGGATGTTTCCTCCGGCCTCCCACAGGAGCGCGTCGAAGCGCCACACGGTGTCCTCGCCGCCGTCATTGACATACGCCCACCCGAACTGCTTGGTGGCCGGGTTGGTCAGCTTCTTGGCGGCGGCGGTGATGTCGTCCCACGTCCAGTTGGCGGTGGGATAGGGCAACGTGGGCCTGGTCGAACAGCTTCTTGTTGTAGACCAGCGCCAGGTTGTCGACCAGCGCGGGAATGCCTACGATCTTGCCGTCCACGGTGGCTGCCTCGCGCTCGGTTGGGTAGAAGTCGTTCCAGCCGAACGAGGGATCGTTCTTGATGTAGTCGTTGAGGTCGAGCACCTTGGGGCTCTCGGCGATGTTGGCAGCCCACGAGCCGTACAGGTAGGAGATGTCCGGCGGATCGCCGCTGGCGATCGCGGTCTGCACCTTCTGCAGCGCATAGTCGGTGTTGCCGGCGTACTGCACCTTGACCTGAATGTTCTGATGCGTGGCGTTGTACTGCGCCACCATCGACTTCATGGCCGCGCCCTCGGTGTCGACGAACCCGTGCCACATGGTGATGTGCACCACCCCACCAGAGCCGGAGTCAGACGACGAGCCTCCGCAGCCGACGGCCATCACGGCGACGACGACGAGCGCGGTCACGAATGCCTTCATGGGAGCACCACCGATCGAGTCAGGTTACGGGGACGGTCAGGATCAAGGCCACGGGCCAGGGCAAGCGCGACCGCTGCCCGCTGCGCCATCACCAGCGCAGCCAGCGGCCGTTCGACGATTGGGGCGATGCTGGAGCCGGCGGCCGCGGCCGCTTCCAGCACGGTCGGATCGACTGCGCCGATCGGCCACACCAGCGTCTCGTCCGAGGCGGCGGTGATGGGGCCGTGGCGGTACTCCATGGCCGGGTACGACTCGGTCCACGCGCCCGCCGCCTCGCGCAGCTTGAGCGCGGCCTCGGCAGCCAGGCCGATCGTCCAGCCGGCTCCCAGGAACACGATCCGGCGGTAGTCGGCGAGCCCTTCGGGCAGCGGCGCCTCGAGCGCCAGCCGGGCGGCATCCGACTCAGCCTGCGGAGAGATGCCAAGGCCGGCCAGCAGCAGCGGTCAGCGCCGTGGTGGCAAACCGCGTCTGCACCACCGATGTCTCGTCGGCGAAATCCAGCAGCACCGTGGATCCGGCCTCAGCCGTCACCGGCGAGTCGGCGACCGCGGTGATCACGACGCTGGGAATCTGCTCAGGCAGGACGGCCAGCAGGCGCACAACCTCCGTGGTGGTGCCCGACCGGGAGATGGCGACCACCCGGTCGTATGCTCGCCCCACCGGCATCTCGGTTGCGGTGAACGCGTCGGTCTCGCCCAGGCCGGCCGTCTCGCGGGCGACAGCGTAGGAGCAGGCCATGTGCCACGACGTGCCGCAGCCCACCGCCGCGACCCGCTCGCCCGGCTGGGGAAGCAGGTGCCGTTGAGCCTCGGCGACGTCCCCCGCGCGCAGCCAATCGTCGGGCTGAGTGCGTAATTCGGCCTCGGTGACGCTCATAAATGGCGATTCTATGCAGATATCGATCAAAATACAACACGACTGTGAGCGCTTAGGCAGTAGACTTGGCCAATGCGCCAAGCTGACCGCCTTTCCACGGTGCTCGAACGGATCTCCGGTTCGGGAAGCGTAGGCGTCGGCGAGCTGGCCGAGGAGCTGGGTGTGTCCCCGGCCACAATCAGACGCGATCTGCGGCTGCTGGAGGAGCAGCACCTGCTCGCCCGCACCCACGGCGGCGCGGTGGGCCAGGGGGTGCTGTACGAGCTGCCGCTGCGCTATCGCAGCGCCCGCTACGGCGAGGAGAAGCGCCGGATCGCACGAGAGGCGGCCACCCGCATCACCGAAGGCATGGCGGTCGGGCTCACCGGCGGCACCACCACCACCGAGATCGCCCGCGCGCTGGTGAGCGTGCCCCGGCTGACGGTGGTCACCAACTCGCTCAGCATCGCCTCCGAGCTGGCCGTGCGGCCCAACCTCAAGCTGGTTGTCACCGGCGGCGTCGCCCGGGCCGAGAGCTATGAGCTGGTCGGCCCGCTGGCCGAGGCGTCACTGGCGGGCCTCAACCTCGACCACGTCATGATCGGCGTGGACGGGATCTCCGCCCGCGCCGGCCTCACCACCCACCACGAGGTCGAGGCGCATGCCAACCTCGCACTGATCGATCGCTCATCGGCAGTGACGGTGGTGTGTGACAGCTCCAAGCTGGGCGAGGTCGCATTCGCGCGCATCTGTGACCTCACCCGCGTCTACGAAGTGATCACCGACACATCAGCCTCCGCCTGCCGCTGTCCGCGAACTCACCGACGCCGGCGTGCTCGTCACCACCGTGTGAATAACGGTGCCTGGCACCGTTATTCACCGTTATTCATAGTCGAGCCCGTGGGCTGTGAGCAGCTCTTCGACGACGTCGTGGATCGCTGCGGGCGAGAGCGCCGAGGAGGCGGCGGGGTCGAGCAATGCCGCATGGTGAACGTGTTCGCGGCTGTGCTCGAGCGCCGCGGTGACCGTCAGCTCACACACGTTCAGGAAGGTGCGGTTGAGCGCCGCCAGCTGCGGCGGAAGGTCACCGACCGCGGTCGGCTGCACGCCGTTTTTGTCCACCAGGCACGGCACCTCGACGCACGCCTCGGACGGCAGGTTCGAGATCAGGCCGCCGTTTCTGACGTTGCCGTAGATGACCCGCTCCTGACCCGTCAAGATCGAGTGGATGATCAGTGATGCGTACTCCTGGCTGCGCTCGATCTCGATCGGCTCACCGGCCTCGAGCTGACGTTTCATCTCCTCGTAGAACTCGAGATTCTCGACGCTTCGCTCGAGGTAGTCGCCGACCAGGATGCGGAAGCGCTCGATCGCCTCATCGCTTCGCATCACCCACGGCAGATATTCGGCCCCGTGCTCGCTCGACTCGGTGGGGAAGTATCCATACCGCCGATACATCTCGACCCGCACGCGCCGCTGCAGCTCGGGATCGTTTTCGATCATCCGGTCGAGCAGCGGATACAGATCCTCGCCGTCTCGCTCGAACCGCAGGATGAAGGCCTGGTGGTTGACCCCGCCACCCAGGAACGACACGTCCTCGAACGGGCACCCCCACCAGCTCGGCCAGCTCGTGCGTGGTGTTCTGGACGGAGTGACACAGCCCCACCACCCGCTGTTGCGGGCTGCCGGCGTAGGTCGCCCAGCACAGCATCGCCATCGGGTTGGTGTAGTTGAGAAACCACGCCCCCGGCGCCAGCTCGTCCATCTCCCGGCCGATCTCGAGCATCACCGGGATGGTGCGCAGCGCGCGGAAGATGCCGCCGATGCCGAGCGTGTCGCCGATCGTCTGGCGCAGGCCGTGTGCAGCGGGGATGGCGAAGTCCAGCTTGGTCGCCTCGAACCCGCCCACCTGGATCATGTTGATCACGTGATCGCAGCCCTCGATCGCCGACCGGCGGTCGAGGTGGGTGGTGATGCGAGCGCTGCCGTCCAGCTCGCGGTTGGTGTAGCGGGCCATCGCCTCGGCCACTCCCAACCGCTCGGAATCGATGTCGTGGAGCGCGATATGGGCGTCCTTGAGCTCCTCGAACGAGAGGATGTCGCCGAGCAGGTTCTTGGTGAACTCGACGCTGCCGGCGCCGATGAATGCGATCTTGGTCATGAGCGATAGTGTTCCACAACGGCCAGAATCGATCAAGAGCGTACAAGTGAGCAGTACGGATCGTTGGCGAATGCGCGGTAGCGCTGCAGTGACCGCGGGCTGGTATCGACGAAGTCGTTGGTCAGCGGGCCCACGTTGTTCCAGCTGAGATAGGCCACCAACTGCGGGTTCTGGGAGACGGCGGCGTGATGGTCGTCGATCAGACTGTGGCCGGTCAGGCTGCCGTCCTTGTCGAACCTGCCCGCCGGCGTCGACGACCCGCTTGCTCTGATCGAAACCCGACTCACACACGATGTAAGGCTTGCGGTGGTCAACCGCCCAGGTGTAGGTGTCCATGTCACCGGCGGCCAGCTTCGCGCCGGCCTCGAAGGTCGTGCGATACAGGTCAACCCCGCTCCAGTCGACCTGATCGTCCCCGGGCCAGTACGCCTTCCACGACCCCGAGGTGCTCATCCGTTGCGCACAGAACACGAAGATGCAGTTGCCACCGGCGTCGATGCTGGCGCCGGTGGCCGCAAAGACCGACCGCACCCTCCTCCAGGCACTGGCAAACGCGGCCTCGCCACCGGTACCCACCCCACCCTGGAAGGTCGCGCAAAACGGGTTGTGGAGCCCGTTCATCTCCATGAACAGCCGAAAGATCACCGGCACACCAAGCGCCTTCAGGTCAACCGCGGTGCGCTGCCAGTAGCCGTCGAACTCCCCGTTTGCAATCCGGTCGATGCCCTGCCCGTAGGAGGTCACCCGCAGGTCGCCGCTCGGCTTCCAGCCGGCCGATTTCACGGGAAACGCACCCAGGCCGGTGATCGACACCATCGGGATCACCGGCGGGGCCGGCGAGCTTGGCGTCCGCCTCGTGAGCTGCATTCGGGCAGGCGACCAGCCAGTTGTAGCGACGGTTTCGAATCGCCATCCGCCGGCCCAGCTGGGTCTCGATGCCGGTGGCGGTGGTGAACTTGCGGGTGGTGTCGTCGGCGCCCCAGTAGCACCCGGACGCGGGCACCACCAGCCCGCCGTAGGAACGCACGATGGACGGGTCGCGGGTCGGCGTTGCCTTGACTGCAACCGCCGCCGCGACACTCCCTCCCAGAAACGCTCGGCGAGACATCCCGCCCTCAACGGCCTTCCGGTCTCTCAACATCCGCCTCCTTGGAGGTCTGGCCCAGAGAGCCAGACGGATTGAGGCCGGCCGCGGGCCGATTCTCAGACGCGTCCGGCGCCGCCGCGGTAAGCTGCTCCGGTGAGTTGGGAAGGACTCAGGAGCCGCGCGATGACGGCCGGTGTGGTTGTGCTGGCACTCGTTGCAGCGGCGTGCGGCGGATCCAGCAGCAGCGGATCGTCATCGGCTGCGAGCTCGGCCGGCGAAGAGATCTCGGCGGCGGCCGGCAAGGTCGTCTTCACCAGCAACTGCGCCACCTGCCACACGCTCGCCGACGCGGGTGCGACCGGGTCGGTTGGCCCCAACCTGGACGACCTCAAGCCCGACGACGCGCTGGTCGTACACCAGGTCACCAACGGCGGCGGCGGGATGCCGGCGTTCGGCGACCAGCTCTCGGATGCCGAGATCCAGTCGGTGGCGAAGTACGTGTCGAGCGTCGCCGGCAACGGCTGAGCCGACTGTAACGCTTCCGCCCCATGGTGATACCTTGGGGACATGAGCAACGTCACCCGCGGATTTTTTGGCCGCAACCGACCGACCGAGCCGGCCGGGAGGGTGCCGCCCGGCCAGTACCTGACCTCGGACTTCCCGGTGCTCTCGGCCGGCCCCACCCCCCACATCGACCTGGCCGACTGGAATCTGTCGGTGAGCGGTGAGGTGGACAGCGCCGTGTCGTGGACATGGGACGAGATGCTGGCGCTGCCGCAGGAGGAGTTCACGGTCGACATCCACTGCGTCACCAAGTGGTCGAAGCTCGACACCACCTGGCGCGGCGTGTCGGTGGACACGCTGCTGGCGGACGTCGACACCGCCGCCGAGTACGTGATGGTGCACTCCTACGGCGGCTACACCACCAATCTGCCGCTGACCGACGTGCTGGACGGCAAGGCCTGGGTCGCGCACACCTACGGCGGCGAGCCGCTCGATCCCGAGCACGGCGGCCCCGCCCGGCTGGTGGTGCCGCATCTGTACTTCTGGAAGAGCGCCAAGTGGGTGCGCGGAGTTGGAGTTGATGAACGAGGACGAGCTGGGGTTCTGGGAGGGATACGGCTACCACTCATACGGAGATCCATGGCAGGAACAGCGGTACGCGGGCGACTGAACTGGATCGAGTCCGAGGTGGTCGAGACGTGATTCAGGAGACCGAGAATGTGCGCACGATCACGTTTCACTGCCCGGGCTGGCCGGGCCATCGGCCGGGCCAGCACGTGGACGTCCGGCTGACGGCACCCGACGGCTACCAGGCCCAGCGCAGCTACTCGATCGCGTCGGCCCCGGCGGGTGAACAGGTCACCTTGACCGTCGAGCAGCTGGAGGACGGCGAGGTCTCCACCTACCTGGCCGGCGAGCTGCGGGTGGGCGACGTGATCGAGCTGCGCGGGCCGATCGGCGGATACTTTGTGTGGGAGCCGAGCACCGGCGGCCCGGTGATGCTGATCGCCGGCGGCAGCGGCGTGGTGCCGCTGATGGCGATGCTGCGCGCGCGCCGGGCGGGCGCGAGCGATGTGCCGATGCGGCTGCTGCTACTCGTCACGCAGCTGGGATCGGGTGATCTACCGCGACGAGCTCGAACGCGCTCGGCGCCGAACCGGGCGTCGAGGTGCGGCACACGATCACCGGCGCGGCGCCGCCGGGGTGGACCGGCTACGCGCGCCGGATCGACCGCGACATGCTGGCCGAGTCGGCATGGCCGGTCGACCGCCGGCCGCTGGTGTACGTGTGCGGCCCGACCGGTCTGGTGGAAGCCGCGTCACAGGCCATGGTCGAGCTCGGGCACGATCCCCGTGCGGATCCGCACCGAGCGATTCGGCCCGACCGGAGGGACGCCAGTGACCGCACGATCTGCACCTGGACGGAAATGCGCTCGGCGGGCGTGCTGATCGAGATCTTCGGGCATGAGATGACCGATGCCGAGGGCACCTGCCTGGACTGCGGCGCAGTCAACCAGTTCGGCGCCCTGATCGTCTACGTCGCGGCACCCGGGCACGTCCTGCGGTGCCCGTCGTGCGGCGCGGTGCTGCTGGTGATCGTGGTCGAGCCCGACGGCTATCACGTCACCGTCGAGTCGCTCCAGGCACCGAGCTCTAGTCCGGGATCACCGCGGTCACGTCGACCTCGACCACCCACTCCGGCCGCGCCAGCGCCGGCACCACCACGCCCGGTGAACGCCGGATAGACGCCCTTCAAGCGCTCGCCCAGCACCCGGTAGACCGGCTCGCGGTAGCGGATGTCGGTGAGGTAGACGGTTGCCTTGCAGATGTGGGCGAGGCGTGGCCCCGGCCTCGCCCAGCAGCAGCTCGATGTTGTCCATCGCCTTCTCGGCCTGGCCCGCCGGGTCGCCCACGGCGACGCTCTCGCGGGTGTCCAGATCCTGCGCCACCTGGCCGCGCAGGTACACGGTGTTGCCCGCCACCACGCCCTGGCACAGGTCGTTTGAGATGTTCTGCTCGGGATAGGTGTCGGCGGTGTTGAACGGCCGCAGGCGTATGATGCCCGCCGGCCACGATCTGATCGGTCATGCGGTGCTCCCAGTGGGGACGTCGGCGTTCATGTAGTTGCGGACGAGGTCGAGCGGGCCGTCGAAGTCGTAGTTGTTGTAGACGGCCAGCAGGTGTGAGAAGGCGGGCGACTGTGCGAACAGCTGGAACGTCAGCCGGTGGCCGCCGTAGTCGGAGTTGAGGATGTCTCGTGCCAGCGCGAAGAAGCGCCGCCGGGCCTCGCCTTCGACGTCGTTGATGCGGTAGTACTTCTCCAGCAGCGCACCCGGGACGGGATGCGCAAACGACGCTGCGCTGGGGGTGACGCAGATCTGGCCGCCGCACAGGTCGCGGGTGAGGTGGATCATCGCCGGAAGCTGCGAGCAGGCGTGCACCCGGCCGGTGTACAAGCAGCGCCTGGTTGGGCATGAGCAGCCCGCCGGGGCTCTCCTCGGCCATCTCCACGGCGGCGGTCAGGTGGGCGTTGATGCCCTCCCGGTAGCAGACCAGCTCGGCCAGCTTCTCGCGCACGCCCTGGTGCATCTTGACGCCGGCGTCGACGGCGTTGGCATACGCCAGCCCGATCAGGAAGTCGGCCAGCCGCAGGTGGCGCTGGACGAACGGGTACACGCTGTAGCGGTGAAGCGTGGCGCGGATGTAGGCGGCGGCGCGCACGTGGCGGTAGAAGAGCACGTTCTCCCAGGGGATCTCGACGTTGTCGAACACGATCATGGTGTCGACCTCGTCGAACCGGTTGGAGAAGGGATAGTCCTCGACCGGCGCGCGGCCGGCGAAGCTCGACCGGCAGATGTGGGTCATCCCGGGCGCGCCCATGTCGGCGATGAAGCCGACGGCGTACTCCGATTGGGTGGCCTCGCCCCAGTCGCCGATGGTGGGCTTGACGAACGCCTGGTTGGCGTAGGCCGCCGCCGTCTCGAACTTGGCTCCGCGAACGATGATGCCGTTGTCGTTCTCGCCGACGACACGCAGCAGCACGTCGGGATCCTGATCCTGGGGCCGCTTGGAGCGATCGCCCTTGGGGTCGGTGTTGGCCGAGACGTGGAAGGGATCGCGCAGCGCGGCGTCGGCGACGTGCCTGCGGATGTTCTCGGAGAACTGCGGGTCGATCTCGTTGAGCACGTCCTGGCCGTCGTACAGCGACCACATCTCACCCACCGTCTCGTCGCCCACGCGGGTGACGATCCCGCCGATGTCATCCAGCACGGTGTCGACCGCGTTTCGCTTGTCGCGCCAGTCGTCGCGCGAGAGCGGCAGCCGCGAACCGATGGCGCAGCGCTCGCCGGTCTGCTCGTCGACGTAGGACATGGTGTCGCGGGTGGCCTCCTCGTGGGCCATGTCGTAGATGCGGGCGCGGACGTCCACGATCGGCTTGAACGCAGGATGGGTGGTGACGTCGTCAACCCGTTCCCCGTCGATCCATACCTCGCGTCCGTCCCTGATCGACTCGCGGTACTCAGCCCCGGTGCGAATCATGCTTCCCACTCCTCAATTCTCATTTGGCGAGAATCAAATCTCGTTGTGTGGTAAGATTACCAACATGCATGCCTCCCGTCAACCGGCCGAGAGCCCCAAGGTGCTCGAACGTGCGCTGGCGGTGCTGGATCGCTTCACCGAGAGCGAGCCTGAGTGGTCGACGGCCGGTCTCGCGGCGGCGGTGGGGCTGCCGGTGTCCACCACCTACCGGCTGGTGAACGCGCTCGAGGCGCAGGGGCTGCTGCGGCCGGTCAGCGGCGGCCGCTACCGCCTCGGCGCTGCGGCGGTGTCACTGGGCCACCGCGCCTCGGCGGGCTTCGATCTTCGCCGCGACCTGCACGCACAGCTCGAGCAGGTGGCGGGCACGACTCGCGAGACCGCGCTTCTGTCGGTGCTGGAGCCGCGTCGGATGGGGGTGCTGTGCATCGACCGGGTGGAGGCACCGCAGCAGTTGCGGCTGTCGCTCGAGATCGGGACGGTGGTGCCGCTGCACGCCGGCGCGACCTCCAAGGCGCTGCTCGCCTTCCTGGCTCCCGAGATCCGGGAGCAGGTGCTGTCACAGCCGCTGGCGAAGGTCGCCGCGGGCACCATCACCGACCCCGACGAGCTGCGCGCCGAGCTCGCCGCGGTGCGAGCAGCAGGGCTGGGCGGCCAGCCGCGAGGAGACCAACGACGGCGCCTGGGGCGTGGCCGCGCCGGTGCTCTCCCGCGACGGCGGAGCGCTCGCGGTGATCGGCATGGCCGCCCCGCTGACACGGCTCTCCGAGCCAATCGAGCTGGCCGCGCGAGACGCGGTTCTCGATGCCTCCCGCCGCGCCGCCGAGAGCCTCGGCGTGGTGTGAATAACGGTGCCTGGCACCGTTATTCACACCAGCTGGGCGATCAGGCCGGCCGACAGCACAGGCCGCCACGACCGTCACCACCCCCGACGCGGAACCGCCACACGGCCACGAACGCCACCACCGCCACCGCGACCAGGAACCAGTCGGTGTCGCCACCCGGTCGCAGCGCGTTTCGCGCCACGTACACCGCCAGCGCCGCGATCACCCCGACCACCGCGATGGTGACGCCGGTGAGTGAGCTGGCAAACGAGCCGCTCGAGCGCACCCGGTCGATCAAGGGCGCGCCGCTGATGATCAACACAAACGACGGCGCGAAGGTGCAGGCGGTGGCGATCGCGGCACCGGCGAAGCCCCAGGCCAGCCCGCCCTCGATGTTGTATCCGGCCATGAACCCGACGAAGGTGTTGACCATGATCAGCGGTCCGGGGGTCGACTCGCCAAGGGCGAGGCCGGCCACCATGTCCTGGGCGGTCAGCCAGCCGTAGTGGTTGACGGCAGCGCCCGCGACGAACGGCAGCACCGCGTAGGCGCCGCCGAACGTGACCAGCGCGGCCAGCGTGAAGAACCCCGCCAGCTGCGCCACCAACCCCCCGGCGAGCAGCAGCAACGCCAGCGGCACCAGCCAGATCGCCAGCGTGATCAGAAACCGGCGGCGGAACCGAGCGGCCGATCGGCTCGAGCTCGCACGCGGATCCTCGGCCTCGTCCGGCGAGCCTGCCAAAGACCGGCTCGGCGGCTGCGTCCGGCCAGGTAGCCGAGCAGCGCCGCCACGCCGAACACCACCAGAAACGGCAGCCCCGCCACGATCGCCGCGAACGCCGCGACCGCCAGGGCAACGGCCGCCGGCGGTGTGGATCACGCGCCTGCCGATCCGGATCAGCGCCGCCAGCACGAGCGCCACCACGGCCGCTCCCAGGCCGTGGACGATCCCAGCACCGCGGCCACCTCGCCGTACTCGGCGTAGATCGCGCTGAACCCGCAGATCAGCACGAACGAGGGCAGCACGAACAGGCCCCCGGCGGTAAGCGCGCCGCGCGCGCCGTACATCGAGTAGCCGATGTAGGAGGCCAGCTGCTGGGCCTCGGGGCCGGGCAGGGCAACGCAGAAGTTGAGCGCGTGCAGGAACCGCCGCTCGGAGATCCAGCGGCGCCGCTCGACCAGCTGATCGTGCATGATCGCGATCTGCCCCGCCGGCCCGCCGAAGCTGATCATGCCCGAGCTTCAGCCAGAAAGCGAAGGCCTGACGCTCAGTCGGTCGCGAGGCCTGATTCACGCATCGCCCGGCGGTAGGCGACCGCCACCGCGTCGAACTTGAGGTGAAGCTCGGCGGCGAGGTCGAACGGCACCTGCTCGGGCCGCTGGGACTCGACGATGCGCTTGTCCTGGTTGAAGATCGTGTCCTCGAATGCCTGCAGCACCTCGGCCGGCTGGTCGAAGTCGTAGTTTCGGCCCATCACCAGGAAGCCGATGCACTCGTTCGAGCTGACCGGCTGGGAGGCGAAGAAGTACACCATCCCCTTCTCCCCGCCCCAGCCGATGCGCAGCACGATCGTGTACGGCAGGTGCAGCTCGTAGCGGCTGCGGCGTTCAGGAGCCTCGGTCCTGGTCGTTGGCGAAGATCGGGAACTCATCCGAGTTGGGCGCCTCGGGCCGCACGATCTTGTAGTGCAGCACGTGCCCCTCGGTCTCGACCGTGTGGGCCGGCACCACCGGGCGCTCGGGGTCACCCAGCAGACCTGGATGCACCCACGGGAAGTGGCCGAAGTCGGTGAAGTTCTCGAGCTGGCGGGAGGAGTCGGCATTCCCACCGATACGGGCCGGCGGGGATCACCATCCAGGAGTCGTCCTCCAGCTCGGGGATCGTCCGGCAGGTCGAACCGGGGAGCATCGAGCGCCACCCAGATCAGGCCGTAGCGCTCCTGGCAGGAGTAGGCGTCGAGGCGGGCCTTGGCCGGCACCTTGGTGGGGTCGGGCAGCTGCGGGATGGACACGCAGACGCCGTCCGCCCGGTAGCGCCAGCCATGATACGGGCACACGATCTGATCGCCCTCGGTCCAACCCAGCGACAGCGCGGTGCCGCGGTGAATGCAGAGATCCTTGACCGCGTGCAGCCGCCCCTCGCCGCCGCGCCAGACCACCACCGGCTCGTCCAGCAGCTTGGCCCCCACCGGCTGTTCGGCCACGTCAGCCGCGAACGCCACCGGGTGCCAGCAGCTGCGAAGCGCCTGCGTATCGGGGATCGCGGCGGGTGCGGTCACGGTCCCCGAACAGTAGTCGTGAATAACGGTGCCTGGCACCGTTATTCACGTGGAATCGGGGGGCGGCCCATGTCGGTCAGGAGTTCGGCGAAGGCGTCGAGCACGGCCGCGTCCTCGATCGTGCCGGGTACTCTCCACGGCTCGCCGCTGGCCATCTTGCTGATGGTGCCGCGCAGCGTCTTGCCCGAGCGGGTCTTGGGCAGCGCCGCAACCACCCGGGCCTCATGGAAGCTCGCGATCGGCCCGATCTGGTCGCGCACCATGGCGACCAGCTCCACCGCCACCTCGTCACCGTCTCGCCCGGTACCGGCCTTGAGCACCGCAAAGCCGATCGGCACCTGCCCCTTGATGCTGTCGCTGACCGCCACCGCCGCGCACTCGGCCACATCCGGATGCGAGGCCAGCACCTCCTCCATCGACCCGGTCGAGAGCCGATGGCCGGCCACGTTGATGACGTCATCAGTGCGGCCCATCACGAACACGTAGCCGTCCTCGTCGATGTAGCCCGCATCGGCGGTCAGGTAGTAGCCGGGATGGCGCGACAGATAGGTGTCGATCCAGCGCTGGTCGCTACCCCACAGCGTGGGCGTGCACCCCGGCGGAAGCGGCAGCGCGATGCAGATGTCGCCGGTGACGCCGGCTCCCACCCGCTCGCCGGCCTCGTCCAGCACGCACACGTCGTAGCCGGGCACCGGCACGCCGGCAGACCCGGCCTTGATCTCCATCAGCTCCAGCCCGACGCAGTTGGCCGCGATCGGCCAGCCGGTCTCGGTCTGCCACCAGTGGTCGATGGCAGGCCGCTGCAGCACCGTCATCGCCCACTCCAGCGTGTCGGGATCGCAGCGCTCGCCGGCCAGGAACAAGCGTGCGCAGCTTGGAGAGGTCATAGCCGGCCACCAGCGCCCCGGTGGGATCCTCACGCTTGATCCCGCGGATCGCCGTCGGTGCCATGAAGATCACGTTCACGCCGTGCTCCTCGCACACCCGCCAGAAGGCGCCGGCGTCGGGTGTGCCGACCGGTTTGCCTTCGTACAGGATGGTGGTGCAGCCGGCCAGCAGCGGCGC
The DNA here is from genome assembly GCA_963729195.1 of uncultured Actinomycetes bacterium. Lineage (GTDB taxonomy): Bacteria > Actinomycetota > Thermoleophilia > Gaiellales > JAICJC01 > CAVPTL01. The sequence goes on from CAVSNF010000025.1 coordinate 31,265, forward strand.
GTACACGGTGTAGGTGTGACCCACCGCCCAGCCGATGTCAGAGGCCGCCCAGTACACATCGCCGGGCCCCGCGTCGTATACCGCGCGCACCGACCAGGTGACAGCCACGGCGTGCCCACCGTTGTCGCGGATGATCCCCTTCGGCCGGCCGGTGGTTCCCGACGTGTACAGGATGTACAGCGGATCGGCGGCCTCCAGCGCCACGCACTCGGCCGGCTCGGCACCCTCGATCGCCTCGTCCCAGTTGAGGTCGCGCCCCTCCACCAGCGTGGCCTCCAACTCGGGCCGCTGCAGGATCACACACCGGGGCGAGTGGCCGGAGAGCTCGATGGCGCGGTCGAGCAGCGGCTTGTACTCCACCACCCGGCCTGGCTCCAGGCCGCACGACGCCGCCAGGATCAGCTTCGGCTGGCAGTCGTCGATGCGCGCCGCCAGCTCCTGCGCGGCGAACCCGCCGAACACGACCGAGTGCACCGCGCCGATGCGCGCACACGCCAGCATCGCAACCACCGCCTCGGGCACCATCGGCATGTAGATGATCACGCGGTCGCCCTTGATCGACCCCCAGCCGCCTGAGCGCGCCGGCCAGCACCGCCGTGCGGTCGCGCAGCTCGCGATAGGTGTAGCTGCGCTTGACGCCGGTCATGGGACTGTCGTAGATCAGCGCCGCCTGATCACCGCGGCCACCCTCGACATGCCGGTCGAGCGCGTTGTGGCAGGTGTTCAGCCGGCCGCCGGGGAACCAGCGGTAGATGGGAGCCTGGCTCTCGTCCAGGGCGGCGTGGGGTGGCTCGATCCACTCGATCGCGGCCGCCCGCTCCATCCAGAACCCGTGCGGATCGTCCTGCCAGCTGCGATACGTGTCGGCGTAGGTCATGACCGAGAGTTAACTAGAAAACGGGGGTCTCCGTGTAGCTGCCAAAGACGGTTTGCAGCGCGGCCACCAGCTCTCCCTCGGAGGCACCGGCGCGGGCGGCGTCGATCAGGCTCGGCATCAGGTTCTGCGCGGGGTCGGTCGCAGTCGTGCGCACCAGCTCGATCGCATCAGCGACCGCGGCCTCGTCGCGCGCCGCCCGATCGGCTCGCAGCTGCTCGATCTGCTTTTGCTCCAGCCGGGGATCGGTGCGATGCAGCTCCCCCTGCTCCTCGTCGAACTGGACGAAGCGGTTGACGCCCACGACCGTTCGCTCGCCCGCCTCGATCTCGGCCTGGAGCACGTAGGCGGCCTCGGCGATCTCGCGCTGGGGATAGTTGTTCTTGACCGCCTCCACCATCCCGCCCTGACGATCGATCGCCTCGAAGTAGGCGCGCGCACCCTGCTCCATCCGGTCGGTCAGCGCCTCGATGAAGTACGCAGCCGCCGAGCGGATCGACGGTGTTGGCCACGCCCGTCTCGAAGGCGATGATCTGCTGGGTGCGAAGCGCCAGCCGGGCGGCATCCTCGGTGGGCAGCGCCAGCGCCTCGTCGTAGGAGTTGGTGTGCAGCGACTGGGTACCGCCCAGCACGCCGGCCAGCGCCTCGATGGTGGTGCGAACCACGTTCAGGAGCGGCTGCTGGGCGGTCAGCGAGACGCCCGCCGTCTGGGTGTGGAAGCGCATCAGCAGCGACCGCGGATCGCGCGCCCCGAAGGTGTCGCGCAGCTCGTGCGCCCAGATCCGGCGGGCGGCGCGGTACTTCGCGATCTCCTCGAAGAAGTCGATGTGGGCGTTGAAGAAGAACGACAGCCGGGGCGCGAAATCGTCCACATCGAGCCCGCGGGCGACCGCCTCCTCCACGTAGGTGAGTCCGTTCTTGAGCGTGAACGCGAGCTCCTGCACCGCCGTCGACCCCGCCTCGCGGATGTGGTACCCCGAGATCGAAACGGGATGCCAGCGCGGCATGTTGTGGGCGCACCACTCGATCACGTCGCCCACCAGGCGCATGCCCGGATCGACCGGGAAGCACCACTCCTTCTGAGCGATGTACTCCTTCAGGATGTCGGTCTGAATCGTGCCGCCGAGCTGCTCGGGCGCGACCCCCTGGCGCTCGGCCGCAACCACGTAGAAGGCCAGCATGATCGCCGCCGGGGCGTTGATGGTCATCGAGACGGTCACCTCGCCCAGCGGGATGCCGGCAAACAGCCGCTCCATGTCGGCGACCGTATCCACCGCCACGCCCTCCCGGCCGACCTCGCCGAGACTGCGGGGATGATCGGAGTCGTAGCCCATCAGGCTGGGCATGTCGAACGCCGTCGAAAGCCCGGTCTGGCCGTGTTCGAGCAGGTAGCGGAACCGCGCGTTGGTCTCCTCCGGCGTGCCGAACCCGGCGAACTGGCGCATCGTCCACAGCCTGCCGCGATACATGTTGGGGTAGACGCCGCGGGTGTACGGGAAACTCGCCGGGCTCACCGATCGCCTCGAGCGGAGGCAGGTCATCCGCGGTATACAGCGGCTTCACCGGCTCACCCGAGAGCGTCGTGAACTTCGCGTCTGGACGTTCCACCGAGTGCAGCCTACCGCCGGAGGGAATGGCGCTTGGCTACAGTCCAACGCCGATGGACGGGTCCGCTACTCACGAGCCTCGGGTGCACTACGGGGTGACCTTCGCCACGTTGGCGGTGGCGGCAATCTCCTACGCGCTGCTGCAGTCGCTGGTGGCCCCCGCGCTGCCGACCATCCAGGCCGACCTGAACGCATCGACCACCGGCGCCACCTGGATCCTGACGGCCTACCTGCTGAGCGCCTGCGTGTCCACGCCGATCGTCGGCCGGCTGGGCGACATGTTCGGCAAGAAGAAGATGCTGGTGTTCACGCTGTGGGTGCTGGCACTCGGCACGTTTGCCGCGGCGCTTGCCTCCACCATCACGCTGATGATCGCCGCCCGCGTGATCCAGGGCATCGGCGGCGCGGTGTTCCCGCTCGCGTTTTCGATCATCCGCGACGAGTTCCCGCGGGAGCGGATCGCGGTGGGCATCGCCATGATCTCGGCGCTGGTGGGAATCGGCGGTGGACTGGGGATCGTGCTGGCCGGACCGATCACCGAGAACCTCAACTATCACTGGCTGTTCTGGCTGCCGCTGCTGGCAGTCGTGCCGGCCGCGCTGGTGACGATGTTCGTGATCCCCGAATCGCCGATCCGCAGCCCCGGCAAGATCGACTGGCCCGGTGGAGTGCTGCTGGCAGGCTGGCTGGTGGCGCTGCTGGTCGCCGTCAGCGAGGGCTCCAGCTGGGGTTGGACGTCGGCTGCCACACTGGGCCTGCTGGCCGCCTCCGTGGTGATCGCCGGTGCCTGGATCGTGGTCGAGACACGCGTGCCCGAGCCCCTGGTCGACATGACCATGCTGCGCGACCGGCCGGTGTGGACGACCAACCTCTCGGCCACGCTGATCGGGTTTGGCATGTTCGCCTCGTTCGTGCTGATTCCACAGTTCGTGGAGATGCCGACCTCGACCGGGTACGGGTTCGGGGCCTCTGTCACCGAGGCGGGCTTCTTCCTGCTGCCGCTGACGGTCGCGATGCTGCTGGTCGGCCCGGTCGCCGGCAGGCTGTCGGTGACCGTGGGCTCACGCGTCCCGCTGGCGCTGGGAGCACTGCTGAGCACCCTCGGCTGGGTGCTGCTGGCGCTCGCGCACAGCTCCTCGTGGGAGATCTACGTGGTCACCTTCATCATGGGCCTTGGCATCGGCCTGGCATTCGCGTCGATGGTGAACGTGATCGTGGAGTCGGTGCGCCCCAGCCAGACCGGCGTGGCCACCGGCATGAACGTGATCTTCCGAAATGTGGGCGGCTCTCTGGGCGCGCAGATCTCGGCCAGCATCCTGACTGCCAGCGTCGTGCTCGGCGGCCTGCCGACCGAGTCCTCGTTCGTGGACGCGTTCTGGCTGTCGGCGGCGGCGCTGGGATTGGGATTCGTGGCTTCGCTGCTGGTGCCCAAGCCGGCTGCCGTAGCCGCCGTGGGACTGGCGTCGGGGGCGGTCGGAGCGGCCGAGCAAGAGCCGGCCGCTACCCTGTAGGACAGGATGCCCTGGGTCGAGCCCGACGAACAGATCGAGAACGTCCGCGCCTGGTTTGGCCGGCGCGGCAAGGAGTTGTGGATCAAACCCCACGGCGTCGGGTTCCACGCCGTGGTGATGGATACCGGCAGCGACAGCGGCCAAGCGCTGGTGTATTACGCCGACTCCGAGGTTGACGCCGCGCTCGAGGCCCGCCGGTCGTATGCGCTCTCGCAGATGAAGGACGCGATGCGAGCGGTGGGACGGGTGGCCCAGACCCAGGCAGGGCAGGTCATCATCGCCGAGGTGATGCTGGGCCGGATGAAGATCATGAAGAACCCGTTCGTGCGCCAGGCCACTGTGGGAGCGGTGGTATGGATGTCCGACGAGCGCAACCGGCGGGTGCTGACCCGGGTGGGTGCGGCCACCGTCGACCTGGCGGCCATCTCAGCCCGCGAGCGGCGCGTACAGGAACTCGCAGAGTCGTCAAAGCGGGCGATCGCCCCCGCAATCCGACTGCTCACCACGCGCCAGTAGCACCCCGCTTGACCCGGCTCAGGTGACTTTCAGCACATAACCTCGCCGTCTGAGAGAATCGCCCGGGAGGGTGGTCCGATGATCTCTTGGCGGCGGCTGCTTGGGGCAGGCAGTCGAGGCGTGATAGGCGTGGCCATGGCGACGGCGATGCTGTTGGCACCGGCGCCGAGCCCCGCGCATGCCGACACACACACGATCGTCTCGCTCGAGTTCGACGACGGCTGGCAGGACGCGACGGTGGCCGGCGCGCTGCTCAGCGCGCATGGAATGCACGGCACCTTCTTCGTCATCAGCGGACTGCTCGGCAACCCAAATCGGCTGACCCTGGCCGATGTCCATCAGCTCGCCGCCGCCGGCAACGAGATCGGCGGGCACACCGTCGATCATCCCCACCTGACAACGCTCAGCGCCGACGACCAGCAGCGGGAGATCTGCAACGACCGGCTGGCGCTGCTCGGCGACGGATTCGCTGTCACCGACCTCGCCTACCCCTATGGCCAGTTCGATTCGACCACGGAGCAGACCGCGGCCATGTGCGGCTACAACAGCGCTCGTGAGGTGGGCGGAGTCGGGTGCTCCACCTGCCCTGCCGGAGAAGCCATTCCTCCGCCCGATCCGTATCGCACCCGCACCGAGCCGGGGGCGACCTCCACCACCCCGGTCGAGACGCTGGAGGGGTACGTCACCCAGGCAGAGCAGAACGGCGGCGGCTGGGTGCAGCTGGTGTTTCACCAGATCTGCGACGGCTGCGGCATCTATGGCGTGACCGCCGACGAGCTGTCCCAGTTCCTCGACTGGCTGGCGCCGCGGGCAGCCGACGGCACCACCACCGCAACCGTCAGCCAGGTGATCGGCGGCGGGGTCAAGCCGGCGGTGGCGGGGCCGCCGCTCACGCCGCCCAGCGCCGGGATCGTGCCCAACTCGGGGTTTGAGGCCGACAGCGACCAAAACGGCGTGCCCGACTGCTGGTACCTGGCCGGATTCGGCACCAACACCTACACCTGGACACGCACCACCGACGCCCACACCGGCGCATACGCCGAACGCCTCGACATCACCTCCTGGACCAGCGGCGACCGCAAAGCCATCACCACCTTCGACCACGGCACCTGCGCACCACCCGTCACCCCCGGCACCACCTACCACGCCGACGAATGGTTCAAATCCACCGCACCAGTCCGCTTCGTCGCCTACACCAGAGACACAAACGGCACCTGGACATTCTGGGCCAAAAGCCCCTTCACCCCCGCCTCAACCACCTGGACCCAAGCCCACTGGACACCACCACCAATCCCCACCGGCGCAACCGCCCTCAGCATCGGCCTCAGCCTCGCCGGCACCGGCACCGCCACCTTCGACGACCTCGATGTCGCCCCGCCGCAGAACCTGCTTCCCAACCCGGGATTTGAGGCCGACAGCGACCAAAACGGCGTGCCCGACTGCTGGTACCTGGCCGGATTCGGCACCAACACCTCCACCTGGACACGCACCACCGACGCCCACACCGGCGCATACGCCGAACGCCTCGACATCACCTCCTGGACCAGCGGCGACCGCAAAGCCATCACCACCTTCGACCACGGCACCTGCGCACCACCCGTCACCCCCGGCACCACCTACCACGCCGACGAATGGTTCAAATCCACCGCACCAGTCCGCTTCGTCGCCTACACCAGAGACCACCAACGGCACCTGGACATTCTGGGCCAAAAGCCCCTTCACCCCCGCCTCAACCACCTGGACCCAAGCCCACTGGACACCACCACCAATCCCCACCGGCGCAACCGCCCTCAGCATCGGCCTCAGCCTCGCCGGCACCGGCACCGCCACCTTCGACGACGCCCAGCTGGGTGAATAACGGTGCCAGGCACCGTTATTCACCCCTCGCTGTGGGTTAGAAGAGCGTCAGGTAGTTCTTGACCTCCCAGGGGGTGACCTGCTCGTGGTAGGCCGCCCACTCGTCCTGCTTGGTCTTGACGTAGTAGTCGATGTAGTCCTCGGTGCCGGTGTGGCCGAAGGCCTCGCGCAGCACCTTGTCCTTGGCCAGGTTTCGGGTGGCATCCAGCAGGTTGGCCGGCAGCAGCTCGATCTTGCGGCGCTTCAGCTCGGCCGCGGTCAGCTCGTACAGGTTGTCGTCGTTGTGCGGGCCTGGGTCGATCTTGTTTTCGATCCCATCCAGACCGGCGGCCAGGATCGCCGCCATCGAGAGGTACGGGTTGCACGAGCCGTCCACGGTGCGATCCTCCACATGCCCGCCCGGCAGGCGCAGCATCTGCGTGCGGTTGTTGGCCCCGTGGGTGATGAAGATCGGCGACCAAGTCGCACCCGAGGTGGGAGTGCCCGCCGTGGTCGTCAACCGCTTGTAGCTATTCACCGTCGGAGCGGTGATCGCGATATAGGCATTCGCATGCTTCTTCAACCCACCCGTGAAGTGATACCCGAGCTGTGACAGCCCCAGCCCGTTGGGATCCTTGGGGTCGGCAAACAGATCCTTCTTGCCGGACTCGTCCCACAGGCTCATGTGGAAGTGGCCGCCGTTGCCGGTGAGATGCGAGAACGGCTTGGGCATGAAGGTGGCCAGCATCCCCCGCTCCTGTGCCATCGCATGCACCATGTAGCGGAAGAAGATCGCACGATCAGCTGTGATCAAGGCATCTGCGAACTCGAAGTTCGACTCGAACTGGCCGTTGGCGTCCTCATGGTCGTTGGCATAGGACCCCCAACCAAGTTGATTCACATATCGACTCAGAGTCGACAGGAAGTCATACTGACGGGTCAGCCCCTTCATGTCATAACACGGCTGTGCGAGGTTATCCAACGGATCGGCCAACTCGATACCTCCATCCGCCGACTCGCGCAGAAGGAAGAACTCGAGCTCCATGCCGACCTTGAACGTGTACCCCAGGCTCTTTGCCCGTGCCAGCTGGCGACGCAAAATCGTCCGCGGGCAGTACGGCCACTCCTCACCCAGCACCGTGATGTCACACGCAAACCGCGCCAACCCCGGCTTGAACGGCACCGGCGTGTACGACGCCATATCCGGCACCGCCATCATGTCCGGCGACGCCGGCGTCTGACCTATCGGACCCGCTGCGAACCCGGCAAACCCGGCGCCTTCGCCCACCAGTCCATCCCAATTCGTCACCGGCACAAGCTTGGCTGAGGGCTTTCCGTTCATATCAACGAATTGTGCGAAAATAAACTCAATCCCGTCAGCGTCGAGCTTGGGACGTACCTTCTCTGGGGTTAGTGCCGCGGCCATGTGGTCCTCCTGATTCGGGCCTGATCGCAGCGATCATCGCATGATCCGCAGCCACATGCGAGACCCCCCCTTTACAGGCACGTTCGAGAGTGGTTGGATGGACACCGTCCCGTCTCAGACATAGGAGGTCCCACAATGTCCGAAAAGCCGGAAGGCGACGCACCGGACTACGCGGGTGGAGGTCTCAGCCGCGAAACCAACTGGTGGGGTGCGTTCGTCATCGGGCTGGCAGGCACGATCCTCGTAACCGGAATCGCGCCGGTGATGGTGACCTCGCTGGGCGCCGCCGCGATCCCCTTGATCATCATCATCACGTTGTCCGGTTACTTGCTGTGCCTGTTTCTCGCCGAACTCTCGGCGATGATGCCCGAACGCGCGGGCGGATCCCCGACCTACGCATACGTGGGATTCAAGGACAAATGGCCAAGACTGGCTGAGCACGTCAACGGGTTCAGCTGCTGGGCGTACTGGCTCGGCTGGTTCCCCGTGGGCCCGCTGAACATGATCCTGGCGTCGTACTACATCGCGTCGCTGTTCGGGATCGACCTGACCAACACGTTCACCCCGATCCACACGCCAATCGCCTACTGGACAGTGGTGATCGCGATTGCCGGGATCCTGATCGTGTTCATCCCGGCGTGGCTTGGGATCCGGCTGGGAGCGATCTTTGCCACCATCCTCGGGCTGATCTCGATGATCCCGCTGACGTTGCTGGCGATCGCGCCGATCTTCTTCCCGTCCAAGGCCGACTGGGGGCAGCTCTCGGGCTTCACCCACCTGGACGGATCATCGTTCTTCTCACCCCAGCTGGGCCATAACTGGTTCACCATCAACATCGCCTTCGCGTTCCTGCTCACCTGGAATGTGATCGCGATGGAGGCTGCAGCCTGCTACATCGGCGAATGCCGCGATCCGGAGCGCGACGCCAAGATCGCGATGAACCTCGAAGGCCTCTACGGACTCTTCATCTACACCATGATTCCGATCAGCTTCATCGTCGTGATCGGCTCAACGCAACTCAACTCGTACGTGACGGAGGTGGGCGGACTGGTCGACGCGAACCAGATATTCGTGACGTTCGCCAACACCCTATTTGGGTCGAGTGCGAACTGGTTAGACGACCTGATCGCGATCATGCTGATAACCGCCCTCAGCCTGTCGGTACTCAACGCCGTCATGGGCAGTGCCAGGTCGCTGCATCAGATGACCGTCGACGGCGACTTCCCGCGCGTCTTCTCGCGCGTGAACAAGCACGGCGTGCCCGGCTTCTCGATGGGATTCAACGTCGTGTGCATGATCGCGCTGGTCTTCACCGGCGGCGCCGTCGAGATCTACACGCTCTCGAACGTTGGCTACACGGTGTCGTTCGTGCCCGTGCTGATCGGTTACTACCTGTTGCGACGCTACCGCCCGGAGATGAGGAGACCGTTCCGTCTGCCGGAGTTCTTCAAATACCTGGCACTGGGGCTGGCGGCCATCTACTTCTTCATCTGGATCTACGGCGGAATCGTCGAGTCGTCGCTTCCCAATGCATTCCTCAATAACAACGACACACGCATCTACTACCTGATCGGCTGGATCATCCTGCTGACGTATCTCCCGCTGTTCTGGTATCGCAAGAAAGTCGAGGACCCCAAATACGAGGCGGCGGCCGCAGCCGCTGCTGCGGGCGCCGCGCCTGCAGCAGGAGACTGACATGGTGACAAGGGTGGGGACGGTATGGCGTAAGGCCTCGTCCCCACCCGACCCTGCAACCGTCGAGATCCACCGTCTGGTGCTGGCGTCGGAGGGACGCCAGATCCCGTACTCGGTGATGCAGCGGGCGTTCGAGCTGGCGCGCCCACACCGCGCCGAGGTGCGGGTGGTCTCAATCGCCCGCGTGTGGGGCACGAGCTTCGGGTTCCCCAACCCTGGATTGCTGCCCAGCAAACACGAGTGGAAGGAGCAGCAGCAGATTGTGCGAAAGGCCGTTTCCGCACTGGAGAAGGCCGGGTTTCAGGCTTCGGGTCACGTGATCGGCACCCGCAAGGCGACCAAGCGCATCATCGGCGAGGCCACCCTGTTCAACGCCGACGCGATCATCATGGGCTGCGACCCCGATCGCGGTATCCTCGGAGACTTCGCCTGGGCGCACGAGCCCTACCGGGTCGCGCGCCGGGCGCGAGTACCCGTGTATCTCGTCCCCCTCCAACCCAAGTAGCGATGTCGGAACCCGCGGCGCCAGCGCGACGGTTCCCGCCTCTGGCAGCGCTCACCGACAGCGACTACGAGCAGGTCGCTGACGAGTCGCAGACCGGCAGTTTCACCGACGGCGAGACGATCCTGCACGAGGACGGCGCCCCGGCCACACACCTGTATGTGATCCTCACCGGCTCGGTGGAGCTGATCCACGACGGTGAGGTGATCGACGTGCTGGAGCCAGGCGAGGCGTTTGGCCACCCATCGCTGCTGTCGGGGCTGGCGCCGGCGTTCGACGTCCGCGCCCGTCAGCCGACCAGCTGCATGTTGATTCCCGACGAGCGGGCCCGGCAGCTCTTGGGCGGGCCGGCCGGCGTGCGGTTCGTGGCCACCTCCCTGCGCGACCGGATGGTGCGGGCCGGGTACGTCGCCCACGCGCGAGGCGAGGTGCGCATCGCCAGCCTGGGATCGCTGGTGCACCGCCCGCTGGTGATGGTCGAGCCGGACGCCACCGTCCGAGAGGCCGCAGAACTGATGCGGGAGCGCGACGTCTCGTGCGTACTGGTGCGGCTAACCGAGGGCTTTGGAGTGCTCACCGACTCGGATCTGCGACGGAAGCTGGTCGCCCAGGGACTGGGCTTCGACACCCCGGTGAAGCAGCTGATGACCGCCCCCGCGATCACATTTGGAGCGGAGCGGCTGGCGATCGACGTGATGATCGACATGCTCGACGCGGGCATCCACCACGTACCGGTGGTCGACGCCCGGGGCAGCCCAATCGGACTGGTGACCGCCACCGACCTGATGTATCTCGAGAGCCGCACCCCCTTTGCGCTGAGACGGTCGATCGCACACGCGCGCACCACCGACGATGTGATCGCAGCCGCATCGCATCTGCCCCAGACGGCGGTGGCGCTAATCCGGGCCGGCGTGGCGGCCACCGACATCGGCCGAGTGGTGGCCCTCACCGGCGACGCGGTCACGATCCAGCTGATCGACCTGGCCTTCGAACAGCACGGGCCCGCTCCGGCGCCGTGGGCGTGGCTGGCGCTGGGCTCGACCGCCCGCCGCGAGGCATCGCTGGCCTCTGACCAGGACAACGCGGTGGCCTATGCCGACGGGGCCGATGACGGCTACTTCGAGCGAGTCGCAATCGACGTCAACGCCGGCCTGGCAGCCTGCGGATTCGGCGCGGACAAAGCCGAGGTACTGGCCCGAAACCATCTCTGGCGGATGTCGCGGAGCGCCTGGGTGCAGGTGTTCAACGAATGCCTCGAGCAACCCGACCGCTCACATCTGGTGCGGGCCGCCGTGTCGTTCGACTTCCGCCACGTGTGGGGTGGGCTGGAGATCGTGCCGCCGCTGGTCGAGATCGAGCGCAGCGCCCATCAGCATCCCGACTTCATGGGCCGGCTGGCCCGAACCGCCACCGACTGGACACCACCGCTGGGGTTCCGGGGAAAGCTCCAGATCGGGGATGACGGCACCATCGACATCAAGCGCGGCGCCATCATCCCGATCTCGAACCTCGCCCGGTTCCATGCGATCGCCGCGGGCGTGACCATCTCCTCAACCATCGCCCGGCTGCACGCCGCCGAGGCCGAGGGCGATCTGGACGGCGACACCGCCGCCTCCCTGCGAGAAGCCTTCGAGCTGGTCACCCGGCTGCGGCTGGAGCACCAGGTTGACCGGGTGAATCGCGGCGAGCCGCCCGACAACCTGATCGTGCCGGCGGAGCTTCCGCCGCTCACCCGCACCCAGCTCAAGTCCGCCCTCAAGGCGATCGTCGCCGCCCAGCACCAGCTCTCGCGCTACGCCCCCTACGGGATCTAGGAGTCGCTCTTCATCGCCTGGGCGATCGCCTGGGCGAGCGATTCCGGGTGGAAGGAGAAGTCGCAGCCGGCCAGCGGCAGGCCGGTCATGGCGGACGCTTCGATCGTGAGCGCGACCAAGTCTTGCGGCTCAAGGTTGTGGACATGTGACTTCCCGCAGGCCCGGGCGAGGGTCTGGGCCTCCAGCGTGAGTACGCGCAGGTAGTTGGCCAGCCGGCGCCCGCCCAGGACGGGGTCGAAGCGAGCAGACAACTCGTCGTCCTGGGTGGAGATCCCGGCCGGATCGAGGCCGGCCTGATAGTCGTCGTAGTAGCCGGCTTTCGACCCGATCTTCTGGTACTCGTCGTCCAGCTCGGGTGCGTTGTCTCCCAGCGCGATCATGGCGGCCACACCGATCGAGACGGCGTCTGCCCCCAGCGCGAGGGCCTTGGCGACGTCGGCGCCGGTGCGGATCCCGCCCGACACGATCAGCTGCACCTTGCGGTGCATGTCCAGCTCCTGCAGCGCCTTGACCGCGAGACCGACCGCGGGCAGCGTGGGAATCCCGACGTGCTCGATGAACACGTCCTGAGTGGCGGCCGTGCCGCCCTGCATGCCGTCCACCACGATCACGTCTGCGCCGGCCTTGACCGCCAGCTGGACGTCGTAGTAGGTGCGGGTGGCGCCGACCTTGATGAAGATCGGCTTCTGCCAGTCGGTGATCTCGCGGAGCTCGCCGATCTTGATCTCGAGATCGTCCGGGCCGGTCCAATCCGGGTGCCGGCAGGCGCTGCGCTGGTCGATCCCGGTCGGCAGGTTGCGCATGGCCGCGACCCGGTCGGAGATCTTGTGGCCCAGGAGCATCCCGCCGCCACCGGGCTTTGCGCCCTGGCCGACCACGACCTCGATCGCATCGGCGCGGCGAAGATCATCGGGATTCATCCCATACCGGCTCGGCAGCAGCTGATAGACGAGCGTCTCTGAGTGACCGCGCTCCTCCTCGGTCATGCCGCCGTCACCGGTGGTGGTGGATGTACCCACCTCCGACGCTCCCCGGCCGAGTGCCTCCTTGGCCGGCGCCGACAGCGCGCCGAAGCTCATGCCCGCGATCGTGATCGGGATCTTCAGCTCGAGCGGTGTCTTGGCAAACCTCGTGCCGAGCGTGACGTTGGTGTCGCACCGCTCGCGGTAGCCCTCCAGCGGGTACCGCGACACGCTCGCGCCCAAGAACAGCAGGTCATCGAAATGCGGCACCTTGCGCTTCGCGCCGAACCCGCGGATGTCGTAGATGCCCTCCCGGGCCGCGCGCTGGATCTCGTTGATGGTGACGCGATCAAACAGCGCGCTCTCGCGAAGACCGTCGCCCTCGGGTGTCACACCCATGGCTAGTAGCTCCCCGCGTTATCGACGTGGAATGAGTACAGCTTGCGGGCCGAGCCGTACCGCCGGAACCCGGCCGCATCGACACCATCGATCCCCGCGAGTTCCAGGAGTTCCGCCACCTCGGCAACGTGCTCGGGGCCGAGCTCCTTCTCCACACAGTCGGCGCCGAGGCTCTTGACCGACCCGCGCACGTACAGGCGCGCCTCATAGATCGAATCGCCCAGCGCATCCCCGGCATCGCCGAGACAGACGATCCGGCCGGTCTGGGCCATGAACGCGCTCATGTGCCCCATCGAGCCCTTGACCACGATGTCGCCGCCCTTGAGCGAGATCCCACACCGCGCAGACGCATCGCCCTCGACCACCACCAGACCGCCGCGGGCGGTGGCGCCCACCGCCTGGCTCGCATTTCCACTCACGACCACGCGGCCGCTCATGATGTTCTCGGCCAGGCCGACGCCCGCGTTTCCGTGCACGTGCACGGTCGCCAGCTTGTTCATGCCCGCGCAGTAGTAGCCGACGTGGCCCTCGATCGTGACCTCCACGTCTGCGTCCAAGCCGCAGGCGACCGCGTGGGCACCGGACGGGTTGACCACCCGCCAGCTGCGCTCTGGCGACGCCTCACCGGCGAGGTCGTGCAACCGCTGGTTCAGCTCGCGCAGCGGCGTCTCAGCCAAATCGACGTCGATCACACCCGCTCCCTCTCCCACGAGTACACGGTCGCCGGCTCGGGCTCCCAGATGGTCGCGCTGTCGGCGCCGGGCAGCACCGCGATCGCGCGGTACTCAGACGCCATCGCCACCCAGTCATCCGTCTCCGCCATCACCGCGGGTTTGCAGGCGATCGGATCTCGCAACACCGCGAACCCCTCAGCCGTACCCACGGCAAACGTATAGAAGCCGTCGAGATCCTCCAGGCAGCCCTCCAGCGCCTGTGTCAGCGACGCGCCCTCGCGCATCCGCCACATCAGATAGCCGGCGGCCACCTCGCTGTCATTCTCGGTGCGAAACACGATCCCCTCGCGGCGCAGACTGTCGCGCACGCGATTGTGATTCGAGAGCGAGCCGTTGTGCACCAAGCACAGGTCGAGGCCGGTCGAGAACGGGTGGGAACCGTCGGTCGTCACCCGGCTCTCGGTCGCCATCCGGGTATGCCCCAGCGCGTGGCTGCCATCCAGCTGCGAGAGGCCGAACCGCTCGGCGAACTCGCGCGGAAGCCCGACCTCCTTGAACAGCTCGATCACCTGCCCCGCGCTCATCACCCGCACCTCGGGATGCGCCACCGCCACCCACAGCTCGGCCGCAGCGGCCGGCGCCTCGACGTACACCACCGCGTGGTTGGCCCGCTGCTCGAACCGCGCATCACCACCGAACTCGGCGGCGGCCGCGGCCGTCAATCCGGCCCAGTCAAAGCCTTCGTCGGGATGGTGCAAGGTGAGCTTGCACGAGCCGGCCGCCGCGGGGTTTCGGTAGAAGGCGACCCCCGCCGAATCCGGCCCGCGATCGTTCATCTGGATCAGCATCGCCTCCAGATGCCCGCCCAGCCGCTCCCGCACACCGTCCGACTTCGCAAACAGTCCCACGATTCCGCACATGCAGGCGATCGTACAGCGCCATGTGATGGAGATCCGGCCCGAAAGCCCGCCACTCGTATGGTCAGAGGTGAATAACGGTGCCAGGCACCGTTATTCACGCCTCGAGTCGTCAGACCGTTTCCACCAACTCCGCCAATGCCCGGACCCCATCGCAGATGTCGTCGGGATGGCTGTCCTCGGCCGAGGTGTGTGAGATGCCGCCGATGCTGCGCACAAACAACATCACGCTGGGGACTCCCGCCCGGGCCATCGACACCGCGTCATGCAGCGGGCCACTCCAGATCGTCTGCGAGCCATCCGTCACCCCCGTGACGGCGGCCTCGGCCAGAGAAATCAGCCGGGCATCGAACACCGTCGGCTCGACGCTCAGGAGCGGTTCTGTCGAGATCCCAACCCCGGCCTCGGCTGCGATCCGCCCGCAGGTCGAGGCGGCATCGTCGATCATGCCTGCCAGCACCGACGCGTCGGGGTGGCGCAGGTCGAGGGTGAAGGTGACCGACTGGGCGACCGCGGTCGGAATGCCGGGCGACACCGTCAACGACCCCACCGTGGCCAGGCCGTCGCAGCCCTGCGCGTCCGCAGTCACCGAGGAGATCATGCGAGCCGCGGCGGTGACCGGATCGCGGCGGTCGGCGATCGGGGTGGCTCCGGCGTGGCCACCGGGGCCGTCGAGCCGGATCGTGACCCGATCGAGGCCGAGCGCACCGACGCCCACCCCCACCGACCGGCCGACCCGTTCCAGCACCGGCCCCTGCTCGATGTGAAGCTCGACGTATGCCGCCAGCTGGGGGCCGCTGCGTTTCAGCGTCGCTCAGCGCGTCGATGGCGACGCCGTGCTCGGCCAGCGAGGCGGAAAGCTGCAATCCCGTCGGCGTCACGGAGATCATGCAGCGGCTCGACATCGAGCGTTCCGGTGGCAGCGCCCGAGCCGAGCAGGCTGCGCCCGAACCGCGCACCCTCCTCGTCGGCCCAGTCGACCAGCCACAATCGAGCGGTGTCCCCTCGCTCGGCGGCAGCGCGCAGCAGCTCCAGCCCGGCCACCACGCCCAGCGCTCCGTCCAGCCAGCCGCCGTCGGGGACCGAGTCCAGGTGACTGCCAACCGCAATCGCAGGCGCAGTCGGGTCGCCCAGCGCCGCCCACAGGTTCCCGGCCGAGTCGATGTGCACGTCGGCGTCGACCTCGGCCAGCTTGGCCTGCAGCCAGGTGCGGGCGCTCGCCCACGCCGGCGTCCAGGCCACACGCTGGGCGCCGCGCTCGTCGCTCGTCAGCGCAGCCAGTTCCCGCAGATCGCTGAGCACTCGGTCACACCGCATGGAGTGGTGCACGTTAGCCGTCTGATGCGACCGGCGCACGAGCGGCTCGCACCATCACCCAGATCGCTGCAGCCGGGCCGGAGGAACACACAAGATCCATAGGCGAGACCGAAACCGATGGAGGCGCTCACGCACACGAACGCCACCCAGGCCCAGGTTGCCAGCACATACTCGGTGTCGGCGTCGGCAAACGTCTCGGTGGATTTGACCGCGCCCAGATAGAGCTGTGCGGGCCACGTGAAGGTCATCCCGGCGATTACCATCGCCGCTGCTCGGCGTTTGCTGAGCATGCGTCACAGCCTCGAGGCCGCGGGTGGAACCCGATCGGATCCACCCGCGGTCTCGTGCTCAGTGTTAGCGGACGGCTTCCTTCAGCCGCGAGCCCGCTGAGAAACGCGGTGCGCGTCGAGCAGGAATCAGCATCGACTGACCGGTGCGGGGATTGCGACCGGTGCGTGCGCCCTGATGCCGCACTTTCCACGTGCCAAAGCCGGTTACGGCGACGTCCTCGCCGGCGGAGAGGCTCTCCTCGATCGTCTCCAGCGTCGACTCGATGATGCGCTGAGTCTGGGCCTTGGTCTCGCCGGTCTCAGTGGCGACCTTCTCAATCAGCTCGGTCTTATTCATCGGGCGACCTCCTTGGTGAGTGGACGCCGACTTCGCCCCCAGGGCGGGGATTCCTGCCCTCAGTGATAATCGTTACTTTTTGCTCACATCCCAATATCCCGCCAATCTTGCGGGCCTACGGTGAACGGTGGACGAAGGAGGCGACGATGTTTGACGTACTCTCGGCATTCGACGGCGCGGTGATTGTCCTCGGAGTGATGGTGTACCTCGGCGCACTGGTCGCGATCGTGCTCCCCGATCACCGAAACCCCGTCGTCTCACGCCTCACCCACCCCAGGCGCCGCCACAGCTAAGCCGCCTGGCGTGAATAACGGTGCCTGGCACCGTTATTCACCAGGTATGTTCAGCTGTGTGGATACGGATCGCGTCGAGCAGCGCGCAGACCTCGAGCCGGTCACGGCGGTCTTCAGCCGCCGGGTACTCCCTGGCCGGGAAGCCGAGTACGTGGAGGTGGCCGAGAAGGCGAGGTCGATCTCGGAAGCGTTTCCCGGGCACCTGTCCTCCACCCTGCTGCATGCCGAAGGATCGCGCGACTACCAGACGATCTACACGTTTGCCGACCCCGCATCCCTGCACCGCTGGATCGTCTCGGACGAGCGCCGTGCCCTGATGCGAGAACTCGACGGCATCTCCGAGGCGCACGAGCGGATCGAGCCACTGACCGGCCTCGAGACATGGTTTCTGCTGCCCCGGCGGATGACCATGAAACCTCCACCGCGGTGGAAGATGTGGCTGCTCTCGTTCGTCGCGGTGTATCCGGTGGTGGTGCTGTTTCAGTGGCTGATCGCGCCGTCGCTGAAGAGCTGGCCGCTGTTGGTGCGCTCAGCCGTGTTCCCGCTGGTGATCCTCAGCGTGATGACGTTCGTTCTGATGCCGTTGGCCACCCGCGTGGCCAAGCGGTGGCTCTACCCCGACGGCGGCTGACCCCCGAGGGCCGCCTCGGCATCACTCAGTCGCGATGATCGTGGTCCGTATCGGGATCGGGGGCGCGCTCACCGAGCCGAGCGGCGTTGATGACCGCTTCGAGCTCCTCGCGCTCATGTGGTGTATAGGTCGCAACCGACGGTTCGCCGGCCACAAGCCCTGGCGGATTGATCATGGTTCCCACACCTCCTGGTGAATGCCGTCCACGCTACTCCTGGATGGACGCCAAGGCAATGATCTTCACCAACACGCCACATTCGGCGTCAGGCGGATTGCTCGAGCAGCTGCTTCAGCCGCGCCTGATCCTTGGGCACCTGCTTGGCCGCCTGGCTTTTGACCATCGGCAGCATCAACTTGCCGAGGCCGTGACCTTCGAAGTCGAGCTCGAGCGTGACCAGCGACCTGGCACCGTCATCGAGCGGTTCCAGGGTGGCGGTTCCGATCGCCCGGATGGGACCGTCGATGCCTCGAAACGAGAACAGTCGGGGTGGGTCGTGCTGGGTGACCTCGTAGGTCATCACCTGTTCCCGGCCGCCGATCCGGCGGGTCTCGGCGGATCGTGTACCCACTGCGGTCGGCCCCTCGGGAGAGACCGTCGCCGCCGTTACCTGTTCCTGCCACTCGCTGTGGCGGGCCAGGTCATCGATGTATGCAAAGACGTCTTCCGGGCTCCTCGAGATCTCGACGCTGTGTGTGATCGCCATCCTGCCGTCCTTCGGTTAGTCTCCCTCATCGCAACGGTCGCTCTTAGGGAGAGTAAATGGTCGCCGCCTATCGTAGAACTCGCCAAACGAGAGCACGGCATCGATGACTACGGCGATGCCGCACCGGCGCCCTTCCACACGCCGGAGAGCTCCCAAAGGAGTCCACACAATGAGTTCGCGCCTGTATGTGACCGCGGAGTTCGACGGCGAGGAGATCGCCGGCATCTACTTCGACCAGCGACTGCTGTCACCGCCCGTCGAGCCCGGGACGGCGATCGTCGCCGACCTCGTCCTGCCGGTCTCGTACGAGATCGAGGAATCGGAGATCGATGAGCTGACCTGGTATGAAGCCAACCGACTGGTGGAGGATGCCCACGACCAAGCGGTCGAGCTGTCCCGCCGGCTCGGGCCTGGAATCGCCGTTGGCAAGCTCTTCTCGATGAACCTCGAGCAGGGCACCGCCTGGTATGTCGTGACCGGCCTGACCGCGTCCAAGGCCCATGTCGAGTGGCGCGGCTTCGGGGAGAACCGGCGCCGGGATCGCCGGCTTGGATGGGGTGGCAAGTTCGACCGGATGATCATTCAGGGCCATGTCGCCCGTCACGACGCCGAGCAGGCCATCGCAGACGCCGCGCTCGAAGCCGTCTGCGCCTAGTGATGTGACCGGTGACGTTGGTGGCGTCGCCGCAACCTGCCCTCAGATCGACTGATCGCCGACCGATTACGCGGTGACGCCGGATCGCGTAACTTGTGACCGCCGGCCGGAGGGGGCATGCGGGAGTATTTTCATGGCTTTGGGTGGCACGTGCGGGCGATCGCCGTGGTGATCGCCGTGGCCTGTGGGCCGGCGATCTCGTCGGCTGTCGCCGTAGCCTCTCCCTCCACCCTGGCCGTCAGGCAGAGCGTCGCGCCGTCACGGTTGGCGCTGCCGATCCCCTCGCCGCTTGATCCCACACTTGCCGATCTGCCGCTCGACATTCCCACCGGCTGTGTCGTTCGGGGAGGTCTCGGCAGGCACTGCACATCCGGCAACGTCCACGTGCGCAGACGATTCGTCGTGTTCGGCGATTCGCACGCGGCCGCGTGGATGCCCGGGCTGAACTATTTCGGTAGCCACCACCGCTGGTCGATCACGCCCATCATCCACACCGGATGTACGCTGGGAGTCGCGACCGACGGCGGCTCGGTGTGCGGGCCGTGGTGGCCGAAGGTGGCGCCCCGGATCAGGCAGCTGCGACCGGCGGTCATGATCATCGCCCAGTACGACGACCCGCGCCATCCCACCGCTCAGATGTACGCCGGCTTGAGGACCGAGCTGCGCGTGTTCCGAAAGCTCGTCCCCACGGTGATCGTGATGGAGGACGACCCTCGCCATCCCCAGATCAACCCGGTCGACTGCCTGGCCGACAGCGGCGCGACCCTGGGCTCGTGCACGCTCGATTACCCGGCCGAACTGGACACTGAGCATCGCACGATCCAGCGAATGGTGAATGCCTTCGGCGCGCACTATATGCGCACCAAAAAGTGGTTCTGCTTCGGGGGCAAATGCCCGACCGTGGTGGGAAACACGGTGGTCTATCGAGATACCGAACACATGACCATCACGTACTCCCGGCAGATCGCTCCTGACGTGTCCAACGCCCTCGCGCAACTCCTGCCAAAACTCCGGTAATAGCGAAGTTAACGCGCTCAACGCGGGTCGATACTGCGTGTAAATGATGTAGGCTGGCCGCTTCGTGGGTTGACCGGTTCTGAGACCCGCGAGCTCCGAATACACACGCAAAGCCGCGAATGCGGGGGTTCCACGTGCGCAGAGTCTGGACGAAACGTTGTGCTGCAGTGACCGCTGCGCTTTTGAGTTTGATCCTCGTCGCGACCGCGGGTGCCGCGGTCGTTGGAGGCACCCCGGTGACGTCATACCAGGCCAACGGTGACGTCCGGGCGATGATCGTTGTGGGGAACACGGCCTACATCGGCGGCAGCTTCACGGCGATGCTCCCGTCGGGCTCGACCGGCGCCGGTGCGGTCACCCGAAACGGTGCAGCGGCGGTGAACCTGACCACCGGAGCGCTGCTGCCCTGGAACCCCAACGTCACCGGCGGCGCCGTGTATGCCCTCAAGGCGGTCGGTAGCAACATCTACCTGGGGGGCGCGTTTACCAACGTGGGCAGCACGGGCCGTCGAGATCTCGCCGAGGTCAACAACTCCAACGGCGCGCTCGTCACCCAGTTCCACGCCCCCAACCCCAACCACGCGGTGCGGGCGATCGAGATCTCCGGTAACACCCTGTACGTCGGCGGGGCCTTCCTCCAGATCGGGACGACCGTGCGCAACTACGTCGCGCAGCTGAACGCCACCACCGGCGCACTCAACCCCGCCTGGCAGCCGGTGGTCAACGGCGAGGTGCACGCGATCGCGCTCAATCCCGCCGGAAACAGAGTCATCCTCGGTGGGTTCTTCAACACCATCAACAGCGGGGCGCCGGGCGACCCCAACGCCACCAACCTTGGTGTCGGCGCGGTCGACACCGTCACCGGAGCGTCGCTGCCATGGGCCTGGCACACGACTGACCTCCAGACGTTTCGGCCGTTCCAGCTGCTCGCCTTCACGCAGGACGGCTCCACGCTGTTCGGCGCGGGCACCGGCAACGGTGGAGCGGCCATGTCCTGGAACATCGAGACCGGCGCGCTCAACTACATCGAGGGCTTCAACGGCAACGTCACCGGGGTGGGCATCAACAACGGCTACCTCTACATCGGCGGCCACTTCAGCGACTACTGCGGCCCCATCCCGGGCAGCAACTTCGTCTGCGCCGGCATTCCAGGGTCAGCTGCACGGGCCAAGCTGACCGCTGTCGACGAGACGACCGGAGCGGTGCAGCCGTGGGCGCCGTCGGTCAACACGGCGCTGGGCGTCTTCACGCTCGCGGCCGGCAACGGCTACGTCACCGTGGGCGGGCAGTTCACCCGCGTCGCCGGCGTCAGCCAGCAGCGCTTCGCGGTGTTCCGAGAGCCCGGTGCGCAAGTCGTGATCACCGACCCGGCGGTCACCGACAACTCCGCCACCCAGCCTGCCACCGGCCCGGTCACCGTGACCGCGTCGGGTTCCACCAGCAGTGCCGGAGGCTCGGTCAGCTATCGCCACCAGACCTCCACCGACGGCGGCGGCACGTGGAGCGGCAGCGTGACGGGAACGTCGGTCACCGTCACCGCGGCAGGTACCACGCTGGTGCGATTCCAAGCGTTCGACGCCGGCGGGCACACCAGTAACTGGGTCACCGACCCGGTCACGATCCAGTCCGGTGGTGGAGGCGGCACTGCCACCGTCACGCTGCACAACTCCGCGACCGGGGTTGCCGGCAGCGGCGGCAACGCCACCGTTAAGGGCACCTACACCTGTAACGGCGCCGGCCCGGTCACGATCAGCGGCACCATCACTCAGGCATCGACCGGGGCGAGCGGCAACTTCTCGGTGACGGTGCCGTGCCCCAACAACTCGACCGCCACCAAGTGGCAGACGCTGGCACATGCCGGTGGCACCCCGTTTGCCAACGGCAGCGCCTCGCTGCACTCGAACTGGACGGCCAATGATCTGTCCAACAACCAGCCGATCAGCGGCAGCGTGACCACCACCGTCACGCTCACCTAGCGCCCCCCAAACACCACCTCCGCTCAGCCTCGCGGCCCGGGTTGAGCGGAGGTGGAGTTCAGCCTCAGCCCGCCGGCTGTAACACCCGCCCGAACAGCTCCAGCAGGCGCATCCAGTGGCGCTCCGCAGACGGCTCGTGGTATGCCGGGGTGTCGGTCTGTGTCCAACCGTGCGGCGCTCCCACGTATAGCTCGGCGGTGTGCCGCACGTGGGCTTCGGATAGGGCCGCGGTGAGCGTCCCCATCTGTTCCGGGGGCATCGACCCGTCGTTGTCGGCGTGGCCGATGTAGAGCTCGCCGGCGGCACGCACCGCCGCCAGGTGCGGGCTGGTGTCCTCGGCGGTTGCGAGATTGCCGCCGTGGAAACTGGCGGCCGCGGCCACCGCCTCGGGAAACTCCCCCGCCATCCGCAGGCTGAGACGCCCGCCCAAGCAATATCCGACTGTCCCGATCGGCCCCTGGTGGGCTTCGGGATGGGCCCGCAGATATGCCAGCCAGCTCTCCGAATCTGCGGTCAGCGCCTCGGGCGTGAGCGCATCCATCTTGGGCCGCAGCATCGCAAACAGCGCCTGCCGGTCTTCGCCCTGCATCAGCTCGGCCAGGTTCTCCGCGACCGGCGAGCGCCCATGTCGGTAAAAGACGTTGGGTACCAGCACCAGGTAGCCGTGCGCGGCCAGCCGCTCGGCGTGCGCCTCCAGCGCCGGCCGCATGCCGAAGGCATCCATGTAGAGCACGACGGCCGGATACGGATCGCCCTGCGGTGGGACGTGTGACGAAGGCATCGGCGGTTCCATCCCCCACCGGCACGTCCACCATTTCCGATACCAACTCGGTCACAGTCTGAGTGTTGCAGATTCCCGCTGCGCGGCGCTCACTCGACGGCCGCACCGCTGGGGGCCACGATCGGTGGTTTCCGCAACCTGATGGTGTGGAGCCGTGGGAGGTAGTACCGATCCACCGTGAGTGCATAGACGGCTGGTGCGGCTCCGAACAGCACGACCATGCCGAGGATGATCATCTCGGGGTTGAGCCCAGCGCTGAGTGATCCGGAGAACAGGAAGAGCGCGTTCAAGGTCACTCCGACCAGCGCACTCAGGCGGAGGAAGAGTCCCAGGATGAGGCCAATGCCGACGCACAACTCGGCGCCGACCACGAGATAGCTGATCACCTCGGAGTGCGACAGAAACACGTTGTCAGCCGTCCACGCGAACCAGTGCGAGACCGCGGGAAAGGCGTTTGCGCTGGTGGCATGCGACTGGCCCACAGCACCACCCAAAAACCCTTTGACCTCGTCTGAGCCGGCTCCGTGGAACCAGTTGTTGGTGGCCTTGTCCCAGCCCGCGTAGAGGAACTCCCAACCCACGAAAAGCCGCGCTGTCAGATACGCCAGCG
The DNA here is from genome assembly GCA_963729195.1 of uncultured Actinomycetes bacterium. Taxonomy (GTDB): domain Bacteria; phylum Actinomycetota; class Thermoleophilia; order Gaiellales; family JAICJC01; genus CAVPTL01. The sequence goes on from CAVSNF010000025.1 coordinate 54,609, forward strand.
ACCAGTTCTGATCGAGGCCGACACGGGCCAGGGCGTTGGCGGCTCCGGAGCTGAGCGACGCAAATGAGACGGCGGCGAGCACAAGCGCTCCCCAAGCCACAACCTTGGCTTCGGTCGCCGGGCTGGTGAGGCCGACATTTATTGCAATGCCCACCAGCGCCACACCGAAAAGCAGACGAAAGAGCCGTTCGGTCTTACCCAAACGGTGAATGTCGAGAGTATCTGAAAGCACCATGACCTCCTAAGGGCCGGTGGGCGGCGCCGAAAAACTTTTCGGCTCAAACGCCTGACCGAACGCTGGGGTCAGAAGCTCCCGTCGACCGAACAGTTGGAGTCGACGTACATACAGAGTACCCCTTACACATTAATACGTAACAGAGGCATCCCTCCTGGCAGCCGAGCGGTGCTACGCTTGATTCACCGGTCCAACCGAGGCGAGCGTGAAACGCTCCTGTCCGAACCGGCTCGGGGGTGTTGGCCACCCGCATCTGGCCGACAGGAATGAGCGTCATGACCGCTCTTTATCTCATCATCGCCCTGGCGGTGGTTGCCGTTATTGGCCTGCTTGCCTCGGTGCGAATCATGAAGCAATACGAACGTGGGGTCCAGTTCCGGCTGGGGAAAGTCAAAACCGTCGCACGCGGGCCGGGAATGATCGTGATCGTCCCGTTTGTCGATCGCGTACATCGCGTCTCGCTACGAATCGTGACGATGCCGATTCAATCGCAGGGCATCATCACCAAGGACAACGTCTCGGTGGATGTCTCGGCGGTCGCGTACTTTCGAATCAAGGACGCGGTTCGGTCGGTGATCGCGATCGAGAGTGTGGACGAGGCGATCAGCCAGATCGCCCAAACCACGCTGCGAGCGGTGGTCGGCCGTCACACCCTGGACGAGACGCTGTCTGAGACCGACAAGATCAACCAGGACATCCGCACCATCCTGGATGTCCAAACCGAGTCGTGGGGCGTCGAGGTCACGGTCGTCGAGCTGAAGGACATCCAGCTTCCCGACACGATGAAGCGGGCGATGGCCCGTCAGGCCGAGGCCGAGCGCGAGAAGCGCGCGAAGATCATCGCCGCCGAGGGCGAGGCGCTCGCCGCCGGCGAACTCGCGCATGCTTCCGACGTGATGATGGCCCATCCGCTGGCGCTGCAGCTGCGAAACCTTCAGTCGCTGGTGGAGATCGGCGTTGACCACAACACCACCGTGGTCTTCCCCGCGCCGCTGATGAGCACGATCAACGAACTCACTGCCTTCCTCAGCAGGGAGAGCGCCAGCGCCGCAGTACACGACGTCGCCGTCGCGGCTCCGGTCACTTCCAACGGTGAGGTCACCCACGGGCAGGTCGCACCTGTCTAAACCTGTGGCCGGTCGCGGTGGTACACCCGCGACCGGCTACAACGGCTCTGCACTGGGCTTGACCGGCCCGGGAAGCAAGCCGCGTCCGTCGACCACAGCCGCGGCGATATCCACGAGTTTCCGGTTCCCGCTGCGGGCGTGGGTGCGAAGCATCTCGAAGGCGAGTTCCTCGCTGGTGTCGTGGCGCTCCATCAGAATCCCTTTGGCGCGCTCGATCACCGCGCGGCGGCCGAAGGCGCCCTCCAGGCTCTGGAACTCGGCAAAGCGGCGAAGCACCACCTCGATTGAGTCCTGCAGCTGGTCCGGGTTGGTGTCGGTGATATATGCAAAGGCGCCGCGTTTGGCAGCTTGACTGACGAACGCGTGATCTTCCGTCTCAAGCAGAGCAATCACCGGACACGCGGCCTGGCGAACGATCTCGCCGATCAGCTCCAGTGCGTGGGCCCCGCTCTCGCCGAGACCCACCAGCGCGACATCGGGCTGCTCGCGCCGAGTCACAGACGCAACCTCGTCCACTTCGATCGTCCGTGCGACCACCTCGTGGCCGAGGCTGACCACGACGCTGGTGACATAGTCGAGCCGGTCGCTCCGCTGATTTGCGATCAGGACACGAAGATGCTGATGTTCATGAAACTCATCCACCGTCACCACCTCCCAGCCGCATCATGAGTGCACCCAAGGCTCAACCCACGTCATCATTGTCCCACGCAGCCGCCGCCGAGATCCTGGCGACCCGCGACCCGGTCATCGGCCGCCTGATCGCCGACGCCGGCCCGCCCCGCCTGCGGCGACCCAAGCAGACCCACTTCGAGGCGCTGGTGCAGGCAATCGTCTACCAGCAGCTGGCGACCTCCGCCGCTGCTGCGATTCACCGCCGCCTGATCGCGGCCGCCGACAACGACGTGCAGCCGCAAACGGTGATCGCGCTCTCGGATCAGTCGCTCCGCGCGGTGGGCTTGTCGGCCAACAAGGTCGCGTCGCTGCGAGATCTGTCTGCCAAAGTGCTGGACGGGACGGTGGTGCTCTCCCCGCGGGGCCTCTCGCGGCTGAGCGACGAGCAGATCACCAGCCGGCTGGTGGCCGTCCGCGGCATCGGCCCCTGGACCGCCGACATGTTCCTGTTGATCCAGCTGCGCCGCCTGGACGTATGGCCGGTCGGCGACCTCGGGGTTCGCCGAGGCTACGGCTTGGCCTGGAAGGTGCCGACGCCAGACGCCCGCGAGCTTCAGCTCCTCGGCGACCGATTCCGGCCGTACCGATCGGTGGTGGCCTGGTACTGCTGGCGGGCGGCGGAGCTCCACGCCGAGGGCGACGCCCGCTACTGAGCGGTGTACCCGCCGTCCAGCAGCAGCGTGGTGCCAACGGCAAACGAACTGTCCGAGCCGGCCAGAAAAAGGATGCCGCGGGCCTGCTCGGCGGGGTCGGCCGTGCGCCCGATCGGTGCCCACTCGGCGAACTCTGCCCGGGTGGCTTCTGGATCGGCGCTCAACGCGATCTCGGCGTCGAGCAGCGGTGTCTGGGTGATTCCGGGGCAGATGCAGTTGACCCGGATGTTGTCGCCAATCAGGTCGAGCGCGATCGACTTGGTGAACATGATCACCCCGCCCTTGCTGGCGTTGTAGGCCGGTGCGTTGGGATCGGCGACGAAGCCCATCTCCGAGCCGACGGTGACGATCACTCCGCCTCCCTGGGCCTTCATCGCCGGGTACCGCCGCGCGCACGATCGTGTACATCCCCTTCAGGTTCACGGCGATGACGCGGTCGAACTCCTCTTCGGAAAGCGTGGAGATGCGCGAGCGGCTGGTGATTCCAGCCGCGCACACGACGATGTCGAGCCTGCCGTGGGCTGCGGTTGCCTCGGCCACGATCCGCTCTCCGTCGGCGAAGGCGGCCACGTCACCGACCACTGCGTGCAGCGAGCCGAGTGATCCAAGCTCACCCGCGGCCGCCTCCAACGTCGGCCGGTCGATGTCGGCAATCGTGACCTGTGCGCCCTCCTCGAGGAACAGCCGCGCTGTCGCTTTGCCGATGCCCGATGCACCGCCGGTGATCAACGCTGCCTGTCCTGCGAGCCGGTTCACCGCGCCCAGTCTAGACCCCGGCCGGCGCGTCGCTGAACACCATGATCGCACCCGAGTAGCACGACACCCACAGCCGGTGGGTGGCATCGTCGTAGGTGATGCCGATGGGGAAGGCCGCGGTGGGCAGCGTCTGCACCACCTTCAGGTTGTCGGCCCGCAGCTTGGCGATGGTCGAGGACTCATAGTTGACGACGTACAGCGACCTGCCGTCTGCGGAGATCGTCAGGCTGCGGGTGTATGAGCCGGTGCGGGCGGTGATCTCGTGACCGGTGCGCAGGTCGAGCTTTGCCACCTCACCCGAGGCGTTCAGCGTGATGTACAGATACCGGCCGTTGGGCGAGAGCACCAGGTGCCGGGGATTCGGCCCCACCACGATGTCGTGCACCGCGAAGGTGCGCAGGTTGAGCGCGGCCACCACGTTAGAGCCCATCACGGCGATGTAGGCGATCTGCGAGTCGTTGGTAATCGCGATCCCGCGCGGATAGGTACCCGACCGTGATCCGGTGCACCTCGCGGCCGGTCGCAAGCGACACCACGCTCACGGCGGCCGAGCACCAGTTGGAGACGATCAAGTACTTGCCGTCGGGGCTGACCGCCAGATACTTCGGCACCGAGCCGACCTTGAACACGTCGACGATGCGCAGCGACGCCACCGAGATCTTGTACACGAAACTGGGGTCATAGCTCGTCCCGGGGCACTCGTCGAAGCCGGGGTTGGTGAAGCTTCCGCCGTACATCTGGTAGTTCGAGACGTACATGAATCGCTTGTCGGGTGAGACGGCGGCTTCGACCGGCCCGCCCTGGTACGTCCCCGGATAGCCGCGAATCCCAAACCGAGACGGTCGTACACGATCGGAGATGGTCTTTACCAGGCCCATGGTGTGGCCGTCATAGACGGTCACCGTGTGGGTGTAGACCATGTTTTGGGCAAAGATCAGCCCGTCGTGGTCGGATACCACCGACTTGGGGGTGATGTGACCGGTGATCGTCTTGATCAGGTGCAGCCGCCGCTTCGTCGAGGGGATCGGTGGAGGCTTCGGCGGGGCGGTGACTGTGGCCGCGATCGCGTGGGTCGCAGCCTGCTGCGATGAATCAGCGCAGGCCGGCGCCAGCGCAAGCAGAACGACGGCAAGGATGCTCGAGCCTCAACCCCACACCGAAACTGTGCCAGCGCAGGCGGACGGCTCACCGCGGAGCGGTGACCGCCTACCGGTCCAATTCAGTCGCGCAGCCGGTGGGTGGCGGCGCGCAACCGGTCGCGGAGATTGATTGTGGCGGTGTCCTCGTCGGCCACGTCGTAAGGCGCGTCCTGCGACGGGGGGACGGGGACTTCAGGCAGCTCAAACCGCTGAGGCTGGGCCAGCGCGAGCGAGGTTTTGAGCGACTCGATCTGATCCAGCAGCATCACAATCGCCTTGCCCATCGCCCGGCGTTCCGAGTCCGACGATTCGCCTAACGCCTCGCCCCATTGGCGCAATTCACGTTCCTGGACATCATCCATGTCCCCAATCCTTGCAGAAAACCGCTGTCCGGGCAGGTTTCCACCATTCGCGGTGACCGGTTACGTCACGACAAAGAGCTTCGGCGGTTGATCCGGCGCTGAGCCACTGGCCGGCGCTGGATCCCTTGTAGACGAACCGCAGATACTCCTTGCCGGGCCCGGTGGCGACGATCCCGACCGAGTACTTGCCGGCGGTTCCGATGGTGGCCTGCACCGACATCGAGTGCCACGTGCTGCCACCGAACGGCTTGTACTGGACGGTCAGTTTCTTGCCGGCCATGATCGGGGTGGCAACACCGCTCAGCTTGAATCCGTGCTGGTGCGTGAAGGGTGTAGGCGTGCCCGTTCCAGTGCGCGGTGGACGCCGTGGTCAGAGTCGGTGTCACGTGCAGCGTCTGCCAGCCGGTGTAGGCGGGGCTGATCGCCCTGCTCGCCCGTGTAGGCAACGTGCCACTGCAGCTTGGCCTTGACGAGGACGGTGGTAACCGGGATCGTCCAGTGCCCCAACGCATCGGTTGTCGCACGGCGGGTGATCACATGGTCGTGCCCGCCGAGTGAGTACGAACCCCACAGGACCACCGGTCGGGATGCCAGCGGCTGCGCGGCTGGTGGTGTCCTGCAGCGTGCCCTTGATCGTGACCGGCGCGATGGAGCTAACCGTGCTCGCAGACTCGGTGGCGGTCAAGGATGTGGCATCGAAGGTTGACGGCGATGCGGTGGCGGCGGCCAGAGCGGTGGCGAGTTGTCCGCCGTCGGGCGCGCCGAGACCTGTCGCCATGTCGTAGCCCACGCCCGCCGGATACGCCAGTCCGCCGACGATGTTGTTCGACCCGGCGGTCACGTCTCGAAACAGCCCCGTCCCGGCCTGCGAGTAGAGGAACGGACTGACGCAAAGCCCAGCCGGCCGCCCCCGTGAGCGAGCGAGTAGCCGTTCGCGTCTGCGGTCATCGCGGCCAGCAACGGTGTGCCCGCACTGGTGCCGCCGAGCAGCGTCCATCCCGCGCTTTGGCAGTCCGGCGTCGCGCAGTAGTACACGATGTATCCCGTGTCCGGATTGGCGTCCAGCGCGACGTCGGGCAGCTCCCGGCAATACGTGGTGACCTGACCGCAGGCCGACTTCGAGCTGTAGGTGGAATCGACCACACCGGCATTGGACTGCCAGTCCGGCATCGGAAACAGGGTCGATATGCCGCCGCCTGCGCCGCCGCCGCTGCCGGTATCGGGCGAACCCCACGACGGTCTCGCGGTCGGAACCGCTCAAGCCGATATGGAGCGTCGTCCCGCCGACCGCGGTCACGTAGGGGTCCGAGGCCGGGTACCAGACATTCAGAGCATCGCTGCCGGGACATCCGGAGGATCCGCTGTCGCCGGTCGCGGCGAACACCGAAAGCCCCGCCGCCGCCGCCAGCTGGTACTCGTATGCCGACGCCGCGACCTCGGCTGGATCCGCCTGGGCTTCGCACTCACCCCAGCTGATCGAAACCTCGCTGGTGTGCGTGGTGGGCAGATCACTCAGGATCTGGTCGGTGACGCTCGCAAACGATCCCGACGATGGGTCGGCGATGTAGGTGTAGATGTGGTCGAGCTCCAGGGGCGGCGGTGGCCGCGACCTCCTGATCGAGATCGACCTCGACGGCGCCACTCGTGTCGGTGGTGCCGCCGTTGACCATCACGTCGGTGATGGGCACCGAGGTGCCGTAGCACGACTGGTAGGCGCTCTCGTCGGCCTGCGAATAGTTGGAGAACTCGACCAGCGCGAGCGCGTCACCGCCGCCGTTCGCGCCGCCGTCCAGCAGGCCCTGGAAGTTGTAGCCCGCGCTGGACGCGAAATCGGCCGGCTGGTAGACGCCGAAGAACGATTCGATGATGCCGGGTTCGGGACAGCCGGCCGTGATCACCGCGGGCGAGGCCGCCGGCCGAGGGCGAGCCACGGCCGGGTGAATCGTCGGGTAGGTGTCGAGGCCCGAGACGGAGACGACTCTGGCCGCGATCCCCGCCGGCAGCTTCGGTGCGGTGGTCGGCGAGCGGAAGGTGATTCCGGCGGCCGCATAGGTGCCCAGATGCGTGTCAAAGGCACTCTCGGCAGCCGCGACCGATCCCCGGAACGAGCGCGTGAGAATGCCGGCCCCGAGTGGCTTCAGACCGTGTTCACGCAGATACTGGGTGGCGGCGGCGGTGTCATCGGCGGATGGCGCAAAGAGGCGCCGAAGCTCGACCACGGACATACCCGGCCTGGCCGCTGCTGCTCGCCGCGAGGCGGGCCAGCAGCCCGGGGTCGCGAGGGCGAAACGCGATCGTCACGGTGACCTGCGCCGCCGGCTCGGGCGGGATGCAGCAGCTTCGCCCTCCACTGGCAGCTGCGGACGCCGCTCGGCTGGGCACCGCCACCAACGCGCCCGTGGGCGGGAGGCTCGGGGCCGTGGCAGATAGCGACTGAAACGGGACAGCGGTCAATCGATGCCCGGGCAGGTACGGGACGATGGACAGCGCTCGCAGACGCTGTCCCGGTCACGGCAAGCACGCCGACGATCGCCCCGCTCAACAACCCCAGCCGCCTCAACTCGCCCCCCAAGCTCGCCGCCAGATCAAATCTTGCAATCAGACCCATCAAGCTCTACCTTCATCGGCAAGGGTGGAAAAGTTCACATGAGCCACTATGTGGGGGTTGCGGCGCGTCCGGGGCCGGGCGCGGCGTACACTCGCTCTGTGACTGTCCGCCAGAGCATGACGGAGCGCCACCGCCACGAACCGGCGACGCCGGCCTCCTCCTCCGACCGCGAAGCCGTCCATGCGCGCGCGAGCCGAGGCCTTGACCGCCCGCGGCCAGGCGGCGTATGCCCGGCTCGAGCAGGAACGGCCCCGCCACCAGTCTGTCGAGGTCGCATTTCGGATGCTCGTGCGCGACCGCCAGATCGCCGGCGGCGTGCTCGGCGGCGGGCTCGCCTATCGGCTGTTCTTCTGGGCTCTGGCTCTGGCGGTGCTCGTATGCGGCGGGCTGGGGATCGCCGCCGCCGCGGGCGACAACGTGGACACCGCGATGCAGGACGCCGGCCTCACGACCGCGGTTGCCGCCTCGATCTCGTCGGCCGCCCAACAGTCGGAGTCGGGCCGCTGGTGGCTGCTCGCGGTGGGCCTGTTCTCGGTGGTGTGGTTCAGCTGGAGCATGCTGCGGGCGTTTCGCCTCGTCCACTCGGCAGCCTGGCAGATCCCACCCCCTCCGCTTCGCAACGCCCCGCGGGCGCTGGCCTGCGTGCTTGCGGTGCCGATCGTGCTGGCCCTGTTCGCGGTGGCCTCGGGAGCTGTGCGGTCACACAGCAGCCCCGCGATCGGTCTGGCCGCGACGCTCAGCGTTGGCATCGCGTTTGCGGCGGTGTGGCTGTTCGCGTCCAAGTGGCTGCCCGCCCCCGACGTGCCGTGGACGGCGTTTATCCCCGGCGCCGTCGTGCTCGGTGTCGGGCTGGAGGCGCTGCACCTGTTCACGGTCTACTTCCTGGCCAACAAGCTGGCCGACGCCTCGGCCCTCTACGGCGCTCTTGGGCTCGCGGCCACCATGCTGTTCTACCTGTTCCTGGTGGGCAGAGGCGTGATCTGGGCGGCCGAGCTGAATGCCGTCGTGTGGTCGGTGCGAACCGAACACGAAGATCGCCGGGCCGGCGCGGGGTGACCGCGACGGCGCCGGCGATCTCCGGCTCAGAGCTCAGTAGCCTCCATAGCCACTGCCGCCTCCGCTGGAGGTGGCGGGCTGAGACTGAGCCGCCCCGACAGCCGCCGGCCGCCAGATGCCGACGTCGCGGAATCCGTTGCCCGTGACTTGACCAGGCGCGTGATCGAGCTTGAAGCTGTAGAGCGGGTGACCCTGATAGCTGACCTGGTCCCCGGCTCCGTCAGGGCGCTTGATGACACCAAGCGACGGAATCGTTCCTGTCAGCTTGACGCCGCCGGCGACCGTCAACGGCCTCCACAGCGAAAGGCACGATCCGGATCCTCCTGGAACCATCGCGCTCTTGGTGCAGATGAAGCGACCGCCGGTCTCGGCGGACAGGGTGTAGAGCGTCATCCCGTGCCGGTCGACCAGAATCGTCGAACCGAGCTTGGCGTTTCGAGTCGCGGTGATCAGCCCACCGTTGGCGCTTTCGTGGGCGGACGCAGGCCCCGTCGGACTCGGGGTGGACGTACCTGCGGTCGACGAACCGCACGCCGCTGCCAGCAGCGCCATTCCGGGCAGAAGACCCACGACCACCGCGATCGCCTGCCAGCGCTTTTTGAGGTTTCCCAACATTGCTTTACTCCTTGATCGATGAAGTATCTGGTCTTTGATACTCGCCCGACCACGGCACTGGTTTGTGAGAATTCACCCAGTGCGAACCCGGTTACGTTGGCTCCGTTACCCCGGTTACGTTCGCCTCCTTAAACGCAAGAAACCCCCGAAAATTCGGGGGTTTCTGGCGATCCTCGAAGCCGTGTGGCTGTCGGTCAGCCGACTCGGATCATCTTCTTGTTGACGAACTCGTCTGCGCCAAACCGGCCCAGCTCGCGTCCCGACCCAGATCGCTTGACTCCGCCGAACGGCAGCTCGGCGCCGTCGGCGCCGACGAGGTTGACGAACACCATCCCGGTGTCCAGCTTGTCGGCGATCCGAAGCGCCTGCTCCTCGTCCTCGGTGAACACGTAGGAGCCCAGGCCGTAGGGCGTGTCGTTGGCGAGCTTCACCGCCTCGTCCTCGGATCCGACCCGGTACACGGCGGCCACCGGCCCGAACAGCTCTTCGCGGCCTGCATCGTTATCGGGAGTGATGTCGGTGAGCACGGTGGGCGGGAAGAACGCGCCCGAGCGCTCGCCACCGCCGGCCGCGACCTTGGCTCCGCCGGCAATCACGCGCTCCAGCTTGCCCCTCCAGCCGCTCGGCCGCAGCGACCGAGGACAGGGGGCCGAGGAAGGCATCCTCGGCACTGGGATCACCGGGCTGCGACGCGGTCATCGCGGCGGTGAACTTCTCCAGGAACGGCTCGTACAGCTCGTCGATGACGATGAACCGCTTGGCCGCGTTGCATGCCTGGCCGGTGTTGTCGAGGCGGGCGGAGACCGCCGACTCGACGGTCGCATCCAGGTCGGAGGTGCTGAGCAGGATGAACGGATCAGAGCCGCCCAGCTCCAGCACGACCTTCTTCAGATGCCGACCGGCGATCTCGGCCACCGCTGCGCCGGCGCGCTCGGAGCCCGTCAGCGAGACGCCCTGCACGCGCGGGTCGGCGATGACGCCGGCGATCTGGTCGTTGGTGGCATAGATGTTGACGTAGGCGCCCTCGGGGAAGCCGGCGTCGTTGTACATCTGCTGCAGCGCCTCGGCCGACTCGGGGCACTGGGGGGCGTGCTTGAGCAGGATCGTGTTTCCGATCACCAGGTTGGGGCCGGCGAAGCGGGCGACCTGGTAGTACGGGAAGTTCCAGGGCATGATGCCGAGCAGCACGCCCAGCGAGTCGCGCCGGATCAATGCCGACCCCTCGCCGGCGAGCAGCTGTGATCGGCTCGTCCTTCATCAGATCTTCGGCGTTGTCGGCGTAGTAGCGAGTAGATGTCGGCGCAGAAGTCGATCTCGCCGAGGGCCTGATCGGTGGGCTTGCCCATCTCCCGCACGATGATGGCGGCGAGCTCGTCGCGGCGCTCGGCGTGGAGCTCGCCCACTCGGCGCACCAGCGCGGCGCGCTCCGCGACGGTGGTTGACTTCGACCATCCCCGGTGCGCCTCGTCGGCCAGCGCAATCGCTGCCTCGAGCTCTGCGTCGGTGATGGTCGGATAGGTCTTGGCGGTCTCTCCGGTTGCCGGGTTGATGACTGCGTAATCGCTCATCTCGCTCCTTCTTTCGCGTTACCGACGTGGTCCAGAAACCGGCTGGCATCGGGCCGCAGACATCATATCCTCAAGCAGCCGTCTCGCTGAGCAACGACGCACCACCGGCCGGGCCCGTGCGAGAGTGCGACCGTGACCGCGCTGGCCGACTTCCGCCTGGAGGTGTTCTTCTCCCGCTGGGAGTTCGCCGCCCGCCACAACCTGACGGCCTCCGATGCCGAGACGCTGCGGGTCAGCGAGCTGCTCGCGCTGGCCGGCCCCGACGACTGGCCGCATGGGAGCAGCTCGACCTTGGCTACCGCCCGACCTGGGGCAGCCCGGCACTGCGCGAGACGATCGCGTCCACCTACGACAAGCTCGAAGCCGCCGACGTGCTCTGCTTCGCGGGCGCCCAGGAGGGCATCGCCTGCGCCCTGCAGACGCTGCTCGAACCGACCGACCACGCCATCGTCGTGACTCCCAACTACCAGGCTCCCGAGTCGATTGCCCTCTCGATCTGCGATGTCACCGGAGTCCCGCTCGACCAGAGCCAGGGCTTCGCACTCGACATCCCCGCGATCGAGGCCGCGATCCGCCCCAACACGCGCCTGATCGCGGTCAACTTCCCCAACAACCCGACCGGTGCGGTGCCCGACCACGCCACCTTCGCCGAGCTGGTCGCAGCTGATCGACGAGACACGACATCAGGCTGCTCTCCGACGAGGTCTACCGCGGCATCGAGCAGGACCCCGACCGCACGCTGGTGCAGGCCGCCGACCTGTCGGAACGGGCGCTCTCGCTGAACGTGATGAGCAAGGCCTACGGCTTGCCAGGGCTGCGGATCGGCTGGATCGCCTGCCGCGACCACGCGCTGCTCGAGCGGATCGAGCGCACCAAGCACTACGGGTCGATCTGCAACGCCGGCCCGAGCGAGCTGCTGGCGCGAATTGCGCTGCGCGCCGGGCCGACCATTCTCGAGCGAAACCGGGCGCTGGTTCGCGAAAACCTGGTGCTGTTCGACGCCTTTTTCGGCGAGTACCCCGAGCTGTTCGAGTGGACTCACCCCCAGGGCGGCTGCGTGTGCTTCCCGCGCTACCTCGGCGCCGAGGGCGCCGAGCGTTTCTGCGCCGAGCTGCTGAAGCATGAGGGCGTGCTCCTGCTGCCACCCGATATCTACGCCTCGGAGCTTGGGCCGACTCCCACCGACAGGTTTCGGGTCGGGGTGGGCAGGCGCGATCCGGGCCCCGCGCTGGATGGGCTGCGGCGCTACCTCACCCACGCCTGAGGTTTAGCGAACGACCAGGAACGCGTCCACGTCGATCAGCGGGTGGTTCTTGGTACCCGAACACACCACCTTGATGGTGTGCTGACCGCCGGTGGCGAACGACCGCGTGAACACCACCCGCCGCCGCACCGTGGTCTTTGCGTAGGTGTTCACGGTCGCCACCTGCTTGCCGTCGATCAGCACCTTGGCGACACCGCGGTTGGCCGCCTTGGACGTCACCCAGGTGACCTCGCGCCCGGTGAAGGTGAGGCTCGCCGAGGCGTTCGGGCACTGGTCGAGCGGATGCTTCCGCCGTAGGTGCCGGGGACGTTGGACGTGCTCCACTTGCCGGTGTAATGGATCGACGCGCTGCCGTTCTGGTAGGCCGAGAGCACCGAGGAAGGGCCGCGCAGCGTAGCTCGACTGGTTGCCGGCACAGTCGGTCGCGGCCACCTGGAACTGGTGGGTGGCCGCTCCGGGCGTAATCTGGGGAGTGCCGTACAGCGTCAACGGCGTGGCCAGCTTGACCGCCTGGTACGGCTCGCCTGCCACGCTCTGCTGGAGTGAGTACGAGCAGATGCCGCTCGCATCGGTGGCTGCGAACCCGACGTGAGTGGGGACCGCTTTGGCCGCCAGCGTCACGCCGAGCGGAACGATCATCTTGGGCGCTTGGGTGACGGTCGGGTCGGTGCCGTCGGTCTGGGCGGCGGAGCTGCTGATGGTGATGTAGTCGATGTCGCCGGTGTAGTAGTCACAGGAGGTTGTGACCTGGTCGCAGTCGAGTTTGCCGCCGATGGTGAGCGGCCGGGTGTTGGAGATCGTGCCGGTATTGCCCGACGCGCTGGCCACGACATCCCCGTCGACTGTCAGCGAGATGCTGTTGGCGCTGCGGCTGCAGGTGACGATGTGCCAGTTCCCGTCGCTCAGCACGGTCGGCGACTGCACGGCCTTGCGTCTGAGGGTGCCGTTGACCAGGCCGCGGAACGTGCATTTGATCTGGCCATCCGGATTCTCGAGCTTCCAATACCCGGTCGTCGATCCCGCCTGCCCCTTCTGCACCATGTTTCCGAAATGCTGGGTCGTGCGATACCGGACCGTCACCGCATAGTCCCCGGCACCCGGGTTCAGCTTCGCGTCATTGGCGACCTGCACCAGCCGCTCGGGCTTCGGCGGCGGAGCGGTGGGACTCACAAACGCCCACCGATACCCCACCGCGCCGTTGGCCGACGCCCCGGTTGTCAGACCTGATCCGATCAGCCCGTCCAGATGATTCGGACCACTGTCGACCATCGTGTTGGCACCCGGCGCCTCGTTCATCTCCCAGTCGGCCACAACCGCCGCTGAGGCCGGCGCGACGAACGCGACCCCGGCCACGCCCAGCACCAAAACCGGCACGCCAAACCATCTACGCATCCCACGCCCCCCGAATAGCCTCACCCAGCAAACCCCATAAACTGTACATCTGCGCGGCGAGAGATCAAGCCAGGCCTCCCGTCTGTTAGGCGAAATTGCGTGCACCTTGCGTCCGGCTGCCTCGGGGTGGATAACAGGTGTACTTGTGCCCGGCGCCGGAGATCGCGCGGCGGGCGATGCCACGCAAGGGAGGGCACGTGAGACGGTCGGTCAAGAGCCGCTTGGCGGTTGCTGCGCTTGCAGCTGTGGGTGTAATGGGTGCAGCGCTCGCTGACGCCGCGGTGGTGCAACAGCCGCCATTGGTCGGATATCAGCCCAACGGGACGGTGCGAGACATCATCGTGGTTGGGAACACCGCGTATCTGGGCGGCCAGTTCACCTCGCTGACGTCGGCCAACGGGGCCACCACGGTGACCCGAAACCATGCGGCGGCGATCGATATGACCACCGGCAACCTGCTCCCGTGGAACCCGAACGTGAACGGCACGGTGTACGCGATCCTTCCCAGCGGTAGCAACGTCTATCGTGGGCGGGTCGTTCACCATCGGTCGGCGGTTCAACGCACAAGAACATCGCCCAGGTCAACGCCACCAGTGGTGCGGTGGTGAGCTCGTTCACCAACAACTCGAGGCCAAACAAGGCTCGTGCGCGCGCTGGTGATCGTCAAACGGCAACCTGTACATCGGCGGCGCCTTCACGACGCCGCGGCCATACCTGGCCGAGGTGAACGCGACCACCAACACGTATATCCCGACATGGCAGCCGGTGGTCGACGCCGAGGTGCGCGCGCTCGCCACCGATACCAGCCAGTCTCGCATCGTCGAGGGCGGCTTCCAGCAGTGCGCTACCGGACGGGTTGCGACGGCCGGATCGGCATCGGTGCGGTCAACACCACCGACGGCGCGTTCGTGCCCTTTGCCTACCACGGCCCGCCAACGTTCGTACCCCCGCCGGGCTTCCCGTATCGGCCCTTCCAGGTGATCGGGTTTGCCCAGGACGGTAACACCTTGTTTGCCGAAGGCACCGGCAACGGCGGCACCGCGCTGAGCCTGAACATGGAGGACGGCACGCTCAACTGGCAAGCCGGCTTCAACGGCAACGTGGTGGGTATCGGCGTGACCGATAGCGTCGTGTATGTGGGCGGCCATTTCGATACCTACTGCGGTCCGGTGCCGGGAAACAACTTCGTCTGCGCAGGCCGGCCAGGCTCTGCCGACCGCAACAAGCTGGCAGCGTTCGACGAAGCCACCGGCGCGATCCAGCCGTGGGCGCCGTCCGTGAATACTGCGCTCGGGATCGAAGCGGTCTCGGCCGACAACAACCGGGTCGCAGTCGGCGGCGAGTTCACTCGAATCGCGGGCGTCGACGTCCAGCACTTCGCCCGCTTCGCCGAGGCGGGCGCTGTGGTGACCGTCTCCGATCCGGCGGTGACCGACAACTCAGCCACCCAGTCGCCGACCGGCCCGGTGACAGTGACCGCGTCCGGTTCGAGCTGCGAGCAACGGCGGCGCAGTCAGCTACCGCTACCAGACCTCAACCAACGGCGGTACCACCTGGAGCGCGCTGCAAAACGGCTCGTCGGTCGTCATCTCGGCGGTCGGCACGACCCAGGTACGGTTCCAGGCGTTCGCAGGTGCGGTCTCCAGTAACTTCGTCACCGACACGGTCACGATCACCTCGGGCGGCGGAGGCGGCGGCGGGGGTACCGGCGCTGTCACCCTGCACATCTCCCAGACCGGAGTCGCGGGTACCGGGGGAAACGCCACTGTGAAGGGCACCTACACGTGCACCGGCGCCGGTAACGTCACGATCAGCGGCACCGTCACTCAGGCGTCGACCGGAGCGTCTGGGAACTTCTCCGTGACAGTGGCCTGCCCCAACAACAACACGGCCACCAAGTGGCAGACGTTGGCCACGGCGGGCACGGCGAAGTTCGCCAACGGCTCCGCCGCGATTCAGGCCAACTTCTCGGCGACCGACCTCGGCAACAACGCGCCGATCACCGGAACCCAGACCGCCACGATCACGCTGACGTAGTCCCTGCACGCCCGGGCCGCGACAGGACGCGGCCGGGGCGGAGATACACACCGCCGGCACCACCTCGCTACCGCGAATCCTCGCTCTGCGGTCGGTGATGCTCGGGGGCGACCAGGTCGCGGTACTCGGGGTGCCCCTGAATGTATGAGGCTATGAACGGGCAGAGCGGCACGACTGCGAGTCCTTGCCGGCGGGCATCATCCAGGGCGGCTGCCGCCAGGCGGCTGCCGAAGCCCCGGCCCTGGCAGCTGGGACTGACCTCGGTGTGGGTGAATGCGATCCGGTTCTGCCGCCGCCGGTAAGAAAGCAGGCCGATTCTGCGCCCATCCAGAAGCAGCTCGTAGCGGTTCGCCGAAGGCACATTGACCACCGTCGTCTTCGACGGTTATCGTCCTGTGCCTCGAGCGACTCGAGATCGCCGGTGCCCCTGAAATACTCGAGCAGCTGTCCCGTCGTGTCCGATTCGCGGGCGTCTCGGTGATCGGCGAACCGTCGTCGATGATCAGCGGCGTATCCCCACGACTCGCGGCTCTGCAGATGGGCGAAGATCTCCCGGGTGCCGCGGAGAATCTGCCCGTCCTCCGTCTGCAGCACCGGGATCATGTCGGTGCCGGCCACCTCGCGCAGGTGCTCCTCGCTGCTCCGGCCACGGCTCGACCTGGCGCAGGATCACATCGATGCCAAGCTCGGTCAGCACCTCACGGACAGCGGCGGAGAAGGGACACCATTCGGTCTGGTACAGGGTGAGGGTCACCCGGCGGCAACGCCCCCAGCGGCGGCCGCCCCCGCGATCATCGCGAGCTGCGACGCCGTCAACCCTGGGCTGTCAGGTGCGCTCAAGAAGCCTCAATCCGTTCCACCGCGTGCTCCCGCGGGGGTGGAAGTGTACCTTCGAGCCAACGGAATCAGGCTGTCGCCGGTGCCCCCGAAGCGACGGCGGTAGTCGGCGACGAAGACGCGATCTACGCCTGAGTTCAGGATGCGTCATCACCGGCCAGATTGATCGAAAACCATTCGGCGGCCAACTCTGCGACCCGATCGAGCGCCCCCGGCTCTTCGAATAGATGTGTCGCGCCGGGTACGACCACCAGCCGCTTGGTGCAATCAAGCCGAGCAAGCGCCTGACGGTTCAGGTCGAGCACTTCTGTGTCCGCGCCGCCGACCACCAGCAACGTTGGGCTGCGAACATCCGGCAGTGATGGGTCGGCCAGATCGGGGCGGCCGCCGCGCGAGACCACCGCCCGCACGCGGTCGGGGCGCTCGGCCGCCGCGACCAGTGCCGCAGCCGCGCCGGTACTCGCGCCGAATAGGCCGACTGGGCGAGGCGCAGCGGGGTTCGACTCCAGCCAGTCGACCGCCGTGACGAGCCGTCGGCTGAGAAGGTCGATGTCGAAACGGTACCGACCTGTGCGGCGATCCGCCTGCCCTTCTTCCTCGGTGAGAAGATCGAGCAAGAGCGTGCCGAGCCCCGCGTGGTTGAGTGCGACGGCGACCTGCCTGTTGCGCGGGCTGAAGCGGCTCGACCCACTTCCATGAGCAAACACCACCACTCCGCCGCTCCCTCTGGAACAGCAAGGTCGCCTTCCAGCGGACCCCCATCAACCGGAATCACGACCGGCTCTCGTACGACTGTTCGGGCCGAACGGCGACCCGAGCGTGGCTGCACGATCGAGCACAGCGCGGACCTCGGCGTCGCTGGTCGGGGAGAAGTCCTCATACCACAATCCCACGGCCCCGAGTTCATCCGGGGTGAGGGTGCAAACCACCTCATCCGCCACCGCGCGTAGCCCTTCGCACGTAGCCGCCGGAGCGACCGGGATCGCGACGATCACCCGCTTCGGATTGTGGTGGCGGACCGCTTCAACGGCGGCACGCATGGTCGAGCCGGTCGCCAGCCCATCGTCGACCAGAATCACGGTCTTGCCGTCGAGTTTCGGTGGGACGCGTGATCCGTCATAGGCGGCTTCGCGTCGGCGCAGCTCACGCATCTCCGCAGCGACCGCGCGCTCGAGCTGGGCTTTGCCGACCCCGAGTTCGCGTACGAGCCGCTCGTTCAGAATCAACGTCCCGTCACCGGCGATCGCGCCCATCGCCAGCTCCTCGTGCCCGGGCACCCCCACTTTGCGGACGACGAACACCGAAAGCGGCGCGTTCAGAGTGCTTGCCACCGCAAACGCCACGGGTACACCACCCCGAGGCAGGCCGAGTACAACCACGTCGTCTCCCGTCACCGATTTCTGGAGCTGGTGCGCGAGCATCCGCCCGGCATCGGTGCGGTCACGGAAGCGGAGAGCGTTGAGCATCTCAGGCAATCGCCGGCCGTGCGCTGATGGCACTCACCATCTCCCCGACCGAAATTGGGTCTGTCTCGCGGGCAATGTCGCCCTGCGTGATCATGCCGACCACGCGTCCCGCGCGGCAGACCGGCAGTCGCCGCACCTGGTGTTGGCACATCAGTTCCTCGGCGTCCTCGATTGTCGTATCGGGCTCGACCGTGAACACCCGCGGCGTCATCACCTCGTCGACCCGTGTGTGACGTGCATGCTCGGCGAGATGCCGAACAACGAGATCGCGATCGGTGACCATGCCCACAACCTGCCCGTCGGCACACACAGGCAGCGCTCCCACGTCATAGCGTGCTCATCATGCGTGCGGCCGAATCGATCGACGTGGACTGCTCAACAGCGTGTACCTCCCTGCTCATGACGTCTTGGACTGTCATCTCTGACCCCCCTATCTCGAGTGCAGATCAAGCATCGCGCCGGGGATTGCCTGTCGCATCCGTAGGTACACCGAAACGTCTATCGGGGCTGCCCCCCATCTATGAGGTCTCGTGTTCTGGCACGATCACGACCGGACATGGCGTCGAGTGCAGAATGTCCTGACTGGTGCTGCCGAGGAAGGCACCGGAAAGTGGTGTGCGACCGCGGCTTCCCATGACGATCAGTTGAGCATCTCGCTCACGTGCGGTCTCGGCGATCAGCTCAGCCTCGTCACCGACGAGCGTCGGGCCGATCACGGTCGAAACGTCGAGTCCCTCGGCTTGCAGCTTGGCTTGAAGCTCGGCGAGCGTCTGTTCCATACTCGGCTCGATCGCGTGCACACGCGCGTGCGTGAGGACCAACTCAGCGTCTCGATCTCTCGCCAAGCTGACCGCCAACTCGAGCACGTGCTCTGATGTGGTGGTTTCTCCCAGTGCGACAACGATGGGATTCACGAGTGCCTCCTTCGAGATGGAACGAATCGTCTCGCGACCGGGGAGCAGCCGGCATCAGGGAAGTCCACACGCGCACATGCGGACAACTACCTGTCCGAGCAGAGGTCGGCCTGGGATCAGCGGGCCGGTACCACCAACACCGGGCACGGCGCAATCTGCAGCAGCCGCTGCGTGACCGACCCCAGCGCCAGGCCGGTGACCGGTCCCAGCCCGCGGCCCGTGATCACAATCACATCGGCTTCGAGTTCAGCCGCCGCATCGGCAATCGCCTGAGCCGCGCCCCGGCTTCGAGCCCTCCGGATCTGCAGATGCACGTCGTAGCCCTCGTCCGCGAGTCCCTGCACCTGGGCGTGCAAGCCGCGCAAGATCTCGTCCTCGTTGATCAGCACAGGCAAGCCGGCGGATCCTCCACCGACGAGATGCTCGCGCACATGCACAATCTCGATTCGGACGTGCGAGTCCTGAGCCAACTTCAGCGCGAG
This sequence comes from uncultured Actinomycetes bacterium, assembly GCA_963729195.1. GTDB lineage: Bacteria > Actinomycetota > Thermoleophilia > Gaiellales > JAICJC01 > CAVPTL01. The sequence continues at coordinate 73,792 of CAVSNF010000025.1, forward strand.
ATCGATCCCAAGCTGTGCCCGCCGAGACCCGTCCGTGCCGACAATCAGCCGCGAGAACATCTCCCGACCCGGCCGTTAGGCCGGTTGTGTTTCTCCGATGTCAGTGATCTGCCCGGCCGGAGTCACTCGCTGTCCGTGGCTCGTGCCCATCACCGTCACGTACACGTCGGCGGCCGTGTGCAAGCCCTCACCGGAGAGCTGCCGGACAAGCACGTTCCCGTGCTCTGCTGCGATGCCGGCCAGCGCTTCGAGTTGGCGAGTGGTCAGTTCGATCCCGTCAGCCATATCCGTGATTCTCGTGTGGCTGGGAGCAGTCCGAATCCGGGTGAACGCGGTGTCTGTGCGAGGTCGCTTGAGTAGTTGCCCCTGATAAACGGTCGGTGGGCCGGCGGATGCCGCTCGGCGCCGCGCGTGTTTCGATGCCGACAATGGACACGGTTGCGCACCGATGAGCCAAGCACGGTTGGAGGATCGCGGTGGTGATGTCCAGTCCGCCGACCCGACCGAGCCCATCGATCGGCTTCTGCGCGACCTCCGGACATCGGGGACGGGTTTGGGCTCGCGGGAAGCAGGTCGGCGCCTGCTCCAGTACGGCCCCAACGAGCTGCAGCGCCGCGGGGGCCGCAAGTGGCCCGGAGAGATCGCTCATCAGCTGACTCACCCGCTCGCCTTGCTTCTGTGGGCGGCCGCGGTGCTGGCGGAGATTGCCGGTATCCGGGCGGTGGCGATTGCAATCGTTGTGGTCATCCTCCTCAACGCGGCGTTCGCATTTCTGCAAGAGCAGCAGGCCGAACGTGCGGTGGAGGCACTGTCAGAGTTCCTGCCAGATCGCTCGAAGGTACTCAGAGACAGCCGCGAGCAGTTGATCGACGCGCGCGAACTCGTGCCGGGCGATGTGATCGTGCTCGAGGAGGGAGATCGCGTTTCGGCCGACTCGCGGTTGATCGCGGGGTCGCTCGAAGTGAATATGTCAGCGCTCACGGGGGAGTCGGCGCTGGCCCATCGAACGTCGGCCGCGTTCGCTGTGGACGTCCCGTTGCTTCAGGCCACGGAACTCGTGTTCAGCGGAACGACGTGCACCTCCGGTGAGGCGCGCGCCGTGGTGTTCGCGACAGGGATGCAGAGCGAACTGGGAAGAATCGCCGCGCTGTCGGAGCGGGTCACCCAGCAGCAGAGCCCCCTCGACGAGCAAGTCCGCAGGGTCGCGTGGCTGATCGCCGCGATCGCGGTGTTGCTCGGCATCGCCTTCATCCCGTTGGCAAGCTTTGGTGCAGGCCTCTCGTTGTCGAACTCGGTGGTGTTCGCGATCGGGCTGCTCGTCGGCAACGTGCCGGAGGGGCTGCTTCCGGTGATCACGCTCGCACTTGCGGTCGGGGTCCGGGAACTCGCCCGCCAGGGTGCGTTGGTCAAGCGCCTGAGCGCCGTCGAGACGCTGGGATCCACGGACGTGATCTGCACGGACAAGACCGGCACACTCACCGAGAACCGGATGCGGGCACAGACGTTGTGGACAGCGGCAGGCGAGAGCTCTGCGCCGGATCTGGCAATGGCCGCCTCCATGGCGGCATGCACCACCGCGCGAGTGGACGATTCGGAGGCGATCGGCGACCCGACCGAGATCGCGCTGCTTGAGGCTGCCCGTGACGTCGGCCTCGATGTCTCAGCCGATGCGCGCGACCACGACCGTTTGGCGATCTTTCATTTCGACCCTGGGCTCAAACGGATGACCACCATCTGCCGGAGAGACGGGGAGCGCTGGGTGGACACCAAAGGCGCACCGGAGTCGATTCTGCCGCTGTGCACATCGATCTGGCGGGCCGATGGCGCCGTCGCGCTGGATGAGGCTACCCGGGCAACGATCTCTGGCCGTGTGGATTCGTTCGCCGAGGACGCGCTGCGCGTTCTGGCGATCGCCACCCGGCGACTTCCAGCAGGGACAGATCTCCCGCAGGGCCGTGAAGCTGCCGAGTCCGACCTGTGCTTTCTCGGCCTGATCGCGATGGCGGACCCTCCCCGGGCAGAAGTCGCCGATGCGGTCGCCAGGTGCCATGAGGCCGGAATCAGAATCATCATCGTGACCGGAGACCATGGCTTGACAGCCGAAGCCGTCGCCCGCAGCGTCGGGATCACCGGGCCGGATCCGCGAGTCGTCACGGGTGAGGAGCTGGCCACGCTGGACGACCCCGCTCTCGAAGACGTGCTCGAGGGACAACCGCGAGGTGATCTTTGCCCGCAGCTCGCCCGAGGCGAAGTTGCGGATCAGCGACGCGCTTCGTGCGCACGGCCACGTGGTCGCGATGACGGGGGACGGCGTGAACGATGCTCCTGCGCTGCGGGCCGCGGATATCGGCGTGGCGATGGGGCGCAGTGGAACCGATGTGGCGCGCGAGGCCGCGACCATGATCCTCACGGACGACAACTTCGCCAGCATCGTCGCCGCGGTCGAGGCGGGTCGTCGGGTATTCGACAACATCCGCAAGTTCATGGTGTACATCTTCGCCCACACCACGCCGGAGGTCGTACCGTTCCTCGTTTTCGCCCTCAGCGGAGGGGCGATCCCGCTGCCGTTGACAGTCATGCAGCTGCTTGCGTTTGATGTGGGCACCGAAACGCTTCCGGCGCTTGCGCTCGGCCGGGAACCAGCGGAACGCGGCCTGATGGGCCGCCCGCCTCACCCTCGGGGAGAAGGCGTGGTGACCACACCGATGCTCGCGCGTGCGTGGCTGTTTCTGGGCGCGATCAGCGCCGCTCTGGCGATGTCAGGGTACTTCTTCGTGCTGATCAGAGCAGGCTGGAGCGCCGGCGACCCCGTGGGCGTCGGAGAGCCGTTGCACCATTCGTACCTGCAGGCGACCACGATGACCTTCGCCGGGATGGTCGCCGGTCAGATCGGGACGGCGTTTGCGGCGCGCACCGAGCGCGCCTCACTGCGGTCGACGGGGGTCTTTACCAACCGGCTGCTGCTCTGGGGAATCGCCTTCGAAGTCGCCCTGGCCGCGCTCTTCATCTACACACCGCTGTTCCAAGACATTCTTGGAACAGCCTCGCTTCCGCCGGTGGATCTGGCCTTCCTGGTGCCGTTCCCGTTCGTGGTCTGGGGTGCGGACGAGCTTCGGCGATACCTCATTCGGCGCCATGCGAGAGGTGCCGACTCGGTCACCCAACCGGCGGCTCACTCGTAGGCTCGGATGCACCCACGCGCTGCAGTCGCGAGTAGAGCCGCCACACGTCGCCGGCCTGAGCGACCTCCGAGCCGCTTTGCATGACGGCTGCTGCTCCGCCGGCGAGCCCGAGCCTCACGAGCTGCTGGGTGTCCATCCCGCGTGACGCCGCGGTCACCATCGCACCGACCATGCTGTCGCCGGCTCCAACGCGGCTGATGATTGGGACAACCGGTGAACGCAGGTGCTCGCCGCTGAGGTCACGAGCGGTCGCGTAGGCACCTGCCGGCCCCAGCGAAAGCACAACGATCTCGGCTGAGCCGAGCTGAACCAGTTGATCGGCGGCTTCCACCAGGGCCGCCTCGTCGCTGTCGCCGATGCCGCTGAGTTCAGCCAACTCGATCACGTTTGGCTTGATCATCCAAACCCCGGCCTCCAACGCGAGGCGCAAGGGCTCCCCCGACGCATCGAGGGCGAGCCGCCCGCCACAGCCGCGCACCCGCTCGGCCAGCTGTGCGTAGAAGTCTGCGGGTACACCCGGCGGAAGGCTCCCACTGGCTACGACGTAGCCGTTGCCCGCGACAGCGGCGGCCTCGAGGCACACCTGCCACTCCCCCCGCGACAGCTCCGGCCCGGGCATGACGAAATGAAAGTGACGCTTCCCGGCCAGTTCAACCACCACGATGTTTTCGCGCGTCTCGCCGGCGACCGCTATTGACCGCCCCGGGAGTCCTTCCTCGCGGAGCAGGGTCTCGAGCAGCCGCCCCGTCGGTCCGCCGCAGGTATGAATCGCGGTGACGTCTGACCCGAGACGCGCGATCACCCGAGCCACGTTCAGCCCGCCACCCCCGGCTCGCCGCTCCGGGCGTCCGCACCGCAGCTTGATGTCGGCCCGGACGTACTCAACGCTCGAACTCATGTCCACCGCGGGGTTCATGGTCAACGTGACGATCACGGGAGGCTCCGGCATGGTGACTGGATCAACTCGCAAGGCTGGAGCTAGGCCGGCACGTCGGTGGCGGAATCGTGATTTGCAGCTTGCGTCGTGTGGGGATTGATGTGCTCTGGGACGATCAGCGCTGGGCAGGGGGTCTCGTGCAGGATGCGCTGGCTGATGCTGCCCAGAACCAGGCCGCTGATCGGAGTTCGGCCGCGGCTACCCATCACGATCAGGTCGGCACCGAGGTCGCGCGCGACCTCAGCGATCATGACCGCTTCTTCGCCCAAGAAGCTTTCCTTGACAATCGTCGAGACGCGCAGGCCCCGCTGCCCCAACTGCGCTTCCAACTCGGCCAGTCGCTGGTCGATTTCCCGGATGATCCCGTGATTGCGAGCGTAGGTCAGTACGAGCTCGGCGTTGCGATACCGCGCAAGGTCAACTGCCACGTCGAGCGCCCGCTCGGACGCGGGGCTTCCGTCTATCGCAACAACGATGATCACCGTGGACTTCCTCCCCAAGCGCGCCGAGAATGATGTCGTTTCCAGCGTCGTCGCGACATCGGGGAGTTGCGTAGCCCGTGAGGCTGTGCGGGTGTGACGGTCCACACCGCAGCGAGGGTGCCGACGATCGCCATTCCGGCGATGATCACAATGCTGGAGGTACTGAGTGGTCGCCGGAAACGGGTGGAGCCGTCGGCGTGGATCTCGATGTAGCCGGCCGGCGAGACGATCGCCCCGCCTCCGCCGCCCGATCCGGGTGCGCCCCGCCTGTTCCTGCGAGCATCACCGCCGCCAACTCCAAAACGAGCCTTGGCCACCGGGATCACCGTGACGTCTCCACGCTCGATCGGATCGCCGAAGGCCATGGCCGCCGTGACGCTCGCTCCGATCCGCTCGGCGAGGCCCTTGACCGTCGATTCCCCAGCGAACGTGATCGACTCGATCCTCTTGCGGTTCGGAGGCTGTTTGGGTCGTGGTCGAAGCTTCCATCTCGATCCTCCTTTGAGTTACACACCCTGCCCGGTCTTTGGTGACACGAGGCGGCCCAGTTCGGTGCCCCAGGCTCGAGCCCGGTCGAGTTCCCCGTCGGCCAGCGGCCCCTCCCCGTCGTCCACAAAGAAGCTCGCAGTCGCTGCCACGGTGTACCCCCGGTGTCGCAGACGGCGAGCGATTCCACGCGCCGCTGAGCCGGTGAGATGCGGTGATCGATCCAGCCGCGTATCGAACGCTGCCGCCTGACCAGAAGCCGTCTCCAGCGAGTGCAGCCACGCTCGAAGCCCGGGCCCCTCGGTCGCCGAGGGTTCCACAGAAGCGTGGCCGTCCTCCTTCGCCGCACTCGCCGACATCTTGCGGCTCATACCGCTGCTGAGGCCATGCATATGCGTAGGCCCACCAACCACGAGCAGGTCAACATCCGCCGGCAGAGATCCCACATCGTGCACTGACCGCACGTCAGCTTCGCTGCCGATTCCCTCAGCGATCGCCTCTGCAACGGCGTGCGTATTCCCGTACATCGACTCGTACACCACAAGTACCGACATGCTCCAGCCCTCCCGTGAGATGTCCACAGTCGGGATCCTGGTCGCTCCAGACCAGCTGCGCGTCGGCGAGTACGCGGATACACGGCACGGCTAACCCACACGTGTGGGCGGTGACAAACGCGGGCGCCACGCGCAAGGGGCGAAATCCAAAGTGAGGGGGCGGGAAGTACTCAGGCGAGCCGATTCGACGGAGTTCCCGTCGACGCCTTGCCAATCTCCGGCGCGGCCCTGAGTTCTTCGAAGAGTTGCTCGATCTCAGTGGTTGGCCTCGAGGTGACCAGGAGCCGCACTTCGTGCCTGTGCCAGGTGCAAAGGGCGGCGAGGCGCGGTACCTGGTCGGAGGAGGCTACGTAGCCAACTTGGGTGGTGCCGGGTCGATCGCACTTGGGCCACATGCAGATCACCATCTGGCCGCGGGATCGTGATCGACTGTTCGCCCGATCCTCATCTCCTTGGTGCGGAGCTGCCATCCGATCTCACTGGGTGAGGGAGACGGAGTTGGCGTAGTCGGTGATGTACCCGCCAGGTGGTGCGTTGGAGGGGTTGTTGGAGTCATACCCGGTGAAGGTGCCGTCGATTATCTTGCCGCCGTTACCGGAACACGAGCTTGGCCCGGTGCCGCCGGAGCAGCCGGAGATCGAGAAGTAGACGAAGGCCACGATGGTGGCTTGGGCGTTGGTGCCGTTGCCGAACGGATCCTGCACGACCGGAACCACGACCGTGACCGGCCATGACATGTTGACCCATGGCGTTTGGCTGAGGTTCACACCCGGTTGCGGACCGTTGCCGGTCTTGGATTTTGTAATGCACGAGCCGACTTCAAGGGTGCCGGTTTGGATTGTGCCGTGCATGATGCCGTCGAGCTGAGCTTCGCCTGAGCCGGCGGTGGGGTAGGTGCAGGCGGTGCCGGCGGTCACGCCCGGCGGCGGGGAGCTGGATCGCTCCGGCATTTGACGACGATGTCCCGCAGGCGCCGCCGTAGATCGAGGCCGGAGCACCGACCTGGACGCACTCGGCTGCGACCGCGAATGGCACCACGCCGTCGGTGATGGAGTGGATGCTCTGAATGGTCGCAACCGCGGTAGCCGCGACATGGACGGTGTCGAAGCCAAAGATTTTGGCAAAGTACGTGGGCGCGTCGTAGTCCACCGTGACCTTCACCGAGTCTCCCGGCGCCATATCGGTGACCAGCGAGTAGTTCGCCGTTTCGCCGGGCTTGGCGTTCTTACCAAAGTACGTGGCGGCGGCGTTCGACCATTGACCGGTGGGGATCTGGCTGGCTCCAGCCAGTGCCGAAGCATCTGCGACAGATTGGGCCTGGGCTTTGTCCTGATACCACGCGCCGACATCAATCGCAAGAGCGCACATTCCGAGCACAGACGAACATAAACAGACAGATCATTGGAAGCGTTTGACCCGACTCTCGGTGATGTTTCGCGTAGTTCACCACTCGAGTATCCGAGAGATATCAAACGGGTCGCAAGCCCCGCAATATGTAAAGTTATTTTAATCTGCACGAGCGCAACCGACCTAACCAAAAGAACAAACTACAGCACAGCAACGCGAGCCTTCCGGAAAGCATTGCTGTGCTGCAGCTTCTTAGGTTGTGGTAACGTAGCTATAGCGTGCGCACTGTGAGTGTTGTTGACGCTACTGTCGGCCCCCCGCCGTTGCCACCCTTGTTGGAGTTCGCGGGTGGATCAGGTTTGGCTGGGTTGCCGTGTTGCTCCCCGGCCTTGCCGTGCTGGTCTCCGGCCTTACCGTGCTGGCCGGCCTTGCTCTTGCCGCCGCTGGCGGCCGTGGAGATGGTCGCGCCCTTGTCGACCCCTTTGGCGGTGGTGGTGGTTGCCAGCGTTGAGATTTGGCTGCCGTGGTTTTCGGAACCAGAGGTCGCCGTTTTGACGGAGTTGGCATTGGCGTGACCTTTGCCATTCGCGGAAGCAATGGCGGAGATCGCCTTGCCCTTGTCGCGCCCCATCTCCGTCGTTGTCCGAGCCAGGTTGGAGACGACCGCACCGTGGTTGGCGGGGTGGCTCGGATTGGCAGCCGAGTGGTCGCTGTTTCCGGGAGTGATTCCCAGGCGTTGCAGCACCGCGGATGCGTTGTCGGACGCTGCGGCCGGCAGCCCCGAGGCGTACGCCACCCCACTGGTGGCGGCAAGCGCCGTCGCCGCAATCACGGCGATCGGTAGCCTCCTGGTCGGAGAAAGATTTACGAGCATGGTTATTGACCCCTTCTGTGGTTTACAGAACACCAATCACGCTGGTGAGTTGGCCGCTGATCGCGGTTGAGAGCAGTCCCAGTGTGACCACCACGGCAATGGTGATAACCGCAAGCACAACGGCGTACTCGGCCATCGTTTGCCCGCTCTCGCTGGAGTGATGAGTGGAGTCGAGATAGTCCGTCATGGGTGCCTCCTTTGGTGGGTTGATACCATTGCTAGGGTGCACATTTAGCTCTCGCCCATAGCGTTCGCCAGCGGATCAAGAATGTCGGGGCGAAGGGTGACAAGAGTGATCAAGAGGATGATCAAAGCGACCGCGATGATCGCGCCCCACACGATCAACATGTCTCGCCTCACCTGGTCTCGCGGAGGCGATTCTCTGGTGCGTTCGGCGCTATCAGAATCTGATTTCTGTAGGTGCGTCATTGTGTGAGGGCTGTTGTGTAGGCCGTGTTGTTGTTGGGGTCGTACGCGCCGCTGGTGCCGGTGGAGTCGGCGCTGTCGAGCGCGACAAACACACCGTTGACCTGCTTGCCGTCACTGTTCCTGCAATAGCTGGGACGGTCTGTATCACCGCAGCTCGTGATCACGAAATAGGCGAAGCCCACGACGGTCATGGGGCTGCTGGTGCCGTTTGGCCATACGCTCTGCCCGGAGGGATTGGTGAGCACGGGGATCAGCACGAGCTGGGGGCTGTCAGACTCTTTCACCGTCGCCGGCGTGGTTGTGAAATCGACGATCTGGTCGGCGGTCTGCCAGTTGGTGATGCGCGTGTTCAGGCCCTGGGCAGTCGGACCGCTGTTGTCTCCAGGCTTGGTTTGAAGCGTCTCCCCGAGCGTGATCGGACACACCGGCTGATCGCCGGTGATCTCGTCCTGGTAGACGTTTGCGCCGCTGGGGATCGGACAATTGGCGCCCGCCACGTACGGGAGGCTGAGAGCGCCGTTGTTGGCGTTGGCGGTGGTCTTGGTGTAGATCGAGTAGGGCTGACCGGGGACGTAGGTGCCTTGCAGCACCCCCCAGGGCATGGCGTTCACGCCGTTGATGGTGGTGAATGACTCGACGGTGGCTTGGGCGGTGGCGGTCTCCGTCACCGAGTCGAGACCAAAAATGGTGGTGAAGAACGTGTCGACGTTTCGGGTGGCTGTGACGGTGACCGAATCGTCCGTGGCTTGGTAGGTGGTGTTGGTGACTGTGACGGAGTCCGACGGCAGCCCGTTCTCCGCATACTGCGCGTTTGCGATGTCTCGAGCCTGGGAGGTGCCTGAGGGGATCTGGGATGCTCCTGCTAATGCCGCCGCGTCGGCCGCGTTTTGAAGTTCACGACGGTTCACCAGCCAGTTCCCGCCGTCGACCACCAGCCCGCTGACACCGAGCAGCGCCGTCATCAGCACGACCAGGAGCACCAGCGTCTGCCCGCGTTCGCTGGTGTCATGCCCGTTACGTCCACCCCGACGCGATTGGATCGCGACGGCAACCCTCTCCAACTGCTGCATGGTGGACAAGAACCGCCACCCCACCAAATCCTTCGGTTCGCCCTGAGAATCCCCCTTCCGGGGGACTCCACCGAGTTTGGCAACCGTACGCTTGCCTTAGGCCCGTGCCCTGTCGATACATCCTTATCGCAGGAAACTCCCGAGACGCGTGTCTTGGGATCTGTGGACTTCCAGTGGCAGTCGATTCTCCCAGCAACACCAGCGCAGCCTCACGTCTCACCGCGCTCTATCAGGAGCATGCTGGCAGCGTGTTTGGCTTCGCCATGTATCTCACCGGACGGCGGGAGGACGCCGAGGACGTCGTCCAGCACACGTTCATCCAGGCCTTCCGCATGCTCGAGGCTGGAGACGAGCTGATGTATCCACGCTCGTGGCTGATGCGCGCGACCAAGAACCAGGCGCTCAACCTGATCCGCGATCGGCATGAGTACCCAACCGAGAACATCGTGCTGGAAGCACGGTCTGCGACCGATGCCGACCGCCGCGAGGCCGAGGAACTCGCCTTTGTGCGCGCGACTCTGTGGACGCTGCCCGAAAATCAGCACCACGCGTTCGTGCTGAGACACTGGAGCGGGTTGTCGCAGAACGAGATCGCCGAGGTACTCGCGACCTCGCCGGCAGCTGTTGAGTCACTGCTGACCCGAGCCCGCAGTGCACTGGTCGAGGAGCGCACTGCCATCGATGGTCAATGCCGAAGTGTGCGCGACCGCCTGGTCGAAGCGGCAGAACTCACCGCGGCGCAGGTTGCGCACGTCGGCTCCTGCCGAAAATGCCGCAAGGCACAGAACCGGTTGGCACGTGCCGCCGGGTTCGCCGCAACATTCGTGCTCCTGCCCCGGCCACACGTCGCTCACGCACTCGCGTCGGCAGTTCCCGGATTCACACCACCGGCCGCAGGCATCGCCGGACTCGGCGCAGCCGGGGCCGGAAGCACCGCCGCGCCCGCGGGGATTGTCTCCACCTCAAGCTCTGTGGCGGCCGCCGCGAAGGCCACCATCACCGCCAAGGTCGTCATCGCCGCGATCACCGCGACCGCGGCGATCGCTGTCGTCCACCCCGTGAGACAGCCGATCACAACCGCAATCCGAGACGTGGTGCCGGGGCTCTCCGCCTCCCACACGCCCTCGGCGTCCGACACCGCCGGAAAAACGGCCAGCTCCCCCAAGACGGGCAATGGCAATGGCCCACCGGCCGGACACGGAACACCGAACGCCCACGCCAACGCCAACGCCCACGGAAGCACGACCGCACATGGCCAGAGCGCCGCGCACGGCAAGACCGCTGTTCATGGAAAGAGCGCGGCCAACAGCAACTCGGGCGGCAACAGCGCGGCCCACAGCCAGGGCGCCTCCCACAAGCAGGCTCACACCAGCAGCGGCGCGGGCGCTGTAAAAGGCAACCCCCACACAAGCGCAACCGGCACCACCAAGGTGACCGGAAACGGCAAAGCGAACGGCAAAACCGCCGGCGGAACCACGACTACCACCGGCGGCAACGGAAACGGCAAAGCTCCCGCCGACCCGCCCGGCAAGGCCAAAGGCAAGCCCTAACATCAATCCACGCCGTTCGTCTGAGTGTGGCCCCCGCCGACCAGAGCTCGAAGGTCACTCGCGGCCGTCGGATTTCAGGTCAGCGAGCGAGTCGATGGAGTTGGCACGCCGCATCGCCTGAGTCGCCTTGGCCCGTTCCTCGGCCGCTGCAAGGTGGAGCGTTTCCGCTGACGCGGTATGGACTGGGTGTAACACGCCGTCGAACTCGACGCGCTCCGGAACTTCGTCGGCGACACCCACGATCACAGCCGGATCCTTGAACACCAGCGCAAACAGCGCCGCAACCTCCTTCCCACCGCCCTGATCGAGGACATCCACGACGGCGTGCTGAAGCCGCTCCTCCGCCGACAGACGCACCGCCGCACTGATCCACAGCCCAGTGGTGTCGGCGGGTGCGTCGGCGGCCTGATCATGGATGACCCGCCAATACGCCATGAATTCGGAATACGCGTCGGTGCTCATCACCCTCCTTTAGACGACCCCCGCTACCAGGCGATTCTAATGTCGGAGTGGTCTTCAACCCAACAGCGTTTCGATTTCGGGGAAAAAGGCCCCGGTCCCCGTCGAACTTGGATCGGGCGTACACTCCGACCATGGGATACCTCGATCGCCTGATGGACACCCTGACCAAGCGCGGCACCAAGCTCGTCGGCTCAGGCCATCCACCGGCAGACACCGAACCTGAGACAGGCTCCGATCGGCTTTCGGCCGAACTTCAAGCCGATTACGGAGCAGACGCAACCGCTCCCCTACCGCCCACCACCCCTGCGCCCCCTCCCCCCGGAGACGACGGCTGACGCCTTCGTAGCGGATCCCCGAAGCACGGCCGCGCGCACGTTCACATCGTTGCAGCCCGGCGAAGCCACTCCGCGTACGACATCGAGTCGGACAGGCTCAGCTCCAGCCCGTCGGGCAGGTGATCGCGGAACACCAGCGCCGCTGTCGCATCGATTGTCCCTGCGAGCACGTCGGTGTGGCCAGTCGCCTCGAAGCCGAGTGTCCACCACCTCTCCCCCTCCTTCACCACCTCGGTGAGCTCCACCGCGCACGCGGTGTCAGCGGCCGTGACAGAACCGCGAAACGTCGGCTGGCCATCCGCGAGAGAGAACCGAACGATGCGCCTCATCTTCCCGACACGCACCCAATCCAAAGACGCGTCATCGACCCCGCGAACAAGCGGGTATCGGAAAGCTCCACTTCTTCCAAGCCTGAAGCCGGCCCCGCGCACGTCCCGGCAGGTCGAAGACGCCCCTGTCCCCGTGCCAGACCTTGACGTCCAACAGCGCGCCGCCGCGGATCTTGACAGAAAGGCCCTGGATTCCTTGGCCGACGAGGTATGAATCCTCGCGCGACTCGAACTCCCCAACGAACTCGCCGAGCCACTCGATCATCGAGGTCGAAAGCGAACCGGGCCGTATCCAACGGACCTCCAGCGTTGGAGACTCCTCCACGACCAAACCTTCGACGACCACCCAGGCCTCCTTCGGCCCGACGCCACCCGCCAGGCGACAATCCTACAACCCGCCTCCGTTGATGGCGGCGTGACCGCCAGTCACGCGAGGGTCGTCTCCTGTGAGCCGTAATCCCGTCGTAATCGACCGGTAACCGGCCCCGTGAATGGTTCCGGCATGAACATTCACACGTACATCAGGCGGGCGCTCGGCGCCATCGGCATTGCTGGATTGTGCTTCACGGGGGCAAACGCGCTGGCCGCGGCATCGCCCGCGAGCCTCGACCGCTCCACCGGCCCCGGGGGCGTGGTGATGGTGAACCAACTCGGCGGTGTTGCCCGCACATTCGATATCGGGGTCGTCCCCTCGCGGGTGGCGACCAGCGGCCGGCAGGTGTGGGCCACGTCGGACGGGCACCCGGGCGTGTGGTTGATCGACCCACGCTCGGGGCACGTCCGCAGGTTCGCCAACGTCGCGTCTGACGTGGTTGCGCTGGCAGCGCGGGACAGCAAGGCATATGTCCTCGGCGCCGAGAACATCAAGGTGGTCGACCCCGCGGCGACCCCGCACGTGTTGGCGATCTCGCTGAGCGCGATCCAGGGCGACACCACGCTGCTGACGGCTGACGCGACCTCGGTGTGGGGGGTCAAGGGCGAGCGCGTGTTCAGGATTGGTTGGGATGCCATGGGGCGCATGACGCCTCTCCAAATCGGCCCGAGGATCCCCGACATCCTGAATGAGGAGCAGACACGGGCACTGACCGCGATCGCCGTAGCCGGCGATTCGGCGTGGGTGATCGGCGACCGCGGGGAGCGCAGGGCATGGAAGGTCGGCGGCTCCCCGCTGCGGATCGAGCGGACGGTCTCGCTCGGGTTCGTGCCGGCCGGGATCGTTGCGGCCGCAGGCGGCCTGTGGGTAACCGACCAGATCGGGAACCGGATCGTGCACGTCGATCCCGATTCCGGCCAGGTCGGGCGGGCGTACCGCACGGGGCCCGACCCCGTGAACGTCGCCTCGCGTGGACGATTCCTGTGGGTGACGAGCGATGTCAGCGGCTCCATCGTCCGAATCGACACGCGCACGGGCGCCCGCCGTGAGATCGCGGTTCATGGGACGCCGACCGGGATCGCGGTAGGACGTGGGCGGGTGTTTGTCGCGGCCGCGCCGCGCCGCCCCGTGCCGCCGGCCGGCGGCATCCGCATCGGCGTCGTCGCCGACTGCAGCGGCGGGTTCTCATCCACGATGCAGCAGGTGCTCGCCGGGGCGGAGCTGCCGTTGATCAACCGTGGTGCGCATCTGCGTGGCGCGCACCCCTCTTCCGGCCTGGTGCACGCCACCGTCGCCGGGCATCCGGTGACCCTGATCCCGGATTGTGAGACGTGGTCTGACAAGACGCTCACCATCTCGGCGCTGGCCCGGCTGGTCGAGCGCGATCATGCGTCGATCGTGCTGGGGCCGCCGTTCGAGGGCGACAGCCTGGCGGTGCGTGACTTCGCACACGCCCACCCGCACGTCACCTTCATGTACACGGGGTTCGAACAGAGCGCGACGCTGCGCCACCACGCCCGCAACGCCTACCGGTTCGAGACCGACGCGGTGATGTGGTATGCGGGTCTCGGCACCTATGCCCGCCGCACGCTCGGCTGGAACACGGCCACGACTGCGTCGAACACGGATGGGTCGGGCTGGCCATCGGTGCAGGCATTCCAGGCCGAATTCTGCTCCGAGGGTGGCCACATCACGCCGAACACGGAACCTGGTACGACGTGGCGGACGGTGAGCAGTTCGGCGCCACGCTGCCGACCGGAGTCGACGGTGTGTTCCTGCCGGGAGGTACACCCGGGCCGTTCGGCGGAACCTTCGACTTCGTTCCGCGCTGGGCCAAGGCGCATCCGCCCGTCGGTCAGCACCTATTGGTCGGCTGGGCCGTACTGGCCCCCGATCCGAAGCTGGTCGGCGTCAGTGGGCAGCAGCAGCGACCCGTACGCGCCAACGCCAGCCTTCAACCGGTACCTCGCGCAGTACGCGGCGGCGTTCCCCAACGATCCCGACCCGGGGCTGACCAACCAGTCGATCTACGACGCGATGGAGCCGGTGCTCGAAGCCCTCGAACAGGTGCACGGCGACCTGTCGAACGGCCAGCGCCGGTTCCGGTTTGCCCTCGCACACCTGCGCTACCACGCACCCGAGGGGCTGATCACGCTCGACCACCGACACCAGGGGATCGTGCCTATCTACCTCGCCAAGGTGGTGCGCTCCGGAGGCTCCATCAGGTTCAAGCAGATCAAGACGATCCGTCGGGTCGACCAGACCTTCGGCGGCCTCTTCAGCCCAACGTCACCGCCGCCGAGCATGACCACCCCGGCGTGCGTCGCGGGGAACCCGCCTGCCTGGGCAAGCTGAGCTCACCGAGAGGCCCGGTGGCGGCCGGCCGCCACCGGGCCTGGCGAGTTCTTCGGCTCAGGTCGGTGTCTCTCAGCGCTGGCTGCAGTCAGCCGCTCGGTGTGGAGCGCGGCGCGACTGACTGGTGGTGTCACTCCAGAGGATGGATGGAGGGGTCACGCGTGTAGCCCAGCTCCGCGAGGCTCGTGCGGAGCCGGATCCGGGCTCTGCTGATACGGGATCGAACGGTACCCACGGGAATCTCGAGTGCTTCTGCGACCTCTGGGTAGCTCAGATCGTTCCACGCCATTAGGAGCAGCGTGTCTCGGTCGTCGGGGCTGATGCCATCGAGCGCCTCGGCGAGGGCGGGTCCGAGGAGCGCGGCCTCGGCGCGATCCATTGCCGCGTCGGCATGATCGCCTGTGGGACTCACATCGAGCCTCTCCACCGCCCGCTCACCGCGAGACTGCGCTCGCAGGTGGTTTCGAATCAGGTTAGTCGCGATGCCCAGGAGCCACGGGAGTGCGTCGTTGCTTTGGGTGTCGTAGCCGACGCGGCGTTCGAACGCGAGCCGGAACGTGGCGGCGGCGACGCCCTCACCGTCGCCGCCGACACGAGACCGGCAATAGCGGTAGACAGCCACCCAGTGGCGGTCGAACACCTCGCCGAACGCTTCCGGGTACCTGATCGACCGCTTGATGAAAACAGCATCGGACTGCAGCGTCACGTAGTGGTGGCCTGCGCTCATCGGGCGTTGTACCCGGCCGAGTCCACACGGGACACGTGGTAAGTCACCACAAGGCCAGTGTCGGTGTAGCGCATGAGCGCGCCGGTACGAGCGTCCACCGTTGCGCGCTCGAAGTGCGCCGGGGTCGAGACCTTCGAGCCATGCGCCGCGTTCAGCTTCTGAAGCAGCGCCTTCTGCCCGGCCGTGGGATGTCCACCCTTGGCCCTGATCTTCGCCTCGAGAGACCGCTTGAGCGCCGAATAGTTGACGACCGTCTTGGGCACCCACAACGCGATGTCGAGCGTCTTTACCCCCTGGTAAGTGGAGTGCTTCACCGTCACCCCGTGAACGGTCGAGAGCGCGCGAAGCGTGCCGGCCAGCACCGCGGGGCGACCGTAGGCGGCGCTCAATACGTCGATGCCAGACACCCAGATGATGTTGTCCTGCTGCGCTACCGAGCCGTGCTGGATGTTGCCGCCATACAGCGGATCGGCGGCCTTCAGGAAGGCTGAGCGAGCAGCTTGCGGATCGGCGTTGGACGTCGCCTCCATCGCATCGATGATCGGCTTGATCGAGTAGTCCTGAGGACCCGATTTGATGGCAGCGGGCAGGCCGGACGGCGTCTCGGCGTAGTAGTAGCGGCCGTTGTCGAGGTAGAGATCAGCCCCTGTGAACGTCCCCTCACCCTTGATCGCGTTTCGATGCACCGCAAGCGTGGCGTTGCCCTTCCTCGGAGCCGACGCGACGTTGTTGGCGAGCAGGACGAGGGACTGCGCGTTGGCGACGCCAGGAGCGAGGGCCGAGTCGATGCCGTTGTGGCTGGTGGGCGACACCGCCAGTGTGGCGGCGTACCCAACAACGGCGACGGCTGCCACTGCCGCGGTCATCGCGATCACCCGGCGGGGACGGGAGAAGGCGGCGATGTGACGCCGCCTCGGACGGGAGCGGTCAGAAGAGGGAGCGGCCACGACCGCCGCCATCCGCGGCGCACGATCCGCGTGGGCCATCACAGACTCCCAAACGCGGCTGCTGACCTCAGGCTCGGGCAGGTCGATCTCAGGCTGCTGATCTCTGAGCCACCGGATGTCGTCGTCAGAATTGTCCATCGTTTGCCTCCATGAAAGTGTTTGGTCTCTCATGGTTATTGTCCGCACGACCCAATTCAGTTCGCGGGTTGAGAGTGTCCCCCTGGGCCCCTACGGAGCAGCCGTCAAGAGCACCTCGGCCAGTCGCTGACCACGGCATCGTCACCCACCCCACGGACAAGCCATAGCGTACGCGCAGTTGTCGGTGCTGGCCGGCCAACGGTCGTGGCGCTCCAGCAGGTCGATGAGCCGGCGCGGGAGCGGATCGCAAGAACTGTGATCGCCAAAGCCAACTCCCGCGAACACGACGGCAAACTACGGATTGCGGCGTATTCTGTGACGGTCGGCGGCCTGCTTTGGCGCCGAACCGCATGGTCATGCGGGTTTAGACTCATGCGTTGGAGAGGATCGGGCAGTATCACCGACGTCCAACAGCGGAGGGTCTAGGCTTGGTGGGTTGTGGTGTCGAGGTCGGTGGAAAAGTCGGCGGTGGCGTTTGCGGTCGGCCCGGTGCTGGTGGTGGTCGGGCTGAAGTGCGCGCTGGAGGTGGCGGTCAGCGGGCGCTACGGCTGGCACCGCGACGAGCTTTACTACGCGGTTGCCGGCTTGCATCTACAGGGTGGCTACATCGAGTTTCCGCCGGTGACAGCACTTCTCGCCGCACTGGTGCACGCGCTGGTCGGCTGGTCGTTAGTCGGCTTGCACGTGGTCACGATCGTCGCGAGTGCGGGGACGGTGGTGGTTGGCGCCTTGGTCGCTCGCGAGCTGGGGGCGACGCGGCGTGCCCAGACGCTCGCGGCGGTGATGATCGGGCTCGTGCCGGGGATGCTGGCGACCAACCTGCTGTTTCAGCCGGTCGCGCTCGACCAGCTCACAACGATGCTCGTTTTGTGGCTTGCGGTGCGGCTCGCGCTGGGGCGCGGATCGTGGTGGATGCTCGGCGTTGCCGCCGGCGTCGGTCTGGAGACGAAATACACGATCGCCGTGGTGCTCGTCATGCTGATCGCGACGTTTTTCGTGTGGCGCCGTGACATCTTGCGCTCGTGGGGGTTTCCGCTGGCCGTGGCGATCGCGACGGCGCTGGTTGTGCCAAACCTCGTGTGGGAGGCGGGCCACGGCTGGGCGAGTGTGCACTGGTTCCTCAACCCTCCCCCGAGTGCGAGCGACGAGACACGACCGCAGTTTGTCATCAACCTGATCCTCCTCACGGCGGTGGCGTTTCCGGTCGCCGTCGCCGGAGTCCGCTCCCTGATTCGTGACCGCGTGGTGCGCCCGCTCGGCTGGACGGTGATCGGCACCATCGTCGCGTACTTTGTGCTGGGCGGAAAATCGTACTACGCCCTGCCGGTAATGGTGTTCGCGCTCGCCGCCGGCGCAATCCCGCTTGACCGCTGGGCAACCCGGCGCCGCCTCCAAGTCGCCGGCGCCGCCTTCACCGCCACCGGCCTTCTGGTCCTCCCGCTCGCGCTGCCGGTATTGCCTTTCCACACGGCTGTGCGGCTTGGATTCGTTAAGGCGCGCAGCGACTACCAGTCGGAGGTTGGCTGGCCCGCGTATGTGCGCCTGGTAGAACGACACGCGGCCGGAGCGGACGTGATCGTAGCCGACAACTATGGCGAGGCTGGCGCGCTCCAACTGTTCGGCCACGACCTCCCGCCCGTCGCCTCACCCGACGTGACCCTGCGTTACTGGCGACCGCACGTGACCGGGCTACACGCGCTGCTGGTCGGCTACTCGCGCCATGCCGCCAGCTTCTGCAGCGGATATCACGTGATCGCGCGGATCTCATCGGCAAACGACAGCGACGAGGGCAACGAGCCGATCGCACGCTGCACCCTGCACAACACGCTCCCCCACATCTGGCCAAGCATCATCGCAACACAGAACTAGGCAGCTCTGAACCGGTGGGCTGTATCCGCAAAGCGAGGTTTGTGCTCACCCGTCGGTGAACAGTCCCTCGGGATGGCGGCCTGGAGTGGTCTTGGGTGTAGCGGCATATGCGACCTCTCCGGTGGTCGCCTCCTCGCTCACGCCTGCTCGATGGCGCAGCGCCAACTCGGACACCGGATAGACGAGACCGTCACCGGCGTTGCGGGCGCCGACCCCGAGGAACACGCACGGGCCGTCACCGGTGCCCACGAAGACGTGCTCCGTCCAGGGTGGGCAGTGCACGAAATCCCAGGCCTTGAGCGGGCGCTCCTCACCCTCGATCAGGAGAAGGCACTCGCCGCTTAGGACGAGGAAGTCCTCCTGTCCCTCCTCGGCGTGGTAGTAGCAGTTGGGCTGTCCCGGCCACATCACCTGGATGTTGATCCCATACTGGGTGAACTCGGCGCTGCCCTCGAACGTGAGGCCTGCCCCAAACTTCTCGTTGTGAATCCACTGCGCTTCGCGGGCATTGACGACGAACCATCCCTCGCCGGCCGGCTTCTTCCCTCCCGGCGCCTCTTCCATCGGGGCCTCTGGAACCATGCGCGCCTCCTCCCGGTGTAAATGGCCGTGCGCCACGCGCGCGAGTCGCCCGCGGCCGCCATGACGCACCATATACCGTGGTCGCCAAACGCCTACACCGCAGGCGAACCGCACAGACACCGGCGCTACCGATCGTTGCCGTGGCTCGGTCTACTGATCGCCCTCCTGCCCCCACAGGCGGCCACGCAACGGACTGCCCGTCGCCCTCGCCCATGACCGCCGTGGGAGTTACTCGAACCCCGAGCGGTCAACCGGCGAATCCAGTGGGGTGGGCTCGGGCGCCGTACCCACGCCCTAAGTAGCGCCCGAAAGCCGACTCCTTATGGGCGCAACAAGGAGGTTCGGGCTGTCGTCAGTGTCTGCGTTCAAAACCCCCGACGACGGTCCGGCGGTTTCAGGACTCGTGTCGTCGGTTCGCGTGGACTGCCAGAGGCGTGGCCGCGCCCACGCGCTGTTCGCGACCTGGCTCATTTGTCGCGGTAAGGGTGGGCTACAATTGTGGAGCGATGGCCTATGACGAGCACCTTGCTGGACGCATCAGGGCGCTTGTGATGAACGAGCCCTGCCTGGTGGAGAAAGAGATGTTCGGTGGCTTGGCGTTTCTCATCGGAGGCCATATGGCGGTGGCCGCGAGCGGGCAGGGCGGCTTGCTGGTTCGGGTCGATCCCGCGGACTCCGACGAGCTCGTGAGTTCAACCGACGCGAGGTTGATGGAAATGCGGGGTCGACAGATGACGGGCTGGCTTCGCCTGGAGGCAGACGGTGTAGAGACCAACCGCGAGCTTCGCTCATGGGTCGAGCGTGGCGTCTCATTCGCGCGTTCGCTCCCAGCCAAGGAACCGCGCGGCTGACACCCAACGAGTCGCCACTGAGGGCAGGTGACCTCAGGAGTGGAGTGAAACTGTTTGAGGAGCGAGCTGAGCCGGGTGCGCATTGCTGCCGTGAGGTGTGTCCAAACACGCTGTTCCCTTCCCCTGTCATCTGAGCGCCAAACTGGCCGACGTGACGTAAAGTCCTTCCACCCCTGTCCCATGATGTGGGCCAGGCGGGCGGCTGTTCCTAATCGGTTTAGCAGCTGATCTCTTTGCGGGAGAGGCTGCCGCGGCGAACGGTGTACATCGGGCTAACCTTTGCCACCGCAACGAACGGACCCGGCCGGTCACAGCGAAACACGGCAGGAAGCGAGAACTGCTTCTGGGAGCCGGGTGAGTAGGCGGTCGCCAGCCACGCGTCGTCACCCCATTCACCGATCATCATCCCAGTTCGATCACTAATCGTTAGGTGAAACCAACCAACGTCGAACAGACATCGCATTGTCCCGATGTTTCGCACCACGATCGTCGCCACAGGGCGTCGTGGGTCGGCCGCGTACTCCCCCTCGCTCTGCAGCACACGTGAGGGACGGCGAACAGCGAGTGCGACGGCAAGATCGTACTGCCCGCAACTCCCAATCGGCGTCGCGGTGTCGATTTTGGTCGGCGGAGTCGCCGAGCGCGCTTTCGATTCGGGTTCTTCGAAACCGAGTGCACCCACCGCGCCAACCACCACCAACGCTGTGGCTGCGCCGACGATGACCCTACTGGACAACATGCAGCCTCCTCGATTCGTGATCGCGGCCGAAGCTCCCAACAAGCTTGCTCCTCAGCCCCCGATTCCGCAAGCCAGTCGATCGCTCACGGGTGCGTGACTCGCGCCGTGCTCGGGATCGAATCCACCCCGTCCTCTCACACCGAAGCACGCCCATGTCATCCTGAGTGTGCACAGCAAGGCGACCGCCCAGCGGGGTGGGGCCAAACGGGACTTCGAACGGCGGGGACAGTGACACCTGATCCGACAGAGATCACGCTTTGCAACCGGCTGGCGCTCGACTATGACCGGACGAGTAGCAGCATCGCCGCAGCGTGCTGGACGCGAGCCGTCAACACCGGGAGGTCGCGCCGGCTGCTGTGGCCAACCGAATGCCCGAGATCGCTCCCGTTACGGTTCGCGCCTCGCCGAGGCTTCCCAACAGCCTTCCCCTCTTGTCATTGACGCGTCGCGAGCCGTCCGGCACAAGACGCATGAACAAGCGTTCCTCCAAGGTCAAGCGGATTCACTGTTGCGTCCACTTGGCGGTGTCGTCGGGGAATGGGTTGACTGCGCGAACAGGCCGGAGCAAGCGCTGTTTGCAATGAGCTTGTAGAGGTGCTTCAGCCGTTTGCGCTCGTGGGGTGGGACGGACGAAAGTCCGTGCGTCGTAGATTCGTTCGAGTCAGGCTGTAACCAACGATCCGGATCGCTGTGCTGCGTATAGAAGTCGGACGGATCTGTTACCACGGCGTTACCAAGGACGATGAACCGCAACCACGAGACCCAGCACCATGTATCTCCACAAACGCAGAAACCCCTGCAAATACAGGGGTTTCTGTCCATGCGCTGGAGAGGACTTGAACCTCCACGACCCTACGGGTCACAAGGCCCTCAACCTTGCGCGTCTACCAATTCCGCCACCAGCGCAGGAGACCGGAGTCTACCTGCACACCATCGGCTCGGGATCAGCCGTGGTTGAGCAGATATCCCAGGAGCATGGTGTTGATCACAAACGCGACCGAAACGGCCACCGTCAGCCGGGTCAGGTTTCGCTCCATCACCGCGGTGCCGCCGTAGCTGCCGCCGGCGGGGTTGAACATGCCCGAAAGCCCCGTGTCCTTGCCCGAATGCATCAGCACCAGCACGATCACGGCTACTCCTAGCAGCACCTGAATTGCGGCGTCAACTTGCTCCATGGGCCGGAGCATACCAGCGCTCTTCTGATCCCAGCGCCTCCTCCAGCTCCCCGATCTGAGGCGCCCGCGCCCAGTGATGAGTGATCGTGCCGGCCCGGTTGATCAGGTACACCGAGGGCACGTGACGCACCCCCAGACGCCGCTGTAGCGGCGACCCGGAGTTGACGGTCAGCTCGATCACGACCGCCCTTCCCGACTCCCGCGCGACCACCGCCGCCAGGCGGTTGAGCGACTCGCGGCTGGCGCGACTGCCGGCCGCCGAGAACTGCAACAGCGTGCCCAGCTCGGGGTGCTCGGCAAGACCCAGCTCGGATGGCTTCACGCACAACTGCGATGCCGGATCGGACCGGCCCCGCCGAACCGCTTGGAGCACGCCCTTGAGAGACACACGCAAAGACTACCCCGGAGGGCGGGCGCCACCAGAGACGGCGCGTTCCAGCACTCGCTCGATCCGCTCGGCCTGGCGACGACGGTCGTGGCCCGCCGCCGCCTCGACGGCCGCCGGGCACGGTGCGGGCAACTCGAGCGCCCGCCGCATCCCGTCGGCGATCGAGTCCACATCAAGCGGATCGACCAGCGCGCCGCACTCGTCGGTGATCACCTCAGCCGGACCGCCGACGCGGGTGGCCACCACCGGCAGCCCGCTTGCCAGCGCCTCCAGCACCACCTGCCCTTGCGGCTCGACCAGGCTGGGCACGACCATCACGTCGGCCTGGTGCATCGCGGCGGTCACGCCGGCGCGGTCGAGCCGACCGGCGAATCGCACGCCGGCGGGAGCTGCCGCTTGGAGCGCTCCGCTGAGAGGTCCGTCTCCAACCACCGTGAGCGTCCCCTGCCCCACCTGGGCGAAGGCCTCCAGCAGCCGGCCGGCGTTCTTGCGTTTCGTCAGCGCTCCGACAAACAGAAACCGGGGCTCGTCCCCGGGTTGCCAGCCGTCGGGCGAAAACCGCTCGGTGTCCACCCCGCAATCGATCGACTCGACCACCGTCGCCCCCGGTGGAAGCTGGCCGGCCAGATACTCCGACACGGCGATCACCGCCGCCGAGCCGCGCAGCACAAACCGGGTAAGCCGCCCCAGCGACGCGTGCGAATAGGCGTTTCGGACGTCCCGCCCGTGCGCCGTAATCACATACGGAGCGCCGCTCGCCCGCGACGCCGCCCACGCCACCAGGCCGGTCGGCACCAGGTAGTGGGCGTAGATCACATCCGGCCGGTGGCGGGCCTCGCGCAGTGCCCGCTCGGCCAGCAGCCCGTACCGGGCGAGCCCTCCCCGGCCGGCGCTCAGCACCGCCTCGTCGATCTCGTGTCCCCGCTCGCGCAGCGCCTCGGCCAGGTCGGCGACAAACACCCCGTAGTCGGGCCGCTCACGGCTGGGGTACATGTTCGACAAGAGCAGGATGCGCACGCGGGCAACCTTAGATGGTGTCAGCCGGCGAGGCGGGCGGCGACCACGCCGCCGCCGCCGACCGCAACCGCGGTCGGCACCACCGCCACGCCGTACTTGCGCGCCAGGTCGGGCCGGGTGCGCACATCGACGGTCACCACTTCGCGGCCCTGCTCTCGCAGCTCACGTTCCAGCGTCTTGCACTCCGAGCACAGCGGATGGGTGAACTCGAGCACGAACTCATCGCCGTTGGCTCGGTCGAAGTCGGCCAGGTCGACTCGCTCCAGCAGGTGGGAGCGGACGCCCCGTACGTGTGCGCCGATGCGGTAGAACTCGCACCCCACACACAGGCCGGTGGAGGCCGCCAGCAGTGCCAGCACCGCCACCAGCCCTCCCAGGATCCAGCACAGCAGCGAGAACCCGGCCAGGTGCGCGAGAAACGCTGCGCTCAAAACCACCGCGCCGATCATGTTGGCAAACCGCGGCGGACGCGAGTCCTCCAGCGGCCCTTCTCCAAACCGCGGCTGCACCAACTCGTAGTAGGTGACGCACGGAAGGCACCAGCGGCGCCCGAGCGTCAGGCCGATGATCAACTGCAGTCCCAGGAGCCCCAAGAGCCACCACCAGCCGGTCACCAGCGCCACCACCGACAGGGAGCCGATCACCGCCTGGTTGAACCGCGGGGCACGGGCATCGATCACGTCGGTATCGACGTAGGGATCAGCGCTTCGCTGGAGTTTGGATCCAAACTTCATCTCGGCAAAATCGTACCACCGAGGCCCACTTAAGTCGCCGCTTTCGGTGTCGATCACGCGGCTGTGCCCAAGCCTCCCAAACTCTCGAAAAAGGCGTTGCGACGCCTTCGTGAGTCCTCCCCGCCTGAGGACGTGCCCCCTGTCGACGAGGTCGTTGCCGAAGACCCGCCCGCCCCCGCACCGCAGCCGGAAGCCACCGCCCTGGTGACCGCCGGCAACGTCCACACCGCCGCTCCCGCGATCCTGGCAGCCCTCTCCGACAGCCTCGGCTGGGCGCTGGGCGCGCTTTGGACTGTCGACCGTGATCACGACCGGCTGCAGTGCGCGTCGGTATGGCATGCCGAGGGCATCGACGCCACCGCATTCGAGGAGGCGTCGCGGTCGACCACCTTCACCATCGGCTCCGGCATCCCCGGCCGCGCGTGGGCCGAGGGCGGCCCGATCTGGATCGACGACGTGGCCGCCATGGGCCGCTCCGACCGCATCCGCAACACCGCAGACATCGGCCTGCACGCCGCCTTTGCGCTGCCGATCGTGCTCGAGGGAGGCGTGCTTGGGGTGATCGAGTTCTTCAGCCGCTCTCCCCGAAAGCACGACGCAGCGCTTCTGAAACTGATGGGCGCGGTCGGAAACCAGCTCGCCCAGTTCATGCAGCGGATCCAGATCGAACGCGACGTGCACGACTCAGAGCAGCGGTTCCACGCACTGGCCGCCGGCCCCGTCGGTCTGTGGCATACCGGCCCGGCCGGCGAGACGCTGTTTGTGAATCCCGCCATGTGCGACATGCTCGGCGTGGAGGCCCAGGTCGACCTGGCCGCATCCAGCATCGCCGAGTTCGTCGACCTGGAGCAGATCGAGCCGGGTCAGAGCCGCGAGATCGAACTCACCGGCCGCGACGGCCGCAAGCGACACGCGATCATGTCCGAGGCCCCGCTCCACGGCGCAGATGGGCACTCGCACGGCAGTTTGCTCTCGTTCGTGGACACCACCCCGCTGCGCACCGCCACCGACCGGCTCGACTTTCTCGCCCGCAACGATCAGCTCACCGAGCTGCCCAACCTGGCGCTGTTCACCGAGCATCTCGAGCTGGCGCTGCACCGGGCGGCGCGCTACGGCACCGCCGCAGCGGTGATCTTCATCGACATCGACGAGTTCGGGCTGGTCAACGAAGGGCTCGGCCGTGAGGTGGGCGATGAGTTGCTGCGGCGTGTGGCCGAGCGGCTGCGGGCGGTGACTCGCAAGGCCGACGTGGTGGGACGGCAGTCGGGCGACGAGTTCCTGGTGCTGCTGGCCGACATGCAGACCGGTGAGGGCGATCCGGGCGCCAAGGTGCGCGACGTCAGCGAGCTGACCGACGCTGTCGCCGGCCACATCCGCCACTCCCTGCAGACGCCGTTCACGATCCACGGTCACGAGGTGTACGTCGGCGTATCGACCGGCGTGGCCGCCTATCCCGCCCACGGCGATGAGGCCGGCACGCTGATCAACCTGGCGGCTACGGCTATGACCGAGGCCCGGGCTCACGGCCGCGGCGGCGGTGTGGCTCGAAAGCACGCTGCATCCGACCAGCTGAAGCTGACCACCCGCCTTCGCCACGCCGTCAACCACAACGAGTTCGTGCTGCACTACCAGCCGGTGTGTGACATCTCCCGCGGCTTGATCATCGGCGTGGAGGCGCTGATCCGGTGGATGGATCCCGAACGCGGCCTGGTGTACCCGGGCGAGTTCATCCACCTCGCCGAGCGCACCGGCATGATCAACCAGATCTCCGACTGGGTGGTAACCGAAGCTTGCCGCCAATCACGAGCGTGGCGCGACCAGGGCGTGCGGGTCGGTGTGTCGGTCAACCTGCCGCCGATCCTGTGGCAGCCGGCGATGGTCGGGCGGCTTCGCAACGAGGTGTCAAACGCGGGCCTGAAGCCGAACGAGTTCATGATCGAGATCACCGAGTCGGCCATCATGTCTGACCCCGACCGCTCCCAGAAGATTCTGCACGAGCTCTCCAACGACGGCTTCAGGCTGGCGATCGACGACTTCGGCACCGGCTACTCGTCACTTTCGCGGCTTCGCCAGATGCCGGTCTCGGCACTCAAGATCGACCGCTCGTTCATCACCGACCTGCCCGGCGATCAGGACGCAGAGACGGTGGTCAAGACGATCATCCAGCTGGCCGCCAACCTCGGTCTGGTGGCGCTGGCGGAGGGCATCGAGACCGAAGCGCAGCTGCAGTTTCTGACCGCCCACGGCTGCCACCTCGGCCAGGGCTTTCTGCTCAGCGAAGGGGTCAGCGGCGACCAGATCCCCGAGATCTACCACCGGTTCGAACGAAACCGCGACGCCGCCGGCTCAGTCTCGGCCTCAAGCTAGACCAGATCGCGCGGAAACTCCGACGTCCACGTGTTGGCAAACGCGCAAGCGTCGCCTTCATACGCCAGCAGCGTCGTGATCACCCGAAACGTGGTGGCGTCGCAGGTCATGATGCTGTCGGACTCCCACCGGATCCGCCAATCGCCTCGTGCCTGGCTGCCGGTCATGCGGCAGCGCACCTCGGCCGACAGCGGATCGCCTTCGACGATCTCAAACGTGGTGTGATTGGTATCGCCGTATTCCAGGCCGTTCGGTAGCCGGGTAACGCCGCCCACATCCCAGTCGTAGACGAGTCGCTGGCGGCCGGTGGCGAGGTCACGGGTGAGGTCACGGCCGGCCGGGCCCGAGCTGAGCAGCTGGGTGGGCAGCGGCGGGGATTCCTCCGGCTCGCCGAATGGGGCCAGGTCGCCGTCGGCCGGCTTGGGCGCCCGGATCGGGAGGCTGAGGCGGCTGGAGCCGGCAAAGATGGTGAGCGTCGCGGCCTCGGGCGACGGCCAGGCCCAGGGCCAGTAGGTGGGCGACACACCCACCCGGATGCGGTTGCCCGCCGCGAAGGCGTGACCACACACGTCGAGGCGCACCTTTACCTGGTAGCGCTTGCCCGGCTCCAGCGGCTCGGGGAACTCGTCGGAGTCGCGGTGGGTGAGATTCTGAAGCGCGCGCGTGACCAGCGTCGAGGAACCGTCGGGCGCGACCTCGCACAGCCGCACCACCACCAGGGCGTTGGGACGATCGCTGGTCAGCTCCAGGGTCACCTCGGGGTAGCCCAGGATCTCGAACCGTTCTGCGAGCGGGTCGGACTCGAAGGTCACGCTCATGCCGTCCATCGGTCGCTGATCGCCGGGCCAGTCGGCCGGCTCACCGTAGGGACACCACGATCCCGCGTCCCATCCGGCGGTCTGAATGCCCTTGATCGGCACCGCCACCTCGGGCCCCGGCTCGAGGTCGATGCGCCCCAGGTTGAGCGCGTACTCAAGCGGGGCTGCGGCCACCGGCGGCCACTGCGACTCGGCCACCCAACGACCCGGGATCTCGGAGTAACACACCGCCGGCGGCAGCGGCTCCTGGATCCAGGCGCGCAGCATCGGCTCGGCCATGATGCCGGTGTCGATGCCCTTGAGCCAGTGGTCGAACCAGCGGGTCATCTCCTGCAGGAAGCCGATGGTGGGCTCGGGCGGCCCCGACTGCGGCCAGGCGTGTGTCCACGGGCCGATCAAGCCTTTGCGGGGTCCGGGCAGGCCTTCCAGCAATCGCGGGATGGCGTTGGGGTAGCCGTCCGCCCAGCCGCCGACCGCGTACACCGCGGCTTCGATGTCGGAGTAGTCCTCACACACCGAGCCCTGTTTCCAGTAGGCGTCGCGGCGCTGGTGCCCCAGCCAGTGGTCGATGAACGGCGGAGAGTCGCGCATCCGCTCCAGCCACATCTCGCGCCAGCGGTCGCCGACGATCTCGGGATCGGGCGGCCGAGCATTCCACGCGAACATCGACGCCGCCCACTGCAACATGTCCGAGCCGATGCAGCCGCCGTCATAGTGGACGTCGTCGGCGTAGCGATCGTCGGTCGAGCACAGGGTGACGATGGCCTTGAGCGCCGGCGGTCGATGGGACGCCACCTGGAGTCCGTTGAACCCACTCCACGAGATGCCGATCATGCCCACCGCGCCGGTGCACCACGGCTGCTCTGCCAGCCAGGCGATCACCTCGCACGCGTCTGACTGTTCTTGGGGCAGGTACTCGTCCTCGAGGATGCCGTCGGACTCACCGGTGCCGCGCTGGTCGACGCGCACCGTGGCATAGCCCTGACCGGCAAGGTAGGGAAAGTGGCGCGCGTCCCGTGGGGCGGTGCCGTCGTTCAGCCGGTAGGGCAGGTATTCGAGGATCGCGGGCACCGGGTCGGTATCGGCGTCCTCGGGCAGCCAGATGCGAGCGGCCAGCCGAGTGCCGTCCGAGAGGGTGATCCACACCGTCTCGAGCGTGCGGATCGTGCGCGGATAGTCGGATACGAGACGCATCCGCGCAAACGCTACCGGTTCGCGGAGGCGCGGTGCGCGACTACCAGCGCGACCCGCGGCCGCGACGAGACGTGTATACCAGCCGCGGCGCGGCGATCTTCATGCCGGTCTCCTTGAACTCATCGGAGAGCTCGAGGTTGGCGGCGATCCGGCTGACGTCGACCTGCTGCTCCTGCAGCACCAGCGTGACGCCGGTACCGGAGCGGCCGGCGCGACCGGTGCGCCCGACACGATGGATGTAGCCCTTGTTGTCCTCGGGCGGATCGAAGTTGATCACCGTGGCGATCTTGTCCAGGTCGAGCCCACGGGCGGCCACGTCGGTGGCAACCAGGGTGCGCACCTGCCCCGAGTCGAACTTCTTGAGCGCCCGCTCACGCGCATTCTGGGTGAGGTCGCCGTGCATCGCGACGGCATCCAGGTCGTGGCGGCGAAGCTTTTGCACCAGCCGGTCGGCGCCGTGCTTGGTGCGGACGAAGACGAGTGCCGGCTCGTCGTCGACTTTGAGCAGTTCGACCAGGGTGGTCACCTTGTTCTCGTGGGTGACCGAGACGAACCGGTGGTCAACTTCCTCGATCGTCTGAGGATCGCTGGCCCGCTCGTGCTTGGCGGCGTCGGTGGTGTAGGCGCGTGCCAGCCGGCCCACTTCACCGTCCAGCGTGGCCGAGAAGAACATCGTCTGGCGACCCTGGGGCAGCCGCTTCACAATCTTGTCGACCTGCGGCTGAAAGCCCATGTCGAGCATCCGGTCGGCCTCGTCCAGTACCAGGATGCGAACCTCGGCCAGCGAGATGCTGCGCCGCTGGCACAGATCCTCGAGCCGCCCGGGGGTGGCCACCAGCACCTGAGCGCCGTTGACCTTCTTGGCCTGTTCGCCGATGGAGACGCCGCCGTAGGCAGCCGCGACGCGCAGGCCGCGGGCCTTGGCGATCGCGGACGTCTCGGCCGCCACCTGAGCGGCCAGCTCGCGCGTCGGCACCAGGATCAGCGCTGCCGGGCTGGGAGCGTCGGGTGCGAGCTGCTCCACTACCGGAATCGCAAAGGCAAGCGTCTTGCCCGAGCCGGTCGGCGACTTGGCCAGAATGTCCTGGCCGTTGATGGCGTCAGGAATCACCTGGCTCTGAATCTCGAAGGGAGCGGCCATGCCGCGCGCCTCCAGAGCGTCTGCCACCACGTCGGACACGCCGAGGGATCGGAAGGTTTGGGACTGCATTGGTTGTAACTCTCCTTGGCGACCCTGTGGTCGCTTCGCGTCAGTTGAGGAATCAACTTGCCTCACACCGAGCGAAGAAAGCATCAACCTCACGGGGCTTCCAAGCCGGATGCCCGTTGTCACATGATAGCAGGGGGCTTTGTAGCAACCCAAGCGCCCCCCAACCAGGGGGCTAGGCACGGGGTTGCGCAAGCGGGAGAGTTGACCCATGCCGGCGGTGTTGTGCGCACCATCGGCGGCTCCTGAATCGCGCCCGCCCGAATGGACGTCCACCTTCGGGCGGGCGCGGAGCCCAGGTTTGGTGCTACCTCAGGACGCTTCGGCCATCGGCGACTTGGCCATCGCCATCAGCTCGAGAAAGCAGTCGAGCTCGTCGGCCGACGTGCCCTCGATGCCGTTCAGTGCGATCTGCAGCTGCAGACCGAACACCGACAGCAGCAGATCGGGGCCGTCTTCGATCGAGAGCGAGAAATCGACGTACTCGTCGCCGCTCGACTCACCGATCACGCGGTAGTTCCACACGATCGTGAAATCGTGTCGTTCTTGTTCCCAGCCAAACACGCGCAGGCGTTCACCGGCGCGCTCCGAGTCAGTCGTGGATGACTCCAAGAGGACGTTGACAATGCGACTGACGGCGCCGTCGCTGGTCGTACCTTCGACGGCGTCGGCCACGAGCTGGGACACCAACAGTTGGTGCTGTTCCATGGGGACGCTCCGTGGGAGTTGGGGGTCAACCCACGATAGTTGCGCTTGTCCCAATCTGAAATACCCGTTTTGGGGATCCTGCACCAAAAACTGCCGGCTCAGCCCATCGGCGAGAAGTACGACAGGCGCCCCCACGCTCGGTATGCCGCCAATGTCTTTGTGTTTCGGGTCACCCGGAAGTCGTAGCCCTTGGGGCTGATCGAGTCGAAGTAGTTGACCGACTTCACGTCCGGGTGGGACTGGATCCACTCGGCACCGTCGGCGATCCATCCCGGCGTGCGGGGATCGTTGGCGGGCGACGCCGTCTCGGGAATCATCATCGGTTTGCCCTGGGCGACGGCGAACTGATAGGCGGCGCCGAAGATCGTTTCCCAATCGCGAAACCTGGAACCCGGGAAGTTGTAGCCGTCCGGGCCGACCCAATCGACGTAGTCGGATCCCGGCCAGAAGGTCTGGGCAACGGCCCGCTTGAAGTCGAACGCCATCGGCGACCACACGAATCGGACGTTGGCGGCCCCGACCGAGCGAAAGATCGAGTACGTGCGCTTCCAGGCAGCCACCACCTGAGGTGCCGATCCGATGTAGCGAGGATGACCGACCGGTTGATCGAATTCGAAGAACGGCCGCAGCAGGATCCGGCCGCCGAGCGCCTTCATGTTGGTCGCAGCCGACCGGATCACCGCATCCTGCCGGCCGGCGGCAATCGAGGCCGCGTCGGTGGTCTTGGCTGCAGACCACGACAGCAGGACGATGTGGCCCGAGTTGATGATCGGAGCGATCTGCTGCGCCCAGGCAGCGAACGTCCACGGGATGTACTTGTGCACCGCCGCCAGCTTGCGGCCGAGCGTTGGCTCGAGCGTCTGGTATCCCCCATCCTCATTCGGGAAGGCACCCCAAAGCACTCCCTGCACCGGTGCGAAGCTGGATCCCAGCGTCACGCTCGACGCTGCCTGGGCCTGGGTGGCACCGGCAGTCACGATTCCCAACGCGAGAATCATGACTGCAATTCGGGAGTGTGATCTCATCAGTTTTTGCATTCGACCAGTTTGATCGATACCTGTGAGCGGCGATCAAGGCTCAGGCAAGAACTCTGTAAACTCGAGTGCGGCCCACGCCACGCGGTCTTGCCGAGGTAGCTCAACTGGCAGAGCACCTGATTTGTAATCAGGCGGTTCGGGGTTCGAGTCCCCGCCTCGGCTTTCTTTTGGGTGTGGACCAGGGGGCCACCTGAGGCGAGCGGGATCGGCCCGGCCTACGGTCGCTTGTGAGACTCCCAAGGAGGCCCATGTGGGCGATGCTGCGAACGCCCACGACCCGGGACGAGGCTCGGCCTTAGGTGGCCGAACCGAGCGTGACCGTGGCCTCGGCGGTCTGGCCGTCACGGAAGTAGGTCACGGTGACGGTGTCGCCCGGCTTTTTGGTCAGAGTCAGGCTCTCGAGCAGCGTGCCGTTGGCTGTCTGGCCATCCAGCTTGGTGATCACGTCGCCCACCTGAAGGCCCGCCGATTGGGCCGGCCCGCCGGGCTGAATGGCGTTGATGAAGAGCCCCTCCGGCTTGTCGGCCTGGCTGGCCGCCGACGGGGGCACCGGCACGGTTCCGACGCCGAAGGAAGAGTGTGTGACCGAGCCGTTGGCGATCAGCTCGTCGGCGATCTGGATCGCATAGGTAACCGGGATGGCGAAGCCCAGGCCGATGCTGCCGCCCCCGCCGTCGGGAAGCTGCGCTCCCGCGGTGGGCACGCCCACCAGATCATCGCCACAATTCACCAGGGCACCGCCGCTGTTTCCCGGATTGATGGCTGCGTCGGTCTGAAGCGCCCCCACCAAGAGCGCCTGGCCACCGTTATCACCCGGCACGTGCACGTTGCGATCGAGCGCACTCACGATGCCCGAGGTGACGGTACCCGAGAGGCCCAGCGGCGCACCCAGCGCGACCACCGGCTGGCCCACATTCACATCGTCGGACGCCCCCACGCCGATCACCTTGAGCGTGAACGGCGGCTTGACCTTGAGCACAGCCAGATCGGTCTGCGGATCTCGTCCGGTGATGACCGCGTCGGCGCTCGTGCCGTCCGAGAACAGCACTTTCGTCGAGCCGCCGTCGGCGGCTTGCGAGATGACGTGGTTGTTGGTCAGGATGTAGCCGTCCGACCGGATTACCTCGCCCGATCCGGTACCCGCCCCGGTGGCGCCGTTGGCGCTGATCGTGACCACCGAGGGCAGCACGTTGTCGGCCACCGACACGACATTGCAACCCGAGCCCGAGGACGAACCAGAGCTATTGCTCTTGTATAGGTACACAGCGAGGATGACCATCCCGGCGACCAGCACAATCGCGGCCAGGATCAGCCCATAGGGCGAACGTCTCTTGGCCCGACGACCGGGTTGGTGGCTGATTTCGCTGCCCAAAAGCGCCAGCGAGCCTACACCAAACGACCCCCGCTGACCGAAGCGAGAGGCTACAGTCGGGCGCGATGGTACGCCCCGCGATCATGGTTACCGGCGCGCTGATGTTGCTCCTCCTCCCAGCCTGTGGGAGCGACGGCGGGTCATCGCCTGCATCGTTGGACGGCACATCGTGGAGCCTGATTACGGTGGGTGACACGAGTGCTCACCCTGGTGGGATGCTCGGCTTCGACGGGGGCAAGCTGACGGGAGCGACCGGCTGCAACTCGTTCGGCGGCAGCTACGAACAGTCGGGCGACTCGCTCAAGATCACCCTCGGAGCCACGACCAGGATCGGCTGTCCACCCCCGCTGGATGTGCAGGAGCGGGCGGTGCTTGAGGCACTCCCCAGTACCGCGGGGTTCACAGAGCAAAGCGGCAAGCTGACGCTGCTCGACGCCTCGGGAGCGCCGCTTCTGACCTACACCCACCTCAGCGCCTCTGCGCTGGTCGGCACGGCGTGGGAGGTGACCGGCATCAACACCGGCACCGCCGTCAGCTCGCCGATTATCGGCAGCACGGTCACCGCCACGTTCGATGACGCCGGCCGGGTCACCGGCACGGCCGGCTGCAACAACTACACGTCCGGCTACACACTCCACGGCGACACGCTGGCGGTCGATCCGGTCGCCTCGACCAGCATGGCCTGCAACTCGCCGGCCGGCGTGATGGAGCAGGAGACGGCGTTCCTGATGGCGCTCGAACGGTCGACCACGGTCGAGGCGGCCGCGACGGGATACACCTTGCGCGACTCAAGCGGCTCGATCCAGCTGACGCTGAGCGAACCTTCCTGAGCAGCGGGCGGGCAGCGCCCTGCTATGCCGAGAACCCCCACACCACCCACGTGGGGAAGAGCAACGTCGCGAGATTTCCGATCAGGGCAAACCCGGTGATCAGGATGGGCACGCGCGGCCGCCTCGAGAGCGCCGCGCTGACCGCGGCCATAAACGTCACCACCAGGGCTGGGATGGCGCCCACCGAGCCGAGAATGACCGCCATGGCACCGAGGTCGAACGCGTGCCCGCCGATGCGGCCGACGAGCATCTCCTCGAGCACCAAGCACCATCCCACCACCGCGAGCAGCGGTGGGATGCACGCGAGTTTAAGATCGTCCCGGTCGGCGGTGTGAGCGGATGTGGTCTGCATGTGCACAGGATCGTCCCGCAGCTGCGGCCGCGCATCGGGGGAACCCCCATCGTTGTCATCTGCTCGGCTTGGCCGCTCTTGGTAGGCTCGGGCGGTGCCGGCCGCGTTTGAGATCACCGCCAGCGGCCACCTCGAAATCGACGGCTGCGATGTGGTCGATCTGGTGGCCGAGCACGGCGCGCCACTTTGGGTGATCTCCGAGGCGACCATCCGGGCCAACTACGTGCGACTGCGAGATGCGTTTCGCCGCGTCCACGCGGCCACCACCGTGCTGTATGCGACCAAGGCAAATCCAGAGCCGGCGATCATCCGGGTGGCACTGTCGGAGGGCGCGATGGTGGACGCCGTCACGCTCGGGCACATGCGCCTGATCGAGCGCGCCGGCGGCCGGCCGGAGCAGATCGTGCTCAACGGCAACTCAAAGACCGAGGCCGAGCTGCGATTCGCGCTGGCCAATCGCATCGCCATGATCAACGTCGACTCGCTGGCCGAGATGGAGCTGATCGCAGAGCTGGCCCCGCAGGCCGCGGGCGGCCGTCGCCAGCCGGTGTGTCTGCGGGTCGCATTCGACAACACCCGCGTCACCGGCGACGACGCCGAGCTGGCCGGCTACGAGCACCTGGGCAAGTTCGGCATGGACCCGATCGACGTGCTGGCCGCAGCCGAGATCGCCCGCCGCCATCCCGGCATCGAGCTGGCCGGGCTGCACAACCACATCGGCTATCCCGGCTACGGCGAGACCTACTCACCCACGCTCGACCTGGAGCGTCACGTCGCCTACCTGACCCAGACGCTGGAGGTCGCGCGCACGCTCCGCGACGACGGCCCCATGCTGCGCGTGCTGAATGTCGGCGGCGGCTACCGGGTGGGAAACCCGGCCGGGTTCGGGCCGGGAGGGCCGACCGTGTTTCCGACCGTCGAGCAGTACGCCGAGGCGATCGCCGGCTGCGCGCGCGACCTCTGTGCCGAGTGGGAGTTGGGATCGCCGGAGCTGATCCTCGAGGCCGGCGGCTATCTGGTGTCCGACGCGGTCGCCCTGATCGGCCGGCTGGGCGGGTCGAAGACGCGCCGTGCCGGCACCGAGCAACGCAGCTGGATCTTCCTCGAGGACACCTCGAGCTACCACTTCGTGCGACGCATGATGTACGGATTCCATCACCAGGTGGTGGCTGCCGGCCGGATGCACGACTCCCCCGACGGCCTCGTCTCGATCGCCGGGCCGGTGTGCACCGACGATGATGTTGCCATCGACGCGCCGTTGCCACAGCTTCACCGCGGCGACCTGGTCGCGGTGCTCGACAACGGCTCGTACTGTGAGGCGATCACCACTGACTACTGCGCGGTGCCGATCCCCGCCGCGGTGATGGTCTCGGACGGCCGCTCCTCAATCACCCGCAAACGCGAGACGGTCGACGACCTGGTGGCCCGGTTCGATGTCCCCAGCTGGCTCGAGGTGGTCACCACGTGAGGCTCGGATTTCTGACAGCGTGCATGCCCGAGCGAAGTCTCGAGGACATCGCCACCTGGGCGGCGGACAATGGCTATGAGGCGCTCGAGCTCGCCGCCTGGCCTCAGCTCGGCGACCGACCGTTCACGGCCAGCCACATCAGGGCGGATGACTTCGACGAAGCCGAAGCCGAGCGCGTGCGCCGCACGCTGGACGATCACGGGCTGACCCTCTCCGCGCTCGCCTACTACGACAACAACCTGGCACCGGTCGCTTCAGAGCGCGAGGCCTACCACGCGCATCTGCGGGCATGTATCGACGCGGCGGCCGTGCTCGGCGGCGTCCCCGTCGGCACATTCATCGGCCGCGACCCCGGACTCAGTGTGTCCGAGAATCTGCGTGAGGCCGAGCGCGTGTTTCCGCCGCTGGTCGACTACGCGGGTGAGCGCGGCGTGCGACTGATGATCGAAAACTGCCCGATGGAAGGGTGGCATCCGGACGGCTACCCCGGCAACCTCGCGTACTCGCCCGAGCTGTGGGAATGGATGTTCGAACTCGGCCTCTATCTCAACTTCGACCCGTCGCATCTGCTGTGGCTCGGGATCGACCCCGTCGAAGCCGTGCGGCCCTACGTCGATCGCGTCGAGCACGCCCACGCCAAGGACGCCGAGACGTTCCCCAGCGAGCGCAACCGCTACGGCTTCTTCGGTCGGATCTCCACGCGCGAGCACCAGCCGTGGGACATGGGCTGGTGGCGGTACCGGATTCCAGGTCTCGGGCAAGTCGACTTCGGCCGCTACGTCGACATGCTGTACGAGGGCGGGTTCGACGGCGTGCTGTCAGTCGAGCATGAGGATCCCGTATGGGGCGGCTCCCCTGACCTGGTGGAGGCGGGCCTTCGGATCGCCCACGACAACCTCCGCGGGCTGGTTGTGCGATGACCAAATTGTGGGATGATGCGGAGAGCGTGTCCATTGCCACAAGATGGGAGGATCGATGATCGGCACCATTGTCAGCATCGGACCGAGCGAGAGCCTCGACCGCAGCCGCGCGTCGAGCGTCGCCGAACAGGCGGGGCCAGTGTTTGAAGGCATGCCGGGCCTACGCAGCAAGGTGTTCATGTGGGACGACCAGGCCGCGACCGTTACCAACGTGTACGTGTGGGAATCGGAGGAGGCCGCTCGGGCGTTCTTCACCCCAGCACTCGTGCAGCAGGTGATCGAGCTCTACGGTGTCGAGCCGCGGGTGCAGTTCACCGAGGTATCGGCCCTGGTCGATAACGGCGCGGCCGTTACCGCCTAATTCACGGAGTGTCGCGTGGCGGCCACTCCACCAGTGGCGTCCCGATCTCCCAGTGGTGCCCGAACGGATCCTCGATCCGGCCGAGCAGCCAGCCGTGCGCGCGTTCGGCCGGGTGGATCACGGTTGCGCCGAGGGCTTCCGCGCGGTCGATCACGCTCTGAGGATCCTGGTCGATCAAGAGCAGCCGAACGGTGGTGCCGCCGAGCGACTCCGGGCTGAAATGATTATTCGGCGGCGACTCATCCGACACCCAAAACGACGCGTCGCCCACCGACAGCTGGGCGACGACCTCCTCGTGTGCATCCGTGCCGCCCACGCGGTACAGCTCCACCGCACCGAACGCGGCCTTGTAGAACTCGATCGCTGCGCGACCGCGCCGCACTGACAGCTGGGGTGAGACGCTCACGTCGGCGGTGAGCATATCCGGAGTACAGCGGAGTCCCGTAGTGGCAAAACTCTACCGCATACGGTAGACTTTTGTCCATGGATATCCTGGCACTCTCCACCTCTGAGGCCGCTGCCGAGCTTTGCGTAAACGACCGGCGCGTGCGGCAACTCGTGGACGCGGGGCTGCTCGATGCGCAGAAGCTCGGTGGACGTCTCCTGATTGACCATGGAAGCGTCCGCCGGCTGAGGAATGCCCACCGCGAGCCCGGCCGGGCATTGACGCCGAAGAATGCTTGGGGCCTGCTCAACCTCGCGAGTGGCAAGCCGTTCCGGGGAGGGGATCCGAAGTCGCGCTCGCGCATTAAGCACTACCTCGACGATTCCGGCGATGTTGCGCGGGTGGCCCATCGACTCAGCCGGCGGGGCGAGGCGCACTTTCTGCGCGGCCACCGACAGGACGTTGAGGCGATCGCTGCCGACGATCGGCTTGTCCTCAGCGGAGCAAGCGCCACCGACCACTTCGGGTTCGACCTTGTCGCCCCGGGTGTGCTCGAGGCGTATGCCGATCCCCGGCTCTACGACGACATCCGCCGGCGGTTCTTCCTCGAATCCGACAACGACTCGCCGAACGTCATTCTTCGGATCGTTCCATCGGCTGTGTGGGATGAGATCTCGGGCGAACGGTACGCACCTGCAGCGGCTGCTGCAATCGACCTATTCGAGTCTCGGGACGAACGGAGTCGACGAGCGGGCCGCGAGTACCTCGTCGGCATGGGCGGTGACGATGCCGCCCGTTGAGATCCCGCCGGTGGGTTCCACCCTGGGCGAGATCAACGCCTGACCGCGCGACGCGGGCTGCACCTGTTCGGCGTGATCGACGGCTGACCACCAAAGTGTGCCAATCCTCGGAGGTCAGTCGGGCGGCCGCACTCGCTGCGACCGCCCGACTCAGCGACCCCTAGTTCGAGATCTTGATGTAGTCGATATCGCCGGTGTAGTAATCACACGTCGTGGTGATCTGGTCGCACTGGAGCTTGCCTGCGACGGTGATCGGACGCGAGTTGGAGATCGTGCCGAGGCTGCCCGACGCGGTCTTCACAACCTGGCCGTCGACGCTGAGCGTCAGCTTGTTGGACGTGCGTGCGCACACCGCGGTGTGCCAGTTGCCGTCGCTGAGCACGGCCGGCGACTGCACCGAGGCACTCTTGCTGGAGCCCTTCATCAGGCACTTGATGCGGCCGTTGGGGTTCTCGATCTTCCAGTAGCCGGATGACCCCGCCTGGCCCTTCTGCACCATGTTTCCGAAGTGCTGGGTGGTGCGATACCGGATCGTCACCGTGTAATTCCCTGTCCCCGGGTTCAAACTGCTGTGGTTTGCCACCTGCACCAGGCGCTCGGGCTTGGCCGGCGGCGCGGTGGGGCTTACGAACGCCCACCGATATCCAGTCGCCCCCATCACACTCACTCCGGTCTGAAGCCCCGACCCGATCGTGCCGTTGTAGTGGTTGGGCCCACTGTCGATCATGGTGTGAGCTCCAGGCCCCTCATTCATCTCCCAATCCGCGAGTGTGGCCGCGGATGCAGGTGCAACGAACGCTACGCCCACAACCAGCACTGCGACCAGCGGTGCCCCGAAACTCTTCCTCATAGCGCCCTCCCCAAGACGTTTTGGCTATTCCAGGAGCTAAGCCAAAATAAACTGTATACCTACGGGACGATGGACGGCTCTCAACCCTCATCGTGGCGTTGATCCACGACCAATCCCGGTCGCAGCCACAGGCTCGCGTGGCTCGGCTGCAAGGTTGTGTTGACGACGTCCAGCACTCCGGCCGACAACGAGTCAAGCTCGATCTGGTGGCGTAACCGGCCGGCGAACACGTCGAGCGTGTTGGCCGCGTCGTACTTCCCACGGTAGAAGCGGTGGTCGACCGCCCGCTGAATGCGCGACCGCAGCGGCTGGAAGGCCGCGGCAACGATCAGTGTCGAGATCGTCACCGCCAGCGCACCGGACTGACCTGTGAGCGACCGAAACGCCCATCCCATCAGCGAAATCCCGCCAAGATAGACGAGGGCCAGCACCAGGATCAGCGCCGCGTAGATCAGCGTGCGGCGGATGATCACATCGATCTCGTACAGCCGGTATCGGAGGATCGCAATCCCGGTGGCGACCACCAGGCCGGTTCCGGCGGCCGCCAACAACGTCGAAAACGTGAGGCTCGACCAGTCACCCGGCAGCATCCACATCAACGGAGCCGACGCCACCACGATGGCTAGCACGCTGGCTGCACCGCCAAACCACTTCAGCTGCTGCCGCAGGAGTCCCGTCGCCCGGCGGTAGCGCCCGACCAACGAGACCGCGGCGGCCACCGTCATCACGAACACCGCCAACAGCCCGGGGAACGCAAGGAAGCCGGGAACGTCACCAAACGTCGCACCCAGGCCGTGCTTGCGGTCGAGAAGCGCGCCGGAGTCGAGGGTGACGACGTCGTCGGCGAACACGATCCCGAACACGAAGGCAACCAGCGCCGCCAGCCAGAGCACCCCCACCACCCGCCATCTCCGAGACGGCAGCCGGCCCTCGGGAAACAGCACCAGCAGCGGCGGTAAGACGAGTAGCACCAGCGGTTCGAACACCGCCGCCCCCAGTGCTGCCACTTCGCGGCCGGGAAGACCCAGCGACGCGGAGGAGTACGCATCCCAGAGCTTTCCCAGCGGCACGATCAATCCGATGGCGAGAAACAGCCAGCCGATCGGATTGCGAGGCACCCGCAGACACAGCACCAACCCCACCGTCGCGCATCCCATGGTCGGAGCCACCGGGATCAACACCCACGACAGGGGCAAATCCGCGCGCACTGTGAGCACCACCGCGCACACCATCGCCGCGACCGAGATCGCCCACACCGACCACACGAACCGCTCTCTCGTGATCAAGCTCACGAATCGATTCTGGCATCGCGGCGTCTCGAGAACGTTACGAACTCAGCGGCCGAATCCCGCCCGCATGACGGTGATCGGGGCGACGCGGACGCCGGCCATGCGCTCGAGGGCGGCATCGCACAGCACCACCCCCGGATCGATTCCCGCTAACTGCGATCGCGCCCGCTGTTACAACTTGACACGTTCCCAGGGGCGTGCTCTACTCCGGCGGTGCCTGAGGGACGACCGCTCCGTAGGAGCGGCAGTGCGCACGCGCCTCCGCCCTGGTGTTGATGGGTGACCTGGCGTACCCTGCGACAGATCCAGGAAACCAAATGGACACATCTCGACTTCCTGGTCAAACGCTCGTAGGGTTAAGCGATAGCCCCAAATGTTCGCTCCGACCGGAGGATCCCTGTAGATGGACGCTACAACCCGATTCGACGCTGTGGCACCAGAGACGTGCCGCATCTTTCTCGTACGCC
This sequence comes from uncultured Actinomycetes bacterium, assembly GCA_963729195.1. GTDB lineage: Bacteria > Actinomycetota > Thermoleophilia > Gaiellales > JAICJC01 > CAVPTL01. The sequence continues at coordinate 114,149 of CAVSNF010000025.1, forward strand.
ACGGGCGCACCGTGATGAACACCCAGGTGCGGTTTCGAGGTCGCCTCGAAGTACCGCTTGACGAAGTTGGCCGCCAGGAGGCGTGGGACGCCGCCCACGGCCTCAGCGACGCCAATATCAGCGCCGTCTACAGCAGCCCGCTGCGGCGCGCGGTCGAGGTTGGAGAAGCGATCACGTCGGTGTCCGAAGCCGGTGCGGTGATCCCCTTGCCGAACCTGGTGAACCTCGACTACGGCGTGTGGGAAGGGTTGACCAAGGAAGAGTCGATCGAGCACGACCCGAAGGCCTTTGACCTCTACCTGAAGCAGCCTGAGGTTGCTGTCTGCCCCGAGGGAGAAGCCGTCGCGAACGCCGCCGATCGGGTGGTCGCCGCCCTCAAGGAGATCGGCAAGGCGCACGCCAACGGCAGCAGCGTTGCGGCCGTCTCGCACGGCGTGATGGTGCGCCTGGCGGTGCTGCGCGTCGCCGGCGCGACCGAGCACGACTGGCAGTTTGCGATGCCGACGGCATCGGCCGTGGTGTTCGACGTCACCGACGATCGCATCTCGCTGGCCCAGCCGGTCGATCGCAGCGATCCCGATCCGCGCAAGTCAGGTACCTACCTGTTCGCCCCGTCGTCGATCAAGGCTGCCTCTTGACCCAACCGGTGCTTGCGACCGGAATGGCGCGATCGGGCGGCAGCTGGATGGCATTGATGCTGGTGGCCGGCGGCGGAGCAGTGCATCTCAACGAGCCGCTCAACCGGCGCCACCCTCCCGGGCTTTCGCCGGGCATCCTGCGGGTGCCCAAGCCGCTCTCCTACCAGTACATCGGTGAGCACAACGACGCTCGAGTACGGCCCAGGCTTCGCGGACATGTTCCGGCTGCACTACCACGTCGGCTCGGAGCTTCGGGCCAACCGATCGCCCTACGACCTGGCCAAGATGGCCAAGTACCTCTCGACCTTCACCGCCGGCCGGATCCGCCACTCGCGGCCGATCCTGGACGACCCCTACGCGGTGTTCGCCGCCCGCTGGCTGGCCGATCGGCACTTCTGCCGGGTGGTCTATCTGGTGCGACACCCGGCCGGCATCGTCAGCAGCCTCAAGCGGATCGGCACGCGCTGGAGCGACAACCTGCCCGACATCGCCGCCCAGCCGGAGCTGAGGGAGGCGTATCTCTCGAACTTCAGCGATGACATCGACCGCACGTTGAGCCAGCCGTTCGACGTGGTCGAGCACGGCTGCCTGCTCTACCGGCTGATCCACTCAGCGATCGCCCAGGATGCCGAGCGCCATTCGGATGCGATCGTCGTCCGCTACGAGGATCTGGCCGAGCAGCCGGTGCCCGAGTTTCGGCAGCTGTACGGCCGTCTGGGCATGGAGTTCGGCGAGCAGGCCGAGACAGCGATCAGGACCGCCACCAGTCCGCAGGACTCGCGCCGGAGTAACCCGTGGGGCCGGGTCGGACTGTCCAAGACCGCCTTCCAGCCGATGGACAGCCGCGCCAACGCCTGGGCCTGGCGCAAGCGCCTGACCCCGGCCGAGCAGGAGGCTGTGATCGAACGCACCGCCGACGTGGCAGGCCTCTTCTACTCAGACGACGAACTCTCTGTCGAAGGAATCAGAGCCAAGTGACGTCTCTCGCAACAGCTGACCTCGCCCATACGCTGATCGCGCTGGCCGCGATCCTTTTGTGCGCGCACGGGATGGGCTCGTTGTTCGTGCGGTTCCGCCAGCCCCGGGCGATCGGCGAGATCCTGGGCGGCCTGCTGCTGGGCGCCACCGTGCTGGGTTGGATCTGGCCCTCGGCACAGGCCTGGATGTTCCCGGTCGACGGCTCCACCTCGATCATCCTCGGCGCCGTGTACCAGCTCGGCCTCTTGCTGTTGCTGTTCATGGCCGGCTCCGAGCTTCGCACCGTGTTTCACCGTGGCGAGCGACGTACCGTGGCGGCCGTGTTCGCGGCCGGCATGTGCATCCCCTTCGTCGCCGGTCTCGGCATCTCGCAGGTGATCGATCAGCAGAGCCTGTGGGGCCCCAACGGCAACTCGACCTCATTCGTCTTGGTCTTCTCGATCGCACTGGCGATCACCAGCATCCCGGTGATCTCGAGGATCATGCACGACCTCGGCATCCTCGACACCGCGTTTGCGCGGGTCGTCCTGGGTGTGGCGGTACTCGAGGATCTGGTGCTGTACGTGGTGCTTGCGATCGCCATCGGCTACGCCGGTGGAACCGGCGGCACGCTGTTCGGCCTGCCGTCGGCACTCAACATCTCCGGAGGCTCGAACGCGGACATGATCTACCACGTCGGGATGACATTGGCGTTCCTGGCGGTGTTCCTGATCGCCGGCCCGCCCGCCTATCGCTGGATCGGCAACCTCGAGATGAACGTGATCCAGCGCGCCACGCCGATCGCCCACCAGCTCACCTTCATGATCCTCGCCACCGCCGCCGCGCTGATGCTGGGTCTGGAGGCCTTCTTCGGTGCTTTCGTGGCCGGGATCGTGGTCGCTGCCACCGAGGACAAGCCGTCCCAGGCCACACTCGCGATCCGCAGCTTCTCACTCGCCTTCTTCATCCCGGTGTACTTCGCCGGAATCGGGCTGGGGCTCGACCTGATCCACGGATTCGACGTCGTCTTCTTCGTCTGGTTCCTGGTGGCCGCGTGCGCCATCAAGGCCGCCAGCGTGTATCTGGGAGCCCGCGCAGCGGGCGAGGACAACTTCAGCTCGCTGAACCTGTCGGTCGCCATGAACGCCCGCGGCGGTCCGGGAATCGTGGTCGCATCGACCGCGTTTGCCGCCGGCATCATCGACCAGAACTTCTTCGCCGTGCTGGTGCTGCTGGCAATCCTCACGTCCCTCGCCGCTGGTGCCTGGCTGGAACGCGTACCCCGCCACCGGCTCCTGACCCGGGCGGACGAGTCGCCCGCAACCACGGTCACCGAAGAGCCAAACGCCATCGCCTGAAGTAACGGTGCCAGGCACCGTTATTCACCCCGGCGACGCGCCAGCACGAGTACCAACGCCGCCCCGATCAGGCCGGCCACGACCAGTGCACCGGCGATGATCGCGGTGCGGTTGGCCGAGAAGAACGACTTCGCCGGAAGTGCCCTCCAGCGCTGGGAGGTTTTGCGGCAGCGGGTGGCCGTTGGCGGTCGCCAGCTTCCGCACCGCGGCACTGGCGGCGTCGGTCAGCGTGTCCGGAGACGATCCCCCGGGGGCGGCCACCGAGCGCAGCTGCCGGTAGCCGTTGGGCACGCGCTTGCCCCCGTTTTGGGAGATGCCGTAGCCGTTGCTCATGACCGTCAACAGCCGCCCTTTGTACGCGAACGCCAGCTCGGCACCCAGGAACTTCGCGTAGGTGCGCGGTTTCCCGATCAGCTGGGGGATCGAGCCGAGGTCCTGCGGTGCCTGGATCACGGCCACGCGAATCGTGTAGCCCTCGTCGTTGGCCGCCGCCACCAACGCCTTCAGCCGATCGCCGCTGGCGGCGGAGGGCGCGTTGATGGGCAGGTAGACCTGCTGGGTGAGCAGGTAGTCGCTGGGCGGGTCGCCGTCGGCGAAGCCGGTCACCGCCGATGCCAGGAACAACACCAGCGCAACCGCGGCCACGCCCGCGAGAAACGCCGCCACGGCGGCGGCCAGCACGCGGCCCTGACGCTGGTTGTTCGGCGGCTGTGGTGGCATTTTCGGCCTATCCCTCCGCGTGATCCTCGAGCACGATCGTAAACGCCGGGGCGCCACGCGGCTCGATCTGGAACTGGAGACCCCAGTGGCCGACCATCACCAGTGCCGGCCGCACGAGACGGTAGACGCCGGGGCTGTGCTCACGCATCACGTAGCTCTGCGTACCCATCTCCATGTCGAGCATCAGGAACCGCTGGATCACAGTCGCCTTCTGGACGGGGACGCCGTCACGCGACAGCTGGAGCTCGAACTTGTTGGGCGCGGCGGCCTTGTTGGGGGCGATGGTGATGGTCGCCCGGTATGGCCCGTGGTCGACGGTCGTGGTCACCGCCCCGGGGCCGACGTGAGCATCGACGGTGCCGATCTCCGCCAGCGCCTTCGCCGGCGGGGGCAGGCTGGTGAGCACCATCGCCGCCAGCACGATCGCGGTGACCAGCACGACCTCGACGCCCACCACCCGCCGCAGCAGACCGATCGCAGCCGATCCCGACTCGGAGTCGCCCGCCTCGAGTGCCGCCTTCAGACGCGGCACCGACCGCCGGTTGTTGACGGCAGCGACCAGGATCGTGACCGCCAGGATCGCGATCTTGACCAGGATCGCCTTCCCGTAGGAGGTCTGCCACAGCGACTGCAGCGTCGGCAGGTGAACGATCGCCGAGCCGGTGCCCGACGCGATCAGGACGATCACCGACACCAAGGCGACCAGTGAGAATCGCGGCACTGCGTCGCCGAGCACCCGCAGCCGGGCCTCGGGCGGGGTGCGCGCGACGGTCAGCGTGACCGCGATCAGACCTCCAAGCCACACCGATCCCGCGACCAGGTGCGTCCAGTCAAGCGCGAGCGAAAGCGCCGCCGGCGATGTCTGCCCGGCGTGGCCGGCGAGGCCCGGGATCACCAGCAGCGCCCCCGCCGCGATCACCGCCCCGGTCAGCGCCAGCAGCTCGGCCACCGATCGCTGCTCACGGTCAGGCCGGTCGAGCTTGATCGCGACCAGGGCGGCCAGTCCAAACAGCACCAGCACCAGCTCGACGTCGACCAGCGCCCGACCCAGGGCCGAGTCGCGGATCAGCGGCACCACCCCGATCACGTCGACGACCGATCGCTGAGCAAACTCGGCGGTGGTCACCAGCATGTAGAGCGGCGTGGCCACCAGGCCTGCGACGACGGAGACCAGCAGCGCGATGTCGAGGGTGTGGGCGGCGGAGACCGATCCGGTCAGAGCCCGGCGTGCGATCAGCGCGCGGAAGGCGAACAGCCCAACGGCGATCATCACCGCCAGGAACACCAGCCAGCGGGCCGCCACCAGCTGCGGCGTGGCGGCCGACTCCGAGAGCGATGGGATCACGAACTGCGGGGCCGCTCCCGGAACCGGACCGACGGCGAAGGTGAACGCGCCCCGGACGGGGTGGCCGTCGGCAGAGATGGCGCGCCAGTACACCAGGTACCAGCCCTGCGGCAGGTGGCGCACGTTGATCGCAAGCGTGTCGGGGTCGCCCGGGACGGCGTACGGCGACCCCTGAGTCTGCTGGGTGCCGTTCGCGTCGGTCACCGAGATCACCGCGAAGCGCGGCTCCACGGCCTCGTCGAAGGTGAGCGTGACCCTGGCCGGCGACGCCGGCACAGTGGCACTGGCCAGGGGCGTGGTCTTCTCCAGCACGGCATGGGCCGAAGCGGCCGCCGGGAACGCCCCGGCGGCCGCGAGCACCACCACAACCAGTGCGGCCCGTGCCCGGCGGCTCACGTCAGAGATCGTCTCCCCGAGAAGAGCGCAATCCCACCGAGCAGGATGCCCACCGCGCCAAGCACCAGTGCCACGATCGCAAGGGTGTTGGACGAACCGCCCAGCGACGACACGCCGTTGACGGTGGGGCTGGGCGTATCCGAGTCCTCAGGCCCGGTCCACTCCACCACGGTGCCGTCGGAGTAGGTCTGGCGCACGCCGAAGGTATAGGTCTTGGAACCGCCGGTGAGGTCTGCCTGGAACCGAAAGACCGAGTCCTCGTCGGTGGGCACCGCCCCGCCGGTCCACGTCACCTGATTGATCACCGCATCCTCGCCGGAGCCGGTGGCCTTGACCGTGCGCGTCCATCCGGGTGCGGCCTCGAACGAGTCGATGGCCACTCCGTCGGGCACGGTGAGCTGGATCTCGGTGGTCGTGGCGCCCTCTTCCTCAGTCGGTACTGCCAGCGTAAATTGCTGCAAAACGCCAGTTTCCGCGGTGGGTGGACTGATGGCGGCGTGGGCCCACGCGGTTGATGCGAAGCCGAGTGTCGCAAGCAGTGAGAGTGCCGGCACTGAGATCGCTCGGCGAATGAATTTGGACATGTGGGTGGATCTCCTCGTCGACCTCACCGAACGGTGAGGGTGAATGGCGCGGTCAGGATCTTGCCGTCCACCTGGCACTGCAGGAACAGCCGCCAGATGCCCGCCTCGGGCAGCAGCACCCCCACGTGCAGCACCCCCGGCACGGCCGAGGTGCCCGAGATGCTCGCCCCACCCACGACGTTGGTGCATCCGGCCAGGCCGGGGGCGCACACGTGGGTGTGGAAGTAGGCGAGGTCGTCCTTGTGGAAGAAGATCGCGTGTGCGAGTGCTCCGTACCACGGGGTGAACTGGGCCGGCCGCCCGTCCGGATCACGCACGGTGACGGTCACCAGCGCGGCCTCGGCGACACGCAATTTGGGCGGGTTTTGCATGGTGAATCGGTAGCCCTCCGTGACCACCGTGCGCGAGAACGGCGGCAGCGGCTGGGGGGTGTACTTGCCTCGAACCCTCAGGCTCTGGGTGAGCTGGACGTTTGTGTATCCAGGCCCCTTGGAGGCGGGGTAGATATCCACCAGCACGTGGTAGGGCCCCGGCTCCGTGAGCGTGACCGGATCACGCACGCGACCGTCCGCTGCGATCGGCGGGTGCCGGTGGACGATGGTGTGACAGGTCGTCGCGCACCAGGATCACGTGCACCCCGGTGTGGGGACCGGGGCCGGTGCGGTAGTCGACCAAGGGCTTGCCGTTTGGCTGGATCACCGTGAACGAGACCACGGTGGGCTTGCCCGGGCGCACCGCCGCCACCGGCTGGAACCCGGCGAGCGAGTACTGCCGTGCCGGAGCGATCGACGGCGGCGCCGGCGAGGAGCTCCCGCCGCCGCAGCCTGCGAGCGCCATGGCCAGGGCCATCGCAGCCAGCGCTGAACCACACAGCCGTTTCATGTGCCCTCCGGAAAGACGTAGAACCGATGCGGCGGGACGTATCCGCCGAGCTCGACCACGACCTCGGAGTGCGGTCGCAACGCAACCGCCCCCGGCGGGCCGTGGACGCGTACGGCCGTCCACGTACACCCGCACCGGCCGCCGCAGCCGTGAATCCCGCCAGCCGGCTGCGCGAAAGCGGCTGGCCCCAGATCGCAAACAGCTGCCCGAGGGTCGCCGCACCACCGGACATGTGGATCACGCCGGTCGGCTCTGTCGTCCACAGCGAGTGCCGGCACCCCTGCCCCACCCCGACCCCGACCGGGATCAGCAGCGCCCGCCCGTGTGCGAACAGCTCGACATGCGCCGCCGAGACCGCCGAGCGGCCGGTGGTGCAGGCGTCACCGACACCACGCGATGGTGGCCCGGGTGCGAGCGTATAGGCAGTACCGACTCCGATCGGTGTCGGCACCGCGGCGGTGCTTGAGTTGGGCATCCCGAACGCCGCGGACAACACGGCGAGCAGGACTGCCAGGGCAGACGTCATGTTGCTCGGTTCCTCGTCGGTCGAGCGCCCGACCGCGGATGGCGGGCAGGCGCACGGGCACGGTCAGTACCGAGGCGGAGGCGCGCGACCCGAGAACGGGCGGACGACCGGCCGGCGAACCGGGGCCGGCACCAGCGGCGGAGAGATCGGCGGGGAAATCGCGGTGAGCAGCTCGAGGATGCCGGCGATCACGGCTTCGAGCGCGGCGTAGGCCGAGGCCAGCGCGCGGTCGGCCGAGACCACCACCCAGGCGGCCACGATGGCCAGCACGATGTGAAGCGCGGGAGCCGCGGTCGCGCCGGCTCCGGCATGCACGCCGGCCGCCAGCAGTCCCACGTGAGCGGCTCCTTGCAGCACAAGCATTGCGGCGACCACGGCGGCAAACGGAGCGCGCTCGTATGCGGGCGCGTCGCCGCCACCCCCCGCCAGCGCGACCACGGCAGCGCGCCGCGCGGCCAGGATGCGCGAACCGGCAAACGACAGTCCGACGGCGGCAACCAGCGCACCGGCAGCGGCCGCAGCCAGCGATCGACCGTCCGCTACACCCGCCGGGCCGGCATGCGCCACCACCGCCGCGACGGCAGCGAGGCCTGCACCTGTCACCCAGCGTGGATCACGCATGGCAGGAGTATGCCACTGCATCCGGCTCATATCGGCAGCGGGTGGCGTTCGCAGGAGGTTCTAGACGGGCAGCTTGCGCGAGTCGAGGTGCACGAGCACCTTGCGCTTGACCCGCTGAAGCGCATTGTCGACCGTCTTTGGGTCGCACTCGAGCCGCTCACCGATTCGCTCGTAGCTGTGGCCCTCGAGGTAGAGGGTCAGAACCTGTGCTTCGAGCCGCGAGAGCGCTGTGCCGAGGCAATCCAGCAGGCTCTGCAGCTCCTCGGTGGAGATCACGCACGAGGCCGGATCGTCGACCGTGGGGCCGGGCAGCGCGTCGCCCAGCGTGCAGTCGGTGTCGCCCTCCTGACCGGCGGGCGTGTGACTGAACGACACATACGTGTTCAGGGGCGCGTGCTTGAAGCGGGTCGCGGTCTTGATCGCGGTGATGATCTGGCGGGTGATGCACAGCTCCGCGAATGACCGAAACGACGTCTCCTTGTCGGCACGAAAGTCTCGGACGGCCTTGTACAGGCCGACCAGGCCCTCCTGGATGAGATCGTTGGAGTCGCCGCCGGCAAGGAAATACGAACTCGCCTTGAGCCGTACAAAGCCTTGATACCGGCGGAGAATCGTGTCCATCGCCCACTCGTCTCCGTTGCGTGCCGATGCGATCAGGGCCAGTTCGCTTGGCTCCCGCACCGTTCGTTGCATCTGACGGGCTGCCTGTGGGGCTGGGGACACCGATCGACCTCCGGGACTGACAATAGGGGGAAAAGAACGCTCAAGAAGCTTGAGGCTGACCTTCAAGTTTAACTTGAGGGAACGAACTATACCCAGGAGGGCGGTCATGTCAAGAAACGGAGCCGCCCGAAGCCGCTACTGGCCACGCCTGATCCGCTCCAAAGCCTCTCTGGTAGCGGGATCCATGGCGTCCGACAGCTGATAGCGCTGGCGTGTTTGGGGGTCTCCGCGGGGTGGTTCGGGGGCGGCGGCGAGCCGGTCGAGGAACTCTCGAGCACTCATTGCGTGCACTCCACCGCGCTGAGAGACGTGGCGCACCACCGTGTCGTTCGAGACCACCGTGACCTCGGAATCGGCGGCGTGACGGTAGGCCAACCGCTCGATCACCGAGTCGGCGGTCTCTCCCCGGGAGTGGCTGATCACGGTCGCGCCCACCGTGCGGTCGCTGCCCTCGCCGTCCAACACCACCACCGCCCGGACCCCCAACCGGGCCGCCCAGTCGGTGACGTCTGCCGCCAGCCGCTCGCGCAGCAGCGCGTACTCACCGCCGCCGCCCCGGGCATGGGTGACGTTGTCGCCGTCGATGATCCAGATCGCGTCAGCCATCGCGCTGGCGGGCCGCCTCGAACAGCAGCACCGCGGCCGCGGTGGACACGTTCAGCGAATCGATGTGGCCACGCATCGGGATCGAGACGGTGGCGTCGCAGGCCTTGCGCACCCGCGGGCGCAGCCCGGCTCCTTCCGCGCCGAGCACGAACACGGTGCCGCCGGAGCGATAGTCGACCTGGTCATGCCGGGTGTCGCCGTCGGCCGAAGCGCCGTAGCTCCACAGGCCGGGTCGCCGGCTGCGGATCAGGGCATCGGCGAGATTCTCGACCTGGGCGATCGGCAGGTGCTCCACCGCTCCCGCCGATGCCCGGCAGGCCGCGGCGGTGACAGCGGCCGATCGCCGCCTGGTGATGACCATGCCGTCAGCGCCGGCGCACTCTGCCACCCGGGCAACGGCGCCCAGGTTGTGGGGATCGGTGACCTCGTCCAGCGCCACCAGGAAGGCATTCTCGCGGTCGAACAGCGAGGCCGCTTCGACGTACGGGTAGGGCGCCACCTCGGCCACCACGCCCTGGTGATCAGGCGTGTCGACCAGTGCATCCAGCCTGGCCACATCCTCCACCCGGGCCGAGTCGGGCAGCCATTCGAGCGTCTCCCCCGCGCGGCGCGAGCACCACACCACGCCCACCTCGCGGCGGCCGCGAAGCGCCTCGCGAACGGCCTGGCGGCCGTGGATCAGCTCAGTCACGGTGGTACAGCTCGTATCCTGACGCGCCGTCACGGACATCCCACCCGGCGGCCCCGATCTGGTCGCGCAGGCGGTCGGACTCGGCGTAGTCGCCGGCCGCTCGAGCCGCCTGCCGGGCCTCTGCCAGCGCCACCACCTCCGCGGGTGCTTCCGGCTCGCGGGCGAGACCGCCCAGCCCCAGCACCTCCAGCACCTCCACGATCGAGTCGCGGGCGCTGGGCGGAGCCTCGAACAGCAGCGCGAGTGCACGGGGGGTGTTGAAGTCGTCGTCGAGCACCTCGCGCACCCGGCGGATCAGATCGGGATCGCTACCGCTGCCCGAGCGGAGCTTCTCGCGGAGGGTCGCGCACGCAGCCCCGGCCTGGGCAAGTGCGTCCTCGGTGTAGTCGATCGGGCCGGAGTAGTGCCCGCGCAGCAGGAACATGATGAACGTCTCCACCGGCATCCGGTCGAGCGCGTCATGCAGCCGCTCGATGTTTCCCCGCGACTTCGACATCTTCTCGCCCGAGAGCTGCAGCATGCCGTTGTGCGCCCACACCTGGGCGAAGGGACGACCGGCCGCGCACGACTGGGCCAGCTCGTTCTCGTGGTGGGGAAAGATCAGGTCGCGTCCGCCGCCGTGCACGGCGAACTCCCGGCCCAGGAACTTCTCGGCCATCGCCGAGCACTCGATGTGCCATCCCGGCCGGCCACTGCCCCAGGGCGACTCCCAGGCGACGTCCTCATCCGGCTTCTGCGCCTTCCACAGCGCGAAGTCGAGCGGATCACGTTTGTGCTCACCCGGTTCGATCCGCCCGCTCGACTCCAGCTCGTCGGGCCGCTGGCCGGAGAGCGCGCCGTACGGCTCGAACGAGCGCACCGCGAAGTACACGTCTCCCCCGGCCTCATAGGCCTGGCCGCGGTCGATCAGCTCCTGGATCAGGGCGATGATCTCTGCGATCGTCTCGGTGGCCCGCGGCTCCTCGTCGGGGCGGCCGATGCCGAGCCGGTCGGTGTCGGCGAAGAACCACTCGGTCATCTCCTGCGCCAGCTGCGCCGAGCTGATTCCGCGCTCGCGCGCGGCAATGATGATCTTGTCGTCGACGTCGGTGATGTTCTCGACCAGCAGCGCCGGCTGCCCCACCCAGTCGAGATAGCGGCGCATCAGCTGGAAGACGACGTACTGGCGGGCGTTGCCCACATGGATGCGGCCGTACACGGTGGCCCCGCAGGTGTAGATCCCGATCACGCCGTCGCTTCCGGGCACGACCTGCTTGAGCTCGCCGGTGAGGGAGTCGCGCAGCCTCATCCTGCCACCACGCCGTTGGCCCGGCGAAGCACCTCATCGCGACCGAGCGCGACCAGCACCGACCACAACTCGGGCCCGCGCGGCCGGCCGGTCAGCGAGAGCCGCGCCTGTCGCAGGGGGATCTCGCGGCGGCGAAGCTCGTCCACCAGCGACCGGGCCTGAGCCTCGTCGAGATGCTCGGGATACTCGGCCCGCGCCTCCGCAAGCGCCGGCAGCGGCAGCGGATCGGGCGGCTCCAGCACGCTTGCGACCAGGTCGCCGACCTCGGCCAGGGTGTGGGCACCATGCAGTGCCGGGGCCATTCCCACCACCGTCTCGCGAGGAGTCCCCGCCGGGCACCAGGGCAGCGCCAGATCCGCCAGCCGGTCGGGCGAGAGGGCCGAGATGTAGGCCGCCGACAGCGAGCGCAGCTTGGCCGGGTCGAGCCGCACCTCGCCGCGGGCGATCCGCTCAGGCCGAAAACGCTGCACCAGCTCGTCCAAGGTCATCAGCTCGCCCGGACCCGAGGTGGCCACCAGCCCCAGCTGGTTGACGACCGCGGCCGGCGGGTAGCCGTCGGAGCGCAGCTCGCCGATCGAGGATGCCCCCTCGCGCTTGGACAGCTTGCCGTGCTCGCCCAGCACGACGGCATGGTGGATGAACTCCGGCGGCTCGACTCCCAGCGCACGGGCGGCGGCCACGTGCAGCGGCATGTTCGGCAGGTGATCGTTGCCGCGGATCACGTGGGTGATGCCGAAGTCGGCGTCGTCGACCACGCTGGCCCAGTGGTAGGTGGCGCGGCCGTCGGAGCGCAGGATCACAAACGGCGGCACTCCCTCGCCGCGCAGCTCGATGGCGCCGTCGCGGATGCCGGTGCCGGTCGCCTGGGTGGCAGCTTCGCGGTAGCGATCGAAGCGCTCGCTCTGGTGCACGGGGCCCTCGTCCCAGCCGAGACCGAGCCAGCGCAGATCGTCCAGGATTCCCGCCTCGAGATCGGGGCGGGACCGGTCGCTGTCGGTGTCGTCGATGCGAAGCAGCATGCTGCCGCCCTGCGATCGCGCAAACAGCACGTTGATCAGGGCTGTGAGCGCGCTTCCCAGGTGAAGCGAGCCGGTGGGGCTGGGCGCGAAGCGGACGCGGACAGACATGCGCCTAGGGTATAGGGCTGCCTGCCTACGAGGCGCTGCCGTCGGGCCGGCGCGACAGTCCGGCCAGGTGCTGCACCACTCGGGCGCAGACCGCCTTCACCTCGGAGCGGTCGTCGGTGTACTGGTTGGGCTTGAAGCAGATGGCGGTGTACCCCTGCTCGACCTGCGGGCGCGCGCCGGCCAGGGCGACGTCCAGATCGGCCACCGATGAGCCGTCGGGGAAGGTTGCCTGGATGCCGCCGATCAGCTCCAGATCGGCGGCGTCGCGTCCGGCCTCGGCCATGGCCCTGCGAAGCGTCGCCAGCTCCTCCGCGGTTGGCGAGCCGAAGGGATGAAATCCGCTGCCGTAGCGCACCAGCCGGCGCAACACCGGCGGACGCAGCTGCATTCCACCGAACCACATGCGCGGCCCTTCGGGACGCCACGGCTTCGGCTCGAGGTAGGTGTCCTCGAAGTTGAAGAACTGTCCGGCGAAGCTCGCCGGGGTCTCCGTCCAGGCAATCCGCATGGCCTCGAGCTGTTCGTCGAGGATCGCGCCGCGGCGGCGAAACGGCACCCCCAAGGCCCGGTACTCGTCCTCATGCCAGCTCACGGTCGGCTGGACGATCAGGCGGCCCTTGGTGAGCAGGTCGAGGGTGGCGAGTTGGTTTGCGAGCAGCAGCGGATGGCGCAGCGGAGCGATGATCGCGGCCAGCGCGATTCGGATCCGCTCGGTGCGCGCAGCGATCGCCGCCGCCAGCAGCATCGAGTCCGGCCACGGCGTGGCCGGATCCTGATTGCCCGGCGCCGCGTACGCGCGCGGGTTGCCCATCACACCGCTCGAGCCCGACGACGGTCCCATCACGACGTGCTCGGACAGCATCACGGTGTCGACCCCCGCCTGCTCCGCTTCGACCGCGACCTGTACCAGGTCGTCGAGATCCCGCGGATCCACGATCGTCCAGTTCTCGCTCAGCACGAGCACCGCGCCGGGCGGGCGGTCGGGCGCGGGAGTGTCGGGTCGGTGGTCGGTCATCGCGGTTCCATCTCTTGGGGATCGTATTCTTCCCCTGTGAACGCGGGTACCGAGTCGGCTCTCCAGTCCGCGCTTTTGGCGTGGTACGGCCACAGTGCGGCGGATCTGCCGTGGCGGAAGACCCACGACCCGTACGCGATTCTGGTCTCCGAAGTCATGCTGCAGCAGACCCAGGTCGCCCGCGTCCTGCCGCGCTACCGCGAGTGGCTGGAGCGATGGCCGACCTACCAAGCGCTGGCTCAAGCCTCGCCCGCGGACGTGATCGTGGCCTGGTCGGGGCTCGGATATAACCGCCGCGCGGTCTCGCTGCACCGCTGCGCCCAGGCCGTGGTCGAGCTGGGCGGCTTCCCGCGAGAGCCGGCGGAGCTGCAGAAGCTGCCTGGGATCGGCCCCTACACCGCCGCCGCCTTGGCCTGCTTTGCCTTCGGCGCCGACATCGCCGCGCCGGACACCAACGCCAATCGGGTGTTGGAGCGCGCATTCGGGACAGCGGATGTACCCGTGCCCAAGGGTCGGGCATACGAGTGGAATCAGGCGCTGTTCGATCTCGGTCGCGAGATCTGCATCGCCCGCACGCCGCGCTGCGAACGCTGTCCGCTGCAAAGCGACTGCCCCTCCCGCGGCCGCACGTACGCGCCGCTGCGCAAACAATCACGCTTCGAGGGATCGTTTCGCCAGCGGCGCAGCACGCTTCTGCGCGAGATCGCCGCAGCCGGCGAGCTGCCGCTCCACCAGGTGGATGCCGAGGTGCTGGTCTCGCTCCAAGCCGACGGCCTGGTCGAGATCGACCACGACACCGCCCGACTCCCGGCCGTGTGAGTCTTCTAGACTGTCGGCGATGCCCATTGTCGTCTTACCGGGACCACTGCGAGAGTACGCCGACGGCGAAGCCCGCCATCGCGTCGAGGGCGAAACGGTCACCGGTGCGCTGGCGGATCTGACCGGCCGGTATCCCGCGCTTGCTGGATGGATGCTGGACGAGCGGGGCACGCTGCGGCGGCACCTCGCGGTGTTCAAGAACGGGGATCAGTGTGACCAGGGCGCGGCGGTTGCTCCCGACGATCAGGTGATGGTGATGACGAGCATCTCCGGCGGCTCCGACCATGTCGAGCTGTTGGTGGGCACGAAGAAGGGTCTGGTGGTGTTGTCGGGAGACCGCGGCGCAGAGCTGGCCGTGTCCGACCGGACGTTCGTCGGCACACCGGTCGAGTACGCGGTGCGTGACCGCCACACCGGCACCGTCCTGGCCGCGGCCGGCGACCCTCACTTTGGGCCGCGCATCCATCTGGCAGACGACCCGGGGGGCACGTGGCGAGCGTCGAGCGGCCCGGCGTTTCCTGCCGACGCCGACGCGGCCGTCGAACGGGTCTGGGTGATCGCTCCGGGCGAGCGCGCGGGTGAGGTGTGGGCGGGTGTCGACCCGGCCGCACTTTTCCGCTCGCGCGATGGCGGAGAGACGTGGGAGCTGGTTCGCGCCCTGTGGGACGAGCCGTCCCGCCCAAACTGGTCACCCGGGGCGGGCGGGCTGTGCCTGCACTCGATCTGTACCTGGCCGGGTGAGCCCGACCGGCTGCTGGTCGGGATCTCGGTCGGCGGGATCTGGGTGACGGAGGACGGCGGCGAGACCTGGACAATGGGGAATGAGGGCCTCAAGGCCCCGTACATGCCGGACGACGCCACGCTCACCACGGAGTTCTGCGTCCATCATGTGGAACGCGCCCCCAACCGGCCTGAGCGCCTGTACATGCAGTTTCACGGAGGCGTGTTTCGCTCCGACGACGGAGGACATTCGTGGGACGACATCGCTCCCGGTTTGCCTTCGAACTTCGGGTTCCCGATCGTGGTTGACCCGGCAGACGCCGACCACGCGTTCGTGATCCCACTGAACGGCGCCGATGACCGCGTCACCGAGGCCGGCTGCGTGAGCGTGTGGGAAACCAGCGACGCCGGCGAGAGCTGGACCGAGCGCACCGACGGCCTGCCCGGCGCGGACTCATACCTGACCATCCTGCGGCAGGCGTTCTGCCACGACGGCCGCGACCCGCTGGGGCTCTACTTCGGCGCCACCTCCGGCGAGCTGTTCGGCTCGGTCGACGGCGGCCAAAGCTGGCATACGGCCGCCCGGCACCTGCCACCCGTGCTCTCGGTACGCTCGGCTGAATAACGGTGCCTGGCACCGTTATTCACCGGTCGGGGCGGAAGGGGTGGAGCCAGGCGGGGCTGGGGCCGGAGGCGAGTTCGGCCACGGCGGTTGCGGTGGCGGCTGCCAGGGTGATGCCGAGCATGCCGTGGCCGGCGGCCACGATCACGCCCGGAGCGCGCGGGTGTTCGCCTAGGTAGGGAAGGCTGTCGGGAGTCGCCGGCCGCAGGCCGGCGAGCCCCTCGTCGTCCGGCGGGAGATCGGTCGGGAAGCTCGCGGACGTAGCGTGCGGTGTCGGTGAGGAGCTGCAGCGCCCGCCGCCGATTCGGCCGGGCCGAGGTCGCCCCGATCTCGAAGAAGCCACCCACGCGGGTGTGGTCGTCCATCGGACTCAGCCCGATCTTGGCCTCGCACAGGTACAGCGCCCGGCCGATCTCCGGACCGGCCACATCGGCCGCGTAGCCCTTGGCGCCGATCAGCGGCAGCCGGATCCCGAGCGGCCGCACCAGCCCGGCGGTGCCCATCCCGGTTGCCAGCACCACCTTCTCGGCGTCCAGCCGCAGCCCGTCGGCATCCACCCGCCAGCCCCCGCCAACCGGGCTGAGCGACCGTACCGGGCGGCCCTCGAGCACCGTCACGCCGCGCGGCTCGATCGCCGCCCGCAGGCCGTTCATGAACGACACCGGATCGACGTGGCGATCGCTGTCCGAGAGGATCGCCGCGGTGACATGCTCGCTCACCGCCGGCTCGAGCTCGCGCGCCTCGTCGCCACTCAACCGCTGCGGGTTGCCCTCGAAGCCGAGCTTGGCCAGCTCCGCGAAGGTCAGGTCAAACCAGTGCAGGCCGTGCTTCGAGAGCGCCACCGCCATCAGCCCCTGGGAGTGCATCTCGAACTCCACCCCGTCGGCTCGCATCGCGTCCAGGTCGGCGAGGGTGCGCGAGCTGAGCCGAAGCAGCGCCTCCACCCCGCGGTTGAACGTCGAGATGCGGCTGTTGAGCGTGAACCGCGACAGCCACCGCACCCAATCGAGCTGGGCGCGAGGGCGGATCACCAGCGCCCCCCGAGGATCGAACGCCGACCGCAGCCCGGCCGCTGACCATCCCCGGCGCCGCCAGCGGCGTGCTCAGGCTGGGAGTGACCCAGCCGACGTTCACTCGCGATACTCCGGCTCCCACGGTACGGGCCTCGACCAGAGTCACGGAGTGACCGTCGCGCGCCAGTGCCCAGGCACACGAGAGGCCGATCGCTCCCGCTCCCACGACCACGATCTCGGCCATCAGAAGGTCGCCGTCAGCCCGCCGTCGACGGTCAGCACGCTGCCGCTGACATAGCCCGCCGACTCGCTGGCCAGCCAGGTCACATGGGCGGCGATCTCCTCGGGCTCCGCCCCGCGCCCGGCGGGCAGCCGAGCGGGCCGCAGGTAGTCGTTGCGAAACCAGTCGGATTCCAGATCGGCCAGCCGGGTGCGCACGAATCCGGGGGCGACCGCGTTGACCGCGACCCCCTTGGCCGCGAGCTCGACGCCAAAGCTGCGAGTCGCGTTCTCGAGCCCCGCCTTGGCGACGTCGTAGGCGACCGTCCCCACCGCACCCAGCCGGGCGTGCACGGAGGTGACGTTGACGATCCTCCCGTACCCGCGCTCGACCATGCCGCGGGCGACGATCTGCATCAGAAACACGGGCGCGTCGAGATTGACCGCCAGCACCCGCCGCCACTCCTCCCGCTCGAACTCGAGCACCCCGGCGCCGGCGGGGATCCCGGCGCAGTTCACCAGCACGTCGAGCGGCCCCAACTCGGACTCGATCTGCTCCACCGCCGCCGGGAGCCCGGCGGCGTCGGCGAGATCATGGGTCACCCAGCTTCGCGCAACGCTCTCGGCAGGCTGGGCCTCGACATCGATCACACCGACCGCAGCGCCCTCGGCCGTGAGCCGGTCGACCACCGCCCGGCCGATCCCCATCGCCCCTCCGGTCACCAGCGCCCGGCGTCCATTCACCAGCGACATCAATGCTCCCTCTCAGATGTGTCGCGACGCGTCCGACCCGCCCAACCCGGAATCGACTCGACCAGCGACTGAGTGTACGGGTGACCGGGCGCCTCCAGCAACTGGTAGGTCGATCCTCGCTCCACCACCTGCCCTTCCTTCATCACCAGCGCCTCCTCGGTCATGTAGCGGATCACGGCCAGGTCGTGGGAGATCAGCACCAGCGCCAGCTCGCGCTGGCGGCGCAGCTCCAGCAGCAGGTTGAGGATCTGGGCCTGCACCGACACATCCAGTGACGAGGTGGGCTCGTCGGCGATCAGCACGCTGGGCGAGCAGGCCAGCGCCCGGGCGATGCCGACCCGCTGGCACTGGCCGCCGCTCAGCTCCCGCGGCCGGCGGCGCATCGCATCCTTCGGCAGCCCGACCTGGTCAAGAGCTCCCCAGCCCGGTCGCGCGCCTCGCGCCGACCGAGGCCCTCCCAGTGCTCGAGCACCTCGGCGACCGCGTCCAGACCCGACATGCCGCCGTTCAGCGAGCCGTACGGATCCTGGAAGATCATCTGGACGTTTCGGCGCTGCGGATCGGTGCGGCGGACGTCCTTCCACGCGCGCCCGTCCACCAGCACCGAGCCCGAGCTGGGGTGAAAGCAGCCCGACCAGCACCCGCCCGAAGGTGGTCTTGCCCGAGCCGCTCTCGCCGACGATCCCCACCGATGTCCCGGCGTGCACGTCCATGGTCGCGTTCTCGAGGCCGGGGTGGCGGCGCCGGGGTAGCGCACCCCGGCTTCAGACGCGGTCAAGATCGGCTGACTCACGCGCCACCTCCTTCCAGCGAATGCACGCGCACGCCTGCTCGGAGGCGACAGTCTCGAGCGGGGGCGGCGCCTCCTCGCACGCCGGCCGGCAGAATGTGCAGCGCGGCGCGAACCGGCACCCCACAGGAAACTCGCCCACCGCCGGCGGGGTTCCGGGGATCCCGACCAGCGGCTGCCGGAAAGCACGCTGGCGGGACGGGCCGACAAAAGCGCCTTCGTGTACGGATGCGTCGGGTTCCCGATCACCGCGTCGGTGGGGCCGGTCTCGACGGTCACCCCGGCGTACACGATCGCGGTATGATCGCTGGTCTCCTCCACCACCGCCAGATCGTGGGTGACGAGCACCAGGCTCATCCCGGTTTCGCGCCGCAGCCGCATCAGCAGCTCCAGGATGCCCCGCTGGACGGTGACGTCCAACGCCGTGGTGGCTTCGTCTGCGACCAGCAGCCGCGGCCGGCCGGCGATCGCAAGCGCAATCATGATCCGCTGCCGCATCCCGCCCGAGAGCTGGTGTGGGTAGGCGCGAAACACCCGCTCGGGATCGGACAGCTGCACGCTTTCGATCAGCTCGAGTGCGCGTGACCTCGCCCCCGTCCTGCCGTCGAGGTGGCGCACGGTCTCGACCAGCTGGTCGCCGGCCCGCATCAGCGGATCGAGCGAGACAGCGAGCTCTGCGGAATCAGCGCCACCTCGCGGCCACGCAGCTTGGCCCAGTCGGCCTCGCGCGCGGCGCCCAGATCGACGTCGCCAAACCGGGCCGAGCCGCGGGTCACGGCTCCGCCGATCCGACCCAAGTGCCGGTCAGCGCCCGGCAGGCAACCGTCTTGCCCGACCCGGTCTCGCCCGCGATCCCGATGCAGCCACCCTCGGCGAAGCTGAAAGCTGATGTCGCTCACGACCTCCCGCCCCCGAATGGCGATCGCCAGGTGCTCGACCGACAGCGCCCCGGCCATTCAGGACTCCCTGCCGCCGACCAGCGCGTCGGCGATCAGGCTCGCTGCAAGGCCGGTAAGCGCCAGTGCGATGCCCGGGAAGCACGATGATCCACCAGGCGGTCTGGATGACAGTGCGGCCCTCGTACATGATCGCGCCCCACTCCGGCGTGGGCGGCTGCACGCCGGCGCCCAGGAACGGCAGCGAGGCGGTCACGATGATGATCAGGATCGCGTCGGAGACGGCGTAGGTGGCCGTCGTCTTGAACACCGTGGGCAGAAGGTGGCGGCGCACGATCCGGGAGTGTGAGTACCCCAGCAGCCTGGCGGCGTCGATGAACTCCCGGTTTCGCAGCGCCAGCGTCTGGGCGCGCGCGAGGCGCACATACAGCGCCCAGCTGGTGAGGAAGATGGCCACGAACAGCGACGGCAGGCCGGCCGGCAGCGGCCCCACCGTGCGATCCACCCCGAACACCACCACCAGCGCCAGCACCAGGATCACGAACGGGAAGGCGACGATGGCGTCGATGATGCGCATCGTGATGATGTCGGGCCAGCGCCGCGCCGACCCGGCCACGATTGTGCCGATCAGCGTGCCCATGACCAGTGGCACCGCCACCCCCACCAGCGCCACGAACAGGTCGATGCGGCCGGCGGCGAATACCCGCACGAACAGGTCGCGGCCGAAGGAATCGGTACCGAACAGGTGAGCGGTCGACGGGGGCTGGTCGGGAGTGGCCACCAGCGCGTCGGGGGAGTACCTGCTGATCACCGGGACGATCGCACACAGCACCACGATCACCGTCAAAAGCACCACTCCAGCGACCAGGCTGCGACGGCGATTGGCACCGGCCACGCCTCCGCGCAGCAGGCGCCAGCGGCCGAGTGAAGCGTCAGCGAGAGTTGAGGATGCGGGGGTCGACAAGGGCGTAGATCGCGTCGGTTGCGAAGTTGATGAGCACCACGAAGAGGGCGGTCAGAAGCGCGACTCCCTGAACCACCGGGTAGTCGCGGGTGGCCACGGCGTTGACCAGGTCGGTGCCCACACCGGGCAGCGCGAACACCGCCTCGATCACCACCGCGCCGCCGATCAGTGCGCCCATGTTGAATCCCAGCAGCGTGATCACCGGCAGCACGCTGTTGGGCAGCACGTGCCGAAGCGTGACGGTGCGGCTGGGAAGACCGCGCGCGGTGGCGGCCTCGATGAAGTGCTCGCGCACGGTCTCGTGGGCGGTCTGGCGCACCGCCCGAGCGGTAATCGGGATCAGGTAGGCGGCCAGCGCCAGGCTGGGAAGCCACACGTATCTGGCGTTGTCGGGCCAGCCTCCGCCCCAGCCGCCGGCCGGGGCCAGACCCGCATCCAGCGACACGAACAGCAGCAGCAGCAAGCCGACGAAGAACGGCGGCATCGACAGCAGCAGCACCGAGGAGGAGCGCACCACCGAGTCGACCGGTCGATACCGGCTGAGCGCCGCCCACAATCCCAGCGGGATACCCAGCAGGATCGCAAACAGCACGCTGCAGGCCACCACCGACAGCGTGACCGCGAAGTCCGGCAGGATGATGTCTGGCCACCGGACGGCCGCCGAGCACCAGCGAGTTACCGAGATCGCCGTGGGCAAGCTGATTCACAAAGCTCCCGAACTGACGCAGCAGCGGTTGATCGATCCCCATCTCATGCCGCAGCGCGGCCAGCGTCTGAGGCGTGGCTCTGGTGCCGAGGATCGTCCGCGCAGGATCTCCCGGCACCAGGTGCACGAGCAGAAATGTGATCACCACGACCGCGGCGATCACGCCCAGCAGCTGGACGGCGCGACCGGCGAGCCGCGCCGTCCAGACTGCGAAGCGCCGGTCAGCTTCCGGCCGGCTGGACATCGTAGAAGCTCGACGCCCCGAGATAGACCCAGTCTTGGGCCAGCCCGGTTCCGTTGATCTGCGACAGACCCACCAGCGGGACATACGGCATGTCCTTGGCGAAGATCTGACTGACCTGCGACAGGGCGTCGGTTCGAGCGGCGCCCGCCGAGGCGATCGCGCGGTTGGCCGCCGCATCCATCTGGGGCGAGTCGTAGCCCGAGAACAGGGCATTGATGCCGCCGTCTGAGATCAGGCCGTAGGTGAGCATCCCGTCCGGGAATGTCCACGTAGTCGTACAGCGAGTTGACCTCGAGCTCGAAGGTGCCGTTGCCCTCGGCCTCACCGGCAACCGACGGGTCGACCTGCTGGATCGAGGCGTTGATCCCGATCGCCTTGAGGTTCTGCTGCACCACGACACCGGCGCGATCGGCGTAGTCCAAGCCGTTTCGCAACATCAGCTTGAGGTTACACCCGTTCGCGCAGGGCGTTCCGGCCAGCAGGCTCTTGGCCTTGTCGATGTTCTGCTGCGACGGGAACGACGACTGGTAACAGCACTGGAACGTCTGCGGGAAGAACGCGTCCGAGATCGAGCTCTTGCCGGAGAACGCGATCTGGTTGATCTGATCGCGGTCCATGGCCAGGCTGATCGCCTGCCGCACGTTGGTGTTGTTGAGCGGTGCATTGCGATTGTTGACGTAGAGGTACACGGCGCCGTACAGCGGTGTGATCGACGGACGCAGATTGCCGGTCAGCTGCGGGATCACGGATGACGACAGCGAATCGGCGATGTCGAGCTCGCCGCCCTTGAGCTGTACCAGGCGCGTATTGGGATCGATCACCGTGACCAGCTTGATCGTGTTCACGGCCGGCTTGGGACCCCAGAAGTTCGGGTTCTTGACCAGTGTGATGTCCGACCCGTCCCACGACTCGATCTTGTACGGCCCAGCCGAGATCGGGTTCTTGAGGAAGGTCTTGGTGTCCGCCATTCCGCTGGCCGGGAACACCAGGAATGCCGGTTCCCCGAGCACGGTGGGAAGCGACGGGTAGGTGGACTTGAGGTTGAAGACGACGGTGTTCGCGTCCGGCGCCGTGACCGACTTGACCGGAGCCAGCAGGCCCGCGTTGACGTTGCCGGCGTCGGCAAGCGCCCGCTTGAACGTGGCCACCACGTCGGCGGAGGTGAGCGGCGAGCCGTCCGAGAACTTCAGCCCGGCCGCAGCCGGAAGGTCACCGACAGCTGGTTAGAGGCAACCTGCCACGACGACGCGAGGCCCGGCTGGAGTGCGCCGCCCTTGCCCGGGATGGTGGTGAGTGTGCCGCTGAGGAGGTGCAGCGCGTCGAGGTTCGACGGCTCCAGCGCCAGGTCAGGATCGAGGTCCGAGACCTTGAGCGGCAGCCCGATCGTGACCGTGGCCGGCGCGGGATTGCCGGTGGCCGGTGCCGTGGCCGAGCTGGCGCTGCTGCCACTGCCACCTCCGCAGGCGGTCACACCGACGACCGCGAGCAGCGCCACCACGGCACCGACAGCGCGGGTCAATCTTCGAGACGTCTTCACTGGAGTTCCCTTTCGTCGTGGGATGAAGGACTGAGAACGAGATGCGCGACACCGTCGATTACACGGGCCGACGCATCGGGAAGGAACGGCGAGGCATCGACCTCGTAGCCACCCTCCGCGAACTGCTCGTAGGCCGGCAGGTACCCGACCGAGTCGCACACATTGGTCGCGGTGATCACGTGCACCGGCTGGGCGGCGGCCTGGAACGCACGGTCATACGCACCGGAGAGCTCTCCGGGCCAGCCGACCAGCGCCAGCTCGTCGCCCAGCTGGATCACCACGGGGCGGGCCCGGCCGGTGTCACCGTCGGGGAATCGCTCGGCCAGATCCTGCTCGATCAGCGCCCGCTGAAGATCCACAGACGCCGACTGATCACCTGCGCTGACGCGCTCACGAGCCTGCTCGGCGCGATCACGGGCGGCGGCGGGGTCGAGCGGCCGCAGCGGCAGATCGAGCTCGCTCACGCGCACCGAGACGTCGACGTCGGGTCGCTGTGGCAGGGAGGCTCGGGTGATGCACAGGGCCGCGCCGGATTCCCGCACCTCGACCGGCTCGATCTCGAGCAGCGCCTGGCGGCTCTCGAGCAGCGCCGCTACGGCTGTATGACCGACCGCCCTGCCGACCGCGTCGGCGTCGGCCACCTGGTTCGAGAACCCCGCGGCGGGTGCGCGGTCTGCGCCGCAGCCCTGCAGGAACAGTGCCGGCGCGCCGGTCTCACGCTCGACCACCTCGCGCAGCTCGGCGATGTAGTCGGGGGAGATCAGGAGGTTGCCCCACGCCAGCACGGTGGGATGGCAGCCAAACGCCACCAGGGTGGCCAGGCTCGAACGGTCCTCGGCCAGCAGGTCGACCACGTCCAGCGTCTCATCCGCCGGCACCTCCGGCGACCCCCACCAGCCGGCGGCCGAATGCCTGTTGCCGGCGCGAGCGCGCAATCGCGCAGGGGACGCGGGTCGCGATCGCCCGCACCGGTCGGCAGGCGCTCGGCGGCCGCGACCGCAATCCCGGGGATCTCGGCCATCAAGCTCCGCCCGTCGCTCGCGGGCGCTGCCGTCGGGATCCCAGGGCGCCAGGTAGGTCTCGTCCAGCGACAGCCCACTGTGGGTGTGAGACGCCGCCAGGAACACCGCCGACGGATCCACCCCCACCGCCGCGGCCACCTGCTCTGCCACCGAGGATCCGAGGTCGGTGGGCCAGCTGACCGTGTCGATTGCGATTACCACCGCCGCGGGGCCGGTGTCCAGTTGGCCGATTACCAGCGCGGTCACGGTCAGCGGCTTGTGCATACCGGTCGAGGTCTGGGTCGCGCGGGCGCCCCACGGTCCGATCGGCATCCCGGCGGCGACCCGGTGCGGCGCGCGCGCGACTCCCGCCAGCAGGGTGCCGGTGACGGTTCGGCGGGTCACGGCCGGCCTGCCGAGTAGTCGTGCAACACGCGTCCCTGCGTGAGTGTGAAGTCGGTCCGCCACAGGAACCCGTCCAGCGGCTCTCGCACCGGCAGCCTGAACACCGGGGCCTGCGCATTGGGGCGCAGCTCAACGGTGCAGGGGCCGGTGTGACACTCGGAGACCTGCACGTCCAGCAGCCTGCGGGCGGTCAGCTGACGGATGGCGAGCGATCCGTCGATGGACGGGATCAGCTTCAGGTTGATGTTCTCGCTGAAGTCGTAGTGCACGAGCATGTCCTCCCGCGGACACGCCCGCTGCTTGTACGGCAGGGTGGCGGTGAGCACCTCGATGCCGTTGCGCGTGACCCGGCCGACAACCAGGTCGCCGTGCGTCTCGAGGCTCACCTCGGCGAGCTTCTTGGGCTGGCCGTGCACCTCGCGGCCGTGGGCCACTCCCTCGGGCGAGTCGAGGTACTGGGCGGTGGTGTAGCCGCCGATCGTGTCGGCTCCCAGCCGCACACCCACCATCACGTTGCACTCGTTCACCTGCCCCATGAAGTCGACGTCAGGCATGCGATAGATATGGGCCACGACCACGTCGCTGATGACCTCGAGGGGCGCCGGCACCAGCTGCTCGATAGCGTCGCGGTCGCTGCGATAGCAGACGGTCAGCACCGTCACATCACGAAACCCGATCGGGAAGGGAGGCACCGCAGGCGCGTCCCACGGCGTCGACCAGGCCCGCTCCGGGATGTCGGCTCGCTCGACTTGACTGGGCCGCTGAGCCCCTCGCCACAGTTCGCTCATGGCCGCCCCGATTGGAGCGCGTCGACGTATCGCGGATTAACGATCGCTTGAGGCCGGCGACCGGCCAGGAAATCCACGGTCTGGTGGGCGGCGCACACGGTCAGGTCGGCCAGCGACTCGGGGGAGTACCAGGCTGCGTGCGGGGTGAGGATCACGTTGGGGGCATCCCGCAGAGGGCTGGACTGCGACAGCGGCTCGTGCTCGAACACGTCCAGGCCGGCGCCGCCGACGTGCCCCGAGAGGAGTGCACGGGCGAGTGCCTGCTCGTCGATCAGCCCGCCCCGGCAGGTGTTGACGATCAGGCTCCCCGGGGGGATCAGGGCCAGCTCCCGCTCGCCGATCAGGCCGCGCGTCTCCGGCGTCAGCGGAACGTGCAGGGTGAGCACATCGGCAGCCAGCAGCGCTTGCTCCAAGGGTGCGGTCGCGTATCCGAGATCGCCGATGTCGCCCAGCGGGACATACGGGTCACTGACGATCACGCGGAAGCCCACCGAATCCAGGATCCGAGCCACCCGGCGGCCGATCCGACCGAAGCCGAGAACCACCGCGGTCATGGCCGACGGCCGGCGTGCCAGCGGTGCATGCTCGATCGGCTCCCACTGGTTTCGGCGGATGCCCGCGTCGAGTGTGGGCAGGCCCCGAGTGCCGGCGAGCACCAGCGCGGCTGTGTGCGCCGCCACCTCCTCGACGCAGTAGTCCGGTGTGTTGGCAACCGCGATGCCTTTACTGGTGGCGGCGTCCAGGTCGATCATGTCGAGACCGATGCCGATGCGGCTGATGAACTCACAGGTATCGAGCGAGTCGATCACTGATGCGGTGATCGGCGCCCACTGCACGATCAGCGCCCGGGCGCCGGTGGCGACGTCGAGCACGTCCTGCTCGTTCGAGCATGAAGCCCGGACGACCCGGTAGCCGGCGTCGGAAAGCACATTCTCGGTCGCATTTCCGGGAAGATCCGAGTCGGTGATGACAATCAGGTCACTCCCCATCGGATTCGTCCTCGTCGGAGACCAGCGAATGATCGACCCGTGCGGCGGCGATTTGGATGTGCTCGGCCATCTTGGCCTTGGCCCGTTCCGGGTCACCACTGAAGATGGCGTCGATCAGCTCGACGTGCGAGGCGGTGTGCGCCACCAGCTGGCCCTGCTCCAAGAGATAGGTGGCCCGGCGCAGGAAGGCGGCGATCCGCCCGCGCAGGCCTTCGACCAGTTGAATCAGCGTCTGGTGGTCGGTGGCCGTCCACAGCCGCTCGTGAAACTCCCGGTCGAGGTCCACCACCCGGTCGCGGTCGCCCTTGACCGCGGCGGCGGCCATGGCCGCCGCCACCGCCCGAAGCTCGTCCTCGGTGCCGGGCGGAGCGTGGGACTGGGCGCGCACCGCAACCAGTTGCTCGAGCACCACCCGCACGCTGGAGATCTCCTCCAGCTCGCGCCGGCCCAGCGAGGCGACCCGGGCTCCGCGCCCCGCCGCCCGCTCGACCAGGCCGTCGTCGCTGAGCCGTGCCAGCGCCTCGCGCACCGGGATATGGCTGATGTGGAACTGGGCTGCGATCCGGCGCTCGACCAGGCGGGTACCGGGCTGCAGCGACCCGTCCTGGATGGCCGTTCGCAGCTGCGTGTAGGCATCGTCCGCGACGCTTTGACGAGACAGCGGACGGAGTGGCTCTGTCACGGCGCGGGCCGCACCACAGTTGGGTTGCCACCAAGCATGGCGCTAGATACTATAGCGAAATCCGGAAGCGGTCAAGGGCCGAGAACACCGGCTTCGAGAGGAGATCCATGACCCCCAACAGGGCCCGAATCGCAGTCGTCACCGGGGGTGCCTCCGGGATCGGATGGGCGATCGCCTCGCGGCTGGCCGCGGAGGGATGGACGACGGTGGCGGCCGATATCAACCCCGGCGAGACCGCCCGGCGCGGCAACCGAGGTCGTCTACCGAAACCTCGACATCCGCGACCGCGACCAGGTCGACCAGGTGTTCACCGACATCCGCAGCAGCGAGGGCGGGCTGGATCTGCTGGTCAACAATGCCGGCATCCAGATTCACGGCCGCACCGAGACGCTCAGCTGGGAAACATGGTCGGCGGTGGTCGACGTCAACCTGCACGGGACATTCAACTGCCTCCAGGCCGCCGGCCGGATCATGCTGGCCGAGGGCGCCGGCTCGATCGTGAACATCGCATCGGTGGCGGCCGCCCGCGGCGCCCCCGGCCGCGCTCCCTACGCGGCCACCAAAGCCGCGATCGTCTCACTCACCCGCACCGCCGCAGTGGAGTGGGCCGAGCGGGGCGTGCGGGTAAACGCGGTCGGACCGGGCTACGTCGACACCGGCGTGTTCCGCGAGGGCCTCGCCAGCGGGGAGCTGGACGAAGCCGCGGTGATGGGCCGGATACCGATGCGGCGGGCGGCCGGCACCGACGAGATCGCGGCCACCGTCAGCTTCCTCGCCTCACCCGGCGCGTCCTACATCACCGGCCAGGTGCTGTACGCCGACGGCGGCTTCCTGAGTGACTACGGCATCCCCACCACCGCGCTGGATCCACCTCCGTGATCGACCCGATCGCCGCCATCGAGGTGGGAACCGCCCGGCTCGACCTGCCCGCGCCGATCCGGATCGCCTCCGGCGAGATCCGCTCGCGAGAGTACGCGGCCGTTCGGGTCACCACCGAGCAGGGGCTGTCGGGGCGCGCCTACTGCCTGACCCGCGAGGCACCGGTCGCGGCCTGTGTGCAGCAGCTGGTCGCGCCGGCGCTGATCGGCAGCGACAGCGCCGATCCCGAGGCGGCATGGCGGCGCGCGTCCCGGGCCACCATCATGCCCGGCCGGGTGGGGCTGGTGGTGCGGGCGGTGGGATTGGTGGACATCGCCCTGTGGGACATCGCCGCCCAACGCCACGGCGTGCCGCTGTGGAAGCTGCTGGGGGCACGAGCACAGCCGGCTGGCGGTGATGTCGGTGGCCGCCTACCCCACCCCTGACCGAACACCCGAGTCACTGGCCGGGGACGTGCTGCGAAACGCCGCCGCCGGCCATCGCCTGGTGAAGATCGCCCGCGACCCCGACCCCGCGCGCATGGCCCAGCTGTTGGACGCTGCTGAAAACACCGCTTCCCGCCGGGACAGGTCTCGTGATCGACGCCGGCTACGCCTGGACGGACGCCGCCTCCGCCGTCGCCGAGGTGGCGCTGTGGGATGCACCGGAGCTGGCCTGGCTCGAGGATCCGCTCGTCCCCGAGGACATCGAGGGCTACCGCGCCCTCAGCGATGCGCTGGCCCAGCGGATCGGCGCGGGCGACGAGCTCAGCTCGATAGCGGTGTATCGCGACCTGCTGCGGGCATCGGCGCTGGACGTGCTGCGGCTCGATCTCGTGTGCATCGGGGGCGTCACCCCCGCCCGTGAGGTTCTGCAGCTGGCCGAGCGCCACGGGGTCGAGGTGTCGTTCCACGTGTACCCCGAGATGAGCGCGCACGTGGCGGCAGCCTCGGGAGCCTTGATCGAATCGTTCGAGCGCGATCTCCCCGGCGGCAACCCGCTGGACCCGGCCGACCGGCTGATCTCCGGCGGGCCCGTCTTCGCTGCGGGCTCGGCGGTGATCGGTGACCGGCCCGGGCTGGGGTTCGAGCTGGACTGGGAGCGCTTCTCGATGTCGCCCACCGCGGTGCGATGAGCCAGGTCGCTGCAGGAATGCACCGGCTCGAGGCGCCCCTCGGCGAGCAGTACGTGTGCATCTTCGTGGTGGTGGGCGAGACGTCCGCACTGGTCGTCGACACCGGCGTTGCGGCTCACCCGCGGCGACCGTCGGCATGCTGGCGCCGGATCTGGGGGTCGAGATCTCACACGTGGTCATCTCGCATGCCGACGTCGATCACTGCGGCGGGATCACGGCCATGCGAGCGATCGCTCCGGCGGCACAGGTGGTGTGCTCCCAGGCCGATCGGCCGTGGATCGACTCGGTCGACGCGCTGATCGACCACCGCTACCGGGAGTTCCGGCACGAGTGCGGACATCGACGAGGACGAGGAGTTTTGCTCGTGGGTGCGCCAAAACGACGACGGAGGCCGCGTCGACTTTGCGGTCACGCCGCCCGAGACGGTTGATCTGGGTGGACGCGCGGTCGAGCTCGTGCACACCCCGGGACACACCCGCGGACACCTGACCGTGTTCGACCCAGCGACCCGCACGGCGATCGTGGCCGACGCGGTGCTCGGAGCGGCAACCCCCGATGCCGCGGGAAACGCCGTGCTACGCACCGACCTACCGGTACGTGGCCGACTACCGAGCGACGATCGCCAAGCTGCGCGACCTGGCACCGGAGCTCCTGCTGGGGTCGCATTTCCCGGTGGCCGAGGGAGCCTCCCAGGTGAGCGCGTTCCTCGACACCACCGAGTCGTTCGTGAACGCCCTCGAAGCGGCGGTGGTGGATGCTCTGGAGCACTGCGGCCCGCTCACGGTGCGCGAGCTGATCGACCTGGCCGCGCCCGCCGTGAGATCCTGGCCGAGCGCCATGGACATCACACTCGCCGGGCCGGTGGTCGGCCACCTCGAAGACCTTCAAGCCCGCGGCCGGGTGCAGCGGCTTCCGGGATCCCCGCGACCTTCGTACGGGTGGCCGGCGATGGCTGAGGCGACTGTCCAAACCGCACTCTTGGCGGGAACCCACCACGCCGTGGTGCTCGCCAACGACCGCATCCAGGTGACGATGCTCCCCGGCCTCGGTGGGGACATCTACTCGGTGCAGGACGTCCGCACCGGAGTCGACGTGCTGTGGAAGACACCCTGGGGGCTCCAGCCGGACGGCCCCACCAATGCCGGCGACTCGATCACGGCGTGGGTCAACCGGTATGCCGGTGGCTGGCAGGTGCTGCTTCCCTCCGGCGGCGGGCCGTCGGAGCACGGCGGCATCACCCACCCGTATCACGGCGAGGCGTGCATGCGCGGCTGGTCCTGGCGGGAGGCGCGCACCGCCGGCGGTGATGCCTGTGTGGCGTTGGACGTGCGGCTGATCGACACGCCGTTTCGGATCGAACGAGAGGTTCGGCTGTCAACCGACGGCGCCGGTGTGGTGGTGGACGAGCGGATCACCAACGAGGGAGCCTCGCCCGTTGACTACATGTGGTGTCACCACCCGTCGTTCGGTGCGCCGCTGATCGAGCCGGGGGTGCGCATCACCACCTCGGCCACGTCGCTGGTGGCCGACCCCGAGATCGACGCGGAATGGAACCCGTTGGTCTTGGGCAGCAGCCACCGCTGGCCGGTGGTGACCGATCGCGGCGGCAGCGACCTCGACCTCTCGGTTTTGCCGCCGCTCCGATCAGCGGCGCAGTCTGGTCGGCTACCTGTCGGGGTTCACATCCGGGCGAGGCCACCATCGAGAATCCGCGGCTGGGTCTGGCCTGCACGCTCAGCTGGCCGTTGGAGGTGTTCCCCTATGCCTGGGTGTGGCAGGAGTTCCGCGGGGAGGCCGGTTGGCCCTGGTACGGCCGCGCCTACGTGATCGCGATCGAGCCGTGCACCAGCTACCCGGGGGCCGGGTTGGGAGGCGTGATCGCAACCACCAAGACGCACCGCACGCTGGCACCGGGGGAGAGTGCACAGGTCGAGGTGCGCATGACGTCTCAGTCGATGCGAACGCCGCCGTTGACGTCGTAGGTCGCGCCGGTCGTAAACGACGAGTCCGGC
The DNA here is from genome assembly GCA_963729195.1 of uncultured Actinomycetes bacterium. GTDB lineage: Bacteria > Actinomycetota > Thermoleophilia > Gaiellales > JAICJC01 > CAVPTL01. The sequence continues at coordinate 144,779 of CAVSNF010000025.1, forward strand.
ATCGCCAGCAACACGATCGCCGGAGCGACCTCCTCGGGACGGCCAAACCGCCCCAGGGGGATGCCTGAGCCGAACTGCTCGCGAACCTCGGGATCGAGCTTGTCGGTGATCGACGTATCGATCGGCCCCGGAGTGACCGCATTCACCCGGATGCCCTCGCCGGCCAGCCGGCGGGCGTAGGAGCGGGTGATCGCCAGGATTGCGGCCTTGCTGGCCGCGTAGTGGACGCTGGTGGTGTATCCACCGGTCTGCCCGGCGATCGAGGAGATGTTGACCACCGACCGGTCTCCCGTTGCGGCGCGCAGCAGCGGCAGCGCCGCGCGGGTCATCAGGAAGGTTCCCCGAGCGTTGGTCTCCAGCACGGCATCCCACTCGTCGATGGTGATGTCGTCGGGCGACGTGTAGGGACAGATGCCGGCGTTGTTGATCACAATCGAGAGCTCGCCCCAGGCAGCGGTGACCTCGGCCACCAGTCCGTCGATCGACGCCGGATCGCGCACGTCGAGCTGCGACATACGAGCCTCCACGCCCCGCTTTCGACACGCGATCCACGACTCCCTCGGCGAGTTCCCGGCGGCCGCCGAACGTGATCCAGACATCCACCCCGCGCTGGGCAAGCAGATCAGCGGTGGCGGATCCGATTCCCGAATTTCCGCCTGTTACGAGGGCTCGCGGCACGACCCATACGACTATAACGCCGCGTCAATCACTAGATCGGGAACGGAGATGCCGTCTGGGCGCCGTTCAAGCGCGGCAGGCTCCAGGCGTCCTCCAACCCGGCGAGCAATCCCGGATGCGTATACAGGTGAGAATCTGTGGCGCCGGCGGCGAAGGAACCGCCCACTCCGATGGTGGCGATGTGCTCATCGCTCTTGCTTCCCTCGTCCCAGGTGAGGATCACTTCGGCGCCGGCACTGAGCATGGCGGGCATGTGCGCGGCCAGCCAGGCGTCACCGGCCTGGATCTGGGCGGTGCGAGTGGCACCGTCGTGCATATCGTCGGCCAGATTGGGGACGACGTAGGAGAAGGCCCGCAGGTTCGATGTCGAGAACGAGGTGAACGGCAGCACGTTGGCACACGTGCTCGGGCTGGAAGTGATGTCGTTGTAGTAGACGGCCGGGTTGTGGGCCTTCTTGTAGGAGCCGGTGTCCCCGCCGGTGTAGCAGGTGCTGGGCATCGACTCCAGATACTCACCCCAGCTGACGCCCTTGACCTGAAGCTGATGGAAGATGTTGTCCGAGCCGCTGGTCGAGCCGTTCAGCCCGCTGGTGTTCAGCAGATAGTCGGGCAGGCTGCCCGGTTGGGCCTGATAATTCGTGAAGTTCGTGCCCTTGGCCAGCAGCGTCTGAATGTACGGGGCGGCGGAGTTTCCGACGATGTCGGCGTAGTGCTTGTTCTCCATCATGATCACGATGATCGGATGGGACGGCCCGCCGCCGCTCGCCGCCGCTCTGAGGGGTGGTGACCTGGGCGGGAGCCGACTGGTTCGACGTGTTCGGCACCGCATCGAAGGCATCGACGGTGTAGGAGTAGGTGGTGTTGGGCTGAACATTGGTGTCCGTCCACGATGTCGCTCCACCGGTCACTGTCTGAATCGCAGTGCTCGATCCGTCTCGAAAGACGTCATACCCGACCGTGCCCACAGCATCGAAACTGGCCGCCCACGAAACCGTCACCGAGGTGGGGCTATTGGCGACCGCCTTGACCCCTGTGGGCACATCGGGTGGGGTTGTGTCGGGCGCCGGCGACGGTGTCGTAACCGGCGCGGACGGCTGCGACTGCACCGAAGTGTTGGGCACCGCATCGAAGGCATCGACGGTGTACGTGTAGGTGGTGTTGGGCAGGACGCTGGTATCCGTCCATGATGTCGCCCCACCGGTGACGGTCTTGATCGACGTGTTCGAACCGTTTCGATAGACGTGGTACCCCACAGTCCCGACGGCATCGAAGCTCGGGGCCCACGACACAGTCACCGACGTGGCGCTGTTGGCCACAGCGGTGACGCCGGTGGGCACGTCGGGTGCCGTCGTATCCGGCGGCGCGGCCGCACCCGCGGCAAGGACAAGGTTGTCGAACGCGTAGTTCGCCCCGTTGATGGCGGGCTTCTCCAGGACGTTCACCGTCAGGGAATCGCCGCCGGTCAAGACCGTATACGTCACCGTGGAGAAGTTCTGCCAGGCCGAGGTCGCGGTGGTGCACGACTGCGCGCTTCCCACCGATGTCTGCGTGCCCGCCTTGAGCTCCTTCACACCAGGCACACGCTCTGGCCGGGCGTGGCGCTCTGCACCTGACCGTCCAGGTGATACACGGTACCCGCCACGGCGTTGGTCACCGGCTTGGAGGTCGTGTACGCGTAGGTCTGGGTTGCGCCTGAGTTCGCGGTCAGCTGGGCGGCGTGGCCACCACCGCTTCCCGCCACCACGCTGAGCGTGCCGTTGCTGCCACCCCACCCGCTGGTCGAGCCGGCGCCCGACCCCTCGAAGGTGCCGTTGGAGATCGCGTTGGTCGCCGCCACGGCAATGGACGCGGTGATTGCACCGGTGGCGGAGGTAACAGCCAGAGCAACGACGAGAACCGTCGAGGCTCTACGAGCGTTTGTGGCGATACGCACTCTTGCACTACAGCATGTGCACTGGAATATGTCAAGTACGTAAACTCACAAATCTCAGAGTTCTCTCATAAAACGTTAGGTACATTGATCGTCTCGGGCGGCCACCTGCTCAGAGCCGAAACGGTGGCCGCTCGGCCAATTGTGGAACATGTCCCGCCGCTTCACGGTTTTCTCATGACCGGCATGGAAGAATCAGATCCCGGCGCCGTACCTACCCCCGCGTAGCAACAGCGACCGTGGATACACCGGTCGGGTGGTCGAGGTCCTTCCCAAAGCACACCAAGGCCACCCGACCGCGCGTCTCAACTGGTGGAGCGATGTGCGAGGCTGCTACCGAATCTCCCGCCAGATCGATGTCGCCAGCAGACCCACGACCGCGGGCGGCAAGATCCAATATCCCGCCACGCCCGCATGCTCCAGCAGTGCGGTGGCAGCGATGGCGACGAGCACGCCTGCCGCCACCACCGGGTCGTCTCCCACCACGAACCGGTACAAAAACCTGGCAAACCCGGCCACGACGCTGATCACTGGGCCGCACCAATCACATGTCCGGCACGCGCAGACAACGCCCGCACCAGGAGCCACGCGGACACGGTGTAGAGCCGTCAGCAGCACGATCAGAAACACGTCTCCCCCCGGCCAGTCGCCACCGGCACCCTCGGCCGCCCAGAACGACCCGTAGGTGACGAGCATCAGCCCCACCGAGAACTTCATGGTGTTCTCGGGAACCCGCGCCAGCGGCGCGCGCGCCCACAACCCCACCGCGATCACCACCAGCACCGCCGCGATCGCCCCCGCGGCGGCCAACGCCACACTGCCGCCGTTGCTGCCGAAGGTGACCACGATGAAGGCGACCTCGAGTCCCTCCAGCAGCACGCCTTTGAACGCGATCGTGAATGCATACCAATCCACGTCGGCGGTCCCAGCACCGGACACCGTCCGAGCCGCATCGACCTCGCGCTGATAGATCGCCTGCTCGTCATGCAGCGGTCGGTAGCCACCGGCTCTCAGAATCGCCTTTCGCAGCCACTGCAGGCCGAACACCAGCAGCAGGCCACCCACGACCACGCGCAGCGCGTCGATCGGAATCGCTGTCAGAGCCGGCCCCAGCACCGCCACCACCGCGGCCAGCGCCACACTCGCGGCCAGCACGCCGGCCAAGGTCGACCGCCAGCCCCGTGTCAGGCCGACCGCGAGCACAATCGTGAGCGCCTCGATCGCCTCCACCCCACTCGCCAAGAACGACACCAGCACCAGTACCGCTGGAGTCATCGGATTCACCCCGCCGGTTGCGTTCGCCAGAACCGGTGCGAGCTGACCCTGACGGCCACAAGTGCAATCGCAATCCAGGCCGCCACCACGGTCATCTCCATCTCGTCCAGTAGGTGGGCGCGCTCGGCAAACAGAATCCGGACGAGCACAGCCGCGCAGACAGCGCCGACCGCCACTGCTCGAAATCGGGGTTGCATGATCGTGTGGCGCACCGGCCTCAGGTGCGACACCCTCACCAGCGGTGGGTCGGTGATGCGACTACAAGCGTTGATCATCGGCACCAGCACCGGGCGCATCGCGATTCGCGCGGTGAAGTATCCGCACGCGGCCGACACCACCAGGCTGCCGACCACATCGGTTGGGTAGTGCATTCCCGCCATCACACGGGACGCCGACACCACCGCGGCGAAGCCGAGAAACAGCCAGCCGGCACGGCGTGACACGAAGAACACGCCGAAGGCGATCGAAAGCGCGGCCGTCGCGTGGTCGCTCGGAAACGAGGGATCGAGCGAACGTGGCAACAAGGGGATGATGCTCGGGTGGGCTTCGTACGGTCGCGCGCGGTCCCACAGGTGGGAGATCACCTGGTTTGCGAACAATCCCAGCGCAGCGGCCGAGAGGCCGGCCGCGCATGCCCGCTTCCAGACGGTGTCGCCGGGAGGGGAGAGCAACCACAGACCGACCGCAAGCACCCCGAACAGCGGCACGCCCCACGTCGAAAACTCAACCACGACGCCGGCCAGCAGCGGATGTGCATGCATCAGTTGATTGAGCCACTCCACAAACGACGTTTCCATATCACTCCCTGCTCGCGTTCACCATCTGTTTACAGCATACGACCGATGTACAAACTGCGAGACAGTTACCTCTATTGACACTATTCAAGCGAAGCAAACTCTCATAGATCTCTCATACATTCCGCGAGAGGTGTGCTCGATACGCGACCTGCGGATGGATGTTGCCGGTATGGTTGTGGCTGGTGATGACCTCGTGAAGAGCAGTCAATGATGCGACCCCGGGTGCTTTTGGTCGACGACGACTCCGCCATCCTGCGCATGCTGGTGCGAACGCTGGAAGCTGAGGGCTACGAGACCGATGCAGCGTCGGACGGCCCCTCGGCGCTGATCCGGGCGGAGGCCTCGGTGCCCGATGTGATCGTGCTCGATGTGGCCATGCCGGGCATGGACGGTCTGGCGGTGTCGCGGCGACTGCGCGAGAAGGGACAGCGGGTGCCGATTCTGTTTCTGACCGCGCGCGATGCGGTCTCCGACCGCGTTGCCGGCTTGGACGCAGGCGGCGATGACTATCTGGTCAAACCGTTTGCGACCGACGAGCTGGAGGCGCGCCTGCGCGCCCTGCTTCGCCGCGGCCGTACCCGCAATCGGATCTCATACGGCGACCTCACCGTCGATGCAGACGCCCGCACCGCCTCGCGGGGCGGGCGAGAGGTGAGACTGACCGGCCGCGAGGCCGCCCTGCTGACGCTGTTGGTGAACCGCGCCGGGGAGGTCGTCAGCCGTGAACAGGCGCTGGCGGCGGTGTGGGGCGACGGGCGGGTTCCGACGGCAAACACCGTTGACCGTTACGTCGCCTATCTCCGCCAAAAGCTCGGTGATCCGCCCCTGATCCACACGGTCAGAGGCGTCGGTTTTCAGCTTCGGCAATGAGACGCTGGAAGCTCCGCACGCGTATCGCCCTGGCGTCGGCGCTGGCGATGCTGGTCGGGGTTGCCCTGCTCGAGATCGGCGTCCAGGCGCTGCTGGCCCGCGAGCTGCACCAGCAGCTCGACCACACGTTGCAGCAGCGCGCCGCCGACGTCGATGAGATCGCCGAGACCCACCCGCGGGCAATCCAGAGAGCCTTGGAATCGGATCCGGCCGGGATCGGCACGACGGTCGAGGTTGTCAACAACCAGGGCGTGGTGGTCGCACCGCACGAGAAGGCAGGCCAAGCCCCACTCACTCCGGAAGTGACGAAGGTGCTCCGCGACGGGCGCAAGCGCTTCGTCACGACCACCATCCAGGGTCACGATCTGCGAGTGTTCATCCAGAAGCTGGAACCCGGCGGCGCGGTGCTGGTCGCAGTGTCGACGGATGCAATCGAGGACGGCCTCTCCCAGGCCCGTTGGCTGACCCTGGTGGCCGGGATCGTCGCGGCCGGCGTGGCGGCCGGGGTGTGCCTGCTCGTGGCCAATCGTGCACTTCGGCCGTTGACCAATTTGAACGCCCAGGTGATGGAGGTGCAGCGCACCGCCGATCCCAGCCGGCGGGTGGTGACCGAGCCCACCGGTGACGAGCTGGAGCAGCTGGGCACCGCCTTGAACGCGATGCTGGAAGCGCTGCAACGGGCCCGAGAGGTGGAGCGGCGGTTCCTGGCCGACGCCTCTCACGAGATGCGTACCCCGCTCACCGCGCTTCGGGGAAACGCCGCCTACCTCGCGCGGCACGGTGCCGACGCCGAGGCCGAGGCGTTTCTCGACCTCGAGAACGACATGGCTCGGCTGGCGCAGCTGCTCGACCGCCTGCTCGCCGTAGCCCGCGAGGATGCTGCCGCCCAGCCGACTCAACCGGTCGCGGTTGACGACATCCTCGACCGGTTCAGAACCGACCCGCGGCTGCGTGTGACCCTCGATCCCGAGCTGTACGTGCGCGCCGATGCGGATGCAATTGAGCGGGCCCTCACCAACCTGATCGAGAACGCCAAGCTGTACGGACCCGACGGTGGGTTGATCACCGTCGGCGCTGCGCTCGACCACGACGAGGTGGTGTTATCCGTCACCGATACCGGCATGGGCATCCCCGGCGCCACCTTCGACGAGGCCACCACGCGGTTCTGGCGCGGCCCCAACAGCGCCGGGCTGGAGGGCGCCGGCCTGGGGCTGGGACTGGTGCGATCGACCGCCGAGCGCCACGGCGGATCGCTCACAATCGATGGCGCGACCTTCGCGATCCGGCTCCCGGCACTGCTCGAGCTTCCACAACCGCACGCATAATTCTCAGAGAACTCTCAGAAACTGCGCTGTAGTGTAGTTGCGGGGAGGGCTCCAATGCGCACTTTTACTGCGGTTGTGTTTGGTGTGTGTAGTGTCATGCTGATCGGTGCTGCAGCTGCACCCGCGGCGACCAACCTGGTTTCGAATCCTGGGTTCGAGGGATCGGGCTCCGGCGCACTCTCGAGCTGGGGCGGAAGCGCTGGGACGCTGTCGCTGGTCACCGGCGACGGCGGCGGCCACGCCGCGCGCCTAACCGCGTCGGGCACAGGGCAGATGTACATCTACACCAGCTCGAAGCCGGCTAAGTCGATTGCGGCAGGAGCGCCGTACACCGCGGGCGGCCGCGTTTCCAGCATCTCCGCCGGCCAGAACGTGTGCCTTCAGATCAAAGAGGTGCCGGCCGGCGGCAGCTCCACGGTCGGTTCGGCCAAACAGTGTGTAACAGCGACGACGGCGTGGCAGTCGTTCCCGGCGGTCAACTACACGACCAAGACCGCGGGAGATTCGCTGACCATCGACGTGATCGATGCCGCCCCGAGTTCGAACGCGTCGTTTGACCTCGATAACGTCACGCTCAGCACGGGTACCGGTGGCGGCGGTGGCGACACCGTGGCGCCTTCGGTGCCGCAGAACGTGACTGCCACCGGAGACAGCCCCACCAGCGTCCACATCACCTGGAACGCATCCACCGATAACAGCGGCACCGTCGCCGGATACCACGTCTACCGCGGCACCACCACGATCGCGACGCTGACCGGCACCACCACCAGCTTCGAAGACACCGGCCTGGCCGCCTCCACCCCCTACACCTACTCCGTCGACGCCTTCGACGCAGTCCCCAACACCTCCGCCCACTCCGCAACCGCAACCGGCACCACCCTCGCCGGCGGTGGCGGGGGTGACACGGTTGCCCCTTCGGTACCTCAGAACGTGGTCGCCACCGGCGACAGCCCCACCAGCGTCCACATCACCTGGAACGCATCCACCGATAACAGCGGCACCGTCGCCGGATACCACGTCTACCGCGGCACCACCACGATCGCGACGCTGACCGGCACCACCACCAGCTTCGAAGACACCGGCCTGGCCGCCTCCACCCCCTACACCTACTCCGTCGACGCCTTCGACGCAGTCCCCAACACCTCCGCCCACTCCGCAACCGCAACCGGCACCACCCTCGCCGGCGGCGGCGGCTCTGGGCCGTGCGGGCTGCTGCCGGCTTCGACTGCGCCGTACAAGCACGTGGTGGTGCTGATGGAGGAGAACCTCACCTACTCCGACTTCATCGCCGCCACCGACGCACCCGAGATGCACGCGCTTGCCAACAACTGCCGGTTCCTGACGGATTCGGCGGGCGAGACGCACCCCAGCTTCCCCAACTACGAGGCGGTCACCAGCGGCCAGTTCTCGACCTGCCTGGGCTGCACCACAGCCGCAGACAACATCTTCCACCAGATGAACGGCGCGGGGCTGACCTGGCGCGACTACAACCAGTCGATGCCGTCCAACTGCGCCACCAACACCAGCAAGGTCTCGTACTACCGTGACGGCCACAATCCGGCGTTCTGGTACACCAACCTCGGCTCGAAGGCCGGTGGCGACGGCTCATGTGCCAAGTACGACGTTCCTCTGGATCCGTATTTCTGGAACGACGCCGCGGCCGACAACCTGCCCAGCTTCTCGTGGATCGCGCCCGACGACTGCCGCGACCTGCACTGGATGAACGGCGTGTGCGAGAACGTCGTGCCCGGCAAGACCCACGACGATCGCATCAATGTCGGCGACGGGTTCGTCCAGCAGGTCGTCTCGGCCATCACCGCCACGCCGAGCTATCAGGCCGGGCAAACGCTGATCGTGTTCACGTTCGACGAGTCGAACTATCTGTCCACCCAGGTCAAGGGAAACTGGGGCATCGACTGCTCGAACCACACTGTGTACCTCGCCAATACGAAGACCTGCCAGGTCGCGACCATCCTGATCTCGGCGCGGATGCCGACCGGGCCGACATCCGCGTTCTACAGCCTCTACAGCGTCGGCGCCGCTATCGAACAGAACTTCGGCCTGCCGCTGCTCGGTCATGAAGCTTCGGTCACGCCCGCCCCGATCTATTGATCGGATACTTACACCGTCTACACAACTCGTCACGGGACTCTCAAGGTATGCCGATAGCTTGAGGGGATGGACTCCAAACTACGAGTTGCAGTAATCGGATTGATCACGACCTGCGCGTTGTTCTTGGCGATCGCATCGCCGGCCGCCGCAGCACCGCGTCTGAAGCATGTGTGGGTGGTTGTGCTGGAGAACCACAGCAGCGGCCAGATCCTGGGGAATCCCCAGGCGCCGTACCTGAACAAGCTCGCTCACCGAAACGGCCTGGCAACCAAGTACTACAGCCTCGACCACCCCAGCCTTCCCAACTACCTGGCCTTGATCTCGGGGTCCACGCAGGGCTGTGGCTCGGACAGCTGCAAGCCGGGGTACGGCGGCCCGCTCTTGACGCGGCAGCTGCGACATCGCCACCTGGCGTGGCGGGGATACTTCCAAGGTTTGCCCCACGCCGGATACGTCGGCGGCGACCACGGTTCCTACGTTCGTCACCACAACCCGTTCAGCTACTTCAAGGCGATTACCAACTCGCACCATGCCCGGCGAAACATCCGGCCGCTGACGGCGCTGCGCCGCAGCCTCCGTCATCCTGCTGCGTTCAACCTGGTCGTGCCGGACAATCAGCACAACATGCACACCGGTAGCATTTCCAAGTCTGACAAGTGGCTCCGCCACTGGATCCCGAAGATCACCCACTCGCGCAAGTTCCGGCATCACAGCGTGCTCTTCATCACCTTTGACGAGGGCCACAACGACTCCAGCGGATGTTGCATCCACGGCGTTCACGGCGGCCGCACGGTGCTGATCGCTATCACCTCCCACCGGCATCACTCGAGGTTGAATAAGCCTCGCACCGCCTACTCGCTGCTGCGCACCATTGAGAGCGGATTTCGGCTCAAGCCGATCGCCCACGCCGCCCGCGTCCGCCCACTCAACGCCTTCTGGCGGTGAATAACGGTGCCTGGCACCGTTATTCACCCCGTTATTCACCCGTAGCCGCTACGCCGGGTGGAGCAGCTGATCCACCACCGCCGACAGACCGTCCAGCGAGGCTAGCTCGGCGTCCGGTTCGATATCGGCGGGCAGCTCGGCCCCGTTTCGGTTGATCCACACCGCCCGCATCCCCATCGCCTGGGCGCCGCGAATGTCGGTGTCGAGATCATCGCCCACGTGCACCCACCTGGCCGGGTGGCCGCCGGAGAGCTCCACCGCGTGCAGGAAGGCATCGGCAGCCGGCTTCGGATCGCCCACGCGCTCGGCGTGGACGATGAAGGCAAACGTCTCGGCCAGCGGCAGCCGGTCGACCGGAAAGTTGCCGTTGGTGATCGCGCCCAGCACGTGACCGGCCTCGAGCCAGCTGCGACAGGGCCGGCTCCACGTCGGGATGCAGAACGACGCTGGTCACACGCGCGTCCATCCAGGTGGCCACCATCCACTCGGGCAACCCTTGCTCGACCACGCCGTGGTTGGCGAGCACCCGCCGAAACGACTCCCGGCGAAGGTCTTCGAAGCTGCCCCGCTGCTCGGCCGCGACCTGCGCCCGGACGCGGTGAAGCTCGGCCACGTCGACCGCACCTCGGAGATCCGGCCGGCGCTCCTCCAGTGCGGCCAGCGTCGCCCGCAACGCGCCGTCCATCATCGGCAGGAACTCCCACAGCGTCTCGTCGAGATCAAATGAGACGACGCTGGTGCCGGTCACGACCGCCCCAGCAATGCGACCGCGTGGCAGGCCGCTCCCTCACCCCGCCCGGCGAAGCCCAGGTGATCGGTGGTCGAGGCCCGCACCGTCACCCGGGCGACCTCCACTCCAAGCACCTCCGCCAGCGCCGAGCGCATGGCATCGCGGTGACGGAGCGAGCTTGGGGGCCTGCATGATCACGATCGCGTCGACGTTTCGGATCTGCCAGCCCTGCGCCTCCAGGGCCGCCCACGCGACCCGCAGGAGCTCCAGTGACGAGGCGCCCTCGAGCGCCGGATCGTCTGAGGGAAAGAGCGCGCCGATATCCTCGCCGCCGGCCGCTCCCAGCAGTGCGTCGGTGACCGCGTGGCACACCAGGTCGGCATCAGAGTGGCCGACCAGGCCGCGGGCGTCGGGGATCGTGACACCCGGCCAGCACCAGCGCACGCCCGTCGGCGAACGCGTGCGCGTCGTAGCCGATGCCGACACGGAGATCGTCGCTCATGCCAGGGCCTCGGCCAGGCGCAGGTCGTCCGGCTCGGTGATCTTGAGATTCGCCCGCTCGCCCGGCACCCACACCACCCGCATGCCCGCGTTCTCGAGCAGGGACGAGCAGTCGGTAGCGGCGTGCAGCTCCGCCAGAGGGCCGATCGTAGGCTCGCCGCAGACAGTCGGCCCGAAAACCCTGGGGTGTCTGCACCGCCACCAGGCCGTCGCGTTCGAGCGTGGAGGAGACCGCCTCGCCGGCGGTGCGCTTGATCGTGTCTGACACCGGCAGGGCCGGAACGGCGCCGTCGGCATCGGTGAGCGCCGCCAGCACCCGCGTGACCAGATCGTGCGAGGCCAAGGGGCCGCGCGGCATCGTGCACCAAGACCAGATCGGCCGTGTCGGGCAGCTCCGCCAGACCGGCTGCCACCGATTCGGCCCGGGTGGCGCCGCCTGCGATCACACTCGCGACCTTGCCCGCCACCATCTGATCGGCCAGCAGCTGAGCCGGGTCTTCCCACCCCGCCGGCACCACCAACACCATCCGGTGGACGTCGTCGTGGTCCTCGATCAGGGTAATCGCCCGCTTCAGCAGCACGTCACCCTGGAAACCGACGAACGCCTTGGGCCGGTCGGCACCAAACCGCTTGCCCTCTCCCGCCGCCACCACGATCGCCCACGTCTGCGCCAACTACGACTCCGTCATGCGCGTGAAGATCATCTTGCCCGAGGGCGACTGCAACACCGAGGTGACCTGTACCGAGACGCTCGATCCGACCTGGGCGCGACCGCCTTCAACCACCACCATGGTGCCGTCGTCCAGATAGCCGACGCCTTGATCGGCTTCCTTGCCTTCGCGGATCAGCCGCACCGTGAACTGCTCACCGGGGAGCACAGCCGGTTTGAGCGCGTTTGCCAGCTCGTTCACGTTCAGGATCTCGACGTCCTGGATACGCGCCAGCCGGTTCAGGTTGTAGTCGGTGGTGAGGATCCGAAGGCTGCGCTGCTTGGCCAGCTTGAGCAGCTTGGAGTCGACCTCGGGGATGTCGGGGAAGTCGACGTCGGGGACCGAGACGGTGACCTCTCCGCGCAGCCCCTGCACCACTTCCAGGCCGCGGCGGCCACGGTTGCGCTTGAGCGGGTCGGCCGAGTCGGCCACCTGCTGCAGCTCCTTGAGCACGAACTCCGGCACCACCAGCTCGCCCGACAGAAATCCGGTCTTGACGATGTCGGCGATCCGCCCGTCGATGATCGCGGACGTGTCGACCAGCGTGGCGGAGTCGCGGTTGGCGGCGTCCATCTCCGGCTCACCCACCGAATGGACGCCCACCAGCCTGAGGATGCCGCGGTGTTTCTTGGCGCCCACCACCGCAAACGCGTACCCCAGGATCAGGAACAACGGAAGCAGCACCCAGTCGCCGATGTACGGCAACGAGTGCACGGGGAAGTACAGCAGCACGGCAACCAGCAGGCCCACCAGCAGGCCGACCGCGGCCACCGTGAGCTCACCCGCACTGCGAGATTGGACTGCGCGTTCAAGTCGCTTGAAGGAGCGCTGTAATCCCTTCCCGACCAATCCGCCAACCATCCAGCCAACGGCGAAGATCAGGAGAATGATGATGCCAGCGGCGACGTACGCGTAAGAAGCCGAAAAATGATCTCGAAGCCTGGAATACAGGCCCGCCTGTATGGCACCCAGCACAGCCAAGAGCGAGAGAACGACTCGGGATACCACCACCATCGTCTGTTCACTCCTCTGATGTGTTCTCTATGTCAACGTGTCGGTTGGGCTATCGGCCTCCGACCGCGACTCCTTGAAAATATCGGCTACGCCCGCGCCTTGCGGGTAGAGCCAATGTCGTCCAGCACCTCCTCGAGATACTCGCGGGCCTCGTCCTCATCCATGCCCTTGGCGTACATCAGCTCGGACGCAAGAATCCGCTTGGCCTTGGAGAACATCTGCTTCTCTCCGGTGGAAAGGCCCTTCTCCTGGTCGCGCTGGGCCAGGTTGCGAACAACCTCGGCCAGCTCGAACACGTCGCCGGTCTTCATCTTGTCCCGGTTGTGCTTGAACCGCCGGTTCCAGTTCTTGGGCATCTTGGTGCCGTCGCCCTGGAGCACGGCCAACACTTCTTCGACCGTCTCCTCGCCGATTACCTTGCGCAGACCTGCCCGGTCAGCGCTGTCGGACGGGATCATCACGGTCATGTCGTTGTGCAGAATCTTGATCGTGAGGTATTCGCGTTCGGACTCGGAGTCCTTGCGCACTTCCTTGGTCACAATTGTGCCCGCCCCGTGGTGCGGATACACGACCTTATCGCCGATGTCGTACAAGGCCAAATAACCCTTCCATTGGTGCCATGAAAAGACCCGTGCGAGCGCTTGGAGAACCGCGACCCAACAGGCGCCCAGAGTGAACATTCTATCAGAGAGCGGCTCCGGGGGACGAAAGAATCGACCTCATTTGCAACACTTCCAGGATGATTCTCGCCGTTCGTGCCAACATTGCCAAGAATCGGTCAACCTGTGCTCGCGAGAGTTACAGATTCAGGTACCGGTCGACCAAGTTCTGCTCTTGCAGCCGACGCAGACCTTCCCGAATCTCGCGGGCGCGGACGGTGCCCACGCCCTCGACCTCCTCGAGCTCGGACTGGCGGGCGCGCATGAACGACTCGAGCCCGTCGAAGTGCTCGACCACGTGGCTGATGACCGCCTCGGGCAGCCGCGGGACGTTTGAGAGCACGCGATAGCCGCGCGGAGCCACCGAGTGGTCGAGCGGGTTGACCGAACGCGGGTACCCGAGCACCTCGGCCACGTCCTCGAGCTCCAGCAGACGGCTGTCAGGCAGCGTTCGCAGGCCGCGCAGGGCCTGCTCGTGGCCACCGGTGACCTCGGGCACGTGGTAGTCGCGCACCATCGACTCCTCGTCACCGGGCACCCACTCGCTGAGTTCGTCCAGCTGAAGCTTGATCAGCCGGCCCTCCACCCCCAACTCGACCACGTTTCGCTCGATCTCGCGTCTGATCCGAGTGGTCATCTCGGCTCGCTGAAGCGCCACCAGCACGTCGTCGAGCATCACCGCCCCCTGGAACTCCAGCGCCGTCAGACGGGTCGACACCTGCTCCAGACGGGTGCGGTAGGTCTCCAGTGTGGTCACTGCCTGGTTGGTCTTTGCCAGCACGTCTGAGATCTCCTCGAGCTGGTAGCGCACGTCCCCGATGTAGATCGTGACCACGTCGCGCTGCTGGGAGATCGAGATCACCAGCGCGCCGGTCTGCTTGGCCACCCGCTCGGCGGTGCGATGCCGCGTGCCGGTTTCCGACGACGGGATGGTCGGGTCGGGCATCAGCTGCACGTTGGCGTACACGATCCTGCTGGCGTTGGCGCTGAGGATGATCGCGCCGTCCATTTTCGCCAGCTCGTACAGGAGATACGGCGAGAAGGCCTGATCCAGGCGGATACCGCCCGAGAACAGAAACGACAGCTCGGCCGGCTCGCCGATCACGATCAATGCCCCCAGATCGGCGCGCAGAATGTCGTTCAGGCCCTGGCGCATCATCGTGCCGGGCGCGATCCGGCGAAGCGCATCCATGAGCACGGGGTCCGACCGTACATCCGGAGCAAGTTCTGCCATGCCGAGAGCTTACCGGCTGGTGCTCTCAGGCCGCGCGTGAAGCGGTGCGCAGCGTCTCGGTTACCCATTCACCGCGGGGCAGCTCGCAGGCGCTCACAGCGGCAATGGTGACCTCCACCGGGTACGCGGTGCGCCGCATGTCCACCACACCGTCTTCGACCATCGCCCAGGCGGCCCGGCGATCACCGTCAAACGGCAGTCCCACCGATCCGGGGTTTATCAGTTCGATGCCGCCCACCAACCGCCGGTATTGGATGTGGATATGGCCGTACAGCACCGTGCGCTGGGAGACGCCGGACAGTTCGGCCTCCACCTCCTGATCGGGCGTGTCGGGCGCGATGATGTCCTCATCCGACCGCGGAGTGGCGTGGACGGCGAGCAGGTCGTGCTGCTCCAGCGTGATGGTGGGCGGGAGCGAGCCCAGCCAGGCGCTGCGCTCCGGGCCCAGAGCCGTCCGCGTCCATGCCGGCGAATCGTCCGGCTCGTCGGATGCCACGTACCGGTCGGTGTTGCCACGGATCGCTGTCAGACGCTCGCCGTATGACCGAAGCAGGTCGACGCAGGCCGCCGGTTCGGGCCCCAGCATGGCCACATCGCCGCCGCACAGGAGCTGATCGAACCCTTCGGCTTCAGCCTCGTTCAACACTGCCTGGAGGGCGCTGAGGTTGCCGTGGATGTCGTACACCACCGCGACCCGCTCCGACATCAGAAGGCTCCCTCGATGGCAGCGCTCGACAGTGTCGGCCGTGACCAGCTTGAGCCGCGACCCGGCGGGTGTCTCGGCCGGCACGACCAGTTCGGTGACGCCGAACTTGCGCGCCTCCTGCAGGCGCGGCCCGACGTGTCCGACCGCCCGCACCCGACCGGTGAGACCGAGCTCGCCAAAGGCGGCCAGCCGGGGACGAAGTGCGCGCCCGCGCAAGGCCGACACGATCGCCAGGGCGACCGCCAGATCGGCGGCGGGCTCGTCGATGCGAACACCGCCGGCCACGTTCACGAAGATGTCGCTCGATCCCAGAGGCACTCCGGCGTGGCGGCCGAGCACCGCCACGATCATGGACAGCCGGTTTCGGTCAAACCCGGTGGCCGCTCGCCGCGGCATCGCCAGGTCGGAGTCGGCCACCAGCGCCTGCACCTCGAGCAGGATCGGCCGGGTGCCCTCGATCGCGGGCAGCAGCACCGATCCGGGCGCCGGCTCGCCGTCGCCGGCAAACGCCGAAGAGGGGTCGTCGACCGGCTCGAGGCCCAGGCCGGTCATCTCGAAGATGCCGATCTCGTTGGTCGATCCGAAGCGGTTCTTGACGGCCCGCAGCACCCGCAGGAAGCGGTAGCGATCACCCTCGAACTGCAGCACCGCGTCCACCAGGTGCTCGAGCACGCGCGGCCCGGCGACGTTGCCGTCCTTGGTCACGTGCCCGACCAGGATGATGGTCACCCCATGGCTCTTGGCCACCCGGGCGAGCCGGTCGGCGGCCTCCCGCACCTGGCCGACGCTGCCGGGTGAGGAGCTCAGATCCGCCGAGTGCATCGTCTGCACCGAATCGACCACGCACACCTGCGGTGCGGTGGCGATGATCGCCTCACACACCGACTCGAGCTCTGTCTCGGCCAGGATCGAGATGCCCTCGATCGCTCCCAGGCGCTCGGCCCGCAGGCGCACCTGGGCGGGCGACTCCTCACCGGCCACCAGCAGCACCGGCCGGCCCGCAGCCGCGATCCGTCCCAGCGACTGCAAAAGCAGCGAACTCTTGCCCACGCCGGGCTCGCCCCCGATCAGCACCAGGGAGCCCGGCACCAAACCGCCGCCCAGCACCCGATCGAACTCCTCCAGGCCGGTCGAGATCCGATCGGAGTCGGTCAGCGCGACATCGGACAGGGCCCTGACCGGCCGCCCCACCGGCGCCCGCCGAGACGTGGAGCGCTCGCGTACCTCCTCGACCAGCGTGTTCCACTCGCCACAGCCGGCACAGCGACCCAGCCACTTGGGTGACTCATGGCCGCACTGGCTGCAGGTGAAGGTGGTGAGCGTCTTGGGCACGGCCCCTCATTGTGACACCCGCCCCGGTCGTACCCAGCCCTCGATGAATAATTGGTGCCTGGCACCAATTATTCACTCCGACCGCCCGGGTGAATAACGGTGCCTGGCACCGTTATTCACCTCAACCTCGATGTACGACACGTGCCCTGAGGCGCAGGACGCGGCGATTCTGGCAAGGATCGAGCGGTGGGCGGAGCGGAGGCGTGGCAAAGCCACGTTGAGCACCGCACCACCGCGTGGGACGCCGCCAGAATCGCCGCGGACCAGCCTCAGTAGGTGCCGAACTGCTTCCAGAGCTGCTCTGCGGTGTCCATGCGCCGGTTGCGGGCGCCTCCCTTGCGCAGGGCGATGGCCGCCGCCAGGGCCTCCAGCACCACCATGGCCGTGGCCGCGCTGGCGAATCCCTCGCGCTTTCCCTGGCACACCAGCACGTGGTTGGCCTGACCCGCTGCCGGCGCCAGCAGGTCGTCGGTGATCAACACCACCGGCGCCCCGGCCGTGCGGAACAGCCGCACCACGTCGGCGGTCACCTTGGCGTAGCGCTGGAACGTGAAGGCAATCAGACGGTCGCGCGGCTCGAGGTCGATCAGCTGGTCGGCAATCGTCGGCTCGCCGGCGGCGATCGGCCACACGTTCGAGAGCAGCGGGTTGAGCAGGTAGTAGGCGTACTCGGCCAGCGCAGCAGACTTGCGGTGTCCGAAGATCCCGATCTTGCCGTGACCGCGCACCAGCATCTCCACGGCTGCGTCGAACTGGCGGCGATCAACCCCCGCGGCCAGCGCTTCCAGATCCCCGGCCGCCTGAAACGCGATCTGCTCGATCGGGTGGGCCGACGGGACGGTGCCGCGCACAGCGGGCTGCAGACGGGTGATCGCCTCGGATGCGAGCGCATCGTGCAGCTCCGCAAACCCGGCAAACCCCACCCTGGTCGAGAACCGCACCACGGCCGCCTTGCTGACCCCGGTCTTGGCCGCCAGCGACTCGGCTGTCTCGAACGGCGCTTCCGCCGGGTGCTCGAGCACGTAGGTCGGCAATTCGGCGGTCGTTCGGCGAGAGCCGATCGAGATGGGAGCGGATCAACGCGGATACCGCCCCGTCGCCGAGGTCGATCATCTGGTAATCATCGCACCCCGGCGCGAACGCCGGGGTGCGAATACCAAATCAGTCCTCCGCCGATGCCTCGTCGCCGTTGTCCGACGTTGGCTCGTCGTCGGCGGGACCCTCTGCCGGCACGAGGTCTGCGGGCAGTGAATCGGGCACGTCCACCGGCTCGATCAGCTGCAACGTCATCTCCTCGTCGCCCTCGTGATGATCGACCAGCACGGTCGATCCGGGCTGCAGTGCGCGGCCCAGAACGAAGTCGGCCAGCGGATCCTCGATGAAGCGCTGGATCGCCCGGCGCAGCGGTCGGGCACCCATGGTCGGGTCGTATCCCTTGTCGACCATCATGTCCTTGGCGGCGTCGGTCAGCTCGATCGACACCTCGTGCACCTTCATCTGCTCGCGCAGACGCTTCATCAGCTGGTCGACGATCAGCTTGATCTCTTCCTTGGTCAGCTTCTGGAACACGATGATCTCGTCGATGCGGTTGAGCAGCTCGGGCCGGAAGACCTTCTTCACGTCGCCCATGATGCGGCTCTTCATGTCCTCGTAGGACACGCCGGTCTCCGCCTCCTCGACCTGGAAGCCGAGCTGGCTGTTCTTGGCGATCGACGACGCTCCGATGTTGGAGGTCATGATCACGATCGTGTTCTTGAAGTCGACCTGACGGCCCTGAGCGTCGGTCAGCCGCCCCTCCTCCAGCATCTGCAGGAGGATGTTGAACACATCGGGGTGGGCCTTCTCGATCTCGTCCAGCAGCACCACCGAGTACGGCTTGCGCCGCACAGCCTCGGTCAGCTGGCCGCCCTCGTCATATCCGACGTAGCCGGGAGGCGAACCCACCAGCCTGGAGACGGCGTGCTTCTCCATGTACTCGGACATGTCGACCTGGATCATCGCGTCCTCGTCGCCGAACAGGAACTCGGCGAGCGTACGCGCCAGCTCGGTCTTACCGACACCCGAGGGGCCGAGGAAGATGAACGAGCCGGTCGGCCGCTTGGGATCCTTGATCCCGGCGCGGGCGCGGCGGATGGCCTTGGACACGGCCTCGATCGCCACGTGCTGGCCGATCATCCGCTTGTGCAGCTCGTCCTCCATCCGGATCAGCTTCTGAGACTCCGCCTCGGTCAGCTTGAACACCGGGATGCCGGTCCACATGGACACGATGTCGGCGACCTCTTCCTCGCCGATCTGGGCATGGTCTGCCTCGCCGGAGGACTTCCAGTTCTCCTCGAGGTCGCGCTTCTTGAGGGTCAGCTTGCGCTCGGAGTCGCGCAGCGCCGCAGCCTTCTCGAACTCCTGCGACTCGATCGCCGACTCCTTCTCCTTGCGCACCGTCTCGATCTCGTCGTCGAGTTCCTTGTGCACCGGAGGTGCGGTCATCAGCTTGATGCGCATGCGCGACGCGGCCTCGTCGATCAGGTCGATGGCCTTGTCGGGAAGCTGGCGCTCCTGGATGTAGCGGTCCGACAGCTCTGCGGCGGCCTGCAGCGCCTCGTCGGTGATGGCGACGCGGTGGTGGGCCTCGTAGCGGTCGCGCAGCCCGCGCAGGATCTGCACGGTGTCCTCGATCGACGGCTCCTCCACCTTGATCTGCTGGAAGCGCCGCTCCAGCGCGGAGTCGCGCTCGAGGTACTTGCGGTACTCGTCCAGGGTGGTGGCACCGATCGTCTGCAGCTCACCGCGGGCCAGCGCCGGCTTCAGGATCGAGGCCGCGTCGATGGCACCTTCGGCGGCACCCGCACCGACCAGGTTGTGCAGCTCGTCGATGAACAGCACGATGTCGCCGCGCTGGCCGATCTCCTTCATCACCTTCTTGAGCCGCTCCTCGAACTCACCGCGGTACTTGGAGCCGGCCACCAGAGCGGCCAGGTCAAGCGTGTAGATCTGCTTGCCCTTGAGCAGCTCGGGCACCTGGTTGGACGAGATCCGCTGGGCCAGTCCCTCGACCACCGCGGTCTTGCCGACACCAGGCTCGCCGATCAGCACCGGATTGTTCTTGGTGCGGCGCGACAGGATCTGCATCACGCGCTCGATCTCGTTCTGACGGCCGACGACCGGATCCAGCTTGCCCTCGGTCGCGAGCTTGGTCAGGTTGCGCCCGAACTGGTCGAGCAGCTTGGAGCTCTTGCCGCCCTTCTCGCCGGTGGCGCCGGTACCCGCGCCCTGACGGCGGCCGGGGCCGGACAGCATCCGGATGATCTCGTTGCGAATCTTCTCTGCATCGGCGTCGAAGTCGAGCAGGATGCGGGCGGCCACGCCTTCGTTCTCGCGCACCAGACCCAGCAGGATGTGCTCGGTGCCGATGTAGTTGTGTCCCAGCGACAGTGCCTCGCGCAGGGCCAGCTCCAGCACCTTCTTGGCGCGGGGCGTGAACGGGATCTGGCCGGTGGTCACCTCGTCGCCCTGGCCGACGATCCGCGCGACCTGCGCGCGCACCTCTTCCACGGTGATGTCGAGCGAGTCGAGGACGCGGGCAGCAAGCCCCTCCTCCTCGCGGAGGAGACCCAGGAGGATGTGCTCAGTGCCGATGTAATTGTGCTTGAGCGTGCGGGCCTCGTCCTGTGCAAGCACGACGACCTGGCGGGCACGCTCGGTGAAGCGTTCAAACATGTTCGTGCCCCTTGTCGCTGATCTGGAAGAAGTTGGATGTCATGAAATGCTGAAAGCCGGCCTGCCAAACCGGCCGCGGATGGCTCGGTGGCATTCCGGTATCGAGGGAACGGATCGCACTATAGCACCCACCTTAACGGGCTCCCGGTGTGGTTTCTTGCACGTTCGTTGGCCCCCTAATCGACCTTCTGTGACGGGCGCTTGAGGGGTTTTTCGCACCGCTGGGGAATCTGCCTGCAAATGGGCGTAAGATGGGCGTCGTGAATTTCGCGGTCGAACACTTCCGCGCGATTGACGCGCCGGAGTCGCCGCTGGGGTTCGAGTACGTCTCAACCGGCCAGATCGACCGGGTCGAGGCCCACGACGAGCCGGCCGCGGCAGCGATCGCGTTGTCGGCGCGCGACGACCTGCAGGAGCTGGACGTGGTGTCGTACAACCCCGGCAAGGATCTGTACGGCGTTTTGGGCGAGGACGAGGCTGTGCGGGTGCGTCCCGCCTAGCGCGCGGGTCAGCCCAGCAACTCTGCGTCGACCGCCGCCAGCCCGTCGAGGCTGGACGTGTTCTTCTCGAGCATGTAGTCGATCAACGCCCGGTCGCCGCCCTTGCGCAGCTTGTTCTCGACCCATGCCGCCGCCTGCGGGCGCTCTCCCACCTGCTCCATCAGCGGCACACCGAACCCGCACGAGTCGGCGATCCGGTGCACGGCGACCACCACCACCGCGCGGTGATCGGCCCCCGCGGCGGTCGAATCGGGCTGGTCGAAGCTTGCAGCCAGCTGCTCGAAGCCCTCGTCGCCGCGTTGCACGATCGTACCGCTGCCGTGCAGTCGCAAGATCAACGGCGGGCCGGTGAAGGCGCAGAACATGATCACGATGCGGCCGTTCTGGCGCACATGCGCGATCGTCTCCGCGCCGCTTCCCACCACGTCCAGATACGCGACCGTGTGCCCGTCCAACACCCGGAAGGTGCCGATCGGGCCCTTGGGCGACAGGTTGATGTGCCCACCCTCGCCGGAGGGCGCCGAGCCGACGAAGAACATCGGCTGGCCCATGATCCACTCGGTCAGCCGCTGATCGATGTGGTCGTGCACCTTGCCCACAGGTCAGCTCCCCTCGCGGCTGGGAGGGAACAGGATCACCTCGCGGATCGAGCGGATCCCGGTCAGCAGCATCATCAGCCGGTCGATGCCGATCCCCACTCCTCCGGTGGGAGGCATGCCGTACTCGAGTGCCAGCAGGAAGTCCTCATCCATCGGGGCTGCCTCGTCATCTCCGGCGGCGGCGGCCACTCGTGCCTCCTCGAACCGGGCCCGCTGCTCGGCCGGGTCGTTCAGCTCGGTAAAGCCGTTTCCGATCTCCATGCCGTTGCAGAATGCCTCGAACCGCTCTGTCAGCCCGGGCTTTTGGGGCGCCCGCTTGGCAAACGGCGAGAGCTCCACCGGGTACTCGGTCAGAAATACCGGCGCGGTGATCTTGGGCTCCACGTAGTGCGACAGCAGGTGGTCGACGGCCTGGGCCCAGGTGTGGTCGGCCGAGGTATCGATGTCGTCGGCGCGCATGTGCGCGACCAGCCGGTCGAGGTCGCGGTCGGCCATCGGGTCGATCCCGGCGTCGGCGATGATCGCGTCGCGCAACGGCACCCGCGGCCACGGCGGAGTCAGATCGATCTCACTGCCCACCGCCTCGCCGGCGGCTGCCACCAACCGCTCGGTCATCTCCATGCCGCTTTGGTAATCGCCGTAGGCCTGGTACCACTCCAGCATCGTGAACTCCGGGCTGCGCTTGAAGCTGACGCCCTCGTTGCGAAAGTCCTTGCCGATCTCGTACACCCGCTCGAGCCCGCCCACGATCAGCCGCTTGAGATAGAGCTCGGTCGCGATCCGCAGGTAGAAGTCGCGCTCGTAGGCGTTGTAGTAGGTGGTGAACGGCCGGGCGGCGCCGCCACCGTAGAGCGGCTGCAGCACCGGCGTCTCGACCTCGACGAAGCCGTCGGCATCCAGCACCCGGCGCAGGGCCGCGATCGCCGCCGGTCGGGCCATCGCCAGCGTCCGCGACTCCTCGTTGACGGCCAGGTCGAGGTAGCGGCGGCGGTGGCGGGTGTCGACGTCGGTGAGCCCGTGGAACTTCTCGGGCAGCGGCCGCAGGCACTTGGCCAGGAGCGTCCACTCGGCCACCCGCAGGGACAGCTCACCGCGGCGGGAGACGAACACCTCGCCCTCGGCGGTGATCACATCGCCCAGGTCGGAGTCCGACAGCGCGTCGTACCGATCCTCTCCGAGCCCATCCAGGGTCGCGTGCAGCTGCAGCTGGCCGCTGCGGTCGGTGAGATCCAGGAACATGGCCTTGCCGTGGCCGCGGCGGGCGGTGATGCGGCCGGCCAGCCGGGCACGTGCGCCGGTCTCGGCACCGGCTTCCAGCTCGGAGTAGCGGGCCCGCACGTCCTGCACCGGTTCGCGATCGACGGCTCGCGGCGGGTAGGGATCGACACCCGACTCCCGCAGGGCGTCGAGCTTGGCCAGGCGATCAGCCCGGATCTGGGCTTCGGCGTCTGTGCTCACCGGCGACCGCCTATCGATCAATCATCTAGGCGGCCTTGATGTCCATGATCTTGAGCCGGATCGCGCCGGCCGGGGCCGCCACTTCCACCGTCTCGCCCTTCTTGTGGCCGATCAGCGCGCGCCCGACAGGAGATTCGTTGGAGAGCCGGCCCGCGCCCGGGTCGGCCTCGGCCGATCCGACGATCTCGTAGGTGTCGGTGTCGCCGTGGTCGACATCCTTGACGCGCACCTTCGACCCGACCGACACGACGTCGGTGGGGATGTCCTTGGCATCGATCACCCGCGCCGACCGCAGCTGCTCCTTCAGGCGCGCGATCCGATGCTCGAGCAGCGCCTGCTCGTTCTTGGCGTCGTCGTACTCGGAGTTCTCGGAGATGTCTCCGAACTCGCGCGCCTCCCGGATCCGATCAGCCACCTCGCGACGCCTGGTCGTTTCGAGTTCTGTCGATCTGCGTCTTGAGCCGCTCGTAGCCTTCTGGAGTGAGGATTACGTCCTTTTCCACGCTGACGTCCTTAGTTGGGGCCCATCCGGGCTCGCTCGCAAACACGAACGGTGTCCCCCAGAGTGCGCGATTTGCAGCACTTTTCCTCTGGGCTGACACCGAGGAACGCCGGATTATACCCGTTTCCATGTGCCCGCAAACGTCGCATTCGAGCACGCTGGCTAGGATCCTGCCATGAACCCGCTGACCGAGAACTGGTACATCCGGGATGTCGAGATTCCCTCCCGGATCGTGCTGGCGCCGATGGCCGGTGTCTCGGTGCAGGCGTTCCGCCGCCAGGGACGTCGATTCGGGGCCGGGCTGGTGTGCTCGGAGATGGTTTCCTCGTGCGGACTGTCCTACGGCAACGAGCGCACTCTGGGGTACCTGCGGATCGCCCGGGACGAACATCCGCTGGCCGTCCAGATCTTTGGCTCCGAGCCCGAGCGGATGGCCGAGGCGGCCGAGATGGTGGTCGCTGCGGGCGCCGACATCGTCGACATCAACTTCGGCTGCCCCGTGCGCAAGGTCACCAAGACCGGAGCCGGAGCCAGCGCGCTGGAGCAGCACGACCTCGCCTGTCGCCTGGCCCGGGCGGTGGTCGACGCGGTCGACGTGCCGGTCACGGTGAAGATGCGCCGAGGACTTCGAGAACGGCTCGCGCACGGCCCTCGACCTGGGGCCAAAGCTCGAGGCCGAGGGGGTCGCGGCGCTCACGCTGCACCCGCGCTCGGCCAAGCAGATGTACACCGGCACCGCCGACCACACGCTCACCGCCGAGCTGGTCGAGCGAGTGTCGATTCCCGTGATCGCCTCGGGCGACATCACCGACCGCGCTCGCGCCCAGGTGGTGCTCGACGTCGACCGGCGCCGACGCGGTCATGGTCGGCCGCGGCGCGCAGGGGCGGCCGTGGGCGCTGCGCGAGATGGCCGGCGGCGAGTCGGCCGAGCCCGATCGCGCCGAGCTGTACGCCGAGCTGGTGCGGTTCATGCGCGAGGTGGTGCGGGAGATGGGCGACGAGCGCTCGGTCGGATTCCTGCGCAAGTTCTACGGCTGGTACCTGCGCGGCACCGAGGGCGCCCGGGCGGTGCGGGGCGAGCTGATGCTGTGCCAGACGGTGGACGCCGCCGAGCAGGTGCTGCTGAACGCCTGCCCCGAGGCCCGGGAGCTCCTGATCGCCCACGCCGCCGAGATCGACCTGCTGCCCACCTCCGAGTCCGATCGCCTGCTCGACCTGCCGATCTCGATCTACGGCGGCGGGTGAATAACGGTGCCAGGCACCGTTATTCACCTCTATTCATCACACCCACCACCTGCAGCCACTCCGGCTCGGGCTGGGGATTGACCTCGATCCGCATGCCGAGCTTTCGCATCACGCTGATCGAGGCGAGGTTAGAGTGGTCGGTGGTGGCCACGATGCGGGCCAGCTTCAGCTGCTCGAAGCCGTACGCGATCAGTGCCGCAGCCGCCTCTCCGGCATACCCCTGGCCGCGCTCGGCGGGCGCCGTTTCCCAGTAAAGGCCGACCTCCGGGCGAAAGCGATCGGGATCGCCGCCATCGCCGAGGCCGGGGATCAGTCCGAACGGCGCCAGGCGCGGCACCAGCCCCACCAGGCCGACCAGCTCGCCGTCGCTACGCCGCTCCACGGCCCGGTCGCCGTAGGGCGGCTGCTTCAGATTCGCACGCTGGACGTATCCCGCCACCGTCCACTCGAGCCACCGGTCACGCGGCTCTCCCACGACTCGCTGGACGCTGCCCGCGTCGGCTTCTGTCAGTTCACGCACCCGCAACCGGTCGGTCTCAAGCGACGGCATCATCGGCAAACCTCCAGCCGATCGATCTGGCTGGCCACCGGGGCACCTCGGAATCGTCCCTCCCAGTACTCGCCTTCGCGGACGAAACCGCTGTAGAGCGAAAGCCAGGAGTCCGACGGCGGCGGCGGCCTCCAACTGGTCGGCCACCAATGGATCGAGCCCGTGGGCCAGATCGCTGATGTCCGTCCCCACCAGGCCGAAGCGGTCGATCGCCGCGAACATCTCCTCGATCCTGCAGCGTCAAGAGCGCGGCGCTCCACCTCGACACCGCCTGGGCCAGCTCGATCCCGATGGCGTTCAGCACCGGCGACGCCGCCGCACCCCAGCGAGGGTCGGCGACCAGCACCATCAGCCGCCGGCGCTGGTGCGGTTGCGGGAATCTCCGCCAGCTCGGCGGCGTGGGCATCGATCGCCGGCCGGGCCACGTCCAGGCGCTGCTGGATCGGCGGTGACAGCTGCCCGCTGATCTCGGCGATGCCGACCAGCTCGAGCATCGTCACCCACGCCTCGCGCAGCCGAAGTGAAACTCGCCGGCCGCCACCCGCCCGATCACACGCCAGCGCCCCGCCTCCCGGCGGCGGACGTAGGCATCAACGCCGTAGGCGGTCATCAGCAGCAACAGGAATCCACCAACCACCGCAGCCCACAGGGGATGCTCGACCCAGAAGTCCTGCCAGAACCCGACCGGCCAGTCGCTCGCCAAGAGCACCACCGTCAGCACCAGGGTCGCGCCAAATCCCCCGAGCCTGAGCTTCCCCATCCGCGCGATGATAGGTGAATAACGGTGCCAGGCACCGTTATTCACGACTGCTCTGAGCATGGGCAGAGTGGACGACTTTCAACGGGACGGGGCGGTGGTGGTGCGCGCAGCGTTCACGCCCGAGGAGGTCGAGAGGTCACGCGCGGCATCGAGCGGAATCTGGCCGAGCCCAGCCCTCGGGCGCTGGTGGCCTCGCGGGATGACGATCCCGGCACGGTTCTTCGAGGACTTCTGCAACTGGAGCCGCTTCTCCGAGCTCGAGCAGGTGATTCGGGAGAGTCACGCGGCCGCGATCGCCGGGCGAACTGACGCGCAGCTCGCAGATCCGCCTCTACCACGATCACGTGCTGGTGAAAGAGGCGGCCACCCGCCAGCCGACCCCCTGGCACCAGGATCAGCCCTACTACAACGTGGAGGGCAGCCAGACCTGCAGCGTGTGGATGCCGGTCGATCCGGTGCCGCGATCGGCCACGCTCGAGTTCGTGGCCGGCTCCCACCTGGGGCCGTGGCTGATGCCGCGAACGTTCATGGACGGCCAGGCCAGCTGGTTCCCCGAGGGCGCGCTGGCCGACCTGCCCGACATCGAGGCCGACCGCAGCGCCTTCCCGATCATCGGGTGGGAGCTGGAGCCGGGCGATGCCGTCTTCTTCAACATGCTGACGCTGCACGCCTCGGGCCCCAGCAGCGGCCTTCGGCGTGCCTTCTCGATCCGCTTCATCGGCGACGACGTGACCCACGCGCCGCGGGGCTGGAAGACCTCACCCGAGTTCCCCGGCCTGGCCGAGCGGCTGCCGGCGGGCGCCGCAATGGACGACGAGCTGTTCCCGGTCGTGTGGGAGCGGCGCTAGACGCTGCCGGCGCCGAGCAGCGCCAACCCGCGCAGCGTCAGCCACGGATCGACCTGCGAGACGGTGCGGCAGTGCGGAGCGACCACGCTCCGAGTGCCCGCCGGTCGCCACCACCGGCAGCTCCGCGCCCAGCTCGTCCCGAAACCGCGTGACCAGGCCGTCCACCATGCGCGGCGTGCCCGAACACCGCCCCGGAGCGGATGGCCTCGGCGGTGTCGCGCTGCGATGGCATCGGTCGGAGCGCCGGAGCTCGATCACGGGTAGTCGATCGGCGCGCTCGGTCAGCGCCGCCACCGAGATGCCGATCCCCGGGGCAATCGCGCCCCCCGCCCACTCGCCGGACGAGGACACCACGTCCACCGTGGTTGCGGTGCCCATGTCGACGACGATGCACGGCCCGCCCACCAGCGCGAACGCAGCCGCCGCGTCGGCCAGCCGGTCAGCTCCCACCGGCGCGGCGCGAGCACCACGATCGGCGGGCGGCCGGTCAGCTCGGTCACAACCGCGTGGTAGCCCGGCATCGAGTGCGCGGCCGCGCGGTCGCGACCACCACGCCGTCGACGCCGTCGCCGATCAGCACCCCCACCAGCTCGCGATCGGCATGATCATGGTCGGTGGGGATCCGCCGGTGGGCGATCAACTCGTCGCCGTCGAACAGGCCCGCGACCGTGTCCGAGTTGCCGGCGTCGATGACCAGCAGCACCGCGGCCGGCTAGTCGTCCGACAGTTCGAAGCCGGGCGGCAGCACGGTGTCGATCGTGCCTTCGGGCCGCAGCTCCTCGACCGTCACGTCCTGGGTGGTGTGCACCTCCGCCCGCGGGATGATGCGGCTGGGCCGGTTCTTGTCCCACACCCACACGTCCTCCATCGACAGGTGCACCATCGGGTAGGCGGTGGTGTGCTGGGACTCCATCACCAGCCGGTTGCACAGGTACGTGGCCTCGGCCGTGAGCACGCAGTAGCGAAACATCCCGAAGACGGTTGCGTATTCGCGTTTCAGCCGGAGCTCAAGCTCGGCGTCGAACTCCTCGAGGTCCTCGAGAAACGACATGCTCCAAGTCTACGCATAAATGCGGCGGTCGCGCACGCCGATCACACCCGTTCGACGCCCTGCGGCTCGATCTGCGACAGCCAGTCCTCGGCGGTGCGGCCGCGGATGATCGTCTCGGGCGCGATGTCGACCAGCGGCCGCAGCACGAACTCGCGCTCGTGGGCGCGGGGATGCGGCAGCTCCAGCGCGGGATCGTCGGACTCGACACCGTCGTACCAGATCAGGTCGAGATCGAGCGTGCGCGGCCCCCAGCGCCGGTCGCGCACCCGGCCGAACTCGGCCTCGATCCGCTGCAATCCGGCGAGCAGCTCGGCGGGAGTCAGCGACGGTCTCGAGCTCGGCCACCAGGTTGAGGAAGTCGGGCTGATCGGTCACTCCCGATCGGGGCGGTGCGATAGGTCGGCGACACCGCCCGGACGTCCCCGAGACGCTCGCAGGCACGCACTGCCCGGGGCAGCGTGTCCGCAGGATCCCCGAGGTTCGCGCCGAATCCTACGAGCGCAACAGTCACCCGATGGGGTGCACTTTCCTTCGCGACCTTAACAATTTGCTCATCTTTGCCGATGCTCGCTGGGGGACGGCTTTTCGCGGGCCGTACCAAAGCTCCCACGCTCTGACGAAGGATGACCATGTCGACCCTCATGGAATTGACCGTCGTGCTCCTGATCTGTCCGGCCGCCCTCGCCACGTGGGCCGACGCACGGTACCCCAAGCTGCGGCCGCGCGAGATCCGGCGCACCACCATCCACCTCGGCATGACCGGCCTGATCGCGTTCGTGGCGATGAAGCCGCTGCTGAGCGAGATCTTCCAGCTGCTGTCCGGCCCCGCCGGGCGCGCAACCGCGCTGTGCATCTCCTGCATCGCCATCACGTACTGCCTGATGGTGTCGCTGTGGGTCGTGCGGCTCGCAACCGAGACCGCTCGCACCCGCCGCTAAGCTCGGCGTGAATAACGGTGCCTGGCACCGTTATTCACGCCGTGTGCCGACCTGGTGGAGGGCCGCGGCGGCTTCGGCTCGCGTGCGGGCGTTGAGCTTGCGCAGGATCGCCTTGACGTGCCAGCGCACCGTCTCGGGCGACAGGTACAGCTCGGCGGCGATCTGCCCGGTGGTGTAGCCGCTGGCGATCAGCCGCAGGATCTCGAGCTGGCGGGGGGTCAGCTTCTCGCGCTGCTGGCGGCCGTGGAGCCAGCTCCAAGCGCTGCTCAGCGCCGCGCACCTCGTCCAGCAGGTAGGACACCATCCGGCGTGACACCGCCGCCTCGCCGCCGACCACGCCCACGATCGCCTCGGCCAGCCGGTCGGGCGCCTGATCCTTGGTGAGGTAGCCGACCGCGCCGGCCCGCACCGCCGCCAGCATCACCTGCGGGTCGTGCGACTCCGACAGCATCACGACCTTGACTCCTCCGCCCACGGCGTCCAGCAGCCGACGGGTGGCGAGGATGCCGCTGCCGTCCTTCAGCTCGAGGTCCATCAGCACCACATCGGGACGCAGGCGCACACCCCGCTCGATCGTCTCCAGCACGCTCGAGGCGGTGCCCACGACCTTCATGCCGGCGCCCTCGAGCAGCGTGATCAGCCCCCGCCGAAAGAGCGGGTGATCGTCAACAACAACAATCCGGATGGGAGCCCCCATTGGTTCAGTTATACGTGGGTTTCAGCGGGCGCGCGAGACGGTGACGGCGACGTGATCGAACGCGATGCTCGATCGGCGCATCGGGCTTGGCCACCCGCACCGTGACCTCATCCACCGGGAACTCCGCCAAGAGCGCCGTGCAGACCACGTCGGCGACCTTCTCGATCAGGTTGTAGGGGCCACCGCTGACGAGCTCGACAACCCGATCGCACACCGCCCCGTAATCGACGGTGCCGGCGAGATCGTCGTTTCGCCCGGATTCGGCGTCGCTGGCGCGCAGGGTCACGTCGATCACGAACCGCTGCCCATCGCGGCGCTCGTGCTCGAACACGCCGTGGTGGGCGAACACCTCCAGCCCTCGGATCTCGATCAGCGGGCCGCTCATCCGTCGTCCCGGATCGCGGCCTCGACGGCCAGCCCGTGGCGCATGGCACGCACGTCATGCACCCGCACCATCCACGCACCGGCCCGCACGGCGGCCAGGCTGGCCACCAGCGAGGCCGCCCCTCGGTCGCCCTCGTCCGCCCCGGTGAGCGCCCCCAGGAAGCGCTTGCGCGACACCCCGACCACGACCGGGTAGCCCAGCGCGACGATCTCGTCCAGCCGCCGCAGCAGCTCGAGGTTGTGCGCGAGCGTCTTGCCGAACCCGATGCCGGGATCCACGCAGATCCGGTCGGCCTGGACGCCCTGCGCGCACGCCCACTCCGCCCGCTCGCCCAGGAATCCGGCGACCTCTTCGACCACGGCGCCGTAGCGGGGGTCGTGCTGCATCGTGCGCGGCTCGCCCAGCATGTGCATCAGGCACACCGGCACCCCGGCGGCGGCGACCACCTCCACCATCCGCGGATCGCCGCGCAGCGCCGTCACGTCGTTGACGAAGCTCGCTCCCGCAGCCAGCGCCGCCTCGGCGACGTCGGCCTTCATCGTGTCGATCGAGATCGGCACGTCGGTCAGCCGCCGCGATCCCCTCGATCACCGGGACGACCCGCCGAAGCTCCTCGGCGAGCGCCACCGGCTGCGCGCCCGGGCGGGTCGACTCGCCGCCGACGTCGATCAGATCGGCGCCCTCGGTCGCCAGCCGCCCGGCGTGGGCGATCGCCGCCGAGGCGTCCAGGAACTCACCCCCGTCCGAGAAGGAGTCGGGCGTGACGTTGACGATGCCCATCACCGCGGGGCCGGGGAACCGATCCAGAACGCTCATCGGTCGGGACACTACCGACGGGGGCGCCGGGGCGGGCAGCTCGCCCCGACGCTCTCGTGGGCGAGGGGGCTATCTGAACGACAGGGCGGTCGCCTCGGGGATATCGCGCTCCCAGTGGTTGGCGCTGTCGAACGTCCATCCGTGGGAGGGGCTGAGCCCGGGAACCAGCAGCTCGGTGGAAGAGTTGTTGTCGAAGCCGATCGCGTCGCGGGCGCCCAGCTGGCGCAACATCGACGTCCACTGCCACCCGTACACACCCGAGTCTGCCGACCCGGTGATCAGCATCGATCCCCAGCCGTTGGTGCCCATCATCACCGCCGGCCGCCAGAACCGGCCGCACCACTGGTAGCAGGGGTTGTGATCCATCATCGGCGGATCCGCCCAGGGGGTCGTGTAGCGAGCGACGCCGTTTTTGACCAGCAGCGGCTTGCCGCCCATCACCTCGGCGACGTGCGCCCACTTGGCGGAGTCGACTGCAACCTTCACGGTCGGCGGCCGGCGCGGCCGCAGCATCCTCCAGGCCGGTGGCGGCGAAGCGGCCGGCACGCGCCACCAGCAGCGCCTGGCCGGTGTGCAGCGTGATCGACGTGCCCGCCGGGACAGACGCCGGTCGCACAGACGGTCGTTCGAGATCGGCAGGAGCAGCGAACGAGTCGCCACTCCGCGCTCACCGAACCGGAAGCCCGACCACCGTCTCCTTGGCCGAGGTCGAGGTGTTGGTGGGATTGTGGTAGCCGGTCTTGCTGCCACGCAGCATCGAGCGCAAACGGGCTGGGAGCAGCCGCACTGCCCAGCACCACTCCGATCATGCCCGACGGGATCTTGAAGGCGACATTGTGGGCGGTCGCCACCGCCACCTGATCGCCCGGCAGGTCGCCCGGCCTTCGAGGCCAGAGTGCGCGGGAGACGGCACGAAGCTGCCGATGGTGGTCGAGCCCGCCGTGGGGCAGTGAGATGTTGGTGGGAACCGCCCGCGGGTTGCCGAACACCATCCCGCCGGGCTGGCCGCCCAGGCCTTTGGTCTCGTAGCCAACGCCGGGGCCTCCCCAGCCGAACGCGTCGACCGTGCGCGCTCGCACCAGCATTCCGCTGGGGTAGCCGCCGTACCAGCCGTTGTAGCCGAAGAAATCGCCGTTGAGGGCACCCACGAGGCCCTTGGGGCCGCTGCGCGTCCAGCTGGAGATGGTGGCCAGGGCGATCGACCCCACCGGGCTCAGCGGGCGCAGCGCTTCCGCGTCCAGGTGAACGTGCGGGTCGCCCACCTTCCAGGACAGCTGGTAGATGTTCTGCGACGGGCCGCCGCGGATGCGCGGCGTGCAGTCGGGTGAGCGTGACCACGGGGTGTCCGCCGGCGCGCCGCAGCGTCTTCACGCAGGGCGAAGACGCGCAGCTCAACTTGGTGATGGGCCCACTACCGTGAAGGGTCAGCGGCCCGGCCGCCGCGCCCGGCGCAAACGCCAGCAGCGCGACAGCCGGGGCCGCAAGCACGACCCCCCTGCCTCGAAATCGCATGAAAAGTCCGTCCTGAAGAAAACAAACGCGCTTTCCTACAATCGGCCGGCAGCGGCCGCAGTCTCACCTCCCTGAGGGGGATCCCGCTCCACCAAAGGGGTGATTAGGCGCGGTGCTGAGCGTCAGGAAGGCTGAGGAGACTCGGGCGGCTGACCGCTGGCGATGTTGCCGGGCAGCGGCAAGACCGAGCCCACGAGGTCGCACCGGGTCCTTCTTGGGGGCCTCGGCCGGAACCTCTTCGGGCTTCTTCTCGACGTCCTTGAAGACCTCTTCAGGGGCCTCACCGGTCAGCAGCCGCTCGAACTGATCGCGATCGAACGTCTCGTACTGGATCAGCACCTGAGACATCTGCTGCAGCTCGTCGATGTGCTCGGTCAGCACCTCGCGGGCGCGCTCGTGCGCACGCTCCACGATCCGCCGGATCTCATCATCGATCTCGCGCGCGATCTCTTCCGAGTAGTCGGCCTCGTGACCGAAATCGCGGCCAAGGAAGGGCTGGCTCGAATCCCGGCCGAACGTGCGCGGGCCGAGCTTCTCGGACATGCCCCAGCGCGTGACCATGCGCTTGGCCGTATCGGTGGTCTTGTTGAGATCGTCCTCAGCGCCGGTGGTGACCTCTTTGAAGACCAGCTCCTCGGCGGCACGGCCACCGAGATTCTTGGCCAGGCCGTCCATCAACTCGAGCCGCGACCGCATGAACTTGTCCTCGGAGGGCAGCGTCACGACGTAGCCGAGCGCCATGCCGCGGCCGACGATCGAGATCTTGTGCACAGGGTCGTTGTGCTCGAGGTAGTGGCCGACCAGCGCGTGGCCCATCTCGTGCACCGCGGTGATCTCGCGCTCCTTCGGCGAGAGCAGCCGGGTCTTCTTCTCGGGCCCGGCGATGACCCGCATGATGCCCTCTTCCAGCTCCAGGTTGCCGATCTGCTTCTGGCCCTTGCGTGCGGCCAGGAGCGCGGCCTCGTTCACCAGGTTGGCGAGGTCGGCGCCGGTGAACCCAGGCGTCTGGCCGGCCAGCGCTTCGAGATCGACCGAGGCGGCGACCGGCTTGCCCCGGCTGTGCACCTCGAGGATCTTCTTGCGGCCGGCGCGATCGGGCCGGTCGACGACCACCTGACGGTCGAACCGACCGGGACGCAGCAGCGCCGGATCGAGGATGTCGGGACGGTTGGTGGCGGCGATCAGGATGATGTTGTCCTTCATCTCGAAGCCGTCCATCTCCACCAGCAGCTGGTTCAGCGTCTGCTCGCGCTCGTCGTGGCCGCCGCCCATGCCGGCGCCGCGATGGCGGCCGACGGCGTCGATCTCGTCCATGAAGATGATGCACGGCGAGTTCTGCTTGGCCTGCTCGAACAGGTCGCGCACGCGGCTGGCGCCGACGCCCACGAACATCTCGACGAAGTCCGAACCGGAGATCGAGAAGAACGGCACACCGGCCTCGCCGGCGACCGCGCGGGCCAGCAGCGTCTTACCGGTACCAGGAGGCCCGAACAGCAGCACACCCTTGGGGATGCGGGCGCCCAGCGCCTGGAACTTGCGCGGGTTCTCGAGGAACTCCTTGATCTCGTGCAGCTCCTCGACCGCCTCGTCGACACCTGCGACGTCCTTGAACGTGATCTTGGGCGAGTCGACCGACATGCGCTTGGCGCGGCTCTTGCCGAAGCTCATCACCTTGGAACCGCCACCCTGCATCTGGTTCATCAGGAAGATCCAGAACACGAAGAACAGCAGGAACGGCAGCAGCGTGATCAGCGCGCTCCACCACGGCGAGCCGCCGGTGCGGGTACCGGTGGTGGGAATGCCTTCGTTGATCGCGTCGCGGGTGATCTTGTCCAGCTGCTGCTGGGACGGGATCCCGATCGTGAACGTCTTCTGGTCACTCTTGCGCTTGAAGGTGACGCTGGATCCGGGGTAATCCCCGCGCAGCTCCACGATCTGGTGGTTGGTCACCATGTCCTGCAGGCTGGTTCCAGCTGGGTGCCTGCGTGCTTGAACCGCCCGAAAGGAGCCTGCTGACGAAGATCGCCAGCACGATCACGATCAGGATCGGAAACGCCGCGCTCTTAAAGAATCGACTCGCAGAAATTTCGAATACCTCCCCCGGGAGCTGCTTCTAATGTCGTCCAGAGTGCGGCCGGGGAGCTCGCCCAATTACCCATCCCGGATGCTAGCACGGTGGATTTCCGCGTCATCGGCACTACGTCCACGCGTCTGAAGCGGATTGACGGCATCTCACTCAAGGATGCCCGCAAAGTGCGACTTATGCGAGCCCGCCCACAATTTTCGTTTCATCCAGGGCTGCCACGTAGGGCAGGCTGCGGTAGCGCTCGGCGTAATCCAGCCCGTATCCGATGGCGAAACGGTTGGGGATCTCGAACCCGACGTAGCGGCATTCGATGTCTGCAACCCGTCGGTCGGGCTTGGTCAGAAGCGCACACACCTCCACCGATGCCGGGTTGCGCGCCTCCAGATTGCGCAGCAGATACGAGAGCGTCAGGCCGGAGTCGACGATGTCTTCGATCACGACCACGTTGCGGCCCTCGATGCTGGCGTCGAGATCCTTGAGGATCCGCACCACCCCGGAGGAGTCGGTGCTGTTGCCGTAGCTGGAGACGGCCATGAAGTCGATCTCGCAGGGAACCGTGAGGCGCCGGATCAGGTCGGCCATGAAGAACACCGCGCCCTTCAGCACTCCGATCAGCAGCAGGTCGGTATCCGCGTAGTCATGCGAGATCTCGGCACCGAGCTCGGCGATGCGGGCCTCGAGCGCTTCCTCCGTGACCAGCACCTCGGCGATCAAACTCTCGTGGCCGGCGTGCTCGAGGTCTGCGCTCATCCCGAGTGAGGATACCGCGTCGGAGCAGCGAAGCTGAGGGTTCGGCGGTCGCGCACGGCTTCGAGATCACGCGCCAGCGACAGCCGCTCGACGCCCTTCGCCGCGCGTGGCCAGCTGTTCCAGCCTGCCGGTCAGCTCGCGAGGCAACCGCAGCGGGCGCCCGGCGGCGCGCTCCGCCGCGGCCCGCAGCACCACCACCCGCAGGCCCGCGGGGCAGCTCGCGACAGCGAGTCGAGGTCGAGCTCGGTCGGTGACATGCTCCTCGGCCAGCTCGCTCAGCAGCTCGTCCAGCTCGGCCAGCAGCTCGGCGGTGCGGGCCAGGTTGACCTCTGCCCCGGGATGCACCCGGCGAAGTGCGGGCATCACTTCGTGCCGGATCAGGTTGCGGCGATGGAGCGTGTCCTGGTTGGTGGCGTCGAGCCGCGGCTCCAGCCCGCGCTGCCCACACCATGCCCGTGTCTCCTCGCGGTCACGGCACAGCAGCGGCCGCACCAGGTCGCCCTCGCGGGGGCGCATCGCCGCCGCCGCGCGGGGGCCGGACGACGACGCCAGCCGGTACAGCACCGTTTCGGCCTGATCGGACACCGTGTGCCCGGT
Source organism: uncultured Actinomycetes bacterium (assembly GCA_963729195.1). Lineage (GTDB taxonomy): Bacteria > Actinomycetota > Thermoleophilia > Gaiellales > JAICJC01 > CAVPTL01. The sequence continues at coordinate 180,605 of CAVSNF010000025.1, forward strand.
CGCGATCACTCTGCCGTCGGCGTACTCGCGGGCGGCGCGGTAGCGCGCCTCGCGGGCGCGGGCTTCCAGATTGCCGCCGGGCGGCGACCTCCACCTCGACCACCGCCGCCCCCAGCGCGGCGCAGAACTCGGCGTCGGCACGTCCGGCACCGGCCACGCAGCCCGTGGTCGACGTGCAGCGCGTCGACTCGGTATCCGAGCTCGCTCATCAGCGTCCACAGGCACAGCGAGTCGGCGCCACCCGATACCAGCGCGACCAGCTCCTGTCCGGGTTCGAGCAGCCGACCGCCGGCGATGTAGTCGGCAACTCGCTCAGGCAGGACGGCTGTCACGAAGCGCCCGGGTGGCATAGGTCGTGGCCAGCTCGACGTAGCGAGCGTGGGCGGTCTCGGCCGCGTCTTCGTCGCCCGCGCGGTGGGCGCGCTCAATCTGGATCAGCAGGTCGTTGAGGCGCTGTTCCAGCCGCAGCTCCAGCACCTGCTCACCGGACAGCTCGTCCTCTCGCCCGGTTGCCCGCAGCCCCCGTGCCTGCCAGACGACGGCCAGCTCGGCCAGCTTGGGCTCGGCGTTGAGCACCTCGAAGCCGCGAATCGCGAATCGGCCGCAGCGCGTCGGCATCGAAGCTCGCAACGGCGATCTCACCGTCCGAGCCGCCCGGCTGGAAGCGCCCGCCGCACTCACACGCCGCCAGCAGCGGGGCGATCTCGGACTCCACGCCGGCGCTGCCCAGTCGGAAACCCTCGGCGCCGTGATCGGCCAGGCGCACCAGCCCGATCTCGGCCGACAGCGGCGCCAGATCGGCGGCGGCGCCGCAATCGCTGCAGTGCCACGGATCGGTGCGTGCGGTGGTGATCGAACTCACGCCGAAAGCGTAGAGCACAACGTGAATAACGGTGCCTGGCGCCGTTATTCACAAGAAGTCGGCGACGGCGACGCCGAAAGAGTAGGGAGCTTCGATCATCGGCATGTGGCCGACGCCGGGCAGCACCACTTCCTCGGCACCGAGCAGGTCGGCGAACTCGGGGCCGTTGTCCCAGGCGGACTGGTCGTGCTCGCCCCATACCACCAGGCAGGGCACGTCCACCTCAGAGGCGATCGTGCGCAGGTCGAGATGCTCCAGCGCAGGCAGCGCGGAGGGCACCACCGGCGCCGCCCGAGCCGCGCCTCGCAGCAGCGACCGGGCCTGATCCGGCTCCAAGCCGTCCAGGTCGTTCATGCCCACGAACCAGCCGAAGATCACCCGTCGCGGCCACCGCGAGCGCGACGCGGCGGCCTCCCACAACCGCTCGCTGCGGGCCAGCACCTTGTGCACGGGCATGACCGCTCGCGCCCGGCGGATGTGCAGCGGCGTGATTCCCACCGGCGAGGCCAGCACCAGCGCGGACACCGGCCGGGCGGCCGCCCAGCAGACTGCGATCGGCACGCCGAACGAGTGGCCCACGATCGCGGGGTTGTCGGCCTCGAGCTGGTCGGCTGCGTCGGCCAGCACCGTCACCAGGCCGTCGAACGTGAACGGCTCCAGCGCCTCACTGCTCTCCGTGACCGGGGATGTCGAAGGCGATCACACGGTGTCGCCGCGACAGGCGCTCGGCGAACGGAGCCCAGTAGTCCAGCGACCCGGTGAGCCCATGAACCAGCACCACCGGGGGACCGGAACCCCACTCGGTGACGTTGATTCGCAGCCCGTCGACCGAGAGTGTACGGTTCTGCACATGTCGCAAGGTAGCACCGAGGCAGCCGACGAGTACCGCGCTCGCAGCGCCCAGAACTGGGAAGAAGCGGCCGGTTCGTGGGAGCAGAAGCGCGAGTACACCCGCAAGACCTTCCACCCGCTTGACCGAGTGGCTGCGAGCCCAGGTGATGCTCGCGCCGGGCAAGCACGTGCTGGAACTCGCCGCCGGGCCGGGCGACACCGCCATCGAGTTGGCGCCGTCGATCGTCCCCGGCGGGCGCTACCTGGCCACCGATCGGGCCGAGGGAATGGTGGCGGCGGCGACCCGCGTCGGCCGCGGCCGCGGGACTCAGCGACGTGATCGAATGCCCGAGTCGTCGACGCCGAGGCGATCGACCTCGCCGACAAGAGCTTCGACGCGGTCGTGTGCCGGTTCGGGCTGATGCTGATACCCGACCAGGCGGCGGTTCTCCGCGAGACGCGGCGGGTGCTGAAGCCCGGCGGCCTGTGCGGCTTTGTGGTGTGGGGCGACGAAGACCGAAAATCCCTGGGCCACCCGGCTTTGGGGAGTGCTCGAGCGGCTGGTCGACATCCCCGCGTCTCCGCCCGGGTCGCCTGGGATGTTCGCGCTGGCCGACCGCACACACCTGTCGCCAGTTGATTGCCGCCGCGGGACTCACGCAGACGGCGATGGAGGCGATCGACGTCGAGTTCGAGTACTCGTCGTTCGACGACTATTGGGAGACGCACTCAGCCCTGGCGGGTGGTCTCGCCCGGCTGCTGCCCACGCTGACCCAGGCCAAGCGCGATCACCTGATCGAGCAGCGTCCGTGATGCGATGGCCGACTTCCGCCTCGCCGACGGGCGCTACCGCGTCACCGGCCAGGCTCTGTGCGTCGCTGCCGCCCGATAGGATCAGGCGATGCCGATCCACCTGCGGGCCGAGCCGGGCGACTACGCCCCGGCGGTGTTGCTCCCCGGCGATCCCGCTGCGGGCGCGCTGGATCGCAGACACGTTCCTGGAGTCGCCCCGGCAGGTCAACGGCGAGCGCGGCCTGCTGGGCTTCACCGGCTCGGTCGACGGCACGCCGGTGTCGGTGCAGGCCACCGGCATGGGCTGTCCCAGCGCGGCGATCGTGATCGAGGAGTTGATCCAGCTGGGCTGTACCCGGCTGATCCGGGTGGGCACCTGCGGAGCGCTGCAGCCCCAGCTGGCGCTGGGAGACATGATCGTGGGCATCTCGGCGGTGCCCGCCGACGGCACCGCGCGGGCCTACACCGGCGGCGAGCCGCACGCCCCCACCGCCGACTTCGGGCTCACCCACGGCATCATCCACGCCGCCAAGGGCTTTGGCGTGCGGCCCCACGTGGGCGCGATCGCGAGCTCGGACACCTTCTACGACCCCGACCCGCGAGCGGCACAAGCGCTGGGGCGAACGCGGGCGTGCTGGCCGTCGAGATGGAGGCCGCGGTGCTGTTTACCATCGGCGGCTTGCGCAAGGTGCAGACGGCGTGTCTTCTGACCGTGTCTGACCTGGTCTACGGCGAGACGTTCGAACGCATCGGCGACGACGAGCTGGCAGCCGGAGTCGAGCGGATGTGCCGGCTGGCGATCGCGGCGGCGGTCGACCCCAAGTGACCGCCGTGATGATCGTGAACCCGGCGTCCGACAGCGGCGCGCACCGCCAAGGCCTGGCCGGGGATCGCCAAGGGCGCGAAGCTGCGCGGGCTCGACGTGCGATGTGCGCCTCACCACCGCCCCCGGGCACGCCACCGAGCTGACCCGCGAGGCGCTCACCGAGGGCGCCCGGCTGATCGTGGCGGTGGGTGGCGACGGCACCATCTCGGAGGTCGCCAACGGCTTCTTCGACGGCGAGCGGGCGATCGCACCGGAGGCCGAACTGGCGGTCGTCTGCCGCGGCTCGGGGTGTGACTTCATCCGCACCTTCGGCATCTCCAAGAAGACCGACCGCGCGCTGGACGTGGCTGCCGGCGGCACCGCGCGCACGATCGACGTGGGCGTGGCCCGCTTCACCGGCCCCGACGGCGAGCCGGCCGAGCGGCTGTTCGTGAACGTCGCCAGCGCCGGCATGACCGGCTTTGCCGCCGAGAAGGCCAACCAATCGTCCAAGCGCCTGGGCGCCACCGTGACCTTCGCGTGGGCGGGCTTGAGCTCGCTGATCTCCTACACCAACCGGCGCATGCGCGTCAGCATCGACGGCGAGGAGCGCGAGCTCGTCTCCAACAACGTGATCGTGGCCAACTGCCGCAGCTGGGCCGGCGGCATGAAGATCCTGCCGATGGCCGAGCCCGACGACGGCGAGCTGGACGTGCTGGTGTGGGGCGACATCTCCAAGACCGACCTGGTACAAGACGCTGCCCAAGCTCTACCGCGGGCACCCACATCCACCACCCCAAGGCCAGCATCAGCCGCGCCCGCGAGATCACAGTCACACCCGAACAGCCACTGCCGATCGAGCTGGACGGCGAACTGCCCGGCATCACGCCGGTCACCTTCACGATCCGCAAGCAGGCGCTGCGGCTGCGCGTACCCGCCTGAGCTCAGGTGGTCTCGGTGCGCCTCGGCGGCGGGCTCTGCCGGCCGGCGGCTTGGGCTTGGGCTTGGCGGCCCGTGGACGGCGAGCGGCGGGCTTGGCCTGCTTCTTGGTCAGATCGGCCAGGGCGGCCTCGATCCGGTCGACCGACTCCTGCAGCCGCGCGATGTCATCACGGGTGGCCAGAGGCAGAGCGCCGGCGGCCTGCTGGGCCTTGCTGCGCACATGCGTTGGCGCGATCGCGGGTAGCCGAGACGACCGGGTTGACCTCGTTCTGAACGCGGGTCACCTTCTCGTTGGTGGCGTCCACCACGCGCTCGACCAGAGTCTTGCGGTCGTCGTTCCATCGTTCCCTCCTGGGAAGGCATGAAACTACTCCGTCGCGGGCACCGTATCAGTCCGGAGACCGAGTTTTCCAGTACCTTCCCCTGCGTGAGCACCCCCCGCCGCCACCGCGTCTCGCTGCGCGTGCGCTTCTCAGAGACCGATGCAATGGGGGTGGCCAACAACGGCGTGTACCTGGCGTGGCTGGAGATCGCCCGGATCGAATACCTGCGCGCCCTGGGCCACAGCTATCGCGACGTGCACGACGGCGGGCATCGACCTGGTGGTGGCCGAGGCCAACGTCCGCTACCTCAAGCCGCTGGGCTTCGATGACGAGTTCGAGATCGACTGCGGCTGCGCCGAGATCACCCGCGCCACCGTCACCTTCGACTACGAGCTCGTGTCGGCCGCCGGGGTGCACGCCCGGGCGACCACTCGGCACGCCTGCGTCGAACCGCGAGCTGATGCGACCGGTGCGGCTGCCCGAGTGGCTGCGCGAGATCGTCACCGCGACCAGCTGACGCCACCGTCGTCGGAGCGCAGCAGCAGGCCCGCGGCGGTCCCGGCAAAGGCGTTTTGGGGGTTTCGAGTGTCGACCGCAAGTGCGGTGATGCCCGGGTTCGCGGCAGCACCCGGGTGAAGCTCTTGGCGTCGTTGCCGGAGCGCAGCAGACCGGCGCCGTCGGCGACCAGCAGCACCTCGGTCGTGTGGGGTCGAGGTCGCCACCGCGGTGGCCGAGGCCACCCCCGCGACCCGCTCGAAAGGCGGCGCCGAAGTCGGTCGATTTCCACAGCCCGGCCGGCCCGGCGGCCACGTAGATCGTGTCGGGCTGGGACGTGTCGGGTCGCCGCGCGGCCACGGCCACACCACTGCTTGGGCAGCCCGCGCGGCGCGCAGCTGGCACCCACGACCTGCCGACGTTGACCGACAGCCACAGGCCGCCCTCACCGTCCAGCGCGTACAGGCGATGGGTCACGTAGTAGGGCGAGGTGACCGCCACCAGCGGTCGGGGCGCGGGGCGAAACGGCCGCACCACCAGGCCCGTGAACGGCCCCACCCGGGCGCCCAGCGCGCCGTACAGGTAGGTGTGTTTCTCCCCGAAACGCGATCGCACCGCCGCCGGCCGATCCGGCCACCGGCTTCCAGGAGTGGCCGCCGTCCTGCGAGCGGTATGCTCTCGCCGGTGTGGTCATCCACAGGGTGCCGTAGTTGTCCGGCGCCACTGCGACCGCACCTGCCCGGCCCGGCATCGCCACGGGTGACTCGGCCGATTTTGCACAGCCGGCACACGCAGACACGACAGCGATCACTGTCACCGCAGTGCCCAGCACCGTCCGAAATCGCTCAATAGAAGCCCGCATACGCCGAAAAACATAGAACACCCCCCAATTCCCGGGTTCACCGCTCAGCCGTGGACCGATTCTCCCGTGGCGCATACTGACCCAACTCCCATCACCCGCCTGCGCGGGTTGCTCGATGCCACCCGGTTGATCCGGGAAGAGCCCGACCCCGCCCGCTTGCTCGACGCCATCGCCCAAACGGTGGCGGAATCGCTGGGATACGGCTCGGTGGTGATGAACACCTACCGGCCCGCCTGGGACGACTTCGAGGTGACCGCGGTGGTGGGCAGCGACGCCGCCCGCGAGGCGCTGATGGGTGATCGGCTGCCATGGTCGGAGTGGGAGATGCTGCTGGACGCGCGCTTCGAGCGGCGCGGTGCCTACCTGATTCCCGAAGGTGAGTTCGATTGGGAGTCGAGCGCAGAGCCGCACGTACGTGCCCGCGACCTCGAGCCCCACCGGGCTCGTGGCGGGCGGGAGACGCGCTGTTTGCCCCGCTCAAGCACTCGCGCGGCCACATCCTGGGAATCATCTCGGTGGACGAGCCGCTGTCGGGACATCGTCCCGACGACGCGGAGCTCCAGGTGCTGGTGGCGGTCGCAGAACACGCCGCGATGGCACTCGAGGCCAGCCACGAGCACGCCGCCTCCGAGCGCCAGCAGGCCGCACTGGGGCAGCTGCTGCAGGTGTCGTCGCAGATGACCGAGACGCTGGCGGCCGACGCGGTGCTGAACTCGATCTGCGAGGGCATCTCCGAGGCGCTCGGGTTTGCCAAGGTGGCGCTGGATATCCCCGATCCCGAGACCGGAGTGATGCAGATGCACGCCGGTGTGGGATGGGGAGCCGAGGAGCTGGCCGCCCTCACACCGCCCTCGCTGGCAGAGCTGAAGCCGCTGCTGGATCCCGCATTCGAGATCGAGGGTTGCTACGTGATGAGCCACGACGAGGCGCTGGCCCGGCTTCCTGCGGGGCTCACGCGTGTACCGGTCGGAGCGAAACGGCGTCGGCCCGTGGGCGTGGGACGTCCCACTGGCTGTTGGTGCCGCTGTGGGATCGAAACGGCAACGTCAGCGGCCTGATCCGAGCCGACGAGCCACTCGATCGGCTGATGCCGGAGCGGCCGATGCTGCAGACGCTGCGGGTGTTCGCAAACCACGCCACCGCGGCGCTCGACTCGGCCGCACGGTTCGAGGAGATGCGATTCCTGGCCGAGCACGACCCGCTCACGCGACTGCTCAACCGACGGGCGTTCACCAGCCGCCTCGCAGGCCGCCGATCGAGCGGTCGCAGCGCTATGAGGAGCAGTTCGCACTGGTGTTGTGCGACCTCGACGACCTCAAGCAGACCAACGACCGGGACGGCCACGAGGCCGGCGACGCCGCGCTTGATCAGAGTCGCGATCCAGCTGTCCGGCTCGGTGCGCGGCTCCGACACCGTCTTTCGCATCGGCGGCGACGAGTTCGCACTGCTGCTGCCCTCCGCCGATGCCACCACCGTGACCGCGGTGATGGACGCGAATCGCCGCCGGCCTCAGTTCGGCGGCAGACGGCCAGACGCCGCTGCGGGCCAGCCTGGGCGCCTCGATCTACCCCGACGACGGCACCGACGCCGACGGCTTGTTCCACGCTGCCGACACCGCCATGTACGACGACAAGCGCGACGGCCGGCGCGAACAGGGCAAGGCGGCCTGACGTGCTCCGCGACGAGCTCACATCGATCAAGCGCCTGCGCGGATTCCTCCAGGTGACCCGGCTGGTGCGCGGCGAGGAGGAGCTGTCGCTGCTTCTGGACGAGATGGCCGCGGCCATCTCCGACGCGCTCGGGTTCCGCCTGGTGGTCGTGCACATGTACCGCCCGGCCTGGGACGACTTCGAGGCCACCACGGTGCACGGCGACGAGCCACGCACGCGCCGCGCAGCTGGAGCAGACCAACGGCTGGGAGCGGTGGTCGCCGCTCTGGACGACCGGTTTCTGCGCGGCGGCGCGTATTTCGTGCCCCGCGGCCGCACCGACGCAGCCGACCTGCCCTCGATCAGCTCCACCGAGGACCCCAACACCTGGCATCCCGACGACCAGCTGATCGTGCCGCTGCGCCACTCCCAGGGCCAGCTGGTGGGAATCCTGTCCGTGCACGACCCGGTGTCGGGCCGGGTGCCGGGCGGCGACGAGCTGGACATCCTGTCGGCGATGGCCGAACACGCCGCGCTGGCGATCCAGGGAGCCCAGGAGACCGCGGCCGCCGCCCGCCACCGCACCGCGCTGGAGCAGCTGCTGACGGTGTCGTCCAAGCTCACCGAGACGTTTGCGATCGACGCCATCCTGCAGGCGGTGTGCGACGGCATCCATACCTCACTGGGCTTCGAGAACGTCTGCATCGACCTGCCCGAGCCCGAGACCGGCGACTATCGCACCCGCGCCGCCCACGGCTGGAACGTCGACGACGCGGCCGTCAACCTGCCGATGCAGCCGGCCGAGCTGCGGCCGTTGATGGCACGCGCGGTTCGAGGTCGAGGGCTGCCACCTGATCGATCATGTGACCGCCGAGGAGCTGATCGGCGACCACCACGTCACCTATCACTCGGAGCTGCGCGGACACGGCCCCCACGCCTGGGACGATCACTGGCTGTTCGTGGTGTTGTGGTCGCGCGGCCGGCGAGGTGATCGGCGTGATCTGGGTCGACGATCCCAGTGACCGGCTGCTGCCGTCGGCGCGCAAGCTGCAGGCCCTGCGGGTGTTCGCCAACCAGGCCACCACCGCCCTGGATGCCGCCGCCCAGTACGAGGAGATGCAGTTTCTGGCCGAGCATGACCCGCTCACGCGGCTTTTGAACCGGCGGGCGTTCGACGCCCAGCTGGACGCGGAGATGGCGCGGGCGGTGCGCTACGAGCACCCGCTGGCGCTGCTTCTGTGCGACCTCAACGGGTTCAAGCAGCTCAACGACGATCACGGCCACGCGGCCGGCGACCTCGCGCTGGAGCGAGTCGGAGCGGCGCTGCAGGCCACCGTCCGCACGGTCGATTCGGCGTTTCGCATCGGCGGCGATGAGTTTGCCGTGCTTCTGCCCCAGACCGACCGGGCCGAGGCGCTGGCGGTGATCGACCGGATCTCCGACGCACTGCAGCACGATCTCGAGATCGGCAGCGTGACGGCCACCTTCGGGCTGGCGGTGTATCCCGAGGACGGCGGCGACCCGCACCGGCTGGTGCGCACCGCCGATGCCGCCATGTACGCGGCCAAACCCGCTCGCGGATAGGATCCCACGGCAATCCGACCGCTGCGAGGGGAGCCGCTCAGGTGGACTTCGATCTCACCGACGAGCAGCGCGCGATCCAAGAGACCGTGCGCGAGTTCGTCGACCGCCGGGTGTTACCGGTGGCACAGGAAAACGACATCAACCATCACCTCGATATGGGCATCATCGAGGGCATGGCCGAGCTGGGCCTTCTGGGAGCGCCGATCCCGACCGAGTACGGCGGCGCCGGGCTCGACTTCGTGTGCGAGGCGCTGATCTGTGAGGAGATCGAGCGGGGCGAGTCGGCCTTCCGCACCCTGATCTCGGTGCACGTCGGCTTGAACTCGCTGTCGCTTTTGAAGTTCGGCTCAGAGGAGCAGAAGCAGAAGTACCTGGTGCCGATGGCCAAGGGCGAGAAGCTCGGGATGTTTTGGCCTGACCGAGCCGGCGGCCGGATCCGACGTGGCGGCGATGCTGACCAACGCGATCCGCCAGCCGGACGGCACCTACGTGCTCAACGGCCAGAAGAACTGGATCTCGTATGCGACCGAGGCCGACTACGAGCTGGTGTTTGCAAAGACCGATCCCAGCGCCGCCCACAAGGGCATCTCGGCGTTCATCGTCGAGCGCGAGTGGAAGGGCGTCGAGGCCCGTCAGATCCCCAACAAGCTCGGCATCTGGGCAGGGTCGACCGGCGAGCTGTTCTTCTCCGACGTGCACATCCCCGCCGAGAACCGGGTGGGCGAGGAGGGCGAGGGCTTCAAGATCGCGATGAACTCACTCGACCAGGGCCGCTTCACCGTCGCAGCCGGCGCGGTGGGTGTGATCCGCGCGTGCCTGGAGGCGTCGGTCAAGTACGCCAACGAGCGCAGCACCTTCGGCCAGGAGATCGGCAAGTACCAGTTCGTGCAGGACATGATCGCCGACATGGTGCTGGGCTACGAGACCTCGCGGCTCTTGGTGATGCAGGCCGCCGCCGCCAAGGACAAGGGCGTTCGCAACACCCGCGAGACGTCGCTGGCCAAGTGGCACGCCACCGAGAGCGCCTTCGACGCCGCCAACAAGGCGATCCAGGTTCACGGCGCCTACGGCTACTCCGCCGAGTACCCGGTGGAGCGCTACTTCAGAAACAGCCGCGCGCCGATCATCTACGAAGGCACCACCCAGATCCACAAGATGATGCAGGCAGAGCACGCACTCGGATATCGCAAGCTCAATGGCTGATCAGCGGCTGGTGGAACTGGATGACGGCGGCGTGCTGAACGTCGTCGAGCTGGGAAGCGGGCATCCGCTGGTGCTGCTGCATGGCGGTCCCGGCCTCGATCACCAGGAGTTTCGGCCGTGGCTGGATCCGCTGGCCGAGCAGGGCCTGCGGCTGATCATGGTCGATCAGCGCGGTCAGGGTGCCTCTCCCCGGGTCGACCCGAGTGAGCTGACGATCTCGAAGCTGGCCCAGGACATCGACCGGCTGGCGCGGGCGCTTCAGCTCGACGACTACGCGGTGCTGGGCCACTCGTTCGGTGCGGTGGTTGCGCTCTGCCACGCGCTGGAGCGCGGCACCGCCTCGCAGTATGTGATCTCGTCCGGGGCGGCGTCCAGCGAGGCGCTGGTGGCCGACATCGAGCGCGAGCTGGACCGGTTCGAGCCGGCCTCGATGCGCGATCAGATCAAGCGCAGCTTCGAGGCCGAGGCCACGCTCACGACCGTCGAGCAGGCCCGGGCCGTGGCGGAGGCGCAGATGCCGTTCCACTTCTGGGAGCTGGGCGATGCCTACAGCGCGTTCGTGCAGGCCGACAAGACCCTGTACGCGCCCGAGGTGCTGGCCCACTTCGCGGCCAACGGCTACGGCGCGTTCGAGTGGGTCGATCACCTGCGCTGGATCCGAAAGCCGATGCTGGTGATCGCCGGCCGGTACGACCGCACCTGCACGCTGGCCCGGTCACAGGAGATCCACGACGAGGTCGAGGGCTCCGAGCTGGTGGTGATCGAAAAGGCCGCCCACATGACCTATGTGGAGCAGCCCAAGGCCTATCTGAGCGCGGTGCGCTCCTGGTTCATCAGCCAGGGCGTGTTGCCGGATCCAACGCTTCCGACTGCGGCCTGAGGCTCGGGTGGAGATGATCGAGCGCCGGTAGCGACGCCCGGATCTGGGCCAGCCGCTCGAAATCCAGGTCGGCGGTGATCACGCCGTCGCCGTCGGGCGACTGTGCCAGCACCGTCCCCCACGGGTCGATGATCATGCTGTGGCCGTAGGACGGCTTGTTGCGACCGCCGGGGAAGCCGTGCTGGCCGGTGGCGAGCACGTAGGCCTGGTTCTCGATCGCGCGCGCCCGCAGCAGCACCTCCCAGTGGGCCATCCCGGTGTGCAGCGTGAAGTTGGACGGCACGGTCAGCACGGTGGCGCCGCCGCCCAGGGTGAGCAGCCGGTAGAGCTCGGGGAAACGCAGGTCGTAACAGACGGTGAGCCCGTAGCGGACGCCCTCGATGTCGACGACCACCGGGTCTGATCCCGGCTCGGTGCCGTCCGACTCGCGGTAGCTGTGGCCGCCCACGTCGACGTCGAACAGATGGATCTTGGTGTAGCTGCCGATCCGGTTGCCGTCGCGGTCGTACACGATCTCGACGTTGCCGACCCGCTCGCCGGCTTCGATCGCGATCGAGCCGCCGATCAGGTTGACGCGATGCTCGCGCGCCCACCCGGCCATCGCCTCGACCGTCTCGCCGGAGTCGATCCGTTCGGCTTCGCGGCGCATGCCGTCGCCGTCCACCCAGGCGTTCCACTTCTCGGGCAGGAGGATCACGTCGGCGCCTCGGCCGGCGGCCTCGGCCACCAGCGGTGCCATGTCGCGCACGCTGTCGCTCTTCTCGGGGCGGGCGGCAAACTGGATGCAGGCGGCGCGGACGATGGTCACGGTTGAAGCCTAGTCTCGTCTTCTTGGTCGATGACCGCGGCGAACGCGATGGCACACGCCACGAACAGGATCGCGGCCTGCTCGACTGCCATCGTGATCGCCCCCACCTCCTGGTCACGCAGCGCCGAGAATCCCCACAGCTTGGGTGTGTCCAGGTAGAAGTCGTACACCGGCGATTGGGCCAGCGCGAGCACCAGTGACAGTGGGGATGCGGCGAAGAACGCGATCACGAGGTATCCCAGCCGGGCCGGCGGCCGCATCCGCCCGGGAGACAGCACCGCCCACCAGAACACCAGCCCGGCGAGCACGAAGATCACGTGCTCGACGCCCAGCGCCCAGTGGTGTCGCAGCGCGTAGTCGTAGTACGCCGGGACATGCAGGCCGTACCAGGCGGCCAGCCAGAAGACCAGCGCGAACACCGGGTTGGTGGCGGCCCGCACCAGGGTGTGACGCTCGGCCATCGCGAACATCGCCGGGAGTCAGTCCCAGCACCAGAAGCGGCGGCGCCCAGTCGGCAATGATCACGTTTTGGAGCAGGTGAAAGCTGACCATCGACGTCAGCGCCAGATGCTCGATCGGGGAGAGCAGCGCAACAGCGATCAGTCCCAGTCCGGCGGCGAAGGCGGCGATCCGATACCACGGCGTGGGCTCGCCCGCGGCGGCCCAAGCGCGCGCACCACCAGCACGTAGTCGACGCGCCACGATCGCGATCGCGAGCATCCACTCCCAGTCGAACACGAACTCCCACGGGTGAATAACGGTGCCTGGCACCGTTATTCACCCCGAGCTCGAGAGGGGGGCGAGCGTGAGGCCGAAGCCTTGCAGTTGCTCGTGGTAGTGCTCGGCCTGCTCCTTCTGTCCCGACCACACGACCGCGCGACCGGCTGTGTGGATGGTGTTGGCGAGATCCATGCCGCGTTCGAAGGTCACTCCGGGGATCGTGCGGGCAAGTGCGAAGGCGACGCCGTCGAAGGTGTTGTGGTTGTCGTTCAGCACCACCACCAGCCACGGGCGGTCGCTGCCGCTGCCGGGATCGCCGGAGCGGGGTCGCTGCTTTCGCTCGGGCGGCGCGACGGTGGACATCAGGTGGTCAGCTCCACCGTCGCAGTCTGCAACAGCCGCTTGGCCTCGCGCACCCCGGTGCTCATCGCACCGTCGGCGTAGCCCATGCGCGTGACGGTTGTGCCCTCTCCCGCGAACAGCAGCCGGCCGTGGGCCGGCTCGGCCAGGGTGCGGATGTCGGCCGAACTCGAGCCCAGCGCGAGGGCGGTGTACGCCCCGCGGGTGTAGGGGTCGGCGCCCCAGGACGAGACCGCGACCACGTCGGGCTCGGGACAGGGCGCCCCGGTCACCTCCGACATCAACTCGAGCACCCAGGCCGCCGTTTCCTCGGGCGACGACTGGTCGAACCGTTCGATGGCGCTGCGAAAGACGAACGCCACCAGCGTCGGGCCACAACCGAACGCGTCCATCCCGAAGAGCGCCACCGACGACCCCTCGCGGTCACGTGGGAAGACGCTCACGTGGGTGATTCCCGCGTCTCGCCAGAACGGGCGCTGAAAGCGAAGCGCGATCTTCTCGAAGCGGCCAAACCCCAGCCGGTCGATCGACGCCAGCCGCTCTGACTCGAGCGGCGGCGAGAACTCGACGTCGCGATGTTTGAGCACCCCCAGCGGCAGCGTCACGATCGCGTGTGACCCCTCGTACACGCTGCCGTCGGCTGTGGTCACCGAGACTCCTTCGGGCGCGATCATGACGGCGGTCACCGGCGTGTTCAGCCGCACGTCCACGTCGGATGCCATCGCCGCTGTCACCCAGCCCAGCCCACCGACCGGCATGTCGCCCAGGTAGTCGCCGTCGTAGTCGATCACCTCGGCGTTCGTAACCGCCGGCTGCTGCTCCAGAAACCCCGTGGTGTCGGCCTCGTTGAAGAACTTCAGGGCCGAGTACAGACGTCTCGCCTGGCCGGGCTCGAGCCCGGCCTCGTTCAGATACAGCTCGACCGCGTCGGCCAGCGATGCCTGTGGGCCGAGCCGCGCGCTCAGCTCGGGCTGAGCCGCGGGGAACCCCTCCAGCATGTGTCCGACCACCTCGTCGTACTCGGCGTCGGTCAAGAGCCGCTGTTCGGCCAGGTCGAAGATCGACATGTCGTCCAGGAAGTTGCCCGGGCGGCAGGCGACCTCCGCCTGGGAGGCGAAGTCGCGCAGCGGGTTTCCGATCGGCGTGTGGATCCAGGAGCCGCCCATGTCGATCGGCGAGCCGCCCACGTCGACTGTGTGCAGCCGCCCGCCGATGCGATCGCGGGCTTCGAGCACGACCGTCTCCACGCCGGCGGCGGTGAGCGCATTGGCTGCGGTCAGTCCGGCCATGCCGGCGCCGATCACGATCACCCGCTCGACCGCCCCGGTAGCCGCTGCGGGTACACCCGGGTCGCCGCCGCCGTAGCTCATGCCTTCCCCCATCCCCCACCGCCGGGCGTACGAATCTCCAGCACGTCCCCGGCGCGGAGATCGAGTGAGACCTTGGCCGGCAGCCGCGCGCCGTTCAGCAGGTTGCGCCCGGCCGCCCCTGCTTCACCACCGGCCATTCCCTGCGGGGCGGTGCCGGCGGCGTTCGGTCATGAGGCCGAGTGTGCAATCAGAGAGCACGCGGTACACCCTAACCACCCCGTCACCTCCGTGGTGATATCCGCCACCCCCGGAGCGGCGGCGCAACGCGTAGCGCTCGATTCGCAGCGGGTACTCCCGCTCCAGCGCCTCGATCGGCGTATTCAGGGTGTTCGACATGGCCACGTGCACGGCCGAGGGCCCATCGCCGGTGGGCGAGGCCCCCTGACCGCCGCCCAGCGTCTCGTAGTACGTGAACCCGGACGTGCCGAAGGTGACGTTGTTCATGGTGCCCTGGCCGTCGGCGCGGGTGTCGATCAGCTCCCCGAACGCGCGCGTGACCACGTCCACGATCCGGCTGGAGGTCTCGGTGTTGCCGGCCACCACGCCTGCCGGCGGTCGCGCGTTCACCAGCGAGCCCACCGGCGCGGTCACGGTCACCGGCTCGAAGGCGCCGCCCGAGGCGGGGATGTCGGGATCGCACAGCGCCCGCACAACGAAGTACACCGCCGAGCGGGTGACGGTGATCGGGCAGTTGACGTTTCCGGGCTGCTGGTCGGCGGTGCCGGTGAAGTCGACCGAGACGCGGTCGCCGCGGATCTCGACGGTCGCGTGGATGGGGATGTCGGCGCGGGTGATGCCGTCGCCCTCGATCACGTCGTGGGCGCTGCCGCGGCCGTCGGGGAGGCCGGCCAGCGCGGCACGGATGCGCCGCTCGGAGTAGCGGTAGAGCTCGTCCATGCCCCGCTCGAGCTGGGCGTGACCGTGCCGCTCGGCCAGCTCGCGCAGCCGCCGTGCCCCCAGCTCCTGAGAGGCGATCTGGGCGCGCAGATCGGCCAGCCGCTGATGCGGCCGGCGCATGTTTGCCACCAGCACTCTCAGCAGGTCGTCGGTGAGCCGCACCGGCGGGATCACCACTCCCTCCTGGATCAGCTCGCGCGCGCCGGCCGGCATGCTGGCCGGCTGCATCCCGCCGACGTCGGCGTGGTGGGCACGGGAGACGACGAAGCCGAGGTCGTCGACCCGCGAGACGAGCGTGATATCGGGCAGGTGGGTGCCGCCGGTGTAGGGGTCGTTGAGGATGAAGTGCTCGCCCGGGCGGGGGTCGAGCGCGCGGCACGCGGCCACGGCGTCGGGCATCGCGCCCAGGTGCACCGGGATGTGCTCGGCCTGGGCGACCATGCGCCCGCCGGCGTCGAAGATGGCCGTGGAGCAGTCGCGGCGCTCCTTGATGTTGGCCGAGTGGGCTGCGCGCACCAGCGCCGCGCCCATCTCCTCGGCCACGCCCGAGAGCGCCGCCGACATCACTCGCAGGGTGGCCGGATCAGTCATCGCCGCAGCTCCCAGCCGTCGCCGACGGGGCGCGCCCGCCAGCCGTCGGCCACCCACAGGGTGGCGCCGTCCATGGCCACCGACTGAGGCCCGCGCACCACCCGGCGACCGCCGCCCGGCGACACTTCGAGCTGCGGCCCGGCGACGGTGGAGGAGGCCCGCATCGCCACCAGCTCGACCTCACCCTCGGGGTCGGCGAAGCCGTAGCGGTCGCGGTGGGCGTCGTGAAACCGGGCAGCCAGGGTGCGGGCCGGCTCCAGCGGGACGGTCAGCTCGAAGGCCTGCCCGCGGTAGCGCAGGTCACACGACACCAGCACCTCTGCTCCCCGTGCGCGCGGCAGCACCGGGGTCAGCCTGCGCAGCTCGCCCACTGACAGCGACTCGAGCGATGCCACCACTCCGGCGACCGCGTCGCGGCGGCGATCGCCGACCGCGATTCCCAGGGCGGAGTAGACGCCACCGGCGTTCGGCACCGCCACGCGCCGGATCCCCAGCGCATCGGCCACCTCGCAGGCGTGCAGCGGGCCGGCGCCGCCGAAGGCCACCAGCTCCAGGTCGCGGGGGTCGTGGCCGCGTTCGACCGTGACCACTCGGATCGCCGCCACCATCTCCTGGTTTGCCACCGCCACGATCCCGCGGGCAGCATCAGCGACCCCGCGAAACCCGTCGGCCACGCCCGCCACCGCCCGGCGGGCAGCCGCGCTTGTCGAGCCGTAGGCCTCCTGCCAGGGCGACCCGATGGTCGAGCCGGCCCAGCACCAGGTTGGCGTCGGTGACGGTCGCCTCGGTGCCGCCGCGGCCGTAGCAGGCAGGGCCGGGATCGGCCCCGGCTGACCGGGGCCCGACCCGCAGCGCACCGCCCTCGTCGATCCAGGCGATGCTGCCGCCGCCGGCCCCGACGGTGCGGATGTCGAGTTGCGGCAGGCGCACCGGCAGCCCGCCCACCAGCCGCTGCGGCGAGCGCTCGGCCGAGCCGCCGCGGATCAGGCAGACGTCGGTGGAGGTGCCGCCCATGTCGAAGCTGACGGCGTCACGCGCCCCGCCGGCGACGACCGCCGCCACCCCGCCCGCCGGCCCCGAGAGCAAAAGCCGGGCGCCGTGATCGGCAGCGTCGGCGAGCTGTGCCAGCCCGCCGCTTGACTGCATCACCAGCGGCTCGGGCAGCCCGACCGCAGCGGCGGTTTCACCCAGCCGCCGCAGGTACTGCCCCACGACCGGGCCGAGGTAGGCGTCGGCGACCGTGGTGGAGGCGCGCTCGTACTCACGCAGCTCAGGGGCGAGGTCGACCGATGCAACCACGGGCACATCGCCGAGCAGTTCGCGCAGCCGGGCGGCGACCTCCCGCTCGTGCGCGCCGTGGGCGTAGGAGTGGAGCAGGCAGACCGCCACGGCCTCGACTCCGGCTCGGCGCAGCCTGCGCGCAACGGTGTCCACCGAGCCCGGTTCGAGCGCGGTGATCACGCCGTCGGGACCCATCCGCTCGTCCACCTCGGCGGCCACCGACGCCAGCGGCGGCGGCGGCGCCTGGTCGAGCCGGTAGAGGTTGGGTCGGGCCTGGCGGGCCAGGTGCAGCAGATCGCCGAAGCCGCGCGTGGTCACAAACGCCGTACGCGCTCCGCGTCGCTCCAAAAGCGCGTTGGTGGCGACGGTGGTGCCGTGACCGACGTGGGAGACGGCCTTCGGCGGCAGGCCGGCTCGTTCCAGCGCCAGCGCGACCGCCTCGAGTACACCGACCGACTGATCGGGCACCGTGGTCGAGACTTTGGCCAGCACCAATCGCTGTTCGTGGATCAGCGCGACGTCGGTAAACGTCCCGCCCACGTCTACACCAATGATCGCAGGCATGCGAGAGAGTATGGTGGACGGCCCGTGGGTGACGAGCAGGCAATGGTTGTGATCTTTGTGGCGGCCACATTGGCGCCACTGCTGGGTGGCCTGGTGTTCGGTCCCAGGGTGCCGCCGGTGGTGATCGAGATCGTGATCGGCATCCTGATCGGGCCGAAGGTGCTCGACTTGGCCGACGAGACCACCGTGGTCGCCTTCTTCTCGACCCTGGGCCTCTCGTTTCTGTTCTTCATGGCCGGCATGGAGATCGACTTCGAGCGGATTCAGGGATCGCCGGTGACGCTGGCGCTGGTGACGTGGTTTACGTCGATCGCGATCGGCTTATCACTGGGCACGATCCTCCAAGGGGCGGGTGTGGTGCTGTCGTCGCTGCTGGTCGGGGTGGCGCTGACCACCACGGCGCTGGGGACGTTGATGCCGATCCTGCGTGATAACGACGAGCTGTCGACGCCGTTCGGAGGGCTGGTGATGGGAGCGGGCGCGGTGGGCGAGTTCGGGCCGATCGTGCTCGTCTCGACACTGCTCTCCTCCGGCAGCCTGGCCTCGTCGGTGGGTGCGATCCTGACGTTCGCCGCGCTTGCGATGGCGATCGGGGTAACGGCCCTGAAGCTGCACCCGCCCAACGTGATGCGCGTGGTCGGCCGCTCGATGCATACCAGCGCGCAGCTGCCGATCCGGCTGACGGTGTGCCTGATCGTGGTGCTGGTGTTCCTGACCGCGCACGTCGGCCTGGATGCGGTGCTGGGAGCGTTCGCCGCGGGTGTGATCGTGTCGCTGGCGACCGGTAAAGACCGGGAGGAGCTCGATCACAAGCTGGATGCGATCGCCTTCGGGGTGTTCATCCCGATCTTCTTCGTGGTCACCGGAGTCACGTTCAACCTGACGGCGCTCGGCAGCGCACCGGCGCTGTGGCGGCTGCCGCTGTTCCTGGCCATGTTCTGGGTCGCCCGCGGCCTGCCGGCCCTCTTCTACTACCGCCAGGCGCTGCCCAAGCTGGCCGATCGGATCGACTTTTCGCTCTTGACCGCGACCCAGCTGCCGCTGGTGGTCGCGATCGCAGAGATCGGCCTGGCCACACATCGGATGCGCCCGTATACGGCCTCGGCGCTGATCGGCGCCGGCATGATCAGCGTGCTGCTGTTTCCGATGGTGGCCGAGGGTCGCCGCCGCAGCCGCCGCGGCGCCGGTTCTAGCGGTCCCGGGGACGCCGCCGCAGCGGTCGCCGCCGACTCACCTGCTTCGACGGCTTAGACGACGCCGGTCGCCGCTGCATGGGTACGCGCACCCGCGGCAGGGCGGCCCGCCTGGCCGGCCTGCTGTGGGCAACATTGACCGGCTCCGGCATGTCGCGCATCGTCGGCAGCAGGATCACGGCGCCGACCAGCGTGATGCCGGCCGCGACCAGGTAGGTGCCCTGGGCGCCGAAGACGGCGATCAGCGGCGCGCCCAGCGCGAAGGATGCCGCCATCGCGCCCAGGACGACGGCGTCGAGAGCTGCGGATACGCGTGACTGAATGATGTTGGGAGTACGGCGCTGGATGATGTTCTGCGCGGCCACGGTGCCCAGCGAGTCGAACAGGCCGGCGATCATCATGCCGACCAGCACCGGCCAGAACACCGGCGCCAGGCCGACCACGGCGAATCCGCCCGCGATCGCGACGCTGCCGACGACGACGGCCGGCTGCTCGAACCGGCGCAGCACGTAGCGGCCCGCCAAGAGCGCGCCGATCACGCCGCCGCCGTCCCAGGCAACGGCGATCAGGCCGTACCCGAGCGACCCCACATGGAACTGGTTTGCGAGCGTCACCTCGGCCACGATCACGGGGCCGATACCGACCATCACCAGCGCCCAGGCGACCGTCAGCCGGCGCATGTAGCGGTCAGCCATCAGCTGCCGGTAGCCGTCCAGGCGACCGCCCACCGACTCGTCGCGATTGTGCGACTGCAGCCGCTCGTGCACGCCGATCATGAGCGCGGATGCGGCCAGCATGATCACGCCCGAGACGACGAACACGCCGGCCGGGCTGATCACGGCCAACAGCATGCCGCCGATACCCGGGCCGAGCATGAACCCAGCGCTCTTGAAGACGCCCAGAAGGCTATTGGCGCGGCCCAGGTCGTCCTCGGCCACGAGGTTTGGCACAGCACCCTGAACAGCCGCTCCCAGGGCTCCCTGGGTGGCCGCGGCAGCGACCATCATGGCGATCACCAGATCGACCAGGCCGACGCCGACCAGGCCGGCACAGGCGAAGAACGCGGCACCGGCGAATCCGGCCGAGATCATGACCACCAGGCGGCGGTCGTGGCGATCGCCCATGTGCCCGGTCCACGGCGAAACCGCCGTCGACACTCCGAAGATCGCGAGCATCGCGGCCGACACCCACCATGAGGAGTGGGTGGACTCGAACACAACCCAGATCAGTGCCGTGGTGGCCGCTCCGCGGCCGGCCAGCGACAGCCCCTGGCTGATGGCCAGGCGGCGGACTGCGGGGCTGATTGGGGTGTTCAATGTGGTGGTCATGCCAATTTTCTGTTTCGGGCAGGGGTTTACAGCGCCCCCTGTGATGATCGGCAAAGGCCGCTATCTGTATTAACGCCCACCGGGTCGCCCGGATTCCCGGTTCAGATCAGCGTAGCGCGGCCTCTGCCACCTGCGCAAAGGGGAGGCGCGGGTGCCCAAATGCGGCCGGCCTCACGCCTCCGGGTCGGCGACAGACACCGTGAAATGGTCAAACCGCGCTTCCAGCAGCGGGCCGTCGAGCACGTCGCGACCCTTCACCAGTGGCACCTCTCCGGCCGCGACCGCACCGATCCCCTGGGCGAACTCGCGCAGCAGCCCCGGCTCGGCCACCGGGCGCGGATAGTGGTGGAAGAGGGCCACGTCGACCGCATCCTCCAGCTCGGCCAGCCGCTCGGCCGACTGCGCCAGCGCCGTCGATATCGGAGTCGGGGAAATGCGCATAGATCGGCCCGGCGTTGACGGTGTCTCCGCCGAACAGGACGCCCGCGTGCTCGTCCAGAAGACAGATACCGTCAGGACTATGCCCGGGTGCGAAGATGACAGTGAGCTCCCGGCCGCCGAGGTCGACGCGGTCGCCGTCCACCAGCGTGCGGGTGGCGGTCGTGCCGGGGATCGCCCAGCCGGCGCGATCGAATCCCGGAGGCAGCGGCCGGGGGTCGCTCTCGGGAGTGAGCAGCCAGAAGTACTCCCAGTCAAGCCGGCGGTAGGTCTCGGCCGCGGCCAGCTGACGATCGACGTAGCCGAGATAGGCCTGGAGTAGCTCACTCGGCACCGGCTGCTCGATCAGCGGTGCTCCCAGCTCATGGATCGCGATCTCCGAAAACTCGTGATTGCCGCCAATGTGATCGAAGTGGGAGTGGGTGTTGACCACCATCACCGGCAGCGGCGTCAGGCTCTCGGCAACCGGTCGGATCGGAAGCACCCCCATACCCGTGTCCAGGATCGCCGCGCGCTCGTCGCCGGCCACCAGCCAGGTGTACACGTGCTGCGGCTCGGCGATCAGCCACACCCCGGGGGCTACCGGCCGCGTGTAGAACCAGTCGCCGGCGGCGCTCACGCCGGCTTCCCCGGGATCGCACTCAGCGAGCGGCTCGCGCCCCACGCCCCGATCGCGCTGCGATAAAGCAAACGCAGATACACGAACGTCTCGACGTGGGCGATCTCGGGGATCTCGCCGATGCCATGCTCGAGCGCCTGCAGAAGCTCTGCCTGGTCACGGCAGACGAGCTCGGCCATCAGGTCGTAGCGGCCGGCGGGGATCACCACGTAGTCGATCCCCGGAACCTTTGAGAGCAGCTCCGCCGCATCCTCCAACCGGACTCCCTCGTTGACCTTGATGCCGAGCCACGCCATCGCCTCGAAGCCCAGCGTGGCGGGATTGCCGACGGCGATCACCTGCAGCGCGTTTTGTTCGAGCAGCCGCGCCACCCGGGTGGAGACGACCCGCTCGGACACGCCCAGGTTGCGGGCGATCCGCCGAAACGGCGCCCGGCCGTCGCGCTGCAGCTCGTCGATCAACTCGATGTCGAGCGCATCGAACGAGCACGCCCCCTCGCTCTGCACTCCCCCGCGGGCGCCGTCCAGCGACCACTGAAACTGCTGGCGGATCAGGTTCAGGTACACGAACGTCTCGGTGCGCTGCACGCCCGGGATGGCGCGCACCGTGCGCAGCAGCGTGTACAGCTCAGAGGACGAGCGACAGGCCGCCTCGGCCAGCACGTTGAACCCGCCGGCAGTCTGCACCACGTAGTCGAACCCGGCCATGCCGACCAGCGTCTCGGCCACAGCGGCTGCCTGCCCGCCGCGCACGTTCAGCCCGACCAGCGCCATCGAGTCGATCCCCAGCACCTGTGGATCGGCGATGGCGGTGATCGAGAACACTCCCGACCCGGTTAGCCTGGCCACGCGCTTTCGCACGTGCGCCTCGGACACTCCCAGCTTGTCGGCAAGCGCCACGAACGGCACCCGCCCGTCCTTCTGCAGCTCCTGAAACAATCGGCGATCGAACGCGCTCAGCGTCGACCGGCCGCGGCCGTCGAGGCCGCCGACGGGCTCAGGCTGTGAGGAGTTGCGAGGAGAGTTCTTCGCCATTGATATCAATCACCGCGGTCCGCAGTATGCCTTCGCCGTACTCGCTTCCCGGGTTGATGGCCAACGTGCGACCCAACTCGCGGATCCCGGCCGACTCGTGGATGTGGCCGTGCAGCGACAGCACCGGCCCATATCGCTGCAGCGCGGCCGCCACCGCCGTCGACCCCGCCGAGATCTCGGCGCCGGTGACGGGTTTGGGCGGATTGAAGCTGGTGTCGAGCTTGGGACAGCGATCGAGCCCCGACCCGTACGGCGGCACATGCAGGTTGAAGATCGAACGCGACTCGCCGTCCAGCCGCACTGCCATCACGTCGATCCGCTCGGCCAGCTCCTCCTCGGTCACGTCGCGCGGGCATTGCCACGGAGTGGGATTGCCGTACCCGGTGGAGATCATCTGCAGGCCGGGGGCGATCTCGAGCACCTGGCCCTCGGCGTTTGTGATCCACGGCGACTCGTCCAGAATCGCCTCGATCGAGAAGTAGTCGTCGTTTCCGCCGGTCACGTACAGCGGGATCCCGAGCGGCTCCAAGCGCTCCGCGGCTCGACGCATCCAGTCGGCCACCTGCTGCTGGCACTCCTGTTCGAAGCGGCGTTCGACGAGCGCCGGGTCGGCTTCCATCGCAGCCAGCTCATCGGGCGTGACGACCACCGGGTAGTGGCCGAGGTTGCGAATCCGCGAGCGCACCTCGTCGAGCTCCTGCTCGGTCTCGAAGGTGAGCTGCTCGTCCAGGATGGTGACCGAGTACCGTCGACCCGTGGTTCGTGATCGGCGCGAGTCGTTTGCCGGTGAGGTCGCCGCCGAGGATGGCCACGGTCGCCTCGTACACGGTGACCGCGTTCAGGAACTTGCGAAACACCAGGTCGGAGCCGTGCAGGTCGGTAGCGAACATGATCCGCTGCCGACCTGCACGTGTGTTCTTCTTGCGGCCCCCGAACCTCACCTATGCCCCCGTCCTAGACCCGGCCGGTACCGTTGGGGTTGGCGCGCACTCCAAGGGCGTCCATCGCCAGTCGCACGGCGACCCGAGCCGCTTTATTGGCGGGATCATAGACCGACGAGCACTCGGTGATCACGTAGGCGTCCACGCCTTCCTTGACGAATGCGCGGATCATCTTGATCACCTCACGCGGCGACAGCCCACCGCACTCGGGGGTGGTGATCCCCGTGGTGAAGCCCTGATCCATGACGTCCAGATCGGTGTGCAGCACCACGCCGTCGGTGCCGTCCCAGGCGATGTCCAGGATCCGCTCCACCGTCTTTTCGATGCCCCACTCGTCGATATCCCAGATCGTGATCATCTGGATGCCGGTGCGATCCACATACTCGCGCTCCTTGCGCGGGTTGAGCGGCCCGTTGATCCCGACCAGCGCCAGGTTCTTGGGGTCCATCAGCTCCGCGGCGCGACTCACCGGACAGGCGTGGTTGAGACGCTCACCGGCGACGTCCTCGGCGGTATCCATATGCGAGTCCATCTGGATGTAGCCCATCTTGCCGTTGATCAGCTTGCTCATCGCACTGGTGACCGGGATCGGGCACGAGTCGTCCCCGCCGAAGATGATCGGAAAGGCTCCCGCCTCGACGATCTCGGTGATGCACCGCTCGGCCCGCTCGAACGTGCGCGCCGCGTTGCCCGGCACGATCGCAACGTCACCGCAGTCGGTCAGGTTGAGCTCATCGAACAGGTCGACCTGATACTCACCGTGATAGGAGAGATAGTGCTCGGTCGCCCGCCGGATCGAACGCGGGCCGTAGCTTGCACCCGGCCGGCACGTGTTGGTGTGCTCCCAGGGAAGGCCCAGCACCGCTGCCTTGACGCCGGCCGCCTGGAGATCTTCCTTGACCGGAGGAATCACCTGCGCACCGAGGAAGGTCGAGATCCCCGAGATCAGCGAGTTGGGGAAGTCGTCCTCGCCTTCCAGCCGCCCATACGTGTGGTAATACCGTCCGATATCGGGAGTTGTTGCCATGGTTCGTGCTCCTTTTCGAGAATGGTGTCAGTGCAGGTGAGTACGCGGTCGATCAGTCCGGTGGGACGTAGCGGTAGGCCAGCGACGTATCGACTCCCTGCGAACGGCGATACATCAGCATCAGCACGTACACCACGATCCCGGTGACGAACGCACCGCCGATCGTCAGCCGCGCGTCGGTCGAGGTCAGGCCCAGCGCCGAGTTCGTCAGGGCAATCCACACGAGCAATCCGCTGAAGAGGCCGGCCGCGGCGCCGGCGAGGGTGATCAGCGGCAGCCCCGCAACGCGATAACGGGCGGCCGGAGACGCGTCGTAGATCTCCTTGGAACGGAACGGGAACACCGTCGCCGCCAGGCAGGTGACGCCGACCACGAGGCAGCTGGTGATCACACCGCCGACCAGGATGATCGTCTCCCAGTCGGGCTTGTAGGCGAACACCGCCGCGACCACCAGGGCGAGCGCGCTCCACAGGGTCGCGGCCTTGATCGGAGTGTGGGTGCGCGGCGAGACGTCCGAGAAGAAGCTCGGCAGCGAGCCGTCGAGACCCATCGCCATCATCACCCGAGAGGCGTTCAGGAACACCACGTTGGCGATCCCGAACCCACCGCAGATGAAGCCGACCGCGACCAGGATCGTCGACAGCCAGTTGTCGGAGAGCATCGCCACGAACACACTCACGTTGGGTGAGTACACCGGAGCGATGCCGCCGGAGTTGTACGCGAATGCGAACTGGTTGAGAAACTCGCCGCCCGCGATGTGCTGCAGCAGCACGAACGGGAGCGCCAGGAGCACGATCGCGACCAGGATTCCCGGGAGCAGGAAGGCGTAGAACAGCCTCCACATGTTGCGGGCGCCCTTGACCTCACCCAACAGCCCCTGGGCGGCGAACATGGTGTACGGGATGATGCCGGCCAGCACCGCCATCCAGATCACCGTGTGGGTGAAACTGAAGGATGTCGCGTGGTATCCGGCCTTGGTCGCCGCATCGGTAACGGTGCCGGTCGTGATCTTCGAGGACGCGTTGTAGGCGTCGAACTTTGCGGCGAAGTCAGTGTTGATGTTGATCAGCTCGACCACCAGGATGGTGACCGCACCGATCAGGATTCCCGGGACGAGCACGTAGCGCTGCAGCGGCCGGTAGACGCGCAGGCCGAACACCGTCAGCGCCCAGCATGCGAGCACCACGATCGCCGACACCACGAAGATCCCGTTCTCGCCGACCAGCCAGTTCTCGAACCCCGTCCACCCGGCTTTCTCGGATATCGGGACGAGCCCGAAGAAGGTGACCACGAACGCTCCGGAGGCGGGGAACGCAAGCCAGAAGAGCAGCTGGCAGGCCCACGGCACGACGAACCCGATCGCGGGATGCAGCGAGCGGCTTTCGAAGAGGTAGTCGCCGCCGGCCCGCGGCATCGCCGATCCCATGGCGGCGTACACGAAGTACACGACCACGGCGTAGATCAGCGAGAACAGGATCAGCAGGAAGATGCTGATGCCGGGTGAGACGAACTGTGGTGTCGGGAAGAGATACACCAGGCCGAACGCACCGCCGGTCGAGAACACTCCGTACCAGGCGATGTCGGCCAGCGAGAAGTCGCGCACCAATCCTGACGATTGACGCGAGAACAACCCGGCCCCTCCGACACCCGCAGTACTTCCACCCACCGTCGACTCGGCCATAGTTCAGCTCCCTTGAGATCGTCCAGCAACGATTCGTACTATTTAGCCGCATCACGGACGAGCCAGTCGTCCGGACTGCAAAGTCATAGCAGTTGTCGTTCGCTGAGTCAACGGTTTGGACGATTTGACGCACTGCGACGCTGCGTATGATGGGGTGTTCGCCCCAACCCGCGCGGAGAAGTTCGGATCGTGAGAACCCGGACGCGCGAGCCGCCCGGACGATCAGCGCAGCGCGGCCTCAGCCACCGCCGCAAACGAGAGGCAATCGGCCTCTCGCCAGGGCAGAGCCGCGATCTGAAGGCCCACCGGCATCCCCGCTGAGTCGGTGCCGCAGGGCACGGTGATCGCCGGCCATCCGAGGGCATTGAAGACGTCGGTCATCGCGCACATGGCGACGCCCACGTCGGTGTCCTCACCGCCGAACACCACATCTGACACGCCGATCTTGGGCGGCGTGAAGGCCTGGGTGGGAGTCACGATCACGTCGATACCCGCCGCCTCGACCCGTTCTCGGGTGCGGGCCTGGTAGTCGAGCAGTGCCATCGACCAGCCGGCCGCCTCGACCGCGGTCATCGACTCGGCAGCGGCCAGGTAGTGCACCACGTCCTCGCCCAGCTGATCGCGCCGCGCCGGCCAGTGCTCAGCCAATGCCGCGGCCTGCTCGGCGTCGTAGAAGCTGAACCGATCCGGCCCTTTCATCGGCCACTGCATGTCGATCTCGGTCACGATCGCGCCGGCGTCGGCGAGGATGCCGACGGCGGCTCGCACCGGAGCGACGATATCGGCTGCGGAGTGTTCGAAGAAGAACTGCTCGGCCACCGCCACGGTCATGCCGCGCACGCTCTCGCTGAGCGCGTCGCGGTAGCGCTCGACCGGCACCGGCTGGGTGCGGGGATCACGCGCCGAAGGGCCCGCCATCACTTCCAGCGAGAGCGCGCAGTCGCGCACCGATCGCGCCATCGGGCCGCAGTGGTCAAGCGAGATGCAGAGCGGATGGATCCCGGCCAGGCTGACCCGGCCGAAGGTCGGCTTGAGCCCGACGATGCCACAGCACGACGCCGGGCAGCGGATCGAGCCGCCGGTGTCGGTGCCGGGTGCCAGCGGCACCATCCCGGCGGCCACGGCGGCACCCGAGCCGCCGCTGGAGCCGCCCGGCACGCGGGTGGGGTCGTGCGGGTTTCGGCACCCGCCGAAGTGCGGATTCTGGGTGGTGGTGCTCCACGCGAACTCGTGCGTTGCGAGCTTGGCCACGCAAACTGCCCCGGCGGCGGTGTGGCGCGCGACCACGTCGGCGTCGCGCTCGGGCACGTGATCGGCGTAGATGGCGCTGCCGTAGGTGGTGCGGATCCCGGCGGTGTCGATCAGGTCCTTCCACCCCACCGGCACTCCGGCCAGCGGCCCCGGGTCGCGGCCTGCGGCCAGCGCAGCGTCGACCGCTGCCGCCTCGGCCAGCGCGCGCTCACGGGTGACCACCCACACCGCTCCCAGCGTGTCGGCCTCCAGCCGCGCGAGCGACTGCTCGGCGATCTCCACCGCGGAGGCCTCGCCGGTGCG
Source organism: uncultured Actinomycetes bacterium (assembly GCA_963729195.1). GTDB lineage: Bacteria > Actinomycetota > Thermoleophilia > Gaiellales > JAICJC01 > CAVPTL01. Next base: position 208,239 of record CAVSNF010000025.1, read on the forward strand.
CACGGCGGCGGCGATTTCCCAGGCGTCGTGGTCGATCAGCTCGGCGATTGCGCCAACCTCCCCACCCGAAACCGCTCCGCCTCGACCGGCAGCGGCCGCCCCTGCGCCAGGTCGGCCACCAGCCGGCCCAGCAGCGGCCCGAATTTGAATGCGTGGCCCGAGTCGCCTCCGCAGACGATCACTCCGTCGATCGTGTCCAGGATGAAGTCGTTGTCGGGTGTGATCGTGTACAGGCAGGCCTCCGAGTGCACCGGCTCGGGGTCGAGGCCGGGGAAGCGTTCGCGCACGTACTCGACCAGCCGAGCGGTGATCTCGGGCAGCACCGGCCGGTCGGGGCGATCGGGATCCCACTCGCCGCGCACCTCGTGCTCGGCCACCTTGTACCCCACTCCGGGAGTCACCAGCGCATAGGAGCCGGGGTGGCCGCCGCTGCCGAGATCGACCACCGCGGGCCGATCGTCCGGCGCGCCGCGGAAGTACGAGACCTGTTCGATCCGGCTCCACAGCGGCAACTCAAACAGCTGCCGAAGCCACGGCCCGGCGCACACCGCGACCACGTCGGCATCGAGTTCCCGAGGATCGTCGATGCGGCTTTGCTCGCGTACGTCGATGCCGATGGCGAGGGTGCGCAGCGCGTCGTCGGCCATGACTGCACCGGCGTCTGCGTCGAGCAGCACCGGGCCGGTGAAGCGGGCCTCGGGAAACATCTGCTGGGCCTCGGCCGGTTCGAGCCACTGCCCCGGCTCGCCCGCTTCCGCCATGGCATCCCCCAGGCGACGGACGCTGGGCCGTCCGAGCAAGCAGGCCGTTGGTGTGGAGCAGCGTCGGGTCGAGTGCCCGCCACTCGGCGTTGGCGCGCACCGCCAATCGCACGTAGCCGGGGTCGTCGTAGGCCCGCCGAAAGATGCGTGATCGCCCGGGCGATGAGCCCAGTGGCGTGCCGACTCGATGCTGCTCGTGGACGGTCACCGAGAATCCATCCTCGGCAAGGGCGCGAGCGGCGCTCAGGCCGATGATTCCGGCCCCGACGACGACCGCAGAGCTATGCGGCTTTGGCGGCAACCACCTGGGCGAGCTCGCCCGACGTGTACAGCTCGGTGATGATGTCGCAGCCGCCCACCAGCTCGCCGTCCACAAACAGCTGAGGGATGGTCGGCCAGTTGGAGTGCGCCGAGAGCACCTGGCGGATGCGCGGGTCGGGCAGGATGTCCATCGCCGCGTAGTCGGCGCCGACCTCGTCCAGGCAGCGCACCGTCTGGGCGGAGAAGCCGCATCGCGGCTGGTCGGGGGTGCCCTTCATGAACAGCATCACCCGGTTTTCACCGATCGCCTTGAGTAGCTCTTCGCGAATCTGTTCCTCGGTCACGATCACGAGCCGGCCTCCGTTTTGATCTTGAGAGCGTGAATACTGCCATCGTCGAGCAGGTGCTGCACCGGGGCGTACACCAGCTTGTGCTGGTTGATCAGCGACACGCCCTCGAACTGGGGCGAGCGCACATACGCCGACAGGTGATCGCCGCCGCCGAAGTCGGTGACGGTCACGACACCACCGGGGAACGCCTGTTGCAGGAGATCCTGCACCTGGTCCTGAAGCACCATGTGAAGAAGATTAGCGTGATGCCCTCGCCGCACATCCGGCTCACAAGTGCCGCGGTAGAATTGGTGTCACCCTCGTGGTACAGCGCCTTGAAGGAGGGCGCCAAATGACATACCTGATCGTATTTCTCGTGGTTCCTCTGGTGTTGGGTCTGGGTGCGCAGGCGTGGGTCAAGCGCTCGTTCGCAGACGGCTCCAAGATCCAGGCCTCGTCCGGCATGACCGGTGCCCAGGTGAGCCAGCGCATGCTGGACGCAAGCGGCATCCATGACGTGTCGGTGGAGGGCATCTCCGGATCACTGAGCGACCACTATGACCCTCGTTCCAAGACCATGCGACTGTCCGAGCCGGTCGGAGGCTCAAACTCCGTGGCGGCTGTGGCCGTCGCGGCGCACGAGACCGGCCACGCGATCCAGGACGCCCATCACGAAGCGGGCTTCCGCTTCCGCGGCGCGCTGGTGCCGGCCGTCGGATTCGCCTCCAACGCCTGGATGCCCCTGGTGTTCCTGGGGTTCATCTTCCAGACGACAGGGTTCTTCCTGATCGGCGCGATCCTGTTTGCCGCGATCGTGCTGTTCCAGCTGGTGACCCTGCCGGTGGAGTTCGGCGCCAGCAAGAAGGCGATGGGCCTGCTCACCTCACAGGGCGTGATCTCCCAGCAGCAGGTGCCGGTCGCCCGCAAGGTGCTGACCGCTGCCGCGATGACCTACGTGGTCGCCGCGCTGATCTCGATCATGCAGTTCGCCTGGCTCGTGGCTCAGAGCCGCAGGTAGCTTGACGCTTCCAATCTCACCGCCGCTCGCGCCCGCACTTGCGCGAGCGGCGGCCGAGCTTCCGGCCGGCGACGGCTGGCTGTTTGAGCGCAAGTGGGACGGGTTTCGCACGATCGTCTTCGTCGACGGCGACGAGGTGTTCGTGCAGTCGCGAAACGGCAAGCCGATGAGCCGCTACTTCCCCGAGCTGCGGTTCCCGCTGGGCCGCTACGTGCTGGACGGCGAGCTGGTGATCCGAGACGACGACGGCGAGGAGATGTTCGAGGCGCTGCAGGAGCGCATCCACCCGGCCAAGTCGCGAGTCGACATGCTGGCCGAGAAGACGCCCGCGACCTTCATCGCCTTCGATCTGCTCGCCGACGGCGACGAGGCGCTGCTGGACACCCCCTTCTCCCAGCGACGGTCGCGGCTGGAGGCGCTCGCCCCCGAGGGCATCGAGCTGACGCCGCTGGGTGACCGCGACGCCGCCGAGGGCTGGCTGCAGACCGCCGAGGGTGCGATGGCCAAGCGCGCCGACGCGCTGTATGTGCCGGGCAAGCGCGACGGCATGTTCAAGATCAAGCGGGTGCGCACGATCGACACCGTGATCGTGGGCTGGCGGCCGGGCAAGGCCGAGGGCACCGTCGGCTCGCTGATCCTGGGCCTGTACGACCCGGAGGGCGAGCTGCGGGTGGTCGGCCACACGTCGGCCTTCAGCGCCAAGCGGGCGCGCGAGCTGGTGGATGAGCTGGCCGAATACGAGAGTGGCGAGAGCGGCACCGCGGCCCCCAGCCGCTGGACTGCCGACCGCGATCTGGAGTGGCGATCGCTTCGCCCCGAGCTGGTGGTGGAGGTCAGCTTCGACCACAAGAGCGGTCACAGGATCCGCCACGGCGCAAAGCTCCTACGCTTCCGCACAGACCGTGAGCCGGCAAGCTGCCACATCTCCCAGCTCGAAAGCTGATTCCGCCTTCGCCGTAACCGTGGCGGCGGTGTCGCATCGCTACGGCGACTTGGAGGTGCTGCGCGACGTCTCGCTGGACGTCGCGCCCGGTGAGGTGGTGGGAATCGTCGGCCCCAGCGGATGCGGCAAGTCGACGCTCTTGAGCCTGATCGCCGGGCTCGAGCCGCCCACCCAGGGCACGGTGACCGCAGCCGACGGCGCCCTGATGCCCCAGCGCGACCTGGTGATGCCGTGGCGAGACGCGCTCGGAAACGCCTCGATCGCGCTCGAGAACGCCGGGGTCGGCCGGTCGCAGGCGCGGGCCCGGGCGCGCGAGCTGTTCGCGCGCTTTGATCTCGACCAGTTCGAGCGGGCGCGCAGCTGGGAGCTCTCCGGCGGGATGCGACAGCGGGTGGCGTTCATCCGCACGCTGCTGGCCGAAAAGCCGCTGCTCGCTGCTGGATGAGCCGTTCGCCTCACTCGATGCGATCACCCGGATCGAGCTGCAGGACTGGCTGGTGGAGGCGCTGGCGCAGGAGCCGCGGACGGTGGTGATGGTCTCGCACGACATCGAGGAGGCGCTGGTGGTGTGCGACCGCGTGATCGTGCTCTCGGCCCGCCCCGGCCGCCGGGTGATGGAGACGCCCGGCCGGATGACGCGCGACTCGCCCGAGCTGGGAGCCGCCCGCGCCCGGGTCTTGGAGGCGCTGCGATGAGGCGGTTCGGCTGGGTGATCGTGCTGATCGCGGTGTTTGCGCTGTGGCAGGCGTGGGTGGATCTGCGAGGCGTCCCCGACTACCTGCTTGCCCGCGCCCACCGACGTGGCCACGACGCTGTGGGACGAGCGCTCGAGCCTCTTCTCCGACGCGGTGCACACGTTCGCAGAGATGCTGGCGGGCTTTGCCGTGGCGATCGTCTCGGGGCTGGCAGTCGCGACGCTGATGCATCGCTGGCAGACGCTTCGCCGCGCGCTCTATCCGCTCTTGACCGCGACCCAGAGCATCCCGCTGGTGGCGCTGGCGCCGCTGCTGGTCGTCTACCTCGGCTTCGGGCTGGCACCGAAGCTGGTGATCATCGCGCTGGTGTGTTTCTTTCCGATCACGGTGGGTGCGGTGGACGGGTTCGAGGGAGTCGATCCCGAGTACCGCCGGATGATGCGCACCCTGCATGCCTCCGACGTCGGCCATCTTTCGCCGGGTCGAGTTCCCCGCGGCGCTGCCGTCGATCTTCTCCGGCGCGCGGGTGGCGGCCTCCTACACCGCCATCGCCGCGCTCTTTGCCGAGTTCGTGGGCTCCTCCGCCGGCCTCGGCTTCACCATCCGCCAGGCCGACGACCAGTTCGACACCGCCCTGATCGGGGCCGCAGTGCTGCTCTTGGCGCTGCTCGCGCTGATCCTCTTCTGGGGGGTCGGCCTGGTGCAGCGGGTGGTCGCGCCCTGGTCGCGCCAGCCGCGGTAGGGTTCGCGCGTCCCTACGCGCGCATCATCGCTGCGGGCTCGACCCGGGTCGCGCGGATTGCGGGGAGGCCGGCAGCGAGCATCGCAGCTGCAAGCGAAACTGCTGCGCCGACCATTGCAGCGGTCACGGGGTATGTGGGGACGCTCGCAGGCAGCTGAACGATCTGGCCTGCGACGAAGAGGCTGTAGAGGAGGTAGCTCGTCGCCACCGCGACGGCGACGGCGGTCACGCCGATGATCGCCGATTCGAGCAGCATCAGCGTTGCGATTCCGGCTTTCGTGGCGCCAAGTGCACGCCTGAGCGTCAGCTCCTCGGAGCGTTCGCGGACCGTCGCAAACCCGATGTTCAGGATACCGAGCACGGCGATCGCAAGCATGAGCACTGAGATCGTCTCGGTGCCGGTCTTGACCTTGTCGACCAGGTCGGCGACCGCAGCACCGCCGTCGCTTCGAGCCACGCTCGGGGAATACCGGCCGGTCAGTCCGGTGAGGGTGGAGCCGTCGCGGGCCGCACGTGTGATTCCGGCCAGATCATGTTCCTCGCCATGCACCCTGAGGGCCGCCGAGTTGTCCACCCGCCGCCCGAGTACCTCGGGTATCCGCAGTCTCGGGTCGGCGAGGTCTGCAAACGCGTCCGGCGAGGCCGCATCGTCGATCACGCCGACAACTCGAAAGACCTGTTCGGGGGTGCTCTCTCCCCACCAGCAGCGGATGAACAAGGGGTGTCCGAGCGCGTCGTCAGCCGCGCGGTTGAGGACCAGCGCAGGCACCGCGTCCATCGCGTCGGCGGTCCGAAGCCATCGTCCGGAAGTAACGTCACGCGTCACCACTCCCGAGCCCGCGATGAGGCTCATGCCCGCCGCCACCGGGCTACCGCCGGATTCGATCGTCACCCCACCCGACTGATAGACGATGTCGACGGCCGCACCGGGCGGAGCGAGGTGTTGGACGCGCGCGATCGCCCCCTCAGGGCTCTGTTCCAGGAGCTGATCGGGGTCGATCGCCACCTCGACCGTCGCGACCAGCCCACCGTTCAGGTCGAAGCTCTGGCGCTGGTAATCGCCGAACAGCTGGCTGCCCACAGTCGCCACGAGTATGGAAACCGTCGCCACGACGATGCTTACCCCGGTGAGCGCCGACCGCCATGGACGTGCCCGGACGCCCTGCAGCGCCGCGCGTAAGACAAAAAGCGAAGCCATCACAAGGCTTCTCGCACCGATCCGCGCTCGATATGGATGCAGGTCGAGAGCGCCTCTGCGACCTGGGCGTCGTGGGTGGCGACGATCACCGTGGCGCCCGCGGCCACGCTCGCCGAAACCAGCAGGCCCACCACGTGCTCAGCCGTCTCCTCGTCGAGCGCACCCGACGGCTCGTCTGCCAGAAGGTAGCGGGGTCGCTTAACAAGCGCACGAGCGATCGCGACCCGCTGCTGCTCCCCGCCCGAGAGCGCTGATGGCAGATGTGCTGCGCGGTGGTCGAGCCCAACTTCGGTGAGGATTGCGCCCACGGTTGAGCGGCGGGTGCGCCACCCCCATGACGTCCCCGCCTGATCGAGACCAAGCTCGACGTTCTCGAAGGCCGTTAGGTGTGAGACGAGATAGAAGCGCTGGAAAACGAAGCCAAACGTCTGCCCGCGCAGGCGACTCGCGCCGCGATCGGTGAGCCCGGCGACGTCCGAGCCATCGACACGATAGAGGCCCCCATCGGGCCGCTCGAGCAGTCCAAGGATGCTCAAAAGCGTGCTCTTGCCCGAGCCCGAGCGACCCATCACAGCGTAGGTACAGCCGTCCTCGAATCTCGCCGTGACTCCGCGCAGAACGGTGACCGGAGTGCCGCTCGGGCCCGTGAATGACTTCTCCAAACCAACCAGCTCGAGCACCACTTACTCGCCTTCGGGCGAATTGAATCCCGGCAACACCGGGGCCGGCAGCTGCACCAATTCCCCACTATGCAGGCCCGAGGTGATCTCGATATTGCTACCGTCTGTCGCCCCAAGGCCAACCGTGACAATCGACGTCCCACCACCCGCGCCAACCACCGTCACTTGGCCCTTCTGAACGCTCCCCGCCACCGCTTCTATGGGTAAAACCAAAACGCCGACGCGACCGCGAAGCGTGACCGCGACCGTGCCAGGCTGACCGACTACCGCCGCGCTACCCCGCGGCAGGGTGCAGCGCACCACGCCCCGGGGCGGGCGGCGCGACCCGCCGGCCCGGGCACTTGCAGCTCGACACACGCCTGCGGCCCGGGACCGCCTTGCAGCTGGGCCTGCACCGCGTGCACACCGTGCGCGAACCGGTACATCGACGCCGGACTAACATTGGCCACCACGACCGGGCGCCCGTGATCCACCGACGCAACCACGCCCGGGAACGAGATGGTCGGGGTGATCGCGCCCCGCTCAACTCGCACGCGTTGCGGCGAGGCACCACCGTATCCCGCAACGCTGGTCGAACTGTGACCGGTGAAGACCCACACCGAGGCAGCAGCCACGCCCATCAGCGCGACAGTGAGGAGCACATAGAGGATCCTCACCGCCAAATCCGATCATGTGTGGCAGCTGCGCGGCCCTTGCTAGCCAACGCAGTTGGCCTTGGCATAACGGAGGAACGGTTGGTCGTTTCCGTGGGCGAGAGCTCTGATGTAAGCGCCGATCCGATCCCGTTCGAGAACATCCGCGAAATCGGGACTCGTGAGCGTCTTGAGAGCCAACGCAGCTCGGGCCGGGTGCGATGAGTGATCCGCCACCCAGATGCGACCCCACTCACACTCCCAGCGACCGTCGACGTGCGCGATTGCCGATTCCGACGCCGCGTTGGTCGCGTCGATGCTCGGATTAAACCTGAAGGCTGGTGGAGATCCCGGCCAGGTAAGCCGACTCGACTCGCCCCGCCACGCATCCGCATACTTCTGAGCGGGCGACCTGGCATCCCAAAACAGAAGCGACATGCCGGCACGATGCACACCCACCACCATGAGCCCGCACAAGGCCCCCACCACAATGGCGAGCAGCACAATCACCGATCGCCGGACGCCGCCACCTCGAGCAGCGCCCACATCATTTCGTGACATTGCCAATGTCCCCGCCGAACTTCGTGTCACCAAAGCTCGGCACGCCCGCGTCGGTCATCGCCTCGACCTTGACCGTAGTGGTAGCCAGAACGTTGCTGGCAAGCACTATCGTCTTGGGTAGCGCAGCGCAGGAGGCCACGGTGGCCGCGTGCGATACCGTTCCTCGCTTTTGAAACAAGAGTCGCAGGTACAAATGCCTGGTCGCACCGCAATCGATGTTGTTGCGGAGCGTGAACCGGACATCACCGGTCGCCTGGATCGTGCAAGTGCCAGACCCACAGTTGTTCGTGTGCCAGACGTTGGCATTGTTGTCGACGTCACCCGACAGTGAACGCAGCGCTCCCCACCCGGTTCCAGCAGCCGAAACCAGCATCAACGCCGTAATCCCAGTCACCCAAAGACACCTTCGCATTGCTCCAAAACCCTCCGAGTATTGTTTTGAGTAGCTGATCGGTGGGAAAAGCTACCTCGAAGATGTCATAAGCGCAAGTTTCAGTAGATCACATTAAACTATTCGCAACAAAGCAGGTTCAGCGTCATGGCTCTGACTGAACACGCCGCTCGGCGAGCAGCACGGAGTTCGTATGGGGAACGTGTCGCGCTAGCCGCGGTAGGGTTCGTCCATAACCGTTTGCCGGGGAGTCCCACCGGGGCTGAGAGGGCGCACATGCGCCGACCCGCGAACCTGATCTGGGTAATGCCAGCGAAGGGATGCAGCGATGCCACACCGTGTTCTCGTCCTCCTCCTCGTGGGACTCGCCGCGCTCGCGGCGGGCTGCGGAGGCTCCTCCAGCAGCTCAACCACAAACAACCTGAACCCGGGCCCTGCCAACGTCAAGCTGGCGCTCGACTGGTACCCCAACCCCGACCATGTCGGCATCTTTGCGGGCATCGAGCGCGGTGACTTCGCCGGACGCGGCATGCAGCTGACGCTGGTGGCGCCGTCGGATGTGTCTGACCCGATCAAGCTGGTGGCCGCCAAGCGGGTCGATCTGGGCGTGTCGTACGAGCCGGAGGTGTTCTTCGCCGCCGAGAAGCACATCCCGGTGGTCGCGGTGGCGGCCCTGGTGCCGACTGCGCTCAACTCGATCATCGCCCGGACCGACCGCGGCATCCACCAGATCACCGACCTGCGCGGCAAGACGATCGGCGTGGACGGAAGCGCATCCACCACCGCCTACGTCAAGACGATGCTCCAGACGTCAGGCGTCCCGATCGACTCGGTGCACCTGGTGACGGTGGGATTCAACCTGGTGCCGGCGCTGCTCTCGGGCAGGGTCGATGCGATCGCCGGCGGCTTCCAAAACATCGAGGGGATCGACATCCGCGCGCACGGGGTGGCGACCACCGTGTTTCCCGTCGACCACTACGGCGTGCCCAGCTACGACGAGCTGGTGATCATCGCCAATCGCGACCGGATGCAGTCAGACGCCAATTATCGCGACGAGGTGCGGGCATTCGTGACCGGATTGACCACGGCCACCAGCTGGGCGCGAAATCATCCCGCCGCGGCGGTTGCGATCATGCGCAAACAGAGTTCTCGTGACTACCGCGGCCAGATCGCCAAAAGCGTGCCGGCGACCCTCAAGCTACTGCAGACCTCGCGGCTTGACCCGGCGGCCTGGAGGGCGTTTGGCACGTGGATGTGGAGCCACGGCCTGCTGGATGTGAAGCCCGACGGAGCGGCGCTCGTAACACAGCCATAAGATTCGGGTATGCCCGATTCTCCATCGCTCAAGGGCCACCTGCTGATCGCGGCCCCGTCCCTGCTTGACCCCAACTTTCACCGGTCGGTGGTGCTGATCTTGGAGCACACCGCCGAGGGGGCGCTGGGCGTGGTCTTGAACCGCCCCAGCGGGGTGTCGGCGGCCGACGCGGTGCCCGACCTGTCCGAGGTTGTGGAGGAGCACGACGAGGTGTTTGTGGGCGGCCCGGTGCAGCCCCAGGCGGTGATCGCGCTGGCCGAGTACAGCGAGCCGCTGAACGACGATTCGAGCCTGGTGGGGCCGATCGCTCCGATCGACATGGGCGAGGATATCGAGGAGATGCTCGACGGCGTCGCCCGGGTGCGGCTGTTTGCGGGCTATGCGGGCTGGAGCGAGGGCCAGCTGGATGGAGAGCTCGACGAGGAGGCCTGGTTCACCGAGCCGGCGCTACCCGGCGACGTCTTCTCCGACGACAGCGCCACCCTCTGGAACCGGGTGCTGGCCCGAAAGGGCGCCCGCTACCGGTTGGTGGCCTCGATGCCCGAGGATCCCAGCCTCAACTGATGTGCTCGAAGTAGCGGATCGCGGCCAGGCCGATGGTGCGCGTTGACCACAGGTTGTAGGTGGCGGCGATACCGATGCCGAGGACAGGGATCTCGCGGCCGATGATCACGTGCGCCCGGCGCCGGGCCAGCCGCGATGCGACCTGCGTGGCCAGCTTGCGGTTGACGCGGGCCGCCAGCACGTCGATCGACGCCGAATCGAACTCCGATAGCGGAATCTTCTCGCCGGCCAGGCTGACCGTGCCCGACCGCCGGCCCAGCTTGACCACGCCGGCGTCCACGCCGAGTGCCATCAGCACGTCCAACCTGCGGGCCTCGTGGTCGGACATCGGCCGGTCGTACAGGTGGGCGATCACCAGCACCAGCTCGATCTGAGCTGCGGTCAGGTAGGCCAGGTCGCCGAGTGCGGCGGTCACCTCGGCGGTGGTACCCGGCCCGGGAATGACCGCGGGGATCGCGCTGACCGCGCCCGAGCCGGCCAGGTGAAACGCCTTTCGGCCCATCGCCACGCGGGCGAGCTTTGCCCGGCCGAGGTGTGGGTGTTTGCGACGGAGCTTCTCGGCCGACCGCTCGATGGCGGGGCCGCGGCGGTTGATCACAGTGCGCAGAGCGGTCTCGGTGGCGCGCGAAAGCGACGCCGCCAGCCGATCGACCACCACATCCAGAGAGCGGCGCATGCGCAGAACCCTACTGACTAGTGTCTGGCGGCTATGCAGATCGTGCAATCACGCAAGCTCTCAAACGTCGCCTACGACGTGCGCGGCCCTGTGCTCGAGGAGGCCATGCGGCTGGAGGCCGATGGCCACCGGATCCTCAAGCTGAACATCGGAAATCCGGCTCCCTTTGGTTTCGAGGGGCCGAGCGATCTGCTGCGAGACGTCGTCGAAAACCTGCCCTCCGCGGTCGGCTACGGCGACTCACGCGGCCTGGTGGCGGCTCGCGAGGCGATCGTCGCCGACTACCGCACCCGCGGCGTCGAGGACATCGACGTCGCCGACGTCTACATCGGAAACGGCGTGTCGGAGCTGATCCAGATGTCGCTGCAGGCGCTGCTCGACGACGGCGACGAGGTGCTGATTCCCGCGCCCGACTATCCGCTGTGGACTGCGGTCACATCGCTCTGCGGCGGGCGTCCGGTCTACTACCGCTGCGACGAGCAGGCCGGCTGGATCCCTGATCTGGCTGACATTGAGGCCAAGATCACGCCGCGCACCCGGGCGGTGGTCGTGATCAACCCCAACAATCCGACCGGGGCGGTCTACCCGGCGGCGGTGCTGGCAGGCATCGCCGGTATCGCCGAGCGTCACGGATTGGTGTTGTTTTCCGACGAGATCTATGACCGCATCCTCTACGACGACGCCGAGCATGTGGTCACCGCGGCGATCGCACCCGACGTCTTGTGCGTGACCATGAGTGGGCTCTCCAAGTCGAGCCGGGTGGCGGGATTTCGCTGCGGCTGGGCGGTGGTGTCGGGGCCGCGGAAGCAGGCTCAGAGCTACTTGGAAGGGCTGACGGTGCTCGCCAACATGCGGCTTTGCCCCAACGTCCCGGCCCAGTATGCGATCGCAGCGGCGCTGCAGAGCCCCGAGGCGATCGAACGGCTGGTGCTGCCCGGCGGACGGCTGGCCGAGCAGCGAGACCGCGCCTGGGAGCTTCTGACCGCGATCCCGGGCGTGTCGTGTGCAAAGCCGATGGGCGCGCTCTATGCATTCCCGCGGATCGACCCAACGGTGGTGCCGATCGCCGACGACGAGCGGATGGCGCTCGACCTGCTGCGCAGCGAGAAGATCCTGATCGCCCACGGCTCGGCCTTCAACATCCCCACCACCGACCACTTCCGGCTGGTGACGCTGCCCAACGTCGACGACCTCGAGGACGCGATCACCCGCATCGGCGGGTTCCTCGGCGGCTACTCCCAGTAGCACTCAGTCCGTCCGCCGCCTCAACGTCACCGCCCCCAGCGCAAGCGACGCCACCGTGAACACGATCACCGCCGCCACATCCCAGGCAAATCGCGAGCCCAGAGGCGCCGGATTGGTGGTACGGGCGAGGGCGTCGTAGGCGTAGGTCAGCGGCAGCGCGAACGACACCCAGTAGAGCAACTCAGCCATCTCGTCGCGGGCGATAAAGAGCCCGCACAGAAGCAGCTGGGGAAAGATGAACGCCGGCATGAACTGCACCGCTTGAAACTCGGTGCGCGCAAACGCGCTTACGAACAGCCCCAGCGCCATTCCCAGCAGCGCGTTTGCGATCGCGAGCAGTCCCACCAGCCAGGCTCCGTGGGCGGCGTTCAGGCCCAGCAACAGGAACCCGACCAGGCACACCACGATCGCCTGGATCGCCGCCAACACGCCAAACGCGAGGCCGTAGCCTGCCAGCAGGTCGAGCTTCCCCATCGGCAGCGTCATCAGCCGCTCGAGCGTGCCGGTGGTGCGCTCCCGCAGCATCGCGATCGACGTCAGCAAAAACATGATGATGAACGGGAAGAGCCCGCACATGGGCGCGCCGATCGCCTGGAACGTGCTCGGCTGTCCGTCGAACACAAACTTGAGCAGCGTCAGCAGCGCCACCGGCACCACCAGCAGCATCGCGATCGTGCGAGGGTCGCGGCGGATCTGCCACAGCACCCGCTGGGCGATCGCGAAGGTGATGTGCGGACTCACGTCGGAGCCTGCTCGATCACTTTCAGAAACGCCCGGCCCATATCCGCCTCGCCGGTCTCAGCGCGAAGCTCGGCCGGGGTGGTCTGGCGCAGCAGAGCGCCGTCTCGCATCAAGAGCAGGGTGTGACACTCAGAGGCCTCATCCATCACGTGGCTCGACACCAGCAGCGTGGTGCCTCCCGCCGCCAGCTCGTGAAACGTCTGCCACAGCTCGGCACGCAGCACCGGGTCGAGGCCGACGGTGGGCTCGTCCAACACCAGCACCTCGGGTCGGCCGAGCAACGCGGTTGCAAGCGACACACGCGAGCGCTGGCCGCCAGAGAGCGCTCCGGCCACGCGCCCCTCGAAGCCGCCCAGGCCAACTGTCTCGATCACGTCGGCGATCCGCGTCCGATCGACACCGACCACCGCCGCGAAGAACCGGAGGTTTTCCTCCACGCTGAGATCTCCGTACACCGAAGGCGCCTGGGTGACATAGCCAATCCGCCGGCGAAGGGCGGGAGATCCTGCAGGCTCACCCAGCACCGTGACCGTGCCCGACGCAACGATCTGGACGCCGACGATCGAGCGCATCAGCGTCGACTTGCCACAGCCGCTGGGACCGAGCAGGCCGGTGACCGATCCTGCGCTGACATCGAGCGTCACCCCCGTCAGTACCGGGCGCCCGCCACGCTCGACGTGCAGGTCGCTGATGGCGATCGCCGTCACCCCGCCATCCTACGCAACACGCCGCTCGCGGCAGGTGGTGAATACCGGTGCCTGGCACCGTTATTCACACCCCATCCACTACCTTCCCAGGCGTGATCCTGACCCTCCTCTCCCTCACAGACGCCTTCGACTCACTCGCAAACCTCGTCTCCGACTCTCCCTGGACGTATGCGCTGGTGCTCGGCCTGGCGGCACTCGACGTGCTGTTTCCGGTGGTGCCGAGCGAGACGGCGGTGATCCTCGCGGGGGTGCTGGCCGGTACCGGCCATCTCAGCATCGAACTGGTGCTGATCTCGGCGGCCGTGGGAGCGTTCATCGGCGACAACTCGGGGTACTGGGTGGGCCGCACCGCCGGCAACAGCCGGATTGGCCAGCGCTTGCTCACCGGCGATCGCAAGAAACAGATCGACAAGGCCCAGGCTCAGATCGAGGTACGCGGCGGGTACTTCATCATCATCGGCCGGTTCGTGCCCGGTGGCCGTACCGTGGTGGTGCTGGCCTGCGGTCTGCTCAAGATGCGCTGGGCGCGATTCATGGCATTCGACGCAGTCGCGGCGGTGATCTGGGCGCTGCAAGCAGGACTGGCGGGCTACTTCGGCGGCCGCGCCTTCGAGGACAACCCGTGGCTGGGGCTGCTGGTCGGCGTTGCCATCGCGACGGTGCTGATCGGCTCGGCGGAGGGCTGGCGGCGAGTGCGGGCGTGGAGGGCGCGGCGGAGCTGACCGCCGGGAAAGCCGTCTAGCTCGAGTGCGCGGGCTCGGCTCGATGGATCGCTTCGATCAGCTGTTCGCGATCCATCACGATCAGATCCTTCATCGGAACGCCGAGTTCCTTGGCCATGTCGAAGAGCGCCTGGCGGGGGAGGTCAGCCAGCGGATCGTGATCCTCGGACGACGGGTGCATCCACCGTGTCGGGCTCAGACACCTCGACTGCGGCGGCTCGGCCACCATCTCCATCTCCTGCGTCTCGGCCACCGCCTCTTCCTCAGACCTCACAGCCTCGACTCTGACGAGCTCGCGGGGCGGCTCCGCAGCTGGTGGTCGGCTGGGGCTCGGCCTCGAGGTCGATCTCGTCCACGTCGAATGCACCCTGGCCACTGAACACGCGGTAGGCGAGCTCGCCTTCCCACTCGGCTTCGGCGTTCCACTCGTCGTCGTCTTCGGCGGGCTCCTCAGGCTCGTCGGCGGGCGCTTCGACTTCCTCGGCCTCTTCAGCCTCGGCGACCGGCGAGACGTCGGGCTCGGGCTCGAGGCTCTCCGACGCCTCCGCCACCGGCTCTGCGACCTTGGTTGCCTCAACGTCCTCACCCAGGACAACCTCGGGCGCCGCGTTCTCAAGCAGCCGGGCCGCGAAGATGCCGGCGCATATGGCTGCAAGTAGGACGAGCAAAAATGGCGGTTGGCTACGTGGCTTCATCAAAGTTCCGACCCGGACCCTGCGCATCGAGTTTAGCGCACAGACGGAGTCCCGCGAGGGCTGCGGCACGACACCCTCCGCCGTGACCACAGCCCCCGCGCTTCTCACCTCTCCATCGGGGCGCCGAGATTTGAACTCGGGACCTCACCGACCCGAACGGTGCGCGCTACCAGGCTGCGCCACGCCC
This sequence comes from uncultured Actinomycetes bacterium, assembly GCA_963729195.1. Taxonomy (GTDB): domain Bacteria; phylum Actinomycetota; class Thermoleophilia; order Gaiellales; family JAICJC01; genus CAVPTL01. The sequence continues at coordinate 223,302 of CAVSNF010000025.1, forward strand.
CGGAGATCGCGGATTATCGCACAGGAGGTTCGCCGGACCCGCCATCGGCGGCGGCGCGGCGGGCGTCTCGGTCGCGGCGTGCGCAGAAGGCGTCAAACGCCATCATCCGGCGAAGCCAGTCGTTCTGGGCCTCGACCTCGATGTCGTACAGCAGCCGGTCGAGTTCGAACCTGGCCACAGCGGCGTCGAGCATCGCTTCGATCCGGGGACGCAGGCCACGCATGTGCACGTGATCGAACGACGAGCGGTCGATCCGCTCATCGTCGAGGGGTACCTCGTAGCCAGCAAGACGCTGGCCGAGCGAGCTCGCGGCCTTCATGGGGCGACTATGAACGGCTGCGCGATCGGCGTCTAGGGGTGGCGGGCAGGTCCACCCGTTCGGGTAGGGTGGTTCGGATGGCCGACCGCGACGCGATTGTCGCCTTTTTGGACTCCCACCTCGATGTCCACGCATACCCGGACTACCTGCCGGTGGGTCTGCAGGTGCCGGGTGCGAGCGAGGTCAGCCGGGTTGCCACCGGCGTCTCGTCCTCGCTCGAGCTGTTTCGCCGAGCCGGCGAGGCCGGCGCCCAGATGCTGATCGTCCACCACGGCCTCTTCTGGAACAGCGACCCGCGCCGGATCGGGCCGCGCCAGAAAGAACGGCTGCGGAGCCTCTTTGACAGCGACCTGTCGCTGGTCGCCTACCACCTGGCGCTCGACGCCCACCCCCAGGACGGAAATAACGCGCTCATCTGCAACGCACTGGAACTCGGCGACCTGCACGGCTTCGGAGGCAGTGGCGAGCGCACCATCGGCTTCATCGGTACAGCAGAACCGTCGATCTCGCCCGACCGCCTGCTCGCCCGCGTGCGCGCGAACATCAACCCCGATCCGATCGCCTTCCTGCACGGCCCCGAGCGAATCCGCAGGGTCGCGGTCGTCTCCGGCGGCGCCGCCGACCTGGTCGACGAGGCCGCCGATGCCGGCGCCGACGCGTTCATCACCGGGGAGCCGAACGAGCCCGCGATGGCCCGCGCGCAGGAGGCCGGGATCCACTTTGTCGCCGCCGGCCACTACGCCACCGAGGTGTTCGGGGTGAAGGCTCTGGGAGAGTTGGTGTCACGCCAATTTGGGGTCGAGCACCGCTTCATCGACATCCCCAACCGGGTCTAAGCCAATGTTGACGCCGTCCGCCCAAGTGGGTAGTCTGTGAGCATGATTACTGAAGCGGAGACGGCCTGACATTGGACGATTTCCGCTCACTGATGTCGGGAAGCTGAAGCCCACTGAGCAAGCGCTCGGTGGGTTTTTTCGTTCTCACACAGAAGGGAGAAGCATGGCAAACCACCTGACGCCCGAAGAACTGTCCAAGGAGATGGGGATCAAGCGCGACGAGGTCATCCGGCTTTGTCACGAGCAGGCCGTCCCCATCTACCACGGCAAGATCGACAAGTTCCTGTTCTCCACCGTAGTCCAGGAGACGACCGTCTCGGGCTAGGCAGGGCCCAGCCGACGGTTCTCCCACGCGACGACCGCACCGTCGCGTAATCTGGAAAGTATGCACCGCGCTGCAGTCGTAACGGTCGCCATGTTCCTGGCGGCCGCAGTCCCCCACGCCGGTGCAGCGACCCTCAACCAGACGATCAACGGCTGGATCGCGCACTCCGCCTTCTCGGGGGCGCGCACCACGCTTTTGGTGTACGACCGAAACACCAACCGGTTCGTGGCCGCCCACAAGGCCAGCGTGGTCTTGAAGCCCGGCTCCAACATGAAGCTTCTGACCACGGCCACGGCGCTCTTTCGGTACGGCACCGCCACCCGCCTCAGCACCCAGGTGATGACCGGCGGGTCGCTCGTCAAACGGCACCCTGCACGGCAACCTGTGGCTGGTCGGCGGCGGCGACCCGTCGTTCTCCACCGGCACCTTCTCGAGCAAAGCCTGGGGCGGATCCTCAGGCCGCACCGACCAGCTCGCCCAGGCGGTCAAGGCCGCCGGCATCACCAAGGTCACCGGCCGCATCATCGGCGACGAGAGCCGCTTTGACAGCCGCCGCACCGCGCCCTACTGGAAACCCGACTACTGGCGCGACTGTCCTCCCATCTCGGCGCTCTCGGTCAACATGGACCTGTGGACGTACGGCGCCCCCGAAGCCGCTCCCAACCCGGCGCTGCACGCCGCCCGGGTGTTTCGCACCTCCCTGATCGGCGCCGGAGTCAAGGTCGCCGGCGGATCGGGCGCCGCCACCCGGCCCAGCACCGTGCACGTGGTGGCAACCGAGCAGTCGCCGACGATGGCGCGGCTGATGCGCCAGATGGACCGAAACTCGGTCAACTACTACGCCGAGGTGCTGCTCAAAGACCTGGCCGTGCGCGGCGGGCGCAAGGGCACCACCGCAAACGGCGTGCACGCCGTTCGAAACGCGATCCACGACCTGGGCCTGAGCTTCAAGACCGCGCGGATCTACGACGGCTCGGGACTCTCCACCGGCGATCGCCTGTCGGCCGCACAGATCGTCGGTCTACTGCGAGCGATCTCGGCCAAGCCGTGGGCCGCCTCCTTCCGCGGGGCCCTGCCCCAGGCCGGCGTCAATGGCACCCTCAGACACCGCATGCGCACCGGCAGAGCCCACCGAAACGTGGTCGCAAAGACCGGCACGCTCAACGACGCCTCGGCCCTGTCGGGCTACGTCAACGCCGCCAACGGGCATCGCATCCTGTTCTCGATGATCATGAACCGCCCCGCGATGAACGTGCTGGCGGCACACAAGCTGCAAGATCGCATCTGCCAGCTGCTGGCCAGCTCGCCCGCGGCCTGAGCCCTTACTCGCCCGCGATTCGGTGAAGCTCGTCGAGATCGATCACCGGCACACCCAGCTTCTCGGCCTTGGCCCGCTTCGAGCCGCCCCCGTCGCCGGCCAGCAGGTAGCTGGTGGACGCCGAGATCGAGTTGGTGACCTTGGCGCCAAGCGAGGTCAAAAGCTCCCCCACCGACTCGCGGGTATACCCCTCGATGGTGCCGGTGACCACCACGGTGGCGCCCGCCAGCGGCCCATCGGGAGCCGCCTGCTGGGGCGATCGAACCGGGCCCGACAAGGTCACGCCAGCCTCGCGCAGACCCTCCACCACCGCCAGGTTGTCGGGATCGGCAAGCCAGGTCGCGACCGCCTCGGCGATCACCGGGCCGATGCCCTCGACCTGGGCGATCTCGTCGGGCGTTGCCTCGATCAGCGCGTCGATCGACCCGAACGAGTCGGCCAGAAGCTGGGCGTTGACGAACCCCACATGCGGAATCCCCAGCCCAAACAGGAGCCGGCCGAAAGGGCGCTCGCGGGAGTCGGCGATCGACTCCAGCACATTCGTGGCCGAGCGCTCCTGGAATCCCTCCAGCGCCAGCAGATCCTCCAGCGTCAGCTTGTAGAAGTCAGGCGACTGGCTGACCAAGCCGTTTTGAACCAGCCGCAGCACCAGCTTCTCGCCCACGCCGTCGATATCCATCGCCCCGCGCGAGACGAAGTGGGTGAGGTGCTGCAGCCCGCGCCCGGGACAGGCCGGGTTCGGGCAGCGGTGCTTGACCTCGCCCTCGGGCTTCTCCACCGCGGTGCCGCAGCTGGGACAGTGCGTGGGCATCTTCCACGGCGGGTTTCGCTCGGCCCCCTCCGGCATCAGCGGGCCGACCACCTGGGGGATCACATCGCCCGCCCGCTGCACGATCACGGTGTCGCCCTCGCGGATGTCCTTGCGGTTGATGTCCTCCTCGTTGTGCAGCGTCGCCAGCGACACCGTCACGCCGCCCACCACCACCGGCTCGAGCACCGCAAACGGGTTGAGCGCACCTGTCCGCCCGACGTTCACGACGATCGAGCGAAGCGTCGTGGTCGCGGTGGTCGGCGCAAACTTGTAGGCGATCGCCCAGCGCGGGTCGCGGCTGACCACGCCCAGGCGGGTCTGCTGCTCGAACGACGACACCTTCACCACCGCGCCGTCGATATCGAAGTCAAGCTCCGCCCTGCGCCCCTCCCAGGCGCTGCAGGCGGCGACCACCTCCTCCAGCTCGGTATGCGTCGTGATCTGGTCAGAGACGCGCAGGCCGTGGCGGCGCATCCACTCCAGCGCCTCCACATGCGATCCCAGCTCCAGCCCGTCGCGGTAGCCGACCGCGTAGATCCACACGTGCAGCGGCCGTCCGGCGGTGATCGCGGGATCCTTCTGGCGCAGCGACCCCGCAGCCGAGTTACGCGGATTCATGAACGTGGGCAGCCCCGCCGCCGCCCGCTCCTCGTTGACCCGGGCAAACCCCAGCAGCGGCAGGTACACCTCACCGCGCACCTCGACCACCGCCGGCGGCTGTTCGCCGGGCTCCAATCTCAGCCGCAAGGGGATGCTCGAGATCGTGCGCAGGTTTGGGGTCACGTCCTCGCCCACCTCGCCGTTGCCGCGGGTGGCGCCGCGCACGAACACGCCCTGCTCGTAGGTGAGCGAGATCGCCAAGCCGTCGATCTTCGGCTCCACCACCCACTCCACCGGCTCGCCGTCCAGCAGCCGCAGGTCTCGCTCGATCCAGGCCCGCAACTCGTCGTCGTTGCGGGCATTTGCCAGCGACAGCATCGGCTGGCGATGGGTCACCTCGGCAAAGTCACCCGACGGAGTCGCCCCCACCCGCTGGGTGGGCGAGTCGGAGGTGACCAGCTCGGGGTGGGCCTCTTCCAGCTCGCGCAGCTCGCGCATGCCGGCGTCGTAGCTGCCGTCGTCAATCGTCGGCTGGTCGAGCACGTGATAGCGGTAGTTGGCCTCGTTCAGCTGCTCACGCAGCTCGGCGATGCGACTCTCGACACTCACCCGGCCAGCACCTCCACCGGCAGCCCAAACGTGAGGTCGGGCTGCTCGGCCTCCATCTCATCGGCACCGGCCACACCCCAAAGCACCGCGGCGGTGAGACCACACCCGCCGCCCGCGCTGCGCGGATGTCCCAGGCGGTATCGCCCAGGTAGACGGCGTCTGCGGGAGCGACATCCAGCCGCCGCAGCGCCTCCAAAAGCGGATCGGGCAGCGGCTTGTGGCGATCGGTGTCCTCCCAGCTCACGATCACATCAAACCGGGTGGTGATGCCGAGCAGGTCGAGCGCCAGGTCGACGGCGTTTCGCCGCTTGGAGGTGACGATGCCGATCGTGCGGCCGTCCGCCTGCAGCCCCGCCAGCAGCTCCTCCACCCCGGGGTAGCGGGCCAAGAGCGCATCGTGGCGGGTGGCATTGTGGGCAAGGTAGACGTCGGTGAGCTCCTGCCGCGCGCTCGAGGATCGAGCGTCTGCATCGCGTCCAGAAGCGGCCTGCCGATGCATCCCCGCAGGACATCCTCGGGGGGCGTCTCGCCCAGCACGGTGGCAGTCGTATACCGGTAGGAGTCGAGGATCAGCTCGACCGAGTCGACCAGGGTGCCGTCGAAATCAAACAGCCACACCGACGGCCGCCAACCGTCACGCCAGCGCCGGGTGGCCTCGGAGTCGAAGGTGATCGCCATCACCGAGAATGCTAGTTGAGTGGGTTGAAATCCAATGCGGGCGGATCGCCGTATCTCCCAGCATGAAAACCCCAACCCGCATCAGCCGCTCGCTCACCCTCGCTCTCGCAGTCGGCGCATTGGCGCTGATGCTGGCAGCGTGCGGTTCGAGCTCGAGCTCAGACACCACAAGCTCAGCCGCTCCCGCAGGATCGACCGCCGCGAGCGGCGGCACCACCGTCCCGGTCACGCTCAAAGACTTCTCGATCACGATGCCGAAGATGGCGCTGGCGCCGGGCACCTACACGTTCGACGTCACCGACAACGGGCCGTCGTCCCACAACCTCACCATCAACGGCCCCGGAGTCTCGAATCAGGCGACGTCGACCTTCGCGTCGGGCACCCAGACGCTGACCGTGACGCTGAAAGACGGCACCTATGACTTCTACTGCTCCGTGCCCGGCCACAAGGCCGCGGGCATGGACGTCAAGGTGACGGTCGGATCCGGCGGCGGTGCGGCTGCGACCACCACCGAGGACAACGGCGGCGGATCCAGCTCGAGCGGCGGCGGCTGGTCATAGGCACAGGGGTTTCGCGCCCCGTCTACCTCGGGTTTGCCCTCGCCTCCATCGGAGGGCCGCTCGCACTGATCGCGCTGCTCGTGCCCGACGCGGTGGGCGACGATGCGATCGCCTCCGCCGGGCTGGTGGTGGCCGCCGGATCACTGCTGTTCGTGCCGGGGCTTCTGGTGTGGTACCGCTACTCGGAGCGGATCGCAAGCGACGGCGGCCTGTATGAGTTCGTCCACCAGGCCGCCGGCCCTCGCTGGGCCACGATCCAGGCCTGCTTTTGGATCGTCAGCTACTTCCTGTACCTGCCCTCCACGATCACCCAGGTGGTGTACGACATCGTGCCGGTGGCCTTCCCCGGCGTGGAGCCGTACCGGGCGTGGCTCCAGATCCTGCTGCCGGTGGTGATCATCCTGGGGCTGGTGTTGGTGGAGCGCTGGGTGCTGGTGACGCTGGGACTGGTGGCGGTGGTGCAGATCCTGGTGGTGATCGTGCTCGGATTTGCGATCCTCAGCCACGCCGGGTCGGTCAGCTCGTCGCTGGGGACGCACAGCTCCGGCCTGCAGCTGCCGCGCGGAGCCGCCAACGTGGCGCTGCTCTTCACCTGCGCCAGCCTGCCGCTGTTCCTCGGCGGCGAGGTCGAGGGCGGATCGCGCACCATCCGCCGCACGCTGGTGATCTCGGTGGCGGCGGTGGCAGGGATCCTGCTGTTCGCCGCAGTCGGCCTGAACCAGTTTGCCCAGTCCCAGATCGCCCTGCTGGAGACGCCCGGCTACACCGTGGCCGAGATCGTCTCCGGACACCGCCTGGCGGTGATCGTGATGGCCGTGGCCGCCGCCAGCGTGGTGAGCGTGATCGTGGCCGAATACGTCGCACTCACCCGGGTGGTGCGAGCCGTCACCGGCATCGACCTGCGCCGCGGCGCGCTCGCCATCGGCGGCCTCTTCCTGCTCGGCGCGGCGCTGGCGCTGATCGACCCCGACGAGGTGTACGAACACGCCCTCACCGGCTCGCTGGTGGCGCTCTACATCTCCCAGGCGATGGTGTTTGCGGTGTATCCGATGTATGCCCAAAAACAGGGCCGGCGCTCGCCCACCGACATCGGCATCGCCGTGATCGCCACCGGGCTGATGGTGTTTGGACTGTACGTGGCCGTCACCCAGGCGGGATCGTAGGGGTCAAGCTAGGCTTCCCGGGGATGGCAGCACTCGACGACGGATATGTGATCCCCGAGGGGGCCAAGATCGGCCACGTCCACCTGAAGGTGGCCGATATCGACCGCTCGCTCGACTTCTACTGCGGCATCCTCGGCTTCGAGCTGCAGGCGCGGATGGGGCCGGCGGCGGCGTTCATCAGCGCCGGCGGCTATCACCACCACATCGGCCTGAACACGTGGCAGTCGCGTGGCGGCTCACCGCCCCCACCGGGCACCACCGGCCTCTTCCACACCGCCGTGCTCTACCCCACCCGGCGCGAGCTTGCGATCGCGCTCACGCGTCTGCGGGATGCCGACTGGCCGCTGACCGGCGCCAGCGACCACGGCGTCAGCGAGGCGCTCTACCTGAACGACCCCGACCAGAACGGCGTGGAACTCTACTGGGACCGGCCGCGCGACCAGTGGCCCCAGCCGGACGAGCACGACAACATCCCGCTGGTCTCAGACCCGCTCGACCTGGCCGACCTGCTGCGCGAAGCCGAGTAGCTTCGGATCCTGGCGGGGTTCGGCCTCGCTTGACCGATCGTATTCAACCTGATAGTTTAGAACTCTCCGGTTGAATACAAGGAGCTCGATGCCCACCGACCAACTCAGCAGAACGTTTGCGGCCCTCGCCGACCCGACCAGGCGGGCGATGCTCACTCGCCTCTCGGAGGGCGAGGCCACGGTCGGCCAGCTGGCCGCCCCCTTCGACATGTCGCTTCGCGGCGGTCTCCAAGCACCTGCGGGTGCTCGAGCACGCCGGGCTGGTCAGCCGGGGCCGAGACGCCCAGTACCGGCCGGCCCACCTCGAGGCGCGGCCGCTGGCCGCGGCATCCGAGTGGATCGGCGACTACGCCCGCTTCTGGGCCGGCAGCGCCGACGCACTCGGCAGCTACCTGGAAACGCTTCAGCAGCCCACCACACCCAAGGAGAACAGCAATGACTGACGGACTGACCATCACCCGCACCTTCGCGGCGCCACGCGAGCTCGTGTGGGCCGCCTGGACGCGACCCGAGCACTTCTCGGTGTGGTTTGGCACCGAGGCCCTGGCCGTGCCGCTGGAGACGCTCTCGATGGACGTACGCGTCGGCGGGGCATGGCACGCGGTCATGCACCTCCCCGACGGCGGCACGATCGACTGGCACGGTGAGTACACCGAGGTCGACCCGCCCGCGCGGCTGGCCCTGACGATGAGCGACGTCGCCGCCAGCGACGCCTACGAGCCCGTCACCGTTGACCTGGTGGAGGTCGACGGCGGTACCGAGATGACGCTCACCCAGACCGGCGGCCACCTCACCAAGGAGCAGTACGCCCAGACGGTGATCGGCTACAACGGCTTCTTCGACGACATGGAGAAGCTGCTCGCCGCGGAGATCGAGCTGTCCCGATAACTACTCGGCCTCGAGCGACCAGGCCGCGATCTCTGCGATGGCCGACTGGCTGGTGAGATCGAGGTGCACCGGCGTGACCGAGATCAGGCCGCGCGCGATCGCCTCGAAGTCGGTGCCCTCCTCGTCGTGATAGGAAGGGTCGTCGCCGTAGATGCTGTAGCGGCGGCGGCCCTCGGAGTCTGACTCGAGCTCCAATCGGTCGCGGTAGATGCGCCGGCCCAGCCGCCCCACCGCGACGCCCTTGAGCGGCGGCGGGGGGACGTTCACGTTCAGGATCGTGCGCGGCGGCAGGCCGCGGCTTGCGACCTGCTTCCACCAGGCTTCGCAGAAACCTCGCCGCCGGCTCGAAGTCGTACAGCTCGCGGCGCTTGAAGTCGACCTTCTGATCGACGCTCTGCTGCGAGATGGCGATCCCCGGGATGCCGAGCACGATGCCCTCGAAGGCGGCCGCGACGGTGCCCGAATAGGTGACGTCGTCGCCCAGGTTGACGCCGTAGTTGATGCCCGAGACGATCAGGTCGGGCCGCTCGCCGACCAGGCCCAGGTCGGCGAACCGGACGCAGTCGACCGGCGTGCCGTCGGTGGCATAGCCGATGCTGCCGTCGCGCAGCTCGACCTCGGTGATCGTCAACGAGCGGGTGATCGTGATCGCCCGGCCGATCGCGCTGCGATTGGAATCGGGCGCGATCACCGCCACCTCGGCGATCTCGTCCAGCGCCAGCTTGGCCTCGTACAGGCCCCGCGACGTGATCCCATCATCATTGGTCAGGAGAATCTTCATGCCACGGCTGTCGTGAATAAAAGGTGCCTGGCACCTTTATTCATACCCCACGGTGAGGAGGGTGAGGCCGTGGGGCGGGGCGGTGCGGCCGGCGGCGGAGCGGGGCGCGCCGGCGGCCAGGCGCAGGAACAGGTCGGGGTCGGGCCGCTCCAGCATCGTCCCCATCACCACCCGCACCATGTGGCGCAGAAACGAGTCGGCGGTGATGTGGAACTCGAGCCGGTCATCCACCCTGCGCCACTCCGCCTCATACACGGTGCGCTCGAAGTAGGTGTGCTTGGTCTCGCTGGGCGTAAACGCGCTGAAGTCGTGCTTTCCCACCAGCGCCGCGGCGCACGCCGACAGCACGTCCAGGTCGATCCGGTGGGGATGGTGAAGCTCGAACCGGCGGCGCAGCGGATCGGCCACCCGGCCCGGGTTGATGCGATAGACGTAGCTGCGCGAGCGGGCCTGCGCGCGAGCGTCGAAGCCCGGCGCCTCGGCCACCGCGGTGACCGCCACGTCGGGCGGCAGCCGCGAGCTGATCGCCTGGGCCGGCAACAGCCGCGGCAACGCCACCGAGACGACGTTTGCGGCAGCGTGCACGCCCTTGTCGGTGCGCCCCGCGACCGACAACTCCGCCGGCTCGACGGCCAGCGCCTCGGCCAGCACGCCGCAGACAGTCCGCAACCCCGGCTGCACCGCCCACCCGGAGAACTCGGTGCCGTCGTAGGCGACGGTCAGCCGCAGATCAAGGCTGGTGGTCGACGAACTCCAAGTACACCATCGGGGCGGCGTCGCCCTGACGGGGGCCAAGCTTGACGATGCGGGTGTAGCCGCCGGGCCGCTCCGTGAACCGGGGAGCGACCTGGTGGAACAGGTTGTGAACCGCGTCCTTGGAACGCAGGAAGGCGACCGCCTGACGCTGGGCCTGCACGTCGGTTGCGTCCTTGCGCGCCAGCGTGATCAGCTTCTCGGCGATCGGCCGCAGCTCCTTGGCCTTGGCCTCGGTGGTGCGAATCCGGCCATGCTCGAACAAGGCGCCCGCCATGTTCGAGAAGAGCGCCTTGCGGTGCGAGGCGTCGCGGCCCAGCTTCCGTCCTTTGCGCTGATGCCTCACTCAGACCCCTTCAAGTTGAGCCCGTGAGTGGCCAGCGTCTCCTTCACCTCTTCGATCGACTTCTTACCGAAGTTGGGGATGGCGGCCAGCTCGGCCTCGCTCTTGGCCAGCAGGTCGCCGATCGTCTCGATGCCGACGCGCTTGAGGCAGTTGTAGCTGCGCACACCCAGCTCGAGCTCCTCGATCAGGATGTTCTCCATCCCATGGGCGCTGGGAGCAGCCGCCTCGGCGCCGGTCGTCTCCGGCCGCAAGGCCAGATCGGCAGCGTCGATATCGGTGAAGATCGACAGGTACTTGATCAGCAGCTCAGCCGCATCCTTGACCGCGTCCTTGGGCGTCATCGAGCCGTCGGTGGTGATCTGCAGCTTGAGCTTGTCGAAGTCGGTGCGCTGACCGACGCGAGCCGGGTCAACGTCGTACTGGACACGCCGAACAGGCGAGAAGATCGAGTCGACCGGGATCACGCCGATGGTGGTCTCGGGGCCCTTGTTGCCCTCGGCCGGCACGTAGCCGCGGCCGCGGGCGATGGTCAGCGTCATCTCGAACCGAGCACCCTCGGCCAGATGGCAGATGACCAGGTCGGGATTGAGGATCTCGAGATCGGCCGGGGCCTCGATGTCAGAGGCCTTGACCGTGCCGGGACCGTCCTTCTGCACCTGCACCTCGACCTCGCCCGACTCGCCGTGCAGGCGGCAGATGAGGCCCTTGAGGTTGAGGATGACATCGATCACGTCCTCGCGCACGCCGGGCACCGACGTGAACTCGTGGGCGACGCCTTCGATCTTGACCGACGTGACGGCGGCCCCCTCAAGTGACGACAGGAGCACCCGCCTCAGGCTATTGCCGAAGGTGTAGCCGAAGCCGCGATCAAGCGGCTCGACGACGAAGGTGCCGATCGTCTGATCAGCATCTTCGGAGGTGATCTTGGGAATGAAATCAAGCATGTGTGCGGACTCGCTTCTGTCGGAACACGCGCCCCCGGGCCGATCCCGGGCGGCGTGAATATCGGATCACTTGCTGTAGTACTCGACGATCAGCTGCTCCTGCACCGGAGTGTCGATGTCGACCCGGTCCGGCAGTCGCAGCACCACGCCGGTGAGATTGTCGTGATCGGCCTGAAGCCACGGGGCAACCGACGCCGTCAGGTCGGTGGCGTCGGTCACGACGCTCTTGGCGGGAGACCCCACCCGCAGACTGATCACGTCTTCCGGTGCCACCTGGTAGGAGGGAATGTTGACCTTCTTGCCGTTGACCACGAAATGGTTATGCCGCACCAGCTGGCGGGCCTGGGTGCGCGACGCCGCAAAGCCCAGCCGGTAGACGACGTTGTCGAGCCGCATCTCAAGCATCCGCAGGAAGTTCTCGCCGGTGATCCCGCTGCGCTTGGAAGACTTCTCGTAGTAGGTGCGAAACTGGCTCTCGAGCACACCGTAGTAGCGGCGCATCTTCTGCTTCTCGCGCAGCTGCAAGAGGTACTCGGACTGCTTGATGCGGCCGCGGCCGTGCTCACCGGGCGGATAGGCCCGGCGCTCGATCGCGCACTTCTCGGTGAGGCAGCGCTCACCCTTCAAGAACAGCTTCATGTTCTCGCGCCGGCACTGCTTGCACTTGGGGGCGATCATCCGGGCCATTAGACGCGCCGTCGCTTTCGCTGTCGCACGCCGTTGTGTGCCTGAGGGGTGACGTCCTTGACACCGAGAATCTCCAGCCCCGCCGCCTGCAGCGAGCGGATCGCCGTCTCGCGCCCCGAACCGGGCCCCTTGACGAACACCTCGACCTTCTGCAGACCGTGCTCCATGCCCTCGCGCGCAGCCGCGTCGGCGGTCACCTGAGCGGCGAACGGCGTCGACTTGCGCGAGCCCTTGAAGCCCACCGCGCCGGCGCTCTTCCACACGATCACTCCGCCGTCCTTATCGGTCAGCGCGACAAGGGTGTTGTTGAACGACGTCTTGATGTGCGCCTGGCCGATGGCGATGTTTTTGCGGGCCTTGCGGCGTACCCGTCCTCGGGTGCCGCCTCTGCGTGGTGCTGGAGGCATTCAGTCCTTTCCTGACTACTTCTTGGCGCGCTGCTTACCGACGGTCTTCTTGGGCCCCTTACGGGTTCGCGCGTTGGTCTTCGTGCGCTGTCCATGCACGGGCAGACCACGGCGATGCCTCAGACCGCGGTAACAACCGATTTCCATAAGTCGCTTGATGTTCTGGGAGCGCTCCCGGCGCAGGTCACCTTCGACCATCAGCTCGGAGTCGATGTGATTGCGCAGGCGGGCGACCTCTTCTTCGGTCAGGTCGCGCACCTTGGTGTCGGGGTTGAGGTCGAGCTCCTTCAAAACTTTGTTGGACGTCGAACGACCAATCCCGAAGATGTAGGTGAGACCGATCTCCACCCGCTTTTCACGGGGAATGTTGACGCCGGCGATGCGCGCCATCAGCCCTGCCTCTGCTTATGCCGAGGGTTGGTGCAGATGACCAGCACGTTGCCGTGGCGGCGGATGATGCGGCACTTTTCACACATGCGACGTACGCTCGGTCGAACCTTCAACGAGGGGCCTCCGATTGAAAGGATGATCGCCCACGGGGCACGCCAAAGCGGCCCGCGCGAGCAGCGAAGAACTCTATCATTGACCGCTCGTTTCCTGCACCGGTACCCGTCGAGTCAGCACCCGGGGACCGTTCTTGGTGATGGCCACGGTGTGCTCGCAATGAGCCGCCAGGCTGCCGTCGCGGGTGTAGATCGCCCAGCCGTCGTCGCCGCCCTCAACGTCGTAGTCGCCCACCGTGATCATCGGCTCGATCGCAAACACCATGCCCTCGGCCAGCTTGGGGCCGCGGCCGGGAGGGCCGTAGTTGGGGATCTGCGGCTCCTCATGCATGGTTCGGCCGACGCCGTGGCCGACCAGCGTGCGCACCACGCCGAAGCCGCGCTCTTCCACCACGGATTGCACCGCGTGGGAGATATCGCCCAAGCGGTTACCGGCGCGGCACTGCTCGATGGCCGCCTCCAGCCCCGCATAGCAGGCGTCGATCAGGTCGTTGGCCTCAGGCGTGCCCTCGCCGATGGTGATGGTGATGGCCGAGTCGGCCACGAAGCCGTCCAGGGTCACCCCCACGTCGAGCGAGAGCAGATCGCCGGGCTTGAGCGCGTAGGGGCCGGGGATGCCGTGCACCACCATCGCGTTTGGCGATGCGCAGATCGATCCGGGGAACCCCCGGAAGCCCTTGAACGACGGTACTCCACCGCGGCTGCGGATGTGGGCCTCGGCCAGCTCGTCCAGTGCCAGCAGCGTCACGCCCGGCTGGGCTTCGCGCTCGAGCAGGGTGAGCGTCTCGGCCACCACCTCGCCGGCTCGGGCCATCGTCTCGACCTCGCGGTCTGACTTGCGAATGATCATCCGTTCCTCAGCTTCAACACGATCGCGTCGACCTCGGTGGCCACCTGATCGGCGGGCTTTCCGGCATCGACGTCGGTCACCAGGCCCCGCTCGCGGTAGTAGCTGAGCACCGGAGCGGCCGCCTCGACCCACTGCTTCTGATAGCGCGATCGGATCACCTCGGGCTTGTCATCCTCGCGCTGGTACAGCTCAGAGCCGTCGATGTCGCACACACCGGGCGTGGTCGGCGGCTTGGACTCGAGGTGGTAGACATGCTCGGCCTCGCGGCAGACGGCGCGACCTGACAACCGCGAGACCAGCTGCTCCAGCTCAACGTCGAATGCCAGCACCTGAGAGATCCCGCGATGCAGCCCTTGGAGCATCTCGTCCAGCGACGCGGCCTGGGCCTCGGTGCGGGGAAAGCCGTCCAGCAGAAACCCATGAGAGGTGTCGTCGTGCTCCAGCCGGTCGCGGATCAGCCCGATCATGACGTCGTCGGGCACCAGATCGCCGCGAGCCATGATCTCCTTGGCCTGAAGACCGAGCGGGGTACCCGCCCGCACCGCAGAGCGCAGGATGTCGCCGGTGGCGATGTGATCCATCTCGAGCTGGTCCACCAGCCGCTGTGCCTGAGTGCCCTTGCCCGCTCCCGGCGGCCCCATGAGAATCAAGTCGAGCGGCATGTAACTACTTCAAGAAGCCCTGATAGGAACGCTGAGCCAGCTGCGCCTCGATCTGGCGCATGGTGTCGATGGCAACGCCCACGACGATCAGCACCGTGGTGCCGCCCAGCGCCCGCGAGGTCGCCTGTGAGAACCCGCCGTAGCGGATGAAGAGCGACGGCAGCACCGCCACCGCGGCCAGGAACGCGCCGCCGGCCACGGTCAGCCGCACCAGCACCGACTCCAAATACTGGGCCGTGGGTCTGCCCGGACGGATGCCGGGAATGAAACCTCCGGCCTTCTTCAGGTTGTCGGCCTGCTCGATCGAGTTGAACACCACCGCCACGTAGAAGAACGTGAAGGCAAAGATCAAGAAGCGCCTCTCCCAGCAGGAACGGCCAGCCGCCGGGTGAGAAGAACGCCGCCATATCGTGGGCCACGTTGAACGGCATCAGCTGGGCAATCGTGGCCGGGAAGGCCATGATGGCAGCGGCGAAGATCACCGGGATCACGCCCGCCATGTTGATCCGCAGCGGCAGGTAGGTCGACCCGCCGGAGGTCATCCGGCGACCCACCATGCGCTTGGCGTACTGGATCGGGATCTTGCGGATGCCCTCCTGCACGTACACCACCGCCAGCACGATCAAGAAGATCACGACCGGCAGAGACAGCTTCTCGAAGCTCGAGCCGTTCCACCAAGCGTTGATGGCCGCCGGTGCGCTGGTCAGGATCGAGGCGAAGATCAGCAGCGACATGCCGTTGCCGATGCCGCGCTGGGTGACCAGCTCGCCCATCCACATCAGCATGGTGGCGCCCACCGTGAGCGTCATGGTCACCAGAATCACGTTGCCGGTGTTGAAGGTCACCAGGCTGCCGGTGGTGCCGGAGGTGCCCAGCGCGCCCGAGTGGAACGCATAGGTGTAGCCCAGCCCCTGCAGCGCCGCCAGGGCGACGGTCAGATAGCGGGTGTACTGCGTGATCCGGCGCTGGCCGAGCTCGCCTTCCTTCTGCAGCGCCTGGAGGTTGGTCGACACCGGCGTCAGCACCTGCAGGATGATCGAGGCCGTGATGTAGGGCATGATCCCCAGCGCAAACAGGCTCAGCCGCGACAACCCGCCGCCGGAGAACACCGACAGCAGGCTGTAGATCCCGCCCTGGTTGGCCAGCGAGCTGGCCAGCGCCGAGGAGTCGACGCCCGGAGAGGGGATGAAGCTGCCGAACCGGTAGACAGCCAAGAATGAACGCCGTGAACAGCAGCTTCGTGCGAAGCTCGGGCGTTCTCCATGCATTGACGAGTGTTGCCAGCATCAGGCCTGCCTAGGAAGCGTCGGGGTCAGTCTCAGCCTCGGATTCGGGTGCGTCCGCCTCGGATACGGGCGGCGCCTCGACTTCGGTTTCGGGCTCGGGATCGGGCTGGGCGGCGGCCGGCGCAGTCGCGGCCGGCTGCTCGTCGGAAGCGGTCGGGGGACCGCCGAACGGGATCACCGTGGCAGTGCCGCCGGCGCCCTCGATCAGCTCGATCGCGTGCTTGGAGAACTTGTGGGCGCGCACCGTCAGCTTCTTGTCCAGCTCGCCGGAGCCGAGGATCTTGATCGGGTGGCGCAGGTGCTTGATCACGCCGGCGGCCTTCAGCAGCTCGGGGGTGACCTCCACGCCTGCGTCGAACCGCTCCAGGTCGCGCACGTTCACGGGGATCGTGTGCGTACGAAACGGCCCCATCGGCATCGACTTCTTGTGGTTGGGCCCACGCAGCTTGCCCAGGCGCATGTAGAGCGGCATCTGGCCGCCCTCAAAGCCGGGACGCATGTTGTGGCTGCCCGAGCGGGACTTCTGGCCCTTCTGACCGCGGCCGGAGGTCTTGCCCGTGCCAGAGCCCGCGCCGCGCCCGACGCGCTTGCGGGGGCGATGGCTGCCTTCAGCCGGCTTCAGTTCGTGCAGCGTCAGTCCGGGTGTGGTGTCTTCGGGGCTCACTCAGCCACTTCCTCAATGATGATCAGGTGATTGACCTTGCGCAGCATTCCCTGCAGCGCAGGCGAGTCCTCATGGGTGACGCTGGCCGAGATCCGGCGCAGACCGAGGGCGCGCATGGTGCCACGGTGCTCGGGTTTGGTGCGGATGGTTCCGCGTACCTGGGTGATCTTCAGCTTCGCCATCAGGCTTCCTCTGCCTCCGCGGGAGCGTCTTCAGCCGCGGGAGCCTCTTCCTCAGCGGCGGGCGCGGCCTCTTCGGCGGCGGGCTCTTCAGCAGCGGGCTCTTCGGCGGGCTCCTCAGCAACCGGCTCCTCGGCGGGAGCTTCCTCCACGGCTGCCTCCTCGGCGGCGGGAGCCGGCTCTTCGACGGCCTCCGGCTCGGGAGCCGCAGCGGCCTCCTCCTCAACCACCTCAGGCGGAGCCGACGCCGCAGCGGCGGCCTTGGCGCGAGCCTTCTTGGAGAGCTTCTTGGCCGCGGGCGGGGCGGGCTTCACCTCGGGTCGGGCGGGCGCCTCGGCAACCACTGCCACAGCCGCCGCCTCGGCAGCAGCCTCAGCCTGGCCGCGCTCGGCGACCACCTCGGAGTGAGGCTTGATCACCTCGCGCACTTCCTTGCCGCGCAGCTTGGCCAGATCCTCCGGCCGCTTCAGGCCCTGGAGGCCGGCGACCGTCGCCATCAACAGGTTGATCGGGTTGGCCGTGCCCAGAGACTTGGCCAGGATGTCGCGAACTCCACCCAGCTCGAGCACCGCCCGCACGCCGGCGCCGGCGATCACGCCGGTACCCTCGGAAGCGGGCTTCAGCAGCACCTGACCGGCGCCGTAACGGCCCACGATCTGGTGGGTGATGGTGTTCTTGTATTTCGGGATCTGGAACATGTTCTTCTTCGCGTCCTCGACGGCCTTGGAGATCGCCGACGGCACCTCGTTGGCCTTGCCGTAGCCGACGCCGACATGGTCGACCTCATCGCCCACGACCACCAGCGCGGTGAACGAGAACCGCCGGCCGCCCTTGACCACCTTGGCGACGCGGTTGATCTTGACCACGCGCTCCTGCAACTCGCGCCCACCCTCGGGCTGCGGGCCTCGTGCTGTCTGAGAAGTTCGGGCCAAGGGTTAAAACTCCAATCCAGATTCGCGGGCGGCCTCTGCAAGCGCCTTGACACGGCCGTGATACAGGTACCCGCCGCGGTCGAATACACAAGTCTTGACGCCGGCCGACTGGGCGCGCTCGCCCAGCAGCTTGCCGACGGCCGCGGGGGCATCCCCGCGCTTTACCTTGGCCAGATCCTTCTCCTGGCTGGAGGCCGCCGCGAGCGTGTGGCCGGCGGCGTCGTCGATCATCTGGGCAGCGATCCCGCGGTTGGAGCGGTAGACCGCCAGCCGCGGCCGATCGGCGGTGCCGGTGATCTTCTTTCGCACCCGCTGGTGCCGGCTCTTGCGCGCCTGTGCTTTTGTCTTGACCGCCACTATGCCCTCTTTCCGACCTTCAACTGAACGCGCTCGCCCTCATACCGGACGCCCTTGCCCTTGTACGGCTCGGGTGGCCGCCACTTACGAATCTGGGCCGCGATCTCACCGACCTGCTGCTTGGAGATGCCGCGCACGATCACCTGTGTGGGAGCCGGCACGTCGAAGGTGATTCCCTCCGGGGCCGAAACCTTGACCGGATGGCTGAACCCCAGCTGCATCTCCAGGTCTGAGCCGCGCAACGCCGCGCGGTAGCCGACGCCCTGGATCTCGAGGCGGCGCTCATACCCATCGGTGACACCGATCACCATGTTGGCGACCAGCGACCGAGTCAGCCCGTGCAACGCGCGATGATCGCTGCGATCGCTGGGCCGGCTGACGCGCAGCACACCGTCCTCGGCGACCACCGTGATGTCGGGCGAGATGCGCTCCTCGAGGGTGCCCTTGGGCCCCTTGACCGAGACGGTGCCGGGCCGGATGTCGACCTCGACACCGGCGGGCACTGGGATGGGTTTTCTACCGATACGACTCATGATTCACCACACGTAGCACAGCACTTCGCCACCGACGCCCAGCTCCTGGGCAGTACGGCCGGTGACAACGCCGTTTGAGGTCGAAAGAATTGCAACGCCCATGCCGCCCAACACGCGGTGGGGCCGATCCTTGCGGGCATACACACGCCGGCCGGGCTTGGAGATGCGCTTCAGACCCGAGATCACGCGCTCACGGCTGGAGCCGTATCGCAGCGTCACCACCAGGGTGTCGTGCACCTCGCCCTTGGACACGTTGTAGCCGTCGATATAGCCCTCCTCCTGGAGGATTCGGGCGATTTCCTTCTTCATCCCAGACGCGGGCATCTCGACACGCTCATGCAGCGCCTGGTTGGCGTTGCGAATCCGCGTCAGCATGTCCCCAATCGGGTCAGTAACCATGACCGCTCCTCACCAGCTGCTCTTCGTCATGCCAGGAATCACGCCCTGGTGTGCAAGCTCGCGCAGACAGATGCGACACACGCCGAACTTCCGGTAATAGGCACGCGAACGGCCGCAGCGGCCGCAGCGTGAATACGCGCGGGTCTTGTACTTCGCCGGCCTCGCCTGCTTGACTCTGAGTGCTTCCTTTGCCATCCGTCCTCGTTCCTCTTTCCTAGCCTGAGAAAGGCATTCCCAGGGCGCGCAGCAGCTCGCGTGCCTGCTCGTCGTCTGGAGCCGTGGTCGTAATCACGATGTTGAGCCCACGCACGTCGGTAACGTCGTCGTAGTTGATCTCGGGAAAGATCACCTGCTCGCGCACGCCCATGGCGAAGTTGCCACGGCCGTCGAACGAGCCCGGATTGATCCCCCGGAAGTCGCGGATTCGAGGCAGCGCGATCGTCATCAGACGATCCAAGAACTCATACATGCGGTCGCCCCGCAGCGTCACCTTGCAGCCGATGGGCATGCCCTCACGCAGCTTGAAGCCTGCGATCGACTTGGTCGCGCGGGTGATCACCGGCCGCTGCCCGCTGATGATCGCGAGTTCCTCCTGGGCGCCGTCGAGCGCCTTGGAGTTCTCCTTGGCCTCGCCCACGCCCATGTTCAGGGTGACCTTGGTCACGCGCGGCACGGCCATCACCGACTTCAGCTCGAACCGCTCCATCAGCTGGTCGCGAACCTCGTCTTCATACCGGGTCTTGAGCCGGGGCGTGGGGACTTCGACTGTGCTCATTTATCGATGTCCTGCTTGCATTTGCGACAGACACGCACCTTGTTTCCGTCCTTCTCGTTGATCCGATAGCCGACCCGGGTGGGCTGTCCGCAGGCCGGGCAGACGAGCGCCACGTTGGCGACATACAGCGGCGCCTCGCGCTCGATCACACCGCCGGGGATCACTCCCTGGGTACCGCTGCTGCGCGGTGCCGGCCGCGGCTTGGTGTGCCGCTTGATCATGTTGACCTTCTCGACCACCAGCCGGCGCTTCTCGGGGATCACGCTCTGGACCGTGCCGCGCTTGCCGGCGTCCTTGCCGGTCAGCACCTGGACGGAATCCCCAGTTCGGATCTTGATCTTTACCTTGGCCTTGGCCACTTCAAAGCACCTCAGGAGCGAGAGAGACAATCTTCATGAAATTGCGTTCCCGCAACTCGCGCGCGACCGGCCCGAAGATGCGGGTGCCGCGAGGGTTGCGCTGAGCATCGATGATCACCGCCGCGTTCTCGTCAAAGGCGATGTAGGTACCGTCGTCGCGATGGTGTTGCTTGGTCGTACGCACCACCACCGCCGTGACCACCTCGCCCTTCTTGACGGTGCCGTTGGGGGTGGCCTGCTTGACGGTGCCCACGATGATATCTCCGACGCCCGCATAGCGGCGCCGGCTCCCCCCCTTGATGCGGATGCAAAGGAGCACGCGGGCGCCGGTGTTGTCGGCAACTCGCAGGCGGCTTTCCACCTGAATCACTTCGCCACCTCGACGATCTCGGCCATCCGCCAGCGCTTGGTCTTGCTGAGCGGTCGCGTCTCCACCAGCCGCACCACATCTCCGGTCTTGGCGGCGCCCTCCTCGTCATGGGCGTGCAGCCGGATCGAGCGGCGCATGGTCTTCTTGTACTTGGGATGGGACTTGACCACGTCCACGCGCACGACGATCGTCTTATCCATCGCTGCGGACACGACCACGCCCCGGCGTTCCTTGCGCCGGCCGCGCTCTGCCTGCTCTGGGGCTTGGGTGTCTGGATCGGTGCTCATACGTCCTTCACGGTTCGATTGCGCTCGCCGCCGAGAGTCATCAGGCGAGCAATGTCGCGCTTCACTCGCGTGAGCGCGGCGGTGTTGTCAAGCGCGCCGGTGGCGTGCTGGAATCGCAGGTTGAACAGCTCTTGGCGGGTCTCGGCCAGCTTGCGGCCGAGCTCGTCTTCGGTCAGTTCACGGATTTCACTGGCCCTCAAAGAGATCACCTTCTCGAGAGACGAACTTGGTCTTGATCGGAAGCTTCATCGCCGCCAGCCGGATGGCGTCGCGGGCGAGCGGCTCGGGTACGCCGGCCAGCTCGAACATGACCCGCCCGGGCTTGACCACGGCCACCCAGCCCTCGGGTGAGCCCTTGCCCTTGCCCATGCGCGTCTCGGCCGGCTTCTTGGTCACCGACTTGTCCGGGAACACGGTGATCCACACCTTGCCGCCGCGCTTGATCTTGCGGGTCATCGCGATACGGGCGGCCTCGATCTGGCGGTTGGTGACCCAACCGGTCTCGAGCGCCTTGAGACCGTACTCGCCGAACTGCACGCGGGTATGGCCCTTGGCCAGCCCTCGCCGCCGGCCGCGATGCACCTTGCGGAACTTGGTTCGCTTGGGGAGCAGCACTACGACTCACCCCCGGTGCTCTCGGGAGCCGCGGCCTCGGGGCAGCAGCCTCGGGCGCAGCTCTCGGGAGCCGCGGTCTCGGGTGCGGCCGTCTCGGGCGCCGCAGTCTCGGGAGCTGCAGCTTCGGGCGTCGTGGTCTCGGGTGCGGGAGCGTCCTGGGCCGGTCGTGAAGGTCGCCGGCGTCCGCCGCCGCCGCCACCCTGGCCGCCGCCGCCGCCGCCACCGCCGCCGCCCTGACCACCGGGTCCGCCGCCACCGGGACGATTGCGACCGCGGCCGCGACCGCCGCCTCCGCCGCCCTCTCGCCGGCCGGGCCGCGAGGGGCCGAGCTGCTCCATCTCGCCGGGCAGAGCGCCGCGGCGACGCCGGCGCGAGTCGACCTCACCCAGGCGGGTTGACTGACCGTCGCGCTCAAAGCCCTCGGGCATGATCTCGCCCTTGTTGATCCAGACCTTGACGCCGATCCGGCCGAAGGTGGTCTTGGCCTCGGTGAAGCCGTAATCGATGTCGGCCCGCAACGTGTGCAGGGGCACCCGGCCTTCGCTGTAGGTCTCAGAGCGACTCATCTCCGAGCCGCCCAGCCGGCCTCCGCAGCGCACCTTGACGCCCTGGGCGCCGGAGCGCATCGAGGACGACAGCGAACGCTTCATGGCGCGGCGAAACGACACGCGGTTTTGGAGCTGCTCGGCGATCGACTGCGCCACCAGCCGGGCATCCAGCTCGGGGCGCTTGATCTCGGTGATGTTGACCTGCACAGCCTTGCCGGTCATGTCGTGCAGCTCGCGCCGCAGGGCGTCGACCTCGGCACCGGACTTGCCGATCACGATCCCCGGGCGGGCGGTGTAGATGTCGACCGTGATCTTCTGCTTGTCCTTGCGGATATGGATGTCGGAGAGACCCGCATGCGACAGCTTGGTGTTGATGTGGTCGCGGATCTGGTAGTCCTCGCGAAGGTACTGGGCAAAGTCCTTGTTGCTGGTAAACCAGTTGGACTTCCACGTGTGGATGATGCCGACGCGAAGGCCGCCGGGATGGACTTTGTGGCCCATTAGCTGGAGGCCTCCTGATCGTCTTTGGTGTCGCTCGGCTGATCCTCGGCCTCGGCCTCGGGAGTCGGCTCAGTCTCTGGTTCGGGCGCGGGCTCTGCTTCGGGCTCGGCCTCGGGCTCTGCAGCCGGCTCGGGCTCTGCAGCCGGCTCGGCTTCGGCGGCCGCTTCGGCCTCGGGCTCTGCCTTGGGCTTCTTGGCGCGCGGCTTTCGCTTGGGCTTCGGCTTGGGAGCCTCCTCGACCACCGCCGCCTCCTCGGCAACGGCCTCGTCGAGCCGCTTCGACCTCGGGCTCGGGCTCGGGCGCGGGAGGCGGCGGAGCAGCAGCGGGCACGGCCGCCGGACGCGGCGCTCGGCGCTTGATCTCGCCGGGCTCGGCCACGGCCAGCGTGATGGTGATGTGGCAGGTGCGCTTCTCGATGCGGTTGACGCGGCCGCGGGCGCGGGGGCGCCAGCGCTTCAGCGTCGGCCCCTCATCGGCATAGGCCGCGGCGACCACCAGATCCTCCACGTCGTGACCGTTGTTGTTCTCGGCGTTTGCGATCGCCGACGCCAGCACCTTGCCGGCATCGCGAGCAGCTGCGCGCGTGTGGAAAGCGAGGATGTCGCGAGCCTCCACGGCCGACTTGCCGCGGATGTGCTCGAGCACCAGCCGCGCCTTGCGCGCGGAGGTGCGCACATAGCGGGCCTGTGCCTTGACGGTCTCGCGTTCGGGTGAAACTGTTGCCATCGGTTAGCGGCCCTTCAGCCGGGAGGTGCGGTCATTGCCGTGCCCGCGGTAGGTGCGAGTGGGCGCGAACTCGCCCAGCTTGTGCCCGACCATCGACTCCGACACGAACACAGGCACGTGCTTGCGGCCGTCGTGGACCGCGATCGTGTGCCCCACGAACTCTGGGAAGATGGTGGACGCGCGCGACCAGGTCTTGAGCATGCGCTTCTGCTGGGTCTGATTCATTTCCTCGACCCGCTTCATCAGTTTGGGGTCGACGAAAGGCCCCTTCTTGCTCGATCGGCTCATCGCTTCTTCCCCTTGCCTCGGCGCCGCGGCCTAACGATGTCCTGCGTCGAGGCCTTCTTCTTGTTCCGCGTGCGGAAGCCGAGAGTCGGCTTGCCCCAGGGCGTAACCGGATGGCTGCCCTTGTTCTTGCCCTCGCCGCCGCCGTGCGGATGGTCGACGGGGTTCATCACAGTTCCGCGCACCGTCGGGCGCTTGCCCTTCCAGCGCGAGCGCCCGGCCTTGCCGCCGGACTCGATCTCGTGCGTGACGTTTCCGAGCTGGCCGACGGTCGCGCGGCAGGTCTCATCGACCCGGCGCATCTCGCCGGACGGCAGTCGCAGCAGCGCCTTGCCGCCCTCGCGGGCCACCAGCTGGGCCGAACCGCCCGCCGAGCGCACCATCTTGCCGCCCTGGCCGGGCCGCAGCTCGACGTTGTGGACGGTGGTGCCGGTGGGCATGCTGGACAGCGGCAACGCGTTGCCGGGGCGGATGTCGACGTTGGGGCCGGACTCGACCTTGGCGCCCACCCGCAGCCGCAGCGGCGCCAGGATGTAGCGCTTCTCGCCGTCGGCGTAGTGCAGAAGCGCGATTCGCGACGACCGGTTGGGGTCGTACTCGATCGAGTGCACCTTGGCGGGAATCCCGTCCTTGGTGCGCTTGAAATCGATCAGGCGATAGCGGCGCTTGTGGCCGCCGCCGCGATGGCGCGTGGTGATGCGGCCGTTGACGTTACGCCCGCCGTGCTTGTGCAGCGGCGCGAGCAGCGTCTTCTCGGGCTCGGACTTGGTGATCTCGGAGAAGTCCGAGACCGTCATGAACCGACGCCCCGGCGATGTTGGTTTGAATTTTCTGACTGCCATCGCTGTCTAGACCCCCGGTCCGAACGCTTCGATGGTCTGGCCCTCGGCGATCGTGACGACCGCCTTCTTCCAGCCCGGACGCGTACCGACGCTCGTGCCGCGGCGCTTGGGCTTGGCCTGAACCTTGATGATGTTGACCGCGATCACGTCGACGCCGAAGACCTCTTCGACAGCCTGCCGAACCTGGGTCTTGTGCGCCGAGGCGAGCACCTTGAAGGTGTACTTGCGACGCTCGGCGATGAGCCCGTAGCTCTTCTCCGAGACGACCGGCGCGACCAACACACTGCGAGCCTCACCGTTCACGTCGCGCTCCCTTCCAGCGCCTTCAGCGCGGACTTGGTGATGGCCAGCCGGCGCGCCCAGACGACGTCTGCGACCTCGAGGCCGTTGACGTCGATCACGTGGGTGCGGTGGAGATTGCGGAACGAGCGGGCGGCGGCGTCCTCCTCGGAGGTGACCACGACGACCAGCGGGCCGCGATCGTGCCAGTCGGCCACCAGCTCGGCCGCCTGCTTGGTCTTGGGCGCCTTGAAGGCAGCTCCGTCGAGCGCCGCCAACGTGCCTCCGGCAGCATGCGCCGAGAGGGCGATTTGCAGGGCTTTTTGATGCGCCTTGCGATTCACCTTGCCGGTGTAGTTGCGCGGGCTGGGGCCGAACACCACGCCACCGCCGGTCCACTGCGGTGCGCGCGTGGTACCGGCGCGCGCTCGGCCGGTGCCCTTCTGGCGCCACGGCTTGGAACGACCGCCGGCAACCATGCCGCGGGTCTTGGTGGCGTGCGTGCCCTGACGGCGGGCGGCCAGCTCTGCGCGCACGACCTCGTGCACCAGACTGTCGTTGCGCTCGGCTCCGAAGGTGCCCGGGTCGAGCTTGGCCTTGGTGGTGGCGCCCAGTACGGGTGCGTTCAGCGCGGCCATCAGGAGTCACTCCGGATCTCGACCACGCCGCCGATCGCGCCGGGGACAGCGCCCTTGATCAGCAGCAGATTCTTCTCGGCGTCGACCTCGACCACCGACAGGCCCCGCTGGGTGACGCGCTCAGCTGCCCATGTGGCCCGCCATCTTCATGCCCTTGAACACCCGCGCGGGATACGCCGCGGCACCAATCGATCCGGGAGCACGCACGTTGTGCGAGCCGTGCGACACGGGGCCGCGATGGAAGCGGTGGCGCTTGATCGTGCCGGCAAAGCCCTTGCCTTTGGACGTCCCCGACACCTTGACCTTGTCGCCGACCTCGAAGGCCTCGACCGTCACGCTCTCGCCGACGGCGAATCCCTCGACCCCGCGCAACTCGACCAGATGCTTGTGCGGGCCGACGCCCGCGGTCGCCAGGTGGCCGATCTCGGGCTTGGTGAGCTTGCGCGGCTTGACCTCGCCATAGGCGATCTGAACGGCGGTGTACCCGTCGACATCCTGGGTACGCACGGCCGCGACCGGGCACGGCCCCGCCTCGATCACCGTGACGGGAGTCACACGACCGGATTCCTCATCGAAGAGCTGGGTCATCCCGAGCTTGGTACCGATGATGCCTTTTGAAGCAAACTGGGCCATCGCGCTACAGCTTGATCTCGATGTCGACACCGGCCGGCAGATCGAGCCGCATCAGCGAATCGACCGTCTTGGGTGTCGGTTGGTGGATATCGATCAGCCGCTTGTGAGTGCGGATCTCGAAGTGCTCACGTGAGTCCTTGTCCTTGAAGGGACCGCGAATCACGCAGTACACGTTCTTTTCGGTAGGGAGAGGCACAGGGCCCGACACCGAAGCGCCGGACCGCTGGGCCGTCTCCACGATCGAGCGAGCCGACAGGTCGACCTGAGTATGGTCGTAGCCTTTCAGGCGTATGCGGATCTTTTGAGCTGCCACGATTTCAGTCGTTCCCGTCGATCGTTTACGAGGTTTAGGTGAGGATCTTGGTCACGGCGCCGGCACCCACGGTGCGGCCACCTTCACGAATAGCGAACCGAAGGCCCTCGTCCATGGCGATCGGCGCAATCAGGTCGACCGTCATCTCGGCGTTGTCGCCGGGCATGACCATCTCCACGTCCGCCTGCAGCTCGACCACGCCGGTGACGTCGGTCGTGCGGAAGTAGAACTGCGGCCGATAGCCCTTGAAGAACGGGGTGTGTCGTCCGCCCTCCTCCTTGGAGAGCACGTACACCTGGGCCTCGAACTTGGTGTGCGGCGTGATCGACCCGGGCTTGGACAGCACCTGTCCGCGCTCGATGTCCTCGCGCTTGACACCACGCAGGAGGCAGCCGACGTTGTCGCCCGCCTGGCCCTGGTCGAGCAGCTTGCGGAACATCTCCACGCCGGTCACGACCGTCTTTGCGACTTCCTTGTGGATACCGACGATCTCGATCTCCTCGCCGGTCTTGACCACGCCCTGCTCCACTCGGCCGGTGGCGACGGTGCCGCGACCGGTGATGGTGAAGACGTCCTCGACAGGCATCAGGAACGGCTTGTCGATCTCGCGCTCTGGCTCGGGCACGTAGTCGTCCACGGCCGCCATCAGCTCGAGGATCTTGGGAGTCCACTCAGCGTCGCCCTCGAGTGCCTTCAGGGCCGAGACCCGCACCACGGGGATGTCGTCGCCGGGGAACTCGTATGCGGACAGCAGCTCGCGAACCTCGAGCTCGACCAGCTCCAGCAGCTCCTCGTCGTCAACGGCGTCGGACTTGTTCAGCGCAACCACGATGTAGGGCACACCGACCTGGCGGGCGAGCAGGATGTGCTCGCGCGTCTGCGGCATCGGGCCGTCCGTGGCGGACACGACCAGGATCGCGCCGTCCATCTGGGCGGCACCCGTGATCATGTTCTTGACGTAGTCGGCGTGGCCCGGGCAATCGACGTGTGCGTAGTGACGATTGACGGTCTCGTACTCGACGTGAGCCGAGTTGATGGTGATACCGCGCTGCTTCTCTTCAGGCGCCTTGTCGATCTCGTCGAAGTTGGAGGCCACCGTGCCCGTGCCCGACTCGGCCAGGACCTTGGTGATGGCCGCCGTCAGGGTCGTCTTGCCATGGTCGATATGACCGATGGTGCCGATATTCAGATGTGGCTTGTTGCGCTCGAACTTTGCCTTGGCCATTCGGGTCTCCTTTAGCCCTGTGCTTCCGTCAGCTTTTCTGCGATTGAGTGCGGCACTTCTGCGTAGTGAAGGAACTGCATCGTATAGGTGGCTCGCCCCTGGCTCATGGTGCGAACGTCAGTGGCGTAACCGAACATCTCCGCCAGCGGCACACGGGCTCGAATCACCTGTGCGTTGCCGCGTGGCTCCATGCCTTCGATCTGTCCTCGGCGCGAGTTGATGTTGCCGATGACGTCGCCCATGTACTCCTCGGGGGTGACCACTTCGACCGACATGATCGGCTCCAGCAGTACCGGTTTGGCGCGCTTTGCGGCCTCTTTGAAGGCCATTGAGCCGGCGATCTTGAACGCCATCTCGGAGGAGTCGACGTCGTGGTAGGAACCGTCCACCAGCTGCACCTTGGCGTCGACCACCGGGAAGCCCGAGAGCACACCGGCGTTCATCGCCTCTTGGATGCCGGCGTCCACCGAGTTGATGTACTCGCGGGGGATGGCGCCGCCCACGATCTTGTTTTCGAACTCGTACCCGCCGCCCTGCTCGTTCGGCTCCAGGTTGATGACCGCGTGGCCGTACTGGCCGCGACCGCCGGTCTGGCGCACGAACTTGCCGTGGATGCCGGTGACGGCGTTTCGAATCGTCTCGCGATAGGCCACCTGGGGGCGACCGACGTTGGCGTCGACCTTGAACTCGCGCATCAGCCGATCGACGATGATCTCGAGGTGCAGCTCGCCCATGCCGGCGATGATCGTCTGGCCGGTCTCCTCGTTGGTGCGCACGCGGAAGGTGGGATCCTCCTCGGCGAGGCGCTGGAGGGCGGTGGTGAGCTTGTCCTGGTCGGCCTTGGTCTTGGGCTCGACGGCCACGTCGATCACCGGGTCGGGGAAGTCGATCGACTCCAGCAACACCGGATGGTTGGGATCACACAGCGTGTCGCCGGTGGTGGTCTGCTTCAGGCCGACGGCCGCGGCGATCGCGCCGGCGCCGATCTGCTCGACGTCCTCGCGGTGGTTTGCATGCATCTCGAGCAGCCGGCCGACGCGCTCCTTGCGGCCGGTCGATGCGTTCAGCAGGTATGAGCCGGAGCCCAGCTTGCCGGAGTACACGCGGAAATAGGTGAGCTTGCCGACGAACGGGTCGGACATGACCTTGAAGGCCAGCGCCGAGAACGGCTCGCTGAGGTCGGCCTTGCGGGTGACATCGTGCCCGTCGGAGGGGTCGGTGGCGACCACCGGCTTCACGTCCAGCGGCGAAGGCAGATAGTCGATGACCGCGTCCAGCAACGGCTGCACGCCCTTGTTCTTGAAGGCAGAGCCGAGCAGCACCGGCGTGATGGTGTTGTCGAGCGTGGCCGCGCGGATGGCAGCGCGCAGCTGCGCCTCCTCGACCGGCTCGTCCTCGAGGAAGGCCACCATGATCTCTTCGTCGTGGTCGGCGACGGCCTCGATCATGGCGTGGCGACAGGCCTCGGCCTGCTCGCGCAGCTCCGCGGGGATCTCGTCCTCTTCCCATGACTGACCGAGCGGATCGACGTAGCGGATGCCCTTCATCGTGACCAGGTCGACGTGGCCCATGAACTGATCCTCGGCGCCGATCGGAATCTGCAGCGGCACGGCGTTTGCACCCAGCCGGTCGACCATGGTCGCGACCGCGTTGAAGAAGTCGGCGCCGGTGCGGTCCATCTTGTTGATGAACGCGATCCGCGGCACCTCATACTTGTCGGCCTGGCGCCAGACCGTCTCGGACTGCGGCTGAACGCCGGCAACCGAGTCGAACAGCGCGACCGCGCCGTCCAAAACGCGCAGGCTGCGCTCGACCTCGACGGTAAAGTCCACGTGCCCGGGAGTGTCGATAATGTTGATGCGAGAATCACGCCAGAAACACGTGGTGGCAGCCGACGTGATCGTGATGCCACGCTCCTGCTCCTGCACCATCCAGTCCATGGTGGCGGCGCCCTCGTGCACCTCGCCCATCTTGTGGTTGCGGCCGGTGTAATACAGGATGCGCTCGGTAGTGGTGGTTTTCCCGGCATCGATGTGGGCCATGATGCCGATGTTCCGCACCCGGTCGAGCTCTTCCATCTTGGGCACGCGAGTGCCTGACTGTGTTTGGGTGACTGCCACGATTCCTCTACTCCTACCAGCGATAGTGCGCAAAGGCCTTGTTGGCCTGCGCCATCCGGTACATGTCGTCCTTTTTCTTGAACGCGCCGCCCTGCTGGTTGGTGGCATCGAGAATCTCACCAGCGAGCTTCTCGAAAGACTCCTTCTCGCGGCGCTGCCGCGCGAACTGGATCAACCAGCGCACTGCGAGCGTCCGGGCGCGGCGCTGCGGCACCTCGATCGGCACCTGATAGTTGGCACCGCCAACCCTGCGTGACCGAACCTCGAGCACCGGGGTGACCGACTTGACCGCACGCTCGAGCACCTCGACAGGGCTCTGGCCGGTCTTCTCGCCAACCGACTCCAATGCGCGGTAGACGATCTGCTCGGCCGTCGACTTCTTGCCGTCCAGCATCACACGGTTGATCACCTGTGTGACCAGCGTTGAGTCGTACACCGGGTCGCGCAACAGCGAGCGCGGGGTGATTTCTGCTCGTCGAGGCATGCTGCGATCAGCCTCCGGCCTTCTTGGCGCCGTACTTGGAGCGCGCCTGGCGACGATCGCCGACGCCGGAGGTATCCAGCGCCGCTCGAATCACCTTGTACCGCACACCGGGCAGGTCCTTGACGCGGCCGCCACGGATCAGCACCACCGAGTGCTCCTGCAGGTTGTGGCCGATGCCGGGGATGTACGCCGTCACTTCCATGTTGTTGGTGAGGCGGACGCGGCAGACCTTGCGCAGGGCTGAGTTCGGCTTCTTGGGCGTGATCGTGTAGACACGCGTGCAGACACCCCGCTTTTGGGGTGCACCGCGCAGGGCGGGCGTCTTGGTCTTTGTGGACGCCTTTACCCGGGGCTTGCGGACGAGCTGATTAATCGTGGGCATACGGTTTTCGAGAACTCTCTGTTAGGACGCAGAAAGACACGGGCCGGGTTCCGGCCGCGACGGGGAACTCTATCACGGCGCAAGAGCCGTGCAAGCCACACCGGAAAGGCTCTAGGCTCTGTCGGGATGAGGCCCGCGCTGGTGTCCACAACTGCCCTGCTCACGGCCATATTTGTGGTTGGTGGACAGGCTCTCGCGGCTGCCTCGGGGCCGCGGGCGGTGGTGCGGGTAAATCAGGTCGGATATCGCCCCGGGGACGCCAAACGGGCGGTGCTGATGTCCACGGTGTCCGAGGCCGGCGCCCGGTTTGCGGTGGTGAACGCGGCCGGGAAGACGATCTTGCGGGGTCGGGTCGGGGCGGCGCTGCCGGCCTGGAGCGGCCGCTATCGGTTCGCGCGGGCGATCGACTTCAGCGCAGCGCGCGCCGTCGGCGGCGCCCATATCGTGGTC
Source organism: uncultured Actinomycetes bacterium (assembly GCA_963729195.1). Taxonomy (GTDB): domain Bacteria; phylum Actinomycetota; class Thermoleophilia; order Gaiellales; family JAICJC01; genus CAVPTL01. Next base: position 254,051 of record CAVSNF010000025.1, read on the forward strand.
ACCGGCCCGGCGGCCGCGGCTTCACCACGGTTTCGGATCGGGACGAACGCCCTGCTCTACGCACCGCTGGTGCGAAACGCGGTGCGGTTCTACCAGTCCCAGCGGGACGGGCCGAACGTGATCGGAAGCGTGCTCGACCGGCAACCCTCCCACGCTAACGACGCGCACGCGGCGATCACCGGCGCGCCGGTGTACCGGTACGACTCGCTCACCGGCGACCCGCCGCTCTTGGGCGGGACGCACGACGTCTCCGGCGGGTGGTTCGACGCGGGCGACTACATCAAGCTGGTGCACACGACGAGCTACACCGAGGCGGTGCTGCTGACGGCAGTTCGGGAGCATCCCCAGAAGCTCTCCCAGCCGAATCGGAATCTGCGAGCCGAGGCCCGCTTCGGGCTGGACTGGCTCAACAAGATGTGGGACGACTCCACTGGCACGCTCTACTACCAGGTCGGAATCGGCGATGGCAACGGCTGCGGATCGATCTGCGGCGACCACGACATCTGGCGGCTGCCCCAGGTTGACGATACCTACGCGGGCAGCGACCCGCGGTTCAAGTACATCCGAAACCGCCCGGCGTTTCGGGCCGGCGCCGCCGGGCAGCTTGTCAGTCCCAACCTGGCGGGGCGGCTGGCCGCTGACTTTGCGCTCTGCTATCAGGTCTACCGCGACAGTAACCCCAGCTTCGCCGCCGACTGCCTGCGCTCGGCCGAGCACGTGTTCGGCCTGGCGCGCACCTCGGGGATCCGCCGGCTGCGCACCGCCTCGCCGTATGACTACTACCCGGAGACGCAGTGGCGCGACGATCTCGAGTACGGGGCGGCGGAGCTGACGCTCGCGCTGCAGGCTGGGAATCTCCCAAGCGGCCTGGCCCACACCGACCCCATGTACTACCTGCGGCGGGCGAGCCATTGGGCGCAGCGGTACATGGCCTCCTCCGATCAGGACTCGCTGAACCTGTACGACGTGTCGGGAATCGCCCACGGGGAGCTGGCCGACGCGATTGTCGCCGCCGGGCATCCCGCCGGGTTGGAGACGACGCGGGCAGCGCTGATCCGAAACCTGCGGTCAAAGTTGGCTGCGGGTGTCGCGACGTCAGCGTCCGACCCGTTCGGCTTCGGCGTCCAGTACGGCACGTGGGACGAGACGCCGCACGCGCTCGGGTACGCGTACGAGGCCGGTGAGTACGACCGGCTCACCCACACCAACACCTACCAGGCCTTCGGCCGCCGTCAGGTGGATTGGGTGCTGGGCCGAAACGCGTGGGGATCGTCGTTCGTGGTCGGCGCCGGGCGGGTGTTCCCCAAGTGCATGCAGAGCCAGATCGCGAATCTGTCGGGCTCGCTCAACGGCCATGCCGCCGCTGCAACTGGGAGCGACCGTCGACGGCCCCAACCCCGCCGACGTCTTCACCGACCTGGGGTTACCCGGCGGAGCGCACAGCTGCCCGGCGGGAGGCGCCAACCGCTTCCGCCCGTTCGACGCCCGCGGCGCCCGCTACATGGACGACGCGCGGGCCTGGCCGAGCGTCGAGCCGACGCTCGACTACACGGCCCTGGGCGTGCTGCTCTTCGCAGACCGCGCGCTGGGGTGAATAACGGTGCCAGGCACCGTTATTCACCGCCTACGCCGGTAGGCCCGATGACCGCCATGGCCATAATCGCCGGGACAACACCCCATTCGGCTGAGAATGATCCCCACCCTGTGGCGGCGCTCAACGCCGTCACCACCACCACTCCGGTGACGCCGCAAGCGGCGCCGATGGCCAAGGCCTCGAGGAGTGTCCGTGGATGCCCCACCAGTCTGCCCATTGGCAATCTAGCTACCCGGCGTGACCGGTGGTCGAGTTTCGGAGGGCGTAGCGGATGGACATGCTGGCGCACGTGCCTTGCAGGCCGCCGACCAGCACAACCAGGGCGGCCATGCGCAGATCGAATCCGACGTCCAGTGGGTGGGTAGCTGTACGAGCAGTGATCGCTCCCATACACACGAGCAGCAACCCCACCGAGAACACGCAGCGCAGTACGTCGCGGACCCTCATCCCACTCAGGGCTGACCAGGACGCACCGGACACCGAAGTCCGCCGTGAGGTTGTGCCAACTGCCTGGAGGTTCTGCCTGCCTCCCAAAGGAATCTCGAACACGTTCATCTCCTTCATCGTCTCTTAGTACCGGATCTCCGTGAAGCTACAGCCCGTCGGCGTGACAGCGCCTCAGGTCGGTCGTCACCAGGAAGGCGAGCCCGAATACGAGGCCGAATGCGGCATCTCCGTAGTCTGTCGTTCCAAACCACAGCCAGTTGGTCGCGGTCACGATCGCCGTCATTGCCAACGGGACCACGACCCAACGCCATTTCGACTCAAGTACATTCATGGATCCACCTCGGTGTGCGCTTGGGGACTAGGTGCAACGGCTCGTCCACGCTCGATCGAACTTGCCGCGGTAGGTGAAGCTCAGGTTCAGGTGACAGTGCGGGTTGAAGTAATGATCGACGTATGTACGAAGACCTGCGACGACGGCGGCAGCGCCTCCAGCACAAATGACAGCGCCACCCCCGAGTTCCGTGCACACAGCGGCCCCTACCAGCGCTGCTGCTACGTAGGACATATTCTTGATGGCGATTTGGTCGAGTGGGTAAAGTTCCACTGTGACAGTCGTCCAATGGAAGTGGACCGACGGGTCAGCTGTCACGGGGAACGCCGTCTGCGATGTGAAATCAACCACCTGCACCACGGTGGTTCCGTTAACTTCGAAGTGGGTCGGCACGGAGTTTCCATTCGCATCCGTGGCCCACGGGGCGTCGATCCTCCCGAGTTCACTCCCGGTCGAGTCGAAGAGGACAAGGCTTCCGTCTGCCTGTTGATCGATCCGAGCGACGTCACCCGATATCGGGAACGCGTACTGTCGAGGTGCCGAGGCATCGTTGATGGATACGAGTGCACGCAGTCCATCGGGGATCGCCTGGACGGCGAGATCACTCGCGGCTGTCTGCCCGTCGTAAACGATCGTGCCTCCGACTTTGGTGGCAGATGCGTCGTCGGTGGGGAGTGAGATGGAGACCGATGTCCCGTCCCCGGACGCAGTTACCGCATCGTCAGAATCCCGGGGAATCTCCAATGTCCCGCTGCCGACCGCAGCCGTGAAGTCATCGGGGGTCGACGAGACCGGGTTAGCCGCAGCTCCACCCTGGTCCGCAACCGCAGCCGCAGTGTTCTCCTGGATCTCATGGGGACTGAGGCCAGGAGTCTCCGCCAGCGCCGAACCGGGAACCAATCCAACGAGTCCGATTCCAAGAAGAATCGGCAGTGCAAGGAGCCTCGGGGACGAACAGTTGATAGGCATACCGGTGACACTATCTTCGAGCGTAAATCGCAGCAAGGCCAAAGCGTAACAAGAGTGTGACAAGCTCTGTCAGGCTTGCATTCGCCTCTCCCATGGCGCCGCGCACAGGGGTGAATAACGGTGCCTGGCACCGTTATTCACCCCTTGCGTTCTAGTCCTCTTCGACTGGCGGGAGGAAGGGCTCCTCGGCGCCGGGCTTGGGGGTGAGGTCGATCTCCCCGTTGGGGGCACCGTCCTCGCCGCCGACGCCGCGCAGATACGCGGGATCGGTCATGTCGTCGAGATAGAACCGTGGCTCCGCATCGGGACTGGCCGTGATCGAGACCTGGCGGTAGCCGCGCAGGCCGGTCGATGCCGGGATCAGCTTGCCGATGATGACGTTCTCCTTGAGACCGGCCAGATGGTCGGTCTTGCCCTCGATGGCAGCATCGGTGAGCACCTTGGTGGTCTCCTGGAAGGAGGCCGCCGAGAGGAAGCTCTGGGTCGCAAGCGACGCCTTGGTGATGCCCAGGATCAGCTGGGTATGAGTCGGCTCCACGTTCTTCTTGCGGCCGGCCTTGAGCCCCTTCTTGACCTTCTCCAGCTCGGGACGGTCGATCAGCTCACCGGGCAGAAGCTCGGTGTCGCCGGAGTTATCGATGCGCACCTTCTTCAGCATCTGGCGCACGATCAGCTCGATGTGCTTGTCGTGGATCTCCACGCCCTGGCTGGTGTACACCTCCTGCACCTGCTCCACCAGATAGCGAGCAGTCTCGGTGTCGTCACGCAGATCCAGCAGCTCAGCCGGAGCCAGCGGGCCCTCGTTGACCGGCGTACCCCGCTCGATCATCTCGCCCGACGTGACACGCAGCCGGGTGCGGCGCGGGAACGCGTATTCCTTGGCGTCCTCGTCCTCGCCCTTGGGCGTCACCGTGACCGCATATCCACGCTCGGTCTCGGCCACCTCGACCCGTCCGTCGACCTCGGCCAGAGTGGCCGCGGCCTTGGGCTTGCGCGCCTCGAACAGCTCAACGACACGCGGCAGGCCGTGGGTGATGTCAGCGCCGGCCACACCACCGGTGTGGAACGTCCGCATGGTCAGCTGGGTACCGGGCTCGCCGATCGACTGAGCGGCAACCGTGCCCACCGCATCGCCGATATCGGCCATCTTGCCGGTCGCCATCGACCAGCCGTAACACGCCCGGCAGACACCGATGGAGGCGGCGCACTTGAGCACCGACCGCACCGGCACCGTGGCACCGTCGGGCGCCGCGTCTGCGATCTCGCGCAGCCGGGCACCGTTGATCTCCTCACCCTTGGCCAGCTTCAGCTTGCCGACCTTGGTATCGGCGGCAACCACTCGCCCGATCACGCTCGACCGGTTGGGCTGTCCGTCCGGCGTCTTCACCGGAACCAGGATGTGCCCCTCGCTGCCGCAATCGAGCTCGCGCACGATCACGTCCTGCGAGACGTCCACCAGCCGCCGGGTCAGATAGCCCGAGTCGGCCGTACGAAGAGCCGTATCGGCGAGGCCCTTGCGTGCCCCGTGCGTGGAGATGAAGTACTCCAGCACCGACAAGCCCTCCATGAAGTTGGACTTGATCGGCCGCTCGATGATGTCACCCTTCGGATTGGCCATCAGTCCGCGCATCCCGGCCAGCTGCCGGATCTGCTTGAACGAACCGCGGGCACCGGAGTTGGCCATCATGAACACCGGGTTGAGCTCATGCAGGTTGTCGAGCATGGCCTCGCCCACCCGATCGGTGGCCTCGTTCCAGATGTCGACGACCTGCTCCTTGCGCTCCTCCTCGGTGATCAGGCCGCGGCCGTAGTCGCGCACCCGCCGAGAGACGCTCTCCTCGTACTCCGCCAGGATCTCTTCCTTGTTGGGAGGAGTGATGATGTCGTTCTTGGACACCGTCACACCCGCCCGAGTGGCGTACGTGAACCCGAGCTCCTTGATCGTGTCGAGCACCTCCGCGATCGCGGTGGCGCCGTAGCGATCGACCAGATCCGAGATGAAATCGGTCATGTCGCGCTTGGTGAACGTGCGGTTCTGATACGTGTAGGCCGCAGGGTCGAACTTCTCGCCGACCGCGTTGGCCAGCGCGCGGCTGACCTCGTCGTTGAAGATCGCGCGACCGGCTGTGGTCACGATCCAATCGCCCCGCTCGCGCAGACCGATGGCGTCCTGCAGCCCCACTCGCTTCTCGTCGTAGGCGATCTCCACCTCGATCATGTCGCCGTAGTAGCGCGCCTTGCGCTTCTTCAGCTGCTCCCACGAGACCTTGCGACAGGTCCTCGCTGGAGTAGGTCAGGTAGTAGGTGCCCAGCACCATGTCCTGCGACGGCGTGGCCAGAGGCTTGCCGTGCGCGGGCGACAGGATGTTGTTGGAGGACAGCATCAGGATCCGAGCCTCGGCCTGAGCCTCGGCCGACAGCGGCAGATGGACAGCCATCTGGTCGCCGTCGAAGTCGGCGTTGAAGGCGTGGCACACCAGCGGGTGTACCTGGATCGCCTTGCCCTCGACCAGCACCGGCTCGAACGCCTGGATACCCAGACGATGGAGCGTGGGTGCGCGGTTGAGCAGCACCGGATGCTCGGCGATCACCTCTTCGAGCACGTCCCAGACCTCGGGCACCATCGAGTCGACCATCTTCTTGGCCGCCTTGATGTTCTGGACGAGCTTGCGCTCGACCAGCCGGCTCATGATGAACGGCTTGAACAGCTCCAGCGCCATCAGCTTGGGCAGTCCGCACTGGTGCAGGCGCAGCGACGGGCCGGCCACGATCACCGAACGGCCGGAGTAGTCGACGCGCTTGCCCAGGAGGTTCTGACGGAAGCGACCCTGCTTGCCCTTGAGCATGTCGGACAGCGACTTCAGCGGCCGGTTGCCCGGGCCGGTCACCGCGCGACCGCGGCGGCCGTTGTCGAAGAGGGCGTCAACCGCCTCCTGCAACATCCGCTTCTCGTTGTTGACGATGATCTCGGGAGCGCCCAGATCGAGCAGGCGCTTGAGCCGGTTGTTGCGGTTGATCACGCGCCGGTAGAGATCGTTGAGATCCGAGGTGGCGAAGCGGCCACCGTCCAGCTGCACCATCGGGCGCAGCTCCGGCGGAATCACCGGGATCGTCTCCAGGATCATCCACTCCGGGCGGTTGTCGCACTTGATGAAGGCGTTGACCACCTTCAGGCGCTTGATCGCGCGGGCCTCCTTCTGTCCCTTGGAGGTGCGGATCGTCTCGCGCAGCAGCGCCGCCTCGGCGTCGAGGTCGCGGGTGCGCAGAAGCTCACGAATGGCCTCGGCGCCCATGCCGCCGGTGAAGTACTCACCGAAGCCCCACGAGCTACCGAACCGGTCGCGCAGCTCCCGGAACAGGGCCTCGTCAGCGACGATCTCCTGTACCTCGAGCTCCTTGAACTTGATCCAGGTGCGATCCAGCCGGTCGACCGCATCCTTGGCGTGGTCGTCCACGTCCTTGCGCCGAGCCTGCATGTCGTTGTAGGTGTCGCGCACCTTCAGCGCCCAGGCCTCGACCACGCGGATGTCGTCGCGCGACATCTTGCCGTCGGTGCGCAGGCACAGATCGTTGGCCAGCTCGCGCAGCTCGGCCTTGTCGGCCGAGGTGCCCTGCTCCACGACCTCGCGCAGCAGGCCGGCACCGATCTGGCGGGTCTTGTCCAGCGCCGCAGCGGCGCCGGGACCGGCCTCGATCAGCTTGGCCACCCACTCGGAGTCGGCCTCCTTGAGGTTGACCTCGTCGCCGCCCAGGAAGCTCAGCCGCGGCTTCAGGGCATTGCGGGCCTTGGTGCGCTCGGAGCCCTTCAGCTCCTGCATCGCGTCCAGCTCGGTGCCGATCAGCGTGCGTGCAGCGGCCGCCCATGCGGCCACGTTGTCGAGCTCCTTGGGGCCGAGCCGGCGATCCTCACGGATCGCGGTCTCACGCACCAGCTCCTTGACCTTGCGCGGGATCCTCGCCGGCGACCCGCTTGGCCGCCTCGGCCAGCAGGCCTCCGGCCAGCTTGCGAGCGTCGTCCAGCACCGGAGTGCCGCTCTCCTCGGCCCAGTTGTTGAGCGTCCGCGCCCAGTAGTCGTCGTCCTCGTCGAAGCCCTTGTTGGAGCCGTCCACGAAGAACTGCCGGCGTCGCTGCATGCGCTCCTCGAGCGCGGCCAGCGCCTCTTCCTTGTCCAGCAGCAGGCGCTCCTTCTCGACCTCCACCTTGCCCTCGAGCTCGGGGACGTCCTTGTCGCGCGTCTCCTTGTCGACCGAGGTGATGATGGAGGCGGCGAAATACAGCACCTTCTCCAGCTCCTTGGGAGCGATGTCGAGCAGGTAGCCGATCCGCGAAGGCACGCCCTTGAAGAACCAGATGTGGCTCACCGGCGCTGCCAGGTCGATATGTCCCATGCGCTCGCGCCGTACCTTCTGGCGCGTAACCTCGACGCCGCAGCGCTCGCAGATGATGCCCTTGTAGCGGACGCGCTTGTACTTGCCGCAGTAGCACTCCCAGTCCTTGGTGGGACCGAAGATGCGCTCGCAGAACAAGCCGTCCTTCTCGGGCTTCAGCGTTCGGTAGTTGATCGTCTCGGGCTTGGTCACCTCACCGGATGACCACTCACGGATCTGCTTGGACGAGGCCAGGCCGATGCGGATTGCGTCGAAATCGTTGATATCGATCAACGGGGGACTCTCACTTTCCCTGGAATTGTGGTATCAGCAGCTGAGGTTCTCGATGTCGAGCGGGAGATCGGGGTCACTCCTCGATCTCGGCGGGCTCGAGCTCTTCAACCTCGTCGTCTTCGGTTTCGCCATCGTGGAGATCGTCCAGGTCATCCTCGACGACCTCGGCGGGCAGAGCCTCGTCGACCGCGACGGTCAGCTCGCCGTCGACATCGACTCGGTCGGCGCCCTCTTCGAGCTCCTGCGCCTCGGGATCGCGAGCCGCAGCGCGTCCGGCAACCGGTGCCAGGTCGATGCCCAGCTCCTCGGCCGCCCGCAGCAGCTCGTCCTCTTCCTCGCGCACCACCACGGCGCCGCCGTCCTCGGACACGACCTTGACGTCGAGCGCCAGCGACTGCATCTCCTTCAGCAGCACCTTGAAGCTCTCGGGAATCGAGGGCTCGGGGATGTTCTCGCCCTTGACGATCGCCTCGTAGGCCTTGACCCGGCCGACGGTGTCGTCGGACTTGATCGTGAGCATCTCCTGCAGCGTGTAGGCCGCGCCGTATGCCTCGAGCGCCCACACCTCCATCTCGCCGAAGCGCTGGCCGCCGAACTGGGCCTTGCCGCCCAGCGGCTGCTGCGTCACGAGCGAGTAGGGGCCGGTCGAACGCGCGTGGATCTTGTCGTCGACCAGGTGCAGCAGTTTCAGGATGTACATGTAGCCAACCGTGATCGGCTGGTCGTAGGGCTGCCCGGTGCGGCCGTTGAAGAGCCGCGCCTTGCCGGTGCAGACCGACCCGGCGGGAGCGCCCTTGTCGACCGCGAACTTGATCGGCGTGGTGGTCTTGCTCTGCCAGTCGAGCAGCGCCTCGTCCACATCCGACGGCGTGGCGCCGTCGAACACCGCGGTTGCCATCCACTGCGGCTCGCCGTTCTCGCCGCCGTGCTTGGCCGCCCAGCCGAGGTGCGTCTCCAGCACCTGGCCGATGTTCATGCGCGAAGGCACGCCCAGCGGGTTGAGAATGATGTCGACCGGGGTGCCGTCCTCGAGCATCGGCATGTCCTCTTCGGGCACGATCTTGGAGATCACGCCCTTGTTGCCGTGGCGGCCGGCCAGCTTGTCGCCCTCGGAGATCTTGCGCTTGGTGGCGACGTACACGCGCACCAGCTCGTTCACTCCCGGCGACAGATCGTCACCCGCAGCGCGCGAGAAGGTCTTGACGTCGATCACCTTTCCGCCCTCGCCGTGGGGCACCTTGAGCGAGGTATCGCGGACTTCGCGGGCCTTCTCCTTGAAGATCGCGCGGATCAGCTTCTCCTCGGCGGTCAGCTCGGTCTCGCCCTTCGGCGTCACCTTGCCGACCAGCAGATCGCCGGAGCCGACCTCGGCTCCGATCCGCACGATGCCGTTCTCGTCCAGGTTGCGGAGCGAGTCCTCGGAGCGGTTGGGAATGTCGCGCGTGATCTCCTCGTCGCCCAGCTTGGTCGAGCGGGCATCCACCTCGTACTCGTGAATGTGGATCGATGAGAGCACGTCGTCCTTGACCAGTCGCTCGGACAGGATGATCGCGTCCTCGAAGTTGTAGCCCTCCCAGGACATGAAGGCGACCAGCAGGTTCTTGCCCAGCGCCAGCTCGCCCATGTCGGTGGAGGAGCCGTCGGCCAGTACCTCGCCGGCGGCGACCTTCTGCCCTTCGAACACGATCGGCTCCTGATGGATGACCGTGCCCTGGTTGGAGCGGCGGTACTTGATCAGCTCGTAGGTATCGAGCCCGTCCTTGGCCGCCACGATGATCTTGTCGGCGTCGACGTACTGCACCTTGCCGGCCCGCTCGGCCAGCGTGACGTCACCGGTGTCGACCGCAGCGCGGTACTCCAGCCCGGTTCCGACCAGCGGCGCCTCGGTCACCATCAGCGGCACCGCCTGGCGCTGCATGTTGGAACCCATCAGCGCGCGGTTGGCGTCGTTGTGCTCGAGGAACGGAATCAGCGCCGTGGCAACCGACACGATCTGGGCCGGGTCGACGTCCATGTAGTCGACCTCGGTCGCGTCCACCTGCACCGGCACGCCGTCGCGAGTACGGCACAGCACCGGCGAGGTCAGCTTGCCGGTCTTGCCGATCTCGGCGTTGGCCTGCGCGATCGTGTACTTCTCCTCCTGGAGCGCGTCCAGGTACTCGATGTCGTCGGTGATCTTGCCCTTCTCGATCTTGCGGTAGGGCGTCTGCACGAACCCGTGCTCCGACACCTTGGCGTAGGAGCCGAGCGAGCCGATCAGGCCGATGTTCGGGCCTTCTGGGGTCTCGATCGGGCACATGCGGCCGTAGTGGGTCGGGTGCACGTCGCGCACCTCGATCGGTGCGCGCTCGCGGGTGAGCCCACCGGCACCGAGCGCCGACAGCCGGCGACGGTGTGTGAGGCCGGCCAGCGAGTTGGTCTGATCCATGAACTGGGACAGCTGCGAGGAACCGAAGAACTCCTTCAGCGCCGCCGCCACCGGCCGGATGTTGACGATCGTCTGCGGCGTGATCGCGTCCTCATCCTCAGTGGTGAGGCGCTCGCGCACCACCCGCTCCATGCGGTAGAGGCCGATCCGGAAGGCTTCCTGGATCAGCTCACCGACGGTGCGCAGGCGGCGGTTGCCGAAGTGCTCGTACTCGTCCAGATCGTGCTCGATCGGATCGCGTGGGATCACGATCGCGTCGGCGGCGAAGTCCTTGGAATCCTCGGGCACGCCCAGCTTCACGGGCAGCTCCACCAGCCGCCGCACCAGCTCCACGATGTCACCGGTGGTGAGCACGCGGCAGTCGGGGGCAACGCCGGCGTTGAGGCGCATGTTGAGCTTGTAGCGACCGACCTTGGTGAGGTCGTAGCGCTTGGGATCGAAGAACAGCGCGCGCACAAGGTTGCGAGAGTTCTCGACGGTCGGCGGCTCACCGGGGCGCTGCTTCTTGAACACCTCGATCAGGGCCTCCTCCTCGCGCTTGGAGGGGTCCTTCTCCAAGGTCGCGCGGATGAAGGGGTTGTCGCCGAACAGCGCCTGGATGCCCTCGTCGGACTTGTCGATCACAAAGCCGGTGTTCTCGTCCTCTGCCGGAAGCGCACGCAGAAGCGTGGTCACGGGCAGCTTGCGCTTGCGGTCGATGCGGACGTTGACCAGGCCCTTCTTGTCGATCTCGAGCTCCAGCCACGAGCCGCGCGACGGCATCAGGTTGGCCGTGAACACCTGCTTGGTGGCGTCCTTGGGCTCCATGATGTAGGCGCCCGGGGAGCGCACCAGCTGCGTCACCACGACGCGCTCGGTGCCGTTGATGATGAAGGTGCCCTGCTGGGTCATCCACGGGAAGTTGCCGAGGAAGACGGTCTGCTCACGGATCTCGCCGGTGTCGAGGTTGGTGAACGACACCTTGACGTTGACCGGCACCTCGAACGACAGATCCTTCTCGCGGCACTCGCGCTCGGACACCACCGGATCGCCGATGGTGTACTGACCCAACCGCACCTCGAGCCGCTCCGAGTAGTCCCGGATGGGCGAGATGTCATCGATGGTTTCGCGAAGGCCGGATGAATCCAGCGACGCCTGGTCGCTGGGATCACCCATGAACCATCGGAACGACGCTTTCTGAATGTCGATGAGGTTGGGCACGTCCAGGACTTTCTCCAGCTTGGAGAATGTCCGGCGGCTTCGGGGCGCAAGAGTTTCAGGCAAGGCGACGCCTCCCGCGGGGCATAAGTGGGTTAAAAAGGAACGATCCGGACCAACGGCGCAACCACAAACCCTATCAGGGAGGGCTCATCCTCGCAAATGCGCACGGCTAAATCGGCCGCTTGCGGGAATTTTTTGGTCTTCCGCAGCGACGTGCCTTCGCCCACTATACCCAGGATGCCCGCCAGGTCAAGCGCGCGGACGAGTGAGAAGCGCCGCCGGCATCACCACGAAAACGCCGAACAGGCCCGCCATCGCGATCACCGCCCGCGGCGACCATTGCTCCGCCAGCGCGCCCCCGCCGATCGCCCCGAGCGTCATCGCCACCGCACCCAGCGACATCAAAAGCGCGATCGTTCCGGCCCGCTCAGCCGGAGGCGTCTCTCGCTGCAGCACCGACCGGTTGTGCACCAGCACGATCCCGTTGGCGATGCCGAACGCAAAGAAGGCGGCGATGGCCACACCCAGGTGGCCGGCCAGACCGGCCACGATCGTGCAGATCCCCGCCACCCCGAGGATGGCGGGGTAGCGGCGGCCCAGCGTCTTGCCCCGCTTCCCGGCCAAGAGGCTGCCGCCCAGGATGCCGACCTGCATCACCGCCACCGCGATCCCGACCACCGCAGCTGATGCGCCCAGCGAGCCCAGAAACAGCGGCACCTCGAGGGCGTTGATGACGCCGGCCATGATCAGCATGAGCGGTGCCGCGACCGCCACCTGCAGCAACGCCGGTGCCTGCACCACCGTCCGGAAGCTGCGCCTGATGTGGGTGAGCACGCTCCCGACCGGCCCACTGGCCGCCGCCACGATCAGCGATCGGCAGCCCCACAGAAGCAGCGCCGAGAGCAGGAACGTGACCGCGTTTCCCACCAGCACAGCGCCGGCACCCACCAGCGTCAAGGCGATACCGCTGATCGCCTGGCCGAGGGTGGTCATGAAGGTGTCGGCCGCCGTCAACGCGGCGTTGGCAGCGTCCAGCTCCTGTTCTTCCACCAGCACCGGGACGGAGGCCAGGGCGACCGGCCGAAACACACCCGCAGCCGTACCCGCGACGGTCGCCAGCGCGATCACCGCGGCCGGCTGGTGCACCGCAGCCAGTGCCGCGAAGCACACCGCGCATACCAGGTCGGAGATCACCAGTGCCCGCCGGGGCGGGAGCCGGTCGAGGCGACCGGCGAACAGCACGCCGATCACGACCGCCGGCGCGAACTCGGCCACGAACAGCGCCGACACCCACTCCGGCGAGCCGGTATCGCGGAACATCCGAACCGAAAGCGTGATGGCAGCAGCCCACGTGCCGAACACGCTGATGGCTGTCGCCAGCCACAGGCGGCGGAAGTCCGCCCCGGGAGGGAGCATGGAGCTCATGGTCTGGCGTGTATATCCGTGGGGACTACGCCGGTCAACTACCGCGACGCCCGCACGGCTACGCGGTGGGCGCTGCCGCGGTGGTCATCGCGGGTGTGTTTTGGAGGGGGTGGTGGCAGGCTGCGTAGTGCCCGCCGCCGTGGTGTTTGAGTTCGGGTTCGTCGCTGGCACAGACGTCGGTGGCATAGCGGCAGCGGGGGTGGAAGCGGCAGCCCGAAGGTGGGTTGATGGGGCTGGGTACGTCTCCGGCGAGCACGATCCGTTCGCGTTTGGCGGCGATCGCGAGGTCGGGAATCGGAACGGCCGAGAGCAGCGCCTCGGTGTAGGGGTGGATGGGGCGTTGGTAGAGCTCCTCGGCGGGTGAGATCTCGGCGATCTTTCCCAGGTACATGACCACGATCCGGTCGGAAACGTGGCGCACGACCGAGAGGTCGTGGGCGATGAACAGGTAGGTCAGCCCGAGGGTGTCCTGGAGGTCGTCGAGCAGGTTCACGACCTGGGCTTGGATCGACACGTCCAGGGCCGAGACCGGTTCGTCGGCGACGATCAGCTTGGGGTTGAGCGCCAGTGCGCGGGCAACTCCGATGCGCTGGCGCTGCCCGCCGGAGAACTCGTGGGGGTAGCGGTTGTAGTGCTCGGGGTTGAGGCCGACCAGGCCCAGCAGCTCCTGCACCTTGGCCTTGATCGCCTTGCGGTCGCCCTGGTTATGGATCTTGAGCGGGTCGGCGATGATCGTGCCGACGCGCTTTCGCGGGTTCAGCGAGGCGTAGGGATCCTGGAAGATCATCTGCATCTCGCGGCGCAGCGGCCGCATGTCGCGGCGCGACAGCTTGGAGATGTCCTTACCGTCGAAGATCACGCTGCCCGAGGTCAGGTCGTGCAGCCGGATCGCGCATCGCCCCAGCGTTGACTTGCCACAGCCAGACTCGCCCACCAAGCCGACCGTCTCGCCCGGGTAGACATCGAAGCTGACGTCATCGACGGCATGCACCCGCGCCACCTCGTGCTGGAACAACACTCCCTGCTTGATGGGGAAGTACTTCTTGACCTGGTCGATGCGCAGGAGCGGATCGCCCTGGGAACCGGAGGCGGGGTTGGCTGCCGGTGCCTCGGCGGTGCTCATGCGATCTCCTCGGCCAACGCCGGATTGATATCCGCGCCACGAACCTCGCGTTTCTGCTCGACCGTCAGATGACAGGCATCCAGATGCCCATTCCCGACCTTGTCGGAAAGGGGCGGGTCTTCGACCAGGCAGCGATCGAACTTATGCCGGCAGCGCGGCGCGAAATGGCAGCCCTCGGGCAGATTCACCAGTGACGGCGGATTCCCCGGAATCGCGGTCAGCCGCTTGGGCCGAGGCCGATCCAATCGCGGAATCGACCCCAGAAGGCCCCACGTGTAGGGATGCTGGGGATCGTTGAAGACCTCCTCCTTGGTGCCGTGCTCCACCACCCGGCCGGCATACATCACGATCACCCGGTCGGCCACCTCGGCCACCACCCCCATGTCATGGGTGATCAACACCACCGCCGAGTTGAACTCCGACTTGAGCCGCGCGATCACCTCCAAGATCTGGGCCTGGATGGTCACATCCAACGCCGTCGTCGGCTCGTCGGCGATCAGCAGGTCAGGGTTACAGGAAAGCGCCATCGCGATCATCACCCGCTGGCGCATACCCCCCGAAAACTGATGCGGAAAATCATCCACCCGCACCTCGGGATTGGGAATCCCCACCGCCCGCAACAACTCGACAGTGCGGGCCCGCGCCTGCTTATCTGACATCGACTCGTGCGCCTGCAACTGCTCGGCGATCTGCCAACCCACCTTGTACACCGGATTCAGCGACGTCATCGGATCCTGAAAGATCATCGCCATCTCAGCCCCACGGATGTCCTGCATGCGCGACTCGGTGGCAGTCATCAGGTCAGCACCCTTGTACAGCACCTGCCCCTCGAAGACCGCGTTGGGATCGTTGATCAGCCGCATCACCGACATCATGGTCACGCTCTTGCCCGACCCCGACTCCCCCACGATCCCCAATACCTCACCCGGATCGACCCGCAGCGACAATCCGTCCACCGCCCGCACCAACCCATCCTCGGTACGGAAGGTGACCTTCAGATCTTTTACCTCCAAGAGCGGATCAGCCATGAGGATCCCTAATGCGGCCGCAGCCGCTGGTCGAGGTACACGTACGACGCACCGTAGATGACCGTGCCCATGATCACAGGAAGATCGTGTCCGATCAAGGCGGAGGGGCCGGTCATCGCACCTGCAACTGGTCGAGCAGGATGAACCACTGGTTGCTGTACGTGTAGTTCTTCACCCGCTTGGACAGGAAGTCGACCCACGAGGCATTCACCATCGACGCCCACGGCGCATCGTCGGTGATCATCCGGTCGGCCTGCGCCCACGTCTTGTTGGCGGCGGCGGTGTCGGTCAGCTGCTCCGTCAACGCCGTTGAGATCAGCTTGTCCACCTGCTTGTTGCAGTACTCCGCAGCGTTGGAGTTCGACCTGCTGTTGGGGATGAACGCGTCGCACGACAGCAACCGGTTGATGAAGTTGGACGCGCTGGGGTAGTCCGGATACCAGCCGTCCCACATGATCTGGGTCTTGTTCTTGGAGTTCTCGATCGTGTCGAAGTACACACTGCGATCGAGCGACTTGATGCCGGCGTCGTATCCGAGCTGCTTCAGCAGCGAGACGAAGTAGAGGCCCATGGCCTTGGACTGATCGGCCGTGTTGGTCCACACGGTCACCTTCATGCCCTTGGTGCCCGAGGCGTCGATCAGCCGCTTGGCTTTGGCCATGTCGGGCGCCGTCCACGGACCGTTGTCGTCGGCCGCTGGATTGGCGGTGTAGGGGCAGTACCGCTGGTAGCCGCTGAACCCTCGCGGAATCACCTGGCAGGTGGTGGCCGCCAGCTTGGGGCCGCCGTAGGCCTTCACGACGGCGTCTCGATCCATGGCGAAGTTGACCGCCCTGCGCACGTCGGGATTGTTGAACGGCGCGACCCGAGTGTTCAGATCCATCCAGTAGGCGGACGGGCCGGCGTGCACGTGGAACTGGTCGGCGTAGCGGGTGGCGACCTCGTTGAGACGGTCGGCCGGCGGTACCTCATACATCCAGTCGGCGGTGCCGTTCTCGATGCTGGTGGTCATGGCCTCGCCGCCCAGCCCCAGCTCCCAGCGGATGGTGTCGGGATAGCCCTGCGGCTGTGCCTCGGGCGCCCAGGCCTTGAAGTTGGGGTTGCGCTTGAGCGTCAAGGAGTCTTCGGGCTTGTACGACGTGATCATGTACGGGCCGGTGCCGGGCAGGCTCTTGGTGGTTGCGGCCTTGATCGGCGTGGTCGGCGGCAACGCATAGGCAAACGGCATCGCCAGCTTGTACAGGAAGTCGCCGTCGGGCTTGGTCAGATGGAACGTGACCGTGCCGGCCGAGTCGTCAGCCGCGATGCCCTTGGACAGATCACAGGTCTTGGGTTTGGTGATGCAGGCGTCGTAGCCTTCCAGGTTGGTCCAGTAGAACGTTCCTGCGCCGTTGAGCTTGAAGCTGCGTTCGATCGCAAACGTGAAGTCACTCGGCTTGACCGTGGCGCCGTTGGAGTACTTGATCCCCGGGCGCACGTGAAAGACGTACCTGAGCCCACCGTCCTGCGGCTTGGCGATGTCGGTGGCCAAGTCGGGAACAAGCTGCGTCGATTCGGGCCCCTCGGTGATGTGGAAGGCCACCAGCCCGTCGTCAGTCGTGATCAAGCTCTGCCACGCCTCAACGGTGTAGGCAAGAGCGGGATCGATGTAATCGGGGCTGCCGGTTGCCTGCAGCTTCAGTGTGCCGCCCATGTGCGACCCAGCCGTGCCTGATGACGACGGTGCCACACTCACGTTGTCGGAACTCGAGCTTCCGCCGCAGCCTACGGCCGCAACGGTGGCCCCGAGAATTGCCAGCGTGACACCGGCACGTCCCCACAACCTCTGCATCTGTCCTCCACGACCGTGTACGGCGGGATCTTCGGAGTGATAGGACGTTGCAGTCTGTGATTCGTTGGTGCCCGAGTCACACGGTGGAACTATCCCCAAGCGCCGCCGCCGCCAACCGCGCCAACCCGTCCGGAGCCGCGGCCGGGCTGCTCATGACCACGAGCGCCGTCACCTGATCGCCGTGCTCCACCAGTGCCACATCGTGGCACACCTCCGCCAGGTTGCCCTGCTTGGACGCCACCGCGGTCGCCCCAGGCGGGAGATAGCGGGGGATGATGTCGCGATGCTGGCTGCGACCCAGCCCGCCGAGCACCCGATCGCACACACGCCTGTCGAGCTCATCGGCGGTGGCCAGGGCCGCCATCAGCCGCGCCATGTCCCCCGCGCAGGTGGTGTTGTCGCGGCCGGCAGCAGCCGACTCGAAGTCGAGCATGCGCCGGCGCAGAGCGGTGTCGCGCAGGCCCAGCCGGTCTGCGACCGCGTTCACGGCCGCCATCCCGATCCGGTCGATGACGGCGTTGGTAGCGTCGTTGTCAGACACGCTCAGCATCAGCAGATCGAGATCTGGCAGCGCCAACTCGGTCTCGGGGTCGAGACCCGGCACCAGCCCATCGGGGTCGCCCGGGGTCATCTCGGCAACCGGCACGCGGGCCGTCACATCAAGCTCGCCGGCCGCCACCGCCTCCCACAACGCCACCGAGATCAGCACCTTGATCGTGCTCGCGGCCGGCATCACCTGCGTGCGATTACGTCCGATCGTTCGCCCTGAGCGAACGTCGATCGCACACCACGCGATCAGTCTTCGGCCTCGTACACCCGTCGCACCGTGCGCAGGCGAGCCTTGAGCTCGGCCGGATGCTTCTCGCGCACCACCTTGCCCGCCTCCTCGGTCGCGTGCACGACCTCGCCGCCGCCAAGGAAGATGGCCACGTGGTCGCCGTAGCAGAGCAGGTCGCCCGGCTGGGCGGAGCGCAGTGACACCTCTCGTCCGGCGGTCTCCTGCTGATCAGCGTTTCGGGGCAGCAGCAGACCGAATCGGCGATGCACCGTCTGCACCAGCCCCGAGCAGTCGAGTCCCACCACCGTCACTCCACCCCACTGGTAGGGCGCGTCCAAAAACATCAGCGCGGTCTCGGCGATGGCCTCGCCCGAGGCCTTGCGACGAGCTGCTGCCAGCGGCTCGGTGCGCAGTCCCGGCGCGGTCAGCCAGGTGCCGAGATAGCGGTCGGCGGCCTGCGGAACCACGACCACGTGGGCCCGGTCCTTGGGGAGTGGCTCGCCCACCGAGTCGGCCGTCACGAAACCGGGGTATCCGTCGGCCAGCGTAACCGCGGCCCAACCGTTGTTTCGTTCTGACACCTCGAGCGGGTCGGCGAAAAGCGCCTGCGTTACCTGCTCGGAATCTTCATCTGCCGCCGCTCTCACGGGAACGAAAGGCAACACACATGAGGCTTTCTCCATCCCTACATTCTATCTGGGAGAGGCACCTCCGTGACGGGGTAACCGTGCTGGGAGGGGCAACTTCGCCCCTCCCAGCACCAATCAAGCGATAAACGCTACTTGACCTCGACGCTCGCCCCGGCCTCTTCCAGCTTGGCCTTGATCTGGTCGGCCTCTTCCTTGGGAACGCCCTCCTTGACGGGCTTGGGAGCCTCGTCGGCGACCGCCTTGGCCTCCTTCAGGCCGAGCCCTGTGATCTCGCGGATGACCTTGATCACCGGGATCTTGTTGGGGCCGGTCTCGGTCAGAACCACGTCAAACGCGGTCTGCTCCTCAGCGGCCTCGGCAGCCCCGCCACCGCCACCGGCAGCAGCCATCACCGGAGCAGCAGCAGCGGCGCTCACGCCCCAGCGCTCTTCCAGTTCCTTCTTCAGGTTGACGAGCTCGAGAACGGTCATCTCCTCGAGCTGCTCAGCTGTAACAGCCATGATCTCTCCTGTCTAGGCGGCCTCGGCCGCCTGTCGCTTTTCGATGTACTGATCGAGCACCACCAGGAACTCCCTGAGCGGTGCTGCGAGGGTGTTGTACGACCCCTGCAGCGGTGAGGCCAAAGCCCCCACCACCTGCGCCTGGAGTACGTCGCGGGGCGGCAGATCACCGAGCTGTCGGACCTCGTCGGCCGTCAGCGTCTCGCCTTCGATGATCGCTCCACGCACTTGCAGGATGCGCGTCTGGCGGGCGATCTCGCTGAGCTTCTTGGCAGCCCCAGCGGGGTCGTCGGAAACAAACGCGATCGCGGTCGGGCCCTGCAGCAGCGCCACCAGATCAGGCTTGTCCGCCTGGCCGGCGGCGATCCGGGCCAACGTGTTCTTGGCCACGGTCAGGCTTGCACCCGCCTCCCGCAACTGATTTCGCACGTCGGCCAGCTGGCCCACGCTGAGTCCGCGGTAGTCGGTCACGATCATCGAGTCCGCCCCGCGGATCATCTCGGTCAGCTTCTCGACCGCCGCGCGCTTCTCAGTCACATTCATGCACTTCACCTCCTTCGGTTCGTCGGGCGTCCACCTGGTGGTGGACGCGCACGAACCGAGAAGGTCGTACGAGGCCCCACCTGCGTCGGGTGTTTCGGTTTGAGCCCTGAGGCCCCGACGGTCTTCGGCGCGGACGCGATGTGAACAAGTCGTTGGTCTAGCTGGGAGTCTCCTCGAGCAGATCTCGAGTGCGAGTGGTGTCGAGATGGATACCGGGCCCCATCGTCGACGCCATCGTCACCGACTTCAGATACCGGCCCTTGGCGGCGGCGGGCTTGACCCGCAGGATCTCCTCCAGCACCGCACCGTAGTTCTCGACCAGTGCCCGCTCCTCGAACGACTTCTTGCCGATCGCGGCGTGCACGATCGCGGTGCGATCGGTGCGGTACTCGATCTTGCCCGACTTGATGTCCGAAACCGCTTTGCTGACATCGAAGGTGATGGTGCCGGCCTTGGGGCTCGGCATCTTGCCCTGCGGGCCCAGAACGCGGCCGAGCTTGCCGACGGTGCCCATCATGTCGGGGGTGGCGATCGCGACATCGAAATCGGAGAAGCCCTCCAGCACCTTGGCCGCGAGATCCTCACCGCCGACGTGATCGGCGCCGGCCTCTTCGGCCTCCTTGGCCTTCTCGCCCTGGGCGAACACCGCCACGGTCACCGAGCTGCCGGTGCCGTGAGGCAGGAACAACGTGCCGCGCAGCTGCTGCTCGGCGTGACGCACGTTCAAGCCCAGCCGCATGTGCACCTCGACGGTCTCGTCGAACTTGGCCGTCTGCAGCGTCTTGAGTACGCGCACCGCATCCAGCGGCGCGTACAGCCGCTCGCGGTCGACCGCTTCCCTGGCCGCCTTATATGCCTTGCCTGCCATCAGCCAACCACCTCCACACCCATCGAGCGGGCGGTGCCGGCGATGATGTTCACGGCGGCGTCCACGTCGTTGGCATTCAGATCCGGCATCTTGATCTCGGCGATCGAGCGCAACTGGGCCTTGCTGATCGTGCCGACGGTGATGCGGTTGGGCTCGCCTGAGCCCGCGCTGATGTTGAGCGCCTCCTTGATCAGCACCGCCGCCGGGGGCGTCTTGGTGATGAACGAGAACGACCGGTCCTCGAACACGCTGATCTCGACCGGGGTGACACGGCCGTTGTTGGGGCCCTGCGTCTGGGCGTTGAACGCCTTGCAGAACTCCATGATGTTGACGCCGTGCTGACCGAGCGCGGGACCCACCGGCGGGGCGGGGTTCGCCTGCCCTGCGGGGATCTGAAGCTTGATCACCTTGATGATCTTCTTTGCCATTGCGTCTCCTTAGTGGTGCAAGCGCGCCTCGAGAAGAGACGCTCCCACGATCGTGAGTGAACCTAGATCTTCTTGACTTTGTCGAACTCCAGCTCGACCGGCACCTGGCGCTCGAAGATCGAGACCAGCACCTTGAGCTTGCCCTGATCCTCGTTGATCTCGGCGATCTCGCCGTCGAAGTCCGCCAGCGGACCGGACGTGACCTTGACGCTCTCGCCCAGCTCGAACTCGGCGCGGCTCTTCTGCGGCGCCTGGGCGACGGCCTGGGCGACGTGCAGCATGCGGTCGACCTCGGGCTGGCTGAGCGGCACCGGCTTGTTCTGGGAGCCGACGAAGCCGGTCACGCCGGGTGTGTTCTTGACCAGCACCCAGGCGTCGTCGGTGAGATCCATGTTGACCAGCACGTAGCCCGGCCACAGCCGGCGCTCGGTTTGCACCTTCTGGCCGTCCTTGGTCTCGACCACCGATTCGGTGGGGACGACCACGCGGCGCACGACATTCTCTTGGCTCATCGATTTGACACGGTGCTCGAGATTGGCCTTGACCTTGTTCTCGTGCCCCGAGTAGGTGTTGATCACGTACCAGCGAAACATGTCCGTCCTTCGGCGCGGGTCAGTTTTGGAAGTCGATCAGTCGCGTGGCGAGCCGCGCGAACAGCTGATCGAGCCCGTACAGGTAGAGGCCGACCAGGAAGCAGGCACCCAGCACGACCAGGGTCGCCTGAATCGTCTGCTGCCGGTTGAGGTAGTCGACCTTAGCAAGCTCGGCACGCACCTCACCGCTGAAGGCGAGGGTGCGCCGGTACAGGCTCTTTTTTGCAACCGGTGCCCCACCGGACTGGCTCTTGGCCCTCCCGGTTGTGGGAGCGGCCAAGCTGGTGCGTGACGACTGTCGATTCTTGTTTCGAGCCATGGGCGATCGCGGCTAGCGAGTCTCTCGGTGTGGGGTGTGTTTTCCGCACCACCGGCAGTACTTCGAGAACTCGATCCTGTCAGGCGAGTTTCGCTTCGATTTGTTGGTTTGGTAGTTGCGTCGCTTGCATTCCGTACAGGCAAGCGTCACATCCACTCGAACACCGGTCTTAGCCACCGCGGAGGCACTCCTTCTTCGACAGGGAAGTACGGGCGCGACGTACGCGCCGATCAGGCAGGATACACGCGTTGACCAGACCTGAGCCCCCAATGCACGCGATCGAACTCGATCAGGTGTCGTACTGGCGGTTCAACCAACGCACTGGCAGTCGCGACCAGATCTTACGTGAGATCGACTGGAGCGTCGCCGCGGGCCAGCGCTGGACGGTGCTCGGCCAAAACGGCGCCGGCAAGAGCACACTGTCGACGATCGCCGCCGCGCTCGGGCACCCCAGCTCGGGCTCGGCCACCATCCTGGGCGGGCGCCTGGGCGAGATCGACATGCGCGCCCTGCGCGAGCGGATCGGCTTCCTGGAGCCCAAGGCGGCCCGCCGCTTCTCTCCGATTCTGAGCTCTGCGGACGTCGTTCTGACCGGCGTCACGGCGACCTTTGTGGTGCGTCCCGACCGGCTCGGCCAGGCCGATCGCGAGCGCGCCCGGCAGCTGCTCGAGCGGTTCGGCATCGGCGAGCTGGCAACCCGTGCGCTGGGCACCCTGTCCCAGGGTGAGCGCCAGCGCGTGCTGCTGGCGCGGGCGCTGGTGGGTGACCCCGAGCTGCTGGTGCTGGACGAGCCGGCGGCGGCGCTCGACCTCCCCGGCCGCGAGAGCGTGGTGGCCGCGCTGGAGGCAATCGCCGCCGATCACCCCGATCGCACCACCGTGACGGTCACCCATCACGTCGAAGAGATTCCGCCCTCCACCACCCACGGGCTGCTGCTGCGCGACGGCGCCGTGACCGCCGCCGGAGCGATCGCCGAGGTGCTGGCCGACGAGCCGATGAGCGCCTGCTTCGGAGTGCCTGTGCGGATGCGGCGCGACGACGACGGCCGCTGGGTCGCGCGGGTGGCGTGAACTAGTCGACCCGGGTCGCGTACACCCACAGGATCACGCCGAGCGTCATGAAGGCCGCGCCCGCGGTGATCAGGACGTGGCTGATCGTGACCGACGACGCGACGAATCCAACCGCCGTCATCGCCACCCCGATCGCGAACACGACCTCGGTACGCACCCGCCGCCGATTCCCACGCGTTTGCACCACCCAAGGGTATCGCTCAGGCGTAGGTTCGGCGCATGTACCGGTGAAACTGCGGCACCGTAAACGCGGTCATGCCATGGCCCGGGGTGTACAGCAGGCCCTTGTCGATCAGCCGCGCGCGGGTCGGCCCCAGCTGCTCGGAGCGGCGGTGCATGGCCTCGGCCACATCGCCGGTGCGATGGGGCCCGTGGCCCAGCTCGGCCATCACCCGCAGGTACTGGAGCTCCAGCTCGGTGGTGCGCTGCGTCCGTACCCGAAAGAAGCTCTCATCCAGCGTGGCCTCGACCAGCGGGCGGGCGGCCTCGGCCGATGCCAGCGTGATCTCGGTGTCGGCGGGCGCGAGATTCCAGACGATCTTGCCGTACTCCTGCAGGAAGTACGGGTAGCCCTCGGTGTAGCCCACGATCAGGTCGACCGCGTCGGAGCTGAACTCCACGTCGAGCTCGGCCGCCGGCCGGGTGAGCGCCTCGCGGGCCTCGCGGTCGAGTCCCAGCCGGCCGATGTGGGGAAACCGAAAGAGTCGCTCGGCGTAGGACTTGGCGTCACCGGCGAGCCGCGGGATCTGGGGTAGCCCGGCGCCGACCAAGGTCACCGGCAGGCTTCGCTGGACGGTCTTGTGCAGCGCCATGATCAGCGCTTCCAGTTCGGCCGGGCGCAGGAACTGCACCTCGTCGATCAGAAACGCCACCCCGGTGCGATGCTCGCGGGCGGCCTCTCCCAGGGCGACGAAGAGGTCGGTGAGGTCGTCGCTGAGGTGGCCGCTGTCGGCGATTCCGGGGAGTGCCTCGACGTCCAGCCCGGCGGTCAGGGTGCCTTCGCTCGAGACCGTCACCTGAAACGACTTGAGGATGCTCGCGGCCCGGCTCATGCGCTCACCCCAGCCCGCCCGGGGAGCGATCTGCAAAAGCGCCCGCCGCGAAAGCATCGCCATCCGCCGGCCGAACTCCTCGTTCTTGGTGATCTCGGCCTCGACGCTGACCCATCCGCCCGACCGTGCGCGGGCTTCGAACTCGTTCAGCAGCACCGTCTTGCCGACGCCACGCAGGCCGGTGATCAGCATCGACTGCTCGGTGTAGCCGCGGGTCAGCCGGGCCAGCAGGACATCGAACGCCTCCAGCTCGGCATCTCTTCCCACCAGCGCCGCGGGCCGAGCGCCGGCGTTCGGCGTGTACGGGTTGAGGCGGGGATCCATGCCCGCATCTTATCGCGCTTATCAGAATTTATCGAGTATTGATAAAGTCGGATAAGTCAGATAAGGGGAGAGGTCACGCTGCGGACGGGTGAAGCATGGGTACGACCGGATCCCACCCGGCTCGCAGCACCGAGACCAGCGAGGGCGGAGTCAAGACGATCGCAGCTGCTTCGGACGCCGGGCGTGGGCGGCGATCGGTGTACCCCGCCGGCGTCCACTCCATCAGCTGATCGCCCCAACACCAGATACGGCCGCCCCTGGCACAGCACAAACGCCCCGTCGGGCAACCGCTCCCACGACTCGCGGTGACGGCGCTGGGCCTGCGTCACCGGGTCGATCCGCTCGACCTGCAACTGAGCGTCGACGGCGTCGGCGCCGACCTGGCCGGGATGGAGTTCGCGCCAGATCTCACCGAAGCGGTTGTAGTCTTGCCGCCGGCACAACGCGCAGGGCCGGTGGCCCGCCGCAAAGGCGGTGGCCTCGTCCAGGAAGAACAGCTCGGTGAAGCGGCCCGGCTGCATCATCGCGCCGCGCTGCCACCCACGGAACTCGAGCCTGCAGGCGATCCACCGCCGGCCGTTGTAGCGCCGCCGGATCCGCCGCTGGGAATCGTGCAGGCACCCGCGGTTGCCGTACACCAACCCCCGGCCCGGATCCGCTACCAACTCACTCAGCGGCGTCACCCGGTTCTGCACATGACGCGGTGAATAACGGTGCCTGGCACCGTTATTCATGCGGGAGAGCTTAGCCTTGCGAGCTGGTGGATTTTTGTGACGGTGTTCCAGTTGCGATTGGTGGCCGCGGTGCCCAGCCGCTTCTCGGTGAGCAGCTTGGCCAGGCGGCTGTCGATCTGGCCCGGAGGACGCCACAGGTAGAGCTCACGGCCGTGCAGATGGAATTGCTCCGGGCGCATACTCGGCCGGGTCGATATCCGCGAGCGCGTCCGGCGCCGGCTCGGACGCCAGGAAACTGACGCTGTAGTACTTGAGCGGGTCGGCGATGCTGCTGTACGGATCGTGCTCGACGACCGCCGCCCAGCTCCGCCGCGGTACGCACCATCACCCGCACCTCCATCCCGAGCTGCTGCTCAATCGCCTCGGACAAGCGCGACTCGACGGTGGGCGCCGATAGGCGCGAGTCCAGCACCACGTTTCCGCTCTGCAGCAGCGTGCGGACATGCTCGAAGCCGAGCCCTTCGCACAGCGACCGCAGGTCGGCCATCGCGATCCGCTTGTTTCCGCCCACGTTGATCCCGCGCAGCAGTGCCACGTAGCGCGCCATGCCCTACGCCTCGCGTCTCTGCCACACGCGGCCGATGCGAGGGCCGCCGACCACCGACTCGGGCAGCCGGCCGAACGCCTCCATGTCGGCGACGGCACGCTCGACCTCGTCCGCCGAGGCGATGCCCTCGGCGATCACCGCCTCGGCGGATGCCACCAGCGTCAGGTGGGGCAGCTCCACGATCACGCCCGAGGCGGCCACTCCCTGCACGATCTCAAAGCCCGGGTCGGGGATCCCCGCCTCCAGACACAGGCGGCGGAGCTTTCGCCCGATGGCGGCGTCGCCGCCTCTGCGTCGCAGCGCCTCGCTGTACACCCGCTGGTAGAAGTCGTGCCCAGCATTGGGCGGGTCGGTGAAACAGCCGTCGAAATCGGCGTCCTCGACAACGATCGCACCTCCGGGCCGGACCGCCGCCCACATCTGCCGCAGCAGCTCGACCGGCCGGCGCAGGTGCTCCAGTACGAACCGGCTGTACACCAGGTCGTATCCCCCGGGCTCACTCCAGGCCGTGATGTCGGCCACCTGGAACCGGACGTTGGCGAGCCCCAGCTCGACCGCCCGCTCACCTGCCAGGTCGAGCTTGACCTGATCCATGTCGAGGCCGGTGGCGCTGCCGTAGGGGCCGACCATGCGCGCCAGCAGGAATGTGACATCGCCGCCGCCACAGCCCACGTCGAGGCAGTGCATCCCAGGCGTCACACCGACCCGATCGAGCAGGGCAGAGGTGTTGGCGTCGTGCACTTGGGCGAGCACGCGCAGCCGGTCGTAGCCCTCGCGACCGCCTCGGATCACGTAGTCACTCACCCGCTCAATGCTACCGGCGAGTCGGACCGGCGAGGACTCACAATAGCGAGCGCCGAACCGGTCGGTTGCGCGCACGAGCTCGGTGGTGATGCCCTCTGCGTCGGCGGCGTGACCGGCGTCCGCGACCACGACCAGCTCTGAGCCGGGCCACAGGCGGGCCAGCTCCCAGGCTGTTCCCAGCGGCGCCTGCAGGTCGAAGCGGCCGTTGATCATGATTCCGGGGATGCCGTCGAGGGCGGCGATGTTGCGCAGCAGGATTCCGTCCTCGAGGAACACGCCGTGGTCGACGTAGTGGGTCACCAGCCGGGCGAACGCCAGGGCGAACGCGGGGTCGGTGTACCGACTGGCGAGCCCCGGCTTGGGCGGCCAGTCGGGCGTCGCCGACTCCCACGTGCACCACTCCAAGGCGGCGTGCGCACACACCGCCGGATCGGGATCGTGCAGCAGCCGGCGATAGGCCGAAACCACGTCGCCGTCGCGATCTGCTTCCGGCAGGGCGGCGCGGCGGCGCTCCCACTGCTCGGGAAAGAGCGGCTGTAGCCCTTCGCGGAAGAGCCAATCGTCCTCCTGGCGGCGCCCGGCGGTGACACCAAAGAGGATCAGCTCCGAGACGCGATCGGGATGCTGCTCGGCGTAGGCGAGCGCCAGCGTGCTGCCCCACGATCCACCCAGCACCAGCCATCGCTCGATCGCCAGGGTCTCGCGCAGCAGCTCGATGTCGGCAATCAGGTTGGGCGTGGTGTTGGCGCTCAGGTCGATGTCCGGCTGGCTCGCGTGGGGCGTGCTGCGACCGCAGTTGCGCTGATCCAACAACACCACCCGGTAGGCGGCCGGGTCGAACAGCCGCCGATGCCACGGCGTGCAGCCCGAGCCGGGGCCGCCGTGCAACACCAGCGCGGGCTTCCCCTGTGGGTTCCCGCAGGTCTCCCAGTACACCCGGTCGCCGCCGCCCACATCCAGCATGCCGTGGTTGTCTGGTGCGATCTGCGGGTACACGACCAGCAACGGTAGACGAGGCCGCGTGAGCGATGAGTTTTGGGTTCACGGCGGATCTAAGGTACGACGGCGGATCAACCGGCGAGAGGAGAACCATGGCAGGCCAGATCGTGCACTTCGAGATTCCGGCGGACAACACGGAGCAGAGCCGCGAGTTCTGGGGCGGGCTGTTCGGGTGGCAGTTTCAGGCGTTCCCCGGCCCCTCCGAGTACCACATGACCCAGATCAGCGAGCAGACCGGCGGGGCGATCACCAACATGGAGCCCGACAAGCGGGGAGCCCGCGCGTACTTCAGCGTGGACGAGATCGGTGCGGGAGCCGAGCGCGTGCGCGAGCTGGGCGGCCAGGCCAGCGAGCCGATGCCGGTTCCCGAGATGGGCTGGTTTGCGACCTGCACCGACCCGCACGGCAACGAGTTCGGCCTGTGGCAGACCGACCCCTCGGCCCCGATGCCTGGGTAGTGAAGTATTGGTGCCTGGCACCAATTATTCACTGCGGCCGCCCTAGGCGAGTAACGGTGCCTGGCACCGTTATTCACCTCAGGCGCTGCTTCAGGCCGGTTCGGTGCCCGCCGCGGCCTGCGCGTCGACATCCCCGGGCGTGAGGTTCTCCTCCTCCTGCACGCCTCGTTTCAACCCGACGATGGCCACGATCGCGGCCACCGTCATGATCCCCGCCATCGCCATCAGCACCGAGCGGGTGGCGTAGGCGAAGTCCAGCCGGAAGAAGTGCGGGATCTTGTCGATGTTGCCGCTGTGCTGCTGCGACAGGTCGGAGGCCTTGGCGTCGGCCGCCTCGCGAGGCATCCCAGTCCCACCAGCGAGTCGGTCAGCGCGCGAATGCATCTCGGTCACGAGCACATTGCCGAGGATGGCGATGCCCAGCGCGGCGGCGTAGTTGCGCACCGTCTGGGTGATGCCGGTGGCCTCGCCGTAGGAGAGCCGCGAGGCGCGGTTGACGGCGTCGGTGCTGGCCGGCCCGAGCATCGCCCCCACACCGGCTCCGGACAGGATGATGTACCAGACCTGGCTGCCGAAATCGAGTGAGGTGACCTGGCCGGCCCACAGGTAGAAGCCGACCGCGGCCACGATGCAGCCGATCACCACCGGGCGTTTGGCGCCGCCTCGGTCCATCATCCGCCCGGCGATCTGGGCGGCGATCACGAACCCGAGGAAGAAATACAGCAGGAACAACCCGGTCTCGGTGGACGACTTGCCCAATGAGATCTGGGCATACTCGCTGGCAAAGAAAAAGATCGGGACGAACACCAGCATCGAGATGCCGAGCACGAGGTTTTCCACGAAGAACGGCCGGATCTTGAAGATGTTGACCTGCATCAACGGCTCCTCGGTGCGCTGCTCCACGAAGTAGAAGACGACCAGCAGCACCGCGCCGATCACGACACAAGCGATCGTGCGGGCATCGCCCCAGCCCCACAGCGCCGACTGCTGGAATCCGAAGACGCTGAGGGCGACGCCGCCGGCGATCAGCACCAGACCGCGGTAGTCCATCCGAGCCGGCTTGTGGTCGGTCTGAGGGTCGGACACGCTTGATCAGGATCAAGGCAATGATCGCGATCGGGATGTTGACCCAGAAGATCGCCCGCCACGTCCACTCGGTCAGGACGCCGCCCAGAATCGGCCCGACCGAGGTGAGACCGCCGGCGACGCCAAAGAAGATCGCCAGCGCCTTGCCGCGCTGGTGCAGCGGGAAGGTCTGCACCACGATGGCCAACGCCGCGGGGAACATGATCGCTCCGCCGACACCCTGGATCACGCGGAAGGTCACGATCCAGGCCTCGGCCAGGCTGCCGTCGGGGGTGAGCCCGCACATCCCGGATGCCGCCGCGAAGATGATCACACCGAGCGTCACCATCTTCTTGTGGCCGACCGTGTCCGCCAGCCGGCCGCCGAAGGCAAACAGCGCCGCCAGCGACAGCAGGTAGGCGTTGATCGCCCACTGGATCTCGGTGTTGGTGAGGCCCAGCTCATCCTGAACGGTGGGCGCCGCGATCGACACGATCGTCTGGTCGATGAAGGTCATCGCGACCGCGAAGATCATCGCGACCAGGACCAGGTTCTTGGCGCGTCCGCCGGCGGCTTCGGTGGCAGTCATTGGTCGTCTCCGATGTCGTTCATACGGAGCGCCTCCGGCGGCGCCGGAGGCACTCTAGAACTCCGGGAATGTCTCGTCTACCCGCGTTGGGCCTGGAGCGTGTACGAGTGCGGCAGCCGCTCGGGCCGGTCGGCCAGACGCCACTCACCGCCGCCGGTATCGACCATGCCCTTGACGGCTTCCCACGGCACCGAGTCGTGCTCCTGGAGCAGCGTCAGCTGCATCCCCGCAGCGAGCAATGCGGAGACGATCTCACCGAGGCCGTGGTTCCACTCGTGCGTGGTCTTGGTGACGAACGTCTGGTCGGTCTGGACGTAGGTGTCGCCGAACTCGCCCGGGTCGTCGAGGATCACCGGGTCGGTGGTTTCGAAGTACGGGTACTCCAGCACCAGCAGCCCGTCGGGCCGGTCGAGCTCGAGCGACCACAGCACGGGATGGGCCTCGCGGATGTGCAGCCGGCCGCCGGGACGCAGCAGCGCGGCCACCACCTCGGCCCACCGGCCGATATCGGGGAGCCAGTTCAACGCCCCGACGCCGGTGTAGACCATGTCGAAGTTGCCCGTCCCCAGCACCTCGGGCGCGGCGTACACCTGGGACTCGACGAAGCGTGCGTCGACGCCGGCTGCCTGCGCCAGCAGCCGCGCCTCGGACAGGGCCGGGGCGGACATATCCAGGCCGGTGACAGACGCTCCCAGCCGGCCGAGCGACACGGTGTCGGTACCGATGTGGCACTGCAGGTGAACCAGCTCCAAGCCGTTGAGGTCACCCAGCCGGGGCCGGTCAAAGCGCACCACCTCGCTCAGGTACGACGGGTCTTCAGCAAAGCGGGCAACTGCGTACTCGGGTGACGCGGCATGGGCAGCCACACGCTCGTCCCAGTACGCCCGGTTGACCTCGATGGAGTCAGCCATCGGCGGATATTTGCACAAGCCGGCGCTCCAGCTCGGCGATGCGAGCCCTAGTATCACGAGGCCAGTATGCCCAGCACACCACGCCACGACGGATTTGCCATGCCCCCGGAATGGGCGCCCCACCAGCTCACGCTGATGTCGTGGCCCTGCCGGCCGCAGACGTACGTCGGCGCTGAGGAGGTTTCGGGCCCGAGGCCTACCGCGAGGCCCAGGTGCAGCAGGCGGCCGTGGCCAACGCGGTCTCGGAGTTCGAGCCGGTGCTGATGCTCGTGCGTACAGAGCAGCTGGGTGAAGCCCGGCGGATGCTGTCGTCGCGGATCGAGCTGCTCGAGATTGAGCTGGACGACGCGTGGATGCGCGACAACGGGCCGATCTTCGTGCGCGATGCCCACCGGCAGGTCGCACTGGTCGACTTCGGCTTCAACGGCTGGGGAGAAGAATCCCAACCCACCGCGTTTGACTCGCGCGTGCCGGAGATCATCGCCGGCCATCTCGGAGTGCGCCGGTACGTGGCCCCGATGGTGCTCGAAGGCGGCTCGTTCTTCGTCGACGGCGAGGGCACCCTGATCACGACCGAGCAGTGCCTGATGAACCAGAACCGAAACCCCGACATGTCCCGAGAGCAGATCGAGCAGACGCTGTCCGACTACCTGGGCGTCGACAAGGTGGTGTGGCTGGGAGAGGGCCACTACGAGGACTTCTCCACCGACGGCCACATCGACGACATCGCCCACTTCCTGGCGCCCGGCTCCGTGATCCTGCACACACCGTCGAATCCCGCCCACCCCGACCACCACAAGGGCATCGACAACGCCCACCGGCTGCGCGAAGCGACCGATGCGCGCGGGCGCACGATCGACGTGGTCGAGTTCGACACCGGCCAAGCCGCCGGTATCCCCTACCTCAACCTGTTCGTCTGCAACGGCGGAATCGTTGCTCCGATCGCCGACACGCCCGAGGACGAGACCGCCCTGGCACAGATCCACGCCGTCTATCCCGAGCGGGAGATCGTCACCGTCCCCGCCGACGTGTTGTTCCATGGCAGGAGGCGGCGGTCCCCACTGCATCACCCAGCAGGTACCTGTGGGGACGTTCGCGTAGTCAGCCGTCGTCGGCGGCGGGCCGCAGCCACAGCGCCGCGTGCCGTGGCTGGACGGTGTCGTCGACGACGCCGACCAGCTCGCGGCAGAGCACGTCCAGATCGATCTGTTCGCGCAGGCGGCCGGTGAAGGCCTGCACCGCGGCCTCTGCGTCGTAGGTGCGGCGGGAGAAGCGGCGATCGACGGCGTGCTGGATGCGCCGGCGAAGCGGCTGGAAGGCAAACGCCACCGCCAGCGTGGAGAGGGTCACCGCCAACGCACCCGACTGCCCGGTTGCCGAGCGAAACGCCGCCCCCAGGAGCGCGATCCCGCCGAGATAGAGCAGCGCCAGCAGCGCGACCAGGCACGCGTACACCAACGTCTTTCGGATCACCACGTCGATGTCGTAGAGCCGGTAGCGAAGGATCGCCAGGGCGATCAGCGCCGGGAAGAGCACGATTGCGAGCACGAACGACAAGCCCGAGAGATTGCCGCCGACACCGGCCAGCGACAACACGATCGTGGCCACCACCAACACCGCCTCGAACAGCACCGCGGCCATGATCCATTTCACCTGCTGTCGCTCCACGCCGGCCGAGCGCCGGAACCGCAGCACGATCGATGCCACGCCGGCCCCGAAGCCGATCAGGGTGGGAAAGAGTCCAAACGCGTTGATCACACCAAGTACGCTCGCGCCGGTGCCTGAGATCGCCACCGGATTCGACGATCCCATCCAGCGGCGCCGACGATGAGAACTCGGTGAAGCCCTGGGTGAAGGTACACACCGCCCCCAGCACCGCACACCACACGGCCAGCCGCCATCTCGGTGAGAGCGGATGGCCATCGGGAAACAGCAGCAGCAGTAGCGACATGACCATCACAAACACCCCGTCGAACACCGTGGAGGAGAACCAGTAGCCGAAGATGCCCCCCGGCAGCGTGCCCGGCGCGACCACCATGGCGTACACGGCGTAGTTCTGCAGCAGGTTGTGCGGCACCGCCAGAAACATCGCCATGCCGATGAAGAGCCAGCCGATCCTGTTGCCCCGCTGCCACGTGACGATCAGCGCGCCCACCGACGCGAAGCCAATCGTCACGAACGTGAACATCACCGTGGCGGTGAGCGATTGCACCGACCGGTCGAGCAGGCCCAGCCACAGGGCAACCGCGTTGATGACCACGGTCAGCCCGACAATCGTCCACGCGACCCAGTGAGTTCGCAGCATCTCCAGGTTGAGCCTCACCCAGACATTCTCGCCCACCGGCGTTCCGGGAACGTTACGGCAGACGGTGCATCGTCATGAGAGCTCGGCGAGGCCCTGAGCAACCCACCCCTTGAGCTCATCCGAGCGGGCGAAGGGAGCATCGTCGGCCTCGGCGCGGGCCAGCACCTGATCGCCCGACGCCCCGGCCCGCAGCCCCGCATACAGGTAGATCAACGCCGACGAGCGCGGCCCGGTGCGGCAGGTGACCAACGTCGGCCGGGGCAACTCGTCGATCGCGGCGATGCCCTCCCGCGCGATCTCCATGTCGAATACCACCGGGGGGTCGGCCACGATGTTGACCGACTCGGCGACGGCCGCCTGAACGTCGGCGTAGGACATACCTCCCTCCATCTCTGCGAACGCAGGGCCGCACAGAAACAGCCACGAAGCGGCGCCTGCGTCGCGGGCGAAGGCCTCGGGGTCGGCGATCGCTCCGCGATTGAAGGTGAGATCGACAGAGCTTTCGAACTCGGCCATGACCTACTCGCCTGCCAGCAACCGCTCGATCGCACGCTTGGGCTGGTCGGTGATCGGGGGACCGTGATCGAGGCACAGCACCTCGAACTCCAGATCCAGCAGGCGCTCCACGCTGCGACGCGTCTCGGCGGGATCGTCGTGGTACTCACCGGGCACCAGGCGCAGCGCACCACCGGCGACCATCAGCAGGTCGGAGCAGAACAGCACTCCCGGAGCTCGCTCCAGCAGCAGGCAGAAATGCACCGGCTCGGGGCCCGGGGTATGAACGGCGCGGAGGCCGCCGGGGAGCAGATCGCCGTCGCCGTAGCGGTGATCGGGCTGCTCGTCGGTGTCGGGAGCGCCCGCGGGAGCCCACACGTCGGCGCCGAACTCGCTGCGATAACGCCAGGCCGAGCGCTGATGGCACTTGGCGGTGAGCACGATGGCGGTGGGCTCGCGCAGGCCTGCCAGCTCGGACGGAGCAAGCTGCACCGGATCGATCAGCACCGTGCCGGCGTCTGCGGAGATCGCCTGACTGCTGGACGTGGCCCCACCCAAGTTGCTGTTGGAGATGCGCCAGTGCCACACGCCATCCACCACAGGCTCGGCATGGTCGGCGATCTCGCGAGGCTCACTCATCTCTCAACTCTCGGTCGCGGTCTGGGTGAATAACGGTGCCTGGCACCGTTATTCACCCTGAGCCGTCGGTCAGCTTGTGGTGGCTGGTGACTTCACCTGCACGTGGTTGTGCAGCTTTGCGATGCGAGGCTGCATCTGGGCCATCCGCTCCGGCCCCATGCGAGGCGCAAGCTCGGTCTCGCCAAACTCTGCGAACTGGTCGGCCGACTCCCAGATGTCAACCACCACCAGACCGTCGTCGCTGACCCCGACCACGTGCGACACGGCCGGATGCCCGCTGCCGTCTCCGGCATGCGCAGGCACGCTGGCGGCGAGCGCGTCGTAGTCCGCCGTGGTGAGGCCGTCGAGCTCGATCAGCACCAGCGCGGTACCCACCTCACCACTCCCGTCGAGGCGGTTGTGCACCGGCAGGATCCGAGGCTGAGTCTCAGGCACGCCGGCCTGGGCGATCGCCGCTCCCAGCTTCGCCTCGAAGAACCGCTGGAGATCCTCCGCCGACTCCCACACGTCAGCCACGATTATGCCCGTGTCGGTCCAGCCCCGCGGCATGGCTGATCAGCCCCGCCGGAGCGTTCTCGGCAACCCCACCGAGCAGCTCGTCAACACGGTCATACTGCTCCACCGTGCCGCCCTCGACATCCAAGATCATCAGAATCGGCATGTCTCTCCCCCTTTGGGCTCTGGTGATTGCGAGACTAGCACCGCCTCAGGCCTCGTCGTCAACCTCAGCGATGATGGCTGCCGCAGCGTCGGCCGAAACGGCGTGCTTGGCGATCTTCTGATAGCCCTCGAGGCCGCGTTCCAGCTGCTCGATCATGCGATCCTGGGCGACGGCGATGATGGCCGATGAGCCGGGCGGGAGGCTCTCGCCGATCTCCTTGAGGTCCTCGTCCTTGAAGCCCTTGTCGCGGATCTTTCCCCACAGCCCTCCGGCGCCGCCACCGACGGCGGCCGAGACGATGATGCTGGGTGGGAAGATCAAGCCGACCACGCCGCCGGCGATGGCGCCGCGCTTGGCCCACTTCTTGCCGCTGGGATCGGCGGTCTCCTCGAACTTGACCTTGCCCTCAGCGGTGTGAACGATCACGGCCGCGTCGATCAGGTCGATCGCACCCGCGCGCTGGGCAGACTGGAAATCCTTCAGCGCGGCACCCGCCTCGTGCTCGGTCCCGTACGACGCCACAAACAGTTCAATTGTGCTGGTACTCATGATTCCGGCTCCCCATCCTGGTTGACGTATCCCCGGCAGACTACTTCTCACCGCCCGAGCAGCGTCAAGGCAGCGGCGGGACTTGGGACCGTAACGTTCCCGGAACGCGGCTCTGGCACCATTCGCGGTGTGCCGGTGAGTTTCAGACAGGTGTGGGTATGGTCGGCGTGGCTGGTGGCAATCTCGTCGATCGTGATTTCCATCCCCCTGGCGATCTCCGCAGACGTGAGCGCATCGACGGCGGTGATGGCGATACCTCCCATCGTCGGCGGCGCCACCATGGGCGCCGTGCTGTGTTTGAACGTCCCGCGCAACCCCATCGGCCCCTTGATACTGATACTCGCCACCGCCTTCGCGCTCTCGACGCTGGGAGACATCTACCTCTCCCCCGGGCTCACACTTCCCGCAGGCGATGCCGTCGCGGCGGTGTACGTGCTGGCACGAGCCGCCCCGTGGGTGATCCTGCCGGCCCTGCTGCTGTTGTTCCCCGAGGGCAAGCTGCCGTCGCGCCGGTGGCGGCCGCTGGCGTGGGTATGGGCGATCGCATCGCTGTGCGCCACCCTCGGCTGGGAGATCTCGACCGAGGCGATCGGGCTGCGGTCAGAACCGGCACGGATCAGCCCGCTGGGAGTGGACGGTGCCGTCGGCAGCATCGGATCGGCGCTCGGCAACGTCGGCACCGCCGTGCTGCTGTTCCTGATGGTGCCGGCGACGATCTCACTGGTGCTGCGGTTTCGACGATCGACCGGCGTGCTCCGCCAGCAGCTGAAGTGGTTTGGCGCCGCCGCCGCCGGACTCGCCGTTGCCGCCATCGTCAGCCCGGTGCTGTGGGCGATGGGAGGGATCTGGTCAGACGACGTCGACGGCCTGCTGTGGTCGGCCGCCGGCACCGCGCTGGTGATCGCCACCGGAATCGCTGTGCTGCGCTACCGGCTGTACGAGATCGACGTGCTGATTCGAAAGACGCTGGTGTACACGGCGCTGGTGGCGACGCTCGCGATCCTCTACCTGGGCGGGATCTCGCTGACGGGGTGGATGTTTCGGTCGGCCACCGGACAGTCGGGGGCGCTCTCGGTGACGCTCTCGACGCTCGCGGTCGCGCTGGCGTTCCAGCCGATGCGGCGGCGCATCCAGCGTGGAGTCGATCACCGCTTCTACCGCAGGAAGTACGACGCCAGCCTCACGCTGGAAGCGTTCAGCGGCCGGCTGCGCCAGGAGATCGATCTGGAGGCGCTCAACGCCGAGGTGCTCCAGGTGGTGCGCGAAACGCTTCAGCCGAGCATCTCTTCGGTCTGGCTGCGAGCTCCCGACTGACCCATGGGGTATTCACCCGAGATCCGCGAGGAGTGTTGTCCATGAACATCGATCAGCTGCTGGCTGCCGCTCGTGCCCGGCTGACCCGGGTAACCGCCGGCGAAGCGTGGCATGCGATGGCCAAAGGGGCGGTGCTGGTCGACATCCGCTCAGACTCGCAAGTGGAACGTGACGGCACCATCCCGGGGGCGATCGTGATCCCCCGAAACGTCCTGGAATGGCGGGCCGACCCGGCGTGTGACTACCACGATCCGCGGCTCAGTGACCGCGCCGGCCCGCTCATGCTGATCTGCGCGGAGGGCTACCAATCAAGCCTTGCAGCGGCAACACTGCTCGACCTCGGCATCACCGACGCCACCGACGTGATTGACGGCTTCGACGGCTGGCGCGAGGCCGGACTGCCGGTGGAAAACGCCGCGGGCTGATTCACCCGTCGTGATACGGTTGGCGCCTAGGGAAGCGGCACCCGGCAGGTGTTGCAGGAGGAACGATGGCGTGGATGTCACCCCAGGCGTGGGCGCGGCGATGTGCTGCACGACCATGGCGCACGGTGTTCACCTGGATCGCGCTGGTCGTGATTTCAGGGGGAATCTCGGCCGCGTTTTTGAGTGGCGGGCTGACCACGGCGAGCACCTTCACCGGCAGCCCTGACTCGAAGCGCGCCGACGACCTGCGCAGCGAGCGGCTCAACCAGAAGGTGCCGATCCGAGACGTGGTGATCGTCCAGGCCCAGAACGGAGCGAACACCGCTGGGGTGAAGGCCGTGGTGGCAGACATTCACAACCGCCTCGCCCAGCTGGGCCCGGCGGTCGTGCTGGTCGCACCGCTCGATCAGACGGCGGCCTCGCAGGACGGCCGAAGCGTGTTGCTGCCGCTCCAGATCCCGGGCGACATCGCCGACTCGGACGCGAAGATCAAACAGGTGATTGCCGTCGCCGATGCCGGTGCCCAGCCGGGCTACAAGGTGCTCGTGACCGGCGACGCGACGCTGGCGCGAGACCTCACCGCGCTTTCGGCGAGCGACCTGCAGAAGGGCGAGGCGATCGGCATCCCGATCGCCCTGGTGATCCTGATCTTCGTGTTCGGCGCGATCGTGGCGGCGCTGATTCCCGTGCTGCTGTCGTTGTTTGCGATCGCGGTTGGGATTGCCATCGTCGCGTTGATCGGAAACGTCTCGCCGCTGAGCTTCTTTGCCGTCAACATGCTGACGTTCATGGGGCTTGCGGTGGGAATCGACTACAGCCTGTTTGTCGTCTCGCGATTCCGTGAGGAGCGTGCCCGCGGCCTCGAGATCGAAGCGGCGATCGAGCGTGCTGCGGGCACCGCTGGGCGGGCGGTGGTGTTCTCCGGCATGACCGTGGTGTTGGCGCTGATCGGCATGCTGATCGTCCCTACCAAGATCTTCGTCAGCCTCGCCGTCGGTGCAATCGTGGTCGTGCTGGTGGCGGTGGTGGCGTCCATGACCCTGCTGCCGGCGATCCTGCGACTGCTGGGAGATCGCGTCAACAAGGGCCGGATCCCGTTTCTCATGCGCGCCTCCCGCGAGGATGCCCGCGACGGCCTGCTGGCGCGGGCGGTGCAGGCAGCGATGCGGCATTCGGCCGTCAGCGCAACCGTCGCGGTCGGGCTGCTGCTGCTCGCGGCAGTACCCGCGCTTTCGATCAACACCGGCGCGGCGGGCGTGTCGTCGCTGCCCGACAGTCTCCAGGCCAAGCAGGGGTTCGTGGTCTTGGATCGCGACTTCTCGGCCGGGCAGGTAACGCCTGCGGATATCGTCATCGACGGACCTGTGGGCACGGCCCCGGTCACCTCGGCGGTGGATGCCCTCAAGACCCGGCTGGCGAGTGATCCCCGCTTCGGCGATCCCACCGTCACCGCCTACCCGTCAAAGGACCTGGCCGTGGTGAGCGTGCCGGTGGCCGGTGACTCGACATCGCAGGCCGCCCAGGACGCGGTCAACATGCTGCGCCACGACGCCATCCCCGCGGCGTTTGCCGATACCGATGCCAAGGTGTATGTGAGCGGCGCGACCGCGCAGAATCTTGACTTCTTCGCGATCACCGACAAGTACCTGCCGATCGTGTTTGGGTTGGTGCTCGGACTCAGCTTCATCCTGCTGCTGCTGGCGTTCCGATCCGTGGTGGTGCCGATCACGAGCATCATCATGAACCTGCTGTCGGTGGGAGCCGCATACGGCCTGCTGGTGTTTGTCACGCAGGAGGGACACGGAGCCGGAATCCTCGGATTCCATCGGGTCGACACCATCGAATCGTGGATCCCGCTGTTCCTCTTCTCAGTGCTGTTCGGACTGTCCATGGACTACCAGGTGTTCCTGCTCTCTCGCATCCGCGAGCGGTATGACGAGACCGGAAACACCCACGAGGCGGTCACCTACGGGATCGGCTCCACCGCCCACCTGATCACCGGTGCGGCATTGATCATGGTGGCGGTGTTCGCCGGCTTTGCCTCAGGCGACCTGGTGATGTTCCAGCAGATGGGCTTCGGGCTCGGAGTCGCCATCCTGGTCGATGCCACAATCGTGCGGGTGGTGCTGATGCCCGCCACCATGGAGTTGCTCGGCGACCGCAACTGGTACCTCCCCCACTGGCTGGAGTGGCTGCCCGATCTGCGCGTCGAGGGAGATGCCCTTCCGCAACCCCAGCCGGGGCCTGCGACGCCAGGTGCGCCGACCCCGACGTGACCGCGGCTCACATCTCGACTGTGTGAGCCCGCCCCACCGGCGCGGCCTGGCCTGCGTCCGCCCTCGACTCGGCGCGGCCCGGAGCCCGCACGGCCACGAACAGCGCTCCGACGAGCAGCACCGCCGCCGCTCCCAGCAGCGCCTGGTGAAGGCCGGACAGAAACGCGCTCTCGGCGTGCTGGACGAGTAGCTGCCCGGGCGCGCCGAGATGAGCTCCGATGGCCTGGGCTCCGGCCAGCGACGCGGTTGCCTTGTCTGAGATCGCCGGTGGAAGTGCCGAGACGTGGTCGCTCAGATTGGAGCGATAGCCACTGTTGAACAGGCTGCCGATGACGGCGATGCCAAGCGCACCGCCAAGCTCGCGCGACACATCGTTGACCGCCGATGCGACCCCCTGCTTCTCCCGCGGGAGGGAGGCAACGATCGCCGTCGTGGCGGGCGCTCCGGCCAACGCCATGCCCGCACCGAACGGAAGCAGCCCGGCCAGGAACAGCCAGTAGTCCGAGTCCGTGCCGAGGGTCGAGAGAATCATGAATCCGGTTGCCATCAGGCTGAGTCCGGTGGCACCGGCCACGCGGATCCCGACCCGGCCGGCAATCATCGGCGCCACCCGCGAGAGGGGGATCACGACCAGCGCCATCGGCAGGAGCGCCGCCGAGGCATGCAGCGGTGAGTAGCCCTTGACCAGCTGGAGATACGGCAAGGCCAGAAACAGGAACCCGAACGCGGCGAAGAACTGCACCGTGATGGAGAGGGAGCCGGCGCCGAAGCCGCGGCGCAGGAAGTTTCGCGGGTCGAGCATGGGCTCACCGCGACGAAGCTCCCAGTCGACGAACAGCGCGATACCCGCGAGTCCGGCGATGACCGCGCCGGCGTTGGTGGGATCCGACCACCCGCTCTCGGGTACCTCGTTGATGCCATACACGAGCATCGCCAGAGCGGCAACCGAGATCACGGTGCCGATCGGGTCAAGCCGTGGCGGCCGAGACTCACGGGTGGCGGGCACAACTGCAATCGTCCCGAGCAGGGCGAGGGTCGCCATGATGACGTTGACGACGAAGATCGACGGCCACGCGAACCACTCCAGCAGGATCCCGGAGGCGAGCAATCCAAGCACGCCGCCACCGGCCGCGACCCCAACCCAGGTGCCCACGGCCTTGCCCCGCTCCTCGGGCGGAAACACGGTCGTGATCACCGAGAGCGTCACCGGCATGACACACGCTGCGCCGACTCCCATCCCCACCCGCAGTCCGATCAGTTCGGCCGGTGAGTTGAGGAAGATGGCAAGCAGCGAGGCCAGTCCGTACACCGACAGCCCCAGGATCAACAGCGGCTTTCGACCGACCCGATCACCGATCGCACCGGCCGGCAGCAGCAGCGCGGCGAACGCCAACGCGTAGGCGTCCACGATCCACTGCAGCTGTGTCTGGGTGGCGCCGGTATCGCGGGCGATGTCCGGCAGCGCCACGTTCAGGCTCGCCACCGCGGCGACCACCATCATCAGTGCCAGGCACATCACGCGCAGCACCGCCGCGCGCTGCTTGCCCTCGCTCGCAAATGTGACTGGTGTGCTCATGTGTCCTCCCCCAAAGATTTATAATTCAACGCCTGTTGAAGTCAACGAGTATAGACTTCCTCCATGACCTCGTCAAATGAACTCCCAGCACGCACCGGTCGACGCCCCGGGGCAAACCAGACGCGCACCCAGATCGCGGCGGCCGCGCGCACCCAGTTCGCAGAGGCGGGCTACGAGCGCGCCACGTTTCGCAGCATCGCCACCGCCGCCGGCGTCGACCCCGCTCTGGTGGTGCATTTCTACGGTTCCAAGGCCGACCTCTTCAGGCAGGTGATGGGACTTCCACCGGCGGTTGCCGACGCACTCGTGGCCATCGCCGACCTGCCCCGCGATCAGCTTGGCCGGCACCTCGCCGAACTCGTCGTCGGAGCACTCGAAAGCCCCGAGACGCGACCGATCGTGCTGGGCAGGATCCGCTGCGCCTCCTCCCACCCCGACGCCGCTGCACTCGTCCGTGAGACCGTCACCCGCGACCTCGCCAGGCTGACCTCAGCGATCACCACCGACCAGCCCGACACGCGCGCTGTGATGATCGGAGCGCTCGTGGTCGGAATCGCGCTGGCCCGCTACGTGGTTTTGGTCGAACCGCTCGCATCGCTCCCACCCCAGCAGGTGGTCGAGTTGCTGTCGCCGAGCTTTCAGCGGTACCTGGTCGAGCCACTCAGCAGCTCGTCCAGCGGGAACTCCTGAAACGGCGTGCTGCAGGGCTGCCCCGGGGCGAGCCACATGACGCCGGCCTCGACGTCACACACCATCCCGAACTGGATGGCCGATCCCTCCTCGCCGTCAGCCGGATCGGGATGCACGCAGATGTCCTGACCCGAAGCGCCGTGGTCGGCGAGCATCCGCATGGCGTCCTGCGCAGTTCGCGGAGCATCGCCGTCAAGCAGCGCCCGCGCACGGTCGAGGCGCGACAGCGACCCCGCCGAAGGCGTCTCCCCCGCCTCGGCCACGTCGGCATCAAGCGCGTGATTGGTGTGCACCGGTGCCTCGATCAGCGCCTCCCGGGTGGCCGTCACCTCCAGGATGAAGCCGTCACCACCGCGAAACGCGTACATGTAGCTGTACCCGCCCGCGCGGCCCGGCCGGGTGGCCCGGCGAAGCGCATCGGCCCGATCGACGGCCTCCACACCGTCGCGTCCCAACAGCGCTCGGGGGACACCGACCCGCTCGTCGCTGCCGGTGAGCGACATCAATCCCAGCGCTCCGCCGCGAGCATTCATCCCCACCAAGGGGAGCGTCCCGACCGAGGCGGGCGCCACGATCGCGACCTCGTCATCGGTGTCCGGGCGCTCGACGATCACCGCCACCCCGCCGTCGTCACCCGCATACCACTGCTCGTTGTGGGCGAGGATGGTGGTGTCGGCCGCGTTGATCACGAAGTCGGTGCAGCGCTCGATCGGAGCCGGCGGCGGCGCTGGGCTGAGCGTGACACCGGCGGGCGGGGCCACCGATCCTTCGAGCACGGCGTACAGCTCCTCGAATGCGTTCACGGCAAAGACGTCGAGAAACCTCAGGCCGCTGCCCTCGGCGATGCCTTCCAGGTGAGCGACCAGGCGGGGGACGCTTCGCCGTGCGGCCGCCAGGTAGGGCGCCAGCAGCGGCTCCAGGTCGCGGTCGGCCAGCCCGTGCCGGCGGGTATATCGGAGGGTGAACTCAACCGCGCGGGCATGCCCATCGGCCAACGCGCGACCGATGATCCGGCCCCGCTGGATCGGATTGCCATCGGCATACACAATCTGGAGATCACTCATCCACCGCTATTGGACCACGCGAACACACTCCGCCGACGTTCAAACGCTCGTTAGAATGTGCCAATGGACGTTGATCGCTGTGATCTGCTCTGTCTCGACCTGGAACGGGCCGAGGTGCTGCGCAGGAACCGCCTCGACCTGTCGGTGGCCGAGGGTCGCGCCGCTCGAGCAAGCGCACTCGGGGATTCCACCCGCCTTCAGATCTTGGGTGCGCTGAGGGACGGTGGCGAGCTGTGCGTGTGCGATCTCGCCTGGATCATGGAGCGATCCGACGCGCT
This sequence comes from uncultured Actinomycetes bacterium, assembly GCA_963729195.1. Classification (GTDB taxonomy): domain Bacteria; phylum Actinomycetota; class Thermoleophilia; order Gaiellales; family JAICJC01; genus CAVPTL01. Next base: position 296,593 of record CAVSNF010000025.1, read on the forward strand.
CGTCTCACACCACCTGAGGGTCTTGCGCACCGCCGGCCTGGTGGCGTCTCGCAGGGACGGCAAGATGGTGATGTATAGCCTGGTCGAGCAGGGCGAACTGCTCCTGGGCGTGCTGATCCCCAGTGGAAAGGCGGTGCCGGCGTGAGCAGTCAGGTTCCGCTCACCCAGATCCAGCCGGCGCGCCGGCTCCCCGTACTCGCCGCATCGGAACGGGCGCGGTTGGAGCGGCGCGCGAAACTGCTCGCCTGGGGCGGCAATGCATGGCACCTGATTGAGTTTGCGATCGCCGTCACTGCCGGCATCGCCGCCGGCTCGGTGGCGCTGGTGGCGTTCGGAGTCGACTCGTTGATCGAGCTGCTCGCCGGCGGGGTGGTGATCTGGCTGTTCTCCGGTGGCCGCGGCTCATCGGCCGTGGCCGAGCGACGCGCGCAGCGACTGATCGCGCTCTCGTTCTACCTGTTGGCCGGATACGTCGTGATCGAGTCGCTGCGAGCCTTCCTGGGTGCCCACCCGGATGCCAGCTGGGTCGGCATCGGCCTGGCGGCGATCACCGCCCCGACCATGCCGCTCTTGGCACGCGCAAAACAGGATGTCGGCCGCCGGCTGGGGTCGCGGGCGACGGAATCGGAGGGAGCGCAGAACATGATCTGCGCGTACCTCAGTGTGGCCCTGCTGGTCGGCCTCGGAGCCAACGCGCTGCTGGGCTGGTGGTGGGCAGACCCGCTGTCGGGTCTCGTGATTGCCGCGGTTGCCCTGCGTGAAGGCCGAAACTCGTGGCGCGGAGACGCCTGCGCAAGCGGCTGTTGCTGAGATTCACGCCGGTGGCAATACCCGGTTCATCGGGGTGATTCGTCGTCATTGAGGGCCATTTCGCACCGCGTACCAATAGGTTGGCGTCAGCCAACGCTCAGATTGGAGCAGCCGTGTGTGCCACCCAGCCACGAGTACTGATTCCACGGCGGCGTCGCCAACGCTCCCGCATACCAGCTGGAGATCTCGGCGTTTGGCTACAACCCGGGAGACACCGGCCTCGAGCGGGCGTATCCGTGGCTCGGCTTCCGCATCGGCGTGATCGGAGACGTCACCCCGAGCGGCGGCTGATCTTGGCATCAGGCTAACGCTCAACCGGCATCGGTTACGGTCAGGGCCGCATGCGCCGATTGGTCCTCCTCATCTCCGCGCTGATGGTGCTCGACACCATCTCCTTCGCGGCTGTGATCCCCCTGCTCCCGCACTACCGACAAGAGTTGGGGCTGAGCCCGTTCAGCGCCGGGGTGCTGCTGGCGTCCTATAGCGCCGCAGTGCTGCTGTTTGCAGTTCCGTCGGGGCGGCTCTCCGACGTGCTGGGGCCAAAACGGATGTCCGCGGCCGGCGCCGTCTCCCTGATGGTCGGGCTCGCGCTGATGGCGGTCGCGCATTCATTTGCGCTGCTGCTGGTCGCCAGGGTGCTGCAGGGCGCAGCCGACGCCGTCGCCTGGAGCGCCGGAATCGCATGGGTCTCATCGGCATCCCCCGCCGAGAAGCGCGGCGGGCGCATCGGCCTCGTCCAAGCTGCCGCGTCGATCGGCTTCATCGCCGGTCCGGCGATCGGCGCAATCGCAGTCAGCGGAGTCGGGATCGCGCCAACCTTCCTCGCGCTGTCCGGCCTTGCCGCCGTGCTGCTGATGCTGGTGCTGGCCACGCCGGCTCCCCGACAACCTCTGGAGGAAGGTGCCCGGCCGGCGATCGCTCCGGTGCTCGCCGCCTGCCTTCGCCAATCACTGATCGCGGCCAGCATGATCGTGATCTTCGTGGCTGCCATCGTCGGGGGTGCGCTGCAGTTGCTGGTCACACTGCAACTCGCCGACGGTGGAATGAGCGGCTCTCGGATCGGAGTGGTGTACACGGTCGGGGCGGTGCTGGCATCGGCCGTCGCCGTCCTCAGCGGTCGAGGTGGTGACCGGTTTGGCCGGATTCCGTTGGCGGTCGGCGGCACCGCCGTGCTGGGGGCGATGGTCGCAACGCTCGCCCTCCCGCTCTCCGTACCGTGGTTCGTCGTGCTCGTGATCATCGTGTTCGGGCTGGAAGCGGTGCTCTACGCCACGGCCTACCCGCTCAGCGTGGACGGAGCCGACCGCTCAGCGATCGGCCACGGAGTGGTGTTGGGCATCGTCAATCTCTCCTGGGGAATCGGCGCCGTGATCGGCCCGCTGGCGGCGCCGGGTCTGAGCCACCTCGCTGGATCCGACGGAGCCTATGTGCTGCTGGCAGTGTTCAGCCTGGGGGCTTGCCTGGTGGTTCGGGCGAAGACGGGTAGTCGGCGCCTGACCGCGACGCTAGGCGGTTGACCGCGACGCTAGGCGGTTGACCGTGTCTCCATCAGACGCTTGCCCCGATCTGTGAGCGACGTCGCTCCGACCGCGGTGGCGTATCGCAGCGCCGACTCGCAGTGCTGTGCGGCGTCGCTGTCGCGGCCCTCGGCGCAGGCCACCTCAGCGGCAACCAGGTTGGCCTCGGCCGCCATGTGGCGGCAGCCGATCGCGTGGAAGCAGGCAGGCACCTCGGCGTATCTGCCCTCGACCATCGCCATGATCCCAGGTTTCCAGTGATTGATGTCGTCGATCAGCGCGGCTGCGCCGGCGATCGGTTCCATCGACCCTGGGGACAAGAGCAGCGCGACCTCTGCCAGCGCAGACGGGATCGACCCCCCGGCCTCGCGCCAGGCTGCAAGAAACTCGGACGCCGCCTCGGCGGCGGCGGCTGATCCTCCCTGCGCGGCAAGCGCTGCCGCGCGCAGCGCCAGGCCGGGGCACACGAACTCGTGGTTGTTGCTGGTCCGGCCGAATCGAATGTTGTCGTCTGCGTCGGACAGGGCCAGCCGAATGTCGCCGTCGGACAGAGCCAGCCGGCCGCGGATGTTGCTGGCGGTGAAGCGGTGGAACCCCTCAGAACTCTCGACGTGCCTGTCAACCAGCGGACGAGCCTGATCCCAGGCTCCCATGAAGTACCTCACCTCCATCATGCTGCCCTCAGCCGAAGCGCTTTGGTTGGGGAGCGCCAGCCGCGCCGCCCACTCCAGCGCAGAGTTCAGGGCATCCACCGACCGGTCGAGCTCGCCCAGGCAGTAGAACAGCCAACCCAGATTGTTGTACCCGTCGGCCACCAAGGGGTCACCCTCGCGGTCCAGGATCACAGCACCCCTCTCGAGTTCGGTGACGCCGTCGGGATCACCGGCATCGCTTCGAATCTCTCCCAGACGCGCCAGCAGGATCGCCGAACCAACTTCGTCCTGAGCGCCCTCGGCCCCGGGCAGCGCCGACGTAAGAATCTCGCGTGCAGCCTCCGACCGTCCTGCCAGGGTGAGCTCTCGCGCCCGCTGGTCGGCGATCACGGCGGCGATGCGGGTGTGGGGGATGCGGGCGGCAAACTCGGCCCCGGAGGTGAGGTGGCTCTCCACTCGAGTGTGGTCTCCCCCAGCCACACCGCGGAGTGCCAGCAGCCGCTCGATTTCGGCCGCGGCCTCCCAGTTGGAGAACTCGACTTGCACCGCCAGCGCCGCCTCCAGCATCTCATCGTCGGCGACTCCCATCACGAACCGCGCGGTCGCAGCGTGCAGAACCAGGCTCGGGCGGGAGTCGTCGGACTCTGGTGTGACCTGTAGCGCCTGATCGAAGTAGCGAGCCGCCCCGGCGTAATTGTTCACGGCCTCGGCATGGTGACCCGCCTCCACCAGGGCCGCACGAGCGACCGGCAGCAGGTCGCCCACGGGCTCGCCGGCTTTCTGTCGCAGCTCGAGTGCGGTCACGTAGTGGTGGGCGAGCATCTCTGAGCGGTCCTCACGGCCTCGCGCCACCGGCTCCAGCCACTCGGCGGCCGCCAGATGCTTGGCCGCGCGAGCGCTGCGCCGGATCTGGGAATAGGCGACCTCGCGAGTGAGCGCGTGTGAGAATCTCACCTCGGATTCACCTTCGATGGACGAGCGGCGCACACGCAGCATCAGCTGTTTTCGCTCGAGTGAGAAGACCACGTCCTCGGCCTCGTCCAGCGTCATCTTCGAGAGGGTGCAGATCGCCCCCAGCCAGGCCGTCTTTCCGATCACCGCGGCGTCCTGGATCAGCGTCTTTTCCTCGGCGGTGAGCGTGTCCAGCCGCGCGGCGATGATGCCCTGCACCGACTCGGGCAGATCGTCGATCGCGCCGGTCAACGTCCAGCCGCCTGCGGTCTTCTCCAGCAGCCCGCGATCCTGCAGCATGCGCACGTATTCCTGGGCGTACAGCGGGTTGCCCTCCGAGCGTTCCAGCAGCGCCTGCTGCAGCTCGGCGGGGGTGAGCGCCTGGTCGAGCAGACTCCCCACCAGCCGCGCGGTGTCCTCCGGTGCGAGCGGCGTCAGCGAAATCGTGGCCGAATTGACCTTGCCCCCACCCCACGTCGGCCGGCGCTCAAGCAGCTCCGGCCGGGCGGTGCACACGATCAAAAGCGGCACCGCGCCGCCCCTGTCGGCGAGTTGGTCGATGAAATCCAAAAGCCCATCGTCAGCCCAATGGATGTCCTCGAACACCAGCACGGTGGGATCGTCTTCTGCCATCGCTTCGAACAGCCGCCGCCAGGCATTGAAGGCCTCCCGCTGAGCACCCTCTGCTCGACCTCCCGAGCCCGAGTCGAGACCCACCAGCGGTCGCAAGTGGCGGGCGATCCACTCCCGATCGCGCTCGGCAACGATCAGTGCCGCCACCGCGTCGTCAAGCTTCGCCGCCGCCAGCTCGGCGGGATCCGACTCGCGGATCCCGGCCTGGGCCTTGACCATCTCCCCCAGCGCCCAGAAACCCGCACCTTCTCCATACGGCAGTGAGCGGCCCTGGCGCCAGATGATGAATCCGCCCGGCATGTCATCGATGATCCCTCCAAGCTCCTCAACCAGCCGGGATTTGCCGATCCCGGGCGACCCGATCACCGACAGCAGCTGAGTGGAGGGCTCGCGCCCCGAACGATCGAGCGCACCGCGCAGCATCTCCACCTCCGCGCCCCGACCTACCAGCGGAACATCATCCCGGCGTCGCTGTTCGGGGACGATCGACCTCGGTTCCAGCGCCAGCCACGTCTCCAGCGGTTCAGATTTTCCCTTGACCTCGATCTCGCCGGCGGGCTCGTACAGGATCGTGTTGGCGGTCGCGCGCTGAGTGGCGGCGTCGACCAGCACACGGTCATCGGGGGCCGAACTCTCGAGCCGAGAGGCCGTGTTGACCGTGTCACCGACGCCGTCGATCTTGCCGTCGCTGCTCCAGCTGACCAGGACCTCTCCGGTGGCCACCCCGATGCGCACATGCAGCGCCAGCTCACCAAACTCGGCGATCTGGTCACAGATCCCAAGCGCTGATCGCACCGCGCGTTCAGGATCGTCCTCGTGGGCGACATCGCCCCCAAACATGGCCATCGCGCCGTCGCCGGTGTACTTGGCCACCACGCCGCCGGTCTGAACCACCTCGTTGAACACCACATCCATGTACGGCGCCAAGAGGCTCTCGACGTCTTCGATATCAAGTGCTTCAGACCGCTTGGTGAATCCGACCAGGTCGACGAACATGACCGACACCACGCGGCGCTCGCGACGCTCGTTCTGCACTGTCCCAAGCGGCGTACCGCACTCAGGGCAGAACTTGGCGCCGGCCACCTCGGTGGAGCAACGGGGGCAAACGGCCATCGCTTGCAACTCTAGACACGAAACAGATTGCGCGCAGGAATTTCTTCAGCCGTACAGACGACTACGCCGAGGGCGTGGGCGGGTAGAGGTGGGCGTACTTGAAGAGGGAGTCTTCCTCGCCGGTGACCTCGCCGAGCTTCCAACCGGTGGCGAGCTTGCGCCGAACGTCGGCGTGATCCTCGGGAACGGCGTTATAGGGGATGCGCATGGTGACGCTGTCTGCCGGCTCATACCCGGCCGGGCGGGCACCGCTGATAGTGCTTGACATGGTGGAAGCTCCTGGGCTTCGGAGTGACCCGAGGGGCAAGGCCGAGAGCCCTGCCCCTCGACTGGGGCTTACGCCTTGGTGGCTTTGCCGCGTGGATCGAATCCGCGCAGAAACGTCTTGATGCGCTCGGCCAGCGAGCGGTTGAGACTGATCGTCATGAGTCCTCCTGATCGGACGACCTGTACACGGTCGTCGGCGGAGAGTCAGCGAGCTACCTGGAAGCCTTCAACCAGCGCGACAAGCGGCGGGCGTTCCCTGAGCCTCAAGAATAGCAGCATCGCCAAGAGCGCCATAGCCGGCGATCGCCTGCGCAGCGGGTTAGCGGGGTGCGTAGATCTCATACAGGTCGGTGACGCGGCGGGCCACATCGCGCCACGAGTACTTGTCCCGGGCGTGACGACCGGCGTTCTGGCCGAATGCTCTGCTCTGCGCGGGATCGTTGACGGCCTCCACCATCGCGTCGGCGAGCGCCTGCTCATCGTCGGGCGGCACCAGCCAACCGTCGCGTTCGCCGGGCGTGACGTTGATGAAACTGGGCGGCCCGCCGCTGAGCGTTCCGATCACGGGCAGCTCGCAGGCCATCGCCTCCAGGTACACCAGCCCGAAGGGCTCGTCGGTCGAGGGCGCCACGAAGCAGTCGGCGCAGCTCAACCCGAGCGGCAACTGGTCGTGATCCCGCCAGCCGTCGAAGAACACGTCCTCGATACCTTCTTGTGTCACCACCGTGTGGGGATGCTCACCCTCCCACTCCCCGGGGAAACCGCCCCAGATCACCAGCGGGGCGGGCACCGACATGCGCTCACGCGCACGGGCGTAGGCGCGCACCAGCATCGGCACCCGCTTGAACGCCAGGAAGCGGCCGACGTACATGAGGACAGGAAAGGCAACGCCGGTCTCGGCGTGGTAGAAGCCCTCCATCACCTGCTCCTCGGTGTACCTGATGCTGCCGGGCGTGCCAGTCGCCTCGTCCCAGCCGCGGGGATCGTTCACAAACCAGTGCAGCCACATTTTGAGTCGCTCATCCAGGCCCGGGTGCGCAGGCGTGAAGTGGTCGACATCCACGCCGTTGGGAATCGAAAAGACCGTCTCGGGGTCGAGCCCCAACAGTCGCACGGCCTCGGACCGGTCGTGGGGCGAGATCGTGATCGTGGCCGTCGCACGCAACGCTGCGGCGCGCATCCTGGACGACCACCAGCCGGCGTGAGGGCCGCTGATCCGCGGCTCGCCCCGATCGATCGCGTCGAGCATCTTCAGCTCGGTGCCGTGCAGATGCGTCAGCACCGGGACATCCGGGAGCGCCATGGCCGCGGCATCGTGCAGCGGCGTCAGATGATGCAGATGAAGCAACCGCGCCCGGGCAAGGCCTGCCGAGGAGGCCAGGAGCCCGGCCCACGCCTCGGCCATCCGCTCGCCCTGGGCCGGGGAGACAAACGGAAAGGCCCTGTCGGGCACGTCCGGTCGCGACTCGAACGACGGATGCATCGGAAACGGCGCGTCCATCGGATCCTCGCCGCGCCGCCACCGCGCGATAGCATCGTCGTAGGGCGCCGGCACGATGTCCACACCCGCAAACACGGTGTTAGCGTTGCCAATCGATCCAGGCTCACCGATCGAACCGCATGCCAACGTCACCGGCCAGCCGTACTCATCCAGCGCCCGCGAGAGGTAGGTGGCCACCCTGGCTGAGCCTCCCCGCGGAAAGAAGAACAGCCCCATTCCGAGCGACTGCCCGCCGTCGACGCTGCCCTGCGGCGGGGGTTCCCAGTTCGCCGGAGCCTGGCGAGGAGTACCCTTGGACCATGAAGATACGGATTGATCCATCAGGCGACGGCGTCTGCCAAGCGTGCAATCACGTCGGAGTCGTTGTGTTTATGCCCGACAGCAACAACGTCGGGCAGTGGGCGTGCCACAGCTCGTCGGCGTGTGCCGATCGCCAAGCCGTCGCGCTGCGAGCCGCGCAGACGAAGACCCCTGCGTATCGACGCTCCTGGCTCTAACGCCGCCGCGGCAGGGGCGGGTTTCCGGTGCATGGCGACCTCCTTGTGGGACGACTCGCGATCGGTCGTCGGCGGGGGGTCAGCGAGCTACCTGGAAGTGTTCAACTTGCGCATGACAAGCGGCGGGCGTTCCCTTTACTCCAAGCGTAGCACCCACCCTCAGGCCGCCAGATTAGGGCGATCGTCTACGGTGCACTACATGACGACACAGCCGAGCGTAGTTCCCGCCGCGAAAACGATCAGCAAAATCCCCGACGCCGCGGTGCGCAGAGACAGAGACATTGCGCCGTTGCGATCGTGGGCAGACATGCGCGCCGAGCAGTCGAAACACCCGATCCCTGAGCCCTGATACGGGGTGTGGGGTTGCGTCCGTCGAGGACGGAGGCCCGGATGGGCCGGTTCGTGATCGTGGGCGCGGGCATCGGTGGGTTGGTGACGGCGCTGATGCTCGGCCGCGAGGGCCACGAGGTCGTCGTCTGCGAGCGGGATGCATCGCCGGTTCCTGCCGATGCGGATGAGATGTGGTCGTCGTGGTCGCGGCCGGGTACGCCGCCGCAGGCGCGGTTGGGGTCGTCGCCTACAAGTACGGCTGGGCCACTGACGGTACGCACACCATCAACATCGGGAACGTCGCCACCAAGAAATCCCCTCGCATCACGATCGACGCCTTCCTCACCAGACGCGAGGCGAGTTCTCCGTAATCGCTGCGGCTGGCGGGTCGGATGTATCGACTGGGGGATCCGAATCTCCGCGGCCAGCAGGCGCACGGTGTGTCCCAGCCGTGTCCCGCCGCCGATCGTGGGATAGTTCGCTTACAGGTGAGTGACCAACAAAGCCTGAGTCTGCGTGAGGTGGCTGATCGTGCCGGTGTGGCGATGTCATCTGTATCGCGCGTGCTGTCGGGGCATCCTGACGTCAGCCCCGCGATGCGGGCCCGGGTGATGGCGGTCGTGGAGGAACTCGGATACGAACCCAACCTGCTTGCCTCGAGCCTCCGCCGAGGCTCGTCGATGACCGTCGGGTTCGTGGTCCGCGACATCTCCAGCCCGCTCTTTTCAGGCATCGTGTTGGGTGCCGAGACACACCTGCGCGAGCACGGCTACACACTGCTTCTGACAAACTCGGAGGGATCGTCGGACCTCGATGTCTCCCACATCAATCTGTTCCGGCGGCGGCGGGTGGACGGACTCCTGTTGTCGCTCGCAGACGAGTCGGACGCGGGCACCCTCGACCAAATTCGGCGGCTGAACGCGCCCTACGTCTTGATTGATCGCGAGATCGAGAACGCGAGCGCGGCCAGTGCGGTTCTGTGCGACCACGCGGCCGCCATGACCGAGGTTACCGAGCGGCTCTTCGAGCTCGGCCATCGCCGTGTCGCACTGATCGCCGGCCCACTCGAAGTGCGCCCGCCGCGAGAGCTGAAGCGCGCGTTCGAGGAAACCTGCTCGCGGTTGGGCATGGTTGCGGTGGTCGAATCCGGTGCGTTCAGCGAGGAGCACGGCGAATCGGCCACCACCCGTGTGCTGGCTGCGCACGACCGCCCCACCGCGATCGTGGTCGGGTTCAACCAGCTGTTCACCGGCGTGCTGCGGGCGATTCGACGCAGCGGGCTACAGATACCCAACGACCTGTCCTTGGTGACGTTCGACGACATGCCCGCGCTGGAGTTCGTCGAACCACCGATCGCAACCGTGTCCCGTGATCCACTCGCGATCGGCCGGGCAGCAGCCGAGATCCTGCTGGGCCGGCTCGCCGGCGAACCGCCGTCCACCGTCAACGTTCCCACGTATTTCCACGCCCGTGCCAGCTGCGGGCGCGCGCCCGCCACGCGTTCATAGGGCTACTTCGCCGGTGCGAACAGGTCCTCGTACACGGATTCGGGTCCGGGGCGGGGAGCCGCTTCGGCTTGTGCACGGGCGGCGGCCGCCTCGGCGCGGGCCTCGGAGTCGATCAAATCCAGCACACCAGCGCCGGCGATGCCCCAGGCGTCGAGTTCCCTGCGAAATCGCTGCAGCGGGTCAACCCGCTGCCACGCCGCCCGGGCCGCATCCTGATCCGTCCCTCCCGCTGAGAACGCCGAATGTCGCTCCCACCGCACGGTCTTGCACTCGATGAACGCAGGCCCCGACCCCTCACGCGCGTAGGCCACTGCCGCCTCGGAGGCCGCACGAACAGCCACGACATCATTGCCGTCGACAATCTCTGTCCGCATACCGAATCCGGAAGCGCGGTCGGCAATGTCCGGCGTCGCCTGGCTCTTTGGACGTCGGCACTGAGATCGCCGCGCCGTTGTTTTCACAGATGAATACCAATGGGATCTTCCACAGCTGTGCCATGTTGAGTGTCTCGAAGAACTCGCCCTCACACGACGCGCCGTCGCCGAACAGCACGACTGTGACCTGGTCGGTGTTTCGCAGCTTGCACGAAAGCGCGACCCCGCCGGCCATCGGGATGTGGCCGGCGACGATGGCGTTGGTGGAGAGCAGACCGACCTCAGGGTCGGACAGATGCATCGACCCGCCCTTGCCCTTGCACAGACCGGTGGTGCGACACATCAGCTCGGCCATCACCGCTGCCTGATCCGAGCCCCGTGCGATCGCCTCACCGTGGCCACGGTAGGTGGCGAGCATGAGATCGTCCGGGGCGAGGGCATCCACAACGCCCGCCTTGATCGCTTCCTGGCCGATGCAGGGATGCGTCGAGCCGGGGATCAGCCCAGCCTTGAACGCACTCACAACCTCGTCCTCGAACGCACGGATACGAGTCATCACCGTGTACAACGCCAGCAGCCGCTGCGCCGGTAGGTCTGGCGGAGGGCCGACCACCAGTTCGTCGACCGCAACCGGGAGTGTGGATGTCACGACTGTCCTCCTTCGTCGATCGTTGCGAGAACCCCGCCGACCGCGATCGTTTCGCCTTCGGCAGCAACGATCGTGATGCGGCCGTCGCCGGGGGCTTCAACTTCGGCGGTAGCCTTGTCGGTTTCGACCTCGAGGATCACCTGCCCGGCCTCGACCAGATCGCCGTCAGCCACCAGCCAGCGCAGAATCTGGCCGGTCTCCATGCCCAGCGAGAGTTGGCCCAACTCCACATTCATGCTCTCACCGGCCTTCCCACCAGCTGCTCGATCGCCGCTGCCACAGAGCCGGCGCTGGGGTAGACCTCCGACAGCACCGGGCCGCACGGTATCGGCACGTCGAGTCCTGCTACGCGGGCGACGGGCGCGTCCAGGTGATCGAACCCGTGCTCCATGCACAGGGCCGCGATCTCGGCACCGACCCCGGCCGTCTTGTGTGCGTCGTGCGTGACCACCACACGCCGCGTCTTGATCAATGACGCCACCAGCGCATCGATGTCCAGCGGCGCGATCGTGCGAGGGTCGAGCACCTCAACATCGATGCCCTTCGACGCGACCAGTTCGGCCGCCTTGAGCGATTCGTCGACCATTCCCGACAGCGCGACGACCGTGACGTCGGAGCCCTCGCGGGCGATCCGCGCGGAGCCGAAGGGAATCGGCGGCTCATCCAGATCGACCTCGCACTTGCGGCCGTAAAGACGGACGTTTTCGATGAACATCACCGGGTTGGGCTCGCGCAGCGCGGTGCGCATCAGTCCCAGGGCGTCACGGGCGTTGGACGGCATCACCACCCGCAGTCCCGGAATGTGCATGAACCACGACTCCAGACTCTGAGAGTGCTGTGGCCCCATGCCCATGCGGGAGACGATGGGAACCCGGATGACGAGAGGCACCTGCAGCTTTCCGCCGGTGAAGTAGTGCAACTTGGCGGCCTGGTTCACAACCTGATCCATGGCCAGGCCGACGAAGTCGAAGAACTCCAGCTCAACCACTGCGCGGGTGCCGTTGATGGCCAGCCCGATGGCGAAGCCCACAGTCGCCGACTCACACAGCGGGCCGTCGCGAATCACGTCGTCTCCGAACCTCTCGTGAAGCCCTCGAGTGACACCGAAGGTTCCGCCGTAGGGTGCCAATGTCCTGGCCCAGGTGGACGATCGGCTCGCCACTCTCGACGGCCTCGGAAAGCGCGTGGTTGATTGCTTCACCCATGCTGAGCATGCTCATCCGATCACTCCTAGAAACCTTCCTGGATACGATTCCGTCCGAGTGTACCTTGTCCCCAGGCGCAGATCGAATTGGCAGTGGTGGCCGAAGAAACGACTTGACTTTCGGCCCCCGGTTACCATATGGTCAGTGCCGACCGGAATCCTTCCCAGAAACGGTACCCATCAGGGGGTTGTCAAGAATGTCGCTCCGGATCCGAACAGTCGTCGTGCTTGTTGCATGTGCCGGCCTCGCCGTAGGCGCCGCCTCCTGCGGGAGCAGCAGCGGCAGTAGCGACAGCAGCCAAGCCTCCAGCGCGGCCGCCGGAGCACAGTTCGGCGTTGGGCTCAAGCTCAGCGGCGTGGTGGGTGAGGCCGAAGTGGGAAGCTCGACCGGCCCGTGGCTGGTCTGGAACGCCAAGAGTTGCGCGTATGAGCAAACCGCGGATCACCCGACCGACTACAAGGCGCAGAGCCGCACGATTACCGGCGGCCCCACCCAGATCGGGTACATGCACTACGGCGACGTCGACCCGTTCGGTGTGGCGAACTCGAAGAGCGTTGCGGCCCAGGCCGACAAGGTCGGCTTCACGTTGAACACCTACAACCTGAAGTACCCGTCGGAGACCGAGCCGCTCGCACAGGCCCGCAACTCGGTGCTGAAGAAGGACGCTGGAGTGATCCAGGCCCAGCAGGTTGCCAGCGTGACCCCGGCGTTCCTGAAGATTCTCCAGACGGATGGCTGCATCCCGTCCGTGCAGATGTACCTGGCTGTCGAGAACGTGCCGACCTTCGGTGCGGTTTGGTCGGATGTCGGTGCGACCCAGGGAGCCTGGCTGGCCAAGGAGGCGCTCGCCCGCGGTTGGAAGCCCGAGGACACCGCTCTCGTCCAGTGCACCGATCCCACGCTGGGAGAGGACGTCAACTCGATGTTCAAGACCGGGCCCGAGGCATTGGTAAAGGGCGGATTCGCCCTTCCGGACGCGAACGTGTACCCCCTCAAGTGCGAGTTCACTCCCCAGAAGGCCGCGGTCCCCGTCACAGACTGGCTGACGGCGCACCCGGACGTGAAGAACATCCTGATGCAGACGATTGACGACGAGCGCATGTCGGGCATGCTCAACGCCATGAAGCAGGCTGGGCGCAGCGGCGACCAGATCGACATCGCATCCGGGGCCGACGAGCTCGGCCAGGAGCAGATCAAGAACGGCGTCCAGCAGGCGTCCATCGCGTACTTCCCCGAGAAGTACGGTGAATGGCTGATCCCGATTCTGGAAGACGTCATGGCCGGTAACCCGGTGCCCAGCTTCGTCGGACAGGCGCTGCCTGTGATCACGCAGGACAACATCAACGACTACTACCCCGGGTAGTGACGACCACCCCTGCCCGGGGCCGCGGCGTATGAACGATCTTCCTGGCGAAAGCGCCGATCAGGTGCAGTCACAGGCACCCGGGCAGGGCGGACCGTCGAGGCTGCAAGGTGGACTGCGGAAGCTCGGGTCATTCAGCACCTGGAAGGAACTGCTGCTGCGCCCTGAGATGGCGCTGCCGCTCGTAACCGTTGCACTCGGCGTCTATCTGTCGTTCGCGTCTCCGTACTTCCTGCAGCGACAGAACTTCCTCAACATCACCGAGGCTGTTTCCGTGATCGGGATCGCAGCGGCGTTCGCGACCGTTGTGGTCATCAGCGGCGGGATTGACCTGACGCCGGTGACAGTGATGACACTCGCGGGGATCGTCGCTCTGCACACGACTCAGCTCGGCCTTCCCCTCGGTGTGGTGGTCATATGCTCGCTGGCCGCCGGCGTCGGGGTCGGTCTCGTCAACGGACTGCTGATTTCGCTCCTCAACCTGAATGCGTTCATCGTCACGCTGGGAACCAACTTCTTGTTCACGGGGATCGCGTACGTCGTGACGGAAGGAAGCTCGCAGGTGATCGAGGACCAGTCGTTCCTCGACATCGGACAGTCACGGCTGGCGTTCGACATTCCGTTCGCCTCGGTGGTCATGCTGTGCTCGTTTGTGATCGCCTACGTGATGCTGCGGTACATGCGCTACGGGACGCACGTGTTCGCGCTTGGCGGTGGCGAAAGCGAGGCCCGTCTCAGCGGCGTTCGGACCGTGCGGGTGAAAACGATCGTGTACGTCCTCTCGGGTCTCAGCGCAGCCGTCGCCGGGGTCGTGCTCACGGCAGCATCAGGCTCGGTGGCGCCATACGCCGCGTCTAACGCAAACGACTTGCTCTACATCCTGGCCGCGGTGATCATCGGCGGCACGGCGCTCACCGGCGGCCGCGGCAGCGTGGTCGGGACGTTCGTCGGGATCATCCTTCTGGGCGAGATCGCCAACGGGCTCGTGCTCTTGAACATCTCGAGCTTCTGGCAGCCGGTCGTGATCGGTACGATCCTACTCATCGCCATCGTCCTGGATGAGGTCAGGCGCCGCGTGGGGCTGTCGACCGCATGAGCGCCGCAACCCAGACACCGCCTCTGCTGGAGGCGAGCGGGCTCATCGAAGCACTACGGATCGATCCGCGCCGCCAACGAGATCGACCTCAAGATCGGACACGGCGAGATCGTCGCAATCGTCGGCGACAACGGCGCCGGCAAGTCGACGCTGATCAAGATGCTCTCCGGCGCGGTGATGCCTGATGCCGGCGAGATCAAGGCCGAAGGGGTCACGCAGCACTTCAAGGGCCCAAACGATGCCCGCGCCGCTGGTATCGAGACGCTGTATCAGGATCTCGCGCTGCTTCCGAATCTCGACGCCGCGACCAACCTGTTTCTCGGCCGAGAGCTCGTTGCCGGTGGACTCCTGCGCCCACTCGGGCTGCTCGAGCGCCGGCGCATGCGCCGTGACGCCGCCGAGCATCTGGACGAGTTGCACATCCGCATCCCGAAGATCTGGGGATCACCGGTCGAGTCGCTCTCGGGAGGTCAGCGCCAGAGCGTTGCGATCGCCCGTGCGCTGGTATGGGCGTCGAAGCTCCTGATCATGGACGAGCCCACCGCCGCGCTCGGAGTGGCGCAGTCACGTGCGGTGCTCGACCTCGTTCGGCGCGTGAGAGAGCGAGGAACGTCGGTGGTCGTGATCAGCCACATCCTGCCGCACGTGATCGAGCTCGCCGACCGGGTCGTCGTCTTGCGCCACGGTGAGAAGGTCGCAGATCTGCCGGCGTCCGAGATCACCCAGGACCGGCTGATCGAGTTGATCATCGGGTACGAGCGGAGTGCGTAAACACCCGTAACCAGTCCAGGCATTCTTCGACCAGCGCGCACTCGTCCACCCCCGGTCCAAGTTGTCCCAGCTCCACCAGTACCGGCCCTTCGAAGCCGGCGGACGCGAGTACCGCCAGCACGTCGTCGATTGGAACCACACCCGTGCCATACGCCACCGAGCACGGCCCGGTCACCGATGGACGCGGATCGAACGGCGCGACGTCCTTGAGATGCACCATCACGGTCAGCTCGGCCACCGCACGCGCTGCGGCGGTGGCATCCTCCCCGACCCGCAAGGCGTTCGCGGTATCGAAACACACCCCGAGGACGCCAGGCCGATCGGCTCTGCGAATCGCCGAGAGCAACTGTGCAGTCGTTACGTCGCCGTGATTCTCGACGGCAAGCTGCACTCCCACGGCCTCAGCGACATCAGCCGCCGCGGCGAGCATCGCGGCACGTGGAATCGACCAGCTCGCTGGATTCCAATTGCCCGCGAAGCGCCGGTCCACCCAGCACGATCCGTACCAGCCGGCATCCGACCACCCCCGCCAAGCCGATCCACCGAACCAGGTCATCGAAGGCCTCGGTGTCGGTGCCGTTGCGGATCCCGTCCGGCGCGCCCCAGGCGATCACCTGCTCCACGGCCTCTGCGGCCCCAGCCAGGCGACCGGGATCGACCGTCGACGTCGGTCCGAGCAAGCTGGTCTCGAAAGAGAGTACGTCGGCGCCGATTCGGCGAGCTTCGGCTGCAACGTCAGCGATCGGATCGGCCCACCTGATCGGGGCGGGCTCCTCGCCTGGGCGCACTTCGCCGAGCAGACGGTGATATGAGTAGGTGTCGACGCCGAGCCGCAAGGGTTCGATGATAGTCTCTGGAAACGAACCCGGCAACGATTACCAATGACCGAGCCCTCCCAGCTTTTCGATCTCACAGGTGCCCGCGCGATCGTGACCGGCGCCGGTGGCAGCCTCGGCCGGGCAGTCGCGGAGGGGCTACACGAAGCCGGTGCCGATGTGGCGCTGGTTGGACGGGGCAGGAGTGTCGAGGAGGCGGCGGCAACCATCGCCGGCGCTCCCAACACCCGTACCGTCGCGGTGGTCTGCGACCTGAGTGATCGAGCGGATCTGCGTGCGGGGCTTCGAGCACTCACTGGCGGGGCTCGGCGGCATCGACATCCTGGTCACCTGCCACGGAACAGCTCTCCCTCAGAGCGCCAGGGAACATCGCCTCGAAGACTGGGATCGGACACTCGAGGTCAACCTCACCTCGGTCATGGAGCTGTGCCAGCTGGCCGCTGAGCCGATGGCCGAGTCGGGTCGCGGCAAGATCATCAACATCGCATCGATGCTGAGCTTTTTCGGAGGCTTCCGGGTCGCCGCCTACGCCGCGAGCAAAGGAGGTGTTGCCCAGCTGACCAAGGCGCTGGCGAATGAGTGGGCACCCCTCGGGATCAACGTCAACGCAATCGCCCCGGGGTATCTCAAGAGCCGGTTGAACCAGCACCTGTGGCAGGATCCGGCGGCCCACGACATGATCCTGCAGCGGCTGCCGGCGGGTCGCTGGGGAGATCCCGACGATCTCAAGGGCCCCGCGGTGTTCCTCGCATCCCGTGCCTCCGACTACCTGCACGGAGTGATCCTGCCGGTTGACGGGGGGTATCTGAGCCGGTGATCCGGGTGTCCCTGTACGGCGACGGCCAGGTCAACCACAACGTTGCCAGCATTGCCCGCAGACGGTCGGGGGTTGAAGTGGCGGGCCCCTTCGGTCGCGGGGAGCGGGCAATCGCCCTCGGAAGCGGCGCGGACCTGGTCGTGATTGCCACCACGTCCTTTCTGGCCGAGGTTGGTCCCGACATCCGCGACGCGGTGCGAGCCGGATCGAACGTCATCACCACCGCCGAGGAGGCGGCGTTCCCGGCGGCTGCCGACCCCGCCCTGGCACACGAACTCGACCAGCTGGCCAAGCACCACGGGGTAACAGTGCTCGGCGCCGGCCTCAACCCCGGTCTGGCATTCGACGCACTGGTGCTGACCGCGACCGGAGCGGCGTGGGAGGTCGACAGCCTGCGGGTCGAGCGAGTCGTGAACCTCTCGCGGTTCAGCAGCACGATCCTGCGCCGGCTTGGTATCGGATTCCAGCCGGACGAGTTCGAGCACGGCATCGCCGAGGGCACTATCCACGGCCATATCGGGTTCCCGCAGTCGATGCGGATCGCGGCCAGCGCCATGGGCGAGACCCTCGACCGGGTCGACCGGACGATCGTGCCGATCTTCTCCGCCACCGCACGACAACTCCAGCAGCTGACCATCCAGGCCGGTGAGAGCGAAGGCTTTCACCAGCACTACACCGGGTTCGTCGCCGATCGGCCGTGGTTCGAGGCGGTCTTCACCGGCCACGTCGCGCCCGAGGAGTACGGAGTCGCCCCCCGCGACGCGATCCACGTCAACGGGCCGACACCCGTGCACATGGTGATCGAGCCGGGCTTCGATCCCCAGATCGCGTCGGCGGCGGTCGTGGCAAACTCATTCGCACGGGTGGTGGACGCCCGTGCCGGGTGGCTAACCGTGGCCGACCTGCCACCGGCAACTCCGACTGCGAGCGCGCCTCAGCCTTCCGAGTAGTGCCGCACGACGTCCTCGTCGACCTCACATCCGAGCCCGGGCCGGTCGGGTACGTCGATCCATCCGTCGTGCTGCTCGAACGGATGTGCGACCAGCTCGTGCTGGAGCGGAGACGGCCGCAGCTTGAGTTCGAACACCACCCCGTTGGGGCGGCTGGCGAACACCTGCAGCGCCGCGGCGGTGTTCAGCGCACTCGACCAGGAGTGCGGAACGAACCGCACGCCCCGGGCGGCGGCGTGCTCGCTGGCGATCAGCATGCCCGTGAGCCCCTCGACCCGGCCTGGATCGATCAGCACGATGTCCAAGCACCCGCTGTCCACCAATGATCGGTAGCCCTCATGCGTCCACACCCGTTCACCGGCGGCAAGCGGGGTGGCGGTCGCCGACTTGATCCGCCGATAGCCGTCATGTTCGTGGTGATCGAGTGGATCCTCGAGCCACGCGAGTCGGTAGGGCTCGAACTCCTTCGCCATTCGCTCCGCGTGGCTGGGCGTCCAGTTTGCAATCGCCGCCACGTCCGCCGAGAAGGCGACATCGTCGCCAATCACCTCGCGCACCCGTGCCACCACCGCCACGTCGCGCGCGGGATCGAGCCCGAACGAGGCCTCGTGCGTTCGCCCCCACCCGCACTTGATGGCGCGAAAGCCACTGCTGACAGCGAAGCCGACCTCGTTGCTGGTCCACTCGAGGTCACCCGGATCCCAGATCATCGACGCACACGCCGGCAGTCGGTCGACAAGCTTTCCGCCCAGCAGGCGGTGGACGGGGAGCCCGGCGATCTTGCCGGCGAGATCCCAGATCGCGCTGTCCAGCGCCGAGATGGCGAAGTTGGCGATTCCGCCGTGACCGTACCACCACGTCTGGGTGCGCATCTCCTCCCACCTCGCGCGGGGATCCTGTGGGTCGCGTCCCAAGAGGATCGGGGCAAGCCCGAGTTCGATCACAACCTTGGCGGCGGCGCTGGCCTCGATCGACCCCGAGATGCACTCGCCCCATCCCACCATGCCCGATTCGGTCTCGACGCGAGCGAGCACGACCCGCCGCATGCGGTCGCGGTCGTTGGGCTCGGCGTAGGCCAGTTGATGGGCGGTGACGGCGGCGATCGGATCCACGAAAGACTCCCGGCTACTGGTCGACCGGACGCGCGGCAAACGCGCGGCCGGGTGGGGTTGGCACGGCGCCCGACGCAAGGTAGTCGTCGGCCGCCCTGGGCTCGATGTTCGGGGAAGAGCGATTCGACCAGGGCCACCGCGGTCTCGACCAGCAAGCGATCGCATGCCGGATCGACCTGGACCGGAAGCCCGTAGGTCTTGTTGCCGTAGTCCGGCTCGTATCCTCCCAGCGGATACTCGCTCGCGATCGGAAAGTAGGAGATACAACCGTTGGTGTAACCGGCATACAGCGTCACCGCGGCCGGCGAGCGCTCTTTCACCGCCAGCCCGATCTCGGTAAACGTCTCCCCGGGGCCGGTGGCGATCACACCGTCGCCGATCCGCACGGCGCAGACCGAGCCGTCGACGGCTGTTCTGGGGCTGCCACCTTTCAGCTCGGCTTCGACACGGCTGGCCCAGTTGAATCCGTGGAACCGCAGCAGCCGCAACTCAGACTCCGTCGCACCAGCGGCCGCCGCATCGGCGATCTCCTGCTCGGAGCTGCGGCGCAGCTGCTCGATGTCTTCGAGAGTCGGCAGCTGCTGGAGTGGGAAGGACACACGCCGCTCAGCCGCGGACAGCACCGGCGGCTCGGCGTCGAGCGGGGCGCCAGCGAAACGTGACCACCGGAGTGCCGCTGCGAAATCCCTCGTCAAACCCGAGTTGCGAAGGACGCACCGGCGACCCGGCCAGCGCGTGCAGCGCCTGCAGCGCGATGTCTTCTCCCATCGCCACCCGGGCGGTGTCGGCATCCTCAAACGCGATCATCGGCATCACATTCCCGGCTGCGGCGATGAAGAACACGCACTCGCCCCCGGTCCACCGGCGGATGGCGGCACGCAGGGGCCCGGGATAGTCGGCTGAGTATCCCGGCGCGTTCAGCCCGGTTGTGACCGTATGCGCCCCGTAGGCGACGAGGGTCGCGATCGGGGAGTTGTCGGCACGCACCGCCTGCATGGTCGGCACCGACCGGTCGAGCATGCCGCCGGCGTGCCAGTCGAGCGTGCGCACTCGCCCATCACTGTCGCGCTTGCGACGGTTATAGGCTCGGTCGGCGACACCGAGGCCCCACCGCACCCAGGCCGGTTCCAGTCGCCGAGAGGCAAGCGTGCAGACGTCGACGACGCGTTGATGGAGGCTCTCGATGTAGGCCAGAGTGGCCGCGTCCGGCTCGGGGTCGCGCTCACCGAACGATCCACACACGGTGCGGCCGCCCGGCGGCGCGTGATGGGTGTGGCTGAAGTTGATCAGTACCCCGGCGACCTCGGCGCCCGTGGCCTCGGCCACGCGGGCCCGCAGAACGTCGATCTCGGGAGATTGAATCGCCAGCGTGTCGACCCCGCACAGAACCAGTCGGGTACCGTCACAGTCGAGCACGATCGCGCTCGTCTCGAGATGACCGATGCGCCCCCGGGCGGCCCAATCCCTGCGTACCACTCCCGACATTGGCAGACCGAGCGGCGGATCGATGGTGATGGCCGCCGCTCCGGCTCGCAAGCTCGGTTTCATGGGTGTGTTTCCTGCCCTGATTGTTGCTTGACGGGAGATATCGAGGTCGCTACGGTGACGATACCAGGAAGGTTTCCAACGATGCAGACCGTAGACATCGCTGTGGTGGGTTGTGGGAGCTGGGCGGTGCACGCTCATCTGCCCGCGATCGCGGCCGATCCGCGGGCGAATCTGGCCGCCGTGGTGGACACGGATCCGGCCGCGCGCAGCAGCGCGCAGGCGACGTTCGGGGCGAAGCAGGCGTTTGCGTCGGTAGAGGAGATGCTGCCGAACGTGGAACTCGACGCGGCGGTTGTCGCCCTGCCCCACGCCCTCCACGCGGCCGCGGCAATGCCATTGCTCGAGCACGGCGCACACCTCTTGATCGAAAAGCCGATGGTACTCAGTCCGGCCGATGGCCGGGAGCTGCTGGCCGCCGCGGCGGCGCGCGACCTCGAGGTGGTGGTCGGCTATACCTGGCACTACAACCGGCAGGTGGCCGAGCTGCGATCGCAGATCCGTGACGGACGCATAGGCAAAGTCGAGTTCATCTCGTGTCTCTTCGGATCCACGGTGAGGGAGTACTACCGCGGCTCTCCCGAGAGCTACGACCTCGGCTACATGCGCCAGCCGCGCAGCAACACCTATTCCGATCCCAGGCTCTCGGGCGGCGGCCAGGGCCAGACCCAGCTCACGCACGCCGCGGCGCTGCTGGTGCATATGGCCGATGTGCGGCCCACGACAGTGACAGCGATGACCGAGAGCTACGAGCTCCCGGTCGATCTCGCCGACGCACTGGCGGTGCGATTCGACAACGGAGCGATCGGCACCCTGGGATCAACGGGAGGTGTGCTGTTCGGCCACCCGGAGGTGCTCGAATACCGGATCTTCGGATCGGGTGGCCACGTCGCGTTCGATGTGATGCAGGGCCGAGCCGCCATCCATGGCCCTGATGGAGCCGTCGACGAGGTGGCCTTGCTCGACCTGCCGGATCGCTATCCGATGCATGAGCCTGTGCGAAACCTGATTGCGATCGCCGCCGAAGGCGCGGTCAACCAGAGCCCCGGCGACGTGGGCCAGACCGTGGTCGAGTTGCTCGATGCGATGTACCGCTCCAGTGCCGCCGGCGGACAGCCGGTCGGAGTGGGTTGATGGCCAGCGCTCAGTCGGCGCCGGGCATGAACCCGATCGCAGCTCCGCCGTCCACATCGAGCGCGAGTCCGGTGAGGAAGGAGGCCTCATCGGAGATCAGGAACATGACTGCGGCGGCGACATCGCCCTCGGTCGCGTTTCGCCCGAGCGGGTTGGTACGCGCGGCGGCGGCGACCACCTGCTCCTCGGGAAGGCCGGTGACGTCGGATTTCCACCCCGCGACCTGCCGGCCCATGCCCGTGGTCGGGCAGCCGACAGGGCAGACGCAGTTGACGGTGACAGCGTCGCCGGCAAGCTCGCCGGCAAGCGAGTGAGTCAAGCCGACCAGACCAAACTTGGATGCCGAGTAGGCATGAATCTGCGCCACTCCGCGCTTGGACGCGTCCGAACCGATCGAGACGATCCTCCCCCTCCCGCTCCTCCGGATCTCAGAGAGCGGCGGCCTGAGCCGCCAGAAACGCGCCTTTGAGGTTGATGTCCAGTGTCCGATCCCAGTCGGCCTCGGTCACCTCGCCAAGCGGCTTGATGTGAATCACACCGGCGGAGATCACCAGCGTGTCCAGGCCTCCAAACTCACTGACGGCGCGATCAACGGCCGCGCGCACGTCGCTGGGGACGGTGACATCGGCTCGCACCGCGATGGCCGCCGCCCCGAGTTCGGCCGCAGCCCGTTCGAGCGCCGGCTCGCTGATGTCCACGATGGCAACCCGGGCGCCTTGGGCGATGAGCCGACGTGCGATCTCGAGACCGAAGCCCGACGCGCCGCCGGTCACAATTGCTGATCGTGGTTTGGGGTCGGCCACGCAGCGCAGAATAGCGTGCTGGACCGATCTCAGCAACGTTCCTGGGATCGTTTGCGAGCGCGATCCTCTACCGCTAGTCTGAGCACTCGATGGAGTCTTCTCCCGAGGCTGTCCTGGCAGGCGCCGCAACCGTGAGTCTGAAGCCAACCGGCGCGCTCCCGATGATCGGGTTCGTGCGGCGCCAGACGCGCGCCGTCGGGATGGGCCTGCCCCTCCAGGCCACCGCTGTGGTGATCGAAAGCGGCGGTGTGCGGGTGGTGTTGTGCGGCGTCGACACGATCGCCCTCACGGTGGCGCAGAGCGACCGCGTGCGGGGTCGCATCGCCCGCGACCTGTCGACCGACCCCGCGAGCGTGCTTTTGAACTGGAACCACACCCACAACGCCCCACCCGCCGGCGGCGAGCTATTGCGCCGTAGCGGACTGCTCGCTCTCAGCAGCGATCCCGCGGTAGACCGTTACGGCGAGGAGTTGGAAGACCGACTGGTGCACGCCTCCGTGCGGGCCGCCACCGCACTGGAGCCTGCCGCGGCGACCTGGGGCGTCGGCAGCGCCGACCTTTCGGTCAACCGTCGGGAACGCGACGATCTGGGACGGATCGTCCACGGCTGGCGGGTCGACGGCATCGTCGACCAGCAGGTGACGGTGCTGCAGCTGCAACGGCCGGACTCCAGCCCGATCGCCACCGTCGTCGGGTACGGCTGCCATCCGGTCGCAGTGGGAATGGACTTCCCCGGCTATTCGTCGGACTATCCCGGGGCCGTGCGCGAGGCGCTGCGGCGTAAGGCCGGGGGCGAAGTGATCTTCCTG
The DNA here is from genome assembly GCA_963729195.1 of uncultured Actinomycetes bacterium. Taxonomy (GTDB): domain Bacteria; phylum Actinomycetota; class Thermoleophilia; order Gaiellales; family JAICJC01; genus CAVPTL01. The sequence goes on from CAVSNF010000025.1 coordinate 319,837, forward strand.
CAGGGCTCTGCCGGGAACGTCCTGCCGCGCGTCTCATTCGGTGAGGACGAGCAGGAGGCGCAGCGCATGGGTGAGCGGATCGCCGTGGAGGCGGCCCACGCGATCGCCGACCGGCCGGCGTGGCCGACCGAGCTGGTGCGGGTCGGAGACGCCTCGCTGATCCCGATGAGACTCCTGCGCCGCAAACCCGTCGACCCCCACACCGCTGGTGCTCCGAGCGAGCCAGCGCACCGCCACATTCCCCTATCAGGAGCCCCCCTCGCTGGAGGAACTCACGGACCTCGCCGAAAGCTACGATCGCGAGCTGGACGAAGCGGTGGCGCGCGACGCTGGCCCGGCCGAGCGCTACGGCATCGAGTATCACCGCAAGTGGGCGCATGTGATCCTGGACGACCTCCGCGGCGGCGAGCTTCCTTCATCTGTCGACGCGCCGATGAGCGCGATTCGGATCGGAGACGGCGCGATCGTCACCGCTCCGGGAGAGCTGTTCACCGAGTTGGGCTGGGCGATCAAGACCCGCAGCCCCGCGCTGCCCACACTCGTCGCCGGCTACACCAACGGCGCCGTCGGCTACCTGCCGACACCAGAGGCTTACCTGGAAGGGGGCTACGAACCGGCCTACAGCAACCGCAGCTATGGAACACATGCAACCGTCGCACCGGCGTGCGCGGCCATGGTCGTTGAGACCGCGGTGCGCATGCTCGAAGAGTTGTTTCCCGAACGCGAGCGGTTTGCCGGAACCGACTGGCTCTCGACCGCCGACCCGCTACCCGTGCCGGCGCCTTCGGTGCCCGTCCGGCCGGCTGATGTTGCCGACGACTCGCCCGCCGTCGTCGAGGCGCCGGGGTGACCGGCGATCGGCCACTGAGCCTGAAGGAGGTCGCCGATCGGGCGGGCGTCGCGATGTCGTCGGTCTCGCGCGTGCTCACCAACCACCCCGACGTCAGCGAGGGTATGCGCGGGCGCGTGATGGCCGTGGTGGAGGAGCTCGGGTACGAGCCCAACCTGCTGGCATCCAGCCTCCGAAGTGGATCGAGCATGACGGTCGGATTCGTCGTCCGCGACATCTCCAGCGCCCTCTTCTCGGAGATCGTGCTCGGTGCGGAAACCCATCTGCGCGACCACGGGTACACGATGTTGCTGACGAATTTCGGAGGGAGTCCCAGATCTGGACGTCGCCCACATCAACCTGTTCCGGCGACGGCGCGTCGACGGGCTGCTGCTGTCGCTCTCCGACGAAGGCGATGCGGGAACGCTCGAAGAGATGGCGCGGCTGCGAGTTCCCTATGTCCTGATCGACCGCGAGGTCGCCGACGCGCCCGAGGCGAGCGCGGTCTTGTGCGACCACGCCGGAGGCATGCAATCTCGCCGTCGAGCGGCTGATCGACCTCGGCCACCGAAGGCTGGGATTGATCGCCGGCCCCGGCAGCGTCCGTCCCTCACGGGAACTCGAACGTGCCTTCACCGAGGCCTGCCACCGGCGCTCGGCCGAGCCACTGGTGGAAGCCGGGACGTTCAGTGAGGGCCACGGCGAACACGCAGCCGGGCTGCTGCTCGACCGAGCCCAGCGCCCCACCGCCTTGATCTCGGGCTTCAGTCAGATTCTTCCCGGAGTGCTGCGAGCGGTGCGGACGCGCGGCCTGCGCATCCCCCAGGACGTCTCGCTGGTGACGTTTGACGAGCTGCCGATGCTCGAGTTTGTCACTCCTCCGATCGCCACCGTCTCGCGCGATCCGCTTGCGATCGGACGCGAAGCGGCTCGGATCCTGCTCGAGCGTTTGGACGGCGCTCCGCCGGCGAACGCGGTGATTCCCACGCAATTCACCGAGCGTGGCAGCTGCGCACCACCGCCCTAGCGGGTCGCTTCACACCCGGTGGGCGTCGATGTACTCCCAGTCGAGATCCCATCCCAGCCCGGGACCGGTCGGCAGCGCAATCTGCCCGTCGACGATCGGTGGGCGGTTTCCAATCACGTTCCACCAGATCGGGTCGCGATCCGGATGGAAGACCTCGACGAAGGTGCCGTGCGGGATCGACGCCAGCAGGTGCGATGAGAGCTGCGGCTCTTCGTGGTGAGCCATCCGCACGTCGGCGGTGTGCGCGATCGCAGCGACCCGCCGCCATTCGGTTGCACCTCCCGACCACGACGCGTCGAAGTTGCAGAAATCGATCGAGCCGCTCGCCATCAGGTCGCGGCATTCGGCCGCAGCGAACAGGCTTTGGCCCGCGCACACGGCGATACCCCCGCCAAGGCGCACGTCGCGCATCGCCGCGCGGTCATTGTGCCAGCGGCACGGCTCCTCGAACCAGAACACGTTGGCGTCCTGCACGAGCCGCGCGAACTGAAGCGCGTTGGCGGGGTGCCAGCCCTGATTGGCGTCCACAACCAGCACGAAGTCGTCGCCCCCGCCCCGACGGGCGGCATGGACGCGGGCGGCGTCCTCCTTCGGCGAGAGCCGTCCCACCTTGAACTTCATCCCCGTGTAGCCGGCTTCGCGGACGGCCGCGGCCTCATCCTCGGGCTCGACCCCCATGTCGTAGTACCCGCCGATCTGGATGATCGGCACCCGATCGCGGTACCCGCCCCAGAGCTGCCACAGCGGGACGCCGAGGAGCTTTCCGACGAGATCCCACATGGCGTTGTCGACCGAGGCGACGGCGACCGTGGCCGTTCGCCGATCGCGGAGCTGGTCGAAGGTGACCGGGTTGGCGAGCTCCCACACGCGTTCGATCGCCAGCGCAGGTTGGCCGATCACCCGCGGCGCGATCTCGCGGTTGATGATGCCGTCGATCTCGGCCAGCGTGCTGTCCTCATCAGCGGCGTAGGAGACGCCACACGGCGCCGTCGCGCGTGATCACCTTGGTCACGATCGTCGACCGATGGGTCATCCGGTAGTAGCTGCCGGCGTAGGTTCGAGTGAGCGGAACTCGGATCGGGATGGTCTCGATCCGTTCGATCACATCATCCGATCGATTCTCGGACATCAGTTCGGTCGAGCCTGCTTTCTCCACTCCCGGTATCCTTTCCGGAATCCTTTCCCGTATGATACAGACCGACGACGCACGGGGTGGTTGCCACCAGCAGCCCACGCGCAACCCGCCCCGGTGTGAGGTTGCCGTTGACATCGAGATAGGAGCTGGAGAGCCATGGACAGAGCTGCCTTCGTCGACACCCATGTCCACTTCTGGGATCTCGGCCATCCCACCCTGCGCTGGGACTGGCTTGCCCCCGCAGCCGCAGATCCCGACCTCGGCAACTACGACGCGATCAAGGCACAGCGGTACACGCCCGACGACTTTGCGGCTGAGACACGCCTGGCCGGCGTGGGCAAGGTCGTGCACGTTCAGGCGGCGATCGGCTCACCGGATCCGGTGGACGAGTCGCGGTGGCTGCAAGCGTTCGCCGATGAACACGGGGTGCCCGGCGGCGATGATCGCCGCGGCGGACCTCGCCGACCCCGGCGTGATCGGGCTGCTCGAACGCCACGCCGCGTTCCCGGCGGTGTGCGGGATCCGCGATCTGCGCTACGACGACTACCTCACCGATCCGGCGTGGGAACGCGGATACGCCGCCCTCGAACGCTTTGGATTCGTGCTGCTGTGACGATCCACTGGTCGAACACATGGCGGCCGCGGCCGCAGTCGCCCGGCGACACCCAGGCATCGTCTATTGCGTGGATCATGCCGGATTTCCCCGGCGGCGCGATCCCGAGTACTTCGCCGAGTGGGCCGCCGGGATGCGCTCGCTCGCGTCAGTCGAAAACACCGTCGTCAAGATTTCCGGGCTCGGGCAGGCCGACCATCGCTGGACGGTCGAGTCGCTGCGGCCGTGGATCCTCGAGTGCATCGAGCTGTGGGGGCCTGCGCGGGCGTTCTTCGGCTCCAACTGGCCGGTTGATCGGCTGTTCTCCTCGTACGGAGACGTGCTCGACGCCTACGAGGAGATCATCTCCGAGTTCACCCCCTCGGAGCGACTCGCGCTGTGGAGCGGCACGGCGGAGCGCGTATTCAGTCTGGGGCCCGAATGAGCCCGCTGCCGGAGAACATCGGCCACGTCTGGCGCGTGAAGCCGGGACGGGCGGCCGAGTACCGCGAACGCCATGCCACCGTGTGGCCCGAGGTCGAGACGCTCTTGCGGGACTACGGGGTACGCACGTACACAATCTACGCGTGGGGCGACATCCTGTTCAGCCATATGGAGGTCGACGACTACCTCCGGTTGTCTACCGAGTACGGTCGCGATCCGATCGCCGAGCGCTGGGAGCACGCAATGGGGGATCTGCTCGAGTACCCCAACGCCGACCCGGTGAGCGGCTGGCCGGAGCGACTCACAGAGGTTTGGTCGCTGTGACCAAGCCGCCGCTCGAGGGGATTCGGGTTCTGGCGGTCGAGCAATACGGGGCCGGGCCGTGGGCGACGCTGCAGCTGGCGGCGCTGGGGGCGGACGTGATCAAGGTCGAGGATCCCCGCGCCGGAGGCGACGTCGGGCGATACGTGCCTCCCTTCCAGGAGGGTGAGGACTCGCTGTTCTTCGAATCGTTCAACTCGGGCAAGCGATCCGTCTCACTTGATCTGCGTGACGATGCAGGCCGAAAGGCGTTCGCTGACCTCGTCGGGGTTTGCGACGTGCTCTTGTCGAACGTCCGCGGCGATCACGTTGAGCGGCTGGGCCTGCGATACGAGGACGTGCGCGAGATCAATCCGGGCATCGTCTGCTGCTCGATCACGGGGTTCGGGCGAACCGGGCCACGCCGGGCCCAGGGAGCCTACGACTACAGCATCCAGGGGTTCGCCGGCTGGATGAGCGTCACCGGCGCACCGGATGGGCCTCCTACTCGAGCCGGGCTCTCGCTGGTTGACGTTTCCGCGGGGTACGTCGCCGCCCTCGCGATCTCTGCCGCGCTGGTGCGCCGGTCGTCGACCGGCGTCGGCGGCGACGCTGACATCTCACTGTTCGAGACAGCGCTTGCAATGGACATGTACGTCGCGACCTGGGTGCTCTCGCGCGGGTATCAGCCCACCCGTCTGGCGGACTCGGCACACCCCTCGATTGTGCCGTTTCAAAGCTTCGCGACCGGCGACGGGTGGATCATGGTGTGCTGCCCCAAAGAGTCGCTCTTTCGCCGGCTGGCCGCCGCCATCGGTCTTCCCGACATGGCCGACGACCCGCGCTTCGCCACCTTCGAAGCCCGACGCGCCCACCGCGAAGAGTGCACCGAACAGATCGGCTCGGCGGCTTCGCGAGAGGAGCACCGACGAGTGGCTGGCCGTGCTCGAGGCGGCCGGGGTACCATGCGGCCCGGTCAACGACATTCGGGCTGCGTTCGACGACCCCCAGGCGGTCGCCCGCGGCGTCGTCAGCGAGTACGAGCATCCGGCGCTCGGGGCTGTCAGAACGCCCCGACCGGCGGTGCGAGACGGACGCCACCGCCGAGCTCGGACGAGCTCCGTACCGTGGCGAACACACCGAGGACGTCCTCCGCAGCCTCTGCGGCTACGACGACGCGGCCATCGCGGCGGTACGGCGATTGCATGACCATTCCCTCGACTGACGGGCAGCTCCGAGCCAGGAGACAAGCGCCTCTCGCAGCGTGAGTGCGGCGGTGTCGGCGGGCTCGTCGACGGCCGCAGCCCACGCGATGTATGCGTCGGGGCGGATCAGCAGGGCGTCGGCCGTCCGGTCGGCGGCCACGGCCGAGCGGATGTCGACTCGATGCCGCCAGGCCCGCGCGATCTCACGGAGGTCCGAGCGGTCGGCGAGATCGAGCAGGATCGGCCGTGCAGCGTCCAGGAGGCCGGCGGTAAGGCTGCGAGCGAAGGTGCCGGTCAGGGGGTGGTGGTCGGGGTTCGGGGTCGGGTAGCGGACGTCGGTGCCGGCGATCAGCGCACCGATGCGGCGCAGCGGCTGCTCGTCGGTGACGAGCTCCAGGAAGAGCTCGCGGAGCCCACAGTTCCGAGTTGAAACAAGCCCGCACCTGTGTTGTACGGTTAAGTGGGCGCGGCGGCCCGCTGCTGGGCGTTCCCAGTCGTCACGAGCTTCGCCGCGCTCGGATCACGGCATCGACGCCGGTACCGGCCGCGGGCCGTGGCCGCTCATCGGCGAAGATCGGCTGCCACCGGCCCGGATCGAGGGCGGCGAGCGCAGCCTCGACAGAGACCTGCTGCTGCCCGGCCGCCGCCGTGGCATCCCCGGTGGCCGGATCGATCGGGCGATGGCCAACCAGCAACAGCGTCCCGCCGGGAGCGACGCCCCTCGCCATCCGCTGCACCATCTCCCAACCGCAACCCGCCACGTGGACATACAGGCACACCACCAGGTCGTACTCATCGCGCGGAGGCGTCCAGGTCGCAAGATCGCCCTCCACCCAATCGATGCGCCCGGCGACGTCCGGCCCCATGGACTCGGCCGTCAACCGGGCATACGCCAAGGCCGTCGCGGCGAAGTCGACCGCGGTGACCTGCCATCCCCGGGCAGCGAGCCAAAGTGTGTCGGCACCGTGACCGCAGCCCGCGTCGAGCGCGCGTCCTGCTGGCAGGTCACCGATCTCGGCGGTCAGATGCGCGTTCGGGGCCCGGTGCGCCACGCGATCCCCGTGAGTGCGCAGCGCCTGCAACCAGCGCCGCTCCCAGAAGTCTCGGTCGTACTCGCTCATATCGGCTCGCCGCGGTGGTGCAAGCGCTGCTGGCGATAGCGGAGGAGGGACTCGAACCCCCGACACGCGGATTATGATTCCGCTGCTCTAACCAGCTGAGCTACTCCGCCGAGAGTTCGCATTCTACGCGTGCCCGCAGGTCGCTACGCCAGCCAGCGTTCGAGCACGGTCACGCAGTTTGTGATGCCGTCGAGGTGGGCGATCTCAAAGCCGTGGGTGTTCTCGGTGGCGAACGCCAGGCAGGCGGTGCGTGCAACGTTTCCGGCGCGCAGCGCCGACGAGGCGTCGGAGCCGAAGTTGGACACCACTGCGTGTTGCATGGTCAGCCCGGCGGCGCTGGCCGACTCGGCCAGCTCTCGGCCGAGGAGGTCGTGCAGCGGGCCGTATGAGTCGGCCGCGATCAGCACCGGGTCGGGCCCGAGCGTGATCTTGTATTCCTTGGCGACGGGCGTCACCTCGAGCGCGATCAGTGAGCTGGCGACGGTGCGCCCGGTGTAGAACGACGCGCCCACGCAGCCGATCTCCTCACGCGAGGTGAACACCAGCTCGACGTCGCAGCGAGGCGGCTCGGTCAGCCTGCGCGGCCAGATCGAGCAGCCCGGCCACCGCGCCCTTGTCGTCGATCGCATACGAGGCGACGTACTCCCCTTCGGGCCCCAGCCGCACCGGCCGCTTGCGATACGCGGTCGGCACCACCCGCGATGCCGGGGCGCACCCCGGCTGCGGCCAGCGCCGTCGTCGTCGAGCATCGTCTCGACCCATGCGTCGCGCCAGCGCACCGCCTTCTCGGTCTGCTCCTTGTTGGGCGACTCGTCGGAGATGTGTCGCGAGCCGAAGCTGAGCACACCGGTCAGCTGATCGCGATCGCCGAGCACATCCACCGGGCCCTCGCCCCACACCCACGGAAACGACCCGCCGACCTTCGACACCGCCAGGCGGCCGCCGTCGTCGACGCGCTTCACCATCGCGCCGATCTCGTCCTTGTGGGCGAGGATCGAAACCAGCTCACCAGAATCGCGGCCCGGGATCCGCAGAACGATGTTGCCGGCGGCGTCGGTCGTGGGCGTGCCGACGCTCCTTCAGCCGGTCGAGCAGGTACTCGTCAACGGCCTGCTCGACACCGCTCGGAGAGTGCAGAGCGACCAGCTCTGAGAGCGTCTGGTAGAGGTCGTCGCGGGTCATCGGCCCACATACTACGTGCGCCGCAGGGCTCTGACTCGCTGGTAGTGTCAGTCGATGTTCGAAAGCACCGCCAGGGCGCAGGTCGTCACCGAAGAACAGCTCGACCAGATCCACGATCGGGCGATGACGATCCTCGAGGAGATCGGCACCGAGGTGCGCCACGACCGCGCGCTGGAGCTGCTCGCAGCCGAAGGCCAGAACGTCGATGGCACACGCGTGCGGTGGGATCGCGAGTTCGTGATGGAGATGCTGGCCAAGGCTCCCGAGACGTTCACCGTCCGCGGCCGAAACCCCGAGCGGGCGGTCACGCTCGGCGGCGGCTCGTTCGTGTTGACGCCCGTCGGCGGGTCGCCGTTCTGCTCCGACCTGGAGCGGGGGCGGCGGGAAGGCTCGATGCGCGACTACGTCGAGCTGGTCAAGATGACTCAGGCCGCCGACCTGCTCACCTGCCAGCAGAGCGGCGTGGTCGAGGCCTCCGACCTGGATGACCAGACCCGGCACATGGATATGGACTACGCCGTGATCCGCTGGTCGGACAAGCCGTACGTGTGTTACGGCACCTCGGGGCCGAAGGCCCGCGACGCCGTCAACCTGGCGGCGATCGCCTGCGGCGGCCGCGACCAGATCGAACAGACTCCGGGCCTGCTGGGCGTGGTCAATCCCAACAGCCCGCTGGTGTGGGACTGGCTGATGGCCGACGCCCTGATGGAATGGGCGACCGCCAACCAGCCGGTGGTGGTCACACCGTTTCTGCTCGCAGGCGCGACCGCCCCGGTCTCGATCGCCGGCGGGCTCGCCCAGCAGGTGGCCGAGGCGCTCTCGGGCGTGGCGCTGGCACAGACCGTCCGGCCGGGCGCTCCGTGCGTGTTCGGGTCGTTCTTCAGCGCCGTCGACATGCGCACCGGCGGCCCCTCGTTCGGCACGCCGGAATCGGTGCTGGGCTGTATCGCCGGCGGGCAGCTGGCGCGCCGCTACAAGATCCCCTTCCGCGGCGGCGGCGGCCTCTGCTCAGGCAACGCCCTCGACGCCCAGGCCGCGTCGGAGTCGCTCAACATGCTGTGGGCCACGTTCATGGCCGGCTCGGATCTGGTGATGCACGCCGCCGGGTGGCTGGAGGGCGGCCTGACCGCAAGCTACGAGAAACTCGCGCTCGACCTCGAGGTGCTGCGGATGTTCGTGCTGATGCGCGAAGGCATCGGCATCGGCGAGGAGGAGTTCGCGATCGAGGCGATCCGCGAGGAAGGCCCCGGCGGCATGTTCCTGGGCTCGCTGCACACGCTCGAGCACTTCCGCGACTGGGTGTTCATGAGCCCGCTGTTCAAGTCGCAGGCATACGTCACCTGGGAGAAGCAGGGCGCACACACCGCCGACCAGCAGGCCACCGCCGAGTGGAAGCGCGCTGCTGGAAAGCTACGAGGATCCCGGCATCGATCCCGGCGATCGACGAAGAACTGCAGGAGTACATCGTCCGCCGCCGCTCCGAGATCGAGGCAGAGAACGCAGCATGACCCGGCTGGAGCGGCACGACATCCTGTTCGAACCGGTCAAGATCGGACCAAAGACGCTTCGAAACCGCTTCTACCAGGTGCCGCACTGCACCGGGTTCGGCGTCGAGAAGCCGTGGACACAGGCGGCCTTCCGCGGGATGAAGGCCGAGGGCGGCTGGGCGGCGGTGTGCACCGAGTACTGCTCGATCAGCCCCGAGTCTGACGAGACGCCGTACGTGTCGGCGCGGCTGTGGGACGACGAGGACATGCGCGCGCTGCAGCTGATGACCGCCAAGGCCCACGAGCACGGCTCACTGGCCGGCGTCGAGCTGTGGCACGGCGGGGTGTATGCCGAGGCCCGCGAGTCGCGGCTGGCGCAGCTCGCCCCCTCGCAGATCGCGAGTGACCTGGACAGCGTGGTGGTGCCCAAGGAGATGACGCTGGCAGACATCCGCCGGGTGCAGGGCCAGTGGGTGGAGGCGGCCAAGCGGGCGCGCACAGCCGGGTTCGACATCATCTACGTGTACGGCTCGCACACCTATCTGCCGTCGCAGTTCCTCTCGCCGCTCTACAACCACCGCAGCGATGAGTACGGCGGCTCGCTCGAGAACCGAGCCCGGTTCTGGCTCGAGGCGATCGAGCTGGTGCGAGACGCCGTCGGCGACGACGTCGCGATCGCGGTGCGAATCGCCGCCGACACGCTCGAGCTCTCGGGCGTGCCGATCGAGGACGGCCTGGAGTTCATCCGCATGGCCGATCCCATGGTCGACCTGTGGGACGTGGTGATCGGGTCGATGTGGGGCACCGGCCGGCTCGACTCGGGACCGTCGCGGTTCTTCGAGCAGGGCTACCAGATGGAGTGGTCCGGCCGCGCCCGGGAGGCGACCGAAAAACCGATCGTGGTGGTCGGCCGGTTCACCGATCCCGACCGCATGGCGGAACTCGTGCGAGGCGGCACGGTCGACCTGATCGGCGCCGCCCGGCCGTCGATCTCCGACCCGTTCCTGCCCAAGAAGATCGAGGAAGGCCGCTACGACGAGATCCGCGAGTGCATCGGCTGTAACGCCTGCTACTCGCGCTCGATCTGGGGCAGCCACCTGGGCTGCACCCAAAACGCCACCGCCGGCGAGGAGCATCGCCGCGGATGGCATCCGGAGCGGTTCGAGCGCGCCCAAAACGCCGACCGGGCGGCGCTCGTGATCGGCGTCGGGGCCGGCCGGCATGGAGTGCGCCATGGTGCTGGGCAAGCGCGGCATGGAGCTGGTGCACGTGGTCGACTCGGGCGATGACATCGGCGGCTCGATGCGGTGGGTCACCCGCCTGCCGGGCCTCGGCGGCTGGGGCCACGTGATCGACTACCGACGGGTGCAGCTCGATCGGCTCCAAAACGTCTCGGTCGGACTGGACACCACGCTGACCTACGAGGACGTGCTCGAATACGGCGCCCAGATCGTGATCGTGGCCACCGGGTCGCACTGGGCCGGCGACGGCCTCAGCGGCGTCACCCGAAAGCCGATTCCCGGCGCGGACTCGACCCTCCCCCACGTGCTCACACCCGAGCAGGTGATGGTGGAGGGCAAGCGCGCTACCCGGCTCGCGGGTGGCGGTGGTCGACTACGAGGGCTACTTCGCCGGCGCCACGCTCGCCGAGAAGCTGCGAAACGACGGCTACGAGGTCGAGTTCGTGACCAGCCACGACGCCGTCGCACCGTTCTGCGACCAGACGCTGGAAGGACTGCCGGCGCGGCGGCTGCTGCATAAGCTCGGGCGTGCGGGCCCACCGGGCCAGCGTGGTGCAGCAGATCACGCCCGGCGAGCATCGAGCTGGAAGGCGAGTTCGGGGCCCGCTCCGAGCTGGCCGTCGACGGCGTCGTGCTTGGTCACCCAGCGGCGTCTCCGACGACGCGCTCTACCGCGCGCTTGAAGGCCGAGCCCGAGGCGCTGGCCGAGGCCGGCGTCGAGGCCGTGTACCAGATCGGCGATTGTGTGGCGCCCCGATTGATCGCCGATGCGATCTTCGACGGCCACCGACTGGGCCGCGAGATCGACTCCGACGACCCCGAGCACGCCCTGCCGTACCTGCGCGAACGCCCGTTGGTCGAGGGATAGCGGCCTCACCTTTTGCGGGATGCGCCGCAGGCGCGCCGCGAGCCGATGAATTCCAAAGGCTCCAGCCCCTCAGCGGAAGGCGCAACCGTGATGATCGATGAGACCGTGCCGGTGACCCCGGTGACCATTCTCTGCATCTCCCGCGTGGCCGACCTGCTCGTGCCGCAACCGATCGCCCATCGCGGCGTGCGGGTGATGTGCGGCGGGCTGGCGGCGACGCACACCGGCGAGCTGCTGGGCTGGGTGGCGAGCGCCCACGACGCGCACGACCTGGCCTGCCCTGTGTGGCCCGACCGGCGCGACCCGACCGAGTTCCGAGACGTGTTCGCGGGCCCGGCGATCACCGAGATCGTCTATCGCGGCGGCTACTGGCGGCGAGCCGGCAAGTCGGTCAACGCGCATCTGATCGATCGCTGCGGCCTCGGTGCCAGCCGGGTCGAGACCGAGCACGCAGAACGGGTCTGGCATGAGGTCAGCGCACTGATCCAGCCGGCGCCCGGGCTGCGCCTCGCCGGCTAGAGCGAGTCGACGAACTCGGAGACCAGCCGGTCGAACTCGGCCGGACGCTCCATGCTGGGCAGGTGAGCGCAGTCCTCGATGACCGCGCCGCGGGCATTGGGAAGCTCGGCCACCAGCTGATCGGTCATGTCCAGGATGTCGGCGCGGTCGAGCGACCCGACGATCACCAGCGCCGGACACTCGATCTCGGACAGGCGCAGGGCGGCGTCGGGTACCAGCGGGTGCTCCTCCAGATCCTCGGGCGCGCCCGAGCTGCAGCTCGAACGCCCGGCGCTGCATCTCGCGCACGCGGCGGCGGACATCGGGGTCGACCTCGGAGGGCGTGCGCTGAGGGCCGTCGACCCAGAAGCTGACGTTGACGGCGGAGGCGGCATCCAGATCGCCGGCATCCAGCGCCGCCTCCTCCAGCTCGCCGTAGGCCTCCACCTCGGGCGACCACTCATGACCCGCGATCGCCGAGCCGACCAGCACCAGGCCCGCGATCCGGTCGGGGAAGGCCAGCGCCGCGTCGATCGCCACCGCGCCGCCCATGGAGGCGCCCACCAGCACCGTGGAACCGAAGCCGGCAGCGGCCATCAGCTCGGCCAGATCGATGGTGTTGGAGAAGTCGTCCTCGGGCAGCGGCGACTCGCCGAACCCGCGCATGTCGAACCGCAGCGCGCGATACCGCTCGCCCAGCGTCTGCCACTGGGCATCCCACATCCGCGAATCGCAGATGCCGGCGTGGATCAGCGCAAGTTCAGCGCCGTCACCGGCGGAGATGTCATACCCAAGCACCGGCGCAGACTAGTGAATAATTGGTGCCTGGCACCGTATTCACTTCCGACCGGCGCCCTGAGAGCGAGGTCGCGTTCGGGGTCGAGGCCCCAGCGATCGGCGGTCTGGCGCAGGTCGTCGGACAGCGGCCAGGCGTCAGGTCGCTCGGCGCCTTCGAAGCTGGGTGAGCCGCCCTTGAGCGCCATCGAGCCGGTGTTGTCGCCGATCTCGGCGATCAGCGGCCAGCTCCTCGCCGCTGAGCACGCCGCCCGGCGGGCGTCGCCGCCAGCTCGGCCCGCTGGGCCTCGATCGGGCGGGCGTCGGCGCCCAGCTCCTGAATCAACGTCGGCGCGACCGTGGCCACCGCCGGCTGCGCCAGCGTCCAGGTGCACGCCAGCTGCAGCAGCGTCAGATCGTGGGCCGCGGCGATCGGGCGCAGCCGGTCGAGCTTCGTCACGGCCGCGGTCAACCCAGCCCGACGGGCGGAAGGCGCGGTGGTCGCGCTCGCCCAGATCGTCCTCGCTTTGCAGGTCATCGTGGAACAGGCCGCCGTAGTCGACCACCCGGGCGATCACCTGCACGTGGTGGCGAACGCAGGCCGGCAGCGCGAGGCTGCCCGGCCACGGCTCCAGCGGGTTGAGGATCAGCATCGCCCAGTCGATCCGCTCGCCGAATCGCTCCAGGCAGTCGATCACGTCCAGCGTGAAACCGTTGGCCGGCCCCGGAGCGACGCCAATCGCCCGCGTCAGCCCGCTCTCGCGCAACTCCGCCATGGCGTCCCACACCTGCGGCGACGTGTAGCCGATGCGATCAGGGTTGTGCAGCATCAGCACGTCGAACTGATCCACCCCACACCGCTCGAGGCTGCGCTCCGTGGCCATCTGCAGGTACTCGGCGTAGTCGCCGGCGGACCGCAGCGACGGGTCGGTGAACCGCGGGTATCCCTTGGCTCCGGCACGCTCTCCCTCGTAGAAATCGTGCCCGACCATGCCCACCAGCTGGTAGCTCTCCCGAGGCACGCCCAGAAGCGCGCGGCCGACCATCTCGTCGGCGCCGCCCTGGCCGTAGACGTCGGAGGTGATCACCGTGGTGATGCGCTCGTCGGGGCGCAGCAATGCCACCAGCCGGTCATCCTCGACCGGCTCGCCGAAGTGCATGAACCGGCCTCCGCTCCACGAGCCGAGAGCCGTGTGGCCCAACCGCACAGCTCATACCCGAACCCTACTCGCTGAGCGTCTCGGCGATCGCCGCCGAGGCGGTAGCTCTTCGTCACACTTTTGTCACAGGTTCGTCGTTGACAAGCGACACGCGAGACTGTGAGCTTAACCCTCGCATCGGCAAGGGCGACTACGAGGGTTATGAGATACGTACAGCGGGAGCGACTGCTGCAGGCACACGGGGTGTGTCTGCTCTCGGCATGCCTGGCCGCTGCCGCCGTCGAGGCGTTGGTGTTCGGCGCCCCGTGGCTCCGGTTTGGCTTGGGGCTCATCGGTGGTGTGGTGTTCTCTGTACTTACCGGCAAGTCTCAGATGCCCGAGGCTGCGGCCCCGCGGGCACAGCCGGCGGCCACGCCACCATCGGTCATGCCGGTGAGCAGGTGGTTGTGGAGGCCCGTCGCCTCCGCAATAGCCGTGGCGGCGTTCCTGCTGGTCGCAGCCCAAGGCTGGGGGCTCGGCGAGATGCTTTTCGGGATCTTCGCCGCCACCGGGTTGTGGTCAGTGCTCGCCTCCTACCGGCACCGCGTGTGGACGCGGAAGACCGGCTCGGTCATGTATGCATGCTCTCAGCGGTCAGCGGTCGGGGCGATCAACTCGTCGTCTACCGGCCGAACTGAGCTCAGTCGTCCAGCGCGGCTGCGATCGCCGCCGCAGCGGCGAACGTGAGCCTGTCACGGGCGTCGTCAAGCGCCGTGGGATAGGTCGAGAGCTTGACCACGACCGTCTGCGACGGACCGTCGATCCAGATCTTCTGGCCGTTGATCCCGAGGGCCGCAGTACCGCGGCCGCTCGCCGTCGAACACCCACCACTTGTTGCGATAGAACGCTTTCGGGAACTCGGGAAAGTCGCCCGAAGGCAGGAACGCCTCGCGGCTGTCGGCGCCGCCGGCGAGCGTGTCGGAAACCCAATCCTCGGGCACGATCCGGAGGCCATCCACACGCCCCTGCTCGAGCCACAGATGCGCCAAACCGGGCGAGATCGCGAAGGGTCGCGCAGAGGCCGCCGTCGGCCATCGCGGTGCCGTGGCGCGTCGACGGTGATCTCTGCGTCGAACTCGGCCCCGATCGGCTGCCACACCTCGCGGGCGATCAGCTCCGACAGGCGCGCCCCGCCGGCCCGCTCCACCACCCAGCCCAGCATGCTGGTCAGGATCGAGCGATAGTCGAACGGCCCGCCGTGAGGCCGGTCGTTCTCGAGCCCCGCCATGTAGGTGCAGGCGTCGTCCGGCAGCGAATCGTCGGTGCGCGGACGCCACAGGTACACCTGCTCGAACACCCGCACCTCGGCGTCCAGGTCGGCGTAGTCCTCGTTGAACTTGGTGCCGGCGCGCATGTCCAGCAGGTGGCGCACGGTGGCGCCCTCCCACGAGGTGCCCTCGAGCTCGGGGATGACCGTCGGTGATCTCGCCCTCCGGGTCGAGCTCCCCCCGCCCGGCGAGGATGCCGGCGACGGTCGCCACCACCGACTTGGTCACCGACATGATCAGGTGGGTGCGATCCGGGGTGAGCCCGTTGAAGTACCGCTCGGTCACGATCCGACCGCGGTGCAGCACCAGGAACCCGTCGGTATAGGTGGCATCAAGCATCTGCTCCACGGTGTGAGTCTCGCCGTCGACGCGTGAACTCGATCCCGCTCAGGTCACGATGGTCGTGGGGGAGCTCGCGGGCGGTTGCCGCTCGGGCTATGCGCGCGTTCGGCACCAGCTCACGGACGTGCTGGAACCCCCAGCGGTTGAACGGCGGGTCCTGCCAGTTGGCGAGCGTCACCAGCGCATCACCCACCGGCGGCGTGCCGTCCATCAAGCCCAAGCTCGTGTGCGGTCGGGGCGGGGTCAGTGGTGCTCATCGGCCGGGAACCCTACCTTGACGATGTGTCGGACGGCGCACTGAACGCAGCCGTGGGCACAGCTCGCCGCCAAGGCGAGACGATCCACGCCAGCGAGCAGCCGAGCACCGCAATCAGCACCAGGTAGGCGGCCCGATCGCCCGCGACCTGGGCGATCCCGGCGAACACCACCGGCCCCAACAGCATCGACACCGACCAGGCGATGTTGATCAACGCCGCCACGCCACCGACGGTGATCCCGGCCCGCCGGGCGCCCAGCGCGCCCAGTGGAAACGCGACCGTGAACATGACCGCGGTCAGCGGGGCACGTGCGAACAGAAAACCGACCAGAGCGGCACTGGCCTCGCTCACCACCGGGATCAGGATCACGATCATCGACGCCGCCAATGCCAACGCCGCCACGCGCACCTTCACCGCTCGCCCCGCGGCTCGGGCCGTCGCCGCGCTGCAGGCGATGAAGACGCGCCGCAGAGACGCCGAAGGCGGCCCCGATCGCGGAGGTGGAGACGCCGTTTGCATGCAGCTGCAGCGGCACCAGCAGGTTGATCACCGCCGACATCAGCCCCGCAGTGGTCATCACCACCAGGCTCACCCGCACCAGCCGATCGCCGGCCGCGCCGGCGAGCATCGCCCTCAGCCGCTCCTGGTGCGCGGTGGCCATGCCGGTTCCGGTCGGCTCCCACCACATCACCGCCGCCAGCACCAGGTTGATCAACCCGAGCACCACAAACGGCGGCGCCATGCCGAAATGCGTCACCGCAACCGCGGCCACGGCAGGAGCCACCACCGACGCAAAGCCGGCCGTGGTCACCGTCAGCGAGAGCGCCTGCGACTCGCGCGCACCGGCGATCTCGCTCAGCCAGCGGATTCCCGAGATCCAGATGATGCCAAAGCCGATCCCGAACAATGCGCGTGCGCCCGACCAGCTCGATGTAGCTGGACGCAACCCCCTGCCACACGGCGGCCACGGCGGTGATCGCACGACGCCAGCACGGTCAACCGGCGGGGGCCGAAGCGCTCGCATACCGCCGCGGCCGGAAGGGACACCAGCACGATGGTGAAGCTGGTGGTGGCCAGCAGAACGCCCGACTGGAGCTTCGAGAGGTCGTACCGATCAGACAGCTCTGGCACCAGCGGGACGAACCCCTGCCACAGCACCTCGCCGAGCGAAGATCGCCAGGTACACCAGAGCCGCTGCCGCTCGCCGCATGAATCGCAGGATGGCAGCCACGTACGACGCGCGCGCCGATCACCCCAAAGGCTTTGAGCAAGCGGCCTCGAACGCTACACTCGGCCATTATGAGACTCCGCTGGCTCTTGATCGGGACGTTTGTGATCGTGCTGCTCGCTGCAGCCGCGGGCACCGCCTGGATGGTGAAAGCTTCCCAGGCCAGCGCGGCCCCCAAACGGCATCATCCCTGGTATCCGGTGGCGCACCACTATCGCTACGCGCGGCCGACACCCAAGAACCCGTTTGGGCACCCCCGCACGGAGTATCCCACCACGCTTCCCGACTCCCACGGACTGCGGGTGTTGCGGCTCCAGCAGCTGCTCGCCCACCACGGCTATCTGCCGGTGCGATTCCACACCGTCGGCACCCAGCCGATGTATCACCCTGGCGCCCCGGCGCGGGATCTTCCGATGGAAGTTCGATCCGCCGCCGGGGCTGCGTGAGCAGTGGCAGCCGCGGGTGTTCGGAGTCGTCACCAAGGGTGCGGTGATGTCGTTCGAAGCCGACAACGGCATGCCCACCGACGGCATCGCCGGCCCGCGGGTGTGGCGCAAGCTGCTGTCGAGCAAGCCCCACCACGCGCCCCGGCCCTACACCTACGTGCTCGTGCGCGAGTCGATCCCCCAGTCGATCACGATCTACCACAAGTCGTCGTCCGGTGTTCCAGGCCGCCGCCAACACCGGCATCGCCGAGGCGCCCACCCCGACCGGCACCTGGCCGGTGTACCTGCGCTTCACCTCCACCACGATGGCGGGCACGAACCCCGACGGCAGCCACTACAACGATCCCGGCGTGCCGTCGGTCAGCTACTTCAACGGCGGCGACGCGGTGCACGGATTCATCCGGCCCTCGTACGGCTCACCCCAGAGCCTCGGGTGCGTGGAGCTCTCCTACGGCGACGCCGCCCAAGCGTATGAGCTGATGACCTACGGCACGCTCGTGACCGTGGCCGCTTCGTGACCCATCCGCTCGATCCCCTCACCGCCGAGGAGATCACCACCGCGGTCGCCAGTCTGCGTCGCGACCGCGGCGCCGACGACGGCTGGCGCTACGGCACGATCACGCTGCTGGAGCCACCCAAGGCGACACTCGCGCGCATGGGACGAGCGCACGCCACTCGCCGCGCGAGGCGCTGGTGTCGCTCTGGAACCGGGCCGACGGCGCCGCGTACGAGGCCGTGGTCGACATCGGCGCCGAGCAGGTCACCCGCTTCGAGCACCGTCCCGGGGTGCAGCCCAACTTCACCACCGACGAGTACCACGAGGTGGACGAGATGCTGCGCGCCCACCCCGACGTGATCGCCGCGCTGGCCGCCCGCGGGATCGACGACCCCAGCCTGGTGCTGTTCGACACCTGGGCGTACGGCGAGGCGCTGGTGCCGAAGCGGTATCGCGGTCGCCGAGTGGGTTGGACCGACGCGTGGCTGCGCACCGCTGCCGACACCAATCCCTACGCCCACATGGTCTCGGGATTCCACTGCGTGGTGGACACCAACTCGCTGGAGCTGCTCGAGATCGACGATTCCGGCCCGGTGCCGCAACCGCCGGTGATGGGCGAGTACGCACCCCGGCACGTCCCCGACTTCCGCCGAACGCGACGACCTCAAGCCGCTCGAGATCACCCAGCCGCAGGGCGCATCGTTCACCCTCGACGGCCGCCTGCTGGAATGGCAGCGCTGGACGATGCGGATCGGCTTCACCCCGCGCGAAGGCTTGGTGCTGCACCAAGTCGGCTACGAGCAGGACGGCCGCACCCGCCCGATCGCCCATCGCATGTCGTTCGCCGAGATGGTCGTGCCCTACCGCGACCCCACCCCCGACCACTACCGCCGCACCGCCTTCGACATCGGTGAATGGGGCATGGGCTTCATGACCACCTCGCTGGCGCTGGGGTGCGACTGCCTGGGTGAGATCAGCTATCTGGACGAGGTCGTGCACGACTCCCACGGAACACCGATCCCGATCCCCCAGGCGATCTGCATCCACGAGGAGGACAACGCGGTGCTGTGGAAGCACGTCGATCCGATCACCGGCAGCGAGGTGCGGCGGATGCGGCGACTGGTGATCTCGTTCCACGTCACCGTCGCCAACTACGAGTACCTGGTGTACTGGCGCTTCCACGAGGACGGAAACATCGAGTGCGAGGTGCGCGCCACCGGCCTGATGGTGACCACCGGCTACGCCGACCAGGCACCGCCGTACGGCACCGTGGTGGACGACCACACCTACGCCCCCTTCCACCAGCACTTCATCGTCGCTCGGCTCGACCTGGACGTCGACGGCGCCGCCAACACGGTGTATGAGGTCGACTCGGCCGCGCTTCCGGTCGGCCCCGACAACCCGTCCGGCTTGGCCGTGGTCACCCGGGCCACCGCGGTGACGCGCGAGTCTGAGGGCGCGCGGGACTACGACTGGGCCGTGCAGCGCGGGCTGGAAGGTCGCCAATCCAGGCGCGCTCAACGCCCACGGCGCCCCGGTGTCGTACAAGCTGGTGCCCACCGCCTCGGTGCCGCCGATGCTGGCGCCCGAGACGCCGGTGCGACAACGCGCCAAGGTGATCGGCCACCAGCTGTGGGTGACCGCGCATGCCGACGACGAGCGCTGGCCGTGCGGCGACTATCCCACCCAGAGCCTGAACGACTCCGGGCTGCCGGTGTGGATGGCGGCCGATCGGCCACTCGAGGACACCGACGTGGTGCTCTGGTACGTGTTTGGGATTCATCACATCACCCGCGTCGAGGACTGGCCGGTGATGCCGGTCGATACCGTCTCGTTCTGGCTGAAGCCGTTCGGGTTCTTCGACCGAAACCCCGCGCTGGACGTGGCTCCCACACCCCATTGCCACACCTGAGGGCGGACGCTTGAGCGACGGCCTGTCGCTGCGCGAACTGATTCGCGACCGCACCGTGGTGCTGCTGCTGAGCGTCGAGATGTTCACCACGCTGGGCTTCGCCGCGACCGCAACCGCCCTCGGCTGGCAGGCGTACTCCAGATCGCACGAGCCGCTCGTGCTGGGCCTGCTGGGGCTGGCCGAGTTCATCCCCGCCGCGTTGCTCGCGATCCCCGCCGGACACATGGCCGACCGGCGCGACCGCCGCCGGGTGGCCGCGATGGGACTGCTCGTGGTCACATTCGCATGTGTGGCCCTGGCCCTGGACGCCGCCGCCGGCGACACCGACGTGTGGCCGCTCTACATCCTGGCCTTTGTCAGCGGCGTCGGCAATGCCTACGCGGGTCCCGCGGTCGGCCCGCTGCTGGCCGCGGGCGTCTCCCAGCGATCGCTGGCGCGGGCTGTGGCGGTGCTGATATCGGTGATGCAGGCCGGGATGATCGCCGGGCCGGCGATCGCGGGCCTGCTGCAGGTGGTCGGCTCGCCCGTGCCCTACGTGTTCGCCGGGGTGTGCGCGGCCGTGGCCGTGGTGATGGTGTCGCTGGTTCCGGCGGCCGTCGGACGGGCCCACGTTGGCGAACACAAAGCCACCTTCTCCGATGCGCTGGCCGGCGCCCGGTTCATCTTCGCCACGCCGGCGCTCTTGGGCGCGATCTCGCTCGATCTGATGGCGGTGCTGTTCGGCGGCGCGACCGCGCTTCTGCCGATCTTCTCCCAGACGATTCTGCACGTCGGCGCGTTCGGCAACGGGCTGCTGCGGGCTGCGCCGGGAATCGGTGCGGTGGTGGTCGGATCGGTGCTCTCGGGCAGACCGCTGCGACGGCGAGTCGGGCGCACGCTGCTGGTGGTGGTCGCCCTGTTCGGGCTGTTCACAGTGGTGTTCGGGCTCTCAACCAACTTCGCGCTGTCGATGGCGGCACTGGCCGCCCTGGCCGGCGCCGACGTGATCTCGATGTCGATCCGGGGCACGCTCGTGCCGCTGCTCACGCCGCCCGACCTGCGCGGCCGGGTGAGCGCGGTGGAACGCGTGTTCATCGGCGCCTCGAACGAGCTGGGGGCATTCGAATCGGGCGTCGCGGCGGCACTTCTCGGGGCGGTGCCGGCCGTGCTCCTGGGCGGGATCGCCTCGATTGCGGTGGCGGGCATCTGGGCGTGGAAGTTCCCGGCGCTGCGCCGGATCGACCGATTCGAGGATATCCAGGTGATCGAAGGTCGATCAGGGGTCGAGCGCGAGCTTTTCGACCACCAGGTAGCGGCCGGCCTCATCCACCACCCGCTCGACGTCGGGCGAGACGTGCCCCCGTCGCACCACGAACCGGTCGTCGCGGATGTGGATCTGCTCGTACAACGTCGACCGAGATCTCGATCGGCGAGGTGCAATCGGGGTTGCCACACTCACACACGAACGGGACGTCGTCCTCGGGGTCGGCGCCGCCGGCCTCCTCGAGCTGGGCGCGGCGCTCGTTGTGGGCGCGAAACGCCATCTCGTTCTTGACCAGGCGCTGCTCCCGAAAGCTCTCCGCGCCGGGAATGTCGTGTTCACTCATCGCGAGCAGCATCGTACTCGGCCGCCGATTGCGCGGCGCGGCGATCGGCATCCCGCTCCGCATTGATCTCGGCCCCGAACAACAACACCAACGCCGACAGCCTGAGCCAGACCAGCACCACGATCACCGCGGCCAGCGATCCCCAGGTCTTGTTGTAGGAGCCGAACCGGTTGGTGAAGTAGGCAAACACGTCGGAGAGCACCAGCCAGCCCAGGACCGACACCACGCCCCCGATCGTGAACACGTGAAAACCCGGGTCTTCGAGGTTCGGCCCCAGCCGCATCAGCATGGCAAACACCATCAGTAGCGCGACGATCACCACCGGCCACTGGATCACCGTCCAAAGCGTGCTGGGCGATCGGTCGTATCCGAGATGCTGGTCCGCGAAGTGCGAGAGCTTCGGCGCCAGCACGAACAGCCCAAACACGATCGCAAACGCCACCAGGGTGCAGCCCACCATCGCCAGGGCGATCAGCCGGCGGCGGATGAAGCCGCGCGTCTCGGACCGCTGGAAGGCAACGTTGAGACCCCACATCAGCGTCTGCATCGATCCCGAGAGCGACCACACGCCCAGCACCAGGCCGACAAGCAGGATCACGAGCCCGCTCTGGCGCGCGCTGGCGATCTGGGTGAGGCTGTCGGACAGGAGCTGAATCACCTCTTTGGGCACGACGTCGTCGGCCTCGAGCAGCCACTGGTGAATCGTCTGGGGCTCGGCGAAGGCGCCGAATGCACCCACCACCACCAGCAGCGCCGCCGGGATCGCCAGGAAACTGTTGTAGCCGATCGCCTGGGCCACCTGGCCGACGTTGTCGCTCATCGCCCGCTGTCCAGCGCGGACGATCAGATTGGAAGACGCCGTGCGGATGAGGTTGGCCACGCCGTTCTACGGTACCCGGCAGCCCCGGACGGATCCGGCTCTCAGCCGGCGTCCATCTGGGCCAGCGCTGATCGCAGCAGCCGCGAGACGTGCATCTGTGAAATTCCCATCTGCTCGGCGATCTCGTCCTGGGACAGCTCCATGCCGAACCGCAGCGCCAGAATCGTGCGCGAGCGGCGATCCAGCCGCTCCAGCAACGGCTCCAGCTCGAGCCGGGCGACCGCCGCCTCCAGCGCCTGGTCGAGCCCCGGCGGGTCGAGCGCAGCCGCGTCCACCACCGGCGGGGCCAGCGCCGCGCGCGCCCGCATCCCCTCCACCACCTGCTCCTCGTCCAGCTCGGCCTCACGGGCGATGTCGGCGACCGTGGGCGGCCGGTGAAGCTCCGCGGTGGCGGAGTCGGCGGCCAGCTCCACCCGCCGGGCGAGCTCTCGCGCCGTCCGCGACACGTGCGTGGGCGCCTGGGCCCGCACCGTCGCCAGCATCTCGCCGGTGATGAACGGCATCGCGTAGCCATGGAACGGCACACCCCGATCGGGGTCGAACGACCGGGCCGCCAGCATCACACCGACCATGCCCGACTGCTCCAGATCCTCGACCGGCACGCGTCCCGCGAAGCGACGCGCGACCGCTGCCACCAGCGACTGCGACTGCTCGACGAGCTGTGCAACGTCGACGGGCTCCCGACCGTTCGAGTTCCCGTCGGGCGGTGTCACCTCACCGGCCAACTCGAAGCAGCACCTCATTGTCGCGGACATCGACCGACCCCACCAGCGAGTCGATCGCCGACCGGCCACCGCGCAGCCGACTGACGTCAACGCCTTCGATCGTGACGTTCACGCTGTGGTCGTCGTAGGCCACCGTGACCGTGCGCGGGGCGTCGTCGGATGCCGTCCGGGCGACCAGCTCCAGCGCCGTCACCAGCTCGTCGATCGCAATCACGTCCACACCGGCGCGGGCGCCCATCGCGATCACCAGCGGCTCGGCCAGCGGAGCCACTGCCACGGAGCCGTGGACGCGCAGCGTGATCGTCCTGGCATGTCCGCCCATCCCCGCAGGATAGAGCATCCAAAATCCGAGGTTGGCTATCCGACTCGACTGGGTACTATCTCGTGAAATGCAGATGGTCCGCAGTGGTTTTGAGCTTCGCGCAGCGGCAGACGCCGAGAGCGTTCCGCTGGTGCGACACGCGCTGCGGGTCTATCTGGAGCGGTTCGACCTCAGCGATGACCGGATCGCGGAGGTAACGCTGGCGGTCACCGAAGCGTGCAGCAACGTGGTCGTGCATGCCTATCGGGATGGCCCCGGCGAACTCGAAGTGACTCGTCGAGGACGACCCCGTCGAAGGCGTGATCGTGCATGTCCGCGATCACGGTGGCGGTCTGCAGCCGCGCGCCGACAGTCCCGGCTTGGGTGTGGGGCTGCCGGTGATCTACGCCATCGCCGACTCGGTGCAGGTGAGTTCCAACAGCGACGGCAACGGCACCGACCTGCGCATGCACTTCCGTTAGGACTGTGAGGATTCGATACGCTCATGCGCACTATGAACTCGAGCATTGATCTTGAGCAGGCGCCGTCGGGAGTCGCGGTGGTGGTCGTCAAGGGCGAGCACGACCTCGCCACCGCAGACACACTGCGCGACACCGATCTCGCGTGCGATCCAGTCGGCGTCACGGCGTGGTGGTCGATCTCGACCACGCCGAGTTCATCGACTCCGCCGTGCTGCGTGTGTTGATCGTCGGTCAGCAGCAGGCCGACGACGCCGGCACGGGATTTGCGATCGCGATCACCGATTCGACTGGACACGCCGTGCGCACGCTGCTGGAGCTGACCGGGCTTGATCGCAAGCTGACGGTCGCCCCCGGCCGCGCCGAGGCGCTGGCGGCCGTGGCCGAAGCTGAGGGGCTCGCTTCGTAGCCGGTGAGATCGATGTTTTTGGGACGGCCGCGCGGGGAATGGTCTGCAGGTACGCGGCGGATCGGCTCGTTCCGGCATTCGGGCTGATCCGTCGCGTTACTCTTCGTATCGTGGATCGCGATCCCCACGTCCCGAAGCGAGCCCCCCGCGACGCCGACGACGCGGATGCGCCCGAGCCGAGCGACGAGGGCCTGGACGAACTCGACCTCACCGATGCCGCATCGTTTCCGGCATCGGATCCGCCCGCCTGGGCCAGCCGCGGCGATTCCTGAACCTGACACGTTCTCAAGATCGCGATCTGCGATCCGATCACCGGGGCAAGCGCTCCGGTTGGCATTTACGGAGCCAGAACCACCGCGGACGGCGATCGGCATCATCGCCGTGCGCGCGCCCGGGCTGTGACCGAACCGGGGGGCATTCCCGTGTTGTCACAGCCTGATGGGGTGGCGGTCTCGAGATCCGGGAGACTCGGGACCGCGACCCCCGGCATTCGTGAATAACGGTGCCAGGCACCGTTATTCACGGTAGAGGCGACCTCTCAAACTGCCAGGCTACCGCCGCATGCCCAGCGATTGAATAATTGGTGCCTAGCACCAATTATTCACCCTCGGCTTGGGGTGAATAACGGTGCCTGGCACCGTTATTCACCCCGGCCGTTCAGGCGGCGATGGGGCCGAGTTCGTCGCGCAGCGAGTCGAGCGCGGCACGCAGGAGCCGCGAGACGTGCATCTGGCTGATGCCCAGACGATCGGCGATCTCGGATTGGGTGAGATCCTCGAAGTAGCGCAGCGCCACGATCCGGCGCTCACGCTGCGGCAGCGTCTGCAACAGCCGCACCAGCGTGGCCCGGTCGGCCACGGACTCCAGCGACCGGTCGTCGGTGGCCAGCCACTGCGCCCGGCTGCCGGTGACGGTGCCGTCGTCACTCGCACCCACGTCCAGCGAATCGGCGGTGTAGGCGCGCTGGGCCATCACCGCCTCGTCGACCTGCTCAGGAGTCACCTCCAACGCTTCGGCCAGCTCGTCGGTGCTGGGAGCGCGCCCCAGCTTGTGCGACAGCCGCTCTCGCATCGCCGACGTGCGCCGGCTCAGCTCCTGCAACGACCGCGGCACCCGCACCGCCCAGCCGCGGTCGCGGAACTGATGCATGATCTCGCCCTCGATGGTGCGGGCCGCAAACGCGCTCAGCGGCACGCCCCGCTCCGGCCGGTAGCGATTGACCGACTGCACCAAGCCCAGATTGCCGGCCTGCACGATGTCATCCAAGGCCAGCCCGCGCCCCACGTAGCGGCGCGCAATCGAGCGCACCAGCGGCGTGTGACGCATGATCAGTTGCTCTCGCATCCGTTCGTCACCCTCGCGGATGCCGTGGACGAGTTCCATGTCTGTCAGAGGAGTTGTGATCGACATGTGCCGTTCCCTCCCGTTATCGGAATGCTCTAGACCCTCAACTGAGGAGGTGTGCGAGACAGAACGGTCTCAAACATTAAACCAGTGAGGGCTCCCCTCCCGGTAGGAGAGAAGCCCTCGGAGTTCGTGTGCGAAGCCGGTGGTTAGGCGGCGTCGCGGATGCCGTCGATGTCGGGCATCGCAGACAGCTGGGTCAGCGCCTCAGCCTCGAGCTGGCGCACCCGCTCGCGGGTGAGACCGACTTCACGACCGACCGCCTCGAGCATCATCGGCTCCGACCCGGCCAGGCCGTATCGCAGCTCGACGATCTTGCGCTTGCGCGGGGACAGCTGATCCAACGCCCGCCCCAGCGCCTCGGTGCGCAGCGTGGTCGCCACCGCATCGGTGACATCCTCGCTGGTGGTGTCGGCGATCATGTCGCCCAGCTCGGTATCGCCGTCCGCCGAAGCAGGTCGATGCAGCGACGTCGCCTGCGATCGGAAGCTGTCGGCGTCACGCACCTCCTCCGCCGTCATCTTGGCGTGCTTGGCCACCTCGTCGTCGGTCGCCTCGCGACCCAGGCGAGCCTCCAGCTCTCGACGAGACCGGTCGATCTTGCGCATGCGGTCGTGCACGTGCACGGGCACGCGGATGGTGCGGCTGTGGTTTGCAACAGCCCGCTGCACCGCCTGCCTGATCCACCAGGTCGCGTAGGTCGAGAACTTGAGATCGCGGCGCCAGTCGAACTTCTCGACCGCCCGCACCAGGCCCAGCGTGCCCTCCTGGATCAGATCCAGGAATGCGACACCGTGACCACGGTACTTCTTGGCGATCGACACGACCAACCTGCAGGTTGGCCTCGACCATGCGTCGCTTTGCCAGCTCGTCGCCCTCTTCGACCAGTCGCGCCAAGCGCTGCTCCTCGTCCTTGGTGAGCAACGGCGTGCGGCCGATCTGGGCCAGGTACAGGTCAAGGCTGTCGACCGTGGCACCGGCGATGTAGGCCGGCATCTCGACCGGAGCGTCGACCTCTCGCACGCTCACGACCTCAACACCGAGCTCTTCCAGTTCGGTTCGCAGCCGAGCCTCGTCCTCTGGCGTGAGATCCAGCTCCGCCACGAGATCGGTAAGTTCGGAGGCGTCCAGCTCGCCCTCAGACTGGGCTCGCTCAACGACTTCTCGGATTGGTTCTTGCATCAACATTCTCTTCTTCGCCTCTCTGCTCGCGCGGCGCGACTCTCGGCTCCTGCACCGCGTCGTGGCCTCTTTGTCCCATTGGCGCCCAACCGAACAATTCACCCGGATTCGACACCAGACCCCTACCAAACACTCTTATAAACGCAGCTCACACGCTGTCTATTCCCGTTAGCGGGCAGTTGTATTCAGGTTGGCCGACTAACTCGGCCGTCACTCGATATCGTCGCTGCCCGACCGCCGAAATCGTCCTTGGAAAGCGCGGCAATCTGCTCCACCGCCGGCCCGCCAAGCACCGGCTGGCCCTTGTCGACGAGCGTGACCGGCGTGATCCGCGCCGACACGAAATCTCCCGCGCCGGTTAACTTCACCCGAAGAATACAACTTACGCCCAACTCCCCGCTGGTCTCATAGTTCGAGTACCCCGCGAAATTGCCGAGGCTGTAGGCAATCAGGTGGTGGTGGTAGAACTGCATTCCCCGCACCACGTGCGGCCCGCTGGCGATCACCAGGTCGGCGCCGGCGTCGATCACGGCGTGGGCAAATGCCTCGGGATTGCCACGATCCTCGCCGAAATAGATCTCCTCCTGGCCGGTCACATGCTGGTATTGCGTGCCCTCGGCGCCGGCGTGCATGTAGACGACCACCACATCCGCCTGCCCGGCGGCCTTCCGCACCAGCTTCTCGGCGGCCGGGATGTCAGTCAGGCTGGCCGTGTCGGAGTACGGCGCGAAGCCGACGAACGCCACCCGGATGCCGTGAGCCCGAACCACGGTGACCTGGCCGGGGAGGCCGGTCTGAGGGATGCCGTGGCGGCGCAACGCCTGCACCGTCTGGGCCTGACCGACGGGGCCGAAGTCATAGGAATGATTGTTGGCGAGGTTCATGATGGTGAACCCGGAGTCCTTGAGGGCCCCCGCGAACGCCGGTGGAGCCCGGAACTGGTAGCAGTTGGAGGAGTTCGAGCCGCACTTCCCGGCGGTGGCATCGGTGAGCGTGCCCTCGAGGTTTCCGAACACGATCTGCGCGCCCTCGGTCAATGGTGTGTCCACCGCCGAGAAGTAGGTGGAGGGGCTGGCAGGCAGTTCAGGCGTGTTTCCGAGCATGGTGTCCCCCACGGCGGTCATGGTGAACGCGCCCGGCGGCGGCGGTGGTCTTCTTGTCGGTGGTCGAACCGGCGGTTGAGCCGCCCGAAGAGGTGGACGGCGGATCCGAGCTGGTGGGAGTGTCGGTGGTCGCGCCCGAGCCCGACGTCGAGGCCGCCGTCGATCCCCCGGATCCGCGTCCCACCACCACATAGCCGACGACCGCCAGCGCGGCCACCAGCAGCACCAGCGCAATCCGGCGCCGGCGCTGAATCTGACGTCGACGCTCGGCCCTCCTGGCGCGCCGTGCTGCGTACATCGGATCTTCGGACAAGACCGCACTGTATTGGAGATCCACCGGCCGCGGTACGATGTCGCGCACACCATGGCCGCCCCGGCAGACACACACGAACGCGTCTCCCACCCGCTCGATCCGCTGACCACGGCCGAACTGGCAACAGCGGTGGCCGCGATGCGGTCACACCCGGAAGTGACCGAGCGCGTGCGGTTCGTAACTATCGCACTGGACGAACCGCCCAAAGACGAGATCGCCGAGTTTCAGCCCGGCTCCGCCATCCATCGCCACGCGACCGCGGTGCTGCTCGATCCCGCCGCCCAGACCACGCTCGAGGCGCGGGTCGACCTGACCGCCGAGCAGGTCACCGAGATCTCGGTGATCCCGGGCGTGCAGGCGGCCATCACGCTCGAGGAATACCTCGAGTGCGAGCGAACGGTGCGGGCCGATCCGGGATTCCGGGAAGCGCTCGCCGCCCGCGGCATCACCGACCCCGAGCTGGTCACCGTGGAGGCCTGGGGCATCGGCGGGTTCGGCGACCCGGCTGACGGCGACCGGAGACTGGTATGGACGCCGACCTGGCTGCGCGACCACCCCCAGGACAACCCCTACGCGCACCCGATCGAGGGCCTCTATGCGATCGTCGATCTGAACACGATGGAGCTGGTGCGGATCGAGGATCACGGCACCACCACGATGCCGCAGGCAAGCGCCGACTACCGGCCCGAGGCGGTCGGTGAACCGCGTACCGATCTGCGCCCGCTGGAGATCGAGCAGCCCCAGGGGCCAAGCTTCACCGTCGACGGCTGGGAGGTGTCGTGGCAGCGCTGGCGACTGCGGGTCGGGTTCACGCCTCGCGAGGGGCTGGTGCTGCACACCATCGGCTTCGAGGACGGCGACACGGTGCGCCCGATCATCCACCGAGCATCATTCTCCGAACTCGTGATCCCCTACGGCGACGCCACCCCCGGCGGCTATCGCAAGAATGCGTTCGACCTCGGCGAGTACGGCGCGGGGCCACTCACAAACGCGCTGGAGCTGGGCTGCGACTGCGTCGGGCACATCCACTACTTCGACGTGCCGCTGTGCGACGTCGACCGGAGAGGTGCGCACGCTGCCCAACGCCATCTGCATGCACGAGGAGGACGTCGGGATCCTGTGGAAACACACCGATCCCACCACCGGCCGGGTGGACATGCGGCGCTCGCGGCGACTGGTGATCTCCTCGCTGATCACGGTTGGCAACTACGAGTACGGCTTCTACTGGCACCTCTACCAGGACGGCACCATCGAGGTCGAGGTGAAGCTCACCGGCATCCTGCTGACCTCAGCGGTGGAACCCGGCGTCCAGCCCGACTACGGCCGCCTGGTCTCCCCGGGTGTGGTCGCCTCCCACCACCAGCACTTCTTCAACGTGCGCCTGGACATGTGCGTCGACGGCGCCCGAAACACCGTGGTCGAGGTGCACACCGAGCCGGCGCCCGACGAGATCAATCCGCACGGAAACGCGTTCGTGGCGCGATCAACACCGCTCACAACCGAGTCGCAGGCCCAGCAGCTGGTCGATCCGTTCTCCGCCCGCAGCTGGAAGATCACCAACCCCGGCTCGACCAACGCCATGGGAGAGCCGGTGGCCTACCGGCTCGTGCCCGGTGAGAACACCGTGCCGTTTGCCCGCGACGACTCGTCGCTGATGCGGCGCGCGGGATTCCTCAAGCGCCACCTGTGGGTGACGCCGTTTCGCGCCGACGAGCGGTACCCGGCCGGCGAGTACCCCAACCAGTCGTCGGAGAGCGACGGCCTGCCGCAGTGGACGCTGGCCGACCGCTCGGTCGAGAACGAGGACGTGGTCGTCTGGTACACGTTCTGCAGCCACCACGTGGCCCGGCTCGAGGACTGGCCGATCATGCCGGTGGCCAAGATCGGGTTCATGCTCAAGCCCGACGGATTCTTCGACCGCAACCCCACCCTGGACGCGCCGCTGCCACCGGCGCGCGCCTGCGACCACCACTAGGGCGACGCGACCCCCAGGCCGCGCCGCCCCAAGCGAGCCCTGTTAGGCGTCGTCGCGGAAGTAGGCGTGCACCAGACCGGCCAGCACACCGCCGACCAGCGGGCCGATGATGTAGATCCACAGGTCGCCGAAGTGGGTGGCGACCAGCGCCGGGATCGATCGACCGGGCCGGGTTGAAGCTGCCACCGCTGATGCGGCCGACGGTGGTGGCGGCGACGAAGATGAACAGGCCGATGGCAAACGGTGCGAAGACGCCCTTCCAGGGCGCCCGCTCATCGGTCGCGACGGTTGCGATCACCAACACGAACAGGAAGGTGAAGATCGTCTCGAGCACCAGCGCCTTGAAGCCGGACGATACCGTCTCCGGGAGCGTTGACGGTCGCAGTGATCACCACGAAGTGGCTGAAGATGATCCGAATCGCGAGCGCAGCCACGAATCCGCCGGCCAGCTGGGCGGCCCAGTACGGCAGCACCTCTTCGCGGGGGAACCGGTTACCGGCGGCCAGTCCGGCCGACACGGCCGGGTTGAAATGTCCGCCCGAGATGTGGCCGAAGGCAAAGATCATCAGCCCCAATCCGAACCCGAAACCAAGCGCGATTCCAAGCGACTGAATCGCCCCCGGTCCCTGCGTGACCAGCGTCGCGATACCGCAGAAGCCGATGAAGAAGAACCCAAATGTCCCAATGGCCTCTGCCATGAGCCGTTTGGTGAGTTCGGGTTGCATAAAACCTCCGTTGAGATGGCGAAAAAATGACTGACGGAAACGGTACCGCACCGGCCTGTCTGACAAAAGCCCCGACCGCACGCCGAACCGGTACGATCGGCCGATGGTAGAGGAGGAATCCACCCCCGACGACCTGCCGGCGCATGCGGTGGCAGGGAGCCTCGCCGACACCCTGCAAGGCGCCCGGGCGTGGCCGGAACGGGTCACCCGCGAATGGGCGGTGGGCGGGTCGACCGGCGCCGGGGTGAAGGTGTGCGTGGTCGATAGCGGCATCGAGCACGGCCACCCGATGGTGGGCGAGGTATCTCGGTCGGTGACGGTCACCGTCACCGACGACGAGCAGGTGGTGGTGTCCGACGACAACGACGGTGATGTGTGCGGCCATGGCAGTGCGTGCGCCGGGATCATCCGGTCGATCGCTCCCGACTGCGAACTGATCAGCGTGCGCGTGCTGGGTGAGGGCTTCGTCGGCAGCGGCCCGGTGCTGGTGGCGGGCCTGCGGTGGGCGATCGAGCAGGGCTTCCAGGTGATCAACATGAGCCTCTCGACCACCAAGCGCCGGTTCGTGGGCGAGTTGCACGAACTGGCCGACCTGGCCTACTTCCGGCGATCGATCATCGTCGCCTCGGCACACAACATGCCGGTGCAACAGCTACCCCTGGCGGTTCTCGTCGGTGGTGTCGGTGGCCTCGCACGATCACGACGACCCGCTGGTCTGGTATCGCAATCCCACGCCGCCGGTGGAGTTCTACGCCCGCGGGGTGGACGTCGACGTGGCCTGGATGGACGGCGCCACGCTGCGCTCGACCGGCAACAGCTTCGCCACGCCGCACATCTCCGGAGTCTGTGCCCTGATCCTCGCCAAGCACCCCGATCTGACTCCCCCCGAGGTAAAGACGGTGCTGGGCCTGATCGCCGACAACGCTCAGGACGCGGCATGAGCGAGCGTTCCGACCTGCAGGCTGCGATCGCCGCCGGCGCGCTGGCCGGGGACGAGACCCACCGGGCGCTCCTGAGCTCGATCGTGCAGGTCGCCGGCGCCATCTTCCATGCCCGCGCCGCCAGCGTGCTGCTGCTGGACGAGTCGACCGACGAACTGGTGTTCGAAGCCGTCACCGGCGAGGGTGAGAACACCCTGGTGGGCAAGCGGTTTCCGTCCAGCACCGGGATCGCGGGCTGGGTGCTGGTCACCCGCCAACCGCTGGTGCTCGACGACGTCACCCAGGACAAGCGCTTCTCCGACCGGTTTGCGAGTGAAACCGGCTACGTCCCCAAGGGGATCATGGCGGTGCCGCTGCTGTACGGCGAGCGCTGCCTGGGAGTGTTGGAGGTGCTCGACCGGCCGCAGGACTCGAAGTTCTCGCTGCGGGAGTCCGAGCTGCTGGCGCTGTTCGGGCACCAGGCGGCGATCGCGCTGGAGCTGATGATGCGCTCGCGGGCGGCCTCGAGCGTGCTGGACGGAGGCGACCAGCGGATGCAGCTGGTGGCCAGCATCGCGGCGTCGGTCACCGCCGGCGACGAGGACGGCGACCAGCTCGCCACCCGGTTTCTGTCATCGCTGGATGCGCTGCTGAAGCGGGCGCGACCAGACGACGACGATTCCGGCCTCGAACGGATGGTCTGAGCCCGCCGGACTAGCCGAGCAGCGTCGGATCGCCCGCCGACACCGCATCGACCGCGTTGTACTCCGCTCCGGGCGGCGGGGGAACCGGGCCGTCCAGCAACGGATCCTCGGTCGCCTGCATCCAGATCTCGAGGCGCCGGCGAAGATCGTCCAGCACCGGCTCCAGCGAGGCATCGCCGATCCGGTTGACCGCCTCGTTGGGATCCACCATCAGGTCGTACAGCTGCTCCTCGTCGAGCAGGTTCTGCGGCCAGCCCGCCTCCACCCACACGTCCTTTGACGGGCTGTCGTCCACGTTGGCGAGCACCGGCCTGTCGCTGGGATCGAAGCGACGCACGTACTTGTGGCGGGCGGTGCGCACACACCGCTGCGGTTCGTAGGCGGCGTGGTAGGTGCCCTCGGCGAAGATCGCCTCGCGAATCTGGTCGGCCTCGCCGCGCACAACCGGCATCAGCGACATCCCCTGCAGCCACGGCGGCCGGTCGATCTCGAGCAGCTCGCACAGCGTCGGGAAGATGTCGATGTGCGACACCATCGCGTCGGACGCCTTGCCACCCAGAAAGCCGCCCGGGCCGCGCATGATCAGCATCACCCCGATGCCCCGATCGGTCATCGTCGCCTTGGCGCCGGGGAAGGCGATGCCGTGGTCGGTGGTACAGATCACCAGCGTGTTGCCGCCGTGCCCGTAGCGGTCGAGCGCATCCAGCACCGCTCCCACGCCACGGTCAAGCGAACGGGCGCTGGCAACGAAGGCGGCCATGTCGCGGCGCGTCTCGGGGATATCGGGCAGGTGCGCGGGCGGGCGGATGTAGTTCTCGTCGCCCTTGAGCGGCTCGAAGAACTCCCGATGCGTCTCGAAGAACCCGATCGACATGAAGAACGGCTCCGCCGGCGCGTCGCGCAGCAGGTCGATGGCCACCGGAGCGACGTCGTCGACCCGGCTGGTATCGATCTTGATCACATTGTCGTAGCCGATCTCGTCCGGCCGCTTGGAGATGTGCTGCTCGCCGACCAGCGTCGAGTGGTAGCCCGCGTCGCGCAGCGTGTGCACCATGTGGTGGCTGTAGTCGTTCAGTGACCAGCCGCGGTGGGCCAGGCCGAGCATGCCGTTGGAGTGGGCGTACTGGCCGGTGAGCAGGCAGGCGCGACTGGCCGAGCAGGTCGAGGCGGCGCAGAAGGCCTTGCGAAAGAGCATGCCTTCCTGCGCCAGCCCCTGGATGCGCGGGGTCGGGATCGCATGGCCGTACGGCTGCACGTAGCGGCCGGTGTCATGCGAATGCAGGTAGAGGATGTTTGGGCGGTTCAAGTCAGATCGCGTCGAGCGACGATGCCATGCTACGCGCTTGCTCGGACCCCACCTCGTTGCGGTAGCGCTCGATCCACTCCTGGTTGAGCGCATCGGCCTGGCGCGTCATCCGGCGCTGGGCGAACATCGGCTCGGTTCCCGGCTCGACTCCAAGCGCGCGGACGATGTCCACCGCAGTCTGCTCGTAGCGCTTGGCCAGTTGCTCGTACACGACCACGTGCGGGGCGACCCCGCTGGCCGCAAAGAACTGCATCCACTCGCGGTCGTGGTGCTCGAGCTGCTTGACCAGATGATCGATGGCGGAGAAGTTGTACTGCAGGTCATGGGTGATCAGCGCGCCGTCGCCCTCGTCGCGCTTCCATGTCCAGTTCTGGATCGCCTTCCACAGCGACACCGCCTGGCTGACCTTGTCCTGGCGGGTCACGAACACCCACAGCGTCAGGTTGGGAAAGGTCTGCTCACACACCTGCCGGGTGGACTGGACGGCGTTGTTGTTCATGTCGCGGAGGCTGTCCACAAAGCCGTTGAAGTACCCCCACATGACCTTGGCCCCGAACACGCCGTTGGGCGTGGTCGCCCGCTCGATCGTCCAGTCGATGTACTCGCGGTAGGTGCCGTAAGCGACGGGGATCGAACAGGCTGACCTCATCGTCGACCCGGGTGTAGGCGCCGAGGATCTCGTCCACCTCGGGCGTGTCGATCTCCTCGAAGTACTCCAGCGGCCGCCGCGGCATCCCGGTTTTGCGGCGATGCTGGTAGTACTCCTCGGGGTTCCCGGCAACGCCGGTGTTCGTGAGCGCCTCACACAGCAGGGTGCTGCCGCTGCGGGGCGTCGAACAGATCAGGTACGAAAGCGTCGGCGTCGTCATCTGCTCTACCCAAGGTAGCACAAACCTCAGTATGCCGGTAGGGATAGTTCTGTTTACGCTGTCAGAGACGTCAATGCATCAGCTGAGGATCGAACTTGTCGACCTCGACGATCTTGTCCACCGGCACGTTGGCCCGCTCAGCGGCGACCACGATCTCTTCCGGAGAGGGCGCCTCGTACAGGCAGTACGAACGGCGTCGATCGGCGCTCAGGAACGAAAACAGCCAGCGCACGCCCTCGTCAGCGTTCACGTCTTCGATCAGCCTCACGTCCTCGGCGTCAAGGTCGAGCTGCTCAGCAAAGCTGCGTTCGATCAGATAGAGCGGCATCGCACCTGCATCCTACTCCCGCCGCCGTGCCGGCGCGAGGCCGTGTTGATGAGCATAGGCACCCGCCTCGGTGCGATTGGCACAGCCGGTCTTGCGCAGGATGCTGCGGACGTGGTTGGCCACGGTGTGCTGACTGATCACCATGGCCGCCCCGATCTCGCGGTTGGAGAGGCCCTGGGCCACCTGTCCCAGGATCTGCACCTCCCGCGGCGAGAGGTCATCGGGCAGCGGTGAGGCAGCGATCGGCGCGCCCGCCGCGGCAATCCGCGCGATCAGGGTGGGCATGCCCACCTGTGACGCCAGCGTCGATGCGGTGCGCAGCAGCTCATGCGCCCGCACGCGATCCTGCGGCAGCAGCAATCGCCCGTAGGCGTAGGCGGTGTGCGCCAGCCAGGTGCGGGCGTTCATGCGGGAGT
Organism: uncultured Actinomycetes bacterium; assembly: GCA_963729195.1. Taxonomy (GTDB): domain Bacteria; phylum Actinomycetota; class Thermoleophilia; order Gaiellales; family JAICJC01; genus CAVPTL01. The sequence goes on from CAVSNF010000025.1 coordinate 355,313, forward strand.
TGACCTCCATCGCCACCTCGAAGTGCCCGCGGGCGGCCTCGGAGTCCCCCGCTGTGGCCGCCGCCATGCCCAGGTAGCGATCGACCGATCCGTAGCAGACGACCCCGTGGCCGACCGCCACGATGCCTCCGGCGTACGGCTCCAGCGCCGAGTAGAGCTCGGCCGCCATGCGAGCATCCCCAACGGCGTAGCTGGCGTCGGTGAGGTACGTCAGCGAGGCCAGCCACAGCGCCGGGCGCAGCTCATCCAGGCCGCGCAGGCGGATCTCTTCGAGCTCCGCCCTGGCGTCGTCCCACATGCCCAGCTCGGCCAAAAGCGCCGCCAGCCCCGGCCCCCACGCTCCGCCCTCGCGATCACCGCTGGAGAGGATCCGAACCACCGGGGCCAGCTCTGCCAGCCGGCCCTGCTCGCGCCGGATGCTGAACATCTGCACGCCGTACGGCCCGGTCGAATCTCGCCCGGTGAGCAGGTTGCCCCACTCGAACGAGCGCCCGGCCGCGGCCTCGGCCTCGCCCAGCCGTCCGTCGCACAACTCGATGGTGGCCCGGTAGTGCTCGGCCACGTGCAGGATGAACGGCTGGCCCATGCGCGAGGCCACCTCGTACACCACCGCCAGCTCTCGCCGGGCGGTCTCGATGTCGCCCTTGGCGATCAGGGCGGCAACCCGCCACTCACGGGCCTCCGCCTGGGTCTCGATGTCGCCCAGCTCATCTGCCAGACTGCAGCGACTCGTCGAGCATCTCGAGGATCTCGTCCAAGCTGCTGGTGCCGCGCGCCCAGTAGGCGCGCATGGTGACCTTCGCCAGCGCGGCGCGGTCGTCCAGCCGCCGGGCCATCGCCACCGCCTGTCCGCGGAAGTCGGCGCTGCGCAGGTGGTCGCCGCGAAACGCGTACGCCCGGGCAGTGCCGCTCAACACCATCACCCGCAGCGAGGAGTCGCGCGGGTCGAGCCGCGACGAGGCCTCGGTCAGGAGGTCGAGCGCCTCGACATCAACCGCGCCCATCCGCCAGCACGCGTTCTCGAACCCGATCGCCGCATTTGCGAACAGCTCGCCGTCTTCCAACTCACGAGCGATCTCGGCCACCTCGAGGTAGGCGTCAAGCGCCCCATTCGACTGGCCGGCGCGGAAGTACGCCTCCCCCAGATCGAACCGGATCTGGGCCTGGCGATGGGGATCGGACACCCCCAGCTGCAACGCCCGCAGCAGTGAGTCGGCGGCCTGATCGAAGGCCAGCGCCGAGTTGGCCGCCGCCGCCGCCTTGAGGTTGTACTCGATCGCCCGCCCGGTACCACCCAGGGACGCGGACTCGGTGAAATGGTGGGCCAGCTCCGCGGGGGAGCCGGTCTGCGACCGCTCCAGCGCCTCGGCGGCACGCAGGTGAAGCTCGGCCCGCCGCAGCCCCGAGAGCCGGTCGTACAGTGCCCGGCGAACCAGCTCGTGGCTGAACCGGTAGCGCAGCGGACGCTCGGGGACGGTTGAGATCATGCCGTTCTGCTCGGCCAGATCAACCGCCGCCAGGAGCGACGACTCGTCCCCGCCGGCGCCGACGCGGATCAGCGCCAGATCGAAATCGGGCCCGACCACGGCCGCCAGCTGGAGCACCGAGGTGGTCACGGGATCGAGCCGGTCGAGCCGCTGGCTGACGACCTCGCGCACCGCCTCGGGGCTGGCCACCTCGGTCAGCGGTCGACTGAACCGGGCGGCGCCGTCGACCACCACCAGCGCCCCGCTCTCCACCAGCTCACGCCACAGCTCGATCACCAGGAAGGGGTTGCCCTGGGTCAGCTCGTGCACCTCACCGGCGACCAGCGGCAGCTGGTCGCCCAGCGCCCCGCCCCCGGCCCGGGCCACCAGCTCTGAGATCTCGTCAACCGACAGCCCGCCCAGCCGGATCGGCACGACACCCTCCGAGCGGCGCAGCTCGACCAGCGCGGCGGAGAGTTCGCCGGGGATGTCCGCGGCCGTGTCTCGGAAGGTGACGATCAGAAGCAGCCGCGCGGCCGCCGCCGCCCGGGACAGGTGGCGGAGCAGAAACAGCGTGGGGCCGTCGGCCCAGTGGGCATCCTCGAGCACCAGCACCACCGGCCGCCGGGCGCCGATATTCACCAGCAGATCGGCGACCGCATGATGCAGCCGCAGCCGCTCGGTGTCCTGGTCGGCGGCCACCGGAGGGGGCAGCCCTCCGACGCGGTCGGGAAGAGCTGGGAACCAGCCGGGTCAGCTCCCCGCCGCCGGCGCCCAGATCGTCTCGCAGCTCCTGCGGGTCGGCCGTTCGCACGAACTGCTCGAGTGCCTCGGCGATGGGCTGATAGGGCGCGCTGACCACCGAGTCACACGCGCCGTACAGCACCAGCGCACCGTCCTCGGGCAGCGACGTTGGCAAACTCCCGCACCAGCCGGCTCTTGCCGGATCCGGCCTCACCGCCGACCAGCGCGATCCGCCGGCCCTCACCTGCGGCCATCGGCATCAGTGAACGCAGCGCGGCCATCTCCCTCGGACGGCCCACGAACGGGAAGGACGGAGTCAGCCGAAGCTGACCTGGCAGAGCTCCCGGAGCGCTCATAGTCAGATCTGATCATGCCACCAATTCCGGCACATCGTCGAGTTTGGATCAATCCGAGTCATGTGCTTCGGCGTAGACCTGCCTACTGTGGATCGATATCTGTAACGAACGGACGAGGGGGAGAGATGGCAACAGCCACATCACTCAAGGCACGTGCCGAGAGCGAACTGAAAGGATTCTCCGGGGAGCTGATCGGCCCCGAGGATGGCAACTACGACGAGGCGCGCGCGGTCTACAACGCGATGATCGACCGCCACCCCGGGTTGATCGCCCGCTGCCACTCGGCGGATGACGTGGCCGCCGTGGTCAACTATGCGCGCAGAGCACGACACGATCCTGGCAGTCCGCGGCGGGGGCCACAACGGCGGCGGACTGGGAACAGTCGACGACGGCATCGTGATCGACCTGTCGCCGATGAAGGACATCACGGTGGACGCCGCCGCGAAGACTGTGCGGGTCGAAGGCGGAGCCCTGTGGAAAGAGGTCGACGCGGCCACCAGCGAGGTCGGCATGGCCACTCCCAGCGGGATCATCGGCACCACCGGTGTCGGCGGGCTGACCCTGGGCGGCGGCATCGGCCACCTCAGCCGCTCGTGCGGGCTGAGCATCGACAACGTGCTCGAGGCCGAGATGGTGCTGGCCGACGGCTCGAAGGTGATCGCCAACGACACCGAGAACTCGGATCTCTACTGGGCGATCCGCGGCGGCGGCGGCAACTTCGGCGTGGTGACCGCGTTCACGTTCCGGCTGCATCCTGTCGGAACCGTGGTGGCCGGCCCGACCTTCTGGTCGCTGGAGGAGTCCGAGCAGGTGCTCAAGGCCTACCGCGAGTTCATCCCCGCAGCGCCGCGGGAGCTGAACGGGTTCTTCGCGTTCCTGACGGTGCCTCCGGGCCCGCCGTTCCCGGAAGAGCTGCACGGCCGGCAGGTGTGCGGGATCGTGTGGCACTACAACGGCAGCCCCGAGGACGCCGCCAAGGCGATGGCGCCCATGCTCGAGGTGGGAACTCCGCTGATGCACGGCGCCGGCGAGGTGCCTCACGCCGCCATGCAGGGCGCGTTCGACGCGCTCTACCCCAAGGGCGAGCAGTGGTACTGGCGCGCCGACTTCGTGCGTGAGCTGTCAGACGCAGCGATCGCCGAGCACGTCAAGTGGGGCAACAAGCTGCCCTCCGGACAGTCGACCATGCACATGTACCCGATCGACGGAGCGGTGCACGACGTGTCCGACACCGACACGCCGTTCAGCTACCGCGACGTGCAGTGGGCCGAGGTGATCGTGGGCGTCGACCCCGATCCGGCCAACGCGAAGGCGCTGACGGACTGGACGATCGGCTACTGGGAGGCGACCCACCCGTACTCCGCCGGCGGCGCGTACGTCAACTTCATGATGGACGAGGGCCAGGAGCGGGTGAAGGCGACCTATCGCCACAACTACGACCGGCTGGCACGCATCAAGGCCGCACGTGACCCGGGAAACCTGTTCCGGGTGAATCAGAACATCAAGCCGGCCTGAGCACGACCGAGAGGAGACGGCATGTCAACCACAACCGAAGGCATCGTCAAGAGTCTGGATTCTCCAGACGAGGTGCGGCCGTTTGCCGCACACGGCTCGATCGCCGTCGTCCAGGTGGGTGACACCACCGTCGGCCGCGGCACGTTCGAGCCGGGCTGGCGCTGGTCGAACGACGTCCAGCCGATTGCCGGCACCGACAGCTGCCAGGCGCACCACACGCTGGCGATCATCTCGGGGAGGATGGCAATCGCCCCCAACGGCGGGGCCGAGTACGAGATCGGGCCGGGGGACGTGGCCGAGATCCCGCCTGGGCACGATGCCTGGGTGGTCGGCGACGAGGCGTGTGTCGCCATCGATTGGACCGGGGTCGCGCGCTACGCGAAGCCGGCCTGACGAGTCATCGCGCGCCGTGCTCGGGTGGGATCACCTCTCCCACTCGGGCGCGGCGCCGGTGGTCAGGCCGTACACCACGAGGGCGTTGAGGATCACGCCCAGCACCGCCGCCAGCGGCGTGGTGAAGATCATGAAGAACCACAGGATCATGGCGGTGGCGGCCAGCATCACACCGATGTAGTTGCCGAGCATGCGGCCGGCGATCGAGAGCATCCCGGCGATGATCTGGAGCGTCCCCCAGATCAGGAACACCCAGCCCCAGAAGGTGAGGTTGGAGTACACGATCTGGTGGCTGAAGTACTGCTTGCGCTCGAGCGCGGCGAAGCCGTGGATCAGCTGGAAGCTGCCGGCGACGAACAGCATCACTCCCGCAAACCACACCCACCCGGGCACGATCGCGGCACGGTTCTCCGACGTTGCGCGTTTGTGAGTCCCCATCCCCGCTCCTTGGTGGTGAATAATTGGTGCCTGGCACCAATTATTCACGACTGGCGCCCTTGGTGAATAACGGTGCCTGGCACCGTTATTCACCAAGACGGACGATGGCGTGCATGCGGTCGAGGCCTTCGGGGCGGTGGGTGATCAGCAGCAGCGAGCGACCCTCGGTGGCGGCCAGCACGTCGTCGATCAGGCGGGCGGCGGTGTCAGAGTCGAGATGTGCGGTGGGCTCGTCCAGCACCAGGATGGGCGCGTCGACGAGCAGCGCCCGGGCGATCGTGATGCGCTGATGCTGGCCTCCCGAAAGCCACCCGCCCTCCTCGCCCACCATCGTGTCCAGGCCGTCGGGTAGCGACTCCACCCACTCGTCGATGCGCGCCAGCCGAAGCGCCGCAACGATCTCGTCATCGCTCGCACCGGGGCGGGCCAAGCGCACGTTCTCGCGGATGCTGGTGGCAAACACGTGCGAATCCTGGCCGGCCACGGCCAGCGTCCTGCGCACGTCCTCGAGCCGATAGCGGCGCAGATCCTGGCCGTCCAGCGTGACCGAGCCACCGCGCGGATCGAGGAACCGCAGCAACAGGTTGACCACCGTGGTCTTGCCGGCGCCGCTCGGTCCCACCAGTGCGATCCTGCGGCCCGGATCGAGCCGCAAGCTGAGGTCGTCAATCACCGAGGGCTCGTCCGCGTAGCCGGCGGACACGTGCTCGAGCGCCAGCACCGGCCGAGCCGGCGGAGCCGGGATCGGATCCGGTGGGTCACTCACCCGCGGCTCGCGGTCGGTCAGCTCGAGCACCCGCCGCCCCGCAGCCACCGTCGACGACAGCTCCCGACCGGCCTGCGGCAGCGCCCCCACGGCCTCGAACGACGCCAGCGCCAGCAGCCCGAGCGTCGCCACCCAGACGCCGGAAACGCCGCCCGCGGCGTGGTCGGAGACGGCCACCGCCAGCACCGCCACGACCGTCAGCCCGGTGATCAACACCGCCAACCCGTCGGTCGCGCCCGCCACCACACCCTCGCGCCGCGACAGCTGCGCCACCCGGCCGTCGGCGACGCCGAGGCGCGCCAGCGACGGCTGCTCGGCGCCGTGCACCGCCAACTCGGGCGCCGCCCGCAACAGCTCCACCACCTCGGCGCTGAGCGTCCCACGGGCCTCAGCCGTGGCGCGCGCCCAGCGCCCCGCAGCCGCTCCCAGCAATGGCACCAGGGTCGCCGAAGCAAGCAGGCCGACCGCCAGCACAGCGCCCGCGGCGGGCAGCATGACGGCGGCGGCGATCACCGCCGTCGAGCCCGCGATCAGCGCGATCGCCGGAGGAGCAAGACCGCGCAGATGGAGATTCTGGAGCGTGTCGACGTCAGCCACCATGCGGCTCAGCAGGTCACCTGACCGATACGCGCCCAGCTCCGCCGGAGCCAGCGGCTCGATCCGCTGGTAGAAGCGCGTGCGGATGCCCGCCAGCGCGCGGAAGGCCACGTCGTGAGACGTCAGCCGCTCGAGGTAGCGCGCGATCGGCCTGGCCAAGCCGAAGAACCGCACCAGCACGATCCCCACCGTCAGCTCCAGCACCTCCGGTTGCTGTGCGGCCCGCGCGATCAGCCAGCCCGCGGTCGCCATCAGGCCGATTCCGAAGATCACCGCCAACGCGCCCAGCACAATCGACAACGCCACCCGGCCGCGGGGCGGCGCCGACAGGGCCAGCAAGCGGCGGATGGTGGCGATCATCGGGCCGCCCCCGCCGCAGCGTCGGTCGACAGCCGGCCGTGCTCGAGCCGCACCACCCGATCGGCCCGGGCGATCACCTCGGGGCGGTGGGCGATCACGAGCACCGACGCGGGTACCGGCCATCCGTTCGATCGCCTCGCCGATGGCGACGGCCGTCTCGGAATCGACGTTGGCGGTGGGCTCGTCCAGCACCACCAGCCGCGCGTCGCGGATGAACGCCCGGGCCAGCGCGATCCGCTGCCGCTGGCCCGCCGACACCTGCCGGGCACCATCCCCCAGGATGGTGTCGTACCCCTGCGGCAGCGATCGGATGAAGGCGTCGGCCCCGGCCTCGATCGCAGCGTCGCGCACCGCCTGCAGGTCGGCGTCGAGGTCGCCCATGCGGATGTTGTCGGCGACCGACTCGCGCAGCAGCGTCGGGCCGCTGCGGCACCCACGCCAGGCCGCGACGCCAGGCTGCCTGATCACACGCGGCCAGATCGAGGCCGCCGACCGTGACTCGACCCTCGGTCGGCGAGACCAGGCCCAGCAGCACCGAGGCCAGCGTGCTCTTGCCGCTGCCGGTTTCGCCCACCAGCACGACCAGCTCCCCCGGGTCGATCTGCAGATCGATGCCCGCCAGCACACCGGCGTCCCGAGCCGGATACCGATAGCCGACCGCCTCACACCGGATCGGCACCCGCAGGCGGAACGCGACGACCTGAGCGGACGCTGCCGGGAGCGGCTCGGACAGCGGCAGCAGCCGCTCGGCCACCTCCAGCCCGTCGGCACTGGTGTGGTAGAGCGTGCCCACCGTTCGCAGCGGCAGGTACAGCTCGGGCGCGAGGATCAGCACCGTCAGCGCGGCCTGAAAGCTCAAGCCCCCGTCGTCCAGGCGCACACCCACGGTGACCGCCACCAGGGCGACGCCGAGGGTGGCTGCCAGCTCGAGCACCGCGCCCGACAGGAACGCCACCCGCAGCGTGCCCATCGTGGCCCGCCGGTAGCTGTCACCGGCATCGGCGATCGACTCGGCCTGGGCGGCTCCGCGGTTGAACGCGCGCAGCGTCGGCAGCCCGCGGATGACGTCCAGGAAGTGGCTGGCCAGGAGATCCAGCGCCTGTCGCCGCTGCGACGTGCGCCGGCGCGTGTAGGTGCCGATCAGGATCATGAACAGCGGCACCAGGGGCAGTGTCAGCAGCATGATCGCCGCCGAGGTGGCATCGATCGGGATGATCCACACGATCACCGCCACGGGCACCACGCAGGCCAGCACCAGCTGCGGCAGGAAGCGGCCGAAGTAGGCCTCGAGCGGCACCGCCCCGAACACGGCCGCGGTGGCAAGCTCGCCGCTGTGGGCGCCGTCCAGCGCGGCCGGCTGGTCGACCAGCCGTCGGTTCACCAGCCCCATGCGCAGCTGCGACAGCACGCTGGTGGCGGCCAGCCTCCCCGCCACCTCGAACCCCCAGGCGAGCAGGCCGCGCACCGCAAAGCAGGCCGCCAGCAGCACCAGCGGCGTTCGCAGCGACGCCAGCGTCGCACCGTCGAACGATCGCGCGATCACCTCGGCCAGGAGCGTGGCCTGTGCCAGCACCAATCCCGCCGTGCACAGGCCCAGCGCCACATCCGCCATCAGCAGCGGACGCACCGCCCGGGCGCGATCCAACAAGCGCGGATCGAGAACGCGCATCCGGGTCAGGCTTCGGGAGAAGCCGGAGTCGACACGGGTGCGTCGGTGAGCCGGCGCCGGAAGACGTAGTACGTCCAGCCCTGGTAGATCAGGATCACGGGCACCAGGATCACCGCGACCACCGTCATCACCTGCAGCGCATAGTGCGACGACGCGGCGCTGGTGGTGGTGAGGCTGTACTGGTAGTTGGGGTTGGAGACCATCACCCGGGGGAACAGCGAGGTGAAGATGGTGGCGACCACCAAGATCACGCCGACGGCGGTCGCGGCAAACGCCCGCCCGCCCTGTCCACGGCGAGTGAGCACCGCTCCGATTGCAAGTGCCACCACGGCCGCGATCGCCACGGCTGCCGCCGGGAACGCGCTCTTGTGGTTGGAGTCGGTGGAGACGACCACCGTCCAGGCCAGGAACACCGCCACGATCCCGATCACGGGAGGCGCGATCCGGTTCGCCAGGTGAACGGCCCGGGCACGCAGATCGCCGGTCGTCTTGAGCTCGAGGAAGATGGCGCCGTGGAGGGCAAAGAGGGCGAGCGTCGCGATCCCCGCGGCCACGGTGAAGGGGCTGAACAGGTCGGTGAACGTGCCGGCGAAGTTGCCGTCGGAGTCGAGCGGCACGCCCTGCACCAGGTTTGCCAGCGCAATCCCCCAGATCAGCGGCGCGCCCACGCTTCCGACCACGTTTGCCCACAACCAGGCACCCCGCCAGCGCGTGCCCTTGCCCTTCTGCCGCCACTCGAACGACACCACCCGCACCATCAGCAACACCAGCACCAACAGCAGCGCGACGTAGAAGCCCGAGAACATCGCCGCATACCAGGTCGGGAAGGCGGCGAAGGTCGCCCCTCCGGCGGTCACCAGCCACACCTCGTTGCCGTCCCACACCGGCCCGATGGTGTCCAGCATCGCATCCTTGTCCTCGTCGCTTCTGCCGATCACGGGCAACAGCATGCCCACTCCGAAATCGAAGCCCTCCAGCACGAAGTAGCCGGCCCACAGCACCGCGATCAGGCAAAACCAGAAGGTTGGGAGGCTCATCAGTAGCTCATCACCGGTACGGGGGCAGAATCGCTCGACTCGTCACCGGACTCGGGCGGGTCGAGCCGGGCGTAGCGGCGCATCAGGATGAAGTCGACCACGCCCAGGATGATGTAGAGGCTCACGAACACGACCAGGCTGAGGCCGAGCATGGCCGAGCTGACGCTCGGGCGAGGACGCGTCGTCGGTCTTCAAAAGTCCCTGCACAATCCAGGGTTGGCGGCCCAGCTCGGTCAACACCCAGCCGAACAATGCGGCGATGAACGGGATCGGGATCGTCCACACCGCCACCCGCAGGAACCATCCGGTCGACTCCAGCTTGCGGCGGCGATAGAGGAACGCGCCGACCACGCGCCACCAGCGCCACGAACGAGCCACCGTAGGCCATCACCCGCATGCTCCAGTAGATGGTGCGCACGTCCGGGTAGTAGCTGCCGGGGCCGTACTTGGCCACCTCCTGCTTGTTGCAGCTGGTTCATGCCCACGACCTTGCCGTCGAACGAGCCGGTCGAGAGGAACGACAGGAGGCCCGGCACCTGGATGCTGAAGCTGGGCGTCTGATCGCTCTGGGTGAACCCGCCGATCTGAAACAGCGAGAACGCCGCCGGCTGCTCGGTGTTCCACAGCGCCTCCGCGGCGGAGATCTTCATCGGCTGGTCGTTGGTGGTGATGATCCCGAAGTTGCTGCCAAACCAGAGGTTGAACATGGATATCGGCACCAGCACCACCAGCGCCAGCATCGCCGAGCGGTGAAACAACGCGGCGTTGCTGCCGCGGCGAAGGTGCCAGCAGGACACGCCGAACACCACCGTCGAGGCCACCGTCAGCCCCGCCAGGATCGTGTGGCCGAACGCCCACAGCGCAAAGTCATTGGTCAGCAGCGCCTGGATGCTGGTGAGCTCGGCATGACCGTCCACCATCTTGTACCCCACCGGATGCTGCATGAACGAGTTGGCGACCAGGATGAAGTATCCCGAAAGCCACGTGCCCAGCGCCGCCAGCCAGATGGTGGCGAGGTGGATCCCTTTGGGCAGCTTGTCCCAGCCGAAGATCCATACGCCCAGGAAGGTCGCTTCCAGGAAGAACGCGGCCAGCCCCTCCACCGCCAGGGGCGCGCCGAACACATCGCCCACAAACCGGGAGTACCCCGACCAGTTCATGCCGAACTGGAACTCCTGCACCAGGCCGGTGGCGACGCCGATGGCGAAGTTGATCAATAGCAGCGTGCCGAAGAACCGGGTCAGCCGCAGCCAGTCGTCGTTGCCCGTGCGGTACCACTTGGTCTGCATCACCGCCACCAACGGCGCCAGCCCGAGGGTCAGCGGAACGAAGATGAAGTGATAGAGCGACGTGGTGGCAAACTGCGCCCGGGCGAGGTCGACGGTGCTGACCAGAACCGGAGTCACCGCACTGCGGTCCGTGGTGATTGTCGGTAGCCTGAACCCATGCTGATCGTGCTGGCGTTCGTGCTGCTGATCTTTCTGCCCACGCCGTGGAACCTGTGGTGCTTCGCCGCCGGGCTGGTGCTCGGCATCGGCGAGTTCTTCTTCTGGAACCGCACGGTCAAGCACCGCCGCCCGGCTACCGGAGCCCAGACCCTGATCGGCGCCGAGGGAGTTGCCCTGTCGGTGTGCCGCCCGCACGGCCAGGTGCGGGTCGACGGCGCCATCTGGACAGCCGAGTGCCAGGCCGGAGTGGACGCCGGTGACCCGGTGCGGGTCACCGCCCGCTCCGACCTGACACTCACAGTGACCGTCACAACTCCCGCAAATGGCGTGAATAAAAGGTGCCTGGCACCATTTATCACGGGGACCTGCCAAGGACCGCCGCTTTCTGGGCGGTGAACTCGGCGTCGGTGAGGACTCCGCGGTCGTGCAGGTGCGGCCAGCCGTTCGAGGTCGTCGTAGCGACCCGGCGCGGCCGCGGCGGCCGCCGGAGCGGCCGTCGGTGTCCTGGATGCACGCGCGCGAGAGAAGCTCTCGTGGATGCGATGCCCCAGATCGCGCTCGGTGTTGTCGGGAAACTCGCGCACCGACAGCCGCCGCAGCGCCTCGATCCCGATGGCGCCCAGTGCGATCAGGATGAACGCGGTCAGCGGGTCGCGAGCCGCGGGCACCGGCGCCCACACCAGCAACAGCAGCACGATCCCGGCGTAGGTGCCGTAGGCCACGGCCGGATCGCGCAGGTAGGGGGTGAGGTTCTTGCGCGACGTGGTGGCGCGCCGCCCGGGCCGGCGAACCAGGTGCCGACCAGCAGCAGCAGCCCCACCGTCACCACGGTGATGTTGGCCGCGGCCAGCCGCTCGGTGGCCACCCACCAGATCGCGTGGGCGGCATCGCGGTTGGCCGGAATCGTGGTCAGCGAATCGATCAGCGCGTCGCCCACAACCCGCCGGATGAAGATCAGCACCACGCCCGCCGCCAGCACGCCGATGGCGATCGCCCGCAGCGTCTTTCGACGATCGCGGGAGATCACAGCGGCGATCGCGAGCACCGCCAGCGCGGCCAGCGCCAGCGGAATCGACAGCCAGCCGCAGCAGCTTCACCCCGGTCTGGGCCTGGCTCAGCTGCTTGGACTGAAGCAGCGTGATCTTGCCCGCGCCCGGCGGCAGCGAGATCGCACCGTTGGTGCGCGCACTGAGCGTGCTCGAGAACTTCGACAGGATGGAGGTCAGGTCGATCGACACCGTCCCGTTGGCGGTGTCGAGTACCCCGGTGTTGTCGAGGATCTTCATCAACTGGTCGTGGGCCCTGAGATTGGCGCCCCGCCACAACTCCACCGCCCGCGGGCGGGCAAGGCCGGCCGCCACGGCGCGCTGCAGATACGGCTGGGCGGCAGCGGCGATCGGTGCCCGAAAGCGGCTTCAGCCGAGGCGGAAGCGTCTGGTTCAGCACCGCCGGGACGTCGACGTCGGCATACAGCTGGTCGACCAGATACTCCGACACCGCGGTGCGCACCGCCGGCTGCTGCAAGCGCCTTGGTGCTCGTGTCCGACCAGGTGGTCGAATCCAGCGCCACCCGGTCGACCCAGGTCGCAAAGACCGCCAGGCACAGCATCAGCGACCCGAGCGCAACCAGCGCCCCGATGCCGAGCTTGCGGCGCTTGCTGTTCCCCGTGGAGACAGCTTTCGGACTCGTACTTGGAGCCGCCTTTTGCGACTGTTCGACTTCGCTCATCGATCCGCCTTTCGCGTGGAGATCCGCCTCGTCATGACCTCACCCGTGTGCCGAGATCGACCAGGCCACGCCCGAAGGCGTCAATCCGGCCCCAGCGGCCGGGAATGTCCAAAAGTTCGAGGTGCCCGACGCCGCTGGGCAGCGCCGGGTCGACCACCAGATGATCGCCCAGCGGCTCGAGCCCCAGCATCGTGCGCAGGAACAAGAGCGGCGCGCCGGTCGACCACGCCTGCGGGCTGCAGGCGGTCGGGTACTGCACCGGATAGCCGGTGAGCGTGCGCTCGTACCCGCCGAATGCCTCCGGCAGGCGACCGTTGAAGTACTCCGCCGCCTCCAGGATGCCGTTGGCGATCAGCGCCGCCTCCTGCTTGAACCCGTACCGGCGCAGGCCCCAGGCGATGAACGAGTTGTCGAACGGCCACACCGCGCCGACGTGGTAGCCGACCGGGTTGTAGCGCCCCTCGCCCTCGGCCAGGGTGCGCACACCCCAGCCCGAGAACAGCTTTGGCCCCACCAGGTGAGCGGCCACCGAAGCCGCTTTCGATCGATCAACGATTCCGCTCCAGAGAAGATGGCCGATATTCGAGGTTAGCGCGTCCACCGGCCGTCCCTCGGTGTCCAGCGCCACCGCAAACGCCCCTCGATCGGCGACCCAGAAATCGCGGTTGAAGCGGCGCTTGAGGTCGGCCGCCTGGCGCTCGAGCTGGGCCGCGTAGGCCTCGTCCTTCCACACCGTCCGCGCCAGCCTGGCCCCGCGCATGCGCGCGTCATAGGCATAGCCCTGAAGCTCACAGGTCGCCCGGGGGAAGCCCGGGCAGCTTGCCGTCGCGGTAGGAGATCGAGTCCCAGGAATCCTTCCAGCACTGGTTCTCGAGCCCGGTCTGCTCGTTGCGGCGCTGATACCAGACGTAGCCGTTGCCCATCAGGTCGGCGTACTCCTCGATCCAGTTGAGCGCCGCCCGGGCTTCCACCTCGAGCTCGCGCACCAGCCGGCGGTCGCCGGTCCAGCGCTCGTACTCGTCCAGCAGCACCACGAACAGCGCGGTGGCGTCGGCGTTGCCGTAGTAGGGCGAGTGCGGCCGCTCCTCGAATGCGGTCAGCTCGCCGTAGCGCATCTCGTGCAGGATCCGCCCGGGATCCTCGTCGCGGAAATCGTCGACCCGCGATCCCTGGCGGGCGGCCAGCTCGCGCAGGGTGGTGGCCGCCAGCTCCGGCGCGAACGGCAGCGCCTGCAGGCTGGTGAAGATGCTGTCGCGCCCGAACATGGTCATGAACCACGGCAGGCCGGCCGCCGGCAGGCTCGCGCCCCCGGCACTCAGGGGCGAGAATCGCAGCGCCGCGAGGTCGACCAGGCTGCGGCGATAGGTCGCCTTGAGCGAGTCCCAGTCGCACTCGAGCTTGGGCGCCTTGTCCATCCAGCGATCGAGGTCGCGCTCCATGTTGCGCCGCCTGCGGGCGGCGTGGGCGGCGCTGAACGTGCGCTGCCGCCCGCCCCACACCACCGCGGTGACGACGTGAATGTCGGTGCTCCACCGGCCCTTCGGCTCGAGCTTGACGGTGAACGTGAATCCGGTCTTGTCGATCCGGGCGGGAGCGCCGGGAGAGATCACCGTCTCGCGCTGAAAGGTCTCGCGCGCGTACGAGAGCACCAGCGTGTCCTTGCGCGCTCGCTGGCTGTAGGTGCCCTGCTTGGCCAGCGCGTCCTTGACCTCGAACAGGTCGGCGAAGTCACTCGCGGCGTCGATCCTGACCTTCAGCCTGACCGGCTTCTCGTCGTGGTTGAGGATCGTCAGATGCTCGTGGAAGCCGTCGGCGACCGCGCGCGTGCGGATCACCGAGAGCTTGGAATCGACGTACACGGTGCCGGTGCCGGGCACCAGGAAGAAGCGCGACTGGAAGTACTGGAGATCGTCGGTGGAGAGCGCGTTCAGGCGCTGGCCGTTGACGGTCAGCACCCACTCCGACAGAAACCGCGTGTCGAACGAGAAGAGGCCGGTGGTGTCGGTCGAGGAGGCCTCGATATCGCCGCGGCGATCACTGACCACGAACGTGTTTCCGTCCAGAATCGAGACCAGATCGCTCATTTCGCCGGCTCCCGCGGTGGCCCCGGGAAGATCGCGCTGGAATCGCACCAGCAGCTCGGTGGCGCCGGTCGACGACCACCGTCCCGCGCAGGATCGCGGCGGTGGCGTTGGCTTCGCCGGTGACGAGTTTGGAGAACATCTCGCGGTCGGTCATGACCACGGCGTCGGCGGCTCCGTCGCCCCGCGAGACCGAAACTGCACCCTTGTTGATGGCCACCCGCCAGTGCTCGGTGCGCTTGCCCGAACGCAGATCGAACCGGAGCTTCCCCTTGACAGCGCCGAGCAGCGGCTCGCTGCCGCGCTCGGCCAGCTCCGCGAAGAACACGTCGGTGGCGTCAGACGTCACAGCTCCTCCAGCAGCTCGGCCAGGATGATCCGGGCGGCGGCCTCGATCAGCGCGAGATGCGAGAACGCCTGCGGGAAGTTGCCGAGGTGGCGGCCGGTGTCGGCGTCGAACTCCTCGGCGTACAGCCCCAGCGGAGACGCGATCCGCAGCAGCTTCTCCATCAGATCCTGCGCCTGCTGGCGCTCGCCCACGATCGCCAGCGCGGACACGAGCCAGAACGAGCAGATCAGGAAGGTGCCCTCCTTGCCCGAGAGCCCGTCGTCGGTCTCGTCGGTGCGGTAGCGCAGCACGAAGCCGTTCTCGCTGAGCTCCTCGGAGACCGCGATCACCGACTTCTTGAGCCGCTCGTCGTTCGGCGGCAGGAAGCCGAAGATGCGCCGCCAGCAGGGTCGAGGCATCCAGCGAGTCGGTGTCGTAGTGCTGGCGCAGCACGCCCCGCTCGCTGAGGCCGTGGGCCAGGATGTCCTGCCGGATCTCCTCGGCGGTGGCACCCCACTTCTGCCGGTACTCCGCGTTGCCCGCGGATGTCGGCCAGCTTGGCCGCCCGGTCGAGCGCCACCCAGCACATCAGCTTGGACGAGACGTAGTGCTGAGGCGCTCCCCGCGCCTCCCAGATGCCCTGGTCGGGCTGCTGCCACACGTTGGTGGCGCACTCGGCCTGGGCCTCCACGATCGGCCACAGCCGCCGCGGCAGCCGCTGGCTGCGGCGGGTGTGCTGCAGGATCGAGTCGAGCACCGACCCGAACACATCGTTCTGGCGCTGGTCGAACGCGCCGTTTCCGATCCGCACCGGCCGCGCCCCGGCATACCCGGAGAGATCGTCGCGGGTCGACTCGGTCAGGTCGCGGCGCACCGTCGATGCCGTACATGATCTGGAGGCTGCCGTCCTCGTTGGGCTCCAGGTCGGCGACGAACTGCATGAACTCGTCGGCCTCCCAGTCGAGATTGAGGAAGTGCAGCGCCTGCAGCGTGAAGGTGCTGTCGCGCATCCACGAGTAGCGGTAGTCCCAGTTTCGCTCCCCGCCGGGAGTCTCCGGCAGCGACGTGGTGAGGGCGGCCACGGTGGCGCCGGTGGGCATGAAGGTGAGCCCCTTGATCGTCAGCGCCGAGCGCTGGATCGGCTCGCGCCAGCGGTGGTCGGGGAAGCGGCCGCGGCCCAGCCACTTGCGCCAGAAACGGGCGGTCACATCCAGCCGCCGCTCGGCGTCGTCGACGTCGGTGGGCGACTCCAGGTTCTCGGCCCACGACAGCGAGCAGAAGGCGCGGTCGCCGGCCGCCAGCACGTGCCGGGCGCGCACCCGCGTGCCCTCGATCCCGAGCACCATGTCGGTGGCCAGGCGGATCGTCTGACCACCGCCCGGTGGCGTCGGCCATGTGCGCCTGGCCGTCTTCGGCCAGCTGCCAGGTCGCCGGCTCGCGCCCGTAGTCGAACGCCGGCTCGCACACCAGCTCCACCTCGACCTCGCCCTCGATGCAGACGACCGTGCGCACCAGCATGTGGTCGGCGTCCTCGTCGGTCGGCGGTCGCGTGTGCGGAGTGACGGTGTCCTCGTGGGTGCGAGGCCCGATCGTCAGCGCCTCCCGCACCCGGATCCAGCCGGTGGGCGTCTTCCAGGTCGTCTCGACCACGTTGGTGCCCGGCTCGTACACGCGCGCCGTGGGCACGTTGATCCCATAGGGGCCGAACCGAAACGTGCCGGCACCGCGATCGAGCAGGCTCCCAAACGAGCTGGGCGCATCGAATCGGGGCGCGCACAGCCAGTCGACGGCGCCGTCGGGTGCGATCAGCGCGCCGGTGTGACAGTCGGAGATGAACGCGTAGTCGGCGATCGGCGGAAACGGCGACGGCGCCGCTGCGCTCTGAGGCATGGTGTCGGTCATGCTGGGCTCCAGGGCTCGTGCCAGCGACCGTGACCTGCCACCAGCCGGTCGGCCTCCGCCGGCCCCCACGACCCCTGGGCGTAGGAGTGGATCGGAGAGGGCGAGTCGATCAGCGGCTGCATGATCCTCCAGGTCTCCTCGACGCAGTCCTGCCGCGTGAAGCGCTTGGCGTCGCCCTCCATCGCGGCCAGCAGCAGCACCTCGTAGGGGGTGGGGCCCTCCCCGCCCTCGTCGGCGAACTCCATGTCGAGCGTGATCGGCTCGGGGCCGGAGCGGTCGGCCCGCATTGCGTCCAGCTGGATCCGCACACCGGTCGAGGGATCGAGCTTGATCACGATCTGGTCGGGCGTGGGCTTGCGCGGCAATGTGGCGAATCCGAGCCTCGGCGGGTTGTGGAACACCAGCCGCACCTCGGTCTGCGTGATCGGCAGATGCTTGCCGGTGCGAATGAAGAATGGCACACCCGACCACCGCCAGTTGTCGATCTCCAGCCGCAGGGCCGCGTAGGTCTCGGTGGTCGAACCCGCGGCCACGCCCGGCGTGTCGAGATACCCGTCGTACTGGCCGCGCACGTAGTGGGCAGGGTCGGCCGGCGGGATCGCCCGAAACGCACCCAGCATCGCGTCCTTGAGCATGGCCGACTCCGTCCCCGAGGGCGGATCCATGGCGGTGGCCGCGACCACCTGCATGATGTGGTTGACGACCACGTCGCGCAGCGCCCCCACCGGGTCGTAGAAGTGACCGCGATCCTCGACGCCGAAGCTCTCGGCCATCGTGATCTGCACCGACGAGATCGAGTTTCGGTCCCACAGACGGCTGCAGCATGGCGTTGGCGAACCGCAGGTACAGGATCTCGTCGAGCCCCATCTTGCCCAGGAAGTGGTCGATCCGGAAAAGCTGGGACTCATCGATGTACTGGTGCAGCTCGACGGCCAGCGCGTGCGCGGAGGCGCTGTCGTGGCCGAACGGCTTCTCCACCACCACCCGGGCGTTCTCGGTAAGTCCCGCATCGTGGAGTTGCTTGACCACCGGGCCGAACAGAAACGGCGGGATCTCGAGGTAGAACACCGGCTCCTGGGCGTCGCCCATGGCCGCCTTGACCCGCCCGTAGGTGGCGGCATCGGTGAAGTCGCCGCTGACGTACTGGAGGCGAGCGGCAAATCGATCGAACACGGCCTCGTCAATGGTCTGACCGGTGGCCTCGATCACGGTGTGGGCGTGCTCGCGCAGGTGCTCGACCGTCCAGTCATCTGATGCCACGCCGATGATCGGACACGCCAGCAGGCCACGCGCCTCCAGCCGGTAGAGCGAATGCAGTGTCATCACCCGGGCCAGATCGCCGGTGATCCCGAATATCACGAATGCGTCGGTGCGCTTCATACTTCCCCCCGGGAGATTTGTTCAGTGATGGAAGCTGCTCTCGGCCTCGGTGTGCACCGGGGTGGGTTGGCTCTGCAGCCTCGGCAGCACGCGATTGAGGTCGGCTAGCAGCATGTCTGCCAGGTCGTGCGTGAACCCCTGCCGCACCACCACCCGCAGTGCCGCCAGGTCGGTGCGATTGGCCGGGAACGTGTAGGCCGGGACCTGCCAGCCGCGCTCTCGCAACGCGCCCGAGACGTCGAACACGGTGTAGTTCTCGACGTCGTCGCGCAGCTTGAACGCGAACACCGGCAGCTCGTCGCCACGGGTCAGCAGCTCGAACGGCCCCAGCTTTTCGATCTCGGCCGAGAGCCGCGTGGCGACGTCCCGCGAGTAGCCGTGCACCGCCTTGTAGCCCTGGAACCCGAGCCGCAGGAAGTTGTAGTACTGCGCCACCACCTGGGCGCCCGGGCGCGAGAAGTTGAGTGCGAAGGTGGGCATGTTGTCGCCCAGGTAGTTGACCCAGAAGATCAGGTCGTCGGGCAGCGCCTTGGAGTCCCGCCAGACGATCCAGCCCACTCCCGGATACACCAGCCCGTACTTGTGCCCCGAGGCGTTGATCGAGGCAACCCGCGGCAGCCGGAAGTCCCACTCCAGATCCTCGTCCAGGAACGGCGCCACGAACGCTCCCGACGCGCCGTCGGCATGCACCGGGATGTTGAGCCCGGTGCGCTCCTGCAGGTCGTCCAGCGCCTCACAGATCTCCTTGACCGGCTCGTAGGCGCCGTCGAAGGTCGAGCCCAGGATCGCAACCACGCCGATCGTGTTCTCGTCGCACAGCTTCACCGCCTCTTCCGGAGAGAGGGTGAAGCGGTTGCCCTCCATCGGCACCAGCCGCATCTCGACGTCCCAGTAGTTGGCGAACTTCTCCCAGCAGATCTGGACGTTGATGCCCATCACGATGTTGGGCTTGTCGGCCGGCTTGCCCTCGGCCGCACGCCGCTTCTGCCACAGACGCTTGAGCGCGAGCCCGCCCAGCATCGCGGCCTCACTCGAGCCGGTGGTCGAGCAGCCTGTCGCCTCGTCGGCATCCGGGGCGTGCCACAGCTTGCTGAGGATGTTCACGCAGCGCATCTCGAACTCGGCGGTCTGCGGGTACTCGTCCTTGTCGATCATGTTCTTGTCGAGGCACTCGGCCATCAGCATCTTGGCCTGCGGCTCCATCCAGGTGGTCACGAATGTGGCCAGGTTGAGGCGCGCGTTTCCGTCCAGCATCAGCTCGTCGTGAATCAGCTGGTAGGCGACGTCGGGAGCGAGCTCACCCACCGGGCAGCTGGTGGCGGGGAATGCTGTCGCCCTCGAGCGTGAAGATCGGCCCGGGAGCCAGTTCCTTGGTCGAGACGGACGGGCCCTTGGGGTGTTTCAGTGGCACGGTGACCTCCACGTTCGGGACGAAGAGCGGTTCGGGATGCTGCAACGGTATATCAGCGTCCCGGTTCCCCCGAGCAGCCGACCGGCATTCACCCGGGTGAGATTCGCGCCAGGTGAACGTCTCGCGAACACCCCGTGAACACCCGGAAACTCTCTAGGACGCAGAGGCCTGCCCGGTGGGGTGATCGATGTGGATCAGCTCCGCCGGTGGGCGGTCGAGCACCACCGTCGAGACGACCGTCAGGTCGGGCCGTACGTGGATCAGTTCACCCGAATCCAGCAGGCGCCAGTCGGGATGATCGTCCAGCGGTTCGCTGGCCACCACCACGGCCGGGCGGTCGGCCAGCTCGGGAGCGTGGACATGCAGCGTGTCGCTGGCGTGAGACAGCGGGCGATCGCCGCTCGGCCCTCCGGCCTCGCGCTCCAGCACGTGCAGGCGATGCGTCTCGGGATAGCGAAACGCCCACAGCTGATCGGGCTCGGCCATCACGAAGTTGATGGAATACACCGGGACGTTGTCGGCGATCCAGCCGGTGGCGGAGGCGATCCCCGCGGTGACGTCGCCGTCGTGCTCGCGGATGCGCTTGGTGACCAGGGCGAAGTACCGCTCGGAGTCGGTCTGGCCCTTGACGTTGGCCAGATCCGGGCCGAGCTCGGCCTCCAGCTTGTCGAGCCCGCGGGCGACGCCGTTGTGGGCGAAGATGCGCCCTTCCATCGTGAACGGATGCGTGTTCTCGGGCGTGCGCTCGCCGGTGGTGGCATACCGGATGTGGGAGACGAAGCTGACCGAGCTGAGGTGGCGCGCCTCCCGGGCATAGCGAGCTGTCGGCGAACGCCGCCAGCGGCTCTTTGTCCAGCACCGGCCGCCGATCGGGGTCGTAGTACCCGAGCCCGGTGCCGTCGGGATTTCGATGGCTCTGGGCAACCAGGCTGTCGGGAGCATCCAGAAGCCAGAATCGCGCATGTACCCGGTGGGGTGATGCAATCAGTCCGAACAACCTGCACATTTCGTCACGCTCCTGGAGGTATGCCGCTAGCAGTCTGGAAGCGGCGAGTAGATGCTAGTGTGGCATTTCAGTTCGCAATGGGTCACGAGTGAGGGAGGGGTGTATGGCAGAGTTGATCGCAATTGGCTATCCGGATGAGGCAACCGCGCTTCAGGCGATGGCTGAGGTCGAGAATCTGCGCGCGGACCTGATCCTCGAGACCGACGCGGTGGCGGCGATTCAGCGCCATCCCGACGGCAAGTATCAGGTCACCACGAACCACGGCCCGAGCACGGGCGGCGGCGCCACCTGGGGCATGTTCTGGGGGCTCCTGTTCGGCCTGCTGTTCTTCATCCCGGTGTTCGGGATGGCGGTCGGCGCGGGTCTGGGTGCGCTGTTCGGGCACCTGGAGAAGAGCACGATCGACAAGGAGTTCCAGGCGCAGGTGCGTGACATGGTCAAGCCGGGTACCTCGGCGCTGTTCCTGGTGATCGAGAAGGCAACGCCCGACAAGGCGGTCGCCGCGATGCAGAAGTTCGGCGGCACCGTGCTGAAGACGTCGCTGTCCGAGGAGGACACCAAGAAGCTGCAGGACGCGCTGCACGGCGAGACGGCAGCCGTCTAATCGGTCGAAGACGTGACGCCACTGAGGGAAAGGACGAACACACATGATGAGGCGACGACGCCCGCTCGCGCGGGCAGCATTGGTTGGCGGCGGTGCCTACTACGCCGGCAAGAAACACGCCCAGGGCCAGGCCGAAGACGACGCGGCAGAAGGCGATCAGGAGGCTCGGCTGGAGGCACTCGAAGCCGCAGCAGCAGGCTCCCGCCGCGCCCGCTCCGGCGGCCGCCGGTGACGACGAGATGGTCACCAAGCTGACCAACCTGAAGGGCCTGCTGGACTCCGGGGTACTGACCCAGGCTGAGTTCGACGCGGCGAAGGCAAAGGTGCTCGCGGGCGGCTAGCCCCGGGACAGACGAGGAGAGACGATGGCGCTAGGTCCAGTACAACTGATGGTCGTCGGATTCGACCACGGGAAGTTCACCGGCGAGATCCTGCCGGAGCTCGAGCGGCTCGCCGCGGCCGACGTCGTGCGGCTGATCGACCTGATGTTCGTCGACAAGGACGACGACGGGAACATCACGGCGGTGCAGCTGAGCGATCTCACCACCGACGAGGCGATGGAGTGGGGCGCCATCGCCGGTGCGCTGGTCGGATTCGGCGTGGACGGTGAAGAGGGCGCCGAGGCGGGCGCGCTCGCCGGTGCCGAAGCCGGTGCCGACGGCCACATCTTCGATGAGTCCGAGGTGTGGTATCTGGCCGACACGATCCCGGCGGGAACGTCTGCCGCGATCGCGTTGATCGAGCATCGCTGGGCGATTCCCCTGCGGGAGAAGATCCAGGCTGCCGGCGGCATCTCGCTGGCCGACGAATGGGTGCACCCGGAGGATCTGATCGCGGTCGGCGTGGCAGCCGCCGACGAGTAAGCCCGGGCTGACCGGTCGGCTCCAGCGGGATTCCCGTTTCGGAGCCGACCGCTTGCCCCCGTAATCTCTCCAGGCATGAACGTCGCACCTGGAGGAAGCGATCGAGTCGATCGAGGAGGGCAAAGCGCCCCGCTTCATCCTCGTGTGGATGCTGCTCTTGGTGCTGCTGTGCCTGCTGATCCTGCTGCCCGAGACCACAGCGGGGCGCTCGGTGCTGACCATCTTCACCGGGCTGGTGTTGATGGCGGCGGTGTGGGCGTCTCGCGTGCGCGGCCGGTTCGTGCGCGTCGTCAACAGCATCGTGCTGGTCGCGGTACGTGATCGCCACACTGGCGCTGATCCTCGGGGACGACTCGTCCACGACCCCGAACGCGATCGTGATGACCGTATTCACGCTGGCGATGCCGGTGGCGATCGTGTTCGGCCTGCGCGACGAGCGCACCGTCAACATCCAGACGGTGTTCGGCGCGATCTCGCTGTACTTCATGCTGGGAATGTTCTTCGCGTTTCTGATCACCACCGTGGGGCGATTGGAAACCGGGCCCTACTTCGCCCAGGGAAGCGACGGCTCGCTGTCGCAGCGCGTGTACTTCAGCTACGTGACCCTGGCCACCCTCGGCTACGGCGACCTCACGCCGGCCACCAGCGTGGGACGACTGCTGTCGGTGCTGGAGACGATCATCGGCAGCCTGTATCTGGTGACCGCCGTCAGCCTGGTCGTGACCCGGCTCGGCCACGAGCGCCAACCCCTCCCCAAACGCCAGGCCGGGGTGAATAACGGTGCCAGGCACCGTTATTCACCCCGAGTAATTGGTGCCAGGCACCAATTATTCACGCCGCTAGGGAGCGAGGTGCGCGTGCACGCGCGCCACGCCCAGCTTCAGGCCGGCCGCGAACACGTGGGTGCCGAGCGTCGCGTTGAGCGCGTCGGCGGCGGTCTTGGTCAGGTATGCCCTGACCCGAGAGACCGTCACCCAGTGACCGGAGGCGGTGACCTTGGCGTGCGACAGGTCGAGCCGCAGCAGCGGCACCCGCACCGACGGGTCGAGGTTGACCGCGCCCGACAGGTACGCACGCTTGCTGATCGTGATCCGAAACAGCCCCACCGTCAACGACTTGTTGCCCTTGCTGAAGGTGAGCCCGCCGGTGTGGTTGATGACGCCCGCAAGCGTGGTGCCGTTGACGTGGCCGCCCTTGATCGGGAAGTTGGCCGCGATCGTGTCCTGGCCGTCCCACCTGGCCGCACCGGCTGTGGCCGGCGCAACCGGCGCCAGCGACACGCCGGCCGAGCTCAGTGCCGGCAGCACGGCGGGATTCACGACCAGCCTGGTCGAGCCACCGTTGAAGCGAAGCTGCGAGCTGGCCTGCGCTCCGGCCGCCAGCACCGTGAGGCCGACGGCTGCCACCGCGAACACCGTCAACACCCGAGTCTTTGCCATCCTCATGCCGTATCTCCCCCTGTTGGACAAGTGACCGGCGACTGCCGGTCTATCACCCCTTCGAGGGGCGGCGGGGAACGGTTTCAGGTGGCGTAGCGCGCACGCAGCACGCTGTCGGCCGAGTGCGAGGGGTTGCCGTTGTTCTGCTGCAGGCTGATGTCGACCACCTGATACTGGGAGATCAGCGACTGTGGCAGCGAGTAGGTGCTCTTGCCGCCGGGGCCGAGCACACCCACGGCCAGCATCTTGCCGCTGTGGGGATCGAACAGCCACACCTCGTAGAAGCGGTCGGCCGAGAGCGCCTCGAGGCCGGTCGCGGTGACCAGCATGTTGGTCTTGCCCTCACGCGTCCGCATGACCACCTCGCCGCCGCCGCTGGCGCTGGGGTTGACCACGTGCAGCGCCGCTCGCGCCTGGCTGGTGGGCGGCTCGGTCAGCCTCGAGCCGGCAAAGAACGCGCCGCCGATCACCACCGCCGCCGCAGCCGCCACCGCCCACCCATCGCCAGGGGATGATGGACGCGGGCCTTGGGCACCGGCGCGGCGACCGGCGCCTGAACCACCGCGGCCGGCTCCACCGGCGCCTCGGCCCCGACCGGGAACAGCTCGGGGGCGTTGCGCATGGCCGAGCGCAACGCGGCCGACGCCGCCACGTTCGCCACCAGGTGGCGGCGGCACTCGTCGCACTCTCGCAGGTGGGCGACCACCGCCTCAGTCTCGATCCGGGAGAGGTCGCCGGCGACCAGTGATGCCAGCTCGTCGATCACATGGTCGTCGCTCATTCGAACCCTCCAGTACCCATCAGGTCGGCCATCCGCTGCATCCCCCGAGCCATGCGCGTCTTGATCGTCCCCAGCGGAGCGCCCACCCGGGACGCCACCTCGGCCTGGGACAGCCCGCCGAAGTACGACAGCACCAGCGCCTCGCGCTGCACCTCGGGAAGCTCGTCCAGCGCCTGTCGCACGTCAAACGCCCAGGCGAACCGCTCGGCGGTCTCGCGTCCGTCCTCGCCGGAGAGCTCGCGCAGCGCGTCGAAGCCCACCACCGCGGTCTTCTGCGTCCGCAGCAGGTCGATCGCCCGGCGGCGCACGATCGCCAGAAGCCACGCTTCCAGCGGGCGGCTGGGGTCGTACCGGCTGCGTCCGCGCCAGGCTTCGATCATCACCCGTTGCACCACATCCTCCGCATCGTTGGGCCCAACATATCGGCGTGCATACGCGAGCAGCATCGGGCCGAACCGGCTCTGACATTCCTCCAGAGCCCGCTCGTCACCGGCCGCGAATCGCTCCCGGATGACGTCATCGTGTTGCGGGGGCACACCTCTACCTTCGGTCAAACCGGGCGATCGGTTGCAGGTGAATAACGGTGCCTGGCACCGTTATTCACTCACCAGGTGACGTGGATGGGCGGCGGGCGTTGTGAGCGTCTGCATCACGACGCAGTAGCGCTCGGTCTTTCGCTGCAGGGCGTCCAGCTGCTCCTCGGTGGCCGAGGGGGCGTCGATCGCAAATGACACCCGGATGTCGCTGAACCCCACCGGCACGTCGCGATTGATGCCGAGCGTGCCCTGGAGGTCGAGGTCGCCCTCGACGGTCACCGCGATCTTGTTCACCTCGAGTCCCATGGCCTCGGCCACCATCTGGCAGGTGAGCTGCGCACAGGCCGCCAGAGCTCCCAGCAGGAGGTCACCGGAACAGGCCGCGGTACCCTCGCCGCCCACGCCCGCATGGGCCTGGGCCTCGTGGATCGCCCGGCCGAGGTCGACCGAGCAGGCGATCGGACTGTCACCGCTCACACCCTGGGCGGTCAGCGTGATCTTGCTGCTCTCGGGAGCCTGCCGATACCCCTGCTTGAGCGGCTCCTGGACGCTTCGCAGATCCATCGAGGGATGGTAACGAACCGCTGGGTTAGCGGTTGAGGCTGTACACGTGCACCCAGTCGATCTGGAGATCGACGTGGCCGGTGACCGATGCCGCAGGCATATCGCCCGAGCTCCCGTTGGAGCCGACGTGAGTCTGCATGATCAGGTGCATCGGCTGGGCGGGGACGTGGCTGGTGATCGTGGCCCACGGCTTGTCGTCCATCAGATAGACGATCTTGCCCGGCGTCCACTCGACGCTGGCGGTGTGCCACTGGGTGAAATCGCCCGTCACCTTGGAGTGAATCTGCGAGTTGGCCGAGCCATAGTGCAGCGTCCCGGTCTCCACCGTGCGGTCTCCGTACTTGGCGGACTCCTCGGCAAAATCGATCTCCGGCGGCCAGCCGGTCTTGGGCCACAGCGCAAAGCACATGCCAACGCCCATCGCTTGATCCATCCGGAACCGCACCGACCACTTGCCGTACGTCTGGTCGAGCGACTTGCCCATGGACAGTCCCGCGGAAACCCACTTGCCGCCGAACGCCGAGTCTCGATAGCTCTGGAGGTTCATCACGCCCTGGCTGACCACCAGGTGGGAGGGATCCCACCTGGTCGCCGCGCAGCAGCGCGGCACACCGTTGTAGCGCGTCCAGGTGGCGGTGCTGTACCCCGACGTGAACTCGTCCGAGAAGACCGACTTCCACGTCGGTGCAGTGGTGGTGACGGTGGTGGTCGCTGCTGAGGCGGAGACCACGCCGAGCAGCAACACAGAGACGATCACGAGCGGAATGAGGCGACGCATTGGTGCACACTTTGTCGGCAGCCACATCGCATCCGCAAGCCGGCCGGCGCCGAATTTACGCGTGTTTTACCCGGTATTCACATCTCGCTCGCGGGCCTCGGTGGCCTGCTGCTCGCGGTCTGCCAGTAACAACAGGGTGTAGGCGATGGCGGTCAGGAACACCAGCGATTGCTCTGCAGTCATGGCAATTCCTCCCAGGTTTTGATCCTCTGTCGCAGAGATCCCCCGCAGCCTCGGCAGGTCGACGTAGTAGGGGTAGAACGGGTGCGGGATGAATGTGAAGCCGAGTCCCAGGAACGACGCCCCCACAAACGCCGCCAGCAGGTAGGGAACCAGTACCGCCGGCGAGCGATCCTCCCACCAGCGGGCGCGCACCACCGGCGCCCAGAACATGAACCCGGCGAACATCAACACCAGGTGCTCGAGGTTCAGCCACTGGGGATGTGCGCAGCGCGTACTCATACACCGACGCCAGGTGGATGAAGTACCAGGTGCCGAGCCAGAACAGCAGCGCCAAACCGAGGTGTGAGGTGAACCGCATCAGCCGCGGCAGCCGGCGATCGAGCGCCTCCCACATCTCCCGGTTGAGCCCCAGCATCACCAACGGCGGGGCGAGATCGGCCAGCAGTGCGTTCTGCACCAGGTGGGCGAGCACCCAGTAGTGGATCGCGAGCGTCTCCAGCGGCGAGTTGACCGAGGCGGCGATCAGCAGCATGCCGGTCACGAACGACGCGATCCGAATCCCACCCGGCCGATACCGGCGCGCGGCCCGCGCATACACCAGCAGTCCGGCGGCCGCGAGCACGGCAAACAGCGGTTCGAAGGTGAACGAGAGCGGGTCGACCGCGGCGATGATCACCGCCCCATCCTGCCAAACCTGCCGCAACCGGGGGCCGTCGGCGTTACGGTTCTGGTCGTCTTCCAATGTTCAGCGTCTACACCTTGACGTGAACCCTGCCGAAGAACCGTAGATGGCCGACACCACTTCCCGACAACAGCGCCGTGCAGCGGAACGCGAGAAGGCCAGACGCCTGCGCGGCCAACCGCAGCGCTCCTCCAGATCGCGGTTGCTGGTGGCGCTCACGATCTCGGCGCTGCTGGTGCTGGTGATCATCGGGCTGGTGTGTGGTGAAGCTGAGCCAGGATTCCCCGAGCAACACGTCGACGCGCGCTCCCGGCAGCCGCCGCGGCGGTCAAGTCGGTCACGAGCATCCCCGCCTCCACCTACAACGCGGTCGGATACCAGCCGGATGTCACGCTGCCCTCGCCCGTCAAAGGCAAGCCCCTGACCCGCGGCGGCAAGCCGGTGATGATCTACCTGGGCGCCGAGTACTGCCCCTACTGCGCAGCCCAGAGGTGGGCGATCGTGTCGGCTCTGGCGCGGTTCGGCACGTTCACGCACCTCGGCGCGACCCACTCCTCGAGCATCGACGTCTATCCCAGCACGCCCACCTTCAGCTTCCACGGCTCCACGTTCTCGAGCCCGTACGTGGTGCTGAGCGCGGTCGAGACCGAACTCCAACAAGGTCGTGAACCAGCACTACGCGCCGCTCGATCAGCCCACGGCGGAGCAGATCAAGGCGTACAACACCTACAACCCACAGAACGCGATCCCGTTCACCGACATCGCCAACCGCTATGTGCTGACCGGCGCCAGCTACAACCCGGCGGTGCTGCAGAGGGCTGAGCATGACCCAGATCGCCTCGGCGCTGCACAATCCCAACTCCGACGTGGCCAAGGCGGTGCTGGGATCGGCCAACGGGCTGACCGCCGCGATCTGCAGCCAGACCGGTGGCAAGCCCGCCAACGTGTGCTCGTCCACCGCCGTGACGTCCACCGCCCCCCACCTCGGTAAATGAGCCCCCGGCCGGTGCCGCGGGCGCTCGCCCCGCTGACGCTGGCCCTGTGCGCGGCCGGCGCCGCCGTCTCGGGATACCTGACGGTGGTGCACTACACGACCTCGGTGAAACTCGCCTGCTCGGCCACGCGGGATCATCAACTGCGAGAAGGTCACCACCAGTGCGCAGTCGATGGTGGGCGGGATTCCCGGTTGCGCTGCTGGGAGTCGTGTTCTTCGTCGTCGCCGCGGCGCTGTGCCTGCCGGCGGCCTGGCGCTCGAACTCACAGGCGGTGCGCGTCGGTCGCCTGGCCTGGATGCTGGGCGGCGCGCTGATGATGATCCACCTGATCTACGCCGAGCTGTTTCAGATCGACGCGATCTGCCTGTGGTGCACGGCGGTGCACGTGATCCTGGTGGCGCTGTTCATCGCGGTGGTGGTCGGCGAAGCGATCGTCTCGCAGCCCCAGCCGGCGATCACCACCGACTGAGCACGTTCTTGGCGATACTTCAGCTCGATGGTGGAGTTCGTGCTGCATCCCTGGCGAGTGGCGCTCGATCTCGAGTGGGTGATCGCGCTGCTGATATTCGCGTTCGACTACGCCGTGGTGACATGGGTGCTGGAGCGGCGGGGGCAGCGGGTGCCCACCTGGAAGCGGGTGAGCTTCGCCGCCGGGCTGACGCTGATCGCGATCGCTCTGCTGTCCCCGATCGAGCATCTCGCGCTGACCTCGATGCTCAGCTTCCACCTGCTCCAAAACGTGATCATCGCCGACTGGGCGCCGCCGCTCCTGCTGCTGGGCCTGACGCCGGTGATGATCGCCGCGATCGCCCGCCTGCCCGGAGCCCGGTTGGTGGTTCGAACCACGGGTGGCGATCGCGATCTGGGTGGCGACCTGGTATGTGATCCACCTGCCGGTGGTGTACGACTACGCGCTCCAGCACCGGGCCGCGCTGGGGCTCGAGCACATCGCGTTCATCGTCTCGGGCCTGATCTTCTGGTGGCCGGACATCGTGCCCGGCGCGCTCACCAACCGCGGGCGGGTGCTGTACCTGTTCGTGGCCATGATCGTGATGATGCCGCTGGATATCTTCATCGCCCTGCACGACCGGCCGTTGTACGACTTCTACCTGCACACGCCGAAGCTCGGCGGGATCAGCGCGCTGGCCGACCAGCGGATCGCAGGCGCCACCACCGCGCTGATGGAGACCGCGGTGCTCTCGGTTGCGATGTTCATCGCCGCCGGCAAACTGGTGGCCGAGTCGCGCCGCGACGGCCGCTCCCCGGTCAGGCCGGCGGAATCGACTGGCGAAACCGGAACACCTGTTCAGGGTCATAGCGCTTCTTGACCTCGCGCAGCCGGGTCAGGTTGCCGGCGTAGTAGGCCTGCTGCCAGTCGCTGAGAGTCGGGATCGATGTAGTTCTGGTAGGCCTGGCCGGACACGTACGGCCGCAGCCCCGCCCGCAATCCGTCCAGCCAGCTGTCGGCCGCCGACTTCCCTCCCGCGCTCCAGTAGGCGAGCTCCTGGCACGAGAACAGCTGATCGCGATGGACGAAGGCGGTCGCGTCCGCGCGCCACCTTGTTGATGGCCGCGCCGTAGGGATCCATGATCACCGCCCCCGATCCGGACTGGCCCTGGCGAGCCTCGATGGCCTTGGCCATGCCGGTGACCGCCGCCGACGGGAACGGCTTGCTGACGTAGTCGGACTTGGCCACGAAGCTGGAAACCGGCAGCGTCCGGCAGGCGGCGGCGCTCTCGTTGGCACAACCCGCCCAGATCAGCTGCAGCGACAGGTACGACCCGGACGCCGGTCTGGATGGTCGCTCCCGAGACGGCCGTGATCGGCGCGACCGCCGCCCGAAACTGGGATTCGGATCCGCCCAGGAGCTGCCCGAACACCCGCACCTGCGGCCCGCCCGAGCCGGTCTCGAGCGCACAGATCAGATACAGGTTCGGGGCTTGCGTGAGGCGCCAGCCGCTGCCACGCCTGAACGGCGGCGTCGGCCTGCGACCAGGGGAAGTCGATGAACCCGTAGGCCGAATCGGAGACCGGGTGGGTGGACAGCGTGAGCGCGGTGACGACGCCGAAGTTGCCGCCGCCGCCGCCGCGGCAGGCCCAGTACAGATCGGGGTTGGTGGTGGGATCGGCCACCACCACCCGGCCGTCGGCGGTCGCGATTCTGAGCCCCATGATGTTGTCGCAGGTGGGGCCGAAGGCGCGGGCGCCGAACCCCAGCCCGCCGCCCAGCGACAGTCCGGTGATGCCGACGGTGGGGCACGAGCCGGTGGGCACCGCCAGGCCGCGGCCGGCCAGCTTGGTGATCAGGTCGATCGCCTTCACCCCCGAGCCGACGGTGACCGAGCGTCCGTCCGGGGCGACCGAGATCGAGTCGAGCCGATCGACGTTGCACACCAGCCCGCGGTTGGTCGAGTAGCCGGCGTAGCTGTGCCCGCCGGCGCGGGCGGTGAACGGGATCCGGGTGCGCGCGGCGTACTGGACGCAGGTGGCGACGTCGCGCTCGCCGTGCACCATCGCGATCGCCTGGGGGTGAACCGACGAGTAGGCGGAGTTTGCGATCGTGGCCGCGCTCGAGTACCCGGCCTCGCCCGGCGTCAGCAGCGGGCCGCGCAGCTTGGCCGCAAGGCCGGAGAGGGTGGTCGGCCCGGTCGTCGCCGGCGGCGACGGCGGGCTGGTCGTGGTTGTGACCCCGCTGGTTGCACTCGATCCGCTCGAGTTCGAGCCCGAGCAGGACGCCAATCCGGCGGCCAGCGGCAGGGCTGCCGCGCGGGTGAGAAATGTGCGGCGATCCATCGGCGGCATCATCCCCGGTCCGGGATCAGGGGGTCACACACTCCGCCGTGGATGCCCGCACGATCAGCTGCGGCTCGGTCGTCCAGCTCGACGTCGCGCGGCGGCCCGCCGTTGAGCTGCTCGATGACGAGATCGACCGCGGTGGCTCCCAGCTCCCACAGCGGCATCCGGATCGCGGTCAGGGGCACGTCCAGATACTCGGTGAGGGGATCGTCGTCGTAGCCGACCACCGACACGTCGCCGGGCACGAGCCACTCCCTGCCGTCGAGCCGCGGCGAGCGCGCCCACCGCCTGGTTGATGTTCGAGACGAAGATCCCGGTGGGCGGCCTGCGCCCGGCCAGGAGCGTGGACATCGCCTGAGCACCTCCCCGCTCGTCGAAGGCAGCCTCCTCCACCTGCACCTCCGCCCCCGCGGCGATGGCGGCGTCGACGAAGCCCTGCATCCGCCGTTTGGCGGTGTCGAGCCGATGCGGGCCGGCCACGTGACCCAGCCGGCGATGGCCGAGTTCGAGCAGGTGGCCGGCCACGATCCGACCGGCATCCTCCTCGCGCATGGAGACGTTGCATCCGCTGCCGAGATGGCGGCGGTTGACGAACACGCACGGCACCATCTTCTCGGCAAAGCGCTTCAGGATCGGGTTGCCGGGACGGGCGCTGGCGATCAGCAGGCCGTCGATGCGGCCCTCTGCCACCAGCGATTCGTATGCCTGCTGGGCGCTGGTGCCGCCGGTGTCCTCGGCCAGCAGCACCACCAAGCCTTTGGCCCAGGCGTGGTCGAAGGCACCGCGGATGATGGTCGAGTACACCGGGTTTCGCAGCGACGGCACCAGCAATCCGAGCGCTCCGGTGCTGGAGGTCTTGAGTCCCCGGGCGATCGCGTTGGGCCGGTAGCGGAGCCGCCGTGCCGTCTCGAGGATGCGCTCCCGCGTCTCGGGGCGGACGGTCAGCGTCTCCGAGCCGTTGAGCACTCGGGAGACAGTTGACAGGTGCACTCCAGCCTCGCGGGCGACATCCTCGAGCCGCGCCGGCTTTTGCCGCGAATCCGCCATGGGGAGAGCTTAGAGCCTCACCCAGGCGCCGGGCGAAGCAGATTGGGATAACGTTTGCGTTATGTCCAGCGAACATTTCCTCGTGACCGGCGCCTACGGGTGTATCGGCACGTGGGTTGTGCGCCAGCTGGTTCGCGAAAACGCCGCGGTGACCGCGTTCGATCTGGCTTCGGATGGCCACCGCTGGGGGCTGGTGATGACGCCGGACGAAGGCCCAGAGCGTGGAACGGGTGAGCGCCGACATCTCGGACATCACCGCTCTCGAGCGGGCGCTCGACGGCGGCGGCGTCACCCATGTGATCCACCTGGCGGCGCTGCAGATCCCGTTCTGCCGGGCCGATCCGCCGCTGGGGGCGCGCACCAACGTGCTGGGCACCGTGAACGTGTTCGAGGCCGTCAAACGGCGGGCCGACCGCATCCACCACGTCGTCTACGCCTCCTCGATCGCGGCCTATGACGCCATCGACGAAGGCGGCGCGACGACCCGACAGCGCGGCGCTTCCCGACACGCTGTACGGCGTCTACAAGCGGGCCAACGAGGGCACCGCGCACGTGTACTGGCACGAGAACAAGCTGGCCAGCATCGGCCTGCGGCCGCACACCGTGTACGGCCCGGGACGGGATCAGGGGATGACCTCGGAGCCGACCAAAGCGATGCTGGCCGCCGCCGCGGGGGAGCCCCACCGGATCCCGTTCGGCGGACGCATCCAGCTCCAGTACGCACCCGACGTGGCCGCTGCCTTCGTTGCCGCCGCCCGAGCCGAATGCGAGGGAGCGACCGTCCACAACTGGCCGGCAGCGTGGTGCACATGGACGAGGTGGTCAGCACCATCGCCGCGGCCGCAGGCAGCTCGGACGGCGCGATCAGCTACGACGACGTGCGACTGCCGTTCCCCGAGGAGGTCGACGCGACGTCGTTGACCGCGGCCGTCGGAGCGCTCGACGACACGCCGTTTGCCGAGGGTGTGGCCGACACCGTGTCGCGCTTCCGGACGCTGCTGGCGGCCGGCCTCGTAAGCCGTGACGACCCGACGAGGACGAGCTGCGCCGAGAGGCGACCGAGCTGCTCGCAGCAGCTGCTTCGGATCGACACCTCCAACCCGCCGGGGGGCGAGACGGCGGCGGCCGAGATGCTTCACGGCATACCTCACCCAGAACGGCGTGGAATGCAGCCTGGAGGCTCGCGACCCGCGCCCGCGCGAACCTGATCGGCCGGATCCCCGGCCGCGGCCGGGGCCCGTCGCTGGCGCTGGTGGGGCACACCGACGTCGTGCCCGCCGAGGACGCCGGCACCTGGACGCATCCGCCGTTCGCCGGACACGTCGACGACGCACGGCTACATCTGGGGCCGCGGCGCTGCCGACATGAAGAACGAGCTCGCCACCCGGGCGGTCGCGATCGCGTGGCTGGCCCGAAACGGCTTTCAGCCCGCCGGCGATCTGGTGCTGATCGCCGAGGCCGACGAGGAGGATGGCGAAGCCCAGGTGGGGATGCCGTGGCTGGTCGCGCGAGCGGCCCGAGGTGCGCACCGACTACGCACTCAACGAGGGCGCCGCCGAGCGGCTCGAGCTGGCCGACGGGCGCACCGTGGTCACCATCAACGTCGGCGAGAAGGGCGCGCTGCGCGGCGACCGTGACCGCCGTCGGTGCGGCCGGCCCGACGTCGCTGCCGTGGTCGGGCGAAAACGCCGTGCCGCTGCTGGCTCGGCTGATCGACCGGCTGTCGCGGCACTCCCCCGTCCGCGGCTGCTGCCCCAGACCGACGCCATGCTGACCGCGCTGGTCGGCGCCGAGGGCGAGCTGGCCGAGCGGATCGCACGCGCCGATGCCCTGCACCCGATGCTGCCCGACCTGATCGCGCCGCTGTTCGTCACCACCGTCGCGCCCACCCGGCTGCACGGCTCAACCGCGCTCAACGTGATGCCGGCCGAGGCGTCGGTGGACTGTGACTGCCGGCCGATCCCGGGCGCCACCGATCGACGATGTGCGCGCCGAGCTGGTGGCGGTGCTGGGCGACGACATCCCCTACCGGATCGAGTTCTCCGGCGCGCCCGAGGGCGGCTCGATCTCCCCGCTCGACACGCCCGCTGTACGAGGTCTGCCGCGAGTGGGTGGCGCGGAACGATCCCGACGCGGTGTTGATCCCCACGCTCTGCAACGGCTTCACCAACTCGCACTATCTGCGCGAGGCGTTTGGCACCGTCGCCTACGGAATCTGGCCGGTGCGGCACACGCCCACGGCCGTCCTGCACGCGGGCGTGCACGGCCGCGACGAGCGCGTCCACACCGCCGATCTCGGCTACGCCACCCGGTTTCACATCGAGACCTGCATCGAGTTCAGCCGCCGCACGGGTGAATAACGGTGCCAGGCACCGTCATTCATATTCACGATCGCAAATATTGATTGAGTTCGATATAGTGGTTCGAGTGCGCACGTCCCTTCCGACCATCAGCTGCTGCACGCCACTCGCTGGCTCGTCGCTGAGTGAGGCCGATGCGGTGGAGCTGGAGCGGCTGTTTCGGGTGTTGGCCGACCGGCACCGCCTCAAGATCATGAACATCCTGCTCCGCGCCGACGGCAAGGCCGTGTGCGTGTGCGAGTTCACCGATCAGCTGGGACTCGCACAGCCCACAGTCACCTACCACCTCAAGCACCTCCGCCAGGCCGGTCTGCTGGAACGGGAGAAACGCGGCACATTCGCGTACTTCCGGATCACACCCGACGCGATGGAGCGGTTGCACTCGCTGCTGGAGCCGTCCCTGCCGGCGAAGGCCGCCGCCGGCTGATGAAACGCCCGAGCCCCGCGCTCGCACGCAGCGCCGTGGCCGAGGCAATCGGGACGTTTGCGCTGGTGTTCGCCGGCTGCGGGGCGATCATGGTGGACGCCACCACCGGCGACCTCGGCCACGTCGGAGTGGCGATCAGCTTCGGACTCGTGATCATGGTGATGATCTACGCGGTCGGTCACATCTCCGGCGCGCACTTCAACCCGGCGGTGACGTTCGCGTTCGCCGCGACCCGGCACTTCAGCTGGCCACGGGTGGGCGTCTACTGGACGGCCCAACTCGGTGGCGCACTGGTCGCGGCGGCACTGCTGCGACAGTCGCTCGGAAACGTCGCCCACGTCGGGGCGACGCTGCCATCCGGCTCCGACGCCCAGGCGTTTGCGTGGGAGTCGGTGCTGACGTTCATGCTGGTGCTGGTGATCATGGCGGTGGCCACCGACACCCGCGCGGTGGGCGAGGCCGCTGCGATCGCGATCGGCGGCGCGGTGGGACTCGATGCGATGTTCGGCGGGCCGATCACCGGCGCCTCGATGAATCCGGCCCGATCGCTCGCCCCGGCGATCGTGTCGGGCGACTGACACCGCGATCTGGGTGTACCTGGCCGCGCCGCTGGTCGGAGCCATAGTTGCCGCCGGGACATACCAATTCCTGCGATCGGATGACGCTTCGTGAGCAACGTGCTGTTCGTCTGCATCCAAAACGCCGGCCGGTCTCAGATCGCCCAGGCGCTGTTCGCCCGTGCCTCCGGTGACCGGCATCAGGCCCGATCGGCCGGCAGCCGCCCCGCCGACCGGGTGCACCCCGAGGTGGTCGAGGTGCTGGCCGAGATCGGAATCGACGTCTCCCAGGTGACCCCTCGAAAGCTCGGCCCAGACGACATGCAGTGGGCGGATCTGGTGGTGACCATGGGCTGCGGAGACGAGTGTCCGTTCATCCCCGGCAAGCGCTACCTCGACTGGGAGCTGCCCGACCCCAGCGGACAGCCGCTGCCCGCAGTACGGGCGATCCGAGACGAGATCGGGGAGCGCGTCGAAGCTCTGCTCCACGAGCTCGACGACGATCCCGTGCGTGAATAACGGTGCCTGGCACCGTTATTCACCACCGAGGATGAAGGCGGCGGCGCCGATCAGGCCGGCGGCGTCGCCCAGTTGGCCGGGCTCGATCCGGCAGCTGCGCACGAACTCGAGCCCGGCATGCTCTGCGAAGGCGGCCCGCAGCGGTGCCCACAGCGGCTCGCCCACGTGGGAGAACCCGCCCACCACCAGCACCGCCGAGAGGTCGAGCAGCGCGGCTGCCGAGGCAAACGCCACACCCAGCCCACGACCTGCCCGGGCGATCTCGTCGACGGCCACCGGGTCGCCCGCCTCGGCGGCCATGGCCAGCGCCGCGCCGTCGGCCTCCTGCCCCAAGGGCGGCACCCAACCGCGCTCCCGGGCGCGGGCGATCGTGCGCGGGCCGGACGCCACCGCTTCGAGACATCCCCGCCCGCCGCAGGCGCATTCCGGCCCATCGGGCTCGACCACCACATGGCCGATGTGCCCGGCATTGCGGGTGGCGCCGTACTGCACCCGGCCGCCGAGCACGAGCCCGCCCCCGACGCCGGTCGACACCGTCACCGCCATGAAGTTCTGAAGGTCCCGGCCGGCTCCCATCCAGCGCTCACCGGCGGCGATCCCGACCGCGTCGTTCTCGACCCTGACGATCGGCGCCGGGGAACTCCTGGGACAGCCGTTCGCGCAGCGGGAACCCTCGCCACGCCGGGATGTTCAGCGGCGAGACCTCACCCCGCGCCCACTCCATCGGGCCGGCGCAGGCCACCCCCACCCCCGCGATCGCCCCCGGCTCGACGCCGGGCCTCGCCGAGCACGTGACCGGCGCAGGCCACCAGCGCGGCCATCACCACCTCCGGGTCATCGGTTGCGGGGACGGGCACGCGGCAGCGGGCGATCAGCCGTACCCGCCTCGTCGACGACGGCGGACGGCCAGCTTCGACCCGCCCACGTCGAGCGCCAGGGCGAGCTGCGAGGTCATGGTCGGTGCAGAACCTACCGCACGGTCACGAAGGCATCCACGTCAATCGTGGGGTGCCCGGCCGTCCCGGCGCACACCACCTTGATCGTGTGAGTGCCGACGCTCGTCCACGCGCGGGTGAACACCGCCCGCCGCCGGGCGGTGCCGTTGGCGTGCAGGTTGAGCGACTTGACCAGACGGCCGTCGATGTAGATCCGGCCGACACCACGGTTGGCCGCCCGGCTCGCCACCCACACCACCTCGCGGCCGTTGAACTTGAGCGACGCCGACGCGCCCGCGCTCGAGGTCGTGTGGATCGAGCCGCCGTAGGTTCCCGACACCCGCTGGTTCGACCAGCGCCCCGTGTAGTGAATGGCTCCGCCGCCGTTCTGGAACGCCGTCACCACCGTGGGCGCGCCGGGGACGAACGCCGAGACGTTGTCCGAGCAGTCGGTCGCCCGCACCTGGAATCGGTAGGCCTTGCTGCTGGGCGCCACCGTGCGGCTTGGTGAACGCAGCGTTGATCCACGGCAGGGAGACCGGCGCGTACGCGCCACCGCCAAAGCTCTTCTGCAGCTGATAGCGGCAGATGCCGCTGGCCGCATCGGTGGCGGCGAAGCTGACCCGAGCCGGTATCAGCGTTGGTCCCAGGTTCGCTCCCAGCGGAACGATCAGCTTGGGCGCGGCGGTGATCGTCGGGCGGCGTGGAGTCGGTGACCCCGGTCGAGAACTCGGCGAAATGCGCCTGAGGGAAGCTTCCGGGGAACCAGCGGGTGAAGTCACCGCCGGCGTACACGCTCTGGCCGTAGGCCTGCAGGCCGAACACCCCGTGGATGCTGTCGGCCGACGGCTGCCACGACGTGTCGACCTTGCCGGTGGTCTGGTTGAGAGCCACCAGATGCTGGGCGTTGAAGGCGCCGAAGGTGGTGAAGTGGCCGCCCACAAGCAGCGAGCCCTGGTACAGCACCACCCGCTCCACGTCTCCGTTGCCGGTGTTCGTCCATTTCAGCTTGCCCGCAGGCAGCGAGTAGGCGCGCACGTGCCCGCCGCCGCCGGCGTCTCCCTCGAACAGGGTGCTCGAGGTCGCCGCAAACGCCTTGACCGTTCCGCCGGGATGCGACGCCCACGGAAGCAGCGCACCGCCGGTGGTGGTGACGGCCACCAGGTGGGCCTGGCGCTGGTTGTTGAAGAGCGTGAACGCTCCGCCCACGAACAGCTTGTCGCCGGCCGGCGGCACCGAGATCACTCGCACGGCATTGTTGGCGCGCGGCACCCAGTCAGCAGCTGAGCGCGCCGCTGCTCGAGCTGAGCGCAGCCAACCGCTCCCGCTCGTGGCCGTTGACGTGCCGGAAGTCTCCTCCGATGTACACCTGGCCCGAGAACACGGCCATCCCCCACACCTGGTTGTCGACCCTCGCCGACCAGCCGTTGACCACGCCCGTACCCGCGCCGACGGTGGCTGCCTGCACCTCGGCCACGCGCTGGCGGGTCTTGCCCCCGATCTGCGTGAACGCCCCGCCGACGAAGATCATCGACGCGTCCTGCGAGGTGGCGAGTGCCCGCACCGTGTTGTTCGCACCCGGATTCCACGGCAGCAGCGCGCCGGTGCTCGCGTTGAACGCCGCCAGCCTGTTTCGGGGAGTGACGTTGCCGCCGGCGTGGTCCATCACCTGGGTGAACTGCCCGCCGATGTACACCACTCCGTTGACCCGCAGCACCGTGTTCACCCGCCCGTTGGCCTGCCACGTGGGCGAGGGGAGGTCGCCGAGGGTCACCGCGGAAGCCGAGCCGGCGGTGGCGGCGAACGCGACCACCGCGACCAGGGAGGTGAGTATGGGACGCAGGCGTAGCCGAGCTGACACGGGGGTACTCCTTCAGTTGCTGTCGGGCGCAGACTCGACGTCCCCATTCGATCCGCTGATTCATGATGCCGCGATCATGCAAAAGTCGCAACTTGTTACCGCTCCAGGCGGCGTGAATGAGGCGTTCCCCCCATTGTCCGGGTGGGGCGCCGGCGTCAATCATCCGGCCATGCACACCGAGCGGGAGCCACGGAGTGCCCCCAAAGGCCACCGCCCCATACCCCCGACACTGAGCGGGATACTTAATGTCGCGGCTTGGGGCGTTGTGGCCTTGGGGAAGCAGTAATTTGACGCGGCACCATGAACGTGGCCAGCTCCCCGCCCAGCGCCGGGCGTCTCCCCGCCCGCCGCTCGTCGCTCTTCTGGCGGGTGTTCGCCCTCGACGCCGGCCTGCTGATCCTCGCCGGCCTGGTACTGGCGTTCTCGCCGATCACCATCTCGGCGCCGATCGAGCAGGCCCAGGCGGTGGTGCTCACCATCGGCGTGATCGTGTTCGTGATCGCAAACGGGCTGCTCCTGTGGTTGACGCTGCGGCCGCTGCGCGAGCTGTCGGCGCTGATGAACACCGTTGACCTGCGCGAGCCCGGGCGCCGGCTCGAGATCGACGGCTCGGGCGAGGTCAGCGAGGTGATCAGGACGTTCAACCGCACGCTGACCCGGCTCGAGGACGAGCGGCGGGAGTCGTCGACGATCGCGTTTCGGGCGCAGGAGGCCGAGCGCCGCCGGATCGCGCGCGAGCTGCACGACGAGATCGGCCAGAACCTCACCGGCATGCTGCTGTTCCTGAAACGCGCCGAGGAGACCGAGGGCAGCGAGCGCGACGAAGCGCTGCGGGCGGCTCAGGACACCGCTCGGGTGGCGCTCGAGGAGCTGCGGCGGGTGGACGGGCTGCTGCGCCCCTCGGTGCTGGCCGACCTCGGCCTGCCGGCGGCGCTGCACGCGCTGGCCGAGACGTTCGAGGCTCGCACCGCCACCCGAGTGGACGTCGACGTCGACGAGACGGTCGAGCTCGAGGAGGGCGTCGCGCTGACGGTGTACCGGATCGCGCAGGAGGCGCTCACCAACGCTGCCCGGCATGCCGACTGCACCCACGTCGACCTGAGCCTGCACCAGACCGGCGAGGGTCGCATGATCGAGCTGGTGGTACGCGACAACGGCGTCGGTATCGGTCACGAGAGTTTCGGCGGCGGCCTGCGCGGCATGCGCGAGCGGGCATTGATCATCCACGGGGTGCTGCGGGTCGAGTCGCGGCCCGGGTCGGGGACGCAGATCGTGATGACGGCGCCGGTGGACGCCGGCGGCGAGCCGCTGCGGGTGCAGCCGTGACCGTGCACATCCTGGTCGCCGATGACCACCCGGTGGTGCGACGGGGCGTGGGCATGATCCTGCGCGCCGACCCCAAGCTGGAGGTGGTGGCCGAAGCCGCCGACGGCGCCGAGGCGCTGTCGCTCGGCCTTCAGCCCGACGTCGATCTGGCCATTCTCGACCTGGCGATGCCGCGCCTGACCGGGCTCGAGGTTGCCCAGCAGCTGGCCACCGCCAGGCGCGACCTGCGGATCCTGATCCTCTCGATGTACGACGACCCCCGCTACGTCAAGCAGGCCCGCAGGGTGGGTGCACACGGGTACCTGCTCAAGAGCACCGTCGACCGTGACCTGCTGAGCGCCTGCCGCACGGTGCTCGACGGCGGGGAGTTCGTCGAGCCGCGGATGGCCGATCGGCCTCCGATAGAGCCGCCGCGAGAGGTCGAGGACGGGACCGTTGACGGCCCGCGAGACCCAGATCGTCGCGCTGATCGCCGCCGGCAACACCAGCCGTGAGATCGCCGAGCAGCTCACCATCAGCACCAAGACGGTCGAACGCCACCGCGACAACCTGATGGCCAAGCTCGACATTCACAACCGCGCGGAGCTCACCCGCTACGCCATCCGACACGGCATTGCCGACGCCTAGATGAGGCCGGTGCAGCGGCCATACTGAGACCGTGATGCTGCGGCGAGTGCTGATTGCGACGGTTGGGCTGTGGGTACTGCTTGCGACTGTCGCCGTCGTGCCCGCGCTTGGCGGCCTGCCCGGGCTGGTCGGTGGTTGCCAGTCGCAACCCCCAGCCGAGCTTCAACATCCTCACCGACGTGTCGGCGCTTTCGGCCACAGACGCCTGGGCGGTGGGCACCAGCGGTCGTGGATCCAACGCCCGCCCGCTGATCGAGCACTGGGACGGGATGACGTGGTCGGTCGTGCCCGGCCCTACGACCAGCACATCGTTCCTGGGACTCAACGGTGTGGTTGCGATCTCGCCCACCAACGTCTGGGCAGTGGGCAACAAGGGGTCAGCCAGCCGGCCGCTGATCCTGCACTACAACGGCACCAAGTGGAGCGTGGCCGCCGCCGGCACTCCCGGCAGGGGCTTCGCCAACGTCGGGCTCGACAGCATCACCGCGATCGCCCCCGACGACATCTGGGCGGTCGGCACCAGCGTGCGATCGGCGCAGGTGTGGAGGCCGCTGGTCGAGCACTGGGACGGACAGCACTGGCGAGTGGTCACGGTGCCAAACCCGGTGACCACCATCAACACACTGGTGGACGTGTCCGCCGTCTCGACCGGCGACGTGTGGGCGGTCGGGTGGTTCGGTCTCGCAAACCAGACGCCGCTGGTGGAGCACTGGAACGGCTCTCGGTGGTCGCGAGTGGCAACCCCGGCGATCGCCCCGGGAGGCAGCCTGCTGGGCGTCCAGGCATTGGCGACATCCAACGTGTGGGCGGTGGGCGGCACGGCTCAGGCGGTGCCGCGAGTGCTGCTCGAGCACTGGAACGGCGGCGCCTGGGCGCGCTCCACCGGCGGGGATGCGGCCGCGGCCGGCCTCAGCCTGTACTCCACCGACGGCGTCTGGTCGGTGGGGGCGCGAGCGACCGCCACCGGCACCAACACCACCGCCGCATTGCTGCGCACCGGATCCACCTGGACGCGAGTCACACCGATCTCGCCCGGTAGCGATGACCTGCTCAATGCCGTCACCGAGATCCCCGCAACCACCGATGCCTGGGCGGTCGGCTCGACCCTCAAGGGTGGCGCGACCCGCACCTTGATCGAGCAGGCCTGTGAATAACGGTGCCAGGCACCGTTATTCAGCCGTCCACGTCGACGAGCTGGAGTACGCCGAGCGCCAGTACCGGCCGCAGGACGAGCCCCGTCTCGCCGCCGGCCTGACCGACGCGCTCGGCCTGGAGCACTCGCGCGCAACCGTGTGGCGGTATCCACCGGGCACCCGCGGACGGCGCCACATCGAGGGCGCCCAGGAAGAAGTCTTCGTCGTGCTCGAGGGCACGATCACGATGATGCTGGGCGAGCCCGCCGAGGCCGTCGAGCTTACCCGCGGCAGCGTGGCCCGGGTCGCCCCCGGTACCGAGCTGCAGCTTCGCAATCAGGGCTCGGCTCCCGCGCAGGTGCTGATCTGGGGCGCACCGGCGATCACCGGCCAGGCCCAGATACTCGACGATCTGCCGTAGCTCCTGCTGATCTGAGCGCCGAGCGTCGGCGGCGCCGGTGCTAGTGTCCGAACCCAGCTTGGAAGCTTCCCGCACCGCCCTTGTCGAAGACCTGATTGGCCGGTATCCGCATATACCGCCCGAGGCGGTGTTGAAGGAGGACCTGCTTCGCAGCGGCATGGCGTTTGACCACTCGGCGCTGACCGACAATCTGGACGGCGAGGTCAAGCCCAAGTCGTACTTCATCTTCTCGTTCGACCAGAAGCCGCTGGCCCAGCTGGGCGAGGCTGCCATCCGCCGCCCGCCCGAGGAGCTCGCACTCACCGGCGGCCCGCACGGACTTCGGCGCACGATCGTCTCGGTGCGCGTCAACCCCGACTCGCCCTACCGCGTCTCGCTGGGTGAGGAGGGCACGCTGCAGCTGTCGCTGGACGGCCGGCTGATGGCAGACGTGCTGTTGCCGCCGATGCCGGAGTACTACCGGCACGAGCTGGCCAACGGCAAGACGGTGATGGAGACCGCGCCCACGATCCAGTGGGGCTACCTGATCTATCTGACCGCGCTTCGCCTGTGCCAGTACTTCGGTGCCAAGGAAGAGTGCCAGTTCTGCGACATCAACCACAACTGGCGCCAGCACAAGCAGGAGGGCCGGCCCTACACCGGCATCAAGTCAGTGGACGACGTGCTGGAGGCGCTCGCGATCATCGATCGCTACGACACCGATCGCGGTCAGCAAGGCCTACACGCTCACCGGCGGCTCTGTCACCAGCAAGGTCGACGGGTTGGCGGAGGCCGACTTCTACGGCCGCTACGCCCAGGCGATCGAGGAGCGCTTCCCCAATCGCTGGATCGGCAAGGTGGTCGCCCAGGCGCTTCCGCGGGCCGACGTGCAGCGCTTCAAGGATTACGGCATCAAGATCTACCACCCCAACTACGAGGTGTGGGACGAGCGGCTGTTCGAGATCATCTGCCCCGGCAAGACGCGCTACGTGGGGCGAAGCGAATGGCACCGGCGGATCCTGGACGCGGCCGAGGTGTTCGGGCCGCGGTACGTGATCCCCAACTTCGTCGCCGGCGTCGAGATGGCCAAGCCGTTTGGCTTCACCTCGATCGACGAGGCGATCGCAAGCACCACGCTCGGGCTCGACTACTTCATGAGCCGCGGTGTGACCCCGCGCTTCACCACCTGGTGCCCGGAGCCGGCCACGCCGCTTGGCCGCGACAACCCGATGGGCGCTCCGCTGGAATACCACATCCGCCTGTTGGAGGCCTACCGCGGGACGCTCGAGAAGCATGGGCTGAAGCCGCCGCCGGGCTACGGCGTGGCGGGAGCCGGAAACGCGGTGTTCTCGGTCAGCTCGTTCATGGACACCCTCCGCCCCGAAGAAGTCCCGGTGGAAGAGGCTGTGCCCACGTTCACGCCGTAGTGAACCGCGAGACGAGGTGACGTGCGACTTGACGCTGGGCGCGTCGCAGCGAGGCATGTCCGTGCCACCCACGTGGGTGGTGGCGCTGCCGCCGGGCCAGTCGATCTCGATCGTGTCGGCGTTCCCCGAGAGGTGACAGCCGTTGCCCCAGGCGATGTGGCTGACCGCCGTCTCGCCTGGGTGCACCAGCAGCCTGCGGGCGGACTGGGCGGTTTGCCCGATGTTTCGCACCGGCAGCATCTGGCCACCGGCGGTGTACAGCCGCACCAGCGGCGCACCGCGCAGCAGGCAGTTGGTCGACCCGGTGTTGGCCAGCCGCACCTCCCCGACGGCACTGCCGGTCCCACCTTGGAGGGTGGCGCTGACCTGGCCCACGTCGCTCGAGGAGCAGTTTGGCGTGCTCGCGGGCATGCTCGACGGGGCTGTCGACGTGCCGGCCCCGGTCGCGTTCCCGCACGCGCTCAAGACCAGCGAGGCGGCCACCAGCGAACCGAGAATTCGAGTCCAGAACACGCATTGGAACTGTACCAATGAATTACTTGCTTGCCGGCAAGCAATTGCTACACTGAGGGTAATGACCGATTCCTCCAACCTCGACGACAACGACATCGCCGGTCGCATGCGCACCGTGATCGGCCGGCTCGTCGCGACGCCTGCGCCACGCCGGCGGGCACACCGACCTCTCTCCGTCCCAGTACGAAGTCTTCGGCACGATCGCGCGCCAAGGAGATCTGCGCCTGTCCGACCTGGCGACGCATCGAGGGCATCAACCCCACGCTGCTCTCGCGGATCGTGGCCAAACTGGAGGCCGCCGATCTGGTCACGCGCGAGCCCGACCCCGAGGATCGCCGCGTCTCGCACGTCGCGCCGACGGACAAGGGCCGCGAGTTCTACGAGCAGATCCGACACGAGCGCACCGACGCGGTCAACCTCGCGATCGAGAGCCTCACCCCCGACGAGCGCCGGGCGCTGGCCACCGCCCTGCCGGTCCTCGAGTCGCTGGCCAAGAGTTTGAAGCAGCACCCGCAGTGACGATGGACGCAACCGTGCGGCGCACCTTCTCGGCGCTCGCGATCCCCAACTATCGGCGCTACTTCACCGGCCAGGCGATCTCCCTGGTCGGCACCTGGATGCAGTCCACCGCCCAGGCCTGGCTGGTGC
Organism: uncultured Actinomycetes bacterium; assembly: GCA_963729195.1. Classification (GTDB taxonomy): domain Bacteria; phylum Actinomycetota; class Thermoleophilia; order Gaiellales; family JAICJC01; genus CAVPTL01. Next base: position 399,941 of record CAVSNF010000025.1, read on the forward strand.
TGCAGCTGACCCACTCCGCCGCGGCGCTGGGCATCGTGATCGCACTGCAGACGCTGCCCGTACTGCTGCTGGGCCCCTACGGCGGCGTGGTGGCCGATCGCGTGGACAAGCGCCGCCTGATGGTGGTGCTGCAGTCGCTGATGGGAGTCCAGGCGCTGGTGCTGGGCATCCTCACCCTGACCAACCGGGTCACCTTCGTCGACGTACTGATCCTGGCGCTGCTGCTGGGCCTCAACCAATGCTTCGAGAACCCCTCGCGCCAGGCCTTCGTGATGGAGATGGTGGGACCGGATGACCTGCGAAACGCCGTCAGCCTCAACTCCACCCTGATCAACGCCGCCCGGGCGGTCGGCCCGGCGGTCGCCGGCATCATGATCGCCACCGTGGGCGAGGGCTGGTGCTTTGTGATCAACGCGGTCAGCTTCGCCGCGGTGGTCGGCTCGCTGATGACGATGGACACCTCGCTGCTGAAGCCGACGCGTGCCGACGGTGCGCCGCCGCGGCCAGCTGCGCGAGGGGTTCAAGTATGTCGCCCGCACACCTGAGCTGAGGATCCCGCTGGTGATGATGGGCCTGGTGGGGATGCTCGCCTACAACTTCCAGGTGACGCTGCCGGTCGCCGCCAAGCAGGTGTTCGGCGGGGACGCGCGCACATTCGGACTGATGACCGCGGCCATGGGAATCGGCGCGGTGGCCGGCGGGCTGGTGGCGGCGGCCCGCGGCAAGACCGGCCTGCAACCGATGGTGATCGCGTCATTCGGGTTCGGAGTGGTGATTTTGGTGGCAGCGATTGCTCCCACGCTCCCGATCGAGTTTGTCGCGCTGGGCATGGTCGGGTTCGGCAGCGTCACCTTCCTGGCGATGGCCAACTCAACGCTGCAACTCACCGCGGCGCCGCACATGCGTGGGCGGGTAATGGCCCTGTGGTCGGTGGCATTCCTCGGCTCCACCCCGATCGGCGGCCCCATCATCGGCTGGATCACGAGCATCGCCGGCGCCCGCGTCGGCCTCGCAGTCGGCGGCGCGGCCTGCCTGGCTGCAGCGGCCTTCGGCCTGCTGGCCATGCGCCGCATGGCCTCTCACCCAACCGTTCGCGGCGTGAATAACGGTGCCTGGCACCGTTATTCACCACTTCGCTCTCGGCATGAATAATTGGTGCCTGGCACCAATTATTCATGCTTCGGTAGTCTGGTCTGGTGCTGACCATCGATCTGGCCGAGGCGGCGTTCGACGAGCGTGATTGGGGGCGTGTGCGTGCGCTCCTGCTCGACGATCCGAAGCGGACCGAGTCCGACCGGGCGCTTGAGATCCTGGCCACGGCGTCGTGGTGGCTGGACGACATCGATACCGCGATCGAGGCTCGCGAGCAGCTGTTTCGCATGCGACGAGAACGCGGCGACCAACCGGGAGCGGCGGCAGTCGCCATCCGGCTCGCTTGGGATTCCACCATCGGCCGTCGCGAAGCCGCCATCGCCGGAGGCTGGAGCGCCCGCGCCCGCTCGCTGCTCGACGGCCTCCCGCCCTCGCCCGACCATGCCTGGCTGCTGTTGTGCGAGGCGACCCTCGCCGATGCCGGCTCGGCCCAGTTCGGCGAGGCCCGCCGCCTGGCGGCGTCCGTCGGTGCGTTTGACGCCGAGATGACGGCGGTGGCACTCGAGGGCAATGCCTTGGTCGGTGAGGGACGTGTGAACGAGGGCTTGGCGATGATGGACGGCGCCGCCGCCGCGGCGTGCGCCGGTGAGCTGGAGGATCCGCTGGCGATCACGTTTGCCTGTTGCCAGCTGCTCGGCGCCTGCAGCCGCGTCCAGGACTTCGAGCGCGCCGGCCAGTGGTGTGACCGGATCGCGGTGATGTGCGATCGCCAGAACATCTGGACAGTGCTGGCGGTCAGCCGGTGCATGTACGCGCCGGTGTTGGTCGCCCGGGGGCACTATGCCGAAGCCGAGAAGATCCTGGAGGCGTCGCTTCGCCACTACCACCAGCTGCTGCCACACCACGCGGGCCAAGCCGCTGTGTGGCTGGCGGATCTGCGGGTGCGTCAGGGCCGAACCGCGGAAGCGCTCGAGCTGCTCGACCGGGCTGAACCCGACGCCGGCTGCCGGCTGGTGCGGGCGACGATCGCGCTCGACGCCGACGCACACGAGATGGCAGTCGAACACGCCCAGGCCTTTCTCCGGCAGTCCACGGAGAATCGGTTCGTGGAGCGGTTGACCGCCTTCGATGTTCTGGTGCGCGCTCACGCGGGTGCAGGCAACCTGCCCGACGCAAACGCCGCCCACATCGAGGTCGAACGACTGGCCACGGTGCTCGGCTCACCGTCGGCGCAGGCCACGGTGCTGCGCGCACTGGCCGCGATCCGCGAGGCGACCGGTGACCTGGACGGCGCGCGAGTCGCCCTCGAGGACGCGGCCGACGTCTTCGAGCGCAGCCAGACCCCCTACGAGGGCGCCCGCACCCGGCTGGAGCTGGCCGGTGTGCTGGAGCGACTCGGCCGGCCCGACGCCGCAGTGGTGGAATGGGCGCGGGGTGAGCAGGTGCTTGCCGGGCTGCGCGAATCCCAGGTGACCCCGGGGCTGCTCACAAACCGTGAACTGGAGGTGCTGACGCTGGTCGCCGAAGGCTTCTCCAACGCCGAGATCGCGCGGCGACTGGTGGTCAGCACGCACACCGTGCATCGTCACATCGCAAATCTGATGCGCAAGCTCGACGTCAACTCGCGCACCGCCGCCGTCTCGCGCGCCTCGAAGCTCGGGCTGATCTGAGACTGGCCCGATCGGGCCATCCCGAGAGCGACCCAGAAATGGCCGGAAGGGGCGAAGCCGTCTTCGCACTCCCCTGGAAGACTTGAACCACGGCATGCGACCAGGGAGGATCAGCGATGATCGACACCGCCATCCATCAGCTTCGCGCGCACATCCACGGTGACGTCTTCGAGCCCGGTGACGCCGGGTACACGGACACCTGCACGCTCTTCAACGCAGCCATCGAGCGATCGCCCGCGATCGTGGTGCGCCCCAACTCGACCGCAGACATCGCAGAGGCGCTGCGCTTCGCCCGGGCCAACGCACTGCCGCTGGCGGTGCGCAGCGGAGGCCACTCGGCCGCCGGCTGGTCGCTGTGCGACGACGGCGTGGTGCTCGACATGCGGTCGTTCGACTCGATCGAGGTTGACGCCGAGGCCCGCACAGCCAAGGTCGGCGGAGGGTGCACAACCGGCGCCGTCGACCGCGCCTGCCAGGAGCACGGGCTGGCGGTTGTGACCGGCAGGGTCTCCACCACAGGGATCGCCGGCTTCACGCTCGGCGGCGGCTCCGGCGCGCTGGAGCGGCGCTTTGGCTTTGCCGTCGACAACCTGCTCGCGGTCGAGCTGGTGACCGCCGGCGGCGAGCTGATCACGGCAAGCCCCGACTCGCATTCCGAGCTGTTCTGGGCGCTGCGCGGCGGAGGCGGCAACTTTGGCGTGGTCACCTCACTCACCTTCCGCGCCCATCCCATGGAGCCGGTCGTCACCGGTGGGCTGATCCTGCACGACGGCGAACGTGGCAAGGAGGTGCTGAGGCACGCGCGCTCGGTCATGGAGGCCGCCCCCGAGCATCTCGGGCTGTTCATGTTCTACGTGTATGCACCCGACGATCCATCGATTCCCGAGGAGCTTCGAGACCGGCTGGCGTTCGGCTTGGTGGTCAGCCACACCGGCCCTCCCGGCACCGCCGCACGGGATCTCGCGCCGCTGCGCGAGTTCGGCCCTCCGGCGGTCGACTTTGTCGAGGAGACCACCTGGGCCGATCTGAACAGCTCGCTGGACGACCCGCCCGGCTTCCGCAACTACATGACCTCCGACCACCTGGTGGATCTCGGCGACGACGTGATCGACGTGATCGACCACCACGCCCACTCGCTCCCCCGTGGCCCCGGCTGGGTGGTGGTGTTCTGTTGGGGCGGTGCGGTCACTCGCCCACCGTCACCGACACCGATCGGCAACCGCGATGCCCGCTGGGTCGTGCATCCGGGAGCGTTCTGGGAAGACCCCGCCGAGGACGACAACGTGCATGAGTGGGTGCGCGGATTTCGCGGCGACCTGCGACCCCACACCACCGGCGCCGTGTGGCTGAACTGGGTCGGGGACGAGGGCGACGCTCGCGTCCGGTCGGCGTTCGGCGACGAGTCGTACGCGCGGCTGCAGGCCGTCAAGGAGGCGTATGACCCCGACAACGTCTTTCGCTCGAACCACAACATCGCACCGGCGGTCGTCGGTTGAGGAAGTCCCCGCGGACTTAGAGCTCGACGCCGGGAGGTTCCACCAGATCGGGGTGGGCGGCGCTGAATCGGCGAGATTGCTCGACCGTGCGCATCCACTCATAGTGCAGTTGCTTGGTAACCACCGGGATCACACCTGCCCGGCGCATCCGATCGAGTCCCGCCTGGTGTGCACGGCCCGGTGATGCCACCGCATCCTCGACCACCACCACGCTGTGGCCCCGGTCGAGCAGACCGAGCGCCGAGTGGGCCACGCACACGTCGGTCTCAAGACCCACCAGCACGACCGTGCCGCGCCCCGACTCGCGCACAGCCGGCCCGACCAGGGGATCATCGGCCAGGCCGAACACCGTCTTGGGGATCACCGGAGCGTCGCCCACCACCTCCACCAGACCGGGGCTGAGGCCGCCCCAGTCGTGCGGCGACTCGACCGATGCGATCACCGGGATTCCGCTGAACCTCGCTCCTTGCACCAGGAACGCAATCCGGTCGACCAGCCCAGCCTTGACATCGTCCTCGATCCGCTCCAGGAACCCATCCTGGACGTCGACCAGCACCAGCACGCAGTCGTCGGGATCGATCAGGCGGCTCATATCGACCGATCGTATCCGCCGAGGCTCAGCGGTGGGGTGGCATCTTCACCGGCCGGGCGGGGTTCCACGCCGGCGTGACCCACATGGGAGGCCGATAGCCGAGGTGGCGGATGTGGGTTCCATCCGCTCGCATGGTGACCAACTCTTTTGACCTGTCCATGCTCGCGATCCGCTTGCCGTCGGGTGACCAGCTCGCGCCCCAGATGCCGGCAGCGTGCGGCGTCAGCCGTTGCAGCCCGGTGCCGTCGGCGCCAACGGTGAAGACCCCGCCCTGATCGGCGTTGCCGGTGGCGGCGGTGAAGGCCAGCTGCGACCCGTCCGGCGACCAGCGGATGTCCGCCAGTTCGTCGACCGGCAACGTGCCGGACAGGCGATTCAGCCGGGCCGCGGTGACCAGCACATGAGCACCGGCGCCGTTGGCATTCATCACCCAGATGCTGTGCTGGGCGTTGACTGACCGGCCGAACGCGATCCTGGTGCCGTCCGGGCTGACCACGGGGCCACTTACCCCGGTCGGTGTTGCGCTTCGGCGAGCGATCGCTCGGGCCGTGCCGCCGTGGACAGATACCTCTCGGATCACGAAATCATCATCCACATAGACGACGTGGCGGCCGTCTGGGGTAAACGACCCGCCTCCGAAAGCTGCGTGCCGGGCAACCGGCGTCTCATCCCCACCGATGCCAAGGACATACAGACCAGAGGATCGAGAAATCAGGAGTTCCGAGCCGTCGCTCGACCAGGCCACGGGGTCTCCGGAGATCGTCGGCAGCGTGACCGAGCGTGATCGCCTGTCAGGATCGACCACCACCATCGGAGTTCCCCCCACGATGATCCGCCCGCGCATCCAGTGACCCGGGAGCGCGGCGCAGCGCGTGCTGCCGGGGAGAACATGGCATGCCGGCAGCTCTCGCGGCCCGGCGGGCGCCGCTGCTGAGCTCGATCCTGTCGAGCCCAGCGCGACAGCCCCCACCGCCGAGACCAGCACCAGTGCCGCAACGCCGAAAACCGTCGATGTCGATTTTGTGTTCATGGCACGATCATGCTCGCGCCCGCTAATCGTTCTCTTACGGTTGTCTTACGGCTCTCAGCGGGACCCCGAAACCCGATCTATCCTCTTGTGACGGGAGGTACGCAATGCCGGTTTCCGGGGATCTGCATATCGGTGACAGCCTGCTCGGCTACGAGATCGAAGCGCTGATCGGCCGAGGCGGAATGGGGGTTGTCTATCGGGCCCGTGATCGCGCGCTCGACCGCAAGGTCGCGCTCAAACTGATCGCCCCCGAACTGGCTGCCTTCACCGGCTTTCGAGCGCGGTTCCTGGCCGAATCCCGGCTGGCGGCATCGCTGGAGCACCCCAATGTGGTGCCGATCTATGCGGCCGGCGAGCAGGACGATCTGCTGTACATCGCCATGCGCTACGTGGAAGGCAGCGACCTGAAACGGATCCTGATGGACGGCCCCCTGCCGCCGGAGCGCACGATCGCGATCTGCAGTCAGGTGGCAAGCGCGCTGGACGCGGCTCACGAGTTGGGTCTCGTGCACCGTGACGTGAAGCCGTCAAACGTCCTGGTCGATCCGCACGATCACGCCTTCCTGGTGGATTTCGGCCTCACCCGGCTGGTGTCGGACATCGGGCAGGTGCCGGTCGCGACGTCATCGCTGGGCACGATCGAGTACATCGCGCCGGAGCAGATCCGGGGCGACCGGATCGACGGCCGCACCGATGTGTACTCGCTGGGGTGTGTGCTGCACGAGTGCATCACCGCCGAGCCGCCGTTCCCGCACGCCTCGGAGGTCGCGCTGCTGTTCGCCCACCTCGAGGAGGACCCACCCGCGACCGCCGCGCTGGGCGACGTGCTGACGAAGGCGCTGGCCAAGGATCCAGACGACCGGTACGCGACCTGCGGGGAGCTGGTGGACGCGGCCGCCGCGGCGCTCGGGGTCGACCATCAGCGCAGGCGTCGATGGCCGCTGATCGCGGGGGTGCTGGCGGCGGCCGCGGTGGCGGTGACGGCGGGGATCGGCCTGATCACGCACGGCTCGCCGGCGCACGCGGCCACCACCGGCCGGCTGGTGCAGATCGACACCCGAACCACCGACATCACCCGCACGATCGCTATCGGCAACCGCCCCACCGGCGTTGCGGTGAGCGGCAATCACGTGTGGGCGACGGCGCTCGGCGACGCCCGCGTGCAGCAGATCAACCCCCGCACCGGCGCCGCCGGCAGCGTCGGCAAGCCGATCGATCAACCGATCGACCTGTCCGCAGGCGAAAACGTGGCCTACGCGGTGAGTGCCGAGAGTATCGAGGTCATCGACCCCAAGCGCGCTCCGGTGCCGGGGAAGGTCAACACCAGCGGCATCCGCGGTGACCTGATGCTGATCGCATCCGGCCCGGCCGGGACATGGGGTGCCAAGAACGAAACGGTGTACCGGGTCCAGCCGTACAACACCTGGGTTCGCAACGCTGTCGATCGCGTGCATCTTCCGATGCGTGAGGACGAGGAACACGCCGGCGGGGAGCTCACCGACATGGCGGTCGGGACGGATGCGGTGTGGGTGGTTGGTGACGTCGGCGAGCGGCGGCTGTGGCGGGTCGAGGTCGCGAAACCCCACGCCGTGACGATCATCCCGCTGTCGTTCTCCCCGGCCGGGGTCGCCGCGGGGCTGGGGGGCGTGTGGGTCACCGATCAGCTGTCGAACCGGCTGTTCGAGTTCGACCCGGCGACCGGCAGGGTCGTGCGCGTGATCACCGTGGGCCGCGAACCGATGGGAGTGGCGGTGGGCGCCGGAGCGGTGTGGGTCGCCAACGCGATCGACGGGACGGTGTCCAAGTACGACCCCAACAGCGGCCGCGTCGACACCATCGCGGTGGGCGGAACCCCCACGAGGATTGCTGTGGGTGCGGGATCGGTGTGGGTGGCGACGGATGGGGACTAAGACGATCCTGTGGCTTTCGGCCCTGGTCGCCTGTCTCGCTGTCAGCGGATGCGGAGGCAGCTCCGCCGACTCGGCGGATGCGATCCGGATCGGAGTCGTGGTTGAGTGCGGCGGGACGTTCGCGAATGAGCACCAACCGACGCTTGCGGGGGTGGAGCTCCCATTCATTCAGCACGGCGCCACACTGCGAGAGACGAAACCCTCCCAAGGCATCTCGGGTGCGTCGATCGCCGGGCGCCCGGTGCGGCTGCTGACGGCATGTAACACCTGGGAAGATCGCTCGACCACCATCGCCGCACTGAGCACCCTGGTCGAGCGCGACGGCGCCGACGTCGTGATCGGACCGCAGAATGTCGGCGATGGAATTGCCGTGCGCGAGTTCGCCCGGAGACATCCCCACGTCACGTTCATCGCCACCAGCTTCGAGCAGTCCACGACGCTCAAGCGCAGCGTGCCAAACGTGTTTCGATTCGAACCCGACTTTGCCCAGTGGTCCGGTGGAACCGGCACCTACGCCCGCAGGGTGCTGGGCTGGAATTCAGCCGTCACCCTCGGCCCGAAGACCCAGGCCGGAGAGCCCACGGTGCTTGGATTCGACGCTGAGTTCTGCTCGCTGGGAGGCACGATCACGACGCATTGGCCCAACCTGGTCCACGGCGCTGGAGTGACGGCCGCGCTCGACCGAACCCGCGTGGACGGTGCCTACCTCCCGGGCGACGGATTCCACTACCCCGGTAACTTCATCCACCATTGGCGGGCCGCCCACCCCGATCTGGGGCGTCACCTGCTGGTCGGGTCGTCGGTGCTTACCCCAAACCGAGATCTGCTGGGTGTGGTCGGGTCGAACTCGGACCCCTACAAGTCCACGCGCGCGTGGCGGCGCTACGCAAATGACCTCAAGCGCACCTTCCGGAACGCCTGGCATCCCTTTGATAGCCAGCCCGGCTACGACGCAATGGAACCCGTGCGGGAGGCGCTGGAACTGGTGCACGGCGACACATCCCACGGTGAGCGCAGGCTGATGGCCGCCCTGGCCCACCTTCGCTATCACTCTCCCGCAGGGCTGATCACCCTGGACAAGCGCCACCAGGCGATCGCGCCGATCTACCTGGGCAAGGTGGTGCGCACCCCGGCGGGCGGCTACAGAATCAAGCAGATCGCTGTGGTCAAGCACGTGGATCAGAGCTTCGGTGGGTACTTCACTCCGCACACGCCCTCCCCGAGTGCGACGGGGCCGGCCTGCGTCCACGGGAACCCGCCGGCCTGGGCCCGCGCGACTAGCCTCGCCCCCGGATCGACCAGGTAAACCGCGAATGCCCCTCGGGCGGGGCGATCCCGCCGGGGCGTAGGCCGTGATGCACCAGCATCACCGGAGGCGCGAGCCCCTGGGTCAGCGCCGAGCGAACGGATCCCAAGCCTTCCTTCTGCCAGCGATCGGACAGTCCCACCACCACGACGCCGGCGTCGTTGGCCACCCGCACGAGCCCGTTGATCCCCGGCTCGATCAACACCGGCTCGGTGTCGACGCCCAACGCTCGCTGCACCGCCAGTGAGGCACTTGCCAGCAGCCTGCTGGAGTCGTGCTGGTCATCGACCGGGCCGGTCAGGCGAAGCGGCACCCCGCGGGCGCGCGCAAGCCACGCCCCGATCTCGACCGCCGACCAATCGTGCTCGACCCCGACGAACGGCACCAGCACCGGACCGTCCCCAGGCTCCCCGTCCACTATCAGCGCCACGTCGCAGGGAGCGTTGCCGAGGAGGTCGGCGACGGCGGGGTCATCGAGCAGCGCCGCCGGCGCATCGATCACCACCAGGTCGACGTCCTGCTCGCGTGCAAATCGCGCGACATCCACTCCGGGCGCGGTGGAGCGAAAGGCCGCAACCCGCGCCGGCACGTCTCGCCCCACCAGCCGATCGCGGTGTGCCTGCAACGCCGCGGTCACCGCTGCCGGCTCTCCACCGCCGGTGATCGGGTGCATCACGATCAGCTCGCGACGGGGGCGGCGGGCAAGTGACTCGGCCAGCTCGAGCAGCGCCGCCAGCCGGTCGGGGTCGAGTGCGGCAACCAGGATCGACCGCTCCGGGGCGCGCGGCTCGTTCAGATCGAGAGCTGGATCCTGGCGCAGGATCGCCTGCTGCAGGTCGCGCATCGCCGGGTAGGGCTCGATCCCCAGCTCTGCGACCAGCGATGCTCGCCCGACCTTGTACACCTCGAGTGCGTCAGCTTGGCGGCCGCTGCGGTAGAGCGCGAGCATCAGCTGGGCGCGCAACCGCTCGCGCAGTGGATGGTCGGCCACCAGCGTCTCCAGCTCCCCCACCAGCTGTGCGTGGCGGCCCAGCTCGAGATCGAACTCGATCCGGCGCTCCAATGCCGAAAGCCGCATCTCCTCGAGCCGATTGATGGCCGATGCGGCCCACCGCTCGCCCGCGAAATCCGCCAGCGCCGGGCCGCTCCACTGCGCCAGGGCCTCGGCCAGATCGTCACTTCCGCCGCGCAGAAGCAGATGCTCGAACCGTTCCAGGTCGAGCTCACCGGGCTCCACTCGAAGCACATAGCCGGCGGCCCGCGAATCGATCCGGTCGGCTCCCAGAGCCTTTCGCAGACCGGCGATGCGCACGTGCAGCGAGTTTCGCGCTGTGGCCGGAGGCTCGGCGTCCCACAGTGCGTCGATCAGCTGATCGACCGACACCACCTGCCCTGGGCTCAGCAGCAGGATCGCCAGCACCGCCCGTTCCTTGGCGCCTCGGATCTCCACGGAGTGGCCGTCGTCCAAGACCAGCAGCGGACCCAGAATGCGAAACTCGATCACATTCCGATCGACGCTATACCAATTCGCGGTCTCCGCCCGTTAATCGAGGACGAACGTGACTTCCAGGTGCACTCGGTAGCCGGTGACCTTGCCGTCTCCGATCAGCACCTTCTGCTCCTTCACCCAGGCCCCCTCGACGTTTCGCAGCGTCTGATTGGCCTTCTCGACCGCCTCCTGGATTGCGGCTTCGAATCCGGTTGGAGATGTGGCGGTCAACTCGATCGTCTTGGCAACAGTCATGTCCCACCCCTTCGTTGGCGTGCAGGCACGATCGGACACGCGCCGTCGCTCGGTACTTCCCCGAACAGACCCGTACAAAACGATCGGGCATGCCGGACCGGCAACGGCCCGGCATGCCCGATCAAGTCACGCGGCGGCGGCGGCGGCCCGGCCGGCGATCAGCTCGGCCAGCTGGGCGCGCATGCGGTCGGCTTCCTCGGCGTGCGCGGAGATCTCTGCCGCTGAGGCTCCCCGCTCCGCCAGCAGGTCACCCACCAGCACCAGTCCGCGCAGCCCCAGGAGCAGATCGTCGATCTCGTGTCCGAGTGCGACCTCGCGGGTATCGGAACCGTTGTACATCATGGTCATCAGGCTGCCTCCTCGAGCGTGTTGATGTTGTCGTTGGCAAGCACCTCGACCTCCGCGCGTGCGCGTGGCTGAGGGGCGAGCAGGGTGGCGGCGATCACCACACCCACCAAGGCCAGTCCGGCCAGCACCACGAACCCGACCTGGAACCCGTTCGTGAGGCCGCTCTGCACCTCCGCGACCGACAGTCCGCTGCCGGTTGTGGTGGAGGCCGCGACGATCGTCGTGACCGCCGCCAGACCCACCGCCCCGCCGACTTGACGGGTGGTGTTGATCAGCCCCGATGCGATCCCGGCGTCGGCCCGTTCCACGCCGGCCAGACCGGCGATCGTGACCGGCACGAACGAGAACGCGAGTCCGACGCCACTGATCAGGAACGCCGGGAACATGTTCCAGAAGTAGTGCCCGTCCACCGGCAGCTGCGTGAACAGCGCCAGGGCAAGAGCGTCCAGCCCCAGGCCGGTGGCAAGCACAACCCGTACACCGAACCTGGTGACGAGCGTCTGGGCGACGTTGGCGAACACGACGATCGTGAAGGTGATGGCGGCAAACGCCACCCCGGTCTGGATCGCCGAGTATCCCAGCACCTGCTGCATGTACAGCGTCAGCAGGAAGAACTCCGAGAATGCGATCGCCCCGATCACGACTGCGATCGCGTTGGCGGCCGAGAGCGTGCGCGAGCGGAAGATCCGCATCGGCAGAAGCGGAGCCGGCGAGCGCCGTTCAATCGCCACGAATGCGGCAATCAGTGCCACCGATGCCCCGAGCAGGGACACGGTCGCGATGCTCGTCCAGCCGTCTTCTGCGGCTCGGGTCATCGCGTACACCAGCAGCATCACTCCGGAGGTCACGGTGATCGCGCCGGCCACGTCGAAGTGCCGGTGGCCGTGTCCGCCGCGACTTTCCATCAGTACGAACGGCGCCGCGGCGATCACCGCGATGCCGACCGGGACGTTGATGAAGAAGACCCATTCCCAGCTGAGATACGAGGTCAGAACCCCGCCCAGCAGCACGCCGGCAGCGCCGCCGCTACCCGACGCTGCGCCCCAAATGCCGAGCGCACGGTTGCGCGCAGCGCCCTCAGCGAAGGTCGTCATCAGAATCGAGAGGGCTGCCGGTGCCAGCAGCGCGCCGCCCAAACCCTGGAGCGCGCGGAAGCTGATCAGCGACGCTTCCGACCAGGAAAGTCCGCACAGCAGCGAGCTGATCGAAAACAACGCAAGCCCGATCATGAACATGCGCCGGCGGCCAAAGATGTCGGCCAGCCGCCCGCCCAGCAGCAGTGCGCCGCCGAACAGGATCGCATAGGCGCTGATCACCCATTGAAGGTTGGCCTCGGCGAAGTGCAGGTCGCCTTTGATCGCCGGCAGCGCCACATTCACGATCGCAATGTCGAGCACGACCATGAACTGCGCTGCCACGATCACTGCCAGCGCGAACGCCTTGCGCCGGCTGTCTTTCGGTTCGATTGGTGAAAACACCATTTATAGCTCCCATAAATCGTTGGTGAACGCTACGATATCACACATCGACGATTGTACGCGCTACACTTTGTGTGAAATGAACGTCACCGACACTCAGACATCCGCCCTCACGCACATGCCGCGGCCGCCCAAGGAGCTGCTCGCAACCAGCACGTTCCTGCTCAAGCGGCTGGGGTTCGCGGCCAAGTACCGGTCGCAAGACGCCTTCGAGGGAACCGGGCTGACCGCGTTCCACTACGGGGTGCTGGCGTTGCTCGAGGAGGACCCGGCCGAGACGCAGGCGGTCATCGCCGATGCCCTCGGCTACGACCGAAGCCACCTCGTGCGGCTGCTGGACGAGTTGGAAGAGCGAGATCTGGTTGTGCGCCAGCGCGACCCCGGCGACCGCCGCCGGCACGTGGTCACGCTCACCCCCGACGGCCGCGAGATGCTCGGCCGGATGCGGGCGATCGTCCGTGAGATGAACGACGAGTTCCTCTCGCCCCTCGATGCCGATCAGCAAGCCCAGCTGCACGCGCTGCTGGCGCGATTGATCGAATACCACGACCCGCGCTGCGCCGCACCCGACCAACTACGCCCTGAGCCTGCCGGTGAATAGACGGTGCCAGGCACCGTTATTCACCGCGGATGATTGCCAGCCTGGCGGTTAGGTGATCGGCTCGGCCCGATGAGGGCCTCGCTCGCAAGCCTCAGGTCGGAGGCGACCGTGCCGGAGAGGATCTCGCGGACGCGCTGCTCGGACAGGCCGGGATTGGCGAGGATCAACTGCCAGCTCAGCCCCTCGGCCAAGCCCAGCAGCCGGTGGGCGCTGGTGGCGGCATCGTGTGGGGGCATGGCGGTGTCGATGGTGCGGTATTCGTTCACAACCGTCTGGTGCCACCGGCTGTAGTGGCGAGCGGCCACATGCTCCACGCTCTGCATCCGCAGCGCCGCCCGCACGAACTCGAACGTCAGCAGCCACTCGCGTCGCTGGGTCGGAGACGACGGCAGGTTCCATTCCACCAAAAGTCTCGCGCGATCAACGGGATCAGTCACTCCCTCAAGGGCGATTTCGAGTCGCTCATCGACCTCCTGCACCGACGTCTCGACCGCGTCGATCAGGCATTCCTCCAGCGAGGAGTAGTGGTAGAACAGCAGCGAGGTGGAGACTCCCGGCGGCCGAGGTGATGTTGCGCGACGCGGCGAGGTCGAAGCCGTGTTCGACGATGGCTTCCTGAGCGGCCTCGCGAATTCGGGTCTTGCCCGACGGGCGACCGGTGGTGGGCTCGGACTCTCGTGTCAGTTTGGCCATGTGTTATCCTGATCGAGCGCTCAGTCAGCAGTATAGGGCGTATGCTCCAGGCAAGCACGGGAGGGACGATTCGATGGTGTCAAGAGAGAAGAGCACGCTGCCAGGGCGCGACTACCACGCCGCGGAGGTGTTCGATCTCGAGCGCGAGCGGATCTTCGCCCGAAACTGGTTCTACGCCGGCCGGGCCGAGGGCCTGGACGAAGCCGGCGACTTCCTGGTGGTGGACGTCGCAGGCGAGAGCGTGATCGTGGTGCGTACCAAGGAAGGCGAGCTGCGCGGCTTCTACAACGTCTGCCGCCACCGCGGCTCGCAGCTCTGCGACGAGACCAAAGGACGCATGAAGGGCGCGGTCAAGTGCCCCTACCACGCGTGGGCATACTCCTTCGACGGTCATCTGATCGGGACGCCCAACGTCGCCAAGGACGAGATCGACCGAGACGCCCTGAGCCTCTGGCCGGTGTCTGTCGACGTGTGGCAGGGCTTCCTGTTCGTGCACCTGGACGCCGACCCGATGCCCTTGGAGGAGTCGCTTCGCGACCAACACGATTCGCCGCTGTCGTTTGCCCGCTTCGACCTCGATCAACTCCGCATCGGCCACACCACGGTCAACGAGGTCAAGGCCAACTGGAAGATCCTGATCGACAACTACAACGAGTGCCTGCACTGCCCGACCGTGCACCCGGAACTGGTCGCCGTGATCCCCGGGTTTCGCGCCGGCGAGGTGTACGACTCAGAGCGTGGCGACGGGGGTATGGACATCGCCGGCGGCGGCAACAGCTTCACCGCCACGGGACGCTCGCACCTGCCGGTGCTGACCAGCATGCCGGCCGAGGACGAGACGTCGCTGTACGGCTGCACCGTGTACCCGAACATGTTCATCGACGTCACCGGCACAGGCGCCATTTCGACGGTGCTGCTGCCGCGTGACGCCGGCCACACGACGGTCATCACCGAGTACCTGTTCGAGCCGGAGGTGATCGCCTCCGACGGCTTCGACCCGACCGAGATCGTCGACTTCGTCGAGCTGGTCGCCGGCCAGGACTACGTGGTCTGTGAGCGCGTCCAGCGGGGAGTGCGCTCGCGGGCGTTCACCAACGGCGTGCTGGCCGAGAAGGACGGCCTGCTGGACAGCTTCTACTCCCGCTACCTGGCTGAGCGAGGGGCTGGACTGATGCGACGCGGGCTGGTCGCGTGCGTCCTCGCCCTGACGCTGATGGCATCGGCCGGTTGCGGTGGCGGCAGCTCGTCGTCGGGCTCGGGATCCGGGGGCGGGATCCTGCAGGTTGGCAGCACCTACAACATCGACTCGCTCAGCATCTTCACGGCCATCGACGCGCAGGCCTACAACGTCTTCACAATGGTGTATCCCCAGCTCGTCCAGTACGGGCCGGGGCTGAAGCTGGAAGGCGACTGGGCGAAGAGCTGGACAACCAGCCCCGACGGGCTGACCTGGACATTCCACCTGATCCCCGGCGGCAAGTGGTCGGACAAGGTCCCGCTGACTGCAGACGACGCGGTGTGGACGATTCAAACGCTCTTGAAGTACAAGGCCGGCGCAACCTCGTACCTGGCCGGAGCGCTGCTGGGAGTGTCAAAGGTCGAAGCGCCGGACGCCAACACCCTGGTGATCACCTACAGCAAGCCGGTGGCCGGTTCTCTGGCCAACCTGGAACAGCTGTACATCCTGCCCAAGCACGTGTGGGACAAGTACACCGGAGACAACGGCAAGGCACTCAAGTCGTACTTCCCCGACCAGCACCTGCCGATGGTCTCGGGCGGGCCGTACACCGTCACCAAGTACCAGAAGACGGGCACAACCGTGTTCCAGCCCAACCCCTACTTCTACGGCCCCAAATCTCACGCCGAAGCGGTGGCGATGACGTACTACACCAACCCCACCTCGATGATCGCCGCCTTCCAGCAGGGCGATCTGGACTTCATCGATCAGGTGCCCTACACCGTCGCCAGCACGCTCGAGAACTCGCACGACGGCACGGTGGTGAACGAGGCGGGCAGCGAGGTCACCAACCTCGGGTTCAACTCCAATCCCAAGAAGCCCAAGAACCGCGAGCTCCTGAACACCACCCTCAAGGAGGCGTTCGAGTACGCCACCCCGCGCCAGCAGCTGGTCAACGTCGTCTTCGGCGGCCACGCCGAACCGTGGGCGAACATCTTGTCGGCCTGGTCGGGCCCCTCAGGCTGGCTCAACCCAGCCGTCAAGCCGCTCCCCTACGACCCCGACAAGGCCAATCAGATGCTCGACTCGCTGGGCTACCCGAAGGGCTCTGACGGCATCCGCCAGGTACCGGCCACCACCGGCCAGTACGCCCAGCCCGCGCACGAGATGAACTACGACCTGATCGTCCCCAATGACCTCGACTTCAACGGCGACCGCCAGTTCGACATCCTCCAGACCGCCTACAAGAAGATCGGGGTGAAGATCAACGAGGTCGCCGGCGGCGACGTCAGCGCCGCGTTTGATGCGATCACGGCGGCCAACTACCAGTACACCAAGGCCGACATGTTCACGTGGTACTGGCATCCCTACATCGACCCCAACTTCAACCTCTCGGTGGTAACCAAGGCCCAGTGGGGGAACAACTCCGACACCGGCATGGACGATCCCACCTACGACGCCATGTACAACAAACAGGCGGTCACCATCAAGTTCAAGCCGCGGCAGAAGCTGGTGTGGAAGCTGGAGGCATACATCGCCGACAAGCGGCCCTACATCCAGCTGGTCAACACCAACCTGATCACCGCTCACAGCAACGGCTGGACCGGGTTCCAGCCGCAGCTGTGGTCGTACTGCAAGTGCTACTACACCTCGCCCCACCAGACGTCGTAGCCAGGCAGATCAGCCGTACGGCTGGTGGGTGAGAGCCTGCCGCCGCCGGATCGTGTTGGTGAGTCGCTCGAGCCGGTCGACGGCGTCGTCGTAATCCTCGAGCAGGCCGTCGGGCCGCTCGAGCATCTGGTAGATGACCGCGCCCTCTGCATCACGCGGCATGGGGAGCCTCGCGATGTGGCAGATGGTCGGCACGACGT
The DNA here is from genome assembly GCA_963729195.1 of uncultured Actinomycetes bacterium. Lineage (GTDB taxonomy): Bacteria > Actinomycetota > Thermoleophilia > Gaiellales > JAICJC01 > CAVPTL01. The sequence goes on from CAVSNF010000025.1 coordinate 416,949, forward strand.
CGGTGAGCCACACGGTGCGGTCGATCGAGACGCCCTGCTTCACGCCCGGGCCGCTCATCACCAGGGTGCACGGCATCGAGCTGAACCCCGGCGGGCTCGCGGTTCCGAGAATCTGCCCATGTTCGTCCGAGAACTCCTCGCGCACCGCGAACACCACATCGCCGATGCGGTCTCCGTGGAGGCCCAGGATGCGGGCGTCCTGCTTTCGCAGCACCAGCGAGTACGGGCACAGCCCGGTGGCAGGATCCCGATATGCGAGCAGGGCGTCGATGATCCGGTCCTGCACGGCGGCGTACTGATCGGGCGGCACGATCCCGTCGGGATCGCGTCCCTGGAGGTTGACGTACACCCAGCATGACCGCTGAGGCACAGCCAGTGTCTTGCCCCAGTCCACCGTCAGCGGCTGCATGTACCCGCGCTCGGCTTCCAGGCTGACGTCTTCGGTCAGCATCAGCAGCCCCGCCCGCTGCAGAATCTGCTGGGTCGGCACGTGCTCCGCCAAGGCGGTGGCGCCGTGGTCGGAGACAACCACCGCCAGCCGGGGATCGGACACGCTGCTGAGAATCGAACCGATCGCAGCGTCCATGGCCTGGTAGATCCGAAGCTCGGCGGCGTCGTAGGCCGTGCGCTTGCCCGGATCGAGCTCGACCGTGTCACTGAGATGGGCCGAGGCAAGATGATAGAACCAGTCGACTGCGTGGAGATGGATGAAGAAGATGTCCCAGTCCTCGGCTGACAGCAGCCGCAGCGACGCCTGCTCGAGCCACGTGATGTTGATCTCGTGCAGCTCCAGCATCGTTTCGAGGTCGATCCACCCCAGGGTGAGCGCGTCAAAGCCCACGCTGGCCAGCGGCAGGCCGTCGATCGAAGCCACGTCACCCAGCGCCCCGTCCGGATGCTCGAGCCCATCCACGCTGCACAGGTCGGTGACGAACAGGCGAAGCAGCCGCCGGGCCGGATCCAGGTCGAGCAGCTTCACGCGGAATACCGCGCGGCGGCGACGCCCGCCGGCGGTGACGTCGCAGGCCAGAGTCTGGCTCCAATCGCCGCGACCGAGCGTGGCGGTGGGCGAATCACCCGCCACGCCCACCCGGAGCCTCGGCTGCCCCTGCAGGTGGTCCACACGTGCCAGCAGAACGATCCGCTCCTCGATCGGCCAGAGGGAGTCGGCATAGTCCAACTCCAGCACGAACTCGTCGGACTCCGGGTTCCAGGACACCGGCGTGCAGAGCGGCTCACCCGCGGTCGAGAACAGCTGCTCGGCGGCCAGCGACACCTTGCGATCCTCGGCGGGTAACCCGATCCGCCAGTCGGTCACCTCACAGCCGGCACCTCCGACCTGGACGCCGTGGTCGAGCACCGCAGGCCACGAGCTGGGGTAGTTGACCAACACCGTGCGCTTGCCCGCGCGAGCCGCCGCGTTCCAGATGTACTCGGCCTGACAGTTCGACGAATCGAACGCCTGGGGAGTGTGGTCGAGCGGATCGCCCGGCTGGTGCATGTTGAAGTCGGTGATCCCGTGGGTGCCGGGCCAGGCGCCGGTGGCAAGCGTGGTCCAGTTGGTGGTGGTCAGCGTGGGCAGCGGCGAGAGGCAGTTGGAGCGTGGGCGCCATCCTGAAGCAACCGCCTGGCGACCGGAAGCTCACCGGCCGCGGCGTACGCAGCCCAGCGCTCACCGATGGCGCAGTCCAGCCCGAACAGCAGTACCTTCACCTCACCCGCCCTTTCGTAATCCTGACTGAGCGCTCGATCAGTATTGACTCTAGAGGACGCCGCCTGGGCGTGCAAGACTTTGGCGGTGAGCGATGAGTTGATCCTGGCCTCCGACGAGGACCGCGGGCGGGTGGTTGCCCGCCTCCAGCAGGCGCGCGTCGAAGGCCGGTTGACGGTGGAGGAGCTGGCCCAGCGGGTGGAAGCCGCCGAGCACGCCCGCACCATGGGAGACCTGGAGCTGACGCTGGCCGGCCTGCCGCGCCCACCGGAGAACAGCGAACCCACGGCGGTGGCGGCTGCCGAGACCGGAGGCTACGGCGGTGGGGCGATCGCGGCGGGGGTGCTGCTGACGCTGCTGGTGCCGTTCGGCGACATCGCGGCCGTCATCATCGCCCTGGCCAAGCTGAGCGACGAGCGGGTGCCGGCCCGCAGAGCCCAACTGCGGTTGTGGGCGCTGGGATCGGCGGCACTGGTGCTGTTGAAGCTGGTGGTCGTGCTCTTGTTCGATCGCCTAGCGCCGATGATCGGCAGCTCTGGAGACGGTTGGTCAATCGGGACGGTGCGATTAGGCGCAATTTTTTGCGTCCGACCGCCGTAAGGCGTAGTGTCGACTCTTCCCGGAGGCCCCATCCCCCCGATCAACGGGCCGCGGGACTCCATCACGGTCGGGTTGGCGTCACCCCCGCGTAAACACTCGACGCCTCCCGGCCGTGATGGGCTTTCACGGTGCGGAGATCATTCGCAGAACCAACTCGGCGTAGGCCTCGCCGATCTGATCCGGCGTGAGCCGGCCGTCCGGCTGGTACCAGGTCATCACCGAGGAGGCGCTCCCGAGGATCGCCAGCCGAGCGAGCGCCGGGTCGGCCACGCAGAACGAGCCGAGGTCGATGCCTTCGCGGATCGTGTCCGTCCACAGGCGTTCGTAGGCATCTCGAAGCTCCACATGGCGCCGTCGACGCCCGATCGATGCTGAGTTCAGGTCTCTGTCTGTGATGACGGCTTCGGCTGCGCGCTCACAGTGGATGACCACGTGTGCCTTGACCAACCGCCGCAGACGCATACCCGGATCGCCCCCAGCGCCGCACGCGCTCACTCCCACCGCGTACAGGTCGTCCATCAGACGCTCGACGACCTCGACGAGCAGCGCCTCCTTCGACTCGTAGTGGTGGTAGATGGTGGCCGGGTCGATACCGACGCGGTCGGCGATCGAACGCATCCCCGCTCCCCCGTATCCGTCGTAGTAGAAGGCCTCGATTGCCGCTGCGCGGATCCGCTCCTTGGTCGTGGCTCCCACGCAGCCAAGCTACCACCTGAACCCCAACGATCGTTGGGGCGGCCTTGCGACACCGAAGCCTCGGTCATACGCTGCCGACCAGCCACCTATGCCCGGCACCACCACACAGCGCGTGGTCACCCGCACGAAGGCGAAGGACGGTCTCACCGTCATCACGCTGAACCGGCCGCACGTCCTGAACGCGATCAACGTCGAGCTGATCGAGCAGCTGCTCGGTCATCTCCGCCGCAGTCAATCGGCGCTCGCGATCGTGATCGAGGGTCGCGGCCGCGCCTTCTGCGTCGGCGAAGACCTCACCGAGACGCTCGCGCCGGTGACCGGCGGCGACCCGGAGCTGCGCGCGTCGCTGGAGATGCTCCATGAGATCACGCGGGTGATAACCACCACTCCTGCCCCGTGATCGCGGCGGTCGAGGGCTACGCGGTCGGAGGAGGAGCGGAGCTGGCACTCGCCTGCGATCTCACCATAGCCGCACCCAGCGCACGGTTTCGATTCCCGGAGGTGACGCTCGGTTTTGCCCCCGGCGGGGGCGCCACCGCTCGGCTGCCGGCAGCTGTTGGCCTGCTGCGTGCAAAGGAGCTGCCCCTGACCGGCCGGTGGGTACCGGCGGACGAAGCGGTCGCGATCGGCTTGGCGAACGAGCTGTCGGACGCCCCTTCGGCCCGCGCACGAGCGCTCGCCCGCGCGATCACCGATGCCGCTCCCCCACACTCGCTGAGCGCTGCCAAGCGGCTGTTGGAAGTCTCCGGGGTGCCCCGCCAGGACGTCGCCCTTCAGGGGGAGTTGGACGCCCCTCAGCCGCTGCTTCGCGGCGTCGGAGGCAACGGAAACCGTCACCGCGTTCCAGGCCCGGCGACGGCTCCCGCACAGAGTGACCGAGACGGTGGAGACGATCAACGCCGCGTTGTCACAGGCGGCCGCCACCCATCCCGATCGCTGCTTCCTCAAGATCGACGGCCAAGAGATCACGGTCCGCCAGTTCGAGGCACGCGTGGCTCGACTGGCGGGTGGACTCGCCGACGCCGGGATCACCGCGGGCGATCGAGTCCTCGGGATGATGCGCAATTGCCGCGAGATGATCGAACTGTGGTTCGCCACGGTTCGCGTCGGAGCCGTGTGGGCACCCGTGAACATCGAGTTTCGGGGTGCCGTGCTCGGGAACGTGCTCGAGACCACGCGGCCGTCCCTGTGCGTCTGCGACCCGGAGTTCGCGGCGGAACTCGAATCCGCAATCACGGCCACGGGACAAGGCGGTTTGCACCTCCGCGTTCACGGCGGGCACGCCACCGCCTCCCCGATCTTTTCGAGCTCTACCAGGAACCGCTCGAGCCCGCCGACGTCTCCCCGGACGATCTCGCCTGCCTGCTCTTCACCTCAGGAACCACCGGCCGGTCGAAGGCATGCATGCTGCCGCATCGCTACTTCGTCGTCCAGGCCCAAATCGCGCTCCGCGACCTCGGCTGGGGCCCAGACGACGTGCTGTACTGCCCGTTCCCGCTGTTCCACATCGACTGCACCGTGTTCACGGTCATGCCCGCGCTGCTCTCTGGTGCGACCGCTGCGGTTGGACGGCGGTTCTCGGCATCACGGTTCTGGGCCGAGGTGCGCGCCGTCGACGCCACGGTGATCGAGTTCATGGGCGCCACCCTCACCATTCTGGCGAAGGCCGAACCGAGCGCAGACGACCGCAAGCCACCGAGTGCGACAGGCCTGGGGAGTGCCGGTACCAGACTGGGCAGAAGCGTTCGAGCAGCGATTTGGAGTCGAGCTACGCGAGGTGTACGGATCAACCGAGGCAGGCATCCCCGTGACCCAGCGCTTTGACGCTGAACGCGTGCCGGGCAGCTGCGGACGGGTCGTCCCGGAGTTCGAGCTGCGCATCGCGGACGACTCCGGACAGGAGCAGCCGGCCGGCTCGGTGGGAGAGATTCTGATCCGCCCCCGGGAGCCGGCGAGCATGTTCTCCGGCTACTTCGGGATGCCCGAAGACACCGCCGCCTCCTGGAGCAACGGGTGGTTTCACAGCGGCGATCTCGGACGGATCGACTCCGACGGGAACGTGTACTTCTGCGGCCGCAGCAAGGACGCGATCCGGCGACGCGGCGAAAACATCTCGGCGATGGAGATCGAAGAAGCGGTGGAACTGCACCCGGACATCGTTCTCTGCGCAGCGATCGGAGTTCCCTCCGAGATGAGTGAGGAGGACGTCAAGATCTGCGTTCAGCTACGCCCCGACGCGAAGCTCACCGAGCTCGACATCATCGCCCACTGCGAGCAGACCCTCGGCCGATTCCAGGTGCCTCGATATGTCGAGATCGTCGAGCGCCCTGCCACGAACGCCGACGGGGAAGATCGCAAAGCAATCGCTGCGACAGACACCGTTCTCCGAGTCCACCTGGGACCGCGAGTCGTCGTAACCTCACTCCGCCGGCGGAAGCGAGGCGATCAGCGCCGGGGCCCGTTCCATCAGTGGGACGATGCCCTTCGCCTCGTACCGCTGCAGGCAGCGCTCAGCCTGCTCGCGCGCCGCCCCGTTCGCACCTGTGCGGGCGAGGATCTGGGCGAGCGTAAAGCGGGCGTCGGCGAACTGCGGAACGCTCGGCTCAGTGCCGAGCGCGAGTGCGGATCGAACGAGCCGCTCGGCGTCCTCCAGCCGGCCGCGTCGCACCAGTATCTGCGCGCGAAGAGTGAGCGAGTCGGGGTCAGAGTCGTCCTGTCCGAGGAGCGTTCGAGCCAGCGTTCGGCGTCGTCGACCCGGCCCTGGGCCTCGAGCGCTTGGCGACCAGATGTGCCTGGGAGCACTGATAGGTGCGGTCCCCCATCTCGCGCAGCACCGCGTGGGCCGCGCTCGCCTCGGCTTCAGCAGCCTCGTAGTCGCCCGCGAGCATCTCGACCAACACGGCGACATCCGAACTGTGGGCCTTGAGATGCCGAAGGCCCAGATCGTCCATCACCGCGCGGGCGTCGGCGATCGTCTCGCGCGCGGCATCGAAGCGGCCGGCGAGACCCTCGAGGCCCCCGATCCGGATAAGGCAGTTCGCCTGGACGCGCCGATTGGTCGTTTCCTCGAGGATCGCCCGGCAGCGCGCGAGCGCGAGGTCGACGGGTTCGGGCCCCCACAGAGCGTCGGACGCGATGTACCTGATGATGGCTGCCTGGCGCCGCTCGTCCCCAGCCGCGCGGGCGTGCGCCAGAGCGCGCTGTGGAATTCGGCGGCCGCGGCGTAGTCGCCGCCCACGTGGCCAGCCGCCCCAGCAGCCGAGCACATCCGCTGACCCCGGTCGTCGCCGGCGGCCTCGAACAGCCCCACCAGCGGCTCGAGCTCGGCACGGATTGCCTGGTGCTGCACTGCTCTCGGTTTGGATCCGCACGAAGGCGAGCCCCACCGTGGCTCTCGCGTCCAGCAGCCGATCACCGGGCGCGCCCGCTCGCCCAACCGTGCCTTCCAGCAGCATCTCGGCCTCGCCAGGCGCCCGCTCTCGAGCGCGTCTCCCAGCTCGACCTCGAGGTCGACCGCGGGTCGTCGTCGTCCAGCAGAGCGGCGGCACGCTCGAGCAGGTTGCCCGCGCCGTCCATGTCTCCGCGATCGAGCGCCCGGGTGCCCGCCGCGCCCAGCCGTGGCCGCTGCTCGCTCGGCGAGCGCCTCATCCGGCGCTCCGAGCTCGGTCAGGTAGCGATGGGCCTGCTCGAGGTGAAAGCCCAGGATCTCGTCGTACTGCTCGGTATGGGCACCGAGCTTTGCCTCGAGCCATGTCGCGTACCGCTCGTGAAGCTCGGCCCGCAACCGCTTCGGGATCGACTCGTAGGCCGAGTCGCGGATCAGCACGTGCCCGAAGCGGAATCCGTCGTCGCCCGGGAAGATCGCCGGGTCCGGGCGGATGAACTCCTTGCGCACCAACGTGATCAGGTGTGAGCCCACCGCCGTTCGCGCACCGGCCGGAAGCAGCTCGGTGACCGCGCCGCGATGAAACAGCCGCCCCTCCACGGCCGCCCGCTCGATCACCGCGCGCTCACCGGGGTCAAGCCGATCGAGCCGAGCCGAGAGCAGCGCGTGCATGGTCGGCGGGATGACCAGCTCGCCGTCGAGGCCGTCGGCCCGCATCGCGAGGAACTGCTCGACAAACAGCGGGTTTCCTTCCGCCGCCTCCACGATCCGCGCGCGCATCGGCTGATCCATCTCCTGCAGCGCATCGATCAGCGTCTCAGCATCGTCCGTGCCCAGCGGCTCAAGGCTTACGAGCACCGCGTTTCGGCGCGGGTTCGACCACGTCGGGCGCGTCTCGAACAGATCTGGACGGGCGGTGCAGAGCACCAGCAGCGGCACTCCGGTAGCGAAGGTGGCGACGTACTCGAGCAGGTCGAGCAGCGTCGGCTCGGCCCAGTGGATGTCGTCCACCACCGCGATCAACGGCCGATCCTGGGCGAGCGCCTCGAACAGCTTGCGCGCCGCCCAGGAGATCTCCTCCGGCGAGCCGCCCGCCGGCCCCAGCGAGATCGCACCCACCAGGCGGTCGGCCACCAACGTGCCCTCGTCGCCCCCGACGATCTGGGCGATAGCATCGAGCGGCTGATCACCGCCGACCTGACGAACGATCTCCCCCAGCGGCCAATAGGTGATGCCCTCACCGTAGGGAAGGCATCGTCCGACCACGATCCGGGCCCGGCCCCGCTCGCCCGCCAGGAACTCTCGCACGAGCCGCGATTTGCCGATCCCCGGCGGGCCGACGATCGTGCACAGCTGCGGCACGCGCTCTCGACAGCCTGTGCGAGCGCGGCTCGCAGCGCGCGCCAACTCCTCCACCCGGCCGACGAAGGGCGCGTCGATCGGCGCGGTGAACGCGGGCGCGTCCGGCAGCACCTCGATCAGGCGAAACGCGGGCACGGGCTGCGACTTGCCCTTCAGTTCGAGCGGCGCGGCCGCTTCGGTCCCCACCAGCCCGCTGACGAGCCGTTCGGTCGGCCGCCAGATCAGGATCTCCCCCGGGCCAGCGGCTTGCTCGAATCGAGCAGCGACGTTGACCGCGTCTCCCGTCACCAGCGTCTCGCCTGTACCGGCGCCACCTCGCCGGTGCCAATGCCGATTCTGACGCTCAGATCGAGCGCCACCACGGCTTGCAGCATCTCGACGGCCGCGCGCACCGCCCGCTCGGCGTCGTCCTCGTGCACGTTGGGGATCCCGAACACCGCCATGGCCGCGTCGCCCACGAACTTCTCCACCGTGCCGCCATGCCGCTCGAGGATCACGCAAGGTCGCGTGATAGCTCGACATCAACTCACGCAGCAGCTCGGGATCGGTGCGCTCCCCCAACGCAGTCGAGCCAACCAGGTCACAGAACACGGTCGTGACCGTCTTTCGCACCTCACGTGCCTGATCTGCCCCGCCTTCGAGCACCGCAGCGCAGCCCCCGCAGAATCGATTCGTCTCAGGGTTCTCCTGACCGCAATGGGGACACGTGACACGACGCGAGTCTACGGCGCCTGTACCCTCCTCTTATCTCTTTTGAAATCTTAAATGTATGACTCATGCCTTGCTGCCCCACCCACCCCACTCCTCCCCTTCATCTCCTCCCACAGGCGACGGGATGCTGTTCCCATGCGGACGGAGTCAATCACGCGGCTCACGCCGGCGACACCGTCGCGACAAACAGGGGCGTCGCACACGCCTTCATGGTCACCTCCGACAGCGTCCGCTTCCTCGTGCTGAACACACCCGGCACCCACGACAGCTACTTTCGAGACGGCGGAGCTCCGGCCACGAATCACAACCTCGCCGACGCGCCGGCGCCTGACTACGCACGGATCGAGGCGTCCAACCACACACACGGCGTCGAGATGCTCGGCCCGCCACCATTCCCCGAATCTCTGGTGTGAATGACGGTGCCAGGCACCGTTATTCACCTCGAATCTAAGTGTCAAGGAGGGCGCACGTCGATGAGGACCTTCCGATCGCGCCCGCTTCGACGGCGGCGTGCGCGTCGGCGGTCTGTCGAGGCGGAAGCGGTGGCGGCAGGCCGGCCTCGGAGCCGACCGGCAGAGCGCCGTCGGCGGCTGCCGCCGAGACGTCGGCGACCGCCGGTCCTTTGCCGCGGCGGCACCGTGTAGACGAGCACGAACTGGTAGCGAACGTTGCGGGACATCAACTCGCGCACCGACAGGAGGAACTCGCCACCACCGTCGCCGGCGTAGACGGCGACGGTGCCGTTCGGCGCCACGACCGCTGCGTCGAGGGCAACATTCGCGGCCGGCAGCGAGCTCGACGATGGTATCGGCGCCGTCGGGCGCGAGCCGGCGGATCTGATCGACGGCGTCTGGGGTGCGGTAGTTGACGACGTGGTCGGCCCCCGCTGCGTGCGCGAGGTCGCCTTGTCGTCGCTGCTGATGGTCGTGATGACGCGCGCTCCCGCCCAGCGCCCAAGTTGGATCGCGGCGTGGCCGACGGCGCCCGCGCCGCCGGCAACCAGCACCGTCTCTCTTCCATTGCACCGGGCGTCAGCTTGTCTGGCCCGATCCGAGACGGTCAGGCACCGGTGCGCCGTCAATGCCGGGATGCCGAGGCTTGCCCCGACATCGAACGAGACGCCTTGCGGCAGGCGTACCGCCTGCCGCGCGGGAGGACGACCTACTCCTGTGCCGTGCCGTCCGCCCGTTGCCAGGCCGCCTCCCAGAGCCAGACCCGTTCCGACGCGCGAGGGGTCGACGCCGTCTCCGACGGCGTCGATCGTTCCGGCTCCATCCTGATTCGGCACGCCCCGGGAAACGGAGCTCCGCCCGACACCGCCGCCCCGGCGGGCCTTCCAATCGGTCGGGTTGACGCCCGACACTGCAACGGAACTCGTACACCCCCGGGCCGGCACGGGAAATGCGCGATCCACAGATGCATCACGTCAGGCTCACCGGTCTGCGAATACACAACTGCTCTCATGCCATTGCCTTCGGGCCTCACGATGGTTGCACCAGGTCGATCGGGCGGAAGTACCCGTCGCGGTTTCGCAGACTGCGACGGAGATAGTGGTTGAGGTCGTCGACATCACAGGCAGGTAGACCACCGCGGCGAGAGACGTGGTAGCGAATCTCGAATGTCATCTGGTTCATGAAGCCGAGCATGCTGCGACTTGCGGTCACGGCGATCCGCGCATTGTCCGGCTGCAGCCGACCGAACGTGTCGGGCGGGAGGTGCTCAGCGCGAAGCTCAGTCTGGATCGCCCCAACCAGGTACGGGCCGGGCGGCCTGAGATCCCCACTTCGGATGGCCGCCCGAAAGACCGAGAATAACGTGCCGGTATGGGTGAGCAAGAGGCACTTTCGGCGATCGATCCACAGCAGGTCCAGGTACCAGTCGTCGTCCTGGGGCGGGAACTTCTCGAGCGCTCCCGACCGAGCACCCAGCAGATCGAGCATCTTCTTCGTGCAGCGGACGACCACTCCCGGAAACCTACTCCCATTCGGGCCTTCGCATGGCCGCGTGGACTGACTGCGTCTTCGACCGCCACAGCGACCCGGCGCGCACTCCAGCCATGTGCGGGGAAACACTTACAGGCGATAGGGGGGCCTGCCGATGCGCGGCGGCCGGGGCCCCGCGAGGGTAAAGCCCTGCCCACCGTGAAAGAAGGAGTGTGCCATGAGTGTCACCGTCGAGCCTGCGGCCCAACGTAAAGCCGATGCCGTCCCGCTGGACTGGAGCGAGTTCTTCTATACGAACTGTCCACTTGTGTCGGCGAGCAACGTCGACCAGGAGTTGGGTTGGGTCAGGGAGGAACTGAAGAAGATCGGCATCGAGTACAAGTTCCTGCGGTCGGTGCGCGGCAACAACTGGTACCCGCATTACATCCATAACATGGACAACCTGATTCGCGCCGGCGGTTGTTACCCGGCGATTCAGGCGAACGCTGACGTTCGCCGCACGCGGCTGGTCGGCCTCACGCACGTGATGCCCGAAGGCGGCTGCATGCTCGTGCGGGCGCGCGACGACATCCATCGGATGTCCGACCTGAAGGGCAAGAAGATCGGCTTGTCCAAGAGCTTGAACACCATCAAGAACGATTGGTGGCGTTGCCAGGAGGAGCAGGGCATCGAGCTCATGCTGATGCTCAACGGCATGACTCGCGATGACGTGGAGATCGTGGAGTTCCCGTATCCGGATGACTGGTATGACAAGCCCGAGATGCTCGCGCCGATGTTCAACCCGTCGGAGCTGTGGCTGAAGCGCGACCACAAGCACGACCTCGCGTTTCGCCCGTTGGAGCCGGCGCTGCTCGGTGGCAAGGTCGACGCGATCTACACGCAGAGCGGTCCCTTCCAGCACATCCAGGAGGCGACCGGGCAGATCAAGGCGATCGAGAACCTCGCCAACTACCCGGACTGGACGCTTCAGGGGGCGAACATCCCGGCGACCTTCACGGTCAGTGACGTGGTGTGTGAGGAGCATCCCGAGATCGTGGTGGCGATCTTGAAGGGGATGATCAAGGTCGGGCGGTGGGCCAACGAGCACAAGCACGCTGCCGCGGCGATCCTCGACAGGCAGACCTACTACCTGGACGTCGAGGACACCTACCGCAACATCATCAAGGTCGACATGGTGCCGAACCTGTCGCCGCAGAACGTGGCGGCGACGGAGATCAACAAGGACTTCATGCTGAGCCACGGATACATCCAGCGCGACTTCGATGTGCAGGAGTGGGCGGCGCCGGAGTTCCTGGAGAAGGCCGCTGCCGAGCTGGTCGAGGAGGAGTGGAAGAAGCGCAGCATGGCAAAGCTCCCCCAGCCCGTCGCACTGGACGAGGCGATGACGCTTCGGCTGGGATAACGAATGACCATCGAGGCGGTGGCCGGGCCTGGCTCCGGCCACCTCCACCCGTGACACCAAAGGAGAACAGCCATGCCCGACACAACCACAATCAAGACGTGCCGCTCAGATGGTGCAGGAGGCCCGTGCTGAAGTCGAGAACGTCGCCGCCGCAGGACGCCTACGAGGAGCTCAAGGCCGGCCAGGCGGTGGCGCTCGACGTGCGCGAGCCGGTGGAGTGGGAGCACCACGTCCAAGGGCGCCGTGCAGGTGCCGCGCGGGCTGCTCGAGTTCGCGGCCGACCCGGCGAGCCCACGCCACAACGCCGAGCTCGATCCCACCCGACGGGTGATCGTCTACTGCCGGTCCGGAGACGCGCGCGGTGCTCGCCGCGCACACGCTGAAGACGATGGGCTTCCGGCGACGTCGCGAACCTCGACGGCGGGTTCGGCGCCTGGACGAGAGCTGGCCTCCCAGAGGAAGAGCATCACGCCGACCTGTAGCTGACTGAGCGAACCGCGTCCGGCGCACGGCGCTTCCGGGGTCGCGGTGAGACTCGATGTCAGCCTTGGGGCTGAGGGTAGGTCCAGCCCTGACGACGGATGCCGGGCGCGTTGGCTGGTGCCATTGTGGGTGGGCCTCGAGCAGAGGCCTGCTCCGAGACAGCCTCTCGGGATCGAACGAGTGAGGTCACCGTGAAGCGAGACAGGCGTATTGCCGGGTTGGGCGGAGTTGTGTTCGGCGCGCTCGTGATCGTGGCGTTGTCGATCGCAAACCCGCAGGCGGGGAGCTACCACGTGGCGGATGTCTCCGCCTTTGTCGCACCGGGGCATCGAAATGCTGCGGTTCTCTCGAGCGCGCTGATCGCGATCGCAGTCTTTGGGTTGATCGCGCTGATGGCGTATCTGTGTGACACCTACCTCGAGGAGGGACACCGAAACCGGATCGCGTGGGGATCCAGCCTGCTTGCCGGCGGCTCGATTCTGATCGGTTGGATGGTCATCCTGACGCCTTCGATAGCGGTCACGTTCGGCGGCGGGCCGGCTCTTGATCCGGCCGTCACGTACACGTTCATCGAAGCCGGTTTCTTGATCTTTCTCGTCGGTGGGCTGTGGCTGGGTGTTGCGCTTCTCGGCCTCGCCATGTTCGGTCACCCCAACCCGACCTGGGCGCGCGTGCTGACGGGTCTGGTGGGGGTGCTGGCCCTGTTCTCGGTGGCGTTTGAGCCGTTCCTGGCGGTGCTCGTCTGGGGTTTCGTCGTCGGTATCTGGCTGCTCGCGACATCGCCCAAGACCGACGTCGCTGTGACGCCGAGTTACGAGGCCGGCTGACCGGGAGGGTACGGTCTTACACGTGCGCCGCCTCCCCGTGCCGATCCTCGACGCCGTGCTGGCGGTGCTCTGCACCGCCTATGCACTGGTCGAACTGATCGGCACGGCGGCGTGGGCACCGGGTCCGCACGCGCTGCAGGTCGTGGCGGTGACGGTCGCTTGCGGCAGCGTCGCGATTCGCCGCCGCTCCCCGCTCGTGGCCGTCGCACTGTTCGCGACAGCGCTGACCTTGATGGTGCTGTCCGGAGGCGTCCCCGAGTTGCTCGCGGTCGCCCTCGCGGCAATGCTGCTGGCCTACACCTGCGCCGCCACCCTCGACAACCGCCAACTCCTGGCCGCGATCGTGATGCTCGTCGCGGCTGTCGTCATCAAGGATCTGGACGACCCGAAACAAGGTGGGTGGGACGTTGCGATCGATCAGCTGTTCGTGTTGATGGCTCTTGCGGTCGGCCGCGTGGTCTGGCGGCGCGAGCGCAAGGTCGAGCACGTGGCGCGCGTGGCGGGCGAGCGTACCCAAGACGCGATCCGGCATGAACGCGCGACGGATCGCACGGGAGCTCCACGACGTGATCGCCCACGGCATGAGCGTCATGGTCGTGCAGGCCGACGCGGCCCGACACGGCCTTGACCCCTGGCGCCGACGAGACGCGGACGGCCCTGACCGAGATCGAACGCACCGGCCGCGAGTCGCTTCGGGAGATGCGCCGGCTGCTCGGCCTTCTGCGCGACGCCAACGGCGACACCGACGGGACCACCGTCGAGCCGCAGGCGGGGATGACGAAGCATCGAGGCGCTCGTCCACTCCGTGAGGCAGGCGGGACTGCCGGTCGACCTGCAGATCGAGGGCACACCAAAACCGCTGCCGGCCGGAATCGAGCTTCGCCGCCTACCGGATCGTGCAGGAGGCGCTCACCAACGCGGCGCGGCACGCCGGCCCGGCTCGGGCCAAGGTCGAGATCCGTCTACGGCGAGCGCGAGATCGACCTTCGGATCGAGGACACTGGGCGGGGCAAGGGCGTCACCGCCGGGCAGGATGGAAACGGGATCATCGGCATGCGCGAGCGCGCCTACCTGTATGGAGGCGTCGTTCGACGCCGCCCCGCACAGCGACGGATTCGTTGTCAGCGCCTCCCTTCCACTGGAGACGCCGTGATGCACGAGCCCACGCGGGTGCTCATCGCCGACGACCAGCCGCTGGTGCTCGCGGCCTTCCGTCGATGATCTCGCAGACCACGGGCTTCAGATCGTCGGCCGAGGCCGCGGACGGAAGCAGGCCGTCGACCCGCCCGCCGGACCGCCCCGACGTCGTGGTGATGGACATCCGGATGCCGGTGCTCGACGGGATCAGCGCGACCCGGCGGATCTTCGCCGCCAACCCCCGCCGTCCGGGTCCTGGTCCTGACCACGTTCGACCTGGACGAGTACGTGTTCGGGCGCGCTGCGCGCGGGAGCGTCCGGCTTCCTCCCCAAGGACGCGCCGCTGGACGATCTCGTGGTGGCAATCCAGCTCGTCGCTCGGGGTGGAGGGAGCTTGCTCGCCCCGTCCATCACGCGGCGGGTGATCGAAGAGTTCGCCGGCCGGCCCGGCCCTCACAGCGTTGAACCTGACGACGCGCTCCCCGACCTCACCGCACGGGAGCGCGAGGTGCTGCAACAAGGTCGTTCGCGGCCTCAGCAACGCCGAGATCGCACGGCAGCTCTTCATCACCGAGGCGACCGTCGATGCCGACATTCGCTCGATGTTGCTCAAGCTCGGGTTGCGTGACCGCACCCAGCTCGTTATCACAGCCTACGAATCAGGCTTCGTCCGGGCCACGTAGCCTCAACCGGAGATCGGGATGCGGCCTTACCGGCCGCACCCAGTGGGGCACAAGCGCGTGAGGTCACGACGGTCACTCGGCCTGAGAAGAATGTAGGGTGGTTGACCTCACATCGTCCGGCGGCGCGGCCCCCCATCGGCGCAGACTGGACACGACGAAGGGAAGCAGAATGGTCAGGTATGTGCTCCTACTGAACTGGACAGACCAAGGCATCGAGAACGCAAAGGACACCGTCAGCCGGTACCGCGCTGCCAAGCAGCTGCTGGAAAGCAAAGGCGGCTCGTTCGAGGCCATCGCGTGGACGATCGGCCCATACGACCTCGTATCGATCGTCAACGTCCCAGATGAGGAAACGGGCGTCGCGTTCAACCTTCAACTGGCGGCCAGCGGCAACCTTCGCTCTCAGCGACGATGCGTGCCTTCAACGAGGACGAGATGAGCAGCATCGTCGGAAAGATGGACTAACCAGCACAATCGGCCTGGGAAGACAAGCCGCCTGCAAGCGGGTCGTGCGACGCGTTCACTCAACCCTCGACCGCCCTGGACAGCGAGGAAGATGCCAGCCAGAGGAATCCAGCACATCGACCTGGCCGTGGGAGACGTAAAACGTTCACTGGACTTCTACCACGCGATGTTAGGCGGCCTCGGGCTCGCCGAGAGGTACCGCATGCCGACCTACCGCGGTACGGAAGAAGTCATCTACCTTGATTTCGGGGTGCAGGGGTTTGGCCTGCGACCAGCAGACGGCGGCGCCTATCGACACTACGACGTTGGGATCGAACACCTGGCGTTCGAGGTTGATCGCCCCGAGGAAGTCGACGAGGCATACCAGGGTTGCCTGTCGGCCGGCGGCAGGATTCAGTCACCCCCCGAGTACCACTACGTCGACGACGACGAGGACTACTACGCCTTCTTTGCTTTCGATCCGGACGGGATACGAGTCGAGGTGTTCTCATGGCTCAGCTCGCCGTTCAGAAGTGCCTGAGCCATAGGCGGCGGTCGATCGGTGGAGCCTCGAACGGCTTGGTGATACCGGCAGAATCAGGCACCTAAGCCAGAACAAGACAATAGGCACCCACGTTCCCGTAGACTCACCGCCCGTGGAAAGCGATGCGCCGAGTACCCCCGGGTATCTCCGAAAACCAAGCGGGTGCTTGAGTTGGTATTGACCGGCATTTGGCTCGGCGGGACGGCCTACCTCATGGAGGTACTGCACACCGGCCTTTGGGGGCCTATCATGCTGCTCGCGGTCGTGATAGTGGTCGAACTCGCGTTCTTGCGCCGGCACGACGGCCACTGGCAGGGCTCCGATTCAAGCGACACGTAGCCGTCCTCCAGACACCCGGTCTGCAAACAGCTCCGGGGACTCGAACCGCTTGGTCACGATGCTCTACTACCTCGGTACGTCAACAGCCCAACCATCAGGACATGGCTGCGTTTGGGACGCAACGAACCCTGATGGAGTGGTCGACAACCACACGGCCAGATCGCTCACTCCAGCGCGCGGGCTCCGATCAGGCCGGCCAGCCGCTGCAGACCGCGTCCGTTCGCGACTTGATTGTGCCCAGCGGGGTGCTGATGCGAGTCGCCACCTCGTTCTGAGAGATGCCGCCGAAGTAGGAGAGCAGGAGTGTCTCGCGCTGAGGGTCGGGAAGCGCATTCAGTGCCCGGCGCATGTCGAAGGCGACGGCGACCCGTTCGGCCGTCTCACGCCCGTCTGTTCCCGACAGCTCGCCGCCGGCGTCGAGGTCGATGACCGATGGCCCCTGCCTGCGCAGGAGGTCGATCGCACGACGTCGCAGAATCGTGAGCAGCCAGGCCTCGAGCGGCCGGCGCGGGTCGTACCGGTGGCGTTTGCGCCAGGCGTCGATCATTGCCGTCTGGACAACGTCCTCCGCGTCGTTCGACCCCACAATGCGGCGGGCGTTGGCGAGCAGGAGCGGCCCAAACCGATCCTGGCACTCCTCCAGCGCCCAGTCGTCGCCGGCGGCGAACCGCTCCCGCATGAGGTCGACCTCCAGGAGCAGGGACTTGGGGGCGGGCGCATCGGCGGGTGAGGGTCATCGCCCGGCTCGTGCGAGAGCGAGGAACTCGTCCCGTGTGCGGGGTCGGTACGAATCAGGCCGTGCAGGGCGGAGGTGACGGTTGTCACGCCTGGTTTGGAGACGCCGCGCAAGCTCATGCAGAGATGCTCGGCCTCGAGCACGACCCCGACGCCGCGCGGCTTCAGGTGCTCCTCCAGCCAGCTTGACGCCTGCCGGGTGAGCCGTTCCTGGACCTGCAGCCCGGCCGCGAACAGGTCGACGACGCGGGCCAGCTTGGAGAGTCCGAGGATCCGCTCGCCGGGGAGGTAGGCGACGTGTGCGACGCCGTAAAACGGCAGCAGGTGGTGCTCGCAGAGGGAGTGGAAGGGGATGTTGCGGGCGATCACGAGCTCGTCGTAGCCTTCGTCGTTCGGGAAGGTGGTGAGATCGAACGGCTCGGGGGTGAGCATCTCGGCGTACATGCGCGCCACTCGCCTGGGGGTGTCCGCGGAGCGACTCGTCGGCGATGTCCGCGCCCAGGGCATGGAGCAGGTTTCGGGCTGCGTCCTCCGCCGCAGCGATGTCCACGGCCGGTCGAAGCCAGGTGACGGGGCTGATACACGGTGCCGGACGTGTGGCGTTCACGTCGCTCCTCTTTGTCGGGCGGGTGCCTGCGGGCGTGGCCGCGCCCGCAGACACCCGGAGTGGATGGGTTACCCGGCGACGTGCGCGTTGACGTACGCCGTGCCCAGCTTGATGCCGGGAGCGAAGAACGAGACGCCCAGGGCGCTGTTCAGGGCGCCCGCCGCGGTCGAGTTGAGGTACGCGCCGACGTTGCCGACCCTGACGTACGGCAGCGGCTTGGAGACCGTTGCCTCGACAGGTCGAGGCGCAGGATCGTGACTCGCACATTCGGTACGCCGTTGACGATCGCCGTCAGCCGCGGGTGCGCGTCGATCACGATCCGGAAGGCGGTCAGCGACAGGTGCTTGCCGTTCGCCAGGTTGACGAACTTAGGCCGCCCGTGTTGTTGATGTAGCCGGCCAGCGTGGTCGCGTCGACCCGGCCGCTGGGGATCGGGAAGCCGTAGCCCACGGACGGGCCCTGCGGCGTC
This sequence comes from uncultured Actinomycetes bacterium, assembly GCA_963729195.1. GTDB lineage: Bacteria > Actinomycetota > Thermoleophilia > Gaiellales > JAICJC01 > CAVPTL01. The sequence continues at coordinate 435,027 of CAVSNF010000025.1, forward strand.
CACTTCACGTCGACGTGGGTGCCGTAGGTGGAAGCGGCACGATCTGTTGGCCAGCAGCACCTTGGTCGTGGCCGGATCGGTCCACAGCGTGGTGCGAACCCCGTCGAGCTGCACCGTCGGCGCGGCGGCGGCGCTGGCCGTGCCGGCCACCATGGTGGCGGCGAGCGCCAGGAACGGCACCGGCCATCGGAACTTGCGAGTCATGGAGACCCCCTTAGACGTACCTTGGACAAACACTTGACCTGAGCGGGGGGGACTGTACAGTGTTACTTGTCGTGTCGAGATGTCTGTAGAGGTAGATGTATACTCTGTAGCTGATGGCCACGCCCTTCCTGAACCGGCACCACGTGTTCGCATCGGCGAACTCAGCGATCGCGTGGGAGAGTCGCCCACACTGCTTCGAGCATGGGAACGCCGCTACGGGCTGCTCCGTCCGCTGCGAACCGACGGAGGCTTTCGGCTGTACGGGGCCGAGGACGAGCAGCGGGTGCGGGCGATGCAGGAGCTGCTGGCAGCCGGCGTGTCAGCCCGGCAGGCGGCCGAAGCGGTGCTCTCCACACCGGCCGGGGACGTGCCCCGGCTCCCGCCACCGATCCCAGGCCGGCAGAGGCCGGGATCGAGGACAAGCGCTCGCGGCTCACCCAGACGCTCGCGCGGTTCGATGATGTCGGCGCGAACGCCGTGCTCGATCGTCTGCTCGCCGACGTCGGTGTCACAACCGTGATCTCCGAGGTGATCGTGCCTTACCTCGTCGACCTCGGCGAACGATGGGCGGACGGAAGCGCGACCATCGCCGAGGAGCATTTCGCGACCAGCGTGATCCGCGGCCGACTCCTGGGACTCGCCCGCGGCTGGGACGGCGGCAATGGCCCTCGCGCCCTCCTGGCATGCCCAAGCGGCGAACAGCACGACCTCGGCCTGATCTGCTTTGGGATCGCCCTGCGCGGCCACGGCTGGCGCATCACCTATCTCGGCGCCGACACCCCGCAGTCGACCCTGGCCGGAGCCGCGGCCAAACTCGCACCAAAGATCATCGTGTTGGCGGCGACCAGGCAGTCGCGTCTGCGGGCTCTCGCCGGCGAGACCCAAACCGCAACCGTGCCGGTCGCCGTTGCCGGAAAAGGCGCGACGCGCACGGTCGCCGACGCCTCGGGCGTGCTCCTCGACGTCGATCCTCACCGCCGCTGCCGGGTCGCGGCGGACGTCCGATGAGCCTCGGGTCAGCCCACCGCGCTGGCATGCAGCCCGATGGGGCACGCTGGGCTGGATCGAAACCGGCGTCAAGTCCGTCGCCTTCCTCTGCGCGTACGTCGCTTTGGCATCGTCGATTTCGACCGGATGGTCGACCCCGGCAGGGTCAGAAAGTCGCCGAGCTGGTGCTGATCGGCATCGCCACCGTCGGGCTCTTGGCGGCGATCGGAGACCGGCTGTTGGAGCGCGAGATCGTCGCGATGGTGTTCGTCTGTTTCGACAACCTCGCCCACCTGGCGCTGCTTGCGAGCCTGGTCACCACGGCCGGCCCCGGCCGCCTGTTGACGGCGTTCGCGGTGCTCATGCTGTGCGGCGAGCTCGTCAAGATCCGGTTCCTGCGCTCCACCGGCTTCACTGTCCGAAACACGCCCGGCTTCGACCGTAATAGGACTCACCGCCGCCTACGTCCTCCTCTACGCACTCGCCGCGCTGGTGTGGGTGTGGCGATGATCAGTCCCCAGCCGCACGAGGCGGGCGGGTGGTCGTCGTCGCACCGGCGGCGAAGCGACGGCGCGATCGCATCGACCCACCGCATGATCACCACGCGGTCCGTCGTCGAGCGCACGGTTCACGGCGCGGAGATGCTCGCAGCCGCATACTGGCGCGAGGTCGAGCGCCTGACCCGCGGCCTCGTGCAAACGCGCGGCCGCGGCAGCGGGTATGGAGCTTCACGTCGCACGCGGCTTCGATACCGCCGCCCAGGCGGCCATCACCGCCGCACAACCCCGCGATCGCAGCGAGCGGCTGACGTGACCTCGTTGCTGTGTGCGATCTCGGTCGGCCGGCGACGCCGGTGGTTGGTATTCGGGGTGGCACTCGTCCTGATCGCCCTCGCCGCGCCGCTGGGCACGAGGTTTCAGAACGCCCAGCAGAATGATCCGTCCGCATTCCTTCCCGGTGGTGCGGAGTCGGTGCGCTCGCTCGACCAGCAGCGCCAGTTCCCCTCCGGCGCTGAAACACCCGCGGTGACGGTGTTTCACCGCGACGGTGGCCTGACGGCGGCGGACCACCGAGCAATCGCGGCATTCGCCCAAAGGCTTGACTCGGACCCCGTGGCGCACTCCCGCCAGACATCACCGCCACTGCCGTCCAAGGATGAAACCTCTGCGCTCGTGGTCACCCCACTCGCGGTGTCGGGCGACGCCAACGCGTTGACCTCGGCGGTGGATGAGATCCGAGCCCGCGCGCACGCCGAGCGCGGTGACGGCCTCCAAGTCGAGGTGTCGGGTCCGGCCGGGTACTCGACCGACGCCATCAAGGTGTTCAACGGCATCAACACCACCCTGTTCGCCGCCGCGCTACTGCTGGTGCTGGTGCTGCTGGTGCTGATCTATCGCAGCCCGGTGTTCTGGATCATCCCGATCCTCTCGGTGGTGGCCGCCGAGCAGCTGCTGCGGGCGGCCGGCTACGCGTTGACGGCGATCGGCGTGACCGTGAACGGGCAGACTGCGGGCATCGCGTTGATCCTGGTGTTCGGCGCGGGCACCGACTACGCCCTGCTCCTGGTCGCCCGCTACCGAGAGGAGCTGCGCCACACGGAGAGCAGCTACCAGGCCATGCGCCTGGCGCTCGCCGGCGCAGCGCCCGCGATCATCGCCTCCGCCGGAACCGTCATCGCAGCACTGCTGGTCGTCACGCTCGCAGAGGTCAACTCCACGGCGGGGCTGGGACCCCTCTCGGCGGTCGGGGTGGGATTGGCCATGATCTCGTCGCTGACGCTGCTGCCGGCGCTGCTCTTGATCGGCGGGCGCCGCGCCTTCTGGCCGTTCGTGCCACACCCCGGTGACGCCGGGACAGACGCGACGCATGGCCGCTGGCGGCGGCTTGGAGATCGCATCGCCCGACGCCCCCGCGCGACCTGGATCGGCAGCCTCGCCATCCTGCTCGCTGCTCGCGGCCGGACTGGTGACGTTCTCCACCGACCTGACCACCGCGGACTCGTTCCGCGGAGAACCTGAGGCCGTGCGCGGGCAGCGACTGATCTCCAGTCATTCCCCGCCGGATCCAACGCGCCGACCGTCGTCATCGTCCCCGACGCCGCGCGCGTCACGGCCGTCGCCAAAGCCGCGGCGGGCGTCCCCGGCGTCGCGGGAGTCTCGTCCGCACCGAGCAGGGACCACCGGGCACGAAGCTGTCGGTCACGCTCGCCGCTGATCCCTACTCGACCAGCGCCTTCGACGTGATCGAGCCACTCCGGGACGCGGTCAAGCACGCCGGAGGTCCTGATGTCACCGTCGGCGGGCCGACGGCCGAGGAACACGACCTCCGCGCCGCCTCCGCGCGCGACAACAAGCTGCTCGTCCCGCTGATCCTGGCCGTCGTGCTCGTGATCCTGATCGTCCTTCTCCGCGCCCTCGTCGCACCAGTACTCCTGGTTGCAACGGTCGTCGTCTCATACCTGGCCGCGCTGGGCGCAAGCTCCGTGATCTTCACCAAGCTCTTCGGGTTCGCCGGCACCGACCCGTCCTTCCCGCTACTCGCCTTCCTCTTCCTGGTCGCGCTCGGAGTCGACTACAACGTCTTCCTGATGGCCCGCGTCCGCGAAGAAACACCACGCCACGGAACCCGAGAAGGCATGCTTCGCGGCCTCGCCGTCACCGGCGGCGTCATCGCCTCAGCAGGCATCGTGCTCGCCGGCGCATTCCTCGTACTCGGCGTGCTCCCACTCGTCGCCCTCACCGAGATCGGCTTCGTCGTCGCCCTCGGCGTACTGATCGACACCACCCTCGTGCGAAGCGTGCTCGTCCCGGCACTCGTGCTCGACCTCGGCGCACGATCTGGTGGCCCTCACGCGCCCTCGTCAGGTCTCGACGCTCGAGCCCCTGACAGTGCAGGCGGTTGGGACCCGCTCGACCTCCCGGACCAATCCTCGACGTGCGCCAACGCTAAGCGGATTCGAACCGCTGACCTCCTGGACTCCACTGTCAAGGTCGCTGCGCTCCCCCGACAACTCCGTCACTGGGCCTCCTGCGCAGCCAACCCCTTGATCCAGGCTCGCGCCTGGATCACACCCCAGGTGGGAGAGTGGCCAAACCATTAAACCCAATCGTCTCGGGGATGCGGCCTTACCGGCCGCACCCCCGAGGACGATGGAGCTAAGCGGATTCGAACCGCTGACCTCCTGGGTGCGATCGAGTCTCGGGCGTTTCGCTGGCGTTCTTGTCAGATCACGTATCGTCCCTATGCAGCTGTGTAAGCCAAAAGAGAGGCACCGCGTTCACCGGCAATAGCGGGTGCTCGCGCTCTTTCCGTGTCACCAACGTGTCACGACTCGCCTCGGCCCCGAAGCAGCCGCGCGGGAGCAGAGCCCCCTAGGCGACTGCGGACACTCGACAGCAGAAATGGCAAGTATCTGTTGCGACCAGCGGTCACAGGTGAGATGGTGGCCCCTTAGCTGTACCCAAGCGGCGCTGAACCGGAGGCCACTCGTGCGAGGACGGGATCACCCGGTGCTACTGGTGTCGAGGGTCGCGCTGTTCACCGCCGTGGGTGTCGCCTGGATGTTCTGGTGGGTGTGGACGGATACCGCCGCGCGGGACTCTCCCCATGCGCTGGTGTTCGGCGGGATGCTCCTGCTGCTTGCGATCGCGATCCCGCAGGTTGCCCGCCTCGCGGGGGAAAAGCGGCGTTTCGCGTCTCGCTCATCGCGGCGGGAGGTGCCGCCCTATCGAGCGTTGCAAACCTCTTCGAGACGACGAGTAGAGGATCGACGGGTTTGTCTACGGCTTCGTCCTCGGTCTCCTGGTGCTGGAGGTCGGCCTGCTCACATTGGCCGGCGTCGTACTGTCCACCGGTAGCGGCCCCGACCGGTTCGTCGCGGTCGTCCCCATTGGGAACGGTCGCGGCGGCCCTGTTCGTCTCGGCGCAGGTTGACCGATCGCGCTGGCGACGTGGCTCACGGCAGCCGGGCTCACGGTCGCGCTGCCGAGGCTGAGGGCGGCGGTCGCCGCGCTCCCGCCGGACGCCTGAGCGGCGCCGCTCACTCCGCCCCCTCGGCGAAACTCGCGTGTCACCACGTTGGTACAGGTCGCCGTGAAAGCGGAAATGTGCACGCGCGGTCTCAGCGAACTCCCCGGGGGTCGCTGCGACGCGCAGGTTGAAGGTGATCCTCACGCTGGCGATCGTACAACCGGCCTCGGCTCGACGTTGGCGACGACCGATCCAGCTGTCGCGGGCGGAACCAGGGGATCTACTCGACCGGCTCTGGCGAGGACGATGCTAGGTCGCTCTCCGGCTCAGAACCGAGGGTGGCCATAACGCGCTCGTGGGTAGGCGACGACGCGACCGCGCTTGACCTGAGCCCAACGGCAAGCCGGCAAACCGACCACCCGTCGCCGTTGATCACGGTCAAGGACTGGCCGCGCGTGTACGTCGTGGGCTCGCCACCCGGCGTGGCGACGGTAGACGCAGCCCGGATTGCCCGCGAGCGGCAGCCTAGTCCCCGGTGCCGACCGGCTCAGGCGCGGAGCTTGCAGCGCTTCGGCGCGCTCCTTCACGCCAAGCAGCATGCGGGGGCGCTCGACAACGGGCTCTTCGTCTACATGGCAACAGTCCTGCATTCATGTGCGACTCGTTCGCCAGCAATCGCGGCGACACAACTCTGACCGTGTCGGATTGAGGCCAACCTCCAACCTTCGACGGCCGCGATGTGAAGGAGTGGCTCGCGTCCTGAGTGGTGTGTCGTCCGCGCAGAGTTCTACGCTTTTTCTGTAGCGGATGATGACAATCCGACCATGCACTCCTTTAGTCGCTGTCGCGCTCGGTTGTCCTGTTGTCGGCGTGTAGCGGGAAACTCGGGCGATGCCCCAAGCTACTCGACCGAGCCGATCGGCAGTGCGAAGTCTGGCGGCTCCTACCATTCGGCGGTCGGTCATTATCGTTTGCGGTTCCCGGCGGGTTGGGTGACCATCGACGCGCGCGGGGTGAGTGACAAGGCGATCGAGGCGATGATTCAGCGTAATCCCGGCGTGGCCGACGACCTCCGCCGGTGGAGACGCTCGGTGACTCGGCCGGGCGCACTGTTCGCCGGAGACTTCTCGCCCTTCGGCCAACGCGTGCGGCGCGCGGACGCTTTTGTCCCGAACGTCAGCGTGTTGTTCCTTCGGGTACCGAAGTCGATACCTGATCGCCTAGTCCTCAGGATGCTGGTCAACCAGGTTGTGAACGACTCGGCGCCCGGATCCCCGGCGGGCTCGGGGCGTGTCAGTCGCGAAACGCTCGCCGGGCGACCGGCCAGGCGACTCGCCTTCATCGCGAGCTTGAACGGGGCCGCCGGCCAGATCAAAATCGCGTCCCTCGACGACATGGTGGTAGGTGACCACTCCGCGTATGAGATTTCATGCTCGGCGCCGGCGACGTACTGGTTTCGGTACCGATCGGTGTGCAACTCGATCGCGCAGTCGTTTACCCTCGACGATGGCTGACCACCGACCCACCCGCCCAAGCCCCCACGCGTATCTCACCAGGCCACGGAGCCGCGCCCTAGGCAATACCTGCGTTCACTCCAGCCATCTTGGTGGAGCAGACAGCGTCACGAAACGGCGGCGTCGGATGATCAAGGTGAGATACCCAGCCCAGGCTGAAAGGTGGTCACGGTCGTGTCCAAGCGAATAGTGTTCCGAGTAGTTGGTGTGGGTGTCGCTCTGATGGCGGTGCTCGTCGCGGGCGGTGACGTGTGGGCGAATCTCGCTCAGACTCCGGTGCGAGCCACGAACCGATTCGAGGAGGATCCGGCGGTGGCGGGGAGCTACCTCGCGTGGGATCAGAACTCGACGCCCCGACCGAACCACTTCAACGTGTTCGTGCGACACGGCACCACGATCACCCAGATCAACCCAGCCAAGACATACGGCTTCAACCCCAGCATCGACGGCACCACGTCGTCTATCAGCAACGGTCGCTGACGGGACAGAGCGACATCCGCATGTACGACGTGGTCACGCACGTGCACAGCCACCCCCGGCGGGAGTCAATACCCCGGCAATCGAGTGGTCTCCCAGGATCTCGGGAAACTGGCTGTTGTTCGGCCGCGTGAGTGGCCCGAACCAAAGGCATAGCCAAGTCATCCTCCGAAACCTGACCAACAAGACGTCGTTTGTGCTCGCCGACGTCAACTCCACCAAGATCCAGCGCGTACCCCGGAGGCATCAGTGGAAACTGGGCTGTTTGGGGAGTGGTTGGGCCCAACTCCGCGAGCATCTTCCGGCGCGACATCGCCGGCAAGACGACCACCAAACTCGTAAACACGCTCCCGCCGGCGCGCTATGAGTACAACCCGACGGTGCTCGCGGACGGCACCGCCTACTACGCCCACTCCGGCAACGGTTGCGGCGACACCGTCAAGCTCGTAAAGCAGGCTCCTGGTCAGCCCGAGACCGTGGTCAACACGTTTCAGCCGCGGTATCGACTACGTCGGTGCCACCGCGGTGCCAGACCCGATCAGCGGAACTGACATCTACTTCACTAAGTACTACTGCAACCGCCAAACCGCAGACATCTACAAGATGATCGACCCGTGAACCGACCGCCGCCTTCGTACCGCGATGGGCGATCGCAGTCCAAGCGACCGTTGACATGACGCTGCGACCTGCCACCCCCGTGCCGCAGACACAGACTGGTCTCCGGCCGCCACTACTCGTTGTGGTCGGCGTTGCACTGACCACAATGCTCGCTGGCTGCGGTACTAGCAGCACGACTCAAAGCGACCGCACGAACTCCACCCATCCCGATAGCACGAGCGCCCCCAGCGTACCCGAAACGCTTCAGCCAACACCCAAGAGTTCGGCGCAGAGCGCATGCCAGACCCTCACCGAAATGGACTCTGAGATCACCAGCGGCCAACACGACCTAGCCACCGCCGTGCAGCAAGCCTCGACCCTGAACGAAGCCGAAGGCGCATTGCTTGCCTCCTTCACGACCTCCGACCAGATATTCGCCAACACCATCCTTGAAGTCCAAGCAATCGGCACCCCCACCTCGCCCGGCGGATCGGCGCTGACCGACAACCTCCTAACCTCGCTCAGAAACACCCGCCAGGTCAACCACCGGGCCGCAACAAGTTCGAGGGCATGCCGCGGAGTTCGGGCCAAGAACTGCAATCCTCGTTGATCGAAGTACAAAGGTACATGGGACGGCAAGAGACCAACCTCGACCTCCACCAGCCAATCGCGGAGCGAGCCGCCCAAACAGGCGACAAACGCCTTACTCACGCCGTCAAAACCACCGCCACCTGTCAGGCTCGCGATCGTCGCGAGCGTGCGATACGCCAGCAGCTTGACCTCATGTACCAGTGACCAAGCGACCAGACGATGACCCACTGGGTCACCCAGCGTGACCTGTTTCGCGAACCGACTTGAATCACAATCAAAGACATTTAGCGCGTCCACGATCGATCCGGCAAAAGAGCTTGATCGCTACCTCCAATCTCGACTCGACTCATTCACTCCTGGCATGATCGCCGACGAGATCACTGCTACGGTCAAGGCGCTGGTCAAGCGGTTTGCCTCCGGCCGCGACTGGAGAACGAGCAGGGAGTACCGTGGGCGGGTCGCGGAGACCACCAAACGAGGGAGCTGGCGATCTCGGCGAGGAGACATAGATCTAGCCATCCACGGCCCGTGGGAGCATCCCCTCCTGGTCGAGATCGATCGCACCGATAAGTCCCGCAGTCTGGACAAGTTGAGGATTGGCGCTGCCTGGGGACATCAGGCTGTATGGATCCGCTGGGGCGGCCCGCGCATGCAAGTGCCCCCGGCCTATACCTGATGGCGTTCACTTGATAAAGCTCGTGATTCCCGACGCCAAGGATTCGGGATCCCGGTCGTACTCGCACCCGTCGGCGCACACTCGAACACCGCTTGAAGAGCACCAGATCCCTAGTGCCGTCACCGTGACGCGCGTCGATCCCAGCACGCTCATGACCCCCGGAGGACGCAAAGCCCGAGACGAGCGAGTCGCCGAGCGCCGAACTCAGAAGGCTGAGCAGCGGCAAGCCCGGAAGGCCAGACGCAAGTCCGAAGGGCGCACCCGTGGCACCCCCGTCAATCCGCGCAGCAGAACGTCTATCGATCGTGGCCGCGGGTGGGAGTTTCCGACCAACCCGGCGGGCGACGGTCAAACCCGCGAGATCCACGACAACGACCTGCAACAGGAGCGGGACAAGCTCGACAAGAAGGTCGCCGCGTACCGTAGGCAGAAATCGCGCGAGTGATGGGGCCGACCAGTCATGCATGATCCACGACCTGATCCCAGCGAGGATGGCTCGCGTGGAACCTTGGAAGGTTGATCACCGCGCGATCGCCCTGCACGAGTGCGGGCATGCCGTGATCGCCCTTGGCCGTCCTGGTTGGACACTCCTGGGCCTGGTTGTGCTCCCCCTCGACGATGAGGTGCATTGCAACTCAGAACGACGCGAGGCCGCGACCCCAGACGAACATCTAGACGAACTGCTCGTGGCCCTCGGTGGGCCTGTCGCAGATGCGATCGACACCGGTAGCGACCCTCACCGCTTCGTGGCACGCTTGCTCCAGTCGGACTTCGAGTGCCCCGAAGAAGCCGCGAATGAGGACGACCGATGCACCATCACGAGAGAGCTACCGCTCTCTGGTTACTCGCTGTATGCCGCGGTCGATCAGGTCGAAGCGATCCTTCGAGCCAACTGGACGACCGTGCTCACGCTCACAGACTATGTGGTGACCGCGAGCGCGAACCAGTTTGCACCAGTCGGGGTGACACGACTCGGCGTCGACAAAGCACTCTCCCCTTGACACCGACGACGATCCGAGAGCCGTCACAGGCCAGCCGTTGCAAGCTCCTCGAACCCATGATCGAGTTCGCGTGCAACACGTGAGAAGGTGCGCGACCATCCGACACGGCTGGCGCCCTACGACGCGATCTGCGCTCGTCGCGCCAGCCTCCTAGGAACCCCTTACCCACACCCTCCAGACCCGCGAGAGCGCGTTAGAGACTATTGAGGGGAGCTTCGCATAGACAAGCAGTGCTCGACGACGTAGCCTTCGCGAAATGCCGCCTACCCTCAAGCACACGGTCCGCTCCACCAAGTTGAAAGTCGTCGCCGTAGCAGCCGCCGGCCTGCTGGTATCACCGGCGGCCGCGTTTGCGCTCGCCACGTACCCAGCACAACCGAGCAGGATCAGTCGGACGGGGGCGAATGCCGTTCCGAAGTGCACCACGCTGGCCTTCTCAACCACCGCACCCCTTGATGCAAAGGCAGTACTGCGACTCCGCCGCCTCGATAACGGGCACCTCGTCGGTGGCACAGCGGAGGTGGAGTCATCCACACGTGGCGCAACCTGCGAACAGGCCGACACAGCCTCCGGTTCTGCACCCCCTACCCGGCCGGCACTTGGTATTTGCAGGTGCAGACCAAGCTCGTCGCTGGCGGCCACCTTGGCCCGGCGCCACCTCGGCGACGGCTCGCCATCATCGCATGAGGTACTGATCGAATACGGCTGGTGCGAGACATGTGCCAGGGTCGTCGACAAGACGGCTGAACCGGCAGGCAGTATCGCACCGCAGCGAGCGCCAACTTTCAATCCCGTTGGGATCGACAAGGAACCCGGAACAGCGGCAGGTGTGGCACTCCCCTGCGGCGCGTTGTCGATGACGATCTCGCGCGCGCACGCGAGGAAGCAGGGAGATGCGAGGAATAGATCGAGGCCGGTGAGTTCGCAATCCCGCTTGTGGAGCCAAAATCCACCGCAGTCCTAGCTCTCAGGGTGTAAGGGAGAAACCGGCAACCTTACCGCCGGTCGCCTGGATTTTCTCCTTTACTGACGTGCCCTATCCTCACTGAAGAGACACCACCCTACGAGAGGACACAAGAAATGTTCGACACTCACGTTCAGGCATTCGAGTCCACGAGCTCATCACCCCCGGTCGCGGACACGGCGACCCTCCCAGAGAGCGTGGAGAAGGAGGACGTGGCCGCCACGAGGCCATGGTTATCGGTTGTCCAAGCGGCCCGCCATTGTGGGTGGCCATGTCGAAACGGTCGAGCCCCTGCGAGCTTCTACGAACTCGCGGCTCACATCGGCTACAAGATCAACGGCCAGTGGCGAATCCACATCGACGATCTGGACGGCTACATCCGAGCCCGGAGGGGAGGAGCCGCATGAAAGGGACTCTCAGGAAGGTCGGAAGCAGCAGCCTGCCATGGGAGGCGCGCTGGTGGGAGGATGGACGTCAGCGCAAGCGACGGTTTCGTACGGAAAAAGCAGGACACAAGGCACTGCTCGATGCCAACATCCGTGACGAACGCCGGAAGCTGGGCATGCCAGCCGACCCCGGGCCGATTACGTACGCCGAACTAGTACAGCGGTACCTTGACCAGTACGACCGACGCAGCAAACGATGGCTCGAAGAGATGCTCAGCTACTCGCTCGCCGGTTTCGGCGACATTCGGGTGCGATCGCTGGCCTCCGATCGGGATCGCTCTGTGGCTCACTCGCCTCCCGGTAGGCAGCAAGACGAAGCGGCACGCGCTGAATGCGGCTCGGCAGGTTCTCGCGATGGGAGTGGAGTGGGGGTATCTGGCCGTCAATCCAGCGCGTCCCCGAGCCGTGAATGGCCCAGCGTACGATCCCCCGACGATCACGCCCTTCACATCGCATGACGAAGTTCTCGCGGTGGCGGCGGCAGCAGGCAGATACAGCCCGGCGATTGTCTACGCAGTCAACACGGGAGAGCGTCCAGAAGAGTGGATCGCACACGAGAAGCCGGACATAAGGACGACGTCCAGGCTTGCGTCATCGACAAGACCTTCACCAAGGGAACGTTGACCAGGTTAGGAAAGACTGATGGCAGCCTTCGCACCATCAGCCTCTCGGCATTGGCGATGCAGGCAGCGGACGAGGCACGGTCGAACTCACGCGCCGAGCTGCTGTTCCCTGCCGAGATGGGTGGCTACATCAACCTCGGGAACTGGCGAGAAACGAGTCTGGTATCCGGCGCTTCAAAGAGCGGGTGTTGCCCCTCGCCCCACCGTCTCAGATGCGGCACAGCTTCGCGACTCTCGGTGCTCGCCGCCGGCAGCACCCATCGAGATGGATCAGCAAGCACTGGGCCACAGCGACACCCGTACGACCCTGCGTTACTACGCCCGGTTCCTTCCCGAGACGGACACTCGCAACATCGACATCCTGGATGCCTATGCAACTCGTACGATCAGCCGACGTGTCACGGATGTGTCACAGACATCAGTCGCGGGGGTACCACGAAGCGATCGAGATGACGTAGAAATGGCATAACCAAGACGTTTTGAATCAGTGGAGCTAAGCGGATTCGAACCGCTGACCTCCTGGGTGCGATCCAGGCGCTCTCCCAACTGAGCTATAGCCCCGCGAGGGGCGGAAGTATATCGGCTAGGCCCGGTTCTCTGACCGCAGCGGACAGGGGCACGGCTTGGCCGCGAGCAGTTCCAGCTGGCGCTCCGGCGGGTCGACGAACTCCGTCTGCACCGCCGAGCCCGTGGCCAGGCCGCGATCAAGCGGTGAGTGGTGGTTGAAGCCGCGACTCGCCATCTCGGCCACGAGATCATCGTGCCGGCGAGAGAGCGCCGCCAGCTTGCCCTCCCAGCGAATCGTCTCGGGGTGGCTGCGGTATCCGCGGCGATCCTCGCTCAGGATCGTCCAGATCGCGTGCAGCTCGCGATGCTCGCCCAGCAGGTGGCTGCGGCACAGCAGAGCGGGGTCGACATCCCAGATCCTCATCCGGTCATCGTAGGCACTAGGCTGCAACGATGGCGGTCAAGCTCTACCGATGCGATATCACCTGGCTGAAGATCCGAAACCACCACTGCTGGCGGGTCGAGAAGGCGCTGCAGGATCAGGGCATCGAGTACGAGGCCGTGCTGGGCCCGCTCAACCGCAACAAGCGCCAGCGGGTCGAGGAGCTCACCGGCCAGAAGTACTACCCCGTGATCCAGTTCGAGGACGGCTCGATCTACACGACTCAGTCCAAGGAGATGGCCCAGACGATCAGAGCCGGCCGCTTGGACGAGCAGCGCGGGAAGAGCTCCAAACCGGCGGAGTAGCTCAGCCCGGGTCGCGGCGCAGCGGCTGGCACATGCAGTGCACGCCACCGCCGGCCAGCTGAAACTGGCTCATATCCGGGTCGTACACCTCGAAGCCGAGCGCCCGCAGCCGCTCGTTCAGCTCGGGTGCCGCGGTGGTCGAGAGCACCCGATCGCCGCCCAGCGAAACCACGTTGCAGCCCAGCGCCATCGTCTCGCGGAAACCGACCGGCACGATCTCGATGCCCCTGCCCTTGATCCAGCGGACGATGTCGGGATCGGTCGTGTCGAGGCACACCGCCGCCAGCTTCTCGGCCAGCATGCACACCATCAGATCGATGTGGACGAAGTACTCGTCGATCGGCGCGAACTTGACCTCCAGGCCCTCGTCGGTCATCCAGCCGCCAACCTGGCGGGCGGCCACCTCCTCGCCCCGCATGCCCGTGTAGCCGATCAGGACGACGCCCGGCTCGAGCATGTTGAAGTCGCCACCCTCGAAGTTACCGGCCGACACCAGGTCGTACACCGGCACGTCGTGCTCCAACGCAAACCGCAGCGCTTCGGCGTACTCACCGCGCCGCCGGGGGCTGGCCAGCTGGGTGATGATCAGGCCAAACGGCGTCATCACGTTCGAGTCGCGCGCATACACGCCGTAGGGAATCTCGTCGCGTGCGTCCATCAGGTGGACGTTGACGCCGGCCTGGCGATAGCAGTCCACCATCTCGGCGTGCTGCCTCAGAGCCAGGTCGCGGTCAAAGGTGTAGCCGCGCCGCAGCGTCTCGCGCACCAGCGCGCTGTACTGGGCGTTCTCCTCTCCCAGCCAGCGAAACGACTCGGGCGAGCCCAGCAGCACGTCGCGGAGAAGGCCGTACTCGGAGTCGATTCCCCACTCGCTCAGCCGCGCCGACTGCCCTCCGGGGACGCGGGCTCGGACCGGGCTTGCGGGAGCGCTGATATCGGCCATAACGACGTTCTATCACACCTGGTCGCGCGGATACTAGGCCGCGGCCAGCCGGCGCAGCCGGCTGCGCACGATCGAGGCAGGGATCCACTCCCCCGGCTCGGTGGCGGCGAACGCCAGCCGAAGGCGGCAGCCGCGGTCGATCAGGAACACTCCGCCGTGCTCGGCCGCGAGCGCCTCGAACGCGAGCGCGCACGTGTACGTGTGACCGGCGCCGTCGCGGCTGACCACCGTGGTCGCCACGCCCGCCTCGCGCAGCGCGAGCACCAGCGCGTCGCGCTCGGCGTCCTGCCGGTCACGGTCAGCACCAGTACCACCGGGCCGTCCTCCACCATCTCACGCAGCCACCGCCGGTGCCCCGGCGGGCGCGACCAGCTCGAGCGGCGCCACCACGCCGTTCATCGCGACCGCGGCCACGATCCGTGCGGAGTCGGGGTCGGCCTCTGGCGCCGGCTCGGGGCCGCCGCGAGCACGGGCCACGACCGGCACCACCGCCGGCCGCTCGGCCGGCTGGCACCTCGACGGCAGTGACGGTGGCGGTACCGGCGCCCCGGCCGCGCCACCGATCGCCGCCCGGTTGGTCTCCACCGCGCGCGTGGTCGGGGACGTACAGCAGGTCGCTGCCGCTCGACCGTCGGATCAGCGCGACGCCCGCGAGCGCGCGCGCCGCCCGCACAGCCCACGGCGGCGATCTGCACCGCCCGCCCGGCCGAGTAGAGCGACACCAGCACCGGCGCCGCGGCCATGCCGGCCACCATGCCGAGGTTCTGCACCGACTCGGCCACCGCGAACACGCCCGCGCGCAGATCGCGGCGCACGTGCAGCTGGATCAGCGTGTCGTACACGACCTCGGTGATGCCGTCGGTCGCCCCGACCAGGAACAGCATCAGAAACGCGGTGGCGGTCACGGTCGAATGCGAGATCATGAACATCAGCCCGGCCGTGGTCAGAAACGAGAGGAAGATCGACCGCCGAGCGACGCTCTCGCGCTGCATGAATCCGGTCAGCAGCTCGCTGCAGAGAAAGCCGACGCCCAGCATCGCCAGCGCGTACCCGTACGCGTCGGGCTGGCCGAGCTGCGACTCGAACAGCTGCGGCAGCGACACGTTGAAGATGCCAAAGGCCGCGGTCGCGACGGTGAACGACACGGTCAGCCCCAGCACCACCCGGCTGCGACAGCATGACCCGCACCAGCTCCCGCCGGTTGACGCCCGGCCGCTCGCTGACGGGCTCAGGCTCGGACTGCCCCGGTGGCGGTCGCATACGTCCAGTACAGCAGTCCGGCCGCCACGAACGTGACCAGGTCGACCGACATCGCAACGCCGATGCCGAACCGCGCCACCAGGAACCCGCCCAGCCCCGCGCCGATCACCAGCGTCAGGTTCCGGCCGACGCCGTGCAGGGCGTTGCCGGCCTGCACCAGCTCGCCCGGCAGCACCTCGGGGATCAGCCCGGCCGCGCTGGGGCTGGTGGCCGCCGACAGCAGCGAGGAGAGGCACGCCAGCGCCACCACCGGCCAGATCTGGCCGGTGACGGCCAGCGGGATGATGGCGAGCGTGATCACGCCGCGGGACAGCTCCACCAGCGACAGCACCCGGAAGCCCTCGAGCCGGGTCAGAAGCGGCGCCGACAGGATCCCGCCGGCGGTCGCGCCCAGCATGCGCGTGATCAGAAACACGCCCACCGCGGTGGTCGAGCGCGTCTCGGCGAAGATCCAGGTCACGATCGCGGCCTGCGTCAGCCAGTCGCCGAGCTTCGACGTGATCCGCCCCGCCATCACCCGCCGGAAGCCCGGCGTGTGACAGCGGGCTGAAGCACGTTGGTGCCGAACGGCGGCAGATCGGAGCAGTTGCGGTACACGAACGCCACTGTGCCCAGCACGATCAGCACGTCGCCGATCGAGACCGCGTTGGAGAACGGCACCGCAGACGGGATCGCGAAGATGTCGCCCAGCCACGCCAGGTGGGTGTGCGGCCCCGCCAGCACGTTGTTCGCGACCACCCCGTCCGCTGCAGGATCGCCGGGTCGGCGCCGCTCGCGCGCCACGCCTCCAGCGTGACCGGCATGCTGCCGCCGTTCGCGAAGATCGCAATCACGTTGCTGAGCAGCCCCACGCCCACCATCCAGAACCCCGAGATGCGCAGGTTCAGCGCGACGAAGAGCAGCAGCAGCAGGTAGCTGGCGAGGTGCACCGCCGCGTCGTAGCGCTCGGGGATGCCGTGGCCGCCTCCGGTGAACAGCACGACCTGGATCGCCAGCGCCGCAAACACCAGCCACTCGCCTCGAAACCGCAGCGCGGAGAGTCGCGACAGGTCGGCGCCCAGCGCCCACGCGCCGATCAGCCCGAGGATCAGGGCGACGCCGACGATCACCTCAGCTCGCCGCCCGCTCGTCGTCGCGCGCAGGCTCGACCTGCGCCACCACCGCGGCAAAGTCGGGATGGGCCATCGCCGCCACGCCGAGCGCGGACCGGATCCGCGGCCGGATCTGCGACGCCCGCCGCGGCACCGGCACGTCGCTCACGATCTCGCGCAGGCGCTCGCAGATCGCATCGAGGTTGGCCTGGTCGGGAACCGACGTGATCACGGCAAACCGATCCTCGCTCAGCGGCAGCATCTCGTCGCCCGCGCGCAGCACCGTCTGCATCCGCGCGAGCGCATCGGCGACGACCCGCTCGGCGGTCAGGTGGCCCGCCACCAGCCGCACATGCTCGAACGTGGCCAGGTCGATCAGGATCACCGCCGGGGTGGTACCCGGAATCGTCGTCTGCGCTGGTCGCCGTGGATCAGGTCGAGCGTGCGCGACGTCACCGCGGTCGGGTTGGTGCGCTCGGCCACCAGCGTCAGCAGCGAACGCTCGAACGGGCTCAGGCGCCGCCGGCCCGCCACCGCCAGCCGCGGGAGATCGTCGCCGCCGGGCGAGAGCGTGATCCACGTGCCGTCGGCCAGCTGGTCTCCGACCGCCTCGGAGTTGGGGCGCACCGCCCGCTTGCAGATCTCGGCGACGACCGATGCCGACGGGGGATCGGCGTGGTCGAACTGCGCGCTGTAGCAATCGGCGTCGTCGCTCCACTCCAGCCACAGCACCCGGCCCTTGACGCCGCCGGCGGCGAGCGCCTTGGACGCCGGCACGCCGTCATCCAGCGCGCGCAGCGCGCGGCTGCCGCGGCGGCTGCCGCGGGCACCGCTCGACACCGTCCAGGTGGTCGCGGCCAGCCCGGCGGCGGCCAGCGCTGCGACCAGCCACTCGGGGAGTCTCGGGAACTCCCAGCGAGGATCAGCACGGCGCCCGCCAGCGCGACTGCCACCGGCCCCGGCCGCAGCGAGCGTCCGCATCCACCGCAGGTCGACCGTCGCCACGCGGGAGAACTCGGCGCGCAGCGCGGCGAGCTGATGGCGGCCCATCGCGCGGGGCAGCTCCTCGCCTTCGATCATCGCCGCAAACGCGTTGGCGACCAGCGGATGGAACTGCGTCCCGGCCTTGTCGCGCAGCTCCTGCACCGCCTCGGCGTTGCTGAGCGCCGGCCGGTACGCCCGGGCCGAGGTCATGGCGTCGAAGCTGTCGGCCACGATCAGCACGTGGGCTTCGACAGGGATGTTTCGCTGCGACACCGAGTAGTACCCGTTGCCGTCGTAGCGCTCATGGTGAAGCTCGGCGTAGAGCGCCATCTCACGCGCAAAATGAAACGGCGTCAGCAGGCGCGCCGACAGCCGCGGATGGCGCCGGATCGCCCGCAGCTCGGCCGCGCTCAGCCGCGCCGACTTGGACAGCGTGGCGACGTCGACCGCGACCTTGCCCAGGTCATGGAAGCGCGCCGCCGCCACCAGCCGCTCGCTCTCGCGCTCACCCAGCTGGATCGCCGCGGCGAACCTGCTGACGTAGTCGGCCACCCGGCGCGAGTGCCTGGCGGTCGATGGATCGCGCTCGTCGATCACTCCGGCGAACGTGTTGAGCACGTTGGTGGTCTCGCCCTTGAGCCGTTCGAAGCCGGCGCTGGCCTGGTACAGCAGTGCCAGCAGCGGGGCGATGAACAGCAGCACCACCCACGTCTCGCGGCTGTACCCGTAGGCGACCAGCACGCCCAGGCAGCCCTCGGCGACGCCGGAGGCGCACGCCCCCCGCACGCCGTCCCAGAACACCTGGATGAATCGCCGCCCCGACGACAGCCACTCCGCCCCGGAGAAGATCAGCTCGTTGATCAGAAGCCGCGTCCCGATCAGCACGATCAGCGGCAGCGCGTCGTCGGCGTCGATAGCCGAACCGGTGTGCCCGCCCACCAGCAGATAGGCCTCGCCGGCGACCCAGATGGCCGACCCGAACATGGCGGAGTTGAACAGGATGTTCCAGCGCGGCGCCAGCCGCACGCCGTCCACCACGATCACCGCCCAGGCCGCGATCAGCGCGGCTGCGACCGGTCCGAAGACGATCGCCGCGGCCACGTGCGCGGTGGCCGAGAACGAGATCGAGTTCTTGTCCAGCCGTACCAGCACCGCCTCGATCATGATCGCGAGACCAAACAGCGGCGCCAGCACGATCAACCCACCCACCGGCTCGGGACGCCCGGTCACGAGCACGGCGACGATGCCGATCCAAAAAACGGCACTGACGCACGCGATATAGATCCGCAACGGTCGGCTCATGACCTGGAGGAGGCTGGGGATTGGGGGGCCGAGAATCCTCCGAAAACTCATCGGCACCCTGCGCCAGACCCTGTAGAGCGGGGGTGGTGGTCGATGACGCCCCGCTCGGGCTCTCTACGAGCCGTCGCGGGACGTCATTCAGCCACGAGGGTCAATGACCCAGCTTGCTGGCGGCACCCGACGCGAGCACAAACGCGACGAGCATTGCCAGCAGGTACGTAGAACGTACAACTCGGTACTTCACAGGGGAGGCTCCTTGAACGTGGGGGTCACAAGGCTCACTCATTGATGCGCGGATTCGGCGATCCGGGCACCCCCTGAAGGGTGAATCGAACTGCGCTCGTCTTGCGTTAGGTCGACCGCAAAACGGGCTGCAGGACGGTCTTACCGTTGTGTTCTCGCTCCAGCGAGACCCAGCAGCTGCGTCCACGCCATCCCGGTGGGCACGGCGCTGTGCACCGTCACGGTGCCGTCGGCTTCGGTGTTGAACGCCATCATCCCGACCGAGTCGTCTCCGTTTGAGAACCACATCTCGTAGTACTCACCGGCCGGCGCCGGGGGCAGGTGATCGACCTTGCAGCACCGCCGGTGCGCATGGCGCCGTCGGCCTTTCCGAGCTCGAGCGAGCCCGAGGCGTTGGCAAACTGCGGGCTGCCGGAGGAGAGCGCCACGGTGGCCTGGACGCTGCTCGGCGAGTGGGTGCCGTTGACGCCGATCGCGAGCGTCACCGCCACCGCCACCGCCAGCACCGCCGCGGCGGCCAGCAGTCGCCGCGGCGAGCGCGACCCGCGTCGCGACGATCCGACCACCTCGGCAGCCGGCTCTCCGCCCAGCGCCGCCGCCTTGGCGATCGGGGCGTACCGCGGAGGCACCTCCAACGGTGTCGGCACCGATCGCAGCAGATCCTCGACTCGAGTCAGATCTCGGTCATCGCTCATGTCATCACCCGCTCAACTTCGAGTCGTTCGGCCAGCCGCGACAGCCCCGCCCGGGTACGCGTCTTGACCGTGCCCAGCGGCAGCTCCAGCCGCTGCGCCACCTGGCTCTGCGAGAGACCGTGAAAGTAGGCCAGCTCGATCACCTCGCGCTCCCGCTCAGGCAGCTCGTCGACGGCGGCGTGCACTCGAAACGCTTCCAACTCGGCGACCGTCTGCTCCTCGGGGTCCGGGCCCGCTGTCGGGCATGTCGGGCGGATCGCCGACCACCGTCGCCCGCCGCGACCTGACGGCGTCCACAGCGGCGTTGCGAGCGATCGTGTAAAGCCAGGCGGTGGCGCTGCCGCGCTCGCTTCGATACGACCGCGCCGCCCGCCACACCGCGGCGAAGGTTTCCTGCACCACGTCCTCGCCCAGGGCGGCGTCGCGCACCACCCGCAGCACCAGCGAGTACACCGCGCGGCTGTAGCGACGATACAGCTCATCGAAGGCGTCGCCATCGCGTTCATCGGCGACGCGGGCAAGCAGCTGCTCGTCGGTGAGCGGTACGTAATCCACCTCCGCAAGGGTAGTCCACGACCGCGCGGGGGCACGCAGCGATCGGCCGGTTTGGGTCGAGACGAGAACAGTCATTCACACGTCTCTACGGCGCAGCGGCCGAGTCGGATTGAGCTGCCAGGATCTGAGGTGGCGCCGCCGGTGGGCGGGGCCTGCGCCCTTCGCCGGAGATCGCTCGACGTTGTCGTCCCAAACAGCGCGGAGCGACGCGTACGGCGAGACAGCACCACCTCAGATCAGGCGAACGCTCCGTCGGTACCGAGTCCGGGCCCTTCGCACCAGTGGTGGTGCGTCGAAGCGATCGGGAAAACGGAGGCCGGGGAGCTGCACTCAGAGTGGGTCACGGCGACGTTCGCCGCGTCCCCCGTCTTGATGAATAGCGCGCGGCCCGGGCCGCATCCCGGATCAGGGAAAATCGCTGCCGATGTGGGCATCGGCGGACTGAATACGCAGGCCCGCCTGCATCAGATCGCGGATCGAGACGACACCGACCAGCCGGCCTTCGTCGACCACCGGGATGTGCCGGAACTTGCCCTCCGACATGATCCGGGCGGCCTCGCTGGGCAGGTGATCCGAGGGCAGCGTGATCGGGTCGGTGGTCATGTACGACTGCACCTGGCCGACGTCGGGATGACGGCTGTCGGCGATCGCCCGCAGCAGATCGCGCTCGGTGAAGATCCCGGTGACGGCGCCGTCGCCGTCGACGACGACCGCGGCGCCGACGTTGCGCTGCCGCATCTTGCGCGCGGCAGCTCCCAGCGTGGCCTCAGCCTCGATCGTGAGCACGTCGTCGGACGACATGAAGTCGCGCAAGGTCACTGCCATTACCGGTCTCCTTCGATTTCCTGCGGTCGCAACCGCATCTCGAGGTACAGCTCAGCGTCGAGCGCGTCTGCGATCCTCATCAACGTATCCAGCTTCGGGGGCCGGCCGCCGCGCTCGAGACGTGCAATGGCGGACTGTGTGGTACCGCACAACACGGCGAGCTCCTGCTGCGACATGCCCCGCTCGAGCCTGTTATCGGCCACCATCCGGCCAACTTCGGCGAACCGTTGCTCGTGGTCGCGCCCCAGGGCCTCGGCGCGCTTGCGGATACCCTCGCGCATGCGCTCCAGCGTCTGAGCCGTAAGCCGTTGACGATGTGCGTGCGAGTCGCTCGACACCAGCCCAGTGTATCGCACCGGCGCTATCGTGCGCCACACCCCCGTATCATCGTGTGCATGGCTCGCAGAGCGGTGATCGTCAAACTTGGATCGACCACGCTGGTGGATCCCCGCGGCCGCCCCCGGGCACGGGTGTTCGCGAGCGTCGCCGCGCAGGTGGCAGAACTGCGGGCCGCCGGCACACCGGTGGTGCTGGTCAGCTCCGGTGCGATCGCGCTGGGACTGGGGACGCTCGGCCGCACCGCCCGCCCCGGCCGCCTGCACGAACTGCAGGCCGCATCGGCGGTGGGCCAGGCGGTGTTGCAGCGGCGCTGGGAGTCCGCGCTGCGAAAGCACGGAGTCGCCGCCGCCCAGGTGCTTTTGACGTCGGGCGACGTGCACCGCCGCGACGGGTACGTCAACGCCCGCGGGACATTGGAGACGCTGCTGCGGTGGCAGATGGTGCCGGTCGTGAACGAGAACGACTCGACCGCAACGGACGAGATCACCTTCGGAGACAACGACGCCCTGGCCGCCCAGGTGGCGGTGCTGCTGCGCGCCCGCCTGATGGTGCTTTTGACCGACACCGACGGCCTGTATGACCGCGATCCCGACCAGGCCCGGCGCCCAGCGGCTGGAGGACGTCACCGACCACGCCATGCTGCAAACGCTCGAGCTGCGGCGGGCCGGAACCGGCTGGGGCTCGGGCGGCATGCGCTCCAAGGTGGTCGCGGCCGAGATGGCCCGGTCGGGCGGGGTTGCGGTGGTGATCGCCAACGGCCGCACTCCCGGCGTGGTCGCAGAAGCAGCGGCCGGACGCCCGGTGGGCACTCGCTTCAGCGCCGAGCCCAGCCCGCTTTCGGCCTACAAGCTGTGGGTGCGGTACGGAAAGCCGGTGCGTGGGCGGGTGGAGGTGGACGCAGGCGCCAAGCGGGCGGTGTCGGCCAAGGGAACGAGCCTTCTGGCGGTGGGGGTGACGGACGTCGACGGCGGGTTCGCTGCGGGCGACGCGGTCGAGCTGGTCGGCCCCGACGGCGACCCGTTCGCGGTCGGAATTGCCGGCCGTGCGGCGGCCGATGTGCGGGCGGCCATCGGGGTACGTGGCGCGGGTGAAGTGGTGCACCGCGATAATCTTGTGGTGCTATGACGATCATGGCTCCCGACCTCACCACCAACGCTCGCACCGCCGCCCGCCTGATGGCGTCGGTGACCGCCCGCCAGCGCGACGCCGCGCTTGGAGGCGATCGCCGTGGCGATCGAACGGGAAGCCGGCGAGATCGAGGCCGCCAATCGCCTCGACGTCGCCGCCGCGACCGATCAGCCGTCTGCCATCGTCGACCGGCTGACGCTCACGCCCGACCGGATCGCCGGTCTGGCCGCGGGAGTGCGTGCCGTGAAGGCGCTGCCCGACCCGATCGGCACCGTCCTCAGCCGGGTCGAGCGCGACAACGGGCTGGTGATCGAGAAGGTGCGGGTGCCGCTGGGCGTGGTGGCGATCATCTACGAGGCCCGTCCCAACGTCACGACCGATGCGGCAGCACTCGTCCTCAAGTCGGGAAATGCCTGCATTTTGAGGGGTTCGCGGATGGCGTCGCACACCAACCGGGTGTTGATCGACCTGGTGCGCACGGCCGTGCGAGAGCAGCGGGCTGCCGGTCGACGCGGTGCAGGAGATGGAGCCCGACCGCGACCGATTGCGCGAGTTCATCTCCCACCCCGGGGCGGCCGACGTGGTGATCCCGCGCGGAGGCGAGGAGCTCAAGCACTTCCTGCTCGACAACTCCCGCATCCCGGTGCTGGCGGCCGCCGGCGGAAACAATCACATCTACGTGGACGCCACCGCCGACGCGGCCATGGCCGAGGCGATCGCCATCAACGCCAAGATTCAGCGCCCGGGCGTGTGCAACTCGGCCGAGACGCTGCTGGTGCACCGCGACCGTCCCGAGCTGATGGAGGCCATCACCGCCGCGCTGCGCGCGGAGGGCGTCGAGATCGTCGAAGGCGAGCGAGGCATGGGCGACCGAGTTCCTGGACATGAAGATGGCCGTGCGCACGGTCGACTCGCTGGATGAGGCGCTCGACCACATCGCCACCTACGGAACCGGCCATTCGGAGGCGATCGTGACCGCTGACGCCGACGCCGCCCAGCGGTTCGTGACCGAGGTCGACGCCGCCGCCGTCTACGTCAACGCATCCACCCGCTTCACCGACGGCGGCGAGTACGGGATGGGAGCCGAGATGGGAATCTCCACCTCACGGCTGCACGCCCGCGGCCCGGTGGCGCTGAACGAGCTGACCACGACGAAGTACGTCGTCCGTGGCGACGGCCAGGTGCGGGCTTGACCGAACGCAACCCGGGGAACGGGTTTGCCGTCAGTTGCATATGCGACGCGCAGTAATCACCGGGCTGGGAGCGGTCACGCCTGTCGGCAACGATGTGCCGACGAGCTGGGCGAACCTCGTGGCCGGCAAAAGCGGTATCACGCGCATCACTCGGTTTGATACCGAGCCGTATCCGGTCGATATCGCCGGCGAGGTCAAGGAGTTCGACCCGGCGGTGGCGATGGGGCCCAAGGAGATCCGGCGCACCGGGCGGGATGTTCATCTCGGCATGGCGGCGGCGACCGAGGCGATCGCAGATGCGGAGCTGAAGGTCGACGCACCGGGCCGCACCGGGGTGATCCTGGGAAGCTGCGTGGGCGGGATGGAGTACACCCTCGAGCAGCAGCATGTGCTGGACGAACGGGGTCCGACGCGGGTCTCACCTCACTGGATCGCCAACATGCTGCCCGACACAACCAGCAGCCACGTGGCGACTGCAATCGGCGCCCGCGGTGTCAACTACGCGATCGTGGGTGCGTGCGCGACCGGCACCAACGCGGTGGGCGATGCGGCCGAGGTGATCAAACGCGACCAGGCCGACGTGATCATCGCCGGCGGCACCGAAGCGGTGCTGATGCCGGTGGTGCTGGCCGGCTTCTGCGCCATGCGGGCACTGGCCAACGGCGGCGAGCCGGAGCGCGCCTCCCGGCCGTTTGACGCGAACAGATCGGGCTTCGTGCTGGCCGAGGGCGCAGCCGCGCTGGTGGTCGAGGAACTCGAACACGCCCGCGCCCGCGGTGCTGAGATCTACTGCGAGGTGGTCGGCTATGGCGTTTCCAACGACGCCTACCACGTGGCCACCCCCCACCCCGACTCGATCGGCGTGATCGAGATGATGCGGGCGGCCCTCGAGCGTTCGGGAATCGCGCCGGAGGAGATCGACTACATCAACGCCCACGGCACCGGCACGCCCTACAACGACCCAGCCGAGACGCGTGCCATCAAGACCGTCTTCGGCGACCACGCCTACAAGCTCGCGGTGTCGTCGATCAAGTCGATGACCGGGCACAGCTTTGGCGCCGCCGGCGCGATCGAGGCGGTCGCGACCGCGCTCACGATCCACAACGGCGTGATCCCGCCGACGATCAACCTGGACACGCCCGATCCCGAATGCGACCTCGACTACGTCCCCCACACCGCCCGTGAGACGACCGTGCGAACCGCGGTGTCCAACTCGATGGGCCTGGGCGGCCACAACGGCTGCATCATCCTCCGCGCCCTGGATGAATAACGGTGCCTCAGGGCGTATGTCGTGAATAAAAGGTGCCTGGCACCTTTTATTCACCGCGGCGTGATTGACGGCGGTCGGTTAGGCTCACCGCGATGAGCGCTCCCGACGACCAGCTAACGACGCTCGAGGCGTGGGCCGAGGCGCACGAGCTCGAACCCACCGAGGCCGCCCTGGCCGGACGCACGCCGCTGCTTCGCACCGGGCTGGCCGACACCGTGGTGGACGCCCACGCAGGTGACCTCAACGGCCGCTCCTCAGTGATCGGCGAGCTGGTGATCGCCTCATCCGGCATGTTCGAGGGGCTCGAGGTGGTGGGCGTCTCCGACGTCGACAGCGTCATGTTCACGGTGCTGGTGGCCGACGTCGACGCGCTCGGCTGGGGACGGCTGACGATCCACCCGGTGGAGGTGCCCGAGGAGGATCTGTACACCCGGATCTTCGATCACCAGGACCACAAGGTGCGCCACATCGACCCCGCCTTCGACAAGCGCTTCCGGGTGCGAGTGGCACGGTCGATCCCCGACGACCAGGTGCGCGACCTGTTCGACGACGAGTTCGTGGCCTGGTGCCTCGACCAGGAGGAGCTCCTGGTCGAAGCCGAGCAGAGCGAGGAGTACGGCGGAGCGCTGCTCGTGGCACACAGCGACGTCGACCTCAGCGCCGACCAGCTCGACCTGCTGAGCGAGCGCTCCGCGTATCTCATCGATCGACTCGGGGTGTAGCGGTGACGTGACCGGTGACGTTGCTGGCGTCAACGGCGAGCGAAAGGCAAGCGATGCCAGGACGCAGGGAGCGCCAATACCATGAGTATTGGCGCTCCCGAGGATACTGCAGCGCCGCCTTGCAGCCGCCGGAACCCGGCAAACGTTGCCGGTCACATCACTCACCGCAGGTGAAACCCGGCGGCCATGCTGGGAGCCGTTGCCGCACCGCCGAGGTGGCCGGCGATCCCCAGGATGTCCTCCTCAGTGCGCAGCAGCGAGTAGTGCGTGAAGCGGGTCTCAACGACGGTGCCCTTGGGTACTGCGGGCGCCACCACGATGGTCGCGACGTGGTTCTGCGATCCGCCGTTGTCCGAGTCGTAGGTGATGAACACCGCCGTTGACCCGGACTGGTAGGCACGGGAGTTGATGATCGCGGGCATCCACTGCGCCAGCCAGTTGTCGGCGCAGGTGAGGCAGCCGCCGTGGGCGTCGTCGGTGGTGTTGGGGGCGATCAGCGCGAACCGGGGAAGCGCTCCGGATGTCAGATCGTCATGCAGCGCTCCCGCCGACGGCGTGCCCAGCGGCACATCCTTCTGGGCACACGCCACCACCCCGGAGAAGTAGGGGGCGGCCGTGTGCCGCGGCACGTACAAACCGTCTGGCGTGTTCTGGCGGCTGCATGGCTTGGGCATCGACTCGGCATACACCTTCCACGAGCCCGACTGGGTGAAGATTGACGGACTACCGGTGACACATCCGCCGCTGGGGGTGCAGTCGCGCCCGGCGATGTTGGACGGGACGGCTCCACTGGTGAGGGCGACGTAGTTGGGCAGGCTGGGATAGGTGATTGCGTAGTGGTTGGACGCCAGCCCGCACCGGCCCGCCAGGGCGGTCTGATACTTCGCCGGCCCGATCACCTGCTTGTAGGAGTGGTTCTCCTCCATGATCAGGATCACATGCTGGTACGTGTGGGGGGCGACGGCGCCGATGCACGGCGTCGCCGGCGAGATGGTGGACGCCGCCCGGGCTGAGTTGAGCGCGATCCCGGCAGTGGCGGCCACAGCCAGGACGATGACGAGGGCAAGCATTGCCGTCGTGCGGGAAACGAGATTCACGTGAGCTCCTTCGCGGTGGCTACTCGGCGACGGTCAGGTGGGGTGCGCCGCGGCCCGCATCGAGCCGCCACACGGTCCCGTTGGACGTGCGCGAGTAGAGGGTGATGTGTCGGCGAGTGAGCCTGCTCGCCCCGACGGTGTCGAGGTAGACGACACCCGGTAGGTGGGCGCCGAAGGGCGTAAACGCGATGGCGTACTGCGCACCGCTGCGCCCGTTCATCTCCTCGGTGATCTCGTCGGTCTCGTCCAGGTAGCACCCACGGCAGAGGTGGTCGCCGACCGCGACTGCGCGAGCTGCCTCAAAGCCCTGGATCAGTAGGTGCTTCGCGGTTGCATCACCAACCGCCTGATCCGGGGCGGCGCCTGAGTGACCACCGCAGGCGGTGGCGCCCAGCACAAGAGCGGCGATGAGCGCCGCCATCGGGTATCGGAGATTCGGCATTGAGGCTCCTGGGGGGAGGGACACCAATGCCGTCGGCCGGTCCGCAACCCACGGCCCTCGCCGGATCGCGGTATCTCACCTAACATAATTTGTGCAACTCATCGGTTGCATGTACTATCGCAACCACTCAGTTGCACATCGCCGCAGGAGGCACTCCATGTCACCCCTCGTTCCCATGGTCGTCGAGCAGACATCGCGCGGCGAGCGCTCGTTCGACATCTACTCGCGACTGCTCAACGACCGCATCATCTTTCTCGGCACACCGGTGACCGCCGACGTCGCCAACCTGATCGTGGCCCAGCTGATCCACCTGGAGTCGGACGATCCCGACAAGGACATCTCGGTGTACATCAACTCACCCGGCGGCGACGTCTACTCCGGCCTTGCGATCTACGACACGATGCGCTTCATCCGCCCCCAGATCCAGACCATCTGCTTCGGCATGGCGATGTCGATGGGCGCGATCCTGCTGGCCGGCGGCACCAAGGGCAAGCGGCTGGCGCTCGCCAACTCCAAGATCATGATCCACCAGGGCCACACCACCGGCTTCGAAGGCCAGGCCACCGACATCGAGATCCGCGCCCGCGAGATCCTGCAGCTGCAGCGGCGGATGGAGGAGATCCTGGCGGCCGACACCGGCCGCGGCGTCGACCAGATCCACGACGACACCCAGCGCGACAACTTCATGACCGCAGAGCAGGCCCGCGACTACGGCCTGATCGACGACGTGGTCGCGGCCCGCACCGCCACCAACGGGCGTCGCACCGGCCTGGATTAGAGCTATGGTGCAACCCACCAGTTGCGAATCATCCAACCAAGGAGCGGCCATGAGCGACGACCATCGGGTGGAACGAAGCGTGGACGTGCCACTGGAGCCCGAGCGCGCGTGGGAGACGGTGACCGATCCCGCCGAGCTGGAACGGTGGCTGGCCCCCGACGTGGAGCTCGATCTGCGTGAGGGCGGCGACGTGTTCGTGCGCGACGACGACGGCCGCGAGCGGCACGGCACCGTGGTCACGGTCGAGCCGCCCCAGCGGCTGGTGTACACCTGGGACACCGACGGCATCGAAACCACCGTCGAGATCGCGCTCGATCCGCTTCCCGACGGCACCCGAATCCGCATCTCCGAGTCTGCAGAAACGCGCTTGCTGGCACTGGCGGCGTGAACCCCGAGGTCGGCCCCACGTTCGCGGCGCTGTCCGACCCCACCAGGCTGCAGGTCGTCTCGCTCCTGGCCGGGCGCGACAGCGTCACCGCCACCGAGCTGGCGCGCGAGCTGCCGATCTCACGCCAGGCGGTCGCCAAGCACCTGGCGGTGCTGCACGACGCCGGCCTGGCCGAGCCCGAGCGCGCCGGGCGGGAGACTCGCTACCGGTTCACGCCCGAGCCGCTGACCGAGGCGGCGACCTGGATGGCGAGCGTCGGCGCCGACTGGGATCAGCGGCTGACGCGACTCGCCGCCCACGCCAATCGGCGGCGCTGACGGGCCGCCCGGGTATTCTGATCGCACGTGTCCACGGTACGCCAAGCCGAGCCCCTGCTGTCCCAGGACGAGACCCGCGACCTCGGGCTCGACCGGGCGGCGTTGATCGGCATGTACCGCGACATGCTGGCGACCCGCATGATCGAGGAGCGCGGCAACCTGCTGTTCAAGGCCGGCAAGCTGCCCGGCAGCTACTACACCGGCCGCGGCAACGAGGGCGCGTCGATCGGCATGGCCAGCGCCATGGGCGAGCTGGACGTGGCATCTCCCCTGCACCGAAACCTGGGCGTGCACGTCGTCCGCGGAGTCAAGCCGGCGGCCATCTTCTGCCAGTTCATGGGGCGCGTCGGCGGAGCCACCGGCGGTCGTGACTCCAACCTGAGATCAAACGACTTCGGGCCGGGTGTCGGCCTGCTCGCGGGTGTCAGCCACCTGCCGGCGATGATCACCGTGATCACCGGGATCGCGCTGGCGTTTCAGCTGCGCGGCGAGGATCGGGTCGCGCTGGGCTGGTGCGGCGACGGGGCCTCGGCCCGCGGCGACATGCACGAGGCGATGAACCTGGCGGGCGTGCGGAAGCTGCCGATCGTGTACGTGATCGATAACAATCAGTACGCCTACTCGACGCCCAACCGGCTCCAGTACGCCTGCGAGCACCTGGCCGATCGCGGGCCGGCGTACGGGTTCGAAGGCATCGTGGTGGACGGCACCGACGTGCTCACCGTGTACCGCGAAGGCATGCGCGCGATCGAGAAGGCGCGGATGGGCGAGGGCCCCACGGTGCTCGAGCTGGTGACGCTGCGGATGGAGGGCCACGCGGTACACGACGACGCCTCATACGTGCCCCGCGAGCTGCTGGCCGAGTACGCCGAGAAGGATCCGGTCGCGCGCTACCGGGCCTGGCTCGAGCTGAACGAGGATCTCACCGACGACGAGCATGTCGCAATCGAGGCAGAGGTCCGCGCCATGATCGACCAGGGCGTCGCAGAGGCCGAAGCCAGCCCCCAGCCCGACCCGTCCACCCTGCTCGACGGTGTCTACGCCGACCACGCCTGAGTCCCATCGGCCAGCTATCCTCCACTGACCATGAGTGACTTTGGATTCGGAGATATGTTCGGCGACCCCGAGGAGCTGCAGCGCCAGATGGCCTCCTTCATGGAGCAGGCGCAGCAGGGCCAGAAGGTCGCGTTCGCTGACCAGGCGATCAACCTGGCGGTCGGCATCACGGTGGCGGCGATCGGGCGCATGGAACTCACCGGAACCCCCAGCGAGCAGGCAACCGCTGTTCGCGATGCGGTGCGCATGATCTTCCCCGAGGCGGTGACCCTCGTTCGCGAGGCCCGCCAGGGCTTGACCTAACCGAGCTACTCGATCACGCGCCAGTCGGTGTGCACCTCGGCTGTGGTTGATGCCGAGATGAAGCAGTCGCGCTCGGCCTTGCCGGTCAGCTCACGGGCGGCGGCTGCGTGGCCCCCGGCCATGGTCGCAAGCACGACCACGTTCACGCCCACGAAGGCGTAGCGACGGTCGTCCTCACGTCGTTCCAAGCGTGCCCTCGGCCTGCGACTCGTAGCTCACGATCTCGAGCCCGTGGTGGGCGCAGTGGGCGACGAAGGAGAGCATCGTGCACGACTGCAGCGAGGCCAGGAACAGGTGCTCGGGACTCCATTCGGCGTCATCGCCCGACGGGAAGTCGACCGGCGGTGCGACCACGATCTCGGAGCGGCCGCCCGCGCGTGCCACCGAGCGCCGGCCGCCGAGCCACTCCAGCTCCGTGGTGTAGGTGAAGACCTTGGTTTCCATCGAGGCAGCCTATCCCCCGCCGAGCACTGCGGCCACCGGCGCGGGCATGACCGCCTTCCATGGGCCGGCGTGCCAGTCGCGATGGTCGTAGCGGGATGTGCGAAGCTCCGCCGCCAGCGCCGCCAGCCGAGGCTCGAGCTGCTCGTGCACGATCGGCAGGGCCTCGGGGAACGCACCCAGGATGGCGGCCTCGGCGGCCGTCGGGGCGACGCCGATGTTGACCACCCGGTCGGGACGACTGGGAGAGGGTCGCGGCGCCCCGTCCAGCTCCCCGTCACGCGGCCCGGCGATGCAGGCCACCAGTGCGTCCAGGTCGGCGTCGACCAGCAGCGTCCCGTGCACCAGCGTGGCCTGCCGGTTTCGGTGGGCCGCGATCCCGGTGACCTTGCGCCCGCCGACCCGTACGGTGCGGGAGTCACGCTCGGCGTCCACGCCCAGGTCACGGCAGGCCGCCACCATCCCGTCCAGAAACGGCGAGTACATGTCCGGCACCCCGGCGCTCGCTGCGGGGTGCGACGCCGGCAGCACCAGCGCGGCACAGACCACACCGGGGTCGAGATAGACGGTGCCGCCGCCGGTGAAGCGCCGCCATACCTTCACCCCGCGGGCGGCGCAGGCAGCGGCATCGATCTCCCAGTCGGCGCGCTGAAACCGGCCGACGATCACCGCCGGCGACGATCGCCAGACGGCGATCACAGGATCGCTGAGACCGGCTCGGGCCAGCGCTTCGTCGAGCGACAGCGCGTGCGACGGCTCGAGCAACCCCGACGTGTCGGCGGTCACTCGCGCGTGCCGGCGGTGACCGCGATGCCGACTCGTCGCAGCCGCATCTCCATCGACGGCGGAGCGTTCGCCGGGCAGCTCGACCTCGGCCGGGAGACGGGCGTTGATGTCGGCGATCTCACGCTCGAGATCCTCCGCGGATCCCCTGCGCGACAGCTCGGCGCGGGCCACAGCCAGGCTGGGCGGCCGCCCGCTCGCGCTCGTGCTGCAGCAGTTCGCGGGCGAGGTCGCCGGTCTCGATCAGCGCCAGCGCGTCGCGGCGCAGCGCCTCGGGGCGAGCATCGTCGCGGAGCTCGATCGGCGGCTCCATCTCGACCGGCAGCCGTTCGATCACCGACATCAGCTGGTCGCGCTCGGCTTCCAGCAGCTCGCGATGGTCACGCGTCTCGAGCCGGGCGCTCTCGACCCGGCGCTCGGCGGCGGCCACCTCGGCGCGGTACGGCTCGGGATCGACACCGGCCGACTCGGCCAGCTGCAGCTGTTCAGCCGCGCGCGTCCATAGCACGACCAGCGGGCCCTGAGCCGTCCACTCTCGCTCCAGCTCGCGGGCGATCGCAGCGATCGCGGCGGTGCGCTGTTCGACCACGGCGATCAGATCGGGCACCGCCAGCTCCACAGCGACGTCGCGCTCGATCTCGACCTCCAGCTGCCGCACCCGCTCGAGCTCCTCGGCCACGGCATCACGCCGCTCCGCCAGCTCCAGCAGCTTTTCGAGTTCAGACCGATTCATCCAGCGCCGGCCTCGGCGGCGATCTCCATAGACCTCGCGGCAACCGGTCGAACGCCAATAACAGGAGCGGCGCCAGCGCAAGCCCCGCGGCGTCCAGGAAGCAGTACCCCCCGGGGATGCCGCTGGGCGGGTTGCCCTGCGGGATTATCCCGCCGGGACCGTGCACGGCCCACGTCCACGCCCCCAGGTTGGTGCCGACCAGCTCGAGGTAGCTGGTAACGACAAAGGCGCCTGCGTACACCAGCGGCTGGCGGCCGACCAGCAGAAACCGCACCAAAAACAGGTACATGATCGCCCCCAGCACATCCCGGCGGGGGGCCAATGCGAGCCCCCAGAACGCCCACGCGCCGCAGACCAGCAGCACGCCGTAGATGAACTGTTTGCGGTAGCGCTCGGCCAGCACCGAGCGGCCGATGCAGAGCGCCGCCAGGTACACCAACCCGTGGCCGGGCGGCACGTACATGGGCACGTTGTGCAGACGGTAGGTGTACACGCCGAGGCCGGGCGAGGCGGTGTATTCCAGCGCGGTTGCGACCAGGATCACCACCGCAACCTGGGCGCGGCTGCGGCGCGGCTCGCCCCACAGAAGCCCGATCAGGAGCACCCAGGTGGCCACGCCGACCGAGCGCTGCAGCCAGATCCCGGCGTTGTGGTCGATGGTGGCGGCCACCGCGATCCAGGCAAAGACGGTGACGGACACCCATAAATCGCGAGGCGGCCGAGGCATCCGCCTAATGATATCGATCAATCATCTAGGCTTCCCCGGTGGACGAAAAAGTGATCGAGGTCAACGCGCAATCCGTCAGGCACGCCCTGGCAAACGCGTTTGTCGCATCGGAGCCGGGCGACCATGTGTGGCGCGGTGAGATCGGCATCAAGGGGCCGGTGGTGACGGTGGACGTGCGCGAGACCGACGGCGCCCCCTACGTCCACGCCCGCGCCGACGTGCTGGAGGTGCCCGAGCTGACCGCCGCCGTCGCGCGGACGCTGCTGATCGAGAACGGCGAGCTGGTGCTCGGCCGATTCGCCCACTCCGACGGCGCGGTGCGGATCGAGCACGCGATCATGGCGGGCTCGACCATGGCGACGGTCGAAGTGCAGGCCTCGGTGTGGTGCGTGGGCTGGGGCGCGTCGGCATTTGGGCCCCGCCTGAAGGCGCTGCTGCACGAGGGCACCCCACCCCCGCCGCCGCACACACCCGCCGCCCGCCGCCGCGACGCCGAATACCACGTGGACTTCACCACCCGGCGGGTGCAGAAGTTCTTGGAGGAGCACTACGGCGGGTTCGAACATCATCCCGAGTGGGGCTTCCACGGCCCGTTCGGCAGCGCTCGGGTGTTCGTGGACGTGCTGCCGGTGCTGGACGACTCGACCGCCGTTCGCGCCTCCTCCCCGGTGCTTTCCGACATCGACCTGAGCGACGAGCTGGCCTTGCGGCTGCTCCCGCTGGAGACATCAACGCCGTTTGGGTCGTTCCTGTACGTGCCCTCCCGGCGAGAGGTGTGGTTCCAGCACGTGGTGCTGGGCGACGACCTCGATCTGACCGAATTCGAGCAGGCGATCGATGTGGTGGCACACTCTGCCGACGATCACGACGACGAGCTCCAAGCCGAGTTCGGCGGCAAGCGCTACGCCGATCTGGCCGGCTGACGCGAGTGATATTCTGACCGTCGCATGAACGCAGACCGAACGGCCATGTGGATCATCGCAGGCGGCATTCTGGCCGCCGTGGTGGTGGTGTTCGCAGTGGACGGGATCGATGGCATCCCGTTCGAGTGGTGGGGCGTCGCCAGCGCCTGCCTGCTGGCCGGCGTGGCGTTCTCGCTCGGCTACACCGACTGACCACTCGCGCGACCGCGCGTCTCAGTTTGGCGGGATTCAGGCCGAATACCCCGGCGTGCAGGCATTTCTCGAAGCTGTTCTCGCGCCCGGCGTCAAACTGGCGGGACGGTTCGCGATGCTGTGGAAGATCGCATTGGTGTGCATCGTGCTGCTGGTGCCGAGTGTGGTGCTGGGAGTTGGCTACTGGTCGGGAATGACGGCGCAGACGTCGTTCGCGGCGTCCGAGGGCACCGGAGTCGTGTACGCAACACCGCTGATGAAGCTGATGGCGTCCACGGTCGAGCTGCGCAGTGCCAACGTCCGGCTGGCGCTTGGTGACCGGTCGCAGGCCGGCGCAGCGGCTTCGGCCCGCGCGGGCATTGCTGCCCAGGTGCGAGCACTCGACTCGGTGGTCGCGCACGACAGCGGCGGGTTCGGGTTGGCGCCGGAATGGCGACGCGCGCGGGCTGCAGTAACAGCGTTCGCGGCGCGGCCGACCGGCTCCGACCCCACGGCAGAGGTTGGCGCCGCGGATGCCGCGTTGACGCAGGTCAACGCGATGCTGACCGAGATGCTGAACGACTCGAAGCTGATTCTCGACCCCGATCTCGACTCGTACGCGGCGATGGACGCGTGGCTCTTGCGCGCGCCGGTGATTCTCGACGTTGCCACGCGCGCGTCCTCGCAGATCGCGGCTGGACTCCCCCACGGCGGTCGCGCCGGTCTCGACCTGGCCGTCGATCTGTCGTCTGCCCGCACTGACCTCAAGGATTCACTGGTGGCGCTCCAAAGCGACGTCGCCTTCGTGCGAAGCTCCACACACGACGTCCACGCCGCGCACGAGCTGGGCGCGCCGGTGGCGAGGCTCTCGCGGTCACTCGCACTGCTCGACCGCTCGCTCGACGCCGGCACCCGCGGCAAACCGGTGCCGGCCACGAGTGTGGCCGCCGGAGAGGCGGTTGCGTCCGTGGCGTCGTCATTCACCAACGCCTACCCAGTGGTGCTCGACCGGCTGCTGCACAAACGCGCCGCGGGCATCAACGGACAGCTCGAACGAAGCTTCTTGATCGCCGCCCTGTGCTTGCTGATCGCGGCCTACCTGATCGCGGCCGTCACCCGGATGATCGTGACCGGCATGAGGCAGATCACGCTTGCCGCCCGGGCGATCGCACACGGCGACGTCGATCAGACGATCGACATTCGCAGCAATGATGAGATCGGTCAGGTGGCAGCTGCGTTCGAGACGATGGTGGGGTACCTGAAACGACTGGCCGGCGCCGCCGAGCAGATCGCGCGAGGCGATCTGACCGCGCGGATCGATGCGGCCTCCGACGGAGACCGGCTGGGCAAGGCGTTCACGGTGATGACAACCAGCTTGACCGGCGTGATCGGCCAGGTGCAAAACGCGTCAACCACGGTCTCGGCGGCGTCCGACCAGATGGCGTCTGCCAGCGAGGAGGCCGGGAGATCGCTCGGGGGGATCGCCACGTCGATCGGGGACGTCGCCTCCGGAGCCGAACAGCAGGTGCGGATGGTGGACGCCGCTCGCCAATCGGCGCAGGAGACCGCATCGCAGGTGGGTGAGGCCCGCCGCGTCGCGCTCGAGGGTGTCAACGCTGCCCAGCAGGCCACCGAGGCGATGGACGCGGTGCGTGACTCCACCGGCTCGGTCACCGACGCGATCCGTGAGCTGGCCGAGAAGACCGGCCAGATCGGCGGAATTGTCGAGACGATCACCAGCATCGCCTCCCAGACGAATCTGCTCGCGCTGAATGCCGCGATCGAGGCGGCGCGCGCGGGTGAGCAGGGCCGCGGCTTCGCGGTGGTGGCCGAGGAGGTCAGGAAGCTCGCGGAGGAGTCGCAGCTCGCGACCACCAAGATCTCCGCGCTGATCGACGACATCCAAGCCGAGACGCAGCGCACGGTCACGGCCGTCGAGAACGGCGCCGCCAAGACCCAGCACAGCGTCTCGGTGGTCGACCAGGCACGCGACGCGTTCGAACGGATCGGCTCGCAGGTCGAAGAGGTCACCGAGCGGATCGCCCAGATCGTCAACGCGGTCGCCGAGATCGCCGCGGTCGGGGAAGAGACCTCCGCCTCGACCGAGCGGGTGGCAGCGTCCGCCCAGGAAACCTCTGCAGCGACCGAGGAGACGTCGGCCTCGGCCCGCGCCCTGGCCGCGACCGCCCAAGAACTCAAAGGCCTGGTCGCCACCTTCAAGCTCGCGGAATGAATAGTTGGTGCCTGGCACCAATTATTCATGGGGTGAATAACGGTGCCTGGCACCGTTATTCACCCCAGCGAGTCTGCGAGGAGCTCGGTTGGGTGGACGATGGGGATGTGGCCGTGGCCGAGCTGTCGCAGTGAGGCGGCCAGCTGCAGCGCGCAGCCGGGGTTGGCCGTGGCGATCACGTCGGGCTCGGCCGCGATGATCGAGCGGGCCTTGCGCAGGCCAAGCTCCTTCGCCGCCGCCGGCTGGGTGAGGTTGTACACACCGGCCGAGCCGCAGCACATGCCCGGCCGCTCGATCTCGACCAGCTCCACTCCCGGGATGCCGGCCAGAAGCGCACGCGGCTCGGCCGCGACGCCCTGCCCGTGGTTGAGGTGACAGGCGTCCTGATACACGACCCGAGTGGCAGGTCGCGGCGCGCGTACGGCCCGGGGGCCGAGCTCGGCCAGCAGCTCGTTGACGTCGCGCACCGCCTCCGAGAAACGCCGCGCCTCGGGCGTGCCCAGAAGCTCGCCGTAGCCTTTCATCGCCGAGCCGCAGCCGGCGGCGGTGACCACCACCCGCTCGTGGCCGGCGAACGTCTCGACCATCTCCTCGGCCCGCCGCCGAGCCTCGGCCTCGCGACCGGAGTGCAGCGCCAGCGCGCCGCAGCAGCCCTGGCCTTGGGGCACCACGCATTCGCACCCGTCCGCCGCAAGCGCCGTCACCGCGGCAGCGTTGACGCGGCCGAAGTAGACGCTCTGCACGCAGCCCTCCAGGAGCGCGGCCGACTGCTTGCGCTCCCCGCGGGCGGGGGTGTAGCGCGGCGGGCGGGCGCGCAGATCGGCGAGCGACACGCGCGGCGCGAGTGCCATCGGCCGGATCCCCGCCGCCAGCGGCAGCGACATCGCCCGCAACAGTCGCGGCCGTGTGAACACCGCCGAGACCAGCGCGTCGATCACCCGGTTTCGCGGGGTCACCGGTGCCTCCACCCTGCGCCGGGCACGCGTGCGCTCGATCAGCAGGTCGTAGCGCACACCGCTGGGGCAGGCGGGAACGCAGGCCAGACACCCCAGGCAGCGGTCGATGTGCACCGCCACCGACTCGTCCATCGCCAACTCGCCCCGCTCGACCATGTCCATCAAGAGGATCCGCCCGCGTGGCGAATCCTGTTCCTGTCCCCACAGGTCGTAGGTGGGGCAGGCCGGCAGGCAGAAGCCGCAATGGACACAGGCGTCGAGCAGCTCGCGGGTGCTGGTCTCAGCCACCGTAGGCCGCCATCACGCGTTGCTCGAGCGGGGTCAGCTCGACATCGGCGGGAACCGCCGCATCGCTCAGCAGGTGTCCGCGGGCGATCCGGCCGAGCACGCGGGTGGCACCGGCGCGCTGCAACCGCTCGATCTCAGCGTACGCATCGGCCGGCAGCACCCGCCGGGAGGTGAGGCCGTCGGCCGCCTCGCGATGGTCGGCCCAAAGCTGCTCGTCGTCGATCACCAGCTCGCCCCCGGTGTCCGCCTGCATGCGCTCAGCCAGCGCGGCGGCAACCGGGCTCTCGAAGCGCACCATGATCGCCTCCGGTGGCCAGGAGTACTCCACACATGCCGGCGCCAGCGGCTCCAGCGAGAGTCGGATCGACCTCGTCGCACACCACCGTGGCCGTGGCCTGAGGGACCGGATGCAGGCGCACCGTCAGCTCGCGGATGCGTCCCAGCCGCCCATGCGCGCCGGTGAACAGCTTGGGCAGGTCATATCCGGCGACGCTCTTGACCACCCGGCCGCCCGAGCGGGCCACGGTGCCGTCTGCGAGCTCGACCTCCATGCCCAGCACGAGGTCGCGCGGCTCGCCGTAGCGGTGGCTGCGCGGGCCGCTGAGCGCCTGATCGAACACCTCGGCGACCGTCAGCCGATCGGCGCCGGGCGGGTCGAGCGCGAGCATCTGGCCGGCCTTGGCCAGCTCGGCGTTCAGCTCGGCCAGCCCCACGTCGGCCGACACGGTCGCGATCAGATCGCCGGGGCTGTGGTTGATCACAGCCGCTCCACCCCGTCGCGCTCGGCGGGATGCTGCCGGTAGGGGCCGGGCACCTCGCCGCACAGCCGCGGCGTCGGGAAGGCCTTGCCGGGGTTGCACAGCTCGGACGGATCGAAGGCTGATCGCAGCCGCAGCATCACCGCCATATCGGTGTCGGAGTACATCCGCGGCATGCTGCAGGCCTTGTCCACTCCCACCCCATGCTCGCCGGTGAGCGACCCGCCGGCGTCGATGCAGATCTCCAGGATCGAGGTGGCCAACTGCTCGGCCCGCTCGGCCTGCCCCTCGATGGCCGCGTCGTACAGCACCAGCGGATGCAGGTTGCCGTCGCCGGCATGGAACACGTTGGCCACCCGCAGGCCGTGGGTCTGGGAGAGCTCGCCGATGCGATGCAGGGCCGCGGGCAGCGCCGTTCGCGGCACCACGCCGTCCTGCACGTAGTAGTCGGGGCTGACCCGGCCCATGGCGGCGAAGGCAGCCTTGCGGCCGTACCAGAGCGCCGCCCGCTCGGCCTGGTCGGCGGCGATCCTGATCTCGCCTGCGCCGTGCTCGCTGCAGATCGTCTGCACCTGCTCCGAGACGCAGCTCGACCTCGACCTCAGGACCGTCCAGCTCGACCAGGAGCACCGCCCCCGCGCCCACCGGCAGCCCCGCGTGCACGGCCTCCTCGATCGCCTCGATCGCGACCGTGTCCATCATCTCGATCGCGGCCGGCACGATCCCCGAGGCGATGATCTGAGACACCACCTCGCCGGCGTCGTCGGTGGACGGGAACCCGGCCAGCATCGTCACCACCCGCTCGGGCAGCGGCAAGCAGCCGGATCACAGCGCCGCGGTGACGATCCCGAGGGTGCCCTCGGAGCCCACAAACCCCGCCACCAGGTCGAGCGGCCGGTTTCGCTCCAGCGTGACCACGCTGCCGTCGGCCAGCACCACCTCCAGCTCGATCACATGGTTGGTGGTGAAGCCGTACTTGAGGCAGTGCGCGCCGCCCGAGTTCTCGGCGATGTTGCCGCCGATCGTGCACACCTGCTGGCTGGAAGGGTCGGGCGCGTAGTAGAGACCGTGCCGGGCGACCGCGCGGCTGACCTCGAGGTTGGGGACGCCGGGCTGCACCCGCGCCCGCCGGTTGGGCACATCCACATCCAAAATCCGGTTCATCCGAGCCAGGCCGATGACGATGCCCTCGGCGATCGGCATGGCACCGCCGGAGAGGCCGGTGCCGGCGCCGCGGGCAACGAACGGGACGGCGTGGGCGGCGCACACCCGCACAGCCGCGGCCACCTCCTGGGTGGAGCGGGGCAGCACCACCGCCTGGGGGATCGCCCGCCAGCCGGTCAGGCCGTCGCACTCGTACGTCCGCAGCTCCGCCGGCTCGGTCAGCACAGCATCCTCGGGAAGCGCCGCCCGCAGCTCGGAGATCAGCGTCATGCCAAAAGCTGCGTCATCACCATCTGCAACAGGCCGCCGTCGCGATAGACCTTGACGTCGGCGGGCGAGTCGAGCCGCGCGAGCGCCTCGAACGAGCGCTCGCCGCCGTTCACGTCGACTCTCACGTGCGACCCCGTCTGCAGGTGCTTGAGCCCGCCGATGGTGAAGGTCTCGCGGCCGGTCAGCCCGAGGCTCTCGTTGGTATCGCCCGGCAGCAGCTGCACCGGCAAGACGCCCAGCGCGACCAGGTTCGAGCGGTGAATCCGCTCAAAGCTCTCGGCGATCACGGCCCGCACGCCCAGCAGGAAGCTGCCCTTGGCGGCCCAGTCGCGCGAGCTGCCCGAGCCGTACTCGCGTCCGGCGATCACGATCAGCGGCACGCCCTGCTCGCGATAGCGATTGGCGGCGTCGAAGATCGTCATCTGCTCGCCGTCTGGGAGATACGCGGTGTAGCCGCCCTCGACCCCGTCCAGCAGCTTGTTTCGGAGGCGGATGTTGGCGAAGGTGCCGCGCACCATCACCTCGTGATTGCCGCGGCGGGCGCCGTAGCTATTGAACTCGCGCGGCTCCACGCCGTGCTCGATCAGGTACTTGCCGGCCGGCGTGCCCGACGCGAACGCGCCGGCGGGGGAGATGTGGTCGGTGGTGACCGAGTCACCCAGGTAGGCGAGCACCCTGGCATCGACGATGTCCGACAGGTCGGCGTCGTGCTCGAAGAAGGTGGCCTCGCGCACGTAGGTGGAGTTGGGGTCCCAGGCGAACAGCTCACCCTCGGGCACCGGCAGGCCGCGCCAGCGCTCGTCGCCCTCGAAGATCCTGCCGTACTCGCTGTTGTACATGCCGGCGTCGATCGACTCCAAGCAGCACCCGCTCGACCTCGTCGGAGCTGGGCCAGATGTCGCTCAGATAGACGGGACCGTCAGTGCCCTCACCCAGCGCCTCGGTGTCGAGATCCTTGCCCACCGTGCCGGCCAGCGCGTAGGCCACCACCAGCGGCGGAGAGGCCAGGTAGTTGGCCTTCACCTGAGGATGGATGCGGGCCTCGAAGTTGCGGTTGCCCGAGAGCACCGCGGCCACCGCCAGCCCGTCGCGGTCGATCTCGGCCGACGACCTCGTCGGGCAGCGGCCCCGAGTTGCCGATGCAGGTGGTGCAGCCAAAGCCGACCAGGCTGAAGCCGACCTGTTCCAGCGGCTCCACCAGGTTTGCGCGCTCGAGGTAGTCCATCACCACCCGCGATCCGGGAGCGAGGCTGGTCTTGACCCACGGCCGCCGCCCCAGACCGCGGGCGACGGCGTTTCGGGCGAGCAGTCCGGCGGCCACCATCAGCGCCGGGTTGGAGGTGTTGGTGCACGAGGTGATGGCCGCGATCGCGACCGAGCCGTTGCCCAGCTTGGCCCCGTTTTGGGCCTCGCCGAAGGCGTCCTCGAAGCTCCCGCGGACGTTCGCCAGCGAGACCCGATCCTGCGGCCGGCGAGGGCCGGCGAGGCTGGGCTCGACCGATCCCAGATCGAACGTGAGCGTGTCCGAGTAGGCCGGCTCCGGCTCGCTGCCGGTGCGAAAGAGGCCCTGCTCCTTGGTGTAGCGCTCGACCAGCTCGAGCTGCTCGGCCGGCCGACCGGTGTCGCGCAGGTAGCGCAGCGTCTCGTCGTCGACCGGGAAGATCGCCGAGGTCGCCCCGAACTCGGGAGACATGTTGGAGATGGTGGCGCGGTCGGCCAGCGTCAGACCGCCGACGCCGGTGCCGTAGAACTCGACGAACGATCCCACCACCCCGCGGGCGCGCAGCAGCTCGGTCAGGGTCAGCACCAGGTCGGTGGCGGTCACCCCGGGCCGAAGCGCACCTTCCAGCTTGATGCCGAGCAGCACCGGTGCGGTCATGTCCAGCGGCTGTCCCAGCATCACGGCCTCGGCCTCGATCCCGCCGACGCCCCAGCCGAGCACGCCCAGCGCGTTCACCATGGTGGTGTGCGAGTCGGTGCCGACCAGCGTGTCGGGAAGCGCGACGCCGTCGCGCACCTGCACCACCGCCGCCAGGTACTCGAGGTTGACCTGGTGCACGATGCCCATGCCGGGCGGCACCACCTGAAAGTTGCCGAACGCTCCCTGGGCCCAGCGCAGCAGCGCGTAGCGCTCGCCGTTTCGCTCGTACTCACGCTCGATGTTGCGCTCATACGCCATCCCCGAGCCGAAGGCGTCGACCTGCACCGAGTGGTCGATCACGAGGTCGACCGGCACCAGCGGATCGACGCGGCTGGGATCGCCTCCCCGCCGGGCGACCGCCGCCCGCAGCGCGGCCAGATCGACCACTGCGGGCACGCCGGTGAGGTCTTGCATGATCACGCGGGAGGGCATGAACGCCAGCCGCGCATCCGGGCGACCGCTCAGGCCAGGCCGCCAGCGCGCGCACGTCCTGCTCGGACACGTGCTCGCTGCCGGCCCGCCGCAGCAGGTTCTCGAGCAGCACGCACACCGTGTAGGGCAACTTCAGCGGATCGACGATTCGGTCGAGCCGATACAGCGCCTGCCCGGAGCTGAGCGAGTCTCGAGCGGCGAACGGGTCGGGTTCGGTCATGCTCCTAAACCTACCAGTGATCCCGATACGCTAGGGGTATGGCACCATCGGGATCCCGCGTGCATCTGCCCCTTGACGTCACCCCGCCGTTCGAGGTGTTCATCAACGGCGTGGAGCAGCAGGCTGGGCGCGACTACGTGCTGGAGGGTCGCACGCTGGTGTTCGAGCCAGACGCTGATCCCGCCGCGCAAGGACAACGCCCGCAGCC
This sequence comes from uncultured Actinomycetes bacterium, assembly GCA_963729195.1. GTDB lineage: Bacteria > Actinomycetota > Thermoleophilia > Gaiellales > JAICJC01 > CAVPTL01. The sequence continues at coordinate 477,489 of CAVSNF010000025.1, forward strand.
TCTTTCGCACGCTCTTCTACGGCCGCTACGCACCCGAGCACGTGGTCGACGTGGCCTACCAGGTCAACGGCCGGCGGCAGGTCGAAAGCGGCCTGGAGATCATCCCCACCGACTGAGCATTAGGCGGCGTCGCTCATGCGGCAGTAGCAGGAGGCCTTGATGGTGACGCTGGCGCGGGCCAGCGCGAGGTCGAGGCGGGGCTTGATGATGCCCGCCTCGGTGGTCTTGCCCAGCCGCTGCAGGCACTCGTGGAAGCCGTGCAGGCTCCAGACGTTGTCGGGGTGCTGGCACGGCCGGGGGAGCGTGCCGTCCAGCCCCAGGTCGGCGCGGTAGACGGCCTCGGCCTCCTCCACCCGGCCCTGCTCCAAAAGCAGCGCTCCCAGCGCGTGGCGGGTCGGCTGCATCCAGCCCCACGGCTCGTCGTAGGGCAGGTTGTCGTCGAGCTCCACCGAGCGGCGCAGGTGGGCGAAGGCCGCCTCGATGTAGCCCTTGCGGTACTCGACCTCGCCGTTCAGCATCTCGGCCGCCACCGCGAGGATGTCAAGGCCGGTGTTGTTGAACAGGTAGCGGCTCTCGGGCACCCTGGTGACGGCCTCGGTGAACAGGCGCCGCTGCTCCTCGGCCGCGGCCACGTCGCCCAGCGCGCCGAAGGCGACACCCTTGGCGTAGTGCAGCATCGCCGTGGTCATGCAGTACAGGTCGCGATCAGCCGGAAACGGCTCGTCCACGATTTGCTGCCACAGGCCAAACCGCACCAGCACGTGCAGCCGCATCGGCACGAACCCCTCGGCCCAATCGGCCATCGGCGGCACCTCGATCCGCAGCGTCTCCTCGGGGAGCGTCGCGATCAGCGCGTCGGCGGCCTCCAGCGCGGGCTCGAGCTGTCCCAGAAACATCGCTCCGTAGATCTTGAAGTGGTAGTCGTGACAGCGATAGAGCGAGTAGAAGTTGAGCGCGCCCTCCCGTTCCAGATACTTGAGGTCGGCGGCGATCGCCCGGTCGTTCCAGCTGACCACGTCGCGATACTGCCCGCACAACACGTCGATGTGGGTCGGCATGTGCTCGAGGTGGCCGGCGTCGGGCACCAGCCCTCGCAGCTGATCGGCCGCCGCCATCGCCCGCTCCGGGTGGGGCGACATCTCCATCGTGTGGATGTAGATGTGCAGCAGACCCGGGTGGGGCGTTGCGGTGGCGGCCATCGCCCGCTCGAGTACGTCCAGCGCCTCCTGCGTGTCGGCGCCCTCGGCCGGCGCGCCGGTGCGAAGGTCCCAAAGCTGCCACGGCGTGCGTCCCACCAGCGCCTCGGCGACCAGGGTGGCGACGTCGGGATCTTCCCCGAACCGGGGGTAGACGTCACGCATCGCCGCGGCATAGGCGTCGTTCCACGGAGCGCAGTCCTCGGCCGGCGTGTCTTCGGGGAACCGGTGCTGCAGCGCCTCGATCAGCGCCTGCTCGAGCGGCGTCGCCCGGTCGCTCAGCGACAGCGCGGTGGCGACGGCGGCGTGCGCCATGGCCACGGCGTCGACCAGCTCGGCGGCGTCAAAGGCGACCCAATCCTTGTTGTAGTTGGGACCGATCGCATAGGCGATGCCCCAATGGGCCATGGCGCAGTCAGGGTCGAGTTCGACCGCGTCGCTGGAAGCAGCGCACCGCCTCCTCGTGGTTGAACCCGTAGCACCACACCAGGCCGCGATCGAACCACATCTGGGCCTCGGCCGATGTGGTCGAGACGGGGTGGCCGAAGCCGCCGAGATCGTAGTAGTCAGACACCACGACTCCTCTCCCTCACACCCTCCAGCGAAGCGCTGCTAGACGAGCGAGTAGCCCTGCTGGGCCGTGAACAGAATCGCGATCATGCTGATGATGAAGACGGCCAGAATGGTGCCGCCGCGGCTGCGAGGCGTGAGGAAGTATCCGATCACCGCGATCACCAGCGCGAGAATCGCCATGTAGGCCGGACGCGTCCAGAATGCCATCACCGAGACGGTGACCGCCGCGCCGTTGATGATCGCGACCGCGTCGTCGCGAAAAGACTCATATTCCTGGGTGGACTGCTGCTGCAAGCGTGTGCTCCTGGGAGATCGTCGAGCAGATACTACCGCGTCGGCCTACGTGTATCGCTCGCCCGCCAGCGCGGCCAGCTTCTCCATCGAATGCGTCGCCTGCAGCGTACGCACCGTGCCGGAGCGCGACCGCATCACCAACGACTGCGTGCGGGCGCCGCCCGAGCGGTAGCGCACGCCCCGCAAGAGGTCGCCGTCGGTAACGCCGGTGGCGGCGAAGAAGACGTTGTCGCCACGCACCAGATCATCGATCGTGAGCACTCGCGTTAGGTCATAGCCGGCCTCGATCGCCGCCGTCCGCTCACCGTCGTCGCGGGGCCACAGACGGCCCTGGAACTGACCGCCGAGACACTTGAAGGCAGCGGCCGCGAGCACACCCTCGGGCGTGCCGCCGATGCCCCACAGCAGGTCGATGCCGGTGTCGGGGCTGGCGGCCATCATCGCCCCGGCGACATCGCCGTGGGGGATGAAGCGAATGCGGGCGCCGGCGGCGCGGATGCGCTTGACCATCTCGTCGTGACGGGGACGGTCGAGGATCACCACCATCAGATCGCGGACGCGGCCGCGCTTGGCGGCGGCCACCTGCTCCAGCGTCTCCTCGATCGGAGCGCGCAGGTCGATCTCCTCGTCGATGTCGGCGCCGCAGGCGAGCTTCTCCATGTAGAAGACCGGGCCGGGGTCGAACATGCTGCCCTTCTCCGCGGCGGCCACCACGGCCAGCGCGTTGGGCTGGCCGCGGGCGACCAGTTCGGTGCCCTCCAGCGGGTCAACCGCGACGTCCACCTCGACACCCTGTCCCGATCCGATCTGCTCGCCGTTATAGAGCATCGGAGCCTCGTCCTTCTCGCCCTCGCCGATCACCACGGTGCCGCGCATGTCGACGGTCGCGAGCATGTAGCGCATCGCATCGACAGCGGCCTGGTCGGCGGCGATCTTGTCGCCGAACCCGACCCACCTGGCGGAGGCCAGGGCGGCCGCCTCGGTCACACGTACCAGTTCCAGCGCGAGATTTCGGTCGGGTTCCTGCGTCACAACTGCAGACAATACCCGCCGAGCCTAGGCTCGTACCGGTGAGATCTCCTCGACCAGGTCGTAGGTGGTGTCGATTCCGATCGAGTCGATGTAAGGCGCGAGTGCCTCCAGCATCGTCTCGCGACCGGCCCGGCTGGCCTCGGCGAACGCCTCGGGATCGTCGGTGCGGACGATCCCGAACTGGATCATGTGCTCGGGGTTGGCCTCGTGTGCCAGTGTCATCACCGTCGAGAGGCCCGGCGGCAGCTCGCCCATGCTGGCGACGTATTCCGCCAGCGCGGTGCGAAACTCGTCGGCGGTGCCCGGCTTGAGCCTGCGCTCGGTCATCGGCACCAGCACGTGGTCGCCGGTGGCTCGCCCCTCCTTCGACCAGACCACGTCAAAGAAGCCCGCGACCGGTGTCTCGACGACGTGCGGAGCCATGCGGGCCTCGCGGTCGCGCTCCGCGGGTGCCAGCTCGGCCCGCAGCTCGGAGATGCGCTGGTCGGGCAGATCGAGCAGGGCGAAGGCGGTGACCAGATCCGGGTCGGTGCGGTCGCGCAGGATGCACGCCTTCACCATCCCGTCGGGGAACCGTTCAGGCTGCCAGGCCTGCCGGAATGCTTCGAAGTGGCCGGGATGGATGCGACGGGCAGTCAGTGATGCCTTCATCAGTCCCCCTTGATTCGAATCGCACGAGCGAGCCTACGCCCGCAGCAGCCGGGTTGCAAGACCCGAGATCGGCGCCCGCTGGTGCAGCGGTTCCAGCCATCGCTCGGGGATTCCCGCGGCTCCGAAACGGGCGCCGGCGAGGGCTCCGGCCACGGCCGCGTTGGTGTCGGCATCCCCGCCCAGATTGGCGGCGAACACGACCGCCTGCTCGAACGAGTCGTACCCGAACGCCCCCGCGAAGCCCACCCGGAGCGCGGTCAGGACGAACCCCATCTGCTCCTGCACCTCGATCCCCAGAGCTTCCTTGTCGGCGCCGATCGCGTCCGCGGCAGCGGTCGCCACCTGCGACGCCGACCGCGGTGGTTTGCGGCCACGCACGAGCGCCGCCACGGTCAGGTTGAACCACGCGCAAGCGTCCCCCGCCAGCGGGTCGTGGTGGGTCAGGCTGGAGTCGAGTCGCGAGAACCGCTCCAGCTCGCCGGTCGTCGCGGCCGTAGCGAAGCGCGATCGGCACCGTGCGCATGAGTGACCCGTTGCCGGCACTCCTGTTACCGGATGCGACGTGATACGCGGTGGCAGCAGCCCGGGCCTCATCAGCGTTACGCGATCGCGACACCGCGGCGGAGACGGTGCCGCCGATGTCCTTGGGGCCGGAGCGCGCCCACAGCGCGTATCGAGCGAACACGTCGTCGGGGTCGTATCCGCCGCACTCAACCAGGCTGGTGGCCAGCTCGAGGGCCATGGCGGTGTCGTCCGTCCACTCTCCCCGCTCCCACTGGGTGGATCGCACCATGTCGCGCAGCTCGCCGCCGTAGCGAGCGCGGATCTGGTCGGGGTGAAGCCACTCCAGGGCCGCGCCCAGCGCGTCACCGACGGCCAGCCCCAGCAGCGCTCCGCGGGCGCGATCGATCTCCTCCTCGGAGCGGCGGATCCTCACCCTCGACGCACCTGGCAGCCGGGGCACCAGTACAGCCGACGGCGCTGCTCACCGACCGGTCGTGATGCGATCACATCGCCGCAGCGCGGGCACGGCCGGCCCACCCGTCGGTACACCCTGGTCGCGAGCCTTCCGCCGTCGTCGACGCCGGCCCGAAGCAGCGTTCGCGAGCAAGCCGCCAGCCGCAGCAGCGTTCGATCCGAGAGCGCTGCCACGGGCGCGAACGGGTCGACCGCCTCGGTATGCAGCGCCTCGCACCGAACGATGTTGCCGATGCCCGCGAGCACCCGCTGGTCGAGCAGCATTTCGGCCACCGGACGCTCGATCAGCCGCGCCCGGCGCAGATACTCACGCGCGTCGAAGCGGCCGTGCAGCAGATCGGGCCCAAGCGCCGGCGGCCGGGCGCTGCGGCCGATGCGGACGGTGCCGACCAGCACCGCGTCACCCGCACTGGTTCGCATCACCGAGCGGCGGGGAGCGGGCGTGGTGGGGCCGGCGCCGGGGGCGAGGAGCCGCGCGCGGCCGTGCATCCCCAGGTGTACATCGGCGCTGCGACCGTCGTCGGCGTGGATCAGCAGGTGCTTGCCGCGGGCCTCGATGGCGGTCACCTCCGCGCCGGCCAGGGGGCCGTCCAGCACCGTGCGCCCGACGATCGGCGCGAGTCGGCGCGCGGCGAGTTCGAGCGAATGCCCCTCAGGCATCAGGGCAACGATGGCTGCGAGTTAGCATCAGGTCAGTCTATGGATTCCGCACCTCGAATTGATCCGCTGGCCGAGGCCTTCTCCAAGGTGGCCGACGGCTACGAGCGGGGCCGCAGGCCATACCCGCCCGAGCCGGTCGACTGGGCGTGGCAAACGCTCGGCTTGAACGACTCGGCGACGGTCGTCGACCTGGCCGCCGGTACAGGCAAGCTGTCACGATTGGTGGCCGCCCGGAGCGCCCGTCTGATCGCGGTGGAGCCGCTCTCGGAGATGCGGCGGGTGCTGGCGGGGCAGGTGCCACTCGCCGAGGTGATCGACGGCACGGCGGAGCAGATTCCGCTGCCCGGCGAGGTCGCAGACGGAGTGTTTGTGGGTGAGGCATTCCACTGGTTCGACGGCGGTCGGGCACTCCCGGAGATCCACCGCGTGCTGCGGCCCGGGGGCGGCCTGGCGATCCTCTTCGGTCACAGCGACTGGGGCGATCTGCCGTGGAACGACGAGGTGGACACACGCCTCGACCAGGTGCGACGTCCGCAGGTACGACCCGAGAACCGGCCGTGGACCGGCCTGTGGCGCGTGCCGTTCGAGCGCACCGAGCTGTTTGCGCCGCTCGAGCTGCGGGAGTTTCCGATGGTGCTCACCTACACCGTCGAGGAGTTTCAGCTGATGGTGTCGACCTGGAGTTTCGTGGCGGCGCTGTCGGATGACGAGCGCGACTCGCTGCTCGAAGACATCGGCCGCATAATCCGCGCCCATGGCATCGACCGCTTCGACCTCCAAGGCAACGTCACCGTCCACCTGACAACGAAGCGTGAATAACGGTGCCTGGCACCGTTATTCACCTCCAACGCTCAGATGAATAATTGGTGCCTGGCACCAATTATTCATCGCAGTACCAGGCGGCGGTGGGTTTGGAGGAAGCCGTGGTTGAGGAGGATTTGTTCGGCGGGGTCGCCCTGGATTGGGCGGCCGTCGATGCGCTCGGGGGTGATCCGGCGGATGCGGCGATCGGCGACAGCAGCGGCCAGAGCTGAGATTCCCGCATCGAACAGGCCCGGTTCGAACGTGACCAGTCCCCGCCCGCCCTTCTCCACGTAGACGGCCGGCCGGCCCTCGACCAGCGCCAGCCACGCTCCGGCTGCAGCGGGCCGGCTTGCGAGCCGCCTCCGGCCAGGGCGCGGTCACACCAAAGGGGTTGGCGGGGTCGGCCGCTCCCACCACCACCGGCTCGGCGCGGGGATCTGCCTCGCGCAGGTCACGCAGCCGCTCGACCGCCGCGGGCAACGCAAACTGGGCTCCGCCCAGGCCCTCGATGAAGTACCCGCGCTGGCACACGCCGGCCTCCTCCATCGCCCGCAGCTCGCCGTACACCGCCGTGAAGCCGCCGGGGACGCCCTCGGCCAGTACAGCGGCGCGGGTGACCACGCCGTGGCGTTCCAGCAGCACCTCGGCCAACGCCCGCGCCCGTTCGCGGGGAGTGGCCGCGGGCAGCAGCAGCGGTGCAACCAGCGACCAGCGGCCGCGAGCGGCCGGCAGCGACGAGGTCGGCCGCGCCCGCCTCGCCCGGCGCGCGGTGGTGGCGGCCGGTACCGACCGAAGCGTGGTGCCGTTTCTCAGCGGCTCCCAGGCGTCGTTGGTGACCAGGCCCGCCCACACCAGTTCCCACAGGTCGGCCAGCACCGCACGATCGGCACCGCCGACGTCGACAACCAGATCGGAGAAGAAGCTGGCGCCGCGGCGCGCCAGCACGTCCAGCAACTGGTGCTCGCGCTCCTCGGGATGGGGGTGCAGCAGTGGCACGTTCTCGCGCAGGTAGAGGCGCACGCGGCCGGGCCCGGCCCCGATCCAGACCAGCTCACCGCCGGCACAGGCCAGATCGAGCGAGTCCGGGCGATAGCCCGAGACGCGCGCAGGCAAGATGTCCGACTCGATCGCTGCCACCGGCAGCGCCACGCCCTCGAGCTGCGCGACCACCTCGCGCAGCCTGTCGCCGCCGCGCAGATCACGCCCGATGCCGTGCCAGGCGGGCAGGAACCGACCCAGCACCGCCGGCTCGACCGGCTCGACCTCACGCCGCAGGCGCGCCAACGTGCGCCGCCGGAGCCGTCGCAGCACCTCGGGCGAGACGTACTCACGGCCGCTTCCGGCAGGCAGGAATCCACCCTCGATCAGCTCGCCGCTCTTCACCAAGCCGCGCCAGCGACGACGCCGCGTCGACTCCCAGCCGGGCACTGACGTCGGCGGTCGTGAACGGGCCGTGGGTGCGGGCGTGGCGCTGCACCAGCCGGTCGAGTGCATCGGGCACGGGGTCGAGAAATGCCATGGGGACGCCCGGCGGCGGCACCACTCCAAGACCGTCGCGGTAGAGCCCGGCGTCTTCGGCGGCGATCACTCGCTGCTCGCCCACCATCCCCACCTCGAACGCCCGCCGGTCCTTCAAAAGGCGCGTCACCATCGCCTCGTCGGCGCCCCGCCGGTCGAGCTCTGACCGGGTCAGTGCACCGATCCGGCGCAGCAGGTCGTGGGCCGTGTCAGCGGTCAGGGTGCCGCCGATGCCCTGCAGCTCTGCCTCCACCTCGGCGATCGCCTCGGCGTCGAGCAGCTCGCGCAGATCGTCGGCGGCCAGAAGCTCTGCCAGCAGGGCGCGATCGAGCGTCAGCGTCTGCATGCGACGCTCGGCCGCAGGCGCGTCGCCCTCGTACATGTAGCTTGCGATGTAGTCGAACAGGAGCGAGCTGGCAAACGGCGACGGCTGGCTCGACTCGACCTCGACCAGACGCACCTGCCCGGTCGCGATCGACTGCAGCAGCTGCTTCAGCCGCGGCACCTCGAACACATCAGACAGCACCTCGCGGTAGGTCTCGAGCATGATCGGAAACGATCCGAAGCGCTTGGCCACCTGCTGCAGGTCGTGCGCCTTGAGCCGCTGCTGCCACAGCGGCGTGCGCATGTTGGGCCGGCGCCGAGGGAGCAGCAGCGCCCGCGCAGCGTTCTCGCGAAAACGAGCGGCAAACATCGGGCTCATGGCCACCCGATCGAGCAGCAGATCGTCGAGATCGTCCGGAGGCACGGCGATCAGATCGGTGGGCGGCACGGCGTCGGAGTCGGGCAGCCGGATGGCGATGCCGTCGTCTGACCACATCGCCTCGACGTCGATGCCGAGCTGCTCGGACATGCGGGCCTCGACCACCAGCGCCCATGGCGCGTGCACCCGCGCTCCAAACGGTGACAGTACGCAGATGCGCCAGTCGCCGAGCTCGTCGCGGAAACGCTCGATCACGATCGTGCGATCGGAGGGCACCACGCCGGTGGCCCGCTCCTGGTCGTCGAGATAGTTGGTGAGGTTGGCGGCGGCCAGTGGGTCGAGCGGCCCAAACTCGCGGGTGCGGGCGGCCGCCCCCACCGCCTGGCCGAGCTCGTAGGGCCGGCCGATGCCGTCGCCCTTCCAGAACGGCAGCTTGCCGGGCACTCCCGGCGCAGGTGACACCAAGACACGGTCGCGCGTGATCTGTTCGATCCGCCACGAGCTCGCTCCCAGCTGGAACACCTCGCCGGCGCGGGCCTCGTACACCATCTCCTCGTCCAGCTCGCCGACACGCGCCCCGCCCTCGGCCATGAACACGCCGTACAGGCCGCGGTCGGGGATCGTGCCGCCACTGATCACCGCCAGCCGCTTGGAACCGTCGCGGCCGCGCACGACCCCGTCGGTGCGATCCCACACGATCCGCGGGCGCAGCTCGGCAAACTCGTCCGAGGGGTAGCGGCCCGCCAGCATGTCGAGCACGCCCTCGAGCTGGGCGAGCGACAGGTCACGATAGGGGTGGGCGCGGCAGACGACGCGATGAAGCTCATCCACCTCCCACTCGTCCATCGCGGTCATGGCGACAATCTGCTGCGCGAGCACGTCCAGCGGGCGGCGGGGCACGCGGGTGTGCTCGATCTCGCCCTCCAGCATCCGCCGGGTGACAACCGCGGTCTCGAGCAGGTCGCCGCGAAACTTGGGGAAGAACCGGCCCGACGACGCCTCGCCCACGTTGTGCCCCGCGCGCCCCACCCGCTGGAGACCGGCGGCGACCGACTTGGGCGACTCGATCTGCACCACCAGGTCGACCGCGCCCATATCGATTCCCAGCTCGAGCGACGAGGTGGCGACCAGCGCCGGCAGCCGGCCGGTCTTGAGCAGATCCTCGATCTGGAGCCGCTGCTCTCGAGCCAGGGAGCCGTGATGCGCCCGGGCGATGTCCTCCTCGCCCAGCTCGTTCAGCCGGTTTGCGACCCGCTCGGCCGAGCGCCTGCTGTTCACAAAGACGATGGTGGAGCGATGCGCCCGCACCAGCTCGAGCAGCCGGGGATAGATGGCCGGCCAGATCGAGACGCGCGGCTCGCCCTCCACCTCGGGAGCGCCGCCGAGCTCACGCATATCCTCGACCGGCACGAGCACCTCGATGTCGAGCTGCTTGCCCCCACCGGCGTCGATAATCGCGACCTCACGGCCGACTCCGCCCAGGAACGCGGCGATCTCCTCCAGCGGGCGCTGGGTGGCGGACAGGCCGATCCGCTGCACGTCGCGGCCGACCAGGTGATCGAGCCGCTCCAGCGACAGCATCAGGTGGGTGCCGCGCTTGGTGGCCGCGACCGAGTGGATCTCGTCCACGATCACCGTCTCGACTCCGGCAAGCGTCTCACGGGCCGCCGAGGTCAGCATCAGGTAGAGCGACTCCGGGGTGGTGATCAGAATGTCGGGCGGGTGCCGGCGCATCGCCGCCCGCTCGCGCTGGGGCGTGTCGCCGGTGCGTACCGCGACCGTGATGTCGCGGTCGGAGGCGATCCCGGCCAGCGGTGCGCGCAGGTTCTTCTCGATGTCATGGTTGAGCGCCTTCAGCGGCGACACGTACAGCACCTTGGTGCCCTCGCTGGGGCGCTGGGTGAGCCCGTCGATGGCAGAGAGGAAGGCCGCCAGCGTCTTGCCCGACCCGGTGGGGGCGAGGATCAGCGTGTGTTTGCCGGCTGAGATCGCGGGCCAGCCCAGCAGCTGGGCTCGGGTGGGCTCGGCAAACGACCGCCGAAACCACTCCGCCACGGGAGCGGAAAAGCTCGAAACGGGATCTTGACGGGCGCCGGCCACCGTCGATGCATCCTACCGACGGGCAGGCCGCGGCGGAGACCGCCGGTACGCTGCCGGGATGATTGTGGAGTTTCTCGGTACCGGTGCCGCCTGGCCGATCCCCCGGCTGGGCTGCTCATGCCCGCAGTGCACGTCCGATGACCCGCGCGACGCGCGGCTGCGATCGTCGATTCTGGTCGAGCGGCGGGTGCTGGTGGACGCCGGCCCCGACACCTACGCGCAGCTGCGGCGGGCCGAGGTCGTACCCGAAGCCGTGATCCTGACCCACGGCCACCACGATCACGTGCTGGGGCTGCACGAGCTGGCAAAGCAACGCCGGCTGCCGCTGTATATGACCAAGCCGACCGAGCGCGGCCTGCGGAAGCTGTTCCCGCGGCTTGACTTCCGCATCACCCACATCACCCCCGGTGTGCCCATCGACCTGGGCGAGGGCCTCACCTGCCGCGCCTTCGACGTCGAGCACGGCGGCACCCCGACGCTCGGCCTGCGGCTGCAGCAGGGCGACTCGGGAGCGCTGGTGTACATGCCCGACCTGGGCGCCCCGCCGGCCTCCAAGCTGGCAGTGGGAGCGGCGGTGGCGGTCGTCGACGGCTCCAGCCGCGAGCGGGTGGTGGGTGGACACCTCTCGATGGAGGCGATGATCCCGGTCGCCACCAAGCTCAAGCCGGGCACGACATTGTTCACCCACATCGGCCACCGCACCGGCACCCAGGTGGAGCTGGAGGAGTGGCTGCCGGACGGCTTCGGCGTGGCTTTCGACGGCCAACGCCTGGAGCTGTAGTGCTGGCACCGGCTCGGATCGAGACCGAGCGGCTCGTGATCCGCTGCTGGCAGCCTGAGGACGCCGCCGGCCTGAAGCAGGTGATCGACCGAAACCTCGATCACCTGCGGCCGTGGATGCCATGGGTCGCGCACGAGCCCGGAACCGCTGCAGCAGAAGACCGAGCGACTGCGCGAGTTCCGGGCGATGTTCGAACGCGACGAGGACCTGATCTACGCCATCTTCGACTCCGCCGATAGCGAGGTGCTGGGCGGCACTGGGCTGCACCCGCGGGCCGGCCCGGAGGCACGCGAGGTCGGGTACTGGATCAGCCGCGAACACGAGGGCCAGGGCCTGATCACCGAAAGCACCGCGGCGCTCACCCGGGTCGGCTTTGAGCTGCTGGCGCTGGATCGCATCGAGATTCACTGCGACCCGCGAAACGTGCGCAGCGCTGCCGTTCCCAAGCGGCTCGGCTACGAGCACGAAGCGACCCTCCGGCGACGGCTGGCCGACGCCGACGGGTCGCTTCACGATGTCATGATCTGGACGCTCTTCGCCGATCGCTACCGCCGGTCGCCGGCGGCCTCAACGCCACTCGAGGCCTACGCCGACGACCGGCGGCAACTGTTGTGAATAAAAGGTGCCTGGCACCTTTTATTCATGACTTTCCAAAATTACGGAGGCAATTTGTACCAAGACTTCATACGAATTGCAAACAACAAAGATCACAAATAAACGCTGGAACGCTGCACGGCGCTGGGCGGGGGTGAATAACGGTGCCTGGCACCGTTATTCACCCCCAGCTTCCCGTCTTAGTGGAAGTCCTGAAGCAGACTGCCCAAGACGTCCCACAGATCCTCGACGGTCTCCAGGGCCTCGTTGAGACGGCCCAGGGCCGATGCGGATCCGCCGTTGGCCTCGCCGGCGTCCTGGCATCCGAACGCCTCGTGTTCGTCGTCCACCGTGCTCACCTGGGCACTGAGGAAGTCGTCCTGGGTGACACCGGTGGTTGCGTTACACGTTGTGCCGTAGAAATTGAACGTGGTGTTTGTGTAGGGCGCTGACAGGTCGTAGGTCGCAACGATGTCGTCGTTGGCCGTGCCGCTGCCGTAGCCCGAGTAGTCGTTCCAGCCTGACGAGTCGGTGTGATTAGGCCAATACTTCCACCCGTATTGCGCGAAGTACATGCCGCTCCAGATATGCATCGTGATGCGAGCAGTGATCGGTGTGCCCTTGGGAACGGTGAACGTTGAGCACTGCCGCGACGGGATGGTCGGGGTGCTCCAGGAGTGCTTTTGGCCGTTGTCGGCATACTCATAGGCCTCGATCACGCCCTCGGCAGCGAACGCTCCCCAGTTACAGAACTTGATCGTCCCGGGCAAGTTCAACGCGAGTGCATAGCGCGCCATTCCGCCCTTGTTCAGGTGGGTGAGTGTGTTCGCCGTTGGCGTGCCGGACTTGGGCACGATGCCCCCTGCGAGGGTCGTGGAAGCCTGTGTTCCCGACCAATCGGAGATCGTCCACTGCTGATTGGTACTGCCGCCGGCACCGCCGCAGTTCCATGCTCCCACCCACGCGCCGTCGTAGTCGCTGCCGTTCAGGATGTCGGCGCACTTCCCGTCCCAGGTCGAGCGCAGCGAGAAACGGTCGGCGTTGTCGGTGGGCGCGAGATACCAGACCTGTCGGGGGTCGGGTTCGTGGGCCGGCCCGTCATTGCACGGTGACACAGCGAGCTGATTACGATCCGTCGACTCCTTCAGACACCAGCCCGGCTGGCCGATTGACCTGAGCTCGAAACTTCCCTGGTCTCTATAGGAGTTATCCGGAAAGTACACACCCCACAGATGGTTGTGCAGGTAGTAGTCGAGCTTGTCGAACTTGGTGGTAACAGCCTCCTGCTGCGTGGTGTGGCCCCACCAGATCGAGTCGATCGCGCGGCCGTTCATGGCCGAGTCGAACTCGAGACAGTAGGTGTAACTCGCGCACGTCTGACTGGTCAGCCGCGTTCGCAGTGTCGTGCCCTGCGAACCCGAAGATGCCTCCGAATATCGTGAGGACGGCCACCAGAAAGCCGGCCGACCAACGGCCGGTCCTGCGTCCCATCGCGCTTTGCGCTGTCATCGATTTCTCCATTCGTAACTCGTCGGTGTCGGCGGGCCAATCGAGATCCCAACCGATCAAATAAGAAATCTTGCAAGATTCGTATCGCAGGTTATATAGAGTACAAACACCAATTGCAAGCAAGATTTTTCACACGAGCCTCGAACAGGATGCCGGCGCGGCCTATGCGCCGGCGAAGCTGCTGCGCTCGAGCCCGAGCAGCCAGCGCTTGGTCTCGAGCCCCCCGCCGTATCCGCCCAGGCCGCCGCCGGTGCGAAGCACGCGGTGGCAGGGCACGATGATCGGGATCGGGTTTCGTGCCATGGCGTTGCCGGCAGCGCGGATCGCCCGCGGGCTGCCGGCCGCCTCGGCCAGCTCGGAGTAGGTGCGTACCTCCCCGAACGGGATTGCCAGGCAGGCCTCCCGCGCCCGCAGCAGGAACCCGTGGGACAGCCGCCAGTCGATCGGCGTTGTGAACTCACGCCGGTCACCGCTGAAGTACTCGTCCAGCTCGCGGCGCACCGCGTCCAGCCGCGCAGGCGACTCGATCACCCGCGGCGAGACGGTGTCGGCAAGCTCCTGCAGCACGTCGTCCAACGACTCCGACTGGAACGCCAGTCGCACAACTCCTTGGGGCGTGGCCGCCACCTCGAGCACACCGATGGGCGCGTCGACCGAGGCGTACACAACGTCGAGCAGCCCGTCCTCCTGCGCGCGGGCCGCCAGCGCGTCAACTCGTGACTGGTTCATGTATCCATTCCTTCCTGACCGCGGAGAGGCCGGCGCGCACGTTCTGGCGGGCGGCCTGCTCGCTGCAATCAATCAGCGCGCCGATGGCGCTGTAATCGAGGTCGGCGGCAAACCGCAGGGTGACCGCTGCCCGCTGCTTCTGCGGGAGCCGGCGGACCGCCTCCCACAGCGCAGGTTCGGGCTCGGGCGGCGCCGGCACCACCGGCTCGGGCACGTCAGCTGTCGTGATCGGCCGCCGGGCCCGGGCACGGTGGGTGTCGAGCGCCTTGCGATGGGCGATCGTGAACATCCAGCCCCGCAGGTTGCCGTCATTTCGCAGCCCGGGATAGGCCCGAAGCGCTGCGAGCATCGTCTCCTGCCACGCGTCCTCGGCCTCGTGGTATCCCACGGCGGCGCGCAGATACCGCAGCACGTCGTCTCCGTGGAGGTCGAGCAGCCGCTGAAACGGGGGCAGGCTCATATCAGAAGAACGCCGCGACCCCCGGTCGCGTGAGATCGGCTACCCGGTCGCGACCGGAGCGTGCGCCTGTTCCCACTGCTCGGCGTCGGGGCTGAAGTAGACCAGCCGCGTCTTCTTCCACTCCTTGGTCGAGTAGAGCACGACTCGATCGCCCAGCCCGGTCTCGGCGGCGATCGCATCGAGCACGTCCTCGCACTCTTGCTTGGTGCGGCCGTGCGTCATCGAAAACAGGTTGTACGGCCAGTCGGGATAGGTGGGCCGCTGGTAGCAATGCGACACGCCTCGGAACGAGGCCATCAGCGAGCCCAGCTCGTCCATCTGATCCTCGGGGGCCTTCCACACGCCCATGCCGTTGTAGACGAACCCGGCTGAGCGGTGGTAGAGCACCGCGGCGAATCGGCGCATCTGGCCGGTGGCGAGGAATCGATGGGCGTGCTCCAGCAGCTCGTCGACGGTGAAGCCGTGCCGCTCGGCCGGCCCGGCGAACGGCTCGGAGACCGTCCGCAGGTCGCCCTGAAGCGCCCGGATCGCATCGATGTCGCGCTGCGGGATGCTGTCTGGCGGCGGTGCGGGGGCGGTGGGAGCGGCCCGTACCTTCTTGGCGGCCGGGTCGCGGCCGCCGGCCATGTCCAGGTCGACGCCGATCTTGAAGAAGCGAAGTGCGGGCAGCGGCCGGATCGACTCCACCTGGGCCAGCTCACCCAACAGCTCGACCGAGGCGTCCAGGCCCAGCCGCGAGTTGGGCGGGACGCCCAGCGTGAACCAGATGTTGAACTCGTGGTCGCGCTGATAGTTGTGGGTGACGCCGGGGTGGGAGTTGATCACCTCGGCGGCCTCGTCGGCCCGCTCGGGCGACGTGCGCGCGGCCACCAGCATCGAGCGATACCCGAGCTTGCGGGTGTCGAAGATGGCCGAGACCTGGCGGATGATCCGCTCGGATCGCAACCTCGCGACCCGCTCGAGCACCTCGTCCTCAGACATCTCGAGCTTCTCGCCCAGCGCGGCGTACGGCCGGGCCACCAGCGGCAACTCGTTCTGAATCACATCGCACAGTCGCGTGTCTTGCGCATCCATCCGACCATGAAGGATACGCTCGATCCGTGCGCGCCGCCCCGATCACGGCACTGCTCGCCGCCAGCCTGGCGGTGAGCGCCTGCGGCACCTCCGCCCAGCAGGAGGGCCAGGTGCTGGTGCAGCAGAGCTGTGGATCGTGCCACGCGTTCACGCCCGGAGGCCTGTCACCGGTGGTCGCCGCGCCCAACCTGTACGAGCTGCACCCCACCCGAGCCCAGATCGTCGATGCGGTCAAGCACGGCGCCCCGGGGATGCCGCGAAGCCTGGCCGGCGGCGAGGATCTCGACACCATCGTCACCTACCTGATGAGAGAGACCGCCCAGTGACCGACCCGATCCTGCCACCCGACTTCGACCCCCGCTCGGTGCGGGCGCTGGCGATGGACATGGATCGCACCATCCTGCCGTCCAGCCTCGAGTTTTCGCCCGATCTGGTGTCGGCGGTGGCCGACGCCACCGCCGCCGGTATCACCGCGATCATCGCCACCGGCCGGATGTTTGCCTCGGCCCGGCCCTACGCGCTGCAGCTCGGAGTGACCGCCCCGGTGATCTGTTATCAGGGCGCGCTGGTGGCAGACCCGGTCACCGGCGAGTGGCTCCTGCACCAGCCGATCGACGTCGGCATCGCACTCGAGGTGATCGCGGCGGTCAAAGCCGAGGGCTTCCACATGAACGTCTACCTCGACGATCAGCTGTACGTCGAGGAGTTGAATACCGAGGCACTCACCTACGCCGCGCACGCACGGCTCGAAGCCCACGCGGTGGGCGACCTGATGACGTGGCTGACCCAGCCGACCACCAAGATCGTGGTGGTGGGCGAGCCCGAGCCGCTCGATCGGCTGGAAGCTGATCTGCATCGGCGCTTTGACCACACCCTGTTCGTGGCCAAGTCGCTGCCCTACTTCCTCGAGATCGCACAGCCCGGCGTGTCCAAGGGCGCAGCGCTCGAGTTCGTGTGCGATCGGCTCGGCATTCCCACATCGGCCGTGGTCGGGATTCGGTGACGGGGCCAACGACGTCGAGCTGCTGCAGACCGCCGGCCTGGGAGTGGCGGTGGAGGACGCCGATCCGGTGCTGGTGGAGCACGCCGACTGGACGCGTGCCCAAGCGTGGGCGAGGACGGGGTCGCCAAGTTCGTGCGGGCGTTAGTAGACTCGCGGTCATGATTGACCAGCGCCTGATCCGCTCCGATCCCGACGGCGTTCGCGAGGCTCTCGCCCGGCGCGGCGCCGCCGACGGCGTCGACCAGTTCCTGGCGCTGGATACGCAGCGGCGCGAGCTGCTGGGCCGGGTGGAAGCCACCCGTGCGGAGCGAAACGCCGCCGCCAAGGCGATCGCCGAGGCCCGCCAGCGGGGTGAGGATGCGGCCGCCGAGATCGCCGCCCAGTCCGAGCTGAAGGCCGCCCAGGCCGCGGGCGAGGCCGAGCTGGCCGAGCTCGAGCGCCAGGTCGGCGAGCTGATGCTGACGATCCCCAACATCCCCCACCCCTCCGCTCCCCTCGGCGAACACCGACGAGGACGCCGAGGTGCTGCGCGTCGTCGGCAGCCCGCCGGAGTTTGGATTCCCCGCCGCGCGACCATCTCGACATCGCCGGCCCCGATGGGCTGGGGCTGATCGACCAGGAAGCCGCGGCCCGCGTCTCGGGCAGCCGCTTCCACTACCTGATCGGCGACCTGGTGCGGCTCGACCTGTCGCTGGTGCAATACGGGATGCAAAAGCTCAGCGCGCTCGGCTTCACGCCGGTGGTACCGCCGGTGCTGGTGAAGGAAGAGGCGATGGTCGGCACCGGCTTCTTCCCCGAGGCCCGGAGCCAGGTGTACGGGCTCGAGACCGACCCGCTGTTTCTGGTGGGCACCGCCGAGGTGCCGCTGGCGTCGCTGATCGGCGACACGATCCTGGATGCCTCGCAGCTGCCGCTGCACTACGTGGGCTACTCGAGCTGCTTCCGGCGTGAGGCCGGCGCCGCCGGCAAGGACACCCGCGGGATCTTCCGGGTGCACCAGTTCAACAAGCTCGAGCTGTTCAGCTATTGCCTGCCCGAAACCTCGTGGGACGAGCAGGAGATGATCCTCGGGATCGAGGAGGAGATCGCCCAGGAGCTGGGCTTCCACTACCGCGTCGTCAACATCGCCGCCGGCGACCTGGGAGCGTCGGCCGCCCGCAAGTTCGACATCGAGGTGTGGCTGCCCGGCCAGGAGCGCTACCGCGAGCTGACGTCCTGCTCGAACTGCACCGACTACCAGGCCCGCCGGCTCGGCACCCGCTTCCGCGACGAGCGACGGCAAGACCCAGTTCGTGCACATGCTGAACGGCACCGCGATCACCTCCAGCCGCACGCTGCTCGGCGCTGATCGAGTACGGCCAGCAGGCCGACGGGTCGATCCACACCCCCGCCGTGCTGCAAGCGTTCGGCGCCCCCGCCGTGATCGGCCCAAGGGCCTAGCACCAGAGGCCGGTGCTGAGCCGGCTCCAGCCTCTCGCGAAGCTCAGCGAGAACCCGTCGCTTCGCCGCACCGGCATCGGCTTCGCGCTGTTCAACACCGCCGAGTACGGCGAGTGGATCGCGGTGCTGGTGTACGCCTACGCCCAAGGCGGAGCCGAGCGCCACCGGCCTGCTGGCGTTCGCGCAGCTGACGCCGTGCGTGATCCTCTCGCCGATTCTGGCCACCTTCGCCGACCGCTACCAGCCCGGCCGGGTGCTGGTGCGGGGGTACGCGGCCCAGGCAATCGGCATGGGACTGCTCGCCGCCGCGCTGATCGCCGACGCGCCGCCGCTGGTCGTGTACGCCTTTGCGATCCTCGCCGCACCCGCGTTCAACGTCACCCGCCCGACCGTGAACGTGCTGCTGCCCGCGGCCGTCCACACCCCGGACGAGCTGACCGCCGGGAACGCCGCGCTGGGATGGATCGAGAGCGCCGGGGTGGTGGTCGGGCCGCTGATCGCGGCCGTGATGATCACGTTCGGCGGGCCGGGGGCGGTGGTGGCGGTGTTCGCGGTCGGGATGGCTGTCGCGGCCTGGGTCGCGCTGCCGCTCACACGCAGTCTGCCGCCGGTCAGAGCCCGACAGGGCCGGCTCGCCGCTGGCAGACGCCGTCGAGGGGTTCAGGGTGCTCGCCGGCGAGCGCGGCACCGCGACGCTGGTGGCGGTGCTGACGTCGCAGTCGCTCTTCTTCGGGGCGATCGATGTGCTGTTCGTGGTGCTCGCCATCGGCGAGCTGGGGATCGGCGACTCGGGAGTCGGCATCCTGAACGCCGCCTTCGGCGCGGGCGGCCTGATCGCGGTGTTCGTGACCCTCGGCCTGGTCGGCCGGCGCCGGCTGGCGCCATCGCTGATCGCCGCGGCCCTGATCATGGGCGGGTCGATCGCGCTGATCGCGGTGTGGCCGCGGGTCGGGCTGACGATCGTGCTGCTCGCAGTCGTCGAGCATCGGTCGCAGCCTGTTCGACGTGTCGGGCCGCACGCTGCTGCAGCGCACCGGCTCGCCGGCGGTGCTCGGCCGCATCTTCGGCGTGCTCGAAAGCATCGACATGCTCGGTCTCGCGCTCGGCTCGATTGCTGGTGTCGGTGCTGGTCGGCTCTGGGCGGAAACACGCTGGCGATCGTCGGCGTGGGCGCGATCATGCCGCTGATCATGCTGGCGCTGCTGCCCGCGATCCTGCGGCGCCGACGCGCGCGCCACCGTGCCGATCGTCCAGATCGGCCTGCTGCGCTCGATGGCGCTCTTCCGGCCGCTGCCCCCGCCCGCAGCTGGAGGGAGTCGCGCGAGCGATGGAGCCGCTGCATGCCCCCGCCGGCGAGACGCTGATCACCGAGGGAGAGCCCGGCGACCTGTTCTACGTGGTCGCCGACGGCGAGGTCACGGTCAGCACCGCGTCGGGGTTCACAACCGACCTCGGGCGCGGCGACGGCTTCGGCGAGATCGCGCTTCTCAACGACACCCCGCGCACCGCGACCGTCTCCGCCAAGACCGAGGCCAGCCTGTACACGCTCGGCCGAGACGAGTTCCTGACCGCGATCACCGGCTTCACCGACGTCCACGGCGCCGCCCGCGGGATGGTGTCCGACCGGCTGGCCGAGCAAGCCGCGACAGGGGATGCCTCGGTGGAACCCGTGTGAGATCGAGCCGATGACACGATACGGTTAGCCAACCAGCCGGCGGGGTGGCGGAGCGGTTGAACGCACCAGTCTTGAAAACCGGCAATGGCCGTCAAGGTCATTCGTGGGTTCGAATCCCACCCCCGCCGTCCGTCCCTCCGTCTTGACCGCGGGCGTCGGTTGGTGTCGGGGTGTAGTGTCTGGTGGTGGCGCAGCGGCTGGTCGGGCGGGAGGCGCACCTGATCGAGGTGGATCGGTTCCTCGACGCGGCCGCGCGGCAGTTCAGCGTGCTCGCGCTCAAGGGACCGGCCGGGATTGGGAAGACGACGGTGTGGGGCGAGGCGCGTCGACGTGCGATGGATGGCGGGGGGCTGGTGCTGTGGTGCAGGCCGTCGCCGGCTGAGGCGAAGGTCTCGTTCGCGGCGGTCGGGGACATGCTCTCGCGGGTTGATGATGAGCATTTCGCGGCGCTACCGGACCCGCAGAGAGAGGCGCTTGAGGTGGTGCTCATGCGACGGTGGCCGTCCAGCGGGCGGCTCGCCACGCGTGCCACTGCCGCGGGGTTTTTGACGCTGATTCGGGGGCTCGCCGCCGACCGTCGGCTGTTACTCGCCGTGGATGACTGGCAGTGGCTCGATCCGTCATCGCGGCAGGTGTTCGAGTTCGCGGCGCGGCGACTCGAAGACGAACCGATCGGCTTGCTCTACTCGATCCGCTCTCCCGCTGCGGGCCTTCCCCCGGGCGCGGCGGCGGACGGGCGCAGCTCCACGCTGGTGCTGGAACCGCTGTCGCTGGCGGCTCTGGGCCGGATTTTGTCCGACCGCCTCGGCCGCACTCTGCCGCGGCCCTATCTCGTGCGGATTGCCGAGGCCAGCGGTGGGAATCCGTTTTACGCGCTGGAGATCGCGCGCGAGGCCGCCGACAGTGGTGTTTCCCATGCGTCCGGCGCGGCATTCGTGGCTGTTCCTGAGGATCTGCGGATGCTCACCTCCGAGCGCATTCGCAGGCTTCCGGCGGATACTCGCAATGCGGTGCTACTGGCGGCTGTGGTTTCCGGACCCGACCGGCGCAGTGTCGAGCTCGACGCGCTCGGCCCAGCCGAGGAAGCCGGGATCGTGACCGTGGACGAGGCGGGGCGGATCGAGTTCACCCATCCACTCTTGGCGGCGGCGGCATACGGTTCGGTGCCGGCCGGGCGGCGGCGTGAGCTCCACCGTCAGGCAGCGGGCGTTGTGACCGCCCCGGAGGAGCGCGCCCGCCATCTCGCGCTGGCTTCAGCGGGTGCTGATCCGGCCGTGGCGGCCCAGCTTGATGAGGCCGCCGCGACGGCGGCGGCCCGGGGGGCATCGGGCGCCGCCGCCGAGCTCGCCGAGTTGGCTGCGCGGCTCACCCCCAGCGACGATGCCGTGGCTCGCCACGCGAGAGTGCTCGAGGCCGCACGCTACGAGTTCGACGCCGGCGATCTGGCGCGCTCGGGCGAGCTTGTGAGCCAGCTTCTGGCCGAGTCTCCACAGCCGGGTGTGCGCGCCCGCGCCTTCCAGCTCTCTTCGAACCTTGCCGCGCGGCACAGCAACTTCCCGCTCGCGCTGGAGCTTGCCTCCACCGCGCTCGAGCTCGCCGGCGACGATCGCCGGCTGCGCGCAGAGATCGAGCTGCACCTGGTGTACTACTCGGTGAGCGCCGGAGACTTCGGCGGCGCCGAGGCCCGCGCCCGGGCGGCGGTTGCCGATGCTGAGGCGATCGGCCACGCCGGGCTTTTGGCTGACACGCTGGCGGTGCAGACGATGGCCGAGTTTCTGTGCGGCCACGGGGTTGACCGGGCACGGCTCGAGCGGGCGTTGGAGCTCGAGGATCCGACGATGGCACGGTCGTTGATAATGCGACCGCGGCTGATCGAGGGGATGCTGGAGCTGTTCGTGGGTGACCTCGACCGCGCTCGGGACTCGCTCGAAGCTGCCCACGCGGGCGTGGCCGAGCGTGGGATGGAGAGCGCCGCGCCGATGATCTCCCTCTATCTCGTGTGGGCCTATGTATGGCGGGGAGAGCTCGGCCTGGCTTCCAGCTTTGCCGCGAGCTCGCTGGAGCAGGCGGCGCTGCTCGACGATGCCACCGTCACCGGTGTCGCGCTCTCGGCCGGTGCGCTGGCCCACGCGCACAACGGCGAAACGGCGCTGGCCCGCCGCGAGGCGGGCGAGGCGATCGCGCTGTTCCAGCAGATGCAGTGGCGCTCGGCGGTGATCTGGCCGATGTGGGCGCTCGGACTCGCTGCGCTTTCCGACGGCGATCCGGCCGGCGTCCATGCGCTGCTCGGCCCGCTGGTCGAGCAGGTCAGTGCGATGGGCGCCGGTGATCCCGTGCTGTGCATGTTCGTGCCCGACGAGGTGGAGGCGCTGATCGCCCTGGGAGAGCTCGAACAGGCAGAGGCCTACCTCGTGCCGTTCGAACGCTTGGCCGAGGATCACCGCCGTGGCTGGGCGAAGGCGGTCGCGGCGCGCTGCCGCGGCGAGCTGGCGGCGGCACGGGGATCGCAGACCGAGTCGATGGCTGCGTTCGACCGCTCCCTGGCGGCCTACGAACGGACGCAGATGCCGTTCGAGCGTGCACGCACTCAGCTTGCCGCCGGTCGGGCGCTGCGCCGGTTCAGGCAGCGCGGACGAGCCGCCGAACTCCTGAGTGCTGCCGCCACCGAGTTCGAGGCGGCGGGTGCACCCGCGTGGGCCGAGCAGGCAAAGGCTGAGCTCGCCCGTACCGGCCGTCGACGCGGTGAAACGGACGGCCTCACCGAGACCGAGTGGCGGCTCGCGGAGCTGGCCGCCTCGGGCCTTTCCAACCGCGAGGTGGCCGCGCGGGCGTCGGTATCGATCAAGACCGTCGAATCGAACCTCACCCGCGTCTACAAGAAACTCGGCCTGCGCTCACGCGTGGAGCTCGTGGACGCCCTGCGCTACGACCGCGACTCGCGTTCGGCGTAGGGTTTCCCCTCTTTCGCCTCGGGCGGGCGCGGCCTATCGTCGCACCATGGCGAGCGAGATCACTGCCGAGTTCGTCGCCGAATGCCTTTGGCCGGACGTCCATGAGGACGACCTGCGGGCGCTCGACGGGCGGGCGGCCGAGGAGTGTGACCGCATCATCCAACGCGGCGGATCGGTCACCTACCTGGGATCGCTTCTGATGCGCGAGGACGAGGTCGTGCTGTGTCTGTTTCGGGGGGAACCGGACGATGTACGTCGCGTGGTGCAGGCGGCGCGGATTCCCTGTGACCGCATCCTCGAGGCTTCTGGCTCGCCCTGGCCAATCGAACTGGACGGGAGCAGTACATGAGACGGTTTCTGGGAATCGCAGCATTGGCAGCCGGGTCGCTTCTGATCGTGGCCGGCTGTGGCGGGGGGTCGAGCAGCACCACGTCCACGTCGCCCACCGCCACGACCAGCGTGACCACCACCGCGCCCGCGGCCGCGACCACCACCGCCACGTCCGCGACAACGACCACGTCGGGGAGTGACCTCTCGGGGAGCTGGAAGGGCAAGTACAGCGGCACGTTTTCGGGGACGTTCACCCTCACCTGGCAGCAGAGCGGGTCGAAACTGAGCGGCACCATCAACCTCTCGACCGTCGGTGGATCCACGCCTGTGAACGGCACCGTCAGCGGTGACTCGATCAAGTTCGGCACCGTTGGCAGCACCGTGATCACCTACACCGGATCGGTATCAGGCAACTCGATGTCAGGCAGTTACAACACGCCCAGCGGCGGAGGTTCGTGGAGTGCCACCAAGTCCTGATCACAGGTTCGCGATAACCGTTTTTCATCTTTGAATCGACAGCCAGACTGGGGGGTCCGTGATGGGTCGGCAGATGCGCTTTGGGGTGGGGTCGGTGGTGGTCGTGGTGGCGATGCTGGTGTGGTCGGGATCCGCGCTTGCGGCCGTCAAGACGACGTTGACGTTCACCGGCGGTTCACCCGCGATCAGCGGTGCGCTGCCGGTGCAGTCGTATGCCTGGGGTATCCATGGAGGATCGGGTACCGGAGGCTCGTCGGGGCATAACCAGTTCAGATCGCCCAGCGTCAGCTTCAGCCAGTTGTCGGTGACGATGCAGACGAGCAAGCAGACCACGCTGCTGGCGCAGGCCATGACGGGGGCCGGCGCCTACCCCACGGTCACGCTGGATTCGGTGCAGCCGCCGGCGGCGTCGCCGTACCAGCGGATCATCCTCAGCCACGTGTTGGTAGAGGACGTGTCGGTGGGCACGACCGGCGGTCAGACCGACACCAGTCGTGCGCGTCACCTTCGAGTTCCAAAGCGCCCAGGTTCTGTACGCTGCCGAGTCGAGTTGCTCGCTGGCGGCGAAGAGTTGGTCGAACTACTCGCAGGTGACTCCGGCGGTCGATCCGGCCGGTGGATTGGCCGCCGACGTGCTCGATGAGTTCCTGCCGATCCAGGTGGGCTCCGCTGGGCCGGGCGCGGTCGAGGTGGCCGACCCGGCGCTGGCGGACACACTGCTGGGCGGGGAGGGAGCGAACGGATTGAAGAACCTGCGTGCCCAGACGCTGGCCACCCGGCTGAACGTCAGCGCAGGCGCGATCGACCCGGCGGTGGTCGAGACCGAGCTCGACCAGGCTGATGCGCTGGTGGGGGCGCACGCGCCGGGCGGTTGGGCTCGGCTCGACCCAGCGACCCAGACACAGGTGAATCAGTTGGTGAGTGATCTCAAGAGCACGAACGTGCCCGCTTCCGGCTGCCCGGCGGTGCCGCAGGTCGCGCGCCTTACCGACCCGGGGGCCGGGACGTTCACGCTGGCCGGGGTCGTAACCGACACCTGCACCGGCGCCCCGATTCACCAACCTCAAGTGACGGCCGATGCTTCAACCAATCCGGGGCCGATTCAGCTGCCGGTAAGCCACAGCCAGTTTGGCATCGGCAGCCTCGCCGCCGGAACATATGTCCTCACGGTCAGCGGCGGCGGCTACTCGACGATGACGTTACCGGCTGTGCAGATCCCGGCCGCTCAAGGATCCCCTCTCGCCGGTGGCTTCGCTGACGGTTCGCAGATCGCCATCGGCCTCGCGCCACTGGCCGGGTGCCGGCCGGGCGCGAAAGACCCAGGTCCGATATAGCTTCCGGCGATCAGCGGCCAGATCCTCGACAAGTGCACGTTGGCGGCACTCACCGGTGGCACCGCCAACCTGGTCACTCCGGCTGGTGGCCAGCTTCCCACCGCCATCAATGGGAACCTGTTCACGTTGGACGATCTCGCCGCCGGCGGTTACGGCCTCGACGAGGAGGTGTCCGGCTACCAGCCGGTGCTGTACACCGGCCCGACTCTGCCCGCAGTGCAAATGCCGGCCCAACCCGCCGCGTTCGCAGACGGAAGCGCGGCGCGATTCGGCCTCATCATCGTGGTCGAACCCGAACCGGTCGGAGCCGCCTGCTGAAACACGAAACGGCGAAGGGGGCGCCAGCAACCACCGGCGCCCCCGCAGGTGGAGGAGTGAATAAAAGGAGCCTGGCCCTTATTCGCAATGTTCTAGTTCAGCCCGCCAGCGTAAAGTCTCGGTGTGCCGAGCGACCTGCAGCTACGGGCCTTGAACACCCTCCACCGGGTCATGCTGAAGGCCAGCTTCGGGCGGCTCGGCTGGCGGGCCGGCGGCATGCCCGTGCTCGAGTTGACGACGACGGGCGAAAGAGCGGCCGGACCCGCACGGTGATGCTGACGTCGCCGGTACAGGAAGGCGACGCCATCGTGATCGTCGCGTCCCGGGGCGGCGACGACCATCACCCCGCGTGGTTTCTCAACCTGCGCGACCACCCCGAGGTGCAGGTGGCATTCGCCGGGAAGCCGAAACGGCCGATGCGAGCACGAGTCGCGACCCCGCAGGAGCGCGCGGAGCTCTGGCCCCAGGTGACCACCGTGCACACGGGGTACGCCGGCTATCAGACCACGACCGACCGGGAGATCCCACTCGTGCTGCTCGAGCCTCGATCGCATCCAGGCGCAACCTAAGATGCGTGCTGCATCGTCACTCGTGGAGGTACAGAAATCAACGCTAACGACATGACCGTGGATCACGTGCTCACGACCACTCGGGCGGTCCGGAGACGCCTCGACCTCGAGCGGCCGGTGAGCGCCGAGGTGATCGAAGAGTGTCTGCGCATAGCGCTCCAGGCACCAACCTCCGTGAACGAGCAGGACTGGGAGTTCGTCGTCGTTACCGACCCTGGGTTGCGCCAGGGACTGGCCGAGCTCTACCGCCGAGCCGCCGGCTTCGCCGAATCCGGCTCCGAGCAGCCCGCCGACGGCCAAGCTCCGACGAATACCTGTCACGGCATCTGCAGGACGTGCCGGTGCTGGTCATCCCGTGCATCCCCGGCCGAACCGAGCATGCGTCGGTCGCCGACCAGGCGGCCCGATGGGGATCGATCCTGCCGGCCACCTGGAGTTCATGCTCGCCGCCAGAGCTCGCGGTCTCGGCACGGTCTGGACGACCTGGCATCTCGACTATGAGCGAGAAGCCGCTGACCTGCTCGGCATTCCCTACGACGAATACATGCAGGCCGGACTGATCCCCGTCGCCTACTACACCGGACGGGACTTCCGTCCGGCCAAACGAAAAGCCGTCGCCGACGTCACCCACTGGAACCGCTGGTAGCGACTCCCGACGGAGAGAGCGTGCCGCCTTGCAGCGCCACGCGCACTTCATCGTCTTCCTGACACCCGACGGCTATCACGAAGCCGGCTGGCGCCTGCACGAGCACGATGCCGGCGATCCGATCGGCATGCAACGTCTGGTGCGGGGAGCGGCGCTGGCCGAGCGCGGACTGCTCGACGCGGTGTTCTTCGCCGACCGGCTGGCGATCTCGCCCCACCGGGTGCGGGCGTTCCCGCAGCCGTATCAAGATCCGCTGCTGGTGCTGGCCGCGCTCGCGATGACCACGACGCATATCGGTCTGATCGCGACGGCGTCGACCACGTTCAGCACGCCGTTCGACCTGGCCCGGCGGCTGGCGACGGTGGATCACATCAGCCGCGGCCGGGCCGGCTGGAACGTCGTCACCACCTACGACCCGAAGGCTGCCGGGAACTTCGGCCAGAGCGCCCTGATCGAACACGACAGCCGCTATGCCCGCGCCGACGAGTTCGTGGACGTCGTCCGGCGACTCTGGGACAGCTGGAGGACGGCGCGCTGGTCGGCGACCCCGCCACGGGGCGGTGGGCCGACAGCGAGCGCATCCACCCGATCGATTTCCACGGCGAGTACTACGACGTGACCGGGCCGCTGACGATCCCGCGGCCGCCGCAGGGCCATCCGGTGCTCGCGCAGGCCGGCTCGTCGCCGGCGGGAATCGACCTGGCCGGGCGGATCGCCGATGTCGTCTTCACACCGCAGACGTCGATCGAGGCCGGCGTCGAGTTTCGCGCGAGGATCGACGCCGTCGCGGCCGGTCACGGCCGCCGCACCGGCGAGGTGCTCATCCTGCCGGGGCTCGGGTTCGTGCTGGGAGCCGCCGAGGCGGAGGCCGCCGCGCGCCGCCGCCTGCTCGAGGAGAGCGTCGATCCGGAGTTTCGCTGGCGCAACCTCGCCGGCAACGCCGGTCTCGACCACGGGCAGATCGACCCCGCCCGGCCGCTCACTCCCGAGCTCGCCGCGACCGCCTCCAATACGAGCTTTGCCCGATTCATCGTGGGCCGCGCGCTCGAGACCGGCTGCCGTTCGGTGAGCTCGCCCGGACGGTCACCGGCCTGCCGGGCGGGCTGAAGTCACCGGCACGCCGGAGCAGCTCGCCGGCATGATCGGCGACTGGGTCGAAGCCCGGGCGAGCGACGGTTCACGCTCCAGCCGCGGGCGTAACCGAGGACCTCGAGCTCTTCGTCGAGGCGTCTGCCGATGCTCCAGCGCCGCGGGCTCTTTCGGCAGGCCTACGAGGCCCCACGCTGCGCGACCAGCTCGGGCTGCGACGGCCCGCCGGCGTGCGCCACGGGTCGCCCACTGATCGATCCTGATCGCGCAACCAGGGTTTTCCGGCGGCCTGAGCAGGAGATCGACGTGTCCCGGGCGAAGTTGTGTAACTCGTCTGAGGGAACCACGTCCACAACTTCTCATGGCAGGAGAAGAGCACCGGTGACACGGGTCCGCGGAATGCAAGTGGCAATGTTGGCTGTCGCGGCGGCCGCAATCGGCGCTGCGGGCGTGGCCCGGGCAGGGCCGCCCGTTCCTCCGCCTCCCACCGCCGGTGGCGGGAACGGAACGACCGCACCCCACACGGGTGGCGGCGCGCCCCTCCCGCGAGCCTACCCGCGCGGCCGCGGTCACTTCGCTGGTCGTGACGAAAAGGCCGGGGGCGATCACGGTTCGCTGGGGCGTGCCGAGCACGTCGATCACCGAGGTGATCGTCCGCCGTGGGGTGGGCGGCCGGTGTCCCAGCGACCCGACGCCGGGGTCGGCATCGGTGGCAGCGCTCTTCGGTCCAGCCAGGTTGACTCCAGGTCCAGCCGGGGGCGAGATACTGCTACACGGTCTTTGCGGAGGGGCGCTACGGCGTTGCATCCGTCACTCGCACGGCGCTGGCAAGCCCCCGCCACGGGTCACCAAGGTCACGGCGCTCGCGGGGGCTGATCGGATCAACGTCTCGTGGAACCCGTCTCCAGGGCCACCGCCTACGTTGTCCGAGCCGGGTCCACCTGCCCTGACGCCATCACGGCCGGCCGTTCGGTGGCACGCACCGCGCGCCCCGTCGCAATCGACCGCGGCGCGGTGCCCGGGACGTCCTATTGCTACTCGGTGTTCGCGCTCGATCGCTTCGGCACCCATCTGCCCGCCGCCAGGTCGAACGCCGTGCTCGCGCGAGTGCCACCCTCACCGGCGTCGCCGATCGTGAGCTCGTCGCTTGCAAACGTGGTGGGTGCCATCGCGCTGGGCGTCCTGCTGCTCACGGTGATGGTCTTCCTCGTTGCGCGCGTGACGAATCGCGGAGACGACTGGCACTACGGGCAGACTCCTCGCGGTGGTCGGATGGCAATCGGCGGATATGCCGCTGCGGCGCTTGTGATTCCGGTGGCGATCGCCGTCGTCGGGCTGGTGCTGCTGATCGTGGCGGCGCTGTCGGTGTGATGCGGACGCGCCTGATCCTCGCCGCGCCCGTCCTCGCTTGCGCTCGCGTTCGTTCCCGGGGCGGTCGCGACCACCGGTGGGACGTTCTCGGCGAACGATCCGAGCTTCGGGGGCGTGGCGGCCGGCACCACGAGCAGCGCCACGACCGTGACGATCGTGAACCACACCCACACCGCCCATACGATCAACTCCCTGACCAAGGGTGGTTCGAATCCCGCCCAGTTCGCGATCGCGACCAACAACTGCAGCGGGGTCGTGCTGAGCCCGACGGGGAATCCAAACGATTCATGCGATCTGGGGGTAACGTTCTCGCCGGTGGGCCCCGCGGGGCCCGGAACGCGCGGATCGGGGTCGCCTTCGACAAAGGCGGCACCCAGAGCGACGTTTCCGAGCTCAACGGTACGGCCACCGTGCCCACGCCCGCCGTCAGTGTCAACGACATCGCGTTCGGCACCGTCAAAGCCGGCAGCAGCAAGTCGGCGACCCTGACCGTTACCAACACCGGCAACGCTGCGCTGCACATCACCACCGTCACCAAGACGGGCGGATCGGCGTTCGCCTTCTCCAACGACCACTGCAGCCAGTCGACCGTCGCCGCCGGCAGCAACTGCACGGTCGGCGTCAGCTTGGCCCCGGTGCAACCGTCGGCGTACGCCTCCGTCGTAACGATCACCGACGACGCGGGCAAAGTGGCCCATTCGACGCAGACCGCGAGTCTGAGCGGCACGGGACTGTCCCCGTTCGTGACGTTCACACCCACGCCGTACGACTTCGGTACCTCGACCGTCGGTCAGCCCGGCGGGCCGGTCCAGTTCACGCTCCACAACCAGGACACGGTGCCGCTGACCTTCCCAGACCGGCGTTCACGAATGTCTCGGGCAACACCGGGGCGTTCAAGGTGACGGGCGACGGCTGCTCCCGGACAACCGTGGCCGCAAATTCGACGTGCAATTTCTCGGTCGTCTACACCGCAACCGCCGTCGGTCACCAGGACGTTGGGATCGCCGTCGCCGACTCGGCGAGCGACTCGCCACAAACGCTCGCACTCACCGGTACGGGCCAACATCCGGCACCGTTCACCAAACTGCAGGGTGCGGTCGGATGTACCACCGCAACCCTGCTATGGGGCCTCCCCTCCGGCGTGTCCGGAAGCTGGATCGTTCGTAACGCAAACCACGTACCCCGAAACCCCCACGACGGGACGCGCATCCAGCGCACCGGACCAGGGTTACGGGCGGAGCAGAACCTCGCGCAGTTTCACACCTACCACTACGCGATCTATGCCCAGTACAGGTTCCCGGTTTCAAGCAAGTCATCTACTCCGCACCCCGGCGTGCTCGACCTCCGTACGGGACGGGTCTGCAAGCCACAACGAGGTGCCCAGATCACCGGCACCACTCCGGTGATCGACTGGACGCCGGTTCCCGGCGCGACCGGGTATGCGGTGCGGATCTACAACCACGGCGTGCAGATCCAGCTGTGGTCGAAGGTCACGACGATCTCCCAGTACAAGGTGCCCGCGAGCTGGCGCCATAACGGCGTCATCCGCCGTCTTCGGCACGGCCAGCCGTACACGATATACGTGTACGGCGTACTCGCAAAAAGCACCCAAGGGGATCGGAATCGGTTCCTCCAGCTTCTCGGTGAAGTAGCTCGCGGCTGCGCCGCATCCGAGCTACCTGATCTCCACCGTGCCCGCGGGGCCCTCGACGACGCGGCCGACGATCGGCCAGCCGAGCTCTCGCGCCGCGGCCGGATCCAGCGCCGCCAGCAGGCCGCCCGAGGTCTGCGCGTCGCACAAGAGCTCGCGATCCACGGCGCGACACCCCGGCGTCGAACCGGGGCGTAGTCCGCAGCGAGCTCGAGGTTGGTGCGGCTGCCGCCCGGCACGTGCCCGGCCTCCGCCAGCTCGCGCACGCCGGCGAGCAGCGGGACGGCCGATGCGCGGAGCTGGACGCACACTCCGGCGCCGGCAGCCAGCTCGCGGGCGTGGCCCAGCAGGCCGAAGCCGGTCACGTCGGTCGCCGCGTGCGGCGAATGCGGTCGCATCTCTTCGGCGGCCGCCCCGTTGAGCCTCGTCATCGAGGCATGGCCGCGGCCTCGGACTCCGGGCAGTCGACACCGTGCTTGATCGCGGTCGAGACCACGCCTGTTCCGATCGGCTTCGCGAGCACCAGCACATCGCCGGGGCGCGAGCCGGAGTTCGTCCACACCGCGCGCGGATCCACGAAGCCGGACACGACCATACCGTACTTCGGCTCGGCGTCGTCGATCGAGTGCCCGCCGACGATCGCGTGCCGGCCTCGGCGGCCTTCTCGGCGCCGCCGCGGAGGATCTCCGTCAGCATCTCCGAGTCGAGCTTCTTGGCCGGAACCCGACGATCGAGAGCGCGAAGAGCGGCCGCGCGCCCATCGCATAGACGTCGGAGAGCGCGTTGGCGGCGCCGATCCGCCCAAAGTCGCGTGCGTCGTCGACGATCGGCGTGAAGAGGTCCACCGTCGCGACGAGCGCAGTGCGCTCGTCGATCTACCACACCGCGGCGTCGTCGAGGTCGCCGTTTCCCACCAGCAACGCGTCGGGCGCAGCCGCGGAAGGAAGGGCTCGCAAGCGCCTGGGACAGCAGGTTCGCGGGCAGCTTGCACGCGCAGCCGGCGCCGTGGGAGAGCTGCGTGAGGGCGATCCCCGTGTCGGTCACGATGGCGGCGGCTTCGTGCTGCCAGGCGTTGAGAGCATGGGCGTCCCATGGGAGCGGCACGGGCCCGGTGGCCCATCCGGTCTTCAAAACCGGCAGGCCGGTGCAACCCACCGGTTGGTAGGTTCGACTCCTGCGCCGCTTCGCTTTCTGAGGGGAGTGCCGTGCGCGCCGTGCCGTCGATCGATGCGTTGCTCCGCCGCGACGACGCGGCCGGGCTGATCGCCGCCCACGGGCGGGTCGCCACCCGCGACGCGCTGCGGGCCGCAACGCAGCACTCCCGCGGAGACGGCGGATCGGCCGTCCGGCGACCTCGTGCTCGCCGCGGCCGCGGCCCTCGAGGCGGCGCGCGGCGCCCGCCGCGTGATCAACGCGACCGGGGTCGTGCTCCACACCAACCTCGGGCGGGCTCCGCTGGCCGAGGCGGCGCTCGAGCGGTCGCCGAGGTGGGCGGCGGCTATAGCAACCTCGAGTTCGACCTGCGAGCGGCCGGCGCGGCTCCCGGCGACGCGCGCCGGCGCGCTGCTCGCGCGAGCTGACCGGCGCCGAGGCGGCGGCTCGTGGTCAACAACAACGCCGCGGCGGTGCTGCTGGCGCTCGCGCGCGCTCGCCGGCGGGCGCGAGGTGATCGTCGTCGCGCGGCGAGCTGGTCGAGATCGGCGGCGGCTTCCGCGTCCCCGACGTGCTGCGCGCAGTCGCGGCGCGCGGCTGCGTCGAGGTCGGCACCACCAACCGGACCCGCGCTCGCCGACTACGAGCGGCGCCATCGGCGCCGCGACCGCGGCGATCCTGCGGGTGCACCAGCAGCAACTTCCGCGATCGTCGGCTTCACCGAGGCGGCCGACCGTCGGCGAGCTGGCCGCGCTCGGCCCGCGACCGCGGCGTGCCGCTGATCGACGACCTCGGCTGCGGCGCGCTGCTCGACCTCGCCGCGCTCGGGCTCGCGACGAGCCGACGGTCGCGCGCGAGCGTCGCCGCCGGCGCCGACGCTGGTCTGCTTCTCCGGCGACAAGCTGCTCGGCGGGCCGCAGGCGGGCGTCATCGTCGGCCGGCGCGACGGCGGTCGAGCGGCTGCGCGCGCCACCCGCTGCCGCGCGCTGCGGCTCGACAAGCTGACGCTCGCCGCGCTCGAGGCCACGCTCGCGCTCTACCGCGACCCGCAGCTCGCGGGCAGGCGAGATCCCCGTGCTGCGCGCCATCGCCGCGCCGGTCGAGGAGGTCGCGGGCCGGGCCGGGCGGCTCGCCGCCGAGGCTGGCGGCGAGGTCGTCGACGACAGGCGCCGGTCGGCGGCGGCGCGGCCCGCTGCTGGGCTCAGCCGAGCGTTCGCGCTGCGCGCTCGACGGCGATGCCGGGACGGCCGCTCGCCTGCGCGCCGGCGACCCGCCCGTGGTCGCCCGCATCCACGAGGGCCGCGTCCTGCTCGACTGCCGCCCGAACAGCGACGCCGAGCTGTGAACACGCGGTTCCCGTCGTGATCGTCGGCACCGCCGGGCACATCGATCACGGCAAGACCTCGCTCGTGCGGGCG
Source organism: uncultured Actinomycetes bacterium (assembly GCA_963729195.1). Taxonomy (GTDB): domain Bacteria; phylum Actinomycetota; class Thermoleophilia; order Gaiellales; family JAICJC01; genus CAVPTL01. Next base: position 510,569 of record CAVSNF010000025.1, read on the forward strand.
CTCACCGGCGTCGACACCGACCGGCTGCCGGAGGAAAAGGAGCGCGGCATCACCATCGAGCTCGGCTTCGCGCCGCTCGACGCTGCCCGACGGCGCGGCTGTCGGTCGTCGACGTGCCCGGGCACGAGCGCTTCGTGCACACCATGCTCGCGGGCGCGGCGGCATCGACTGGTGCTGCTGGTGATCGCCGCCGACGAGGGGTGATGCCGCAGACCCGCGAGCACGTGGCCATCCTCGGCCTGCTCGGCGTGGACGTGGGTGTGGTCGCGGTGACGAAGGCCGACGCCGTCGGGCCCGAGGCAGCTCGCGACGGCGGTGAAAGCCGCTCGCGGGCTGGTGGACGCCGAGGTGGTGCCGGTGTCGGCGCGTTCGGGCGAGGGCCTGCCCGAGCTGCGCGCAGCCCTGGACCGGGCGGTCGCCGGCGCCGAGCGGCGGTATCGAGACGGTCCGCTGCGGATGCCCATCGACCGCGGCTTCTCGCTCAAGGGCATCGGCACCGTGGTGACCGGCACGCTGTGGTCGGGCGCCGTCGCGGTCGGCGACGCGGTGGCCGTCGAGCCGGGCAGCCTGACCGCGCGCGTGCGCAGCGTGCAGGGCACCCGACGAGCCGCGCGAGCGCGTCTCCGCCGGGCACCGCGTGGCGGTCGCCCTCCCCGGCATCACAACGGGCGATGCCGGGCCGGGTCGCTGGCTGATCACGCCGGGATCGCTGGAGCCGACCTACCGCATCGCATGTGAGCTGCGCGTGCTTCCCGGCAACACCCTGACCCACGGGCAGCCGGTGACCGTGCACCACGGCACCGCGCACTCCCCCGCCCGGGTTGCCGCCGTCCCGGGCCGGCCGGGCGCGGCTGCGGCTGCAGCGGGCGTTGCTGGCGGCAGCGGGGGATACCGGTGATCATGCCGCCTCACCGCTCCGCCCACGACGGTGGCCGGGGGCCCCATCCTCGATCCCCACCCTCGCCGCCGGCGTCAGGCGGCGGAGGCGACGCCGCCACCGCAGTCCGCCGATCCCGACCGCACCCCCGAGGAGGACGCGCTCTACGCCCGGCTCGTGGCGTCGCCGGCGCTCACCGGCGACGACGACGAGCTGGTCGCCGCGCTCGTGCGCCAGGGCCGGATCGTGCGCGCCGGGAGGGACATCGCGTTCACGACCGAGTGGTTCGACGCGGCGACCGACACGGTGCTGCAGCTCGCCGCCGGCGAGCCGGGCGTGACGCTCGCCGAGGCCCGCGACGCGCTCGGATGCTCGCGCCGCCAGGCCGAGGCGATCCTCACGACGCTCGACGCTCACGGCCTCACGCGCCGCCAGGGCGAGCTCCGCGTCCTGCGGCGGCGCGGCCGCGCACGACTCGACCCGGCGTAGATAGTTGCCAGGGTCTTCGAGCGGATCCGGGTACTGCGGCGGGCATACTACGCACCGTGCGCAGGTTCATCCCGATCGGCCTGATCATCACCGCCGCCACGCTCAGGGGAGCACGGCCACGGCCGCGGCGCTACCGACCATCGTGTTCGACAGCAACACCTCGCGCTACCAGATCTACGGCCAGTCGGCGGGCGAAACACCGGCGCTGTTCGTGAAGGACGGGCCCGGATCCGACTTCGGCGCGGCCCGCTCGCCGGGCGGGCGCTCGATCGCGCTGTCGCGACGCGCGAACGGCAACTACGACATCTTCACGGCGCCGGTCGCGGGCGGCCCGCTGGTGCGCAAGACGACCAATCCCGGTATCGACGCGTTC
>CAVSNF010000026.1:0-17373 GCA_963729195.1 uncultured Actinomycetes bacterium
CACCTTCTTTACCTCGATCTTTGGGCTCGACCAGGTGACCGAGACCGCCACGGCACGGGCAACCGTCGAGCGATGCCCAACCCAGAACTCGCCCCACAGTTCGCCGACGTCGGGTCTGAAGCCTGGTCCGAGCTAATCACTCTGATCGAGCGGGTCGAAGCCGCCGGGCTGCTCGAAGGCCGCGACGTCCAGCAAGTCGCCCGCGAATACCACGCGCTATGCGAAGGACTGGCCGCAATCGACCTACGAGGGACGCTCGCCAAAGGCGACGAAGAGCGCGTATGGCGAGACGCACTGAGCGCGCTAATCCGAGGATTCGCCACCACGGAAAACGCCGCCGCGCCGGCACCGGGGGCGACTCGGCGCCCGGGCCGACACCGTGGTCATAGCGTGTCCGGGTGCGCGCGCCGATGGACAACCAGCACCGCACGCTCAGAGACTGTTCATATGCGCATGCGATGCTCTAGCCCGTCACTGGCGAGTGGCGCTTGCCGCGCGTTCTCGTCCCGTGTGAGGAGGAGGCTTTGATGAGGTTTCGGTGGTTGGGGTTTCGGGTGGTCGTGGTGGTCTTGATTGTGGCTGTGTCGGTTTTGGTTTCGAGTGCGAACGCGGTCGCGGCGGCTCGGCCGGTCACGTTGATTCCAACGATTGCGGGAGTCCAGGACATGTCTCCGCAAGCGATCGGCCCGGATGGGGCCGTGGTCGGGCAGGCGACTGTCGATGTCGCCACCGGTGCTTCGGAAGGTTTCTTTTGGAAGCCGAATAGCGGCGCGATCGGTATCGGTTTGCTGGGAGGACTGGCGAGCAGCGCCTACTCGGTCAACGCTTCCGATACGGTGGTCGGAAACGCGCTGTTGCCCAGCGGCCTTCCGACTGCGATCGTGTGGACGCCTACTGGCGGTTTGAACGACGTCGGAAATTTCGGTGGGGGCGCGATGCTGCTCGTCCACATCGCTGACAGTGGCGTCGCGGTCGGCTTCGGGAATCTTCCCAACGGTGACACGCATGTGGCCGAGTGGTCTTCGTCTACAGGACTCGTGGACGTGGGGGCGATGGGTTCAGGCAATTTCGCCGTCGCGACCGACTCAAACAACGCTGGTAACATCGTTGGCTACTCCAACACGACCGCGGGTGGCAATGCGGACCATGGGTTCTTTTGGAGCCAATCAACCGGATTCATCGATGTCGGCACGCTTGGACGAGGAACCACCGCTGCCACCGGAATCAACGGCGCCGGTCAAGTGGTGGGCATATCGACCCCCACAGACCCTACGCAGTCCCAGCACGCCTTCGTTTGGGATCCATCCAGCCAGGTGATGCGCGACCTGGGTACCTTGGGAGGAAACAGCTCGACTCCGGCCGACATCAACGACAACGGCGAAGTGGTGGGCACCTCAGCGAAATCGAGCAACGTCACGCATGCCTTCGCGTGGACCAGCGCGATCGGCATGGTCGACCTCGGAACACTCGGCGGAGCCAACAGCTTCGCAACGGCAGTAACCAACAACGGCACCATCGTCGGCACCTCCCAGACAACCGGCAACCACGCACAGCACGCATTCGCGTGGACACCCACAACCGGCATGATCGACCTCGGCCCCACCGCCTCATCAACAAGCAGCGCACTCGACGTCAACAACGCCAGCCAAGTGCTCGGACAGGTTGGTGAGCAGCCAGCCATCTGGAACCTCGCGCCCTGATCCTCCTATGAGAATCTGAGGCCTTTGGTCGTACGAGTCACGACCTCACAGCCTGATGGGGTTGGTTTCCCGACTGGAGAGCCCGAGCGTTCGTTTCGGTGAACACCACAGCGGTGGCCGGACTCCTTACAACTGCCGTGGGCTGGCGCTGGGCGGATCCCTCCGCCGCCGTAGGGCGACGGGAAGGCCTCCGCGTGGCCTGAGAGTGAAGCGTGGATCGAGTGTCGGCTTCTCAATGAGTGGTTCGATGTGCCACTTTCGCGCGAGTGTTGCCACTGCGAGCACCGCCTCGAGCATCGCGAAGCGCTCGCCGATGCACATACGCCCACCCATCCCGAATGGGAAGGTCGCGCCTTCGGGCCCCCCGCCGTTTAGCCAGCGCTCCGGGCGGAAGGCCAGCGGATCGCTCCACGTCTCGGCGGATCGCTGCATCACCCACTGGCTGGTCACGATCGTCGTACCCGCTGGGACGGTCACACCACCCATCTGGTAGTCGCTGGTTGCAACTCGCGCCAGGGCCCACACGGGCGGGTAGAGCCGTAACGCCTCGCGCACCACCGCCTGGGTGTAGCGCAGCTGCGAATAGTCCGCAGAGGTCGCCGGACGCTCGCCGAGCACACCACGCAGCTCATCCATCAGTCGATCCTCGGCGCGCGGGTTGCGTGCGAGCAGAAACCACGTCCACGTGAGCGCCTGGGCGGTGGTCTCGTGGCCGGCAAGCATCAGGGTGATCGCCTCGTCGCGGATCTGCTCGTCGGCTAGGCCCAACTCCAATAGGTGGTCGAGCACACCAGAGCCGCCAGACCGGCGGCGGCGCTCGGAGATCATCCGCATGATCATCAAATCGACATCTGCCTTCGCCGAATTGAATCTGCGCGTTGCAGGCAGCGGCAACCGCCACAGCAGATCTGCGCCGGGTAGCAGAAACCGGTGAAACACCCGCATACCGGCATCGAGCACACCGCGGATCTCGGGCGCCTCGGACTCGACGTCGGCATCGAAGATGGTGCGCCCGACCACATCCAGCGTGTAGGTCATCATCTCAGCGTTGAGGTCGATCTCGACCCCATGGTGCCAGCGGTCGCTCACCTTCTCAGCGGCGTCAACCATCGCCCGCCCGTAGTCATCAATCATGGTCGAGTGGAAGATCGGCTGGATCAACCGGCGGCGGGTGAGATGATCGGCTCCCTCACTCGTCAAAAGCCCACCTCCCAGAAGTCGCCTGGCCGCCTGCAACGCCCGACCCTTGACGAACACCGCGTCGTCATCGACCAGCATCCGCCGCATCAGAACGCGGTCGCTGACCAGGTAGAAGTCATGCCGCCCAGGAAACCGCACAAACACCACCGGCCCACCACGACTCCAATCCACCATCGAGCCGAGCGGATCGCGCAGATAGCGACCAAAATTCACCCACGACACCAGCGACAGGCTCACCCCGAGAGTATGACCCCAACCCAACCGTCAGCAGATGGGGAGCATCTCGGGAATCCCGAACCGGTATCGGAAGTAGAAACGGGGTTCGTTGACGGGAGGGCCGCTTGAGCGCTCCCGCGAGGGAAGCGCTCAACGCCGCGATCGAAGCAGGAGACGTGTTCAGATCGATGTAGGAAGCGCCTGCGCGGTTGTCGCGCTTCTCGTCGAGGCCGTGGTGGATCTACGCGTTGAGCTGGTTGTAGAGCTCCCAGGCGCTGCGTTCGACCCAGTTGTGGGCGATTTTGCCGGTGGGTGTGACGGCCAGGATGGCGTTGCCGGTGAACGCCACTGGCTTGCCATCGGCGGGCAGCCCGAACATGCCGTTGTTGCGGCCGGTGACCCGCCAGCGTGACGACACGCGGGAGCCGTCGAGGTTTGCGAAGGTCTCGATGGTTTCAATCTCGAGGTCGGCGATCTTTGATTGGAAGCCAGCTACCCAGGTCTTGAAGTGTTCACGCCCGGCGACGTCCACACCCGCAGTGGTGATGATGAAGTCCTCGGTCACGAAGCGGTCGATCGCTGCAGGATTACAGGCCGCCCAAACTTCCTCCCAGAACGATTCGACAAGGGCGATGGATGCTTCCGGGGTCATGGCAAGTCTCCTGGTGGATCGGGGATGCGCCCGCTCTCACGGGCGGGCGCACGTCTCCCGGTGGTGGTTTAGTGGCCGGGCGGGGGGCCTGGCGGGCCGAGGATCTCAAAGCCGTTCCGCTTTGCGATCGCGGAAAGTCGGGCGACGTCCGGGGGGCCTTCGAGCGGCGGTGGCAGGACGCGCTCGGGGGCGGGCTCGCCGGCTTCTCGCTGGAATCCTTCGAACTGCATCGGTGCGAACCCGACCAGCGCTCTCACCCCGCCCGCGTCGGCGTAGAAGGTGTGCGGTACGCCCTTGGGACCGAACGCGAACGACCCGGCTGTGAGGGACAGGCGCGTGTCGGCGACCCAGAAGGTCATCGAGCCCTCCAAGACGTAGAACCACTCGTCCTCCTCGGGATGCACATGCCAGGGTGAGCCGATGCCCTCGGGCACGACGATCTCGGCCATGCCATAACGGCCGGCCGTGTCGTCGCGGCCGATCTTGATCGTCTGCAGCATCCCCAACAGCCAGAACGCCTCGCCCTCATCGTTGGCGAGCGCGTAGCCGGCCTGTGCTCGCTCCGCGGTGATGGTAGTCATGTCTCACTCCCTCCCGCTCGTTGGTATGATCCACAACAGTACTGATATCAACTGTTGCGTGGAGGACTATCGCACATGGAACAACCCCTGTCAAGCCCCTCGCCCGAGCAGCTCCACTGCTGGCGGCTCTACATCGAAAGCTCACTCGCCCTCGTCGACGTGCTCGACACCGAGCTCCAAGACACCGCCGGCATCCCCCAACGATGGTACGACGTCCTCATCCACCTCGAAGAGTCACCCAACGGCATCCCCATGACCGAACTCGCCGACCAGATCCTCTACAGCAAGAGCGGCTTCACTCGCGTCATCGACCGCATGGAGGAGGCCGGCCTCGTCAGCCGCGTTCGCCCCCCCAACGATCGCCGCTCGATCCTCGTCACCATCACCGCCACAGGCACCAAGAAAATGGAACAGGCCCGCCGCCACCACCGCGACGGCATCAACCGCCACTTCTCAAAACACCTCACCGACACCGACACCAAAGCCCTCACCCGCGCCCTCGAAAAAATCAGCACCCACGCCCGCCCACTCCGCCCCGGCCGCATCCGCAGCTAACACCGCAATCCCACCGACGAAACAGCCAAAGGCGTTACGGAACCCTCGCGGGGTCGCGTGTGTCCGACTTCCTGCAATCCCGGCAAGCCGAGCGGCTGACCGCACCCAGCGCTTAGAGACACCGACCCGAGCCCGAGGGATGCTGCGGATGAATCAGCCACCGAAATCGACGGCTGGCTGTCACATGTCGAGTCGGTCTCGGCGCCGACGCGCCGGCGATGATCAGCGTGCAGCAACCCGGCGAGTTGAAAGGCAGCCCAGTGGCGCAGGTGAGGAACTCGTCCGCCGTCGCGAACCTGCCCGCAATAACGCGGCGAGCGGCGAATGTACGCCGCCCGGTGACCGTCAGCCAAGCGACCGCGACCCGACCTCAAACGATCAGTCTCGCGCGGGAGCGCAGACCTCGAGTAGCTCGGCTACGTCATCGGTGAGCGCGGAGATTACCGGGTACGTGCCGGTGCCGGCCTGCCGCTGCAAGAGCCGGTCGCGGCACTCAGGCGCGGTTCCGTACACCACAAGTTTGTCGACCAAGTCGCGGTCGACCAAGAAGGCGGCTCGCTCGGCCGCGTGCGGGTCGGGTGGCCAGCCACCGACCGCGACCTGCAATCGGTCGGCGAGTTCCGGGTCGATGCCGACAGCGGTGGCGATGTGCGGCTGGCCGCCGAGGTACATCGCGACCATCCGCCGGGCCTGTGAGTAGGCATCCTCCCGGTCAGAGCTGACCGCGACGTCGACCAGTCGAGGGCAGTCGATTGACGTGGCGTCGCGGCCCGCCTTGTCCGCACCGATGCGAATTCGCTCCATCGCTCGGCGAATGTAGTCATCGGGCATGAAGCCGTTGAAGAGCACGCCGTCCGCCACCTCGCCCGCGAGCTGAAGCATGCGCTCGCCGGTGGCGCCGATGTAGATGGGTACGTCGATCGGGGTGCGTGGGATCCCCGCGCCGAGATCGAGGAGCACGTCGTGAACACGGACGAGGGATCCCTCGTAGGAGACCGGTGCCTCAAGCAACAGCAGCTTGCGCACGACATAGACGTACTCCCGCATCTGCCGCAGCGGACGGTCGCGGACGATCCCTTGGTTCGCTGCGAGCGGATCGGAGTACGCGCCCAGTCCGAGCATGATGCGCCCGGGCGCGAGCTCGGACAGCGTGGCGAAGGTCAGGGCCGTAAGTACCGGACCTCGTGTCCAGGTGTTGATCACGCCGGCGCCGAGCCTGATCGTGTTGGTGACCGCGGCGAACGCGCCCAGCACCGAGACGGCGTCGCGGGTCAGTCGGGTTTCGGCAACCCACGCGGAGGTATAGCCGAGTTCCTCCGCCCGCCGGACGAGCTCCAGCTGCGCACCAAGACCCGGCCGATCGAGAAACGCGATCCCAATCCTGTCACCCATGATCGGCTCCCGCAAGCTCGGTCAGCGCCTCGCGCAGCGCCTCGACCGCGGCCGCGACATCCTCCACCGAGGTCGACTCGAGCGGGGAGTGACTGATCCCGTCGTTGAGACTCCGCACAAACAGCATGCCGACCGGCACGCCGGCAGCGGCGAGGATCTGAGCGTCGTGCCCCGCGCCCGACGGCAACTCGGGGGCATGCGGGGCTGCGGCGTGCAGGGCGCGGCGTACCCGTTCGTCGCAGATCTCCGGCTCGATCCGGCTCAATGCCGCGATCGTGAACTCACACCCATGCCCCTCGGCGGAATTCGCGGCGGCCGCGCGCAGAGCCGCGTCCAACTCGTTCAGGCCGGCGGCATCGGGCGCCCGAGCGTCTAGGGTGACCGTCGCGCGGCGGGCGATCACGTTGGACGCTCCCGGCTCGAGCCGCACGTCCGATCCCACGGTCACCACCGCGCCTCGAATGCGACCCGCGACCCGCGCAGCCTCCACCTGGAACGCCCCCGCACACAGCGAGGCATCGCGGCGGACATCCATAGGCGTTGTGCCCGCGTGGCCCGCCCGGCCCTCGAATACGACCTGGAGCTCGACCAATCCGACGATCGACTGCACCACGCCAAGCGCCTCACCCCAGGCGGCGAGCACCGGCCCTTGCTCAATGTGCGCCTCGACGAAGACGGCGGGCGCAGGCACCAACCACCCGGAGCCCGGAGTGACCGTCCGCCCGGCTTGCGCGAGGGCCGCCCCCACTGTGATGCCCTTGCGATCGGATCGGGTGAGCGCGTCTTCACCGAGCCTGCCGGTGACCGCGCGGCTTCCCAGAAATCCGCCGCCGAACCGCCAGCCCTCCTCATCGCGAAACGCCACCACCGTGACGGTGCGCACCTGCCGATCCATGACGGCCACCGCCTCGAGTGCCGCAACTACGCCCAGGACTCCGTCGTAGCGACCGCCCCGCGGCACAGAATCGAGGTGAGATCCGCACCAGATCTCAGGCGACTCAGGCCGGCTGCCCAGGAGCCGGCCGTACAGATTCCCAACGGCATCGACACTCACCTCTAGGCCCGCGTCCTGCATCCAGCCACCCATCAACCGGTGGGCCTCGTCCTCGAATTCTGACAGTCCTGGTCGGTTCGCGCCTTCGCCGCCCCCGATCCGGTAGACCGCGTCGAGCTTCGCGATGCTGCCCGCGGTCATCGCAGGATCGTCGCCGGCGATCGGAATGAGCGCGCCCGGGACGTCTTGAGGTCGAGGGCGACCAGCGCTTCGGCGTAGGCGACGGCCGCCGGTACGGCCTCAACCACAGGTACTCCCAGCCGCCCCTCGAGTTCTTCGCGGATCGAGATCATGGCGCCACAGCCCAGACACAACACCTCAGCGCCAGCAGCCATCGCAAGCCGCCCCGCCGCCTCCATCGCGTCCAGTTCGGCCGCCGGGTCATCGTCCAGGGCGAGCACAGCAGACCCGCTCGGCTGGATCGTCGCGCAGCGGTCCGCGTAGCCGTACTGCGCGAGCATGTCCCAGGTCGCGGGAGTTGCGCGGTCGACGGTGGAGATGATTCCGAAGCTGTGCCCGAGCGCCATCGCGAGCACAAAGCTCGCCTCCGCGATCCCCACCACTGGGGCGTCGGTCAGTTCCCGCGCCGCGAACAGGCCCGGATCGCCGAAACAGGCGATTACCGCCGCATCGAAGCTCCCCGCCCGCTCGGCCATCAGCCGCGCGACGGCTGCCGCCGCCACCGTCTCGTCATACCAGCCGTCGATGAACGGCACGCTGCCTTCGACCGTTGCGGCCTCGATCACCGTGCCGGGCCGAGCGGCGGCGCGGGCGGCCACCGCCATCCCGTCGGTCATCGACTGGGTGGTGTTGGGGTTGATGAGTAGCAGCCGCACGCTTAGACCACCGCCCCCTCGCGCACACCGGTTTGGGCCGGAATGAAGCGGCCCGTGCCCGCGGGCGGTCCGCCGTCCACACCGAGCTCGAACACGGTCGCGCCACGCACCAGCGTGCGCACCACCCGGCCGGTGACCTGACGGTCTTCGAACGGCGTCCAGTGATGGGTGTGGTGCAGGTCGGCGCCGTGGATCGTCCATGTGTGCGCCGGGTCGAGCAACGCTAGGTCGGCGTCGGATCCCACGGCGATGACGCCTTTTCGCGGAGCGAGCTGCCATAGCCGCGCGGGCACACTCGACGTCCACAGGGCGATCTGCTCCCAGCCGAACCCGCGGGCGCGGGCCTCGGTTACCACCACCGGGACGAACGTCTCGATCCCGGGAAGGCCGTTGGGAGCGTCGAAGATGTTCTCGCGGCCGCGCAGCCGGCTCTCGTACGAGAACGCGCAGTGATCGGTGGTGATGCAATCGATCGTGCCGTCGGCCAACCGCGACCACACGTGCTCAACATCCGCCCGGGACCGGATCGGCGGTGCGCAGCGCGCCAGTGGGCCAAGCCGGTCGAGATCGTCGTGGTCGAGCGCGAGGTACTGGGGGCAGGTCTCGCAGGTGACACGCACGCCCCGGGCTTTCGCGCGGGCGACAGCATCGGCCGCGACCCCCGAGCTGAGGTGCACGATGTGCACCCAGGCGTCGGCCGACTCGGCCAGCACGATCGCGCGGCTCACCGCCTCGAGTTCGACGATCGGTGGTCGCGAGTCGTGGTGGGCGAGCGGCTCCATGCGGCCCAGCGCGTGCATGCGGTTAAGGCCCGCCTGCAGCAGCGTGTCATTCTCGGCGTGTACCGCCATCATCCGGTTGCCTCCGGCGAGGTGGGAGAGAGCGCGTAGGAGCTGGTCGTCGTCAACGCCGGGGAAAGTCGGGTCGGAGTTGCACATGAACGCCTTCATGCCCACGGCGCCGGCGGCGATCTGCTCGTCGATGTGCTCGTCGGTGGTGCCCTGTACCACGCCTCCCCAGAGCGCGAAGTCGACGACCGCGTCAGGCTCGGCCAGCTCGCGCTTGCGATCGAAGGTGGCTGCGTCGACCGTCGGCGGCCGTGACTGCGGCATCTCGATCACGGTCGTCACGCCACCCGCCGCAGCCCCCCGGCCACCGGCGTCGAAGCCCTCGTACTCGTCCGGATCGGGATCGAATACGTCCAGGTCGTCCTGGATGAAGTGGACGTGACCGTCGACCGCTCCCGGCAGAACGATGAGCCCCGTGGCGTCGACAGCCTCCCCGGCTCGGGGATCGATGGCGCCGGGTGCGGCCAGCTCGGAGATGATCCCGCCGGCGATCACGATATCGATCCGCTCGATCCCCCCGGGGGTCACGACGCTGCCGCCGTGAACGACGGTGTTGGACGCTTCCGATGTCATGTGTGCCTCCGTCGTGGTCACTGGTCAAGGTGCGGCGACAGCACCTCTTGGAGGCCGTCGCCGACAAGGTTGGCCGCGAGCACCGCGATGAAGATCGCAAGCCCGGGGAAGGTCACGTACCACCACTGTGTCAGGTAGAAATCACGTCCGACCGCGATCATCGAGCCCCACTCGGGCGTCGGCGGCTGCGCACCCAGGCCGATGAACGAGAGCGCCGCCAGGGTCAGGATCGCGTAGCCGAGATCGAGGCTCATCTGGACGATGATGGGCGTCGTGCAGTTGGGCAGGATGTGGCTGAAGAGGATCCGGGTGCGGCTCGCGCCCGAGAGCTTCGCGACCGACACGAACGTCTCATTGCGAAGTTGCAGCACCTGGCCGCGGACCAACCGTGCGTACCAGGGCCACCACACGATGGCGGTGGCGACGGTGGCGTTGAAGAGGCTCGGTCCGAGCGCCGCGGCCACGCACATCGCCAGGATCAGTGCCGGGAAGGCCAGGAACATGTCGGTGACCCGCATCAGAACCTCGTCCACGAGACCTCCGACGTAGCCGGCCACCAGGCCGATGACGGTGCCGGTGGAGGCTGCGAGCGCGAGAATCACGAGGCCCGCGGTGAGGCTGTAGCGCGCGCCGTACAGCACCCTGCTGAAGATGTCGCGGCCGACGTCGTCGGTGCCGAACAGGTGGTGCGCGCTTGGCGCCAGAAACTTGTCGGCTGCATTGAATCCGTCGGGGTTATATGGCGCGATCAGCGGTGCGAAGATGGCCGACAGCACCAGCAGCAGCAGCATAACTAGCCCGGCTGCCGCGGACGGGTTTCGGATCAGCCGCGAGAGCACCATGGTGGTACCACGAAGCCGTCGCCGGACGTCATCGGGCTGCTCCGGGACATCGGCGATGGGGCTCATCTCGGCCGGAGGCACGAGGCTCATAGCTGCGCCTCCTGGGCGTCCGCGATCCGTGGGTCGAGCAGCAAATAGGCGATGTCGACCGCCAGGTTCACGATCACATAGGTGAACGAGATCAGAAGCGTCACTCCCATGATGGCAGCGAAGTCGAGGTTCGAGATCGCATTTACCGCGTACAGGCCGAGGCCGGGCCACGAGAACACGACCTCGACCAGGATGCTGCCTGCAAGCAGCGTCCCCACCTGCAGGCCGAAGACGGTGGTGACAGGGATGATCGCGTTGGAGAAGATGTGGCGGCGGATCACCAGCGGCCGGGAGATGCCCTTGGCCACGCTGGCTCGCACGTGGTCGCTGCCACTTACGTCGATCACCGAGGCCCGAGTCATTCGCGTGATCACCGCCAGGCTACCGGCGGCGAGCGTCACCGCTGGCAGGATCAGGTGGCTCAATGACGAGCGTAACGCCACCGTGTCTCCGCTCCAGAGCGCGTCGATCACGTAGAAGCCGGTCGCATGGGTGGGCGGGAGCAATGCCGGATCGATACGTCCACCCACCGGTAGGATGTTGGCCTTTTGGTAGAAGACGATCTGGAGGATGATGCCCAGCCAGAATACGGGCATCGAGACCGCCACGATCGAGAACAGGCGGCTAAAGTGGTCGGAGAACCGCCCGCGGCGAAGCCCGCCCAGCATTCCCAGCGGCAGCCCGACCACCACGACGATCAGCATCGCCGCGGTGGTCAGCTCGATCGTTGCCGGGAAGAACTCGCGCAGGTCATCAGTGACCGGCCGCCGGGTGGTGATTGAGTCTCCGAGGTTGCCGTGCAGCAGGTCACCCATGTACGTCACGTACTGCTTCACCAGCGGCTGGTCGTAGCCGTACTTGTGCCGCAGCACCTGCACCTGCTCCGCGGAGGCGTGCGGCCCGGCCTGGAGCCGCGCCGGGTCTCCGGGGATGATGTGCGTGACCGCAAACGTGACCACGGTCATCCCCAGGAGCACCAGCGGCAGTGAGATCAACCTTCTCAGCAGGAGTCGTCGCACGATCGGTCAGACGCTCAACTTCCAGGGATCGACCGAGTTGATGTACATGCCATTGAACTCGAACCCCTGTAGCTTCGGGCTCGTCGGCAACAGGTAGTTGACGTCACTCAGGAACAGGTACGGAGCGTCGTCGACCACGATCCGCTGGGCCTTGGAGTAGAGCTGCATGCGCTTGGTCTCGTCCGGCTCGGAGGTCGCCTGGTCAAGCGTGCTGTCGAACTTGGGATTCGAGTAGTAGGTGAAGTTATATCCCGCCGACCCCTGGGCCGAGGTGGCAAAGAGCGTCCACAGGAAATCGAACGGTGTTGCCAGTGATGGCCACCAGACAACGCCGTATGCCTCGTTGGCGGTAGCCTTGTTCGAGAGCGTCCCGACCCAGGTCGATGGGCTCAACTCCTGGATCGACACGTCGATCCCGAGATCCTTCATGTTCGACTGGAACTGCTCGCCCAGGGGCCGTTTCCAGTAGTAGCCGGTCTCGTAGATGAACTTGAGCGAGAACCCTCCCCCGGCATACCCGGCGTTGGCCAGCATCTTCCGGGCGCGGCCCGGGTCGTAGTGGTACTGGGGCAGCGACGCATCCCATCCGGGGAAGATTTTCGGGAGCGGGCCGCGGGCCTGGGTGGCAGTGCCGTTGAGCACGTGCTTGACCCAGGTGTCGTAGTCGAAGCCGTAGGAGATCGCCTGACGTACCTGCTTGTTCGACGTGGGGCCGGTGCGACACGGCAGACCAAGGTAGTACACGTTGAAGCTGGGGTCGTTGGTCACATCGACGGTGTTCTCGGACTGCATCGAGTAGACCACGTCGTCGGGAAGGTAGAGCGCGATCTGGCTCTGTCCGCGCTCGATCTCGAGCCGGCCGCTCGACGGATCGGACACGTACTGCACTAGCACCCGATCGAAGTGTGCCCCTTTCCAGCCGGCCCAGTACTTCTCGTTTCGGGTAAACGCCGCCTGCTGGTTCAGCTGGTAGTTCTCGAGTGCGTAGGGACCGGTGCCTACCATGTTCGAGCGAAGCCAGGACTGGGCCCAGTCCTTGCCCTTGTGGTCGGTGATCGCCTTCGCTGAGATCATGTAGACGCCGTACAGGCTGGCGAAGCCATAGATGAGCCCGTCGGAGTAGCCGGTGAGGTTCACGACCACCGTGTGATCATCGGGCGTCTCGACGTTCTTAACGGTCGAAAGTGCGTAGGAGATGCCCTGCTTGACCGCGATCTGCCGCTCGATATTGAGCTTGACCGCCGCCGAGTCGAGAGCCGTACCGTCGGTGAACATCACGCCGGGGCGGAGATGGAACGTGAGTCGGTTGGCAGCGTTGTCTAGCTCGTAGGCCTGGGCTAAACGCGGCTCGACGTCGATGCTCGAGCCCTTGAAGCTGAGCAGCGGCTCATACACACACCGCCACAGAAGCGGCGACTGGCCGTCGAGTGAAACGCCCGGATCGAGCGTCACCGGGGTGGCGCCGGAGGTCATAGTCAGAGCGGCGGCGGTCCCGTTGGTGCCGCTGGTGCCTGCCGAGTTCGCGTTACTTCCACCGCACGCCGCCGCGATCACCGAAAAGCTGCTGACCGCGAGGCCGGCCGCGCCGGCCCGCTGAAGCGCTTCGCGCCGGGTCATCGGCCGACGCAGCAACTCGTCGATCAGCGCTCCCCGGTCTTCCGGAATTTGGATATCACTGGGATCGTTCACACTGTCCCTCCTTGAGGGGCGGTTGGGCGGGATGCAGTCGGCTCCCCGCCTGGCTGGGCCCGGCGCACGTGGTCATGGAAATGGCAACGCACAAATCCGCCACCCGCTGCCGGCACGGATGGCGGATCACTAGTCACACAGATCTCGGAGTCGTTTATCTCCACTCGAAGCCAGCAGCGGGTATGGAAGCGACAACCGGTAGGAGGGTTAGCCGGGCTGGGCGGGTCGCCGCGCAGCACGATTCGCTCGCGAGTGGCTTCGACGGACGGATCGGGCACTGGCGCCGCCGAGAGCAGCGCCACCGTGTACGGATGCGCAGGCTGGTCGAGCACACGACGCGCGGGGCCGACCTCGCAAAGACGCCCGAGGTACATGACCGCAATCTCCTCGGCCAGCTGACGCACCGCACCCAGGTCATGGCTGATGAACACATAGGTGAGATCGAGGTCGTGCTGGATCTCGGCCAAGAGCGCAAGCACCTGAGCCTGGATCGAGACGTCGAGCGCGCTTGTGGGCTCGTCGGCCACCAACAGATCGGGGTCGAGCGCGAGCGCCCGCGCGATTCCCACCCGCTGGCGCTGACCGCCGGAGAGCTGCGACGGATAGCGATACTCGGCCGCCCGCGAGAGCCCAACGCGATCCAGTAGGTCGCGCACCCTCACGGCGCGCTCGGCGCGGCTACCGCGAGAGTGAATCTTCAGCGGCTCGGCGACCCAGTCGTGCACGTCGATGCGCGGGTTGAGGCTCGAATACGGATCCTGGAAAATCATCTGGATCCGCGGCCGCCAGGGCTTCAGACCGCGGTCGTCGAGCTGTGCCAGATCCTGCCCATCAAACTCAATCGCACCCGAGGTGGGCCTGATCAGCCGCACGACAGCCTTGCCCAGCGTGCTCTTGCCACAGCCCGACTCGCCAACCAGTCCCAGCGTGCGACCGCGTGCGACCTCGAGATCGACGCCGTCGACCGCACGCACGTTCACGTGCTTTCGCACGTAGTGCACGTGCAGGTCGCGCACGCGCAGCAGCGGAGCGGCGGCGCTCACTGGGCCACCGCCAACGGCCGGCCGGCGTCGGCCTCGGCCGCCTTCACCGGGTTGTGACAGGCAAATTGGTGACGCGGGTCGGTACCCGAATCGGCGCGAAGCCCCGGCCGTTCGGTGGTGCAGCGCTCCAGCCGCCAGGCACAGCGAGCCGCAAACGCACAGCCCGGCGGAAGCGCATGCGCGTCGGGCGGTTGGCCGGGGATGGCGGCAAGCCCCACCCCTGCGTCGCGGTCGGGACGCGCGATCGATTTCAGAAGGCCCACGGTGTAGGGGTGCCGCGGCCGTTTGAAGATCTCGCTGGTAGCCCGGTCTCGACCACCCGGCCGGCATACATGACGTTGACCCGCTGGGCCATCGCCGCCACCACCCCCAGATCGTGGGTGATCAAGATCACCGCCGTCCCTGACCTACGCGTCAGTTCCCGCATCACCTCGAGCACCTGCGCCTGGATGGTGACGTCCAGGGCAGTGGTGGGCTCGTCGGCAATCAAGAGCTTGGGCTCCAGCGCAAGCGCGATCGCGATCATGACCCGCTGGCACATACCTCCGCTGAGCCGGTGCGGGTAGCTTTGGAGCACCATCTCGGGATCGGGGATCCCGACCTGGGCGAGCAGCTCGACCGCCCTTCGGCCAGCGGCCTTTCGGCCGATCTGCCGATGCGCCTGGAGGGCCTCGGTGATCTGCTTCGAGATCTTGATCACCGGGTTCAGGCTGGTCGTCGGGTTCTGGAAGATCATCGCCAGATCGCGACCACGGCTGCGGCGAAGCTCCGACTCGTTCAACTTCAAAAGCTCTACGCCGTCGAGCGTGAGCCGGGAGGCGGTGACCTCGGAGTGCCGGCCGGGCACGATCCCCATCAGGGCGAGGCTAGTGACGCTCTTGCCCGAGCCCGACTCCCCCACGAGCCCCACAGTCTCGCCCGCCTCGACCGAAAAGCTGAACCATTGACAGCCTGCACCCGGCCGGCCCGAGTGCGGAAGCTCACCTCAAGATCCTCTACGTCGAGCATTGCCATCAGACCGGCTCCGGCTCGCCACGCGAGCTCTGCAGCGCGTGAACCGCCACTTCATCGGGGAGCCCGATCGCGCGGAGCGCCTCGACCAGCATCCCGCGTCCCTCGTCCCAATCGCCGGTGGCAAGCGCGCGCAGGCCGAGTCCGTCGCTCAAGCGAGTCAGAATCAGCGCCTGCTGGTCATCGGGAAATGGTGGGAGCGATCAGCCCGGAGGTGCGCCAGCGGGTCACCGAGTCGATCGCGATGGCCTCCCACCGCCGGTCAGCGGTGACGAGCAGCTCGGCCAGGCCGGCGTCGCCGGCGGCGGTGACGACAAAGTTCAACCAAAGACGCCACTCGCCGTGCGGCCCGGGAGCGTTGGGTAGAGCCACCGCCACGAACCGGCAAGCGCTCTCTTCCGCCGTCGGCGCCTCGCGGATATCGCTCTCGACGCGATCCAGCCAGGTTCGAGTCGTCCACTCGAAGCACGCCGAGATCAGCTCGTGCTTGTCAGCAAAATAGTGAGTTAGAACGCCGGTGGTAAAGCCGCCCTCACGGGCGATCCGGCGAAGCGACGTGGCGTCCAATCCGTCGCGCACGATCACACGCGCGGCGTGCATCAGTACCTCTTCGCGCCGGGGAGCGGACCGTGCTCATCTGATGTCAAGAGGGGACATCACAACAGTTGTGATGACGATATCGAGATCAGCGATCCCGTGTCAAGCCAACATGACCAGGGGCACGTTGGGAGGCGTTGAGGGTGAGCGAGTCGCGTCAGGCTTCGTCGCGGTGCCAAATCCTGAGACCCGGTCGAGCCCCGACGCGTGGAGGGCAGAGATCTGTCTCTGCTTGTATAAGGCGCAGGTGTAATCCAGTCGTTTGAATTTCGGACAGCCTCAACACCAATCGACTTGCTGTGTAGTTCGGCCAAGCGACCCGCCCTACTGTTCTCGCAGCTTGCGGACCGGCACCGTCACAATCCCCTTGCCACCAGCTGTGGACCTGCGGACTGGTCCAGCCCATTTCCATGGGCATCTGCAGGATATGCCGCGTCCGCTACGAGACGCCACATCCGCATGTTCAAGCCGTTTCTTGGCGGGCATCCGAACCGATCTTGCACGCAATTCGAACTTCATGCCCCCAATCTGCCCCCACAGGATCGCCGTGAGCCGATCTTGAAAACCGCAAACAGCCGCCAAGGTCACTCGTGGGTTCGATTCCACCCCCCGCCGCTCGCTCGCTCCAATAGGTATCAGTCATTCACGGAACCAGGTGCGTCGCCGTCGCGCCCTCCGATGCGAGGCGCTCGGCCAGGAGCGAGCGGTGACAGGCCTCGGGGTCGCGCTCCACGCAGAATAGGCAGATCCGCCCGTGACCGCCCATCTCATCGAGGAACGCCTGAGCGTCGAACCCCGAGAGGCACTCGGCCCGGTACGCCGCGATGAACGCTGGGCTGAGCTGTGACCGGTTGCGTTTTCCCACGCCTGCGCTTGCGTCGACCGCATACTGAGCCTTCCGTGCGGCATCGCTCGGGGCGAGGTCGGGTCGATGGCGGTACTCGATACCGAGCTCCGCCAGCCGTTGCTGGAGCCGGGCGCTGTTCGCGAACGCATACTCGGCACCGCGAACGCCGCGGCGTGCTCGGACATCGCAGAACAAGCCGACCTGCGCACGAACCAGAGCTTCGAAGAACGTCTCGGCGCTCCAGCCGTACGCCCCGATGGTCGCGATCTCGGACACCCCGCCACCCTAGCGCTCAGCCGCGATGGCGCGGGTCTCGCCGAAGCGGTTTTCGATGCGAGTTCATCGACCAGAGCAGACCTGGATCCTCGCCTGCAGCGGCGTCAGCGATTCACCGCCGATCGGAGCGGGTGTTCCATATGTGCCTGCTGCGCCTGCCCACCCCGGCCGGTCAGCCAGGCTGGGGAAGAGGGAGAGCACGCCCCTTGCCGGTTGAGATCGCGAGCTTCGATCGCAATGTCTGCCAAAGTCGGGGACACCCAACCCAAGTTCACGCGGGCGTGATCGTGTTGGTCGCCGGGCTTTGGATGGGCATGTCTGCTCGGTCGAGGAGGAGGTGGAGGGGTGTGTC
>CAVSNF010000027.1:0-177773 GCA_963729195.1 uncultured Actinomycetes bacterium
GCACATCCGAATCACGTCTTGGACGTCCTCGTAGTTGTCCTGGATCTTCGTACAGTTGAAGATCATGGATCCCTCTTGATAGACGTCTCGGCAGGTCGCCCAAAGCGTGGTCGGTTCGGAGTTGCCGATGTCGGCGAGGTGAGCCTTTACCACCACCGTCAGCTGGTGCACGCCGTCATCGTCGATGATCGGGATCAGCAGCGAGTTATCGCTGGTGTGGCCGTTTCCGTGGTACGGCGAGTTATGCATGTATGCGTCCCCGCGGCGCGGGTTCGGGTGGTATTGGCGGAGGTATTTGGAGGCGATGTTCGGCCCGCTCATCACGTGCACCGGAAGGCTCTCGGCGCTGACCAGCACCTCGTCGTTTCGCGAGACGACACAGCATGAGCAATCCTTCGCGGTATTCAGCGCGGCCGACCATGCCGTCCGAAAGAGCGTGTCGGTCATCTTGCGAACGATGCCTTGAAGCCTCGCTGTCGTCACCGCCATCGTGAGCGGGTCGACCTCGGAATTTCGGCTCGGCGGGCGGCTATCCATGGGTGACCCCGGTTGCTCGCTCATCGCCAAGCCTTTCGTCTGTGGATGCTGCCACCGTGATCAGGAGGTTGCCTCCCGCGAGGCGCTCGGCGGTTGCGCCGGGATCGACAACGATGGTCGTAAACGGCGCCTCGATGATCGCCGGACCCTCGATGCTGTTGGCTCCCGGAACCAGCCGCTCGAGCAGCTCAACCTTCCCCTTGACCACGCCGTGGCCCGCGAAGTAGAGGTCGCGGAAGCCATCAGCGTCCTCGGATCCGCCACCCACCACTGACCCCAGCGGATGATCGCCCACCGCCGGGCAACTGACGCGGGCCCGGAGTCCAATCAGGTGGATCGGTGATCGCTGGTCGCGCACGGCAAAGATCTGTTCGTGGCGCTCATGAAATGCCGCGACAAAGTCGGCGACGGCGGTCGGGGAGTCAAGAGCGTTTCCGGCGAGCGGAACATCGATCTCCCATACCTGCCGGGCGTAGCGGGCCTCGGCCGTAAACTCGAGGGTCGCCTCCTGAGAGTCACCGTCGGCCTCCAGCACGAACTGGTCACAACGCTCGGTCAGTTCGGCGAACGCCCGCTCGGCGGCTGCGTGGTCAAAGCCATCTGTCTTGAGGAACAGCGGCGGCGCCGAGAACTCGGCTGCCATCTCCAAGAGCAGCGCCCCAACGGCACTCATCGTGGCGCCGGCGTCCGGGATGATCACGCGTTGGATACCCAGTCGGCGCGCAATCGAGACTGCGTTCAAGCCGGCGGCACCACCCCCGCCAACCAGCACGGCACCGCGCGGATCCACTCCCTGGGCCACGGTGATCATGTCGATCGCCTGCACCATCTGCTCGGTCGCCAGCGCAACGATCGCCGCCGCCGCCTCGTGGCCGGTCACGCCAAGTGGATCCGCCACGCGCTGCTCGATGGCCGCGGTGGCGGCAGAGGCGTCCAAGGGCATGGCGCCTCCCAGGAAGTGGTGCGGATCGACGTAGCCGAGCACGATCGCGGCGTCGGTGAGGGTGGGGGACGTTCCACCCCTGCCGTACGCCGCCGGGCCCGGGTCGGCGCCGGCGCTCGCCGGGCCGACGTGCAGCAGACCGCCGGCGTCAACAGACGCGATGCTCCCGCCGCCGGCACCGATACTGCGAATGTCGACGGCCGGAAAGCCGGTGATGTGGCCGATGAACTTCGGTCCCAGCCACGTCTCTCGCGTCATGGGGATCTCACCACGCCGGACCAGCGCGACGTCGTAGCTGGTGCCGCCGGTATCGGCCACGATCACCGAATCGGCCTGCAGATCACGGAGTGCGAAATGTCGTGCCGCGACCGGTGCCGCGGCCGGGCCAGAATTGATCGAGAGAATCGGGGCGCCCGCCATGTCGCGGGCGTCGATCAACCCGCTCGCGGCCGAAACAAGCAGCAACCGGCCCGCAAAGCCGGCCTCGTGCAGCCGACTCTCCAGATCCGCGAGATACCGGGTCATCAGCGGCTTCAGCGACGCATCGATCGCGGTCGACGATGCGCGGCGGTACTCACGCAAGACCGGGTTGAGCTGGTGCGAGAGGGTGTAGGGAACGCCCGGGAGGTGGATGTCGAGAAGCTCTCCGACCCGCGCCTCGTGGTCAGGATTCGCGATCGACCAGAGCAGACAGACCGCCACCGCCTCCACGTCTCGGGAGCGAAGCGCCTGCAGCACCTCGATCACCGCCGCCTCATCCAGCGGCCGCCGTACCTGACCCTCAGCCCCGATCCGCTCAGGGATCTCAAACGTCAGCGATCGCGGAATGTACGGATCGGGATAGTCGTAGCTCCAATCGAATGGGTCGGGACGACCGCCTTCTCGCATCGCCAGGGTGTCGGGGTGGCCTTTGGTGCAGATCAGCGCCGTGCGGGCGGTCGTTCCGGTCAGGATCGCATTGGTTGATCGAGTCGTGCCGTGCAGCAGCACGTCGATTCTCTCCAGGAAGTCCCGGAGTGGGGTGTCCTGCGCGTCGGCGGCGAGCTGCAGCACCCCCAGAATCCCCGTCGTGGGATCCGCGATCGTGGTCGGATGCTTGTACAACAGAACGGCACCGCTCGGATCTGCGACCGCGAGGTCGGTGAATGTCCCACCAGTGTCAATCGCACAGCGAAGTCCCCGGTCGGGTGTCACGAAACGGATGATCCGATCATCAACATGATTCTCACTAGGTGGCAGCTAGTCTCATCTAATGGTTGGGTTGGTCGATCTTATACACCTCTGCTGTCCGGTGTCAAAATCGGCCAGCCACCGCCCAGAGCCAATTCGCGCATATCAGCCGGCGCGTTGGTCGGCGATGAGCGCGATCAGTTCGAACATGGCGCCGCATGCGACCTGGGCGGTGATGCCGTTGGGAGCGTCCTTGGTCGGCATCAGACAGACCACGTCGCCACCGATCACGTCCAGACCGCGGAGGCCGCGCAGGAGTCCGAAGGCTTCGTCGATCGTCCAGCCGTTGAATGCTGGTTCGAGGTTCGAGACACCGGGTGCGACCGACGGGTCGAGGCAGTCGAGGTCGAACGTCACATACACCGGCAGGTCGCCGACCCTGTCTCGGATCAGGTCGACACAGGCTTGTGCACCAAGCTCGCGGTAGCGCGCGATCGGGACGACCTCGTATCCCAGCTCGAGGCTCGGGTCAAGCCAGGTCGGTGTCAACGGGTGGCCGCGCATGCCGATCTGGACGCTGCGCGAGGCGTCGACCCGCCCCTCACGGACGAGGTAGCTCGCCCAGTGAGCTGCGGAGTCGCGCGCTCCATGCCAATGGGGAATCGACTCGTAGGCGTCGATGTGCGCGTCCAGGTGCACGAGCGCAACCGGGGCGCCACCTGCCAGCGGCGAGTCGGGCGCTGCAAGGCCACGCAGGATGCCGCCGGTAATCGAGTGGTCGCCGCCGATCGAAACCGGCCGTGCGTTGGCCGCGGCGACGTGCTCGTAGTAGCGCGTGATTCGCGCGACCGTCGCCTCGTTGTCATTGGACTCCGGGAGCGGCACATCACCAAGGTCACGCACCCGGCAAACCTCCCACGGCGAGAGGCCGTAGGTGGCGTGGTAGCGGCGTATGGCGGCCGAGTAGTGGCGCACCGCGCGCGGGCCGAGATGCTGGTTTCGCTCGGTGGAGCCGTTGCCGGTGCTGTGCGGCACGCCGATCAGCGCGATGTCACAGTCATGGGGATCGTGAGCGACCTCGCAACGAAAAAGCGTTGCCGGGCCCCACCAGTACAACCCCTCGACCATCATCCGATCAGCTGGTGAAAGATCGTTGAACACCACTCAACGCCCCTCTGCCTCGAGATCTGTACAGAGCAACAGCAGCGGAGAGGGGGATTCGAACCCCCGGTACGCCAATAAGACGCACAACGGTTTTCGAGACCGCTGGGTGTCCACACTAAACCGTATCGTTGAGCCTAACGGGTCGGCTGATCCCAACTGTGATCCCTAACTCATCCCGGTTTCCGGAGGTCGAAGCGTACCCGGCCAACGACTGGCCGCGGTGAGCTCCGCGCCCTGCGATAGGACGACATCGACCTCAACGCTGGAGTGATCCATGTCCGTCGAGCGATGGACGCGCGCGGTCGATTATCACACC
Organism: uncultured Actinomycetes bacterium; assembly: GCA_963729195.1. Lineage (GTDB taxonomy): Bacteria > Actinomycetota > Thermoleophilia > Gaiellales > JAICJC01 > CAVPTL01. The sequence goes on from CAVSNF010000027.1 coordinate 4,131, forward strand.
CAAAAGTGCCGCCGGTACTCGCACCGTGCCCATCGCCAAAGTCCTACGCGCCCACCCGGCGGCGCATCGACTGCGAAACGTGTCAGACCGATGCGTACCGCTATGGCCACCTCATCCCCGGCAATGGAGAAGAAGCCGCCGCTCTCGTGGACGCCTACCTTGACCGGATTGGGGGCACGACAACAGGCGCGAACCGCCTGTAGGTCGCGCGTTTTGGGGGGCCCAGTCGTGGTTGAGTGAAGCGGCGACCGCCCCGGCGGATCCGACCTGTCGCAAGCCGCACGATAAGCTGCGGCGTTGTGAACGTGGCAGTCCGCACCGATACAGTCGACCTGCCCGAGCGGCCGGATGTCGTGATCGCGGGTGGCGGGATAGGCGGGTTGACGCTCGCGCTCGCCCTTCACGAGCGCGGCATCGGTTGTGTGGTATACGAGATGGCTCGCGAGATCCGCCCGCTGGGCGTTGGCATCAACCTCCTGCCGCACGCCGTCCGTGTTCTAACGCAACTGCGGCTCGATCGGCAGTTGGCCGCCCACTCAGTGGCCACGAAGGAGCTGGCGTACTTCAACCGCCACGGCCAGCTGATCTGGTCGGAACCTCGGGGGAGAGACGCGGGCTACGACTACCCGCAGTTCTCTGTTCACCGCGGCGTGTTGCAAACCGAGTTGCTCGCGACCGTCAGACAGCGGCTAGGGTCTGGGGTCGTGCGAACCGGCCTGGCCGTCGCCGGTTTCACACAAGACAACGATCAGGTGTCGGTGCGGCTCACCTGCGGCCGAAGGGGTCGTGACGCTGGCGAGGTGCGCACTCAGGTGCTGATCGGGGCCGACGGCGTCCACTCTACCGTCCGGTCACAGCTGCATCCCGACGAGGGTGGGCTGCGGTACTCGGGACGGATGCTGTGGCGCGCGGTGACTCGTGGTCAAGGGTTCATGAGCAGACGATCGATGATCATGGCCGGCCACCAAGACCAAAAGTTCGTGTGTTATCCGATCACGCCGGCCGATCCCCAGGGCCTCCAGACGATCAATTGGATCGCCGAGCTGCCGGTGCCAGGAACTGCGCCGCCGCCTCAGGATTGGTCGCGAGTGGTGCAGGCCGGCGTGTTTCGGTCGGCGTTTGCCGACTGGCGATTCGAGTGGCTCGACGTGCCGGCGCTGATCGACGGCGCTGAGGCGATCTACGAGTACCCGCTCTCCGACCGTGACCCTTTGGACAGTTGGGGGGACGGGCGCGTCAACCTGCTTGGCGACGCGGCGCACCCGATGTACCCAATCGGCTCGAACGGCGCATCACAGGCGATCCTCGATGCCGAATCTCTCGCGAATGCGTTGGCCGACATCACGGATCCGGCGGCGGCCCTGGCGGCATACGAGGAGGCGCGCCGTCCGGCAACCTCAGCGATCGTGCGGCTGAACCGCCAAAACGGACCCGAACAGGTGATGCAACTCGCCGAGCAGCGTGCTCCGGATGGATTCGCCAACATCCACGACGTGATCCAGGCTGACGAGCTTGAGGAAATCGCCGCCCGCTACAAGTTGGCGGCGGGGTTCGCTCCCGAGCAGGTTAATCGGCAGACCTAACATCGCCGATCGTGCGACCGACCAGACCGACGTAGTTTTCGGCCAGGGTGGTCGCTGCCGCGGGCGAGCCGACGACGTAGCAAGGCGGTGGGCTGGTGGAGCCACCCGGTGATCGCGTGCAACCACGCGGGATTCGGCTCTACCAAGCGGAGAGGGGGGGATTCGAACCCCCGGTACGCCAATAAGACGCACAACGGTTTTCGAGACCGCCGCATTCAACCACTCTGCCACCTCTCCAACGCGCCAAGTCTACCCAGCACCGGGTTGACGAGGCGCCGGGATTTGCGCGGTCTGCTAGCGTGGCGGCGTGCCCGAACTGGCTTCCACCATCGTCGACCTGACCGAGGAGCAGCGCGCGATCCAGGCGCTCGCCCGGGATTTCGCCCGGACTGAGATCCGGCCGGTCGCCGCGGAGGTGGATGAGCGCGACGTGCACTGCCCGCTGGACGTGGTCTACAAGGCGGCCGAGCTCGGCCTGACGTCGTTCATGCTGCCCGAGGAGGTCGGTGGCGGCGGCATCGAAGACGTGCTCACCGGCTGCCTGGTGCAGGAGGAGCTGAACTGGGGCTGCGCCGGCATCGGCAACCTGATCACCTCCGCCGGATTCTTCGCCCGCACGCTGGTCGAGGTGGGCACCGCCGAGCAGAAGCAGCGCTGGCTGGCGCCGCTGACGACCGACACGCCGCCGCTGACCGCGCTGGGCTCCACCGAGCCAGGCGTGGGCTCCGACACGGCCGCCATGACCACCACCGCCGAGCGCACCGCGGACGGCTACCGCCTGAACGGCCAGAAGACGTGGATCTCCAACGGCGGGATCGCCGAGTACTACTGCTTCTTTGCGACAGTCGCGCCCGGCACCGGCTCCAAGGGCGTGACGGCGTTCGTGGTCGAGAAGTCCGACGAGGGCGTCTCGTTCGGCGAGCCGATGCGAAAGATGGGCCAGCGCGCGATCATCAACACCGAGGTGTTTCTCTCCAACTGCGAGATCCCCGAGGATCGCCGGCTGGGCGAGGAGGGCAAGGGGTTCTACAGCCTCATGCACACCTTCGACGAATCCCGCATCCACCTCGCCGCCAGCGCCGTGGGGATCGCCCGCGCGGCGCTCGAGTACGCGGTCGAGTACGCCAAGACCCGGGAGGCGTTCGGCAAGCCCATCGGCCACCACCAGGCCGTCGGGTTCCGGCTGGCAGACATGGCGACCAGGGTGGACGCCGCTCGCCTCCTGACCCACCGCGCCGCCGTCTCGATGGACGCCGGGAACCACGTGCCGGCCGAGGCGGCGATGGCCAAGCTGTTTGCCTCGGAGACCGCGTCCTACTGCACCTGGGCGGCTCTGCAGACGCTCGGCGGGTGGGGCTACTCGCGCGAGTATCCGGTGGAGAAGTGGGTCAGGGATGCCCGGCTCGAGGAGATCGAGGAAGGCACCTCAGACATTCAGCGGCTGATCATCAGCCGCTCGCTGACGCGCTGAGCACCTCCGCCACCGCCTCGGCGGCCCGCCGGTAGGGCAGGAACTCACTCTGGTCGGAGAACCAGGCCATGTACGGCGTGATCACGATGTGCTTGGCAGCCAGCAGGTCGGCTGCCGGCGGCTGCTCCCACGCGTGGTCGAAGCCGGCCCGGATGTGGGTGGCCTCGATGATCGCCCGGCGGTCGACCAGTCCCGCGCGGGCGGTATTCACAAGCACGCCCTGGTCTCGGATCAACGCCAGCCGGCGGGCGTCCAGGATGCGGGCGGTGCGCTCGCTCAGAGCGAGGTGCAGCGTCACCGCGTCGGCCCACTCGAGCAGCGGGTCGAGCACGGGCTCGCCGCCCTCCTGAAACGGGTCGTGATAGCGCACCTCCATCCCCAGTGCGCGGGCGCGATCGGCCGTCGCGTGGCCGATGTTGCCGTAGCCGATCACCGCCAGCCGGGAGCCGCGGATCTGCCGCGGCACACCCGCCAGAGCGGTAATCCCACCCGCCCGCACGGGTGTCGGCCACGGCGTAGGGAATCCCGCGCAGCAGCCCCACCAGCAGTGCGATCGTGTGGTCGGCGACCTCGTCGGTGCAGTAGTCGCCGATCGCCCTGACCTGCACCCCGTGCTCCTCGGCGGCCACCAGGTCGATGTGATCAAAGCCGGTGGACGCGGTGGCCACCATCCGCAGCTGGGGCAGCCGCTCGATGTCGGCAGCCGACACCGGGACGTCTGGGGTGACCATCAGCGCGACCGTATCCGGCGGCGCCTCGGCGACCGACCCCAGCTCCGCGTCAGGCACGAACTCGTGCACGATCTCGAGCGGATAGCTCGGGTCGCACACCACTACCCGGTTGGCGCTCAGCTCGCGACTGCCGCGACGGCATCCTCGTCTACGGCCGCTGTGCCCGTGTCTGTCAGAACCCGCAGCGCCTCGGCCGGCATGTACACCTTGACGGCATCGCCCTGGCGGTAGGGGATCTCTTCACCGGCGTTTTGGATCAGCGCCTGAATCTTGTCGCCGTTGGCCAGGATGATCAAAAGCTGCACCGAGTTGCCGAGATAGACGGGCCGATCGATCATGCCGGGAATCCGGTTGGGGCCCTCCGATGAGTGCGCCTCGAGCCGCACCCGCTCGGGCCGGATCACGATCCGGGTGGCGCCCACCACGTCGGTGGTGCCGTGTGCGGCGTGCATCTCGAAGTCGCCCACCATCACCTTGCAGGTGCCGTCGGGCTGCTTGCCCTTGGCCTCGGCCTCCATCAGGTTCGAGACGCCCAGGAAGTCGGCCACAAACGTGGTCGCCGGCGCCTCGTACACCTCCTGCGGGGGAGCGACCTGCTCGACCTTGCCGTTCGACATCACGGCGATCCGGTCGGACATGGTGAGCGCTTCCTCCTGGTCGTGGGTCACGTACACGAACGTGATCCCGACCTGCTGCTGCAGAGCCTTGAGCTCGACCTGCAGCTGCTTTCGCAGCTTGGCATCCAGAGCGCCAAGCGGCTCGTCCAACAGCAGCACCGAGGGCTTCAGCACGAGCGCCCGCGCCAGCGCCACGCGCTGCTGCTGGCCACCCGACATCTGCCCGGGCTTGCGCTTCTCAAAGCCGGTCAGCTGCACCAGCTCGAGCGCCTCGGCCACGCGCGTCTTGATGTCGGCCTTGCTCACCCGCTGGCGGCGCAGCCCGAAGGCGACGTTGTCGTTGACGTTCAGGTGCGGGAACAGCGCGTAGTTCTGGAACACGGTGTTGACGTTTCGCTTATGCGGCGGGGTGTACTCCATGTTCGACGCCGTCGAGCAGGATCTCGCCCTCGGTGGGCTGCTCGAAGCCGGCGATCATGCGCAGCGTGGTGGTCTTGCCGCAGCCCGACGGGCCCAGCATCGAGAAGAACTCGCCGCTCGGCATCTCGAGGTTGATGCCGTCGACCGCGGCCATCTCGCCGAACCGCTTGACCAGACTTGACGAGTTTGACTTCGCCTGCCATCGTGCCTCCAGCCTACAGATTGGATCTCTAGATGTCGAATGCGGCCAGGTCGCCGGCGACTCCGGTGCCGGACTTCGCCTCGCCCGCGAGTGAATACGCGATACACCATGAATCCCGCGAGCACCGCGAACAGCGTGACCGCGACCATGATGGTGGCGATCGCGTTGGTGCTCGGCAGCGGCGCCGCGCGGGTCGCGCTGTAGATCTCGATCGGCACCGTGTCGCAGCCGGCGCCGCACGAGAGGTAGTAGCTGATCACGAAATCGTCGATCGAGATCGCAAACACGATCGCCGCGCTGGAGACGATCGCCGGCAGAAGCAGCGGGAACAGCACCTTCTGGAGCGCCACCCGGGGGTCGCTCCGAGGTCGGCCGCCGGCTTCTTCGTACGATCTGCCGATCGAGAACAGCCGACCGCGCACGATCACCACCACGTAGGAGATCGAGAAGGTCACGTGCCCGAGGATCTGCGCGAACGTGCTGGTGTGGATGAAGGTGAACAGGTGCGTGAACACCAAAAGCAGCGACACGCCCATGACGATCTCGGGGGTCACCAGCGGGAACAGCATCAGGAAGTTCGACGGCGCCTGAGCCGCGGCCGCGCCAGCGGGCCAAGCCCGAGCGCCAGAGCAACGCCGATGGGGGTCGCGATCAGGACGTCGGCGCCGGCCAGCTTGATGCTCTGGTAGAGCGCGCCGCGCAGCTGATCGTTGTGCCACACCGAGTTGAACGTGATCGCCGTAGTACCACTTGGTCGAGAAGCCCGCCCACACCGTGCGCGAACGCGAGTCGTTGAACGAGAACTGGATCGCGATCATCACCGGCACGATCGCCCAGGCCATGTACAGCCACGTGATCAACGGCAGGAAGCGAGGCCGCCCCCACGGGTTGAAGATCCAGCCCCGAGCGCTGCCCAGGCCGTGGGCGCGGACGGCGTGTGCCGACTTCTGCTGCTCGACGGCTGCGTCGGTCATAGCGTCTGCACCTCCTTCTGGGCTCGGTGGATCGACCACATGTAGTACCCCATCAGGATCACCAGGAAGAGCGACATGATGATGGTGATGGCCGCGCCGATGGTCGGCTGCGGGCCGCCGTGGAAGTACAGGTCGATCTGGTTGCCGATCATCGAGGTGGTGGGCGCGCCGGAGACGATGTTGGGCGTGTAGTAGTCGCCGAACATCGGCAGTGCGATCAGCACCGCGCCGCCCAGAAGGCCGGTCTTGGAGAGCGGCAGGGTGACGTGCAGGAACGTGCTGAAACGGGCTCCCGCCGAGATCACGGCCGGCTTCGAGCAGGCTCTTGTCGATGCGGTCGAGCGAGGCGTACAGCGGCAGGATGAAGATACGGGATGTAGCCGTACACGAGCGCCGCGATCACCGTGAAGCTCTGGCCGTTCAGCCAGGCGTCGTGCTGGCTCAGAAGTCCCAGGCTGACACGGCCAGGTTGCTGAGCGTGGGTGAAGTCGAAAAACCGGGTGGCGTATCCGTCGGCAGCCAGCAGGTTGACCCACGCCAGCATCCGCATCAGGTAGCTGATCCAAAACGGCATGATCAAAAGGATCAGCAGGACGTTCTTGGTGCGGCCGGCGTGGCGGGCGATGTAGTAGGCCACCGGGTAGCCGATCAGCACCGAGAAGAACAGCGACAGGAACGACGTATTCGAGCGTGCGCACCACGGCGCCCCAGTAGACGCCGCCGGGGGCGAGGTCGCCCAGCACCTGCTGCATCCAGCCGACGTTCCAATCGAGCGGGTTCCAGATCGGTATGCGGCAGTCTGCAGCAGCGCGTCGACGTTGCCGAACGCGACCCCGATCACCGCATAGAACGGCACCAGGAACAGCAGCAGCAGCCAGACCACGCCTGGAAGCGCGAAACCGGCCCACAGCCAGCGTGGATACATCTGCCCCTCCTATCCTGCCTGGAAGTAGGCGTAGGCGTTTTGCCAGAGCTGCTGACCGCGCCAGCTCAGCGTCATCTCCTGCAGCGAGTCTGGGGCCGAAGTCGGCCTCGGTCAGAACGCACGTCCCCAGTGATTCGGGGATCACCTTGTTCTTGACCAGGTCCGCCGGATTGAGCTCCTTCATCGGCGGCTGGTAGCCGTTGAAGTTCACGAAGTTCGAGTAGGCGTTGTCGTAGTCGAGCATGTAGTTCAGCCACAGATGCGGCGAGCACCGGCTTCTTGGTGGTGCTGCAGATCGACCAGCAGTCGTTCTGCACCGGGCCCTTGCCCCGCTCGGGCCTCCAGAATCCCAGCACCGATGCCGGCGTGCCCTTGGGCAGGTAGTAGAAGTAGGCGGACATCATGTCGCCGGACCAGGCCTGGTTGAGATAGGCGAGGCCCTCGGGGATGTTGGAGTACTGCTGGTCGCCGACCTTGATGCTGCAGATGTTGTAGAGCTGCTGCAGGTCGTTGAGGGCCGCGTTGATGAGCTTGGGATCCTCGGTGTTGATGTCGTAGTGGTGCTTCCGCAAAAGCGCCATCGCGATCGTCTCGCGGGGCTCCGACAGAAGCGCGGTCTTGCCGGTGTACTTCTCGGCCTCCCAGAAGATGTCCCAGGGGTTCGTCATGGCTGGGATGTCCTCGGTGACCTTGTCGGTGCGGTAGGCGATGCCGGTGGCGTAGGCCGTGTACGGGCACGGTGTAGCGCGAGCCCTGGTCGTAGAACGGGCTCTGCAGCGAGTCCCACACGTTGGCGAGGTTGGGGACGTAGTCGAGGTTGATCGGCTTGACCAGCTTGGCGGCCACCACCCGGTTGAGGTTGTCGGGCGTCATCTCGGTCACATCGGGGGCGACCGAGCCGGAGGCCAGGATCGCAGATTCCCGAGTTGATGTCGTTGAACGGCGTGACCTCGACCTTGACGTCGTACTTCTTGCCGAAGTCCTCCAGCAGCTTCGCCGTAGATGTACTCGGGATAGTTGAAGACCGTGAAGGTGCCGCCGGTCTCGGGCTCGAGGCCCGAGGGGATCGGCTTCTCCCACAGCGGCAGCGTGACCGGGCGGTCGGGCCGCGCCAGCGGATACGGCGCCGCCGCCGACCGGCTCGGTCGAGTTCGGTGACACGCGCTCAGCAGCGCTCGACCCGCCCCCGAGAGGGCGAGTGCGGCGCCGCCGCTGCGGCGGAGGAAGTCTGTGCGGCGATTTGCGCGCCCGTCGAGTGGATGCATCAGCCCGAGCCTCCTGGTTCATGCACCGTAGCATCCGCGAGGAGCTCATGTTCATTGATCGAGCGTTGCGCGGCCTTCCACTTCATCGTCGATGTTCGCGGCAGGGATCGCCTCGCGAATCAGATCGTGGAAGTGCTTGAGCCCGTTCTCACGGGCTCCGAGTACTCCGGCGCGGTAGAGACTCGAGCCGAGTCCCTCCTGCACGCGGTCGGTGAGATCGTTGTCCTCGTGCTGGACCAAGCGTGTTGATGCGCACGTTCAGCTTGCGTACCAGCGCGTCGCGCCGGCCGCTGGTTTCGGGTGGCCGGTACTGGTTGCCAGACGGTGGCTGTGTGGAGCGCATCGAGCGGATAGTTGGTCCACGTATCGATCTGATCAGGATAGAGGTTGAACGTCATACCAGGAAACGCAAAAATAAAATTCCATTGATTTGCCTCGGGCTCGCGCAGGCCCGGCATCGGCCGCACAAGTCGCTGATACAAACGCTCCTGGCGGTTCTTCGATGCCTTGTCGCGCATCGGGCTGCGGGCGATCGAGACGTGCGCGTCGGTGGTTTCGACCAGGTACTGCTTGTAGTCCACCAGCCGCAGCAGCCCGGGGTGGCCGACCGGGATGTGGTATCCCTCGAGATAGTTATCGATCGAGTTCTTCCAGTTGATGGGGAGCACTGCCGTGCCGGTGTCGTAGCGCACCAACCGGTCCGGCCGATAGGGCGCAAGCCACTCTGCGAACGGACCCATCACGTCGCTGCAGCGGCTCGGGATCGGGATCCAGGTTGGCGAACACGAACCCCGCCAGCACGCCGCAGCTGAGCGGCCACAGGCCGTTGGCGTCCTTGTCGAACCCGGGGAACCCTGACTTCTCGGGTACGCCCAGCAGCTTGCCGTCGAGGCCGTAGGTCCAGCCGTGGTAGGGGCAGCGCAGCGCCTTGCCGCAGTTGCCCGACCCGTCGGCGACCCGCGCGCCGCGGTGGCGGCAGACGTTCGAGAACGCCCGCAGCTCTCCGTCCTTGCCGCGCACGACCACGATCGGCTCGCCGGCCACGGATCTGCGACACGTAGTCGCCGGCTTCCTGCAGCTGCGCTGACATGTCCGACCATCACCCACTGCTTACGGAACACCTCGCGCTGCTCGGCCTCGAAGAACTCGGGCGTCCGATACGTCCATGCAGGGAGGGTTCGAATGGGTTCTTCCATGAGGATCCTCGGACTGACTGACCAATCAGTCAACCGGCTGTCAGTAAATCACGGCTGCTGGTGGGAGTCAACGAAACGCGTTTCGTCTTTGGCTCGGGCGCCGGCGCTTGACCTGCACCGTATCGCCGTGTTAACTCTGCTGACTGTGGCGTCAGTCAATCCCGCATCTGGGCCGTGAGGGAACCCCGTCGCGAGGCGATCCTGGAGGCGGCCTGCCACGTGGTCGGCCGGGTCGGGATCGATCGGCTGCGGATGTCAGATGTCGCCGCGGAGGCCGGCGTTTCCACCGCACTGGTGCACTACTACTGCACCACCCGGGCGGATCTTCTGACACAGGCGTTTCGGTACGCCGACGAGCGCGCGGATGCGATCGAGCGCCGCATCGGCGCCGACCTGCCCGCCGTTGAGCGGATCGAGCGGCTGCTGGTGGTGTACCTCGACGACGAGTCGGAGATCTACGAGAGTTGGATACTCTGGCGGGAGATGTGGAATCACGCCCTGTTTGATCCGCAGCTGCGGCCGTCGCTGGAAGAGTCCTACCACGGCTGGGTCGACGGTCTGGTTGAGATCGTGCGCTCGGGCCAGGCCGACGGCTCGATTCCGGCCAGCGTCGACGGCGAGACGGCCGCCTGGCGGCTGACCGCGTTTGTCGAGGGCCTGGGGCCGCTGATGCTGTTTGGGATGCTCGACCGGGACCGCTGGCGGGAGCTGATCAAGGGCGCTGTCGCCCTGGAGCTGGGACAGACCTCGTGAGCCATGGCCACGACCACGATCACGACGACCTGCCCGAGGATCGCTGGCTGTTTCTCACGCCCGAGCCGGAGGCTGAGCTGCCGCGGTCGATGGCAGAGCTCGCCAATGCGCTGGGAGAGCACGGCGCCGAGCGCCGACCAGCACGAGCAGCGGGTGGAGCGGATCGTCACCAGCGGGGACTATGCGACCTGGCTCGAGTACATGGTCGAGCAGCGCGAGCTGCTGGAGCGCTACCTGGTGCGGTTCGGAGCCGACGAGCGGGCCGGCCACGTGGTCGATGTGATCAACAACCATCACCAGCTGGCACTGACGGTGCCCGATGAGGCGGGAGTCGGCGACAGCGAGCGCGAGCGCGTGGCCGAACTGATGCGCGAGATACACGGGCCGGACGCGCGCTAGTGATGCACGCCCGGCCCGTGCTGGGAGGGTTAGCCGTTGTACTTCGAGACGGTCACCGAGTCGATCTGGAAGGCGACCTTGGCGGGCGTGGATGCGTTGGGCATCACGCCGGTGAAGCCGTTGGTGCCGACGTTCGACTGCATGATCAGATGCATCGGTGCCGACGGGACGTGAGAGGTGTAGTTGGCCCACGCCTTGCCGTCCAGGCTCACGGTGATCTTGCCGGGAGTCCAGTCCAGCGTCATCGTGTGCCACTGCGAGAAGTCGCCGTTGACCTTGGCGTGCACGCGGGTGCTGCCGTAGTGCAGCGTGGCCGTCTCCACGTCGCGGGCGGCGCCGTGGTCGGTCGACTCCTCGGCCCAGTCGACGACCGTGCCCGAGCCGCTGGGGCGCAGCGCAACATCCATGCCGGTGCCGACACCCTTGTCCATGCGGAAGCGGATGCTCCAGCGGCCGTAGGTCTGGTTCACCGAGCGCGCCATCGAGACGCCGCCGGAGATCCATTTCCCGCCGCGGGCTGAGTCGCGGTAGGTGAGGATGTTCATGGCACCGCCGGTTGCGACCACATGGGTCTTCGCCCACCCGCTCTGCGGGCAGCAGCTGGGGGTGCCGTTGTAGCGCGTCCACGTGTTCGTGTTCAGCGTGTCGAACTGATCCGAGAACACCTGTGTGAACGAGCCGGTTGCCGCCGGCTGAGCCGCAACCGCCGACAGCGGGGCGGCACTTGCGGTTGAACTCAACACACCTGCGGCGGCCAGAGCGGCCAGCGGAGCGAGACTCAAGAACTTGAACCTACGTCGCATGATCACCTCAAAGTCGGAAACACGGAGCCGTTCCCCATGGTGTCGCCCCCAACTTGACAACTTCAAGGCCTGCGGCGCGATTCTCACAAGAGGTTTAAGCCGTCTTTACACCACCGCCGCCGGCTTCACAAATGCCCCAAGGCCTCAGAATCCCGCTTCCATGGCCAAATCCCGACCGCCGCAGCGCTGGGCGCCGCCGCTTCCGGGGCGGCGACGGACAGGTCGCCGAACCGGGCGCGGCGGACTCGAAGGACCGTGCTTGCAGGGCTTAGCCGTTGCTCGTGCAGTCTCGGCTTCAGGATCCGGTGAGGCGGGTGGAATTCGCCGGCGGAGTTGTTATGGGGCGTGCACGGCGGCCTCGTGCTCACCGGCGGCGATCATGTCGCCCACCACCGGTGAGGAGGCCAGCAGCCACACCCCCACGATCACCACCGCGATCGACGCAAGCAGCACACCGCTGGAGGCCGAGCCCAGCTTGGACAGCCGCTCGTTGAACACCACCGGGGCGAGCGCCACCGGCACCAGCACCTCGGTGGCGAACGCGATCGGGATCACCACCGTCGCCGCCCGCCGCTGCAGCGCGCTCATCTGGGTGATCCCGCCCACGGTCGCCGCCGCTCCGATCATCACCAGCAGCAGGCCGACCTGCACCGGCTGTGTTCGCGGGGAGGCGTCGGTGAAGAGCTTGGTGGCGACGCTCGAGAGCGCGAATGCAAGCCCGGCGCAGAGCGCCACCAGCGCCGGCCGGGCTGTCAGGTGCCGGCGCCACAGCAGCGGCGCCAGCGCCAGCACCGCCAGCACCACCAGCACCGCCCCGATCGCCCAGGCCGACGCGTGCTGGCTGGATCGCGCAGGGGCGGTGGCCGCGATCGTGGCGATGCCGACGATCAGGGCGCCGGAGCCGACGATCTCGCGCGGGCCGACCTGCTCGTGCAGCGTCACCCGGGCCAGCACCAGCACCACCACCAGCATCAGTGCCAGCACCGGCTGCACCACCGTCAGCGGTGCCAGCGACAGCGCGGCGGCGTGCAGCGCCCACCCCAGCAGCGCAATCGCCGCGCCCCAAAGCCACCGCACCGATCGCAGCATCGGCCCCAGCAGCGCCACTCGCAGGGCGTCGCCACGCGGCATCTGTGGGGCGGCTGAGGCCTGGATTACCACGCCCGTCCCGAACAGCAGTGCCGCGGCCAGGGCACAGATGCTGCCTAGGGCGGTGTCCATCGTGATCATCGTAGCCACGAGCGGGCGCCGGGCGGGGTACGGCGCGTGCCGACATCCCCGCGTGTCAGCATACGCGGCGGCATGCAACGAGATCTGACTGCGCTCTTCGACCCCCGCTCGGTGGCCATCGTGGGCGCCTCCGACGACCCCGCCAAGTGGGGAAACTGGCTTGCCAGGGGAGCGCTCCAGGGTGAGCATCGGCGGCCGGTGTACCTGGTCAACCACAAGGGCACACCGGTGCTCGGCCGTGACACCTACCGGTCGGTTGCCGACCTGCCCGACGTGCCGGAGCTGGTGGTCGTCTCGGTTCCCGCGGGCGCCTTCGAGCAGACCGTCGACGAGGCCCTGGCCGCCGGCGCCCACGCGTTCGTGGGCATCACCGCCGGCCTGGGAGAGTCGGGAGCAGACGCCCAGGAGCGTGAGCGCAAGCTGGTCGAGCGGGTGCGCGATGCCGGTGCGATCCTGCTGGGGCCCAACTGCCTGGGGGTGTTCGATCACTCCGCCGAGCTGGGGATCTGCTCCAACGAGTTCCCCGCCGGGCACATCGGGCTGATCTCCCAGAGCGGCAACCTGGCACTCGAGATGGGCATCAAGGCCCGCGAGTACAACCTCGGATTCTCGCGCTTCGCCTCGCTTGGGTAACCAGTCGGACGTCGATCTGGCCGAGCTGGTGACGTCCATGGGGCGGCATCACGACACCGAGATCGTGGCCGTCTACATCGAGGATTTTCGTGACGGGCGGGCCTTCGTCGAGGCCGCCGCCACCTGTGGCAAGCCGGTGGTCGTGCTGACCGTCGGCGCCAGCGTCGCCAGTGCCCGGGCGGCGCTCTCGCACACCGGTGCGATGGTCAGCGCGCACTGCGGTGGTCGAAGCCGCCTGCCATGCGGCCGGGGCGCATCTGGTGCACTCTCCCACCGAGCTGATCGACCTCGCCCAGGCGTTGCTGCAGCCGCGCCGCCGCAGCGGGCCGCGGATCGCGGTTGTGGGCGACGGCGGCGGCCACGGCGCGATCGCCTGCGACCAGGTCGATGCCGCCGGGCTGGAACTGCCGGTGCTGAGCCCGGAGCTGTCGGCTGCGATCGCCGCCGATCTGCCGTCCACCGCCGCCACCGGAAACCCGGTCGACCTGGCCGGCGGCGGCGAGCAGGACTTCATGTCGTACGCCAACGTCACCACTGCGCTTTTGAACTCGGGTGAGGTGGACGCGGTGCTGATGACCGGCTACTTCGGCGGCTACAGCCAGTACTCACAGGAGTTTCTCGATCGCGAGGTGGAGGTGGCGCATGCCATCACCGCCGCCGTGCGGGCCAGCGGCCGGCCGATGATCTCCCAGACGATGTACTCGGCCGAGCCCACCTCGGACGCGATGCGCGAGGGTGGGGTGCCGACCTTCCGCACGATCGAGGCGGCAACCGCGGCGCTGGTGGCGATCGCCGAGCGGCCCGCGCCCACCGGCGCGCCGCCGATACCGGCGGTCGAGACGCAGCCGCTTGCGACCGACTACTTCGGCGCTCGCGACATGCTCGAGCAGGCCGGCGTCGCCTTCGTCGACGCGGTGCAGGTGCGCGGCCGCGACGAGGCGCAGGTGGCGGCCGGGCAGCTCGGATTCCCGCTGGTGGTCAAGGCCTTGGGCATGCTGCACAAGTCCGACGCCGGTGGGGTTGCGGTCGGCATCTGCAGACGCCGCCGAGCTGGAACGGGTGGTGGCCGACATGGAGCAGCGGCTGGCGCCCGAGGCGCTCTCGCTGGAGCGGATGGCCCCGCTGCATGAGGGGGTCGAGCTGATCATCGGCGCTCGCCGCGACTCGCGCTTCGGGCCGATCGCGCTGGTCGGACTGGGCGGGTTGTACGCCGAGGTGCTGGAGGACGTGGCGATCGGCCTGGCGCCGCTCGACCAGGCCGGTGCGGTGGCGCTCTTGAACAGCCTTCGCGGCGCGGCCATCCTGCACGGCGCCCGCGGCCGGCCGCCGGTCGACATCGCCGCCGCAGCCGCGGCGGCGGTGGCGCTGTCGCATCTGGCTGCGGCCCGACCGGACATCGCCGAGATCGAGGTCAATCCGCTGCTGGTGACGCCGGCCGGGGCGTTGGGACTGGACGCACGCATCATCCCCGTGGAAGGATCTGCGCATGCTGGTTGAGGGCAGCTTCGACGGCCAGGTCGCGATCGTCACCGGCGGCGGCAGCGGGATGGGCCGTGCCATGGCGCTCGAGTTCGCGCGCCTGGGCGCGTCGGTGGTGGTGGCCGGACGCCGGCCCGAGCCGCTGGCCGAGTCGGTCGCGCTGATCACGGCAGCGGGCGGCCGCGCGACTGCCCAGCCGACCGACGTGCGCGATCCCGAGCAGGTGGACGCGATGGTGGCCGCCGCGGTCGAGGCCTACGGCCGCGTCGACGTGCTGGTCAACGACGCTGCCGGGAACTTCGTGGTCAAGGCAGAGGATCTCTCTCCCAACGGCTGGCGGGCGGTCACCTCGATCGTGCTGGACGGCGGCTTCCTGTGCGCCCGGGCGGCGGGCCGCCGGATGATCGAGCAGGGCGAGGGCGGAGCGATCCTGAGCGTGATCGCAAGCTACGCCTGGACCGGCGGCCCCGGCACGGTGCATTCGGCCGCCGCCAAGGCCGGCCTGGTGGCGATGACCCGCACCTTGGCGGTCGAGTGGGCGCCTCATCGGATTCGCGTCAACACCATCTGCCCCGGCCCGACCGCCACCGAGGGCGCGGGCGCGGCGCTTTGGCCGACGCCCGAGGACGAGGCCCGGGTGGCGGCCACGGTTCCGCTCAACCGGCTGGCCACGGTCGAGGAGATCGGCTGGTGGACGGCCGCTCTGTGCTCGCCCTACGCCGCCTACGTGACCGGCGAGAACTTCACCATCGACGGCGGGCACTGGCTGGAGAAGGACGGGTACATGCCGGCCCTGAACGCGTCAAAATGAGCCCTGCGGCTCCCCTCGAGCCCGAGCTGGCCGAGTCGGACGCCTGGAGCAGCATGCTGGGCGACGACGTGGCCACCGTCGGCCCCGCGATCGTGTGCCACGCACCCGGGGTCGACTCGATCATGCTCAACCGGGTTCAGGGTCTGGGCATCGCGCGGCCCGCCACCGACCAGGATCTCGACGAGATCGGCGAGCTGTACGGCTCGACCGTGCATGCGATCTCGCTGGCGCCGACAGCCCGCCCGGCGGAGCTGGAGGGGATGCTGCGGGCGCGGGGCTACGCGCCGGGGTACGCGTGGGTCAAGTTCGTACGACCCGTGACCGATCCCGCCCCGGTCGAGACCAGCCTGCGGGTCGAGTTGATCGGCCCGGATCTGGCGGGGGAGTTCGCGCGGGTGATCACCAAGGCCTATGGAATCCCGCCGGGAATCGGGCCTGACCTGGCCGGCTTGCCGGGTCGCCCCGGGTGGTCGTGCTACATCGCCTTTGACGGCGACACGGCCGCGGCCGCAGGGGCGCTTCACGTCGGCCCCGCCGGCGGGTGGCTGGGCGCTGCCGGCACGCTGCCCGAGTTTCGCCGGCGCGGGGGCCAGGGCGCGATCATGGTTGCGCGCATTCGCCGGGCCGCCGAGCTGGGCGCGCGAACTGGTTGTCACCGAGACCGGCGAGAACCTGCCCGACCGGCCGTCGAACTCGTATCGCAACATCCTGCGACACGGGTTCAAGGTCGCCTACGTGCGGCCCAACTTCGTCTCCGGCGCAGGGGACTGATGCCGCCCAAGGCCAGTGCCGGCCTGGTGCTCTATCGCACGCCTGCGTCGGGCGTGGAGGTGCTTCTGGTGCACCCGGGCGGGCCGTACTGGGCGAAGAAGGACGACGGGGCCTGGTCGATTCCCAAGGGCGAACTGGACGCCGACGAGCAGCCGCTGGTCGCCGCCCGCCGCGAGTTCGCTGAGGAGCTGGGATCGGAGCCTCCCGAGGGAGACGGTGATCGACCTCGGGGAGATCCGTCAGCGCAGCGGCAAGCGCGTGCAGGCCTTTGCGATTGCCGGCGAGTTCGATCCGGCCACGGTGCGCAGCAACTTGATCGAGATCGAGTGGCCGCCGCGCTCTGGCACGCGTCTGCAGATCCCCGAGGTCGATCGCGCCGAGTGGTTCGATCTGGACGGGATGCGCCGTGCCATCAATCCCGCTCAGGCTGAACTGATCGATCGCTTGGTGCGGTGCCGGAACGGGCCCACGTCCGAACTGAAGCGGAGAGGGAGGGATTCGAACCCTCGCTGGAGGTTTACCCCCCAGACCCACTTAGCAGGCGGGCGCCTTCAGCCACTCGGCCACCTCTCCAACGCCACCCAGGATATCGGCTCGAAGCCGGAAGTGCACAAGCGGTAGCGCCGATCGAGGGTGGGCGAGCCCGGTAGTGTGGGCGCCCGTGATCACCAAACCCGACGCTCGAAGAATGTGGCGATGGGTCGTCGGGCTGTGGTTGGCCAGCCGGGTGGCCGTGATCGCCGCCGGGGTCGTGCTCACCGATCAGCTGGGGTGGCACCGGGCGCTGGCCCACTGGCAGGTGCAGCCGTGGACGGCGGTCACCGGCTGGGACACCGCCTACTACATCGAGCTCAGTCACAACGGCTACCACCACAACCTGTCGGTGGCCTTCTTCCCGCTGTTCCCGGCGGCGATCTGGCTGGTGCGGGAGGTGCTCCACACCGGCGATGCCGTGACCGCCATGCTGGTCTCAAACGGCGCCGCGCTGATCGCCATGTTCGGGCTGTACGTGCTGGCCCGCGACCGGCTTTCGGAGGCGCACGCGCGTCGCACGCTGCTCTACCTGGTGCTTTCGCCCTACGCCTTCGCGCTGGTGTTCGCCTACTCCGAGGGCATCTTCCTGGCGCTCACGGTGTGGCTGTTCGTGTTGTCGGATCGCCACAAGGACGGCTGGGCGATCCCGCTGGCGTTTCTCACCGGGCTGACTCGCATCACCGGTGCCGCGCTGGTACCGGCGCTGCTGATCCGAGCGTGGCGGCGAAAGACGGTGGAGGCGTGGCTGCTTGCGATCGCGCCCGCGGTGGGCCTGGCCGCCCACGCCGCCTGGCTGTGGCACGCGGTCGGCGATCCGCTGGCGATGGTCAAGATCCAAAGCGAATGGGGCGGGCACCTGTCCTTCCCGCTGTGGCCGCTGATCGATCAGTTCTGGCGGTTTGCGACCACTCACGACGTCTTCTACCTGGCCCGCGGGGTGACGGTGATCGCCTACCTGCTGCTGCTGATCCCGATCTGGAAAAGCGTCCGGTTTCGCGCGACCCGCGACGAGGACGTCGTGTACGTGTGCGCCATCTTCGTCATGCCGCTGCTCTCCAGCGTGCTCTACTCGGTCGGCCGCTTCGGCCTGGTCGCCTTCCCGCTGATGTTTGCGCTGGCCGACCTCGGCCTGCGGCGGGTGACGGTGCATCGCGCCTACGTCGTCTTCGCCCCCACAATCCAGTTCCTCTTACTCGCCGCAGCCGCCCTCGGCTACAGGCCTCCGTGAATAAAACGGTGCCTGGCACCGTTATTCACTACTTGATCGAGAAGCTGGAGGAGCCGATCGCGATGCCGCGGGGATGCGCGTTGGAGTAGGCGTAGATGAAGACCTGGTAGCTGTGGCCGTGCTTGAGGCGTCCGGCGGGAACCTTGTGGGCTGACACCGTCGTCCGGGCCGACCAGGAGAACACCGCGCGGCCGTGGTCGAACAGACGCAGCCCATATCCCCACACGCCGGCCGCCGGCGACCAATCGACCAGCGGGGCGGTGCCGTTGAGGTGGGCGCCTCGCTGCGGCGAGCACACGCGGCCGGTCTTGAGGTTCAGGCGCTTGGGCGCGGAGTACACGACCGGCTTGAAGCCGAGGTACTTGTACTGCGCCCAGATCGCGTAGTGGTAGGTGTGGAACTGCTTGAGGCCCTTCTCCAGCCGCACGCCGTGGCCGGTCGCCCGGACGCGGGTGCCGTCGTGCTGGTTGACCGGCACGTGGTTTGAGTTGCGCACGATCCAGCTGCCGGCAACGCCCGCCGGAACCGTCCACTGCAGGGTTGCGGTGGTGCATCCGACGGCGCCGCGGACGTTGGTGAAGGCGGCCGGCGACTTTCCACTGCCGGTGAGGGTGAGCGTCTGCGGCGAGTCGGCAGCCGAATCGGTGACGTTGATGGCGACTGACTGATTTCCACCGGCGGTGGCCGTGTAGGCGACGGCGAAGGTGCAGCTGCCGTTGGCGGCCACGGTGGTGCCCGAGCAGGTATCTGCACTGATTTTGAACGCGCCCACGTTGCCGCCGGCGACCTTCGTGAACGCCGCGGCCGGAATCTGCAGGCCGACGTTGTCCTGGTTGTGTAAGCGTGAACGTCACCGGGCTTCCCGCCTGCCCGACCGGGGCTTGGGGGAAGTTGTACGGCTGGGGACTGAAGGTCACGAACTGGGAAAGTCCGTTGCCGCTGACGTTTGCCGATTGCGGCGAGTTGGGGGCGTCGTCGGTGACCGTGAGCACCGCGGCGTACGCCTGGGCAACGGCGGGTGAGAACGTGACGCTGACGGTGCAGTTGCCATTGACCGCGACCGTCGCCCCGTTGCAGGTGTTGTTCGAGAGCGTGAACACGTTGATGTTGCCGGACGCTCGGCCGACCGTGGTGATGTTGAAGCGGAGCGTTACCGCTGTTCGTGACGGTCAGCGTCCTGGTGCTGGTGCCGCCGACCTGGACATTGCCGAAGGCGATGTCGTTGACCGTGACGGCGGGGGTGGCTGCGGTCGCGGTACCCGCGAGTGCCGAGACGTTCTGCTGTGTAGCTGGGGTGGTGGCGCTGTCATAGGCGAGATCGATCTGCGCGTCCTTGGCGCCGGCCGGGGTGGTGGGGGCAAAGTTCACTCCCACCGTGCAGCGTGTCGTTCTGGGCCAGCACGGCCGCGCTGCAGTTGTCGTTGACGAGATTGAACTGCCCGGGGTTGGTGCCGCCCAGCGACACCGAGTCGATCGTGTGGGTGGTGGCGTCAGAGTTGGTGATCGTCACCGTGGTGTTGCCGCTGGTGTTCCCGATCACCACACTGCCGAAGCTGGGATCGTTGGCGGTGAAGATCCCGCCGGTGGTGGCCAGCGCGCCGGGCACCAGCGTGAGCGCTCCCAGGACGACCGCGGCCAGGATCAGGCGGGTGCGTTTCACAGCGACAGCGCCGCCGCGATCAGGAGCACCAGGCTGACCACCACGATGGCCGCCGGGATCACCAGCGCAGGGCCCTCATACCGGCCGAGTGCCAATCGCGCGCCGCCGCGGTGTGACGATTGGCTGTACTGCCAGTCGTCTTCCCGGGCGCGGGCGATCAGCTTGGCTGCGAGGAACGCGACTGCGGCCAGCAGCAGCACTCCCAGTGCGACTCCGCCGACGACCTTCACCAGTGACGAGGTGAGCAGCGAGGACGACGAACCGGTGCTGGGGGCGGCCGCCAGCGGGATCATCACGTTGTGATTCTGGGAGGCCGCCGGCACTGGGATCGAACTTGGTGCCGTTGGCGGCGAACACGGCATAGCAGTAGCCGATGCCCGGCTGGCGAGGCGTCGAGTCGCATGCGTCGCCGTGTTGTCCGGTGGATCACGCGACCCTTGGTCGCGGTGGGGCACGATCCGGCCTGCCGCTTGAGGATGTAGTGGGTCGCGCCCGCGGCGGGCAGCCAGCTGGATCTGGATCCCTCCGCCGACAGGCTTGGCGACGACCCCGGTGACCTTGCCCGGCGGGCCGACCACCGCGGTGTGATGCGCCGCCGCGGAGACCTTGTACGGGCTGGTGGTGAACACCGAGTAGCAGTAGGTCGCGCCGGCACGCACTCCGCGGTCGACCTGGGTGGAGCGCCTGGCCGTCGTGCCGACTCCCACGCCGTCGGCCGTCGTTGCGGGGCAGTTCGCGGCGGCACCCCGGCGGACGATCACGCCGGTGATCACGTTGCTCTTGGGAAGCTTCCAGCTCACGGTGATCACACGCGGCGCGGTCGCTGCGGTGATGACCGCGGCGGCCATCGGAGGGGTCGGATGGCTGACCGGCGTGGTGGTGCCGCCGCCACCGCCGCCGGTGGTGGTGGTCGTGGTCGTACCGCCGCCACCGCCGCCGGTGGTCGTGGTTCCGCCACCGCCACCCGTGGTCGTGCCGCCACCGCCGCCGCCTGTGCTCGTTCCGCCGGGAGGCGGAGGCGGCGGAGGTGCGCCGGCGCCCTTGGCGACTCCCGCCGTGCTGGCCACGGCAATGCATGCCGCGACAGCCAAAATCACGATGTGCGTTGTGCGAATTCGTGTCATTGCCGCCTCTTCTCCGGCTCGGTTGCCCACCGACCGCCGAGAGAACTGTGTGCAAAGAGCCTACTCCCTTCAGATTCAGAGTCAAGGGGTTCACAAGCTTGTGTTGACTCGTTCTTTGTGAGATTTACACAATATGTCTGCGAAACGACCAACGCAATAAGGGTACGGACCTCGGATACACTCGCTGGTCGCAATGCCAAGACCGATCTTGCTAGGGGTGGTGGGTGACTCTGCCAGCGGGAAAACGACGCTGACGCGGGGGCTTGTGCGCGTGCTGGGAGCCGACGCCGTGTCGCACGTCTGCCTCGACGATTACCACCGCTACGACCGCGCCCAGCGGTCTGGCCGGTTGATCACTCCGCTCGATCCGGCTTGTAACTATATGGACGTGATGGACCAGCATCTGCGCCTGCTGCGGGCCGGTGAGGCCATTCTCAAGCCCGTTTACCGCCACTCCGACGGCACCTTCGGGCCACCGGTGTACCTGGCGCCCCGGAGATTCGTGATCGTGGAGGGGCTGCTCGGCTTCCACACCGCCAGCATGTGCGACTGCTACGACGTGCGGGTGTTCCTGGATCCGCCCGAAAATCTGCGCCGTAGCTGGAAGGTCGTGCGCGACTGCTCCCGCCGCGGATACACCACCGACCAGGTGCTGGCCGAGCTCGACCGTCGCGAGGAGGACTCCGACGCCTACATCCGCCCCCAGCGCACCGCCGCCGACATGGTGGTGCGGTTCTCCCAGGGCGAGGATGCTGCCGAGCCCGACACCGATGCGACCCACCTCGACGCCCACCTGCTGCTGCGCCCCGGGCTGCCCCACCCAGACCTCGAGGACGTGATCGGCGACGCCGACGACGAGCTCACCCAGATCGGCGCCGGGGGCGATCAGGACCTGTTCGTGCCCGGCACGCTCGAGGCGGCCGTGGCACTCGAGCTGGAGGAGCGCATCTGGAGCCACATGCACTTCGCCAGCCACCTGCGCAGCGAGCGCCTGGGCGAGTTCACGATCGGCACCCGGCTGCAGCGGTCAGACTCGCTGGCGCTGGTGCAGCTGCTGGTGCTCTACCACCTGGTCACCGCCCGGGAGAAGATCCTCACCGAGGGCGCCCAGGCCGACGTGCGGCGTTAGATGGTGTATTCCGAGCTGACGCGCGCCTGGCCGCTGTCCGCCGGTTGCAGTCTGTGACTGCACCGGCGGATCTTCGCTGCGGCTGCGGACCGTCGCTGAGGTTCGTCCTCGGTCGCACCCGTGCCTTCCAGGCACGAGCGCTCCCTGCGTCCTGCCCCAGCTCGGTTCTCGCTCGCCCAGGCAACCGCCAACTCGGAATACACCATCTGATCCTCCCA
Organism: uncultured Actinomycetes bacterium; assembly: GCA_963729195.1. GTDB lineage: Bacteria > Actinomycetota > Thermoleophilia > Gaiellales > JAICJC01 > CAVPTL01. The sequence continues at coordinate 26,287 of CAVSNF010000027.1, forward strand.
GTCGAATACCTGGCTAGACCGTGTCTGCGATCGATCCCACCAGCTTGCTCCTGGCCCAGAGCTTCCAAGGGCCGCCGCCGCCCTCACCGGTGAGCCGGATGATCCTGGCAGTGCGGCCGCTGGCGGTGGTGCCGACCTCGTCCGAGCGGATCCAGGCCCAGGCCGCTGCCATCCGCCACCGCGGCATCGACGTGTACGGCTGATCGCTCAGGACGGCTGGGCGAGCGCCTTGTCGATGGCCCCGCGGAGGCTCGCGTCGGGCTGCTCCACGTCTCCCCGCCACCGGATCACGCCGTTTCGGTCGAGCACGTAGAAGGTGGGGTAGAAGCCCACGTGGTAGGCACGGGACACGCGCCCCAGTCCTCCGCCGTGGTGGAAGCTCCCCGGGGTGCCGCCGGGATCCAGCAGGGATGGGAACGGCAGCCCGAAGTAGCGGTGGTAGGCAAAGACGCTGGCGGCGTCCTCGGAGTCGGCGTTGATCGAGACGAACTGCACCGGCCGGCCGGCGTAGCTGCGAGCCATCCGTGCCAGGTGCGGGGCCTCGGCCACGCAGTGCGGGCACCAGGTGGCGAAGAACTCCAGCAGCGCCACCTTGCCCTTGAGCGACGCCAGCGAGACCGTCTCGCCGGTGGGTGATTTCAGGCTGAAGTCCGGCGCCGGCCGGCCCACCGGCAGGATGTCGGAGTTGGACGGTGGGTTGGCATCGCTGGCCGGTTTGTCCTCGATCGAGCCCACGCCGGGCTCGGTGCGGGCGGTGAAGCCGACTGCGTCAGCTGCGCGCTGCAGCGACTTGGGCGCCGCCAAGTCGGCCGCCGTGGGCTTGGCCTGCGGCGGCGGAGCCGGCGACGTGGGCCGCAGCAGAACGTAGGCGCCCACCACGATCGCAGTCACCACCAGCGCCAGCCCGACCGTGCGCAGGAACTCGCCTCGCCGAGTGCGTGTGTGCGCGCCTTGCATGCGCGAAGTATGGCAGCGAGCGGCTCCTACGCTTCAGCAGGAGCAGGCTCAGGCGCGACCGTGGCGGTCGGCCGGGGCCGTACGAACACCGACTTGCCGGGCTCCAGGTCGAGTACCCGCGACTCCTCCCGGGTCACCTGCACCGACGTCTCCTGGCCGTCTGCGAGCGCCAGGTCGATGCGCACCTCGAATCCCAGACGGGCGACGTGAGCGATGGTGGCGGAGTGGGTGGTGCCGTTGGGCTCCAGCCGGATCTCGATGTCGTGAGGCCGGATCAGCGTGTCGCCCAGCCGGGTCACGGGGCCGACGAAGCCCATCACGAAATCGTTGGCGGGATGGTCGTACAGCTCGTGGGGATCGCCCACCTGCTCGACCTTGCCGTGATTGACGATCACGATCCGGTCGGAGACCTCCATCGCCTCTTCCTGATCGTGGGTCACGAACACGGTGGTCACGTGCATCTCGTCGTGCAACCGTCGCAGCCACGCCCGCAGGTCCTTGCGCACGTTGGCGTCGAGGGCGCCGAACGGCTCGTCCAACAGCAGCACCTCGGGCTCGATCGCGAGTGCCCGGGCAAGCGCCATGCGCTGGCGCTGGCCGCCTGAGAGCTGAGCCGGGTAGCGGTCGGCAAAGCCGGACAGCTGCACCAGCTCCAGCAGGTCGTCCACGCGCTTGCGGATCTCGTCTTTGGGGCGCTTGCGGATGTCGAGGCCAAAGGCCACGTTCTTGCGCACGGTCATGTGCTTGAAGGCGGCGTAGTGCTGGAACACGAATCCGATGCCGCGCTTGTGCGCCGGCAGCTTGGTGACGTCGACGCCACCGATCTCGATGGTGCCCGCGTCGGGCCGGTCGAGCCCGCCGATCACCCGCAAAAGCGTCGACTTACCGCTACCTGACGGCCCCAGCAGGGCGGTCAGCGAGCCGTCCGGCACCTCGACCGTTACGTCGTCCAGAGCGGCGAAATCACCGAACCGCTTTGAGACGTTAGATGCGACGATTGCCATGTGTGCTCTCCTTGCGGGGCTTGATCAGGTTCATCACGAACAGGGTGAAAAGCGCGATCAGCGCCAGCTCCAGGCCGGCAGAATACGCCCCTACCCTATCGAAGTTCTGGTATTCCGACTCTACCCGCAGTGGCAAGGTCTGAGTCTGGCCGATCACGCTGCCGCTGACGACGGCCACCGCGCCGTACTCGCCGATCGCGCGGGCGGTGGTCAAAACCACGCCGTAGATGACACCCCAGCGGATGGCGGGCAGGGTCACCCGCCAGAAGATCTGACGACTCCTGGCGCCCAGCGTGGAGGCGGCCTGCTCCTGGTCGGTGCCGATCTCACGCAGCACCGGGATGACCTCGCGGGCCACGAACGGCAGCGAGACGAAGATGGTTGCCAGCACCATGCCCGGCACCGCGAAGATGACCGCGTGCCCGTGGTCGATGAACCAGTGCCCGAACCAGCCGTTCTGGCCGTACACCAGGATCAGGGTGAGACCGACCACCACCGGTGAGACCGCGAACGGGATGTTGAGCGCGGCCTCCATGATCGCCTTGCCCCTGATGTTCGAGCGCACGATCATCAGCGCGAACACGATTCCGAACACCGTGTTCAGCGGAACCGCGATCGCGGCCACCTTGAGGCTCAGCAACAGTGCCTTGACTGCGTCGGGCTCATTGACGGCAGTCCAAACCGGCCCGATGCCGTTTTCGAGGGTGTGGTAGGCGATCATCGCGACCGGCACCAGCAGCAGCGCTGCCAGATAGAACAGGGCGACGAAGCGCAGGCCGTATCTAGCGATCATGCCGCGCCCCCCAACGTTCGAGGGCGCCCATCGCCAGCAGGATCCCGAGCGCCAGGCCGAGCATCAGCACCGCCAGCGCCGCAGCGCCGTCGGGGTTGTCGCTCTGCACCTGGGCGAAGATGTGAACCGAGGCGACCTCGGTCGAGAACGGGATATTGCCCGACATCAAAACGACCGAGCCGAACTCGCCGATCGCCCGGGCAAATGCCAGCGCGGCACCCGAGACGATGGCGGGAAGAATTGTGGGCAGAATGACTCTGCGAAAGACGGTGAACCGGTTCGCCCCCAGTGAGCCGGCGGCATCTTCGACCTCGCGGTCGATCTCCAGCAGCACCGGCTGGACGCTGCGAATCACGAACGGCAGCGTCTCGAACAGGAGTGCCAGCAACACCGCGGTGCGGGTGTAGGCGAGGTTCAACGCCGATCGGCGAGTATGGGCCCGTACAGCGTCAAAAGCGTCAGGCCGGCGACGATCGTGGGCAGCGCGAACGGCAGGTCGATCAGCGAGTTGATGAACGCCTTGCCGCGGAACTCGTCACGCACCATCACCCACGCGACCAGCGTTCCGAAGAAGCCGTTGATCAACACCACCAGCAGTGACACCACCAGCGTCAGCTTGATGGCCGCCACCGCATCGGGTGCGGTTACTGCGGTCTTGAACGAGTCCCAGCCGGCCTGGCCGGTGACCCAGGCGAGTGCTGCCAGCGGCAGCAACACGATCAGGCTCAGGTACGTGATCGCCAGCCCCGGCGCGACACCCGAAGGTGCCCCGCCGAGGCTGAGAGAGCCACGTTCCGATCCGCCGGAGCGGGGTGGTTCTGCAGCGACGCTACTCACTTGCTTGTCGACACTCCGAGTGATTGCTCGATCGTCGCCATGACGCTGTTATCCGGGTCGAAGAACTTGGTCATGACTTCGTCCCAGCCACCAACATCGTCGATGGTGAAGGTCGGTACGTCCGGATAGTCGGAGGCGTACTTGGCTTCCACGCTGGGAATCACCGAGCGGTATCCGGTCTGCGCCAGGATCTCCTGGGCAGGCGGCGTGAACATGTAGTTGTAGAACGCTTTACCGGCTGCCGACGCCTTGATGGTGTTCGCAGCGACGGTCTGGATCAGGATGGTTTGGGGCGGATAGACGATCTGAATCGGCTCTCCGGCCGCAATGGCCAGCTTGGCATCCTGCTCGTAGGCGAGCAGCACGTCACCCTTGCCGCCGACGAACGTCTGCAGCGCGGCACTGGCCTTGTCGTCCTGCACAGGAACGTTGTGGAACAGGTCGTTCAAGTACGCATTGGCCTGTGCGGGGGTCTTGCCTTCCTTGATCTGTGCGCCGTAGGCCGCCATGATGTTCCAGCGAGCGCCGCCCGAGGTGAACGGGTTGGGCGTGATCACTTCGACACCGGGCTTGGTCAGGTCGTCCCATGTGGTGATGTGCTTGGGGTTGCCCTTGCGCACGGCGAACACGACCAGACTGTCGGCCACGACGCCGTTGTACTTCCCCTGGTCCCAGTCTGGTGACACCAGGTTGGCGTCCACTTCGCGCTCGATATCGGGAGCAAGTGCGAAGTGCAGGTAATCGGCGGGCTGCCCGGCTTCAACTGCCCGGCTCTGGTCGCCCGACGCGCCGTAGGACTGCGAGAACGAGACGTCCTTGCCCTCCGGTGTGTCGTTGAACGCCGGGATCAGCTTCGCGTACGAGGCTTCGGGGGTCGAGTACGCGACCAGGTCGACCTTCCCGCCGACGGAAGCAGGCGTGCTACCGCTGCCCCCTGAGCTGCTGTCGGAAGAGCTCGAAGACCCTCCGCAACCTGCCAACCCGGCTGCAACTGTCACCAACGCAACTGTAAGTGACAGAACTTTGACTCGATTCAAGTTACCCTCCTACCCTATCGATGAACTTGACTTTACGGTAGGATGTGAACATGGATCTGTCAACTCCCAACCGTCACACGGCTTCCGTCGAGCGCGGTCGTGTTGGTTCAAATGTGAGGCACCTCCTGGGCATGCACGACCTGCACCAGGTTCAACTTGCGGAGTACCTCGACCTCTCCACGCAAGGACTTTGGAACATCCTCCACGGCCGCTCTGAGCCGCGGTCGCGCACCGCCTGGAATCTCGCCAACGCCTTCGGCATCACCATCGAGGATCTGTTCTCGGATGTCGGTAGCTGTGTGAGGGCCGCCGCGGCGGTGTTCGAAACCGCACCTGTCCGGCTCGCCTATCTGCCCGAAAATAGCTCCGCAAACGCGTCCGCATAGGCGACAAATACCGCAATCTCCTTCGCCTCAACAGCCGATATAGCGGGTTCGACTTTACATGTTCATCGCCGCCGCGTAATCTACCCCCCGCTGGGGTTTACGACTTATTTGGGGAGGCGGCGTGGGACGAGCACGTGCGGGGGCAATTCTGGGCGTTGTTGCGGCGGTGACGGTGTTCGTGGGGGTGGCCGATGCGGCGGTCGGAACACATCCGACGGCGACCGCAGGCACCAACGGCCGGGTGAATGCGATCGCGTTTTCGGGCAATCTGGCCTACATCGGTGGATCGTTCACCACCGCGGGGACGCTCACGCGGAACCGGGCGGCGGCGATCAACATCACCACCGGTGCGGTGATGGGGTTCAACCCCAACCTGAACGGTACGGTGCAGGCAATCGCGGTGTCGGGAAGCACCGTATTCCTGGGCGGATCGTTCACGCAGGCGGGCGGCAAGGGCGCCGCGCGGCTGGTTGCGGTCAACGCCCAGACCGGCGCGATGATCTGGAAGGCGACCCTGAACGCGCAGGTCGCGACGCTGGATGTCGCCCACGGCAACGTGTATGCCGGCGGGTACTTCACCACCGCCAACGGCGCGTCGCGGCCGTACCTGGCGGCGTTCGCCGCCACCAACGGCGCGCTCAGCAACACCTGGAAGCCGACGGCCGACCTCGAAGTCAAGGCGCTTGCGGTCACCTCTGACCTGAGCACGGTCGTGATCGGCGGTGACTTCTCGGAGATCAACGGCCAGAGCGGCGCCCACCTCGACGCGGTCAGCGCGACCAGCGGCGCGAGTGTGAGCTGGCACACCCATCCGCACTATCAGGTGATCACGATGGCGGCAGACGCCAACGGCATCTTTGTCGGCGGCGGCGGCGGCGGCGGCAACTTCGCCAAGTTCTCCCAGAGCGGAAGCCAGCAATGGCTGGGTGGCACCGACGGAAACATCCAGGGCATCACCGAGCTGGGCGGCACCGTCTATGTGGGCGGGCACTACGAGAACTACTGCGGCACGGGTGGTGGCCAGCACATCTGCACCAGCCCCACTCCCCGCAGCAAGCTGCTCGCGGTCTCGACCTCGTCGGGCGCCCTGCAATCGTGGAATCCGAGCGCCAACAGCGTGCTCGGCGTGTTCTCGCTGGCGGGCACCGGCGCGACCCTCGGTGTCGGCGGGGACTTCACCAGCACTGGCCAGCGCAGCCAGCCGCACTTCGCGCTGTACAAGTAAACGGCCGGCCACAAGGTGGGGTGCCTGCGGGCGCCCCACCTCGGTTGGTCCGGCGCCTGTGAATCGGCGCAGGGCCCCGGGCGATGCGGCAATATGCCGGACGCTCTCTTGAACTCCCAAGGAGGACCGTTGACCACACGCGCGCGCACACTTCTGCTGACCGTATTCGCCCTCGCTGTGCTGGTGGCAACCACCGGCTCGGCGTCTGCTCTGACCCTGGGCAGGACGCCCGACGCCACCTGGCAGGCCAACGGCCGGGTGCTCGCGATCCTGCGGGTCAACGGCGTCGTCTACATCGGCGGCGACTTCACCCAGGTGATGGCCCACAACGGGGGGCAGACGGCGGCGCGCAACCATCTGGCGGCCTTCAATGCTGTTTCCGGCAACCTGCTGGCGTGGAATCCCAATGCCGACGGCCGGGTGCGGGCGCTGGCCAGCGCCGGCAACGGTGCGGTGATCTTCGCCGGCGGAGACTTCCGGCACGTGGCCGGCTCGGCCCACAGCCGGGTGGTCAAGCTGGCTCCCGGCGGCGCCGGCAAGCCGACCGCGTGGAGCGCGTCGGCCAACGGCATCGTGCGCACAGTCAAGGCATCCAACAACAAGCTCTACATGGGCGGCGACTTCACCTCGGTCAACAGTCACGCCCGTGCCCGCCTGGCGGCCGTGGGAGTGCCCGCGGGCGCGCTCCAGCCGTGGGCGCCGCGGGCCAGCGGCGCCGTCAGGGTGGTGCTGCCGGTGGGTGCGCGCGTCTTCATCGGCGGTGACTTCGCGACCATCAACGGCCGCGCCCAGCCGCACCTCGCGGTGGTGGGCAGCGTGGATGGTGCGGTGAAGGCGTGGGCGTCTCACCCCGGCGGTGGGGTCAACGCCCTGGTGGTCACCACCAAGCGGCTGATCGAGGGTGACTCGGGCGGCGGCGGTCACGTCCGCGCCTACGGCGTCAGGCTCGGCCACCTGCTGTGGACGAACACCACCGACGGCAATGTCGAGGGTCTCGCCCAGATCGGAAACGACGTGATCGCGGGCGGGCACTTCAACTTCATGGGCGCGTTCCAGCGCAAGCACCTGGGCGCAATCAACAAGAAGTCCGGCCGGGTCGACCCCACCTGGAATCCGTCTGCCAACAGCGCGCTGGGAGTGTTCAGTGCGTTTGCGGTCGGCAACGTGCTGTACGTCGGCGGCGACTTCACGGCGTGGGAGCCCGGCAACGTCAAGCAGGCGCACTTCGCCCGCTTCTCATAGGCCAACCGCGGCTAAAATCGCAGGCGCCAGAACCGCCACATCAGGAGGATCAGTCGCATGAGCAGCCCCACGACTCCAAGCTCAATCCTCGAGCGAGACCACCCCGAATGGGAGGCCCGTCGGCTCGGCTGGAACTTGGCCGCCGACCAGCGGCCGACCGCTATCGCCGAACCGAAGACCGTCGACGACGTGATCGCCGCAGTCAACTACGCGCGGTCGGCGGGCTTGCGGGTCGCGCCCCAGGCCACCGGCCACGGCTCCTACGTGCTGGCGGCCGGTGACGGCACGCTGCTGGTGAAGCTCAAGAACATGCGAGCCGTCGAGGTCGACGTGCCCAACGCCACCGCCCGAGTCGAAGGCGGTGCAGAGTGGGGGGACGTGACCGCCGCGACGTCGCCGCACGGTTTGGCACCGCTGGCCGGCTCTTCGGCCGACGTGGGCGTCGCCGGGTACTCCACCGGCGGCGGGCTCAGCTGGCTGGCCCGCAAGTACGGCCTGGCGTGTAACAGCATTCGCGCGGTCGAGCTGGTGAACGCCGACGGCGAGCTGGTGCGGGCGGATGCGACCACCAACGCCGATCTGTTCTGGGCGGTGCGCGGCGGTGGCGGAGCCTTCGGTGTGATCACGGCGCTGGAACTCGCGCTGTATCCGGTCTCCGAGGTCTACGCCGGTGCCATGCTGTGGCCGATCGAGCGTGACGCTGAGGTCGTGCCGGCGTGGCGGTCGTGGGTGGACACGCTGCCCGATGAGGTCACCTCGCTCGTCCGGTTGCTGCACTTCCCGCCGATTCCCGACATTCCCGAGCCGTTCCGTGGGCGGGCGTTCGTGGGCGTCGAGGCCGCGTGCTTGGTGGACGCCGACACCGGTGCGGAGCTGATCGCGCCGCTGCGGGCGCTCGGCCCGGAGATGGACACCTTCGGGGTGATCCCGGCGATCGCCCTGCAGCAACTGCACATGGATCCTCCCGAGCCTGTCCCGGGGGTCGGCGAGGGCATGACGCTGACCGACCTCACGCCGGAAGGGATCGACGCACTGCTGCGCGCGGGCGGCGCCGGCTCCGGCTCGGCGGTGCTGTCGCTGGAGATCCGGCAGATGGGCGGGGCGATCAGCCAGCCGCTCAAGGGCAACGGCTGCATGGCGTCGCTGGACGACGGTTTCGCCGCGTACGGCGTCGGGATTGCGCCGGTGCCGCCGGCGGCTCAAGCCGTCCAGGCGAGTCTGGATGCGATCTACTCGGCGCTGGGGCCCTGGGAGGGGTCGCGGCATCCGCTGGGCTGGCGTGAATCACAGACGGCGCCCGAGAAGCTGTACGGCCCGTCGCTGGATCGCCTGCGCGCCATCAAGGCCGAAGTCGACCCCGACAACCTGTTCCAATCGAGCCACCCGTTGTAGGTGAATAATGGTGCCAGGCACCGAATTGACTTCACCGTTATTCAAGGACGTCGAGGACGCGTTCTGGTTGCCCGAAGGGGGCGACCAGGTAGGTGCCGGCGGTGAGCTCGCGAGCCTCGGCGAGCAGCTCACGGGCCACCGCCACGCCTTCGGCCGCAGCCTGGGACTCGGCGCGGGCGAACCGCTCGAGCACGTCTTCGGGCACGGTGATACCCGGCACCTCGTTGTGCAAACGAAGCGCCAGCGTGTGACTGGTGATCGGCCACAACCCGACCAGGATCGGGATCGGCGGGGCACCGCCCAATCGCTCCAGCATCCCCCGCAGGGGCTTCAGGTCGAACAGCACCTGGGTCATCGCAAAGCGCGCGCCGGCGGCCACCTTGCGGGCGAACCGCTCCAGCTCGGAACTCCATGTCGTCGGCGGTCGGGTTGACGGCCACCCCGGTAAAGAAGGCCGTCGGGGCATCCAGCGTCTTGCCGGCGCGGTCGGTGCCGCGGTTGAGTGCGGCGATGATCTCGACCAGACCGACCGCGTCCACCTGGTAGGAGGCGCCGGAGTCGCCGTGACCTCCCTGTGGGGGGTAGTCGCCGGTCACGGCCAGCACGTTTCGGATTCCGCTGGCGTGCGCTCCCAGAAGCTGTGACTCGAGCCCGCGGGCGGTGGTGTCGCGAGGCGTGAGGTGGGGGATCGTCTCGACGTCGAGGTGCTGCTGTACCAGCGTCGAGGTCATCAGCGAACTCATCCGAGCGCGCGCCATCGGGTTGTCGTTGATGTCGAAGAACTCGACACCGCCGGCTGCGTGGATCTCTGCCGCCGTTGCCAACAGCCGCTCCAGGCTCGCGCCTTTGGGCGGGTCGAGTTCGACCGACACGACCCACTCGCCCGCCTCCAGCCGCTGCGCCAGCCGGCTCTCGGAGGCCGGTGCGGCGGGCGGGGCGGGCGGCAGCGGCTCGCGCCGGGTGAAGGTGAAGCGGGCGGGACGCTGATCGTCGACCGCGCGGCGGATGGCGGCGATGTGATGCGGCTGGGTACCGCAACAGCCGCCGACCAGATGCGCGCCCAGTGCCATCGCCTGGGCGGCGAACTCCGCGGCATAGCCCTCCGACGCATCGGGATAGAGCACGCGTCCGTCGCGGTACATGGGCAGCCCGATGTTGGGTTGGATCGTCAGCGGAGTGATCGCCGACATCGCGCATCTCGCGCAGGCCGGCCAGCGCCGACTGTGGCCCCAGGCTGCAGTTGATGCCGACAGCCGCCACCCCCAGGGCGCCCAGCGCGCGGGCGACCTGATCGCCGCGGGCGCCGGTGACGGTCTCGCCGTCGTCCTGCACGGTGATCTGGGCGATCACCGGAAGGTCGCATTGGGCCCGCACCGCCCCGACCGCGACCACCAGCTCATCGAGGGACGTGAACGTCTCCAGCACGATCATGTCGACTCCCCGACCCGCCAGCACCGCGGCCTGCTCGCCGTACAGCGCCGCGCCGCTGGAGGTGTCGTTGCCGACGTACTCGAGTGATGTGCCCAGCGGTCCGATCGATCCGGCGATGAGCACGTCGCGGCCGGCCACCTCACGTGCGTCGCGAGCGATCTTGGCGCCGGCCGCGTTCAGCTCCACCGCCCGCGACTCGAACCGGTGGGCGCCGAGCTTGACGGCGTTGGCGCCGAAGGTGTTGGTCTGGATCACGTCCGCGCCTGCCCGGATGAAGCTGACGTGGGCCGCCAGTACTGCCTCCGGCGCCACCACGTTTGCCTCCTCCGGAAATCGCAGCTCGGGCAACTCCAGCGACAGCAGCGACCCCAGACCGCCGTCACCCACGAGCACACCGTCGCGCAGGCGGTCGGCGGCCCTCACCACTCGACCAACCGCCACACCCCGGGCTGTAACCCGCCCTCGTCTTCACCGATCTCCGCGAAAATCGCCACCGCCCGCTTCAGCTCCTCCATCGCCGCTTCGCTCTCACCTGCCTGGTGCAGCATGTCGGCGAGGTTATTGCGAAGCGCCGCCTCGCGGTGCCGGTCGCCCACCTCGGCGCACAGGTCGAGCGCCTCCACGATCAGCGCCCGCGCCCGGTCGAGGTCACCGTCCGCCGCGCAATCCAGCGCCAGGTTGTTGAGCGCGGCCACCTGGATGGACGAGTCGTCCAGCCCGGCGGACAGCTCCAGGCTCAACTCCAGATGCTCACGGCCGGCGCCCAGGAGGCCCAGAATGTTGTGCGCCTGGGCGGTGGCGGCTGGATCACCCGCTTGCTCCGCCAGCTGCAGCGCCTCGGTTCCCAAACGCAGGGCCTCGCCGTCGTCCCCCCGGCGGCGGGCGACCAGGCTGCGGTCGGCCTGGATCCGCGCAGCGTCTCCTCCCAGCTGCAGGGCCGCCTGGTAGTGGAGCTCGGCCAGATCCCACTCGCTGCGGCGCTCGTGCACCGAGCCCAGCTTCTGTTCGAGCTCCGCCATGTGATCGGGCTGGGCCAGTGCCGCCGCCGCCTCGTAGGCCGACACCGCCGCCCGGTACTCGCCGCGCAGGGTGTGCACGTCGCCCAGGGATTCGTGCAGGTCTCCCGGCCGGGGATGTCCCAGCGCGAGCGCGGTGCGGTAGTGATCCAGCGCCTCGGCGGTGGCCGCCAAGTCGCGGGCGCGGTCACCCGCGGCCAGGTAGGACTCGGCCGCCTCCGGCGCCCGTCCAGCCAGCTCGAGGTGGCGTGCGATCAGCGCCGGATCGCCGCGGCCGACGGCCAGCACCTCTGCCACCCGCCCGTGCAGCAGCCGCCGGCGGGCCAGCCCTGCCCGCTGCTCGACCATCATCCGCAGGCGTTCGTGGGCGAAGTCGTACTGGGCGTCGCGCTCGACGATCAGCCCGCGCGTCTCGAGCTCCTCCAGGCCGCTGACCACCTCGTCGTCGGAGCGGCCACTTGTCGCCCGCACCGTCTCGACGTCGAAGGTGCGGCCGATCACCGCTGCGGCGGCCAGCACCTGGGAGGCCGCCTCGGTGACCGCGTCCAGGCGGGCGCTGAAGACCTCCTGCGCTCCCGGCCCGGGGAGACGCTCGGCGTCACCGGTCACCAGCAGTTCGGCGAGGTACAGCGGCAGGCCCTCGCTCTCGGTGAACAGTCGATCGGCCACCGTCTCGTCCAGGCCGGCTGCCCGCGCCAGCTCTTCCACGTCGGCTGCGGTCAGCCGGGCCAGGGTGACCCGGTCGCCCAGCTCGGCGAAGTGCGCGCAGGCGTGGTCGGGGTCGGGCTCGTCCGTGCGCCGGGCGGTCAGCAGCAGCACCCGCCGTCCCTCGAGGCGCCGGCCGATATAGGTGAGTGCATCGACCGACGCGGGATCGCTGGCGTGCAGGTCGTCCACGAACACGATCCCCGGGGCTCTGGCGTCGCCGACGGCTGTCAGCAGCTGGCCGGCGGCGTCGAGGAAGCGCTGGCGGGCGCCGGGCTCGCCCAGCGCCGTTGCGGGCGGCTGGCCGAGTTCAGGCAGCAGCCGGGCGGCCTCGGCTCGACAGTGCTCGGGGATGTCGTCGCCACTCACCTCCACGGCGGCCCGCAGGAGCTGGGCGAACACGCCGTAGGCAAGGCCGCGCTCGCCAGCGTGGGCGTGCGCCGACACCACCTGTGCACCGGCTCCGGCCCGCGCGCGCAGAAACTCCTCCGCCAGCCGCGTCTTGCCGACTCCCGACTCTCCCTCGACCACAACCACGCGACCGTCGGCGGCGATCGAGTCGTAGCCGGCGGCCAACGACCTCCAGGAGCCGCCACGACCCACCAGCGGCTGTGACGGCGTCGGTGCCGCCGCGGCCGTGGTCATCGGCTCCGGCGCCCGGCCCTCGTTGACCGCGTTGTACAGCTCGGTGGTCTCGGCCAGCGGGCCGACCCCCAGCTCCCGGTCGAGCGTGCGTACGCATTCGCGGTATTGGGCGAGCGCGTCGCCGCGTCTGCCCGCGCTTGCATACAGCTCGATCAGGCGCCGGTGGGCGGGCTCGTGCAGGGGGTCGAGTGCCAGTCGCTGCTCGGCCCGGGCCACAGCCTGGTCGTAGTGACCAGTCGCCGCCAGCGCTTCGACCAGCCGGTCGAGCGTGGTTGCCAGCTCGCGGCGGACACCGTCGGCGGCGATCCGCTGCCAGTCGTCGAACTCGGCACTGTCGCGCACCGAGAAGCCTGCCAGCAGGTCGCCTCGATGCAGGTCGACGGCGGCGGTCAGCTGTTGCACCGTCGCGTCCGGATCACCGGCGGCGCGGCGGAACTCCGCCAGATCGAACCACGCCTGCTCGAGGTTCAGCGCGATCGTTCCCCGATCGCTGGCCAGCCATTCCCCGCCCAGGGAGGTGCGCAGCGTCGAGAGCGTTCGCCGCAGTGCCGCGCGAGAACGCTCGCCGTCGTACTCCGGCCACAGCAGGGTGGCGATGATGTCGCGGCTTTGGACGTGACCCGAGACGGCGACGTAGGCCAGGATCGCGGTCGCCTTGCGGGTGTCCACCGCCAGCGGGCGCCCGTCGAGTTCCACGACAGGGGGGCCGAGAAGTGAGATTCTGAGCGGAGCGATAGGCAAGTTTGACATGTAACGCAACGGTTGGATAGTCGAACCGAGCGGTCGTAACGTTCTCGGAACGGTCGCGCGGCGAAAGTGGTGGAGTGGCAGTCACAAACCGGATCAGTCAGCGCACGGCTCGGTGGATCGCGTGGCCGGTGTTCGCGCTCACCCTGGTGCTGTTCGTGATCAACGCCGCCTACGGGTATCTGGGCCGGAATCTCCACTCCGATTCCTTGCTCACCACAGTCCACAACACCGTCCAGCCGCGATCCGCATCGCTCTGGCTTCGTTCCGTAACGATTTCGGAGCGCTCACCCGGTACAACGGAGGCATGACAGTGCTCACCCACACACTTCGCCGAGTGGTTCTGCGAAAGCCGGCCACTCCCGCGGCGCCGGAAACCGCCGAGATCGAGACCGCACCCACGCCGGTGTCCGCACCCGGTCCCGAACTGGAGATTGCCCCCAACGACCCGATCATCGCCTACCTGCAAGGCGCCCCCGGCGCGGTCGAGCTGAAGCACCTCGAGCTCGAGTCGCCGGCGCTGGAGCGGATGCGCGAGCAGGGAATCACGATGGTCGTCCCGCTCGTGACCCAGGGCGAGCTGATCGGCCTGCTCAACCTCGGCCCGCGCCTGTCCGACCAGGAGTACTCGCCAGACGACCGGCGGCTGCTCGAGAGCCTCGCCTCGCAGGCCGCTCCGGCGGTCAAGGTCGGCCAGCTGGTACGCGAGCAGGAGACCGAGATCCGTGAGCGCGAGCGGATCGAGCAGGAGCTGCACGTCGCCCAGCTGATCCAGCAGAACTTCCTGCCCCGCACCCTGCCGAACCTGCCCGGGTGGCAGGTGGCCGCCTACTACCGGCCGGCGCGCACGGTGGGCGGTGACTTCTACGACTTCATCGAGCTGCCAGACGGGCTGATCGGCCTGGTCGTCGGCGACGTGACCGACAAGGGCATCCCGGCCGCGATGGTGATGGCCGCCACCCGAAGCGTGCTGCGGGCCGCCGCCCAGCGGCTGCTCGATCCCGGCGAGGTGCTGCAGCGGGTCAACGACCACATCTGCCCCGAGATCCCGCCCAACATGTTCGTCACCTGCTTCTACGGGGTGCTCGACCCCTCCAGCGGACGGCTGCGGTACGCCAACGCCGGCCACAACCTGCCGTTTGTCTCCACCGCCGGTGAGGCGTCGGAGCTGCGCGCGACCGGCATGCCGCTCGGCCTCATGCCCGACATGAACTACGAGGTGTGCGAGGCGGTGCTCGAGCCCGGAGCCAGCGTGCTGATGTACAGCGACGGCCTGGTCGAGGCGCATGCACCCGATCGGGACATGTTCGGCAACGACCGCGTGATCGCGCGGCTCGCAACCGGAGTGGTGGCGCAGGACCTGATCGACGATCTGGTGACCCAGCTCGACCGCTTCACCGGCGATGAGAGCGAGCAGGAGGACGACATCACGCTGGTCGCACTCGAGCGCAGCGCTCACGCCGGTCAGTTCACGGTGCTGGACGAGTTCACGGTCGAGAGCAAGCCCGGCAACGAGCGCCAGGCGATCGACCGGGTGGCCGCGGCGGTGGCCGACGTGCCGATCTCACCGGCGCGGCTGGAGCGGCTCAAGACCGCCACCGGCGAGGCCACCATGAACGCGATGGAGCACGGCAACAAGTATCAGCCCGACGTGGTGGTCGAGGTGTCGGTGTCGGCCTCGGAGGCGGCGGTGTGTGTGCGCATCACCGACCAGGGCGGCGATCACGCGGTCGAACCCGCGGATGACCCCGATCTGGACGCCAAGCTCGAAGGGCTGCAGTCGCCCCGCGGCTGGGGCATGTTCCTGATCAAGAACATGGTGGACGAGGTACGCGATTCCCACGATGGACATCACCACACGCTGGAGCTGATCCTGCGTCTGAGAGGAGAGGATGATGGCGCCCAAACTTGAGGCGACGGTAACCCCGAGCGGCGACGGTGTCGTGATCGAGCTGACCGGCGACATCGACGGCAGCGCCCGCGACGCACTCGAGGCCGCGTATGGCAAAGCCGCCGGCGACGGAGCCCTGACGCTCGGGTTCTCTGGAGTCGAATACATCAACTCGACCGGGATCGCGCTGATCGTGGGCCTGCTCGCCCGCGCCCGTGCCGAGGGTCGCGAGGTCAGCGCGCGCGGCCTGTCTGAGCATTACCGCGAGATCTTCGAGATCACGCGGCTGTCCGATTTCATCACCATCCTTGCGGACGAGCCGGCAACGGTCGCCGCAGACCACGGAGGAGACCGATGACCGAAACCGTAACCCCGCTCGTAGTGCGCACGCCTGCTCCAGGCGTGAGTGTGATCGAGCTCGTCGGCGAGGTGACGGGCGCCAGTGAGACCGCGCTCGGAGACGCCTGGGATCGCGCCGCCGGCGGCGATATCAAAGCCGTGATCCTGAGTTTTGACGGACTCGAGTACATGAACTCGAGTGGCATCGGATTGCTCGTCACGCTGTTGGTGCGAGCCAACCGGATGCACCAGAAGATGCTGGCCTGCGGCCTGTCCGAGCATTACCGCCAGATCCTCGAACTGACCCGCCTCGACGAGGCGATCTCCATCCATGAAGACGAGGCTGCTGCGATCGCCGCAGCCTGACCGGAAGGACAGTGACATGAGCACACCCCCCGAACACCGGGATGCCGCCGCATGGGCGCCGCCCGTCGAGCGCCTGGAGGTGACCGAGGCCGAGCGCGGAAAGCGTGGCATCAACGTCGCCGGCCGGCGACAGACCTCGCCGCTGCAGGGCTTCGGCCAGATGTGGCAGAAGACCTATCGAACGCCGCTGCGCGGCTCGACCGCGAGTCCGCAAGAGGTGATCGTCGAGTGGAAGGCACACTTCCCCGAGTTCTGGCCGAAGGGCAACAACTTCTTTGCCCCGCTGGCCGGGATCAACCCCGGTGAGGTCGCCGCGATCGATCTGGGCATGCCCGGCGGGATGAAGCTCTCGACCGGAGTGCTGGTGCTCTACGCCGATGCCGAGTCGTTCACGCTGATGACGCCGCAGGGGCACATGTTCGCCGGCTGGATCACCTTCAGCGCGTTCATCGAGGACGGCCTCACGTGGGCGCAGGCGCAGGTGCTGATGCGCGCCGGCGACCCGCTGTATGAGATCGGGATGACCATGGGCGGACACAAGAAAGAGGACGCGCACTGGTCGCACACGCTGACTCGGCTGGCCGAGCACATGGGCGCCGAGGCCGACGTGACGGCACAGTCGGTGTGCGTCGATCGCGGCCGCCAATGGTCGAAGGCATCCAACGTGTGGCACAACGCTGGTATACGGTCCGGGGTGTATATGACCGGTGCCCCTGTCCGCTTGATCGCCCGCCCGTTCCGCCGGAGTGGCTGAAGCAGCGTACGACGCGGTCGTCGTTGGGGCCGGCCCCAACGGCTTGGCGGCCGCGATCGAGTTGGCGCGGGCAGGGCGCTCGGTGTGCGTGCTGGAACGCTCCACGGATGTGGGGGGCGGAACCCGCACGGCCGAGCTGACCCTGCCCGGCTACCTCCACGATGTCTGCTCGGCGATCCATCCGCTGGGTCTGGGCTCACCGTTCTTGCAGCGGCTGCCGCTGGCCGAACACGGGCTTGAGTACCTCCAGCCCGAGATCGCCGCCGCCCACCCGCTGGACGACGGCAGTGCGGTGGTGTTGCAGCGATCGGTGTCCGAAACTGCCGCCGGGCTGGGCGTCGACGCTCGCAGCTACGAGTCGCTGATGGGCCCGCTGGTGCGCGACTGGGACGAGATCGCCGATCTGGTGCTGGGGCCGCCGCGGCTGCCGCGGCATCCGCTGTCGGCGGCCCGTTTTGCCCGGCACGGACTGTTCAGCGCGTCGCTGCTGGCCCGCCGCTTTCGGGGTGAGCGGGCGCGGGCGCTGCTGGCGGGCATGGCCGCCCATTCGATGTTGCCGTTGAACCGGCCGCCGACGGCAGCGTTTGCGCTGGTCTTGCTCGGCTTGGGACACAGCGTGGGATGGCCGGTGGCGCGCGGCGGCTCGCAGGCGATCACCGAGGCGATGGCCGGGTATCTGCGATCGCTGGGCGGAGTGATCGAGCTGGAGCGTGAGGTCACGTCGATGGCCGATCTGCCGCCGGCCGACAAGGTGTTGTTCGACGTGACTCCGCGCCAGCTGCTCGCCATCGCTGGGGACGAGCTGCCGTCGGGGTACCGCGCAGGGCTCAGCCGGTTTCGCTACGGGCCGGGCGTGTTCAAGCTCGACTACGCCCTGTCGGGGCCGGTGCCGTGGCTGGCCGAGGAGTGCCGCCGGGCGACCACCGTGCACCTGGGCGGGAGCTTCGAGCAGATCGCTGCGGCGGAGCGGATCGCATCCGGCGGAGGACATTCGCCGCGGCCCTACGTACTGGTCGCCCAGCAGAGCCTGATCGACCCGACTCGCGCACCCGCGGGGCACCACACGTTGTGGGCGTACTGCCATGTCCCCAACGGCAGCGAGGTGGACATGAGCGACGCCGTGGAGGGGCAGATCGAGCGCTTTGCGCCGGGCTTCCGCGATCTGGTGCTGGCGCGCGCGGTGCGGGGGCCGGCCGAGATGGAGGCCGAGAACCCCAACTACATCGGTGGCGACATCAACGGCGGCCTGGGAGACCTGCGCCAGGTCTTGGCCCGCCCGGTGCCGCGCATCTCGCCCTATGCGACTCCCAACCCCCGGATCTTCCTGTGCTCCTCATCGACGCCCCCCGGCGGCGGCGTCCACGGAATGTGCGGCTACCACGCCGCCCGCGCGGCCCTGTGAATAATTGGTGCCGGCACCAATTATCACTCGGGGCGCGGGTGGTGAATAACGGTGCCTGGCACCGTTATTCACCACTCACCATAAATCGCCGAGGGCGACGGTGATGGGCTCGCCGCTGATGCCGCTGGCGCCGTCTGAGCAGAGGAAGGCGATCGTGTGCACGATCTCGGCGGCGGTGGGGGTGCGCCCGGCCGCGTACGAGGCGTCGCGCTCGGCCCACACCTGCTCCACCGTGATCTTGCGCGAGCGGCGGCGATCGCCTCGGCCGAGCGATCGGCCATCTCCGTCCGCACCCAGCCGGGCAGCACCGCGTTGCACGTGACCGCGTGTGGCGCCAGGTCGAGCGCGGCCGCGCGCACCAACCCGATCACGCCGTGCTTGGAGGCGTCGTAGGCCGGCTCGGACGCGGCGGCGTGAAGGCCCGCGGTGGAGCTGACCACCACCACCCGGCCCCAGCCGCGGTCGACCATGCCGGCGGTCGCCAGCCGGATCAGGTGAAACGAGGCGTCCAGATTGACCGCCATCGTCTCTCGCCAGACCGCCGGGTCGCTACGCCACACCGCCCGTTCGCGGGCCGACCCCACGCCGGCGGCGTGCACCAGCACGTCCACCCGGCCCAGTCGCCGCTCGGTCTCCGCGACCGCCAAGGCGCAGCCCTCCTCAGTGGCGAGATCCGCCACCACGTGGTCGACGCCGGTCTGCTCGCTGAGCTCGGCCAGGCGATCGGCGCGGCGGGCGACCGCCATCACTCGCATGCCTCCATTTGCCAACTCGACTGCGGTCGCGCGGCCGATCCCGCTGGACGCGCCTGTGACCAGAGCCACGCGTTGATCGTTCATGTCTTGCATCAGTATGGCAGGTTCGCGAGCGAGGCCGGCACGGGGATGCGCAGCTTCTTCATGATCTCGACGGCGGTGCGATCGCCGCTCTCGACGCCGCCGTTGAGGAATCCCTGGCTGTACGTCGAGGTGGCCTCGCCGGCGAAATGCACGTTCCCCTCAGCCTTGCCCAGGCCTCCCCAGAAACGGGTGTACTGGCCCGGCCCAAACGCGGCGTAGCTCCCCCGCGTCCACGGATCGTGGGGCCACAGATCGGCCCAGGCGTGGCCGTTGAAGTGTGCTCGGCTGCCGGGTATCGCGGAGTTGATCCGGCTCAGCACTGCGTCGCGAAGGTGGGCCGTGGCGGGGGCATGCGGAGTTGGCCCACGCCACGACTGGGCGGTACGTCCACCGGCATAGACGGTGATCAGCCCGGCGCTGCCCGGCTCCATCGCCGAGCTCTCCCAGGTATCGAAGTCGGGATCGGCCGACGTCATCGTCGCGCTCCAGTCGTGCATCAGCCACGGCCTGCGGTCGTATTGCAGGATCAGCTTGGCGTCCTGCCCCATCGCCAACTCGCGGATGGCCGCGCGTTTGCGTGGGCTGACCCCGAGGCCGCGCAGCTCCACGTCCCGCAGGGTGGTGAACGGCAGCGTCAGAATCACCAGGTCGGCGATCACCGGGTGCGCGACGCCGTCGAAATCGAGCTGGTAGGAGCCGCCGGGACGGCGACGGATGCACCTCAGCACCGACTCGCGGTGGACGTGGCCCGCCGGGATCGTGTCGATCGCGCGGTGGATGATCTGGTCGTTTCCGCCGCGCACGTGCCAGCGCTCGTCCCCGCCGGGCTCGGGGATGATCAGATAGTCGATCCAGTTGAGTGCCGACAGGCGATCGAGGTTGAGGCCGTACCAGCCCGTCATGGTCTGGTCGAGCCACTGTCCCAGGTCTGAGTGCAGCACCCCCGGGACGTGCTGGGAGAGCCACTCGGCCATCGACAGCTGATCGACCAGCTTCGCCCTGGCGGTCGCCGTGGGATGGGTGATCGCGGCTGCGTTGATGCTGCCGTTTGGCCGGATCACCCCGACCCGCTTGGCCTCGGCGGTGACCGCCGCCTGGACCGGCTTCATGCCGACGCTGATCTGGTGCTGGGTGAAGTCCTTGCCGCGCACCCAGTTGGGCGAGAAGTCGCCGTACTTGGCCGCGTACAGGTCGTCCAGTGCCAAGCCGAGCTGCTTCACCAGCTGCCGGATGTGGACGTGGCGACTGTCGATGAACTCGCCGCCGTGCTCGCCGATCTGGCCGTCGGCGAAGCCGTGCGCAGTCCAGCAGCGCCCGCCCAGTCGCTCGCGGGCCTCGTACAGATGGGCGTGCACGCCCACCTTGTGCAGCTGGTAGGCGGCGGCGACGCCCGCCAGGCCCGCGCCCACGATCACGACCCTGGCGTCACTCGCCGATCGGGCAGACGCACCGGCGTCGGACGGGCGCGTCCCATAGGCCGCCAGCATCGCCGCGGCGCCGAGCGCACCGCCTGTGGCGATCAGCTGCCGTCGCGAAAGCCGTGCGACGGTCTGCTCGAACTCCACCGGCGGTTCGCCCGGTTGCTGCCGCAGGACTGCCTGGGAGTGCTCCTTGACCGCCCGCGCGATCCCCGACCGGCGGCCCCCATGCGACCGTTGCCGTTCCCCGGCGTCATCTCCTGCGCTCACACTACCCATCCCTCTCCATGCACTGAATATACATTCAGTTCGAACCGTCGCGCGGCGACATCCGTCACATTTCATCTAACGTACTGGCGTTGTGAATCCCTCTGAGCTGATCGACGCCGGGGCCGCCGTGGTGGCCAAACAGCTCACCTGGGGGACATCCGGAAACATCAGTGTGCGGGTCGACCGGCACCGGTTCTTGATCTCGGCGTCGGGAGTGCGGCTGGGGGAGCTCACGCTCGAGGGCATCGCCTCCTGTTCGATCGACGAGGATCACTGGGAAGGCCCTCGGCGGCCGTCGGTCGAGACCGGCATGCACCGAGCGGTGTATGCCGCCCGCCCGGACGTGGACGTGGTGCTGCACTGCTCGCCCTTCTTCACCACCCTGGTGGCGTCGTCGGCGATCCCCGTCGACCCGTATGTCACCACCGACAGCGTCTACTACGTCGGCGAGGTCGGCCGGGTCGGCTTCGAGCTACCGGGCACGGCCGACTTGGCCGCGGCCGTTGCCGCCGCGATCCCGCCGGTGGATGTGCTGCTGCTCGAAAACCACGGCTGCGTGTGCGTCGCTGCGACGCTCGACGAGGCGATCAACCGAGCCGAGGCGGTCGAGGTGCTGTGCCGTATGCTGGTCGCAGAAGCGCAGGGGTTTCCACTGCGGCGGCTGGGGCTCGACGATGTGGCGCGGCTGCGCGGCCAGGGAACCGTTTAGCGGGCCGGCACTCTGTGTCCGATCCGTCGCGAGATCTCGTCGGCGGTTCGCCGTAGCGGCGGGCCGAGCCGGGCAGTGAGGTCGTCCATTGACACCATCGAGCGGTGCACCGCCAGGTTCACCGCGGCGATCGGTTCTCCGGATGATGTGCGTATTGCAACTGCGATCGACCGCAGACCGTAAGCCAGTTCCTCGTTGTTCACGGCGAAGCCGGTTGCCCGGATGCGTGCGAGCTCGTTGATCAACCCGACGCGCTCGGTGTGTGTATTGGGGCCGCGCTGAATCATGTCAGTGTTTTCGAGCACCACTCGCAGGTCGGGTTCCGTTAGATGGGCGAGCATCACCTTTCCCATCGATGTGCAGTAGGCGGGCAGCCGCGAGCCCACGTGCAGGTTGAGATCGATCTGGCTCTGCCCTGGCCGCGGACTGCGAACGCGGTCGATGTAGACAATGTCGACGGCATCCATGATCGCCATGTTCACTGTGTGGCCCGTTGAGTCGCTCAGATCCTGCAGATGCGGGGCGGCAATTTCCCTCAACTCCATCGAATTAATCGCCGAGAAGCCGAGGTCGAGCACTCGCATGCCCAGCCGGTACTTCCGGGTGGACGCGTCCTGTTGGAGGTAGCCCAACCGGTTGAGGGTGGAGACATAGCGGTGCACCGTGCTGCGGTTGAGGTCAAGCAGTCGTGCCAGTTCGCTGATGCCCAGCGACGGCTCCTCGGGTCGGAACGCGGACAGGATTGCGAGTCCGCGCTCAAGGGATTGCGTCTGCGCTCGTCGTGGGGTTTCGGTCATCGCGACCACATTGAATCACAGTTTGTTCCGCATACCGAAACGCCGTCTTGACATGAGAACACGGTGGCTGCAACGATCACGCCACCGGCGTCCTCAACGGAGGGGTGTTTTCATGTCGCACGATGAAGGGAACGAGTTCTCGCGCCTCAACCGGCGCCAACTCGTCACGCGCGGAGGCCTTGGGGTTGGTGGCCTCGTGTTGGGCGGCGCCGCTGCCGCCTGTGGCAGCAGTAGCAGCAGCGACTCCTCGGGCTCGGGGTCTGGTGGGGGTACCGCAGGCACGATCAAGATCGGATTCGTGAGCCCGTTGACCGGACCGGCGGCCGGCTTCGGCGAGCCCGACCCGTACGTGATCAGCCTGGCCAAGAAGGCGTTCGCCAAGGGCATCACGTCAGGCGGCAAGAAGTACGACGTCGAGGTCATCAACAAGGACAGCCAGGCCACGCCTTCGGTCAGCGCCCAGGTATCGCAGGACCTGATCACCTCCGATGGGGTCGACATCATGCTTGCCACCTCGACCCCCGAATCGGTCAACCCTGCGTCCGACGCGGCCGAGGCGGCCGGGGTTCCTTGTATCTCCACCGTGGTGCCGTGGGAGGCGTGGTACTTCGGCCGGGGCGCGAAGCCGGGTGAGCCGTCGCCGTTCCGGTACACGTATCACTTCTGCTTTGGCGTGCAGAACTTCGCCAACACCTACACCAGCCTGTGGCCCCAGGTGCCGACCGAACAAGACGGTCGGCGTGATGTGGCCGAACGACGCCGACGGCAACGCCATCCGCGAGAGCCTCGGGCCGCTGCTGAAGAAGGCGGGCTACACGATCATCGACCCAGGCGCGTACCAGGACGGGTCCAACGACTACTCGTCCCAGATCGCACTATTCAAGTCCAAGAACTGCGAGATCTTCAACACCTTCCCCATCCCGCCCGACTTCGCGACATTCTGGAGGCAGGCCGCACAACAGGGCTACACCAAGATGGTCAAGATCGCCCAGATCGCAAAGACGGGGCTGTTCTCGTCTCAGGTGGAGGCGTTGGGAAGCCTCGGCAAGAATCTGGCGACCGGGTTCTATTGGGGTGAGACGTGGCCGTATTCGTCGTCGCTGACGGGTATCTCGAACGCCGATCTGGCGTCAGGGTACGAGGCCGAGAGCGGCAAGCAGTGGAACCAGCAGCTCGGCCCCAGCATGGCGTTGTTCGACGTCGCCAACGCAGTGCTGATCAAAAGCGGCGATCCCAAGAACAAGCAGAAGGTGGCCGACACCATGAAGACGCTTCAGGTGGACACCACCTTGGGGTCGCTCCAATGGGGCAAAGGGCCGGTGCCGAACGTGGTGCAGACGCCGATCCCCGGCGGACAGTGGGTCAAGGGCACGAAGTGGCCACTGGAGTTCCAGTTTTGCGAGAATCACGACGACCCGCAGATTCCGGTCGCCGGCAAGCTGGTTCCGTATAACTCATAGTGCAGCAAGAGCAGTCCACAGCGCTCGTTGATGCGGTGGGAGTCCGCAAGCGCTTCGGGGCATTGACGGTGATCGACGGCGTCGACTTCGCGGTCAGCGAGGGCGACGCCGTCGGTATCGTCGGGCCCAACGGAGCCGGCAAGACGACGCTGCTCAACATCCTCTCCGGGGCCCTCAAAGCCGACCAGGGCACGGTGTCGTTCGCCGGCGCGGACGTGACCCGGATGTCTGCAGCGAAACGCTGCCGGCTGGGGATCGGACGTGCCCACCAGATCCCAAAGCCGTTCACCGGGATGACGGTCTTCGAGAACGTGTTCGTGGGAGCGACTGCTGGTGGCGGCGCCCGTGGCCAGGCGGCCTGCGACGTCTCCACCCACGTGCTCGACTCGTGCGGTCTGCTGGATCTCGCAAACCGGCGGGCCGAGAGTCTGGGGCTGCTCCACCGAAAGCGGTTGGAGATGGCCCGCGCCCTGGCCACCCGGCCGCGGCTGCTACTACTGGATGAGATCGGCGCGGGCCTGACCGACGCTGAGTCCGGCGCGCTGCTGGAGACGATCGCCGACATCCGCGCCCAGGGAGTCGCCATCGTCTGGATTGAGCACGTCGTACACATGCTCGTGCAGGCGATCGACCGACTCGTGTGCATGGATGCCGGTCGGGTGCTCGCTGAGGGTGACCCCGTTGCGGTGATGGCGGACGCCCGCGTGATCGATGCGTATCTGGGGACGCGGGTCGCGTGAGCGTGCTCGAAGCCGACTCTCTGGATGCCGCCCACGGTCTGCTCCAGGCTGTGCGCGGCGTGTCTTTGCGGCTCGAACAGGGCGAAACCGTCGCACTGGTGGGTGCCAACGGCGCCGGCAAGACGACGCTACTGCGCACGCTCGCGGGAGCCCACAGAGCCGCGGCCGGCACCGTCAGCCTTGAGGGGCGCGATGTCACGCGGGTGCCCGCATTCAAGCGGGTGGCGCAGGGCATAGCGCTTGTGCCGGAAGGCCGTCGATTGTTCCCCGGGCTGACGGTTGACGAGAACCTCCGGATCGGTGCCGCGACCGGCCGCAGCGGCCACTGGAACGTCGACACGGTGGTGGAAGCATTTCCGCTGCTGAAGCCGCTGCGCGGTCGCCGCGCGGGAAATCTCTCAGGCGGCGAGCAGCAGGCGACCGCAATCGGCAGGGCGCTGATGAGCAATCCGATCGTACTGCTGCTCGACGAGGTCTCGCTGGGGCTGGCGCCGTTGGCCGTCGACGGCGTGTACGAGTCGCTGCGGACCGTCGTCAGCCAGGGGGCGACGGTGCTACTGGTCGAGCAGGACTTGGAGCGGGCCCTGGGGTTCGCCGACCGGGTGGTGTGCATGCTCGAGGGCCGGGTCGTGCTCGAGGACAGGGCCGATTCGGCTGCCCGCGAGAAGATCACCCAGGCCTATTTCGGCCTGCACATCACGGCCGGAGGAGGGTGAAGTGACCTGGGTCAACGTGATCGTGCAAGGCGTCCTCTTGGGAGGGGTCTATGCCCTCCTGGCGTGCGGCCTTTCGCTGATGTACGGGGTCATGCGGATCATCAACCTGGCGCATGGAGATCTCGCAGTGGTCGGCGCGTACCTGGTGGCGGTCGTGCTCGATCACTACAGCGTGTCGCCGTTCGTCGGCTTCGCGGCCGTGCTTCCGGTGATGCTCCTGATCGGCTACGTGCTTCAGCGAACGATTCTCGATCGCAGCCTGCGTTCGGGCATGCTGACCCCGATCCTGGCCACCTTCGGCCTTTCGATCGCCATCCAAAACGTCCTCCTGAACCGATTTTCACCGGATGTCAGATCGCTCGGTGGGGACGCTGGTTCGCTGACCACGGCCAGCTGGAAGATCACCGATCAGCTGGCGGTCTCAGCGCTCGGCGCGCTCACCCTCGCCACTGCGGTTGCGGTCATCGGCGGGCTGCAGCTGTTCCTGCACCGCACCCGCTGGGGATCAATGATGCGGGCGACCGCCCAAGATGTCGACTCGGCCGAGCTGGTGGGGATCAACTCGCGCTCGGTGTACGCCTGGGCGACGGCGCTGGCGGTCGCGATCGCGGCCCTTGGTGGGGTCTTTCTCGGTATTCGCTCGACGTTCGATCCCACCGCCGGCCCCACCCAGCTGATCTTTGCCTTTGAGACGGTGGTGATCGGCGGTCTTGGGTCGCTGTGGGGCACCTTGATCGGTGGCGTGCTGCTGGGGGTTTCCCAAACGATTGGAGCCAAGATCGATCCTCAGTACTCGATTCTGGCCGGCGACCTGGTGTTCCTGGTGGTGATCGCCTTTCGCGGCGGCGGTCTGATCACCCGCAGGGGGACGACGGTATGACCGATATGGCGACTGCCACGATTCCGCCGCGCGGCCGCATGCGCCGCTGGACGCCGCTGTCGACGGGTGCGGTGACCGTCAGCATCGCGCTGGCGGTGGCCTTGGTGTTCGTGCCGATGACGCTCAGCTCCAACACCACTCAGAAGCTGACCTCATTCTTGATCCTGGTTGTCATGGCGGTGATGTGGAACGCACTGGCAGGCTTTGGCGGGATGGTGTCGATCGGCCAGCAGGCGTTCATCGGCCTGGGCGCATACGGCACCGTATGGTTTGTCCACCACGGCCAGAAGCCGTACATCGCGATGGTGCTGGCAACGGTCTTCTGCGGGCTGCTGTCGCTTCCGCTTTCGGTGTTCATGCTGCGACTTCGGGCGGCCCAGTTCGCAATCGCGATGTGGGTGGTGGCCGACGTGGCGGCGATCCTGGTCACGCTTGACTCCAGCTTGGGTGCGGGTACCGGTACGTCTCTGATCGAGTTCAACTATTACGAGCCCGCGCAGCGACAGGAGTACACATATTGGTGGGCGCTGGCCGCGGCGGTGATCTCCCTGGCGGTGGTATTCGTGCTGCTGCGCAGCCCACTCGGAGCTTCGCTGCAGGCTATCCGCGACGACGACGAGGCAGCGGCCTCCCTGGGAGTGCGGGTCACCAGCGGCAAACGGGTGCTGTTTGTGGTTGCGGCGCTGGGATGTGGAGCGGCCGGGGCGGCCACGCTTGCCAACACCCTCTTCATCGAACCGACGTCCATCTTCTCGGTGCAGTACACGGCCTACATGGTGTTCATGGTGCTGGTCGGGGGGCTGGGTACGTTCGAGGGGCCGGTGCTGGGAGCGCTGGTGCTCTTCATCATCCAGACGGAGTTCGTCGACAACGGCACGCTGTACCTCACCGGGCTGGGGCTGACCGCGATCATCTTCGCGATCTTCCTGCCGCGTGGTGTGTGGGGAACAATCGTCGACCGGTTCGGAATCCGGCTGTTACCTGTGGGGCGCGAGTTGGTGGTCGACCGGAAACACGACGGAGGCGTGGACCCGTGAGAATCACCGCGGCGGTAACAGCTGAGCGTGGAGCGCCGTTTACGCTCGAGCAGGTGGAGATGGGGGAGCCGCGATCGGGCGAGGTTGTGGTTCGGATTGCCGCAGCCGGCATCTGCCATACCGATCTGATCGTGCGCGACCAGTGGTATCCGGTGCCGCTGCCCGCGGTGCTGGGTCACGAGGGCGCCGGGGTGGTGGAGCGGGTGGGCGAAGGCGTAACGACCGTCGTCCCGGGTGACCGGGTCGCGCTGAGCTACCACTCATGTGGCCAATGCCAGACGTGCCTTGTGGGCAAGCCGTCCTACTGCTACCGGTTCTTCGAGCACAACTTCGGCGCCAGCCGCCCAGAAGACGGCTCCAGCTCGCTGTCGCGCAACGGCGACCTGCTGCATTCGCATTTCTTCGGGCAGTCGAGTTTCGCCACCCACTCGGTGGCAAATCAGCGCAACGTCGTACCGCTTGTGGAGGACATTCCACTCGAAGTCGTGGCCCCGTTTGGGTGCGGCATCCAGACCGGGGCCGGTGCGGTGCTGACGGTGCTCGATCCGCCCGCCGGGACGTCGATCGCGGTGTTCGGGACGGGCGCGGTCGGTTTGGCGGCGGTGATGGCGGCGCGGATCGCTGGCTGCACCACCATCATCGGTATCGACGTGGTCCCCAGTCGGCTGGAGGTCGCTCGCGAGCTGGGGGCAACTCATACCGTGGATGTCACAAGCCGAGACGCGGTTGAGGCGATCACGGCGATCACCGGGTACGGCGCTGATTTCAGCCTCGAGACCACCGGCTCTCCACTGGTGTTTCGTGAAGCGCTGGAATGTATCGCCCCCACGGGGGTGTGCGGACTGATTGGCGCACCCGCGTTCGGTACCGAAGTCACGTTCGATATGAACAGCATCCTGATTCCTGGGCGCACGGTCCGCGGCATCGTGGAAGGCGATAGCGTGCCGGGGGTGTTCATACCGCGGTTGACGGAGCTGTGGCGTCAGGGGCGGTTCCCGGTGGAGCGGATCATGACGTTCTACGACTTCGACCAGATCGATCAGGCCGCCGGTGACGCGGAGGCAGGGAGGGTCATCAAGCCGGTGCTTCGCATCGGATGAGTGGAAACCGAGGAGACGGAGGGGGACATGAGCACAACGGATACCCAGGCGAAGGAATGTCGTCACCTGATCGGTGGGGAGTGGGTCGATTCGGTTACGGGCGCGAGGTTCGACGATCACGATCCGTTCACCGGCGACGTCGTCGCCAGCGTGGCCGCCGGTGGGCGCGAGGACGCCCGGCGCGCGGTCGAGGCTGCCCACGAGGCGTTCGGCGCGTGGTCTCAGGCTGGGCCGGGTCAGCGTCAGGCGGTGTTTCTGAAGGCGGCCGATGTGCTGGAGTCGCGCATGGATGAGGTGGTTGGCTGGCTCGCGAAAGAGACCGGCTGCAGCTTCGGATTCGGCATGTTCCAGATGGGATTCGTTCCAGGGCTGTTCCGGCAGGCGGCAGGCGCTGCCTACACCCCCACGGGGACCGTGATTCCATCAGATCTCCCAGGGGCGTTCGCGATGGGCTTGCGGCGGCCGGTCGGGGTGGTCGGGGCGATCTCGCCCTGGAATGCGGCACTGATCCTCTCGGCCAGGGCAATCGCCTCGCCGCTGGTGTTCGGAAACACGGTGGTGCTGTCGCCCTCGGAGGAGTCGCCGTATGTCGGCGGCTTGATCTGGGGCGAAATCTTTGCCGAGGCCGGGCTGCCGGAGGGAGTGCTCAACATCGTCACACACGATCGGGTCGGGGCGAAGGACGTCGGCGACGAGCTGGTCGAGAACCCACGTGTTCGCCGGATCAATTTCACCGGCTCGACCGCCACCGGCCGCAAGCTGGCCGAGGCCGCCGGACGCCAGCTGAAGCGGATCGTGCTCGAGCTCGGCGGCCAGAACCCGCTGATCGTGCTGGCCGACGCCGACCTCGAGTATGCCGTGAACGCGGCCGCCTTCGGCGCCTACCTCCACCAGGGGCAGATCTGCATGTCTGCCCGACGGATCATCGTCGAGCGGCCGGTCGCCGAGCAGTTCTCGGCGGCTCTGGCTGCCAAGATCTCTGGGTGGGGTACCGGTGACCCGCACGAGCACACGACCATCATCGGCCCGCTGATCAATCTGGCTGCGCTCGAGACCGTCACGAGGCGGGTCAACGACGCGGTCAAGGCGGGCGCGACGCTGCTGGCGGGCGGCAGCGCGGAGGGAGCCTGCTACCGGGCTACCCTGCTGGCCAACGTTCCTCGCGACAGCGAGCTTGCTCAGAACGAGACGTTCGGACCGGTGGCGGTGATAGAGGTGGTCGAGAACGCCGACGAGGCGGTCGACGCCGCCAACACCACCAGCTATGGGCTCGCATCGGGGGTGATCACCACCAACCCCGACAAGGGCCTCGCGATCGCCGGTAGGTTGCAAGCGGGCATTGTCCACGTCAACGACCAGCCCGTGCACGATGAGCCGCAGATGCCGTTTGGCGGAGTCAAAGACAGCGGTTGGGGCCGGTTCGGCGGCACGTTTGCGATGGACGAGTTCACGGAGATGCAGTGGGTGACCGTGCAGAGTGGCACGCGCCCGTTCCCGTTCTAGAGTAGGACGACAAGGGGTGAGATGGCAGAGATCGTCAGTCTGAAGGAGGCGGTGGCAGAGCTCGTCGGGGACGGCGACTCGGTTGCGCTGGAGGGGTTCACTCACCTGATCCCGCACGCTGCCGGCCACGAATTGATCCGTCAGAGACGTCGCGGCTTGACGCTGATCAGGCTGACGCCCGACATCGTGTACGACCAGATGATCGGCATGGGGTGTGCTTCCAAGCTGGTGTTCTCGTGGGGTGGCAATCCCGGCGTCGGGTCCCTGCATCGGCTGCGCGACGCGGTCGAGCATGGCTGGCCAGAGCCGCTCGAGCTGGAGGAGCATTCCCACGCGGGCATGGCTGCGGCGTACGCGGCGGGAGCGGCCAACCTGCCGTTTGGGGTGCTTCGCGGGTACGCGGGCACCGATCTTCCGGAGCACACCTCGGCGGCCTGGATCGACTGTCCCTTCACCGGCCAGCGGCTGGCGGCGGTGCGCGCGCTGCGTCCCGACGTGGGCATCATTCATGCCCAGCGTGCCGATCGCGACGGCAACGTTCAGCTGTGGGGGATCAGCGGTGTGCAGAAGGAGGCGGTGCTCGCGGCGGGCCGGTCGCTGGCGACCGTCGAGGAGGTGGTGGACGAGCTCGAGCCGGTGCCGGGCGCGGTGGTCATCCCCACCTGGGTGGTGACCGCGGTGGCGGTCGCCGGCAACGGCGCCCATCCCTCCTACGCTCACGGGTACTACGAGCGCGACAACGGGTTCTACCGGCGGTGGGATGAGATCAGCCGGGATCGCGGGCGGTTTCAGGACTGGATGACTGAACACGTGCTCGAGGCGGCGGCATGAAGGAGTACGCCGCTGCGGAGATGATGGCGGTGGCCGCGGCTCGCCGCCTGCGCGACGGCGCCGCATGTTTCGTCGGGATCGGCCTGCCCAGCCGAGCCGCAAACCTTGCTCGGGCAACGCATGCTCCTGCCTGCGTCTTGATTTATGAGAGCGGAACCATCGGCGCCAAGCCCCGCCACCTGCCTCTCTCGATCGGCGACGGTGAGCTGGCGGAGACCGCCGATGCGGTCGTCGGCGTGCCCGAGATCTTCAGCTACTGGCTACAGGGCGGGCGGATCGACGTGGGGTTTCTGGGAGCGGCTCAGATCGACCGTTACGCGAACCTCAACAGTACGGTGATCGGTCCCTACGACCATCCCAGGGTGCGCCTGCCCGGGCGGCGGCGGGGCGCCCGAGATCGCGGCCTCGTGCAAAGAGACGCTGGTGATCCTGAAGCAGTCGACTTCGAACGTTCGTGCCGAGAGCTGGACTTTCGCACCTCGGTCGGGTTCGGGGATGGGCCGGGGTCACGCGAGGCGCTCGGGCTGACCGGGGGCGGCGTGACCGCGGTGATCACGGACATGGGTGAGCTCGAACCCGATCCGGACACATGTGAGCTCGTCCTCACCCGCGTGCATCCGGGCGTGGCGGCGGAGCAGGTGGTCGAGGCGACCGGTTGGCCGCTGCGGGTGGCGGACGATCTGCGGGTCAGCGCCCCTCCGACCGACCAAGAGCTCGCCGCGCTGCGGGCACTTCGCACCGTCGAGGAGGCGGAGCCGGCGGAATGAGCGACTCACCGATCAAGCGTGTGGCCGACGGTGCCGACGGGACTGTGCATCCGCCGTATCTCAGTCCCGACTACCGCTCGTCCCGGCTGCGTGCCCCGCTGAACCCGTTGATCATGCTGCCAGATTCGATGCACGACCCCTCCGGGCCGGTGTACGGCGAGGGACTGGTATCGGCTCTGGATTCCGACCTCACCCGGCAGCACGCGGGCGAGCCGCTGGGTGAGCGCATCATCGTCACCGGGCGGGTGCTCGACTCCCGCGGCCGCCCGCTCCCAAACGCTCTGATCGAGCTGTGGCAGGCAAACGCCGCCGGCCGCTACATCCATGAGAACGATCAGCATCCGGCTCCGCTGGATCCCAACTTCACCGGCGCCGGGCGATGCCTGACCGAATCCGAGCGGGCACTACCGCTTCGTTTCGATCAAGCCCGGCGCGTACCCGTGGAAGAACCATGCCAATGCCTGGCGGCCCGCCCACATCCACTTCTCGATCTTCGGGCGGGCGTTCACCGATCGGCTGGTGACACAGATGTACTTCCCCGGCGATCCGCTGTTCGCCAAGCGACCCGATCATCCAGTCGATCCGCGACCCGCAGGCGCGCGAGCGGCTGGTGTCGAGCTTCGACTGGGACACGACCACTCCTGAATGGGCGCTTGGCTACCGCTTCGACATCGTGCTCGGCGGCCGCGACGAGACGCCGTTGGAGTCCTGATGGCGGGGGCCACGCCGTCCCAGACGGTCGGTCCGTTCTTCTCGTTCGGGCTGTGCGTGAACGAGCAGAACCGGCTGGTTGGTCCCGGAGACGAAGGCGCCGTCGAGCTGCGCGGCCGCGTGCTCGACGGTGAGGGCCGACCGGTGCCCGACGCGATCGTCGAGATCTGGCAGCGTGACGCCGAAGGTGCCCAGCCGCCGGGATTCGGCTGGGGCCGGTCGGGTACCGACGCCGATGGCGGTTTCCGGTTCGTCACGGTCAAACCTGGCGGACCGGGGGCTCCCTACGTCACCATGCTGGTGTTCGCGCGAGGGTTGCTGAAGCCGCTGCTGACCCGCGTGTACTTTCCCGGCGAGCCCGCAGAACGAGGCTGATCCGCTGCTGAGCGGGCTCACCGACACAGAGCGGGCCGCGTTGATCGGCCAGGCTCGTGAAAACGGCGACCTCGAGTTCGACGTCCACTTGCAGGGCGACCACCAAACCACGTTCCTGGTTCCGTGACCACGCTCGAGCCGCTGCTGATACCACACGAGGTGGCGATGATGGTGTCGGATCAATCCTGGCTGCGGGCGATGCTCGAGGCCGAGCGAGCACTCGCCAACGCCGAGGCGCTCGCTGGGATCATCCCGGCCCACGCCGCGGCGCACATCGCCGAGCACTGCCGCGCTGATGGCTATGACATCGAGCAGTTGTGCCGCGACGGCTGGTCGGTGGGCAATCCGGTCGAGCCGCTGGTGCGGGCACTGCGCGAGGCCGTCGGGCCTGAGGCTGGCGGCTGTGTCCACTGGGGCGCTACCAGCCAGGACATCATGGACACCGCCGCGATGCTCGTCACCAACCGGGCGCTGGGTCCGATTCTGAGCTGGCTGGACGAACGCCTCCTGGGCGTGCGAGCGGCTCGCCCGCGACCACCGGTCCACGCCGATCGCGGGGCGTACCCTGTTGCAGCAGGCGGTGCCCACGACGTTTGGACTGAAGGCGGCCGGCTGGCTCACCGCGGTTCGGGACGCTCGCACGATGGTGACGCGAGTTCAGGGCGAACGGCTGTGCGCGCAGTTGGGTGGTGCGGTCGGATCGCTGTCGGTACTCGGCGAGCAGCGGGCCGGAGGTGGCGCGGCTGTTTGCCATCGAACTCGATCTGTGCCAGCCGGTGATGTCATGGCACACCAACCGAATCCCGCTGATTGAGATCGGTGCCGCGCTGGCCGCGGTCGCCGCTGGGGCGGCCAAGATCGGGTCGGACATCGTGCTGCTCGCCCAGACCGAGGTGGGCGAGGTGGCGGAAGGCGCTCGCGGGCGGTTCGTCAACCATGCCGCACAAGCGCAACCCCGCCGGGTCGGTTCGGGCCTTGGCGTGCGCCACCCGCGCCCGCGACCACTGCGCGCGGCTGGTGGCCGGCGAGCCCCACCCGCACGAGCGCGCAGCGGGTGCATGGCAAGCGGAGTGGGATGCGCTGAGCGAGGCGCTGGCCACCTCCGGAGGCGCGATTGCGGCGATCGCTGATGTGCTGCCCGCGCTGCGGGTGGACACCCAACGGATGCGCCAGAACCTGGACGCCACCGGGGGCCTGATCCTGGCGGAGAGGGTGGCGTTTGCCGCCGCTCGGACAGCGGGGCTGGAGGAGGCCCATCGGCTGGTCACTGCCGCCGCATCGCGGTCCGCAGACGCCGGGATCCCGTTTCGCCGGCGCGCTGCTCGAAAGCGATGGACTGGGCCTGAGTGCCGAGCAGATCGACACGCAGCTCGACCCTTCGGTGGGCCTCGAACCTGCAGTGGCGATGGTCGATCGCGTGCTCGGGGCCGACGCGTGAGGGTCGCACCACAGCATCGAGGGCAGCGGGGAGCGCACGCTCGTGCTCGGTAACGCGATCGGCACAACCACCGCACTCTGGGATCGACAGATTGCGGCACACGGCGGCATCGTTTCGAGTGATCCGCACCGATCATCGCGGTCACGGCGGCACGGCGCTGGGGGCGGGTGTTCGGTCGGTCGCCGACCTCGCCGGGGACGTGCTCGAGCTCTGGACGAGCTGGGATCACGCGGGCGTCGGTCGCAGGCATATCGTTGGGTGGCAACGTCGCCATGTGGCTCGGTGCCAACGCGCCCGAGCGGGTCGACAGGTTGGTGCTGGCGTGTACGGCGGCGGCGTTTGGCTCTCCTGGAGGATGGCTCGAGCGTGCCGCGACGGTGCGCATGCGGGGCACCGAGCGCGATCGCCGACATGAGCATCGGCCGTTGGTTCACCACTCGCACGAGGCTCGAGCAGCCGGCACTGGTGGAGCGGTTTCGCGAGGAGCTTTGCGAGGTCTCCGACGAGGGCTATGCGGGCTGCTGTGATGCGCTCGCGGAGTGGGACTTCGCCGACCAGCTGTCGCGGATCGCGGCGCCGACGCTGGTGATCGCGGGCGCCGCCGATCCGTCGACTCCGCCTGAGGTCGCTCGGGTGGTCGCCGACGGCATTCCGGGCGCCAGCCTCGAGGTGATCGAGGACGCCGCCCACCTC
The DNA here is from genome assembly GCA_963729195.1 of uncultured Actinomycetes bacterium. GTDB lineage: Bacteria > Actinomycetota > Thermoleophilia > Gaiellales > JAICJC01 > CAVPTL01. Next base: position 60,740 of record CAVSNF010000027.1, read on the forward strand.
GCCAACGTCGATCAACCGGCGCGGTTCACGCGGCTGATGCTCGATCATCTCCGCGCGACCACCGTCGGCCAGAAGGAGCACGCATGAGCGATCACCAGTACGAGCAGGGCACGGCGGTACGGCGGGAGGTGCTGGGCGACGCCCACGTGGATGCTTCCACCGCGGCGGCGTCTGACCTCACCCGCGATTTTCAGGAGCTGATCACCCGCTATGCCTGGGGGGAGATCTGGACCCGGCCGGGCCTCGACCGGCGCACCCGCAGCTGCATCGCGCTGACGGCGCTGGTCGCCGGCGGCCATCACAACGAGCTCAAGCTGCACCTGCGGGGGGCGCGCCGAAACGGCCTCACCTGGGACGAGGTCAAGGAGGTGCTGCTGCAGACCGCGGTGTACTGCGGCGTGCCCGCGGCCAACTCCGCGTTTGCGGTCGCCCAGGGGGTCTACCAGGAGGAGGCCGGGGAATGACCGAAGCAGTGATCCTCTCAGCCGTGCGCACACCGATCGGCCGCTACGGCGGAGCACTCAGCGGGGTTCGGCCGGATGACCTGGCGGCGGTGGCGGTGCGGGCCGCGGTCGAGCGGGCCGGGGTCGAGCCGGGTGCGATCGACGACGTCTACCTGGGGTGTGCCAACCAGGCGGGTGAGGACAATCGCGACGTCGCCCGGATGGCGGTGCTGCTGGCAGGGTTGCCGCAGTCGGTGCCGGGCGTCACGCTCAACCGGCTGTGCGCGTCGGGATTGGCGGCGGTGGTCTCGGCCTGCCACGCGGTGATCGCCGGTGACGGCGACCTGTTCGTGGCCGGCGGGGTCGAGTCGATGTCCCGGGCGCCGCTGTCCATGCCCAAGCCGGCTCGGGCCTTTGAGCGCGGGCATCGCACCGTGTACGACACGACGCTCGGGCTGGCGCTACCCCAATCCTCGGCTGGAGGCGATGTTCCCGCTCGAGAGCATGGGCGAGACCGGCGAGAACGTGGCCGAGTCGTACGACGTGTCGCGGGCCGATCAGGACGCGTTTGCCGATCGTTCGCAGCGAAACTGGGCGGCGGCGCAGGCGGCCGGGCGGTTCACCGACGAGCTGATCGCGATGGAGCAGCTCGACCGCGACGAGCATCCGCGGCCGGATACGACCGCCGCCGGGCTGGCCGACCTCAAGCCGGCGTTTCGCCCAGGCGGCAGCGTCACCGCGGGCAACTCCAGCGGCATGAACGACGGCGCGGCGGCTCTGGTGATCGCAAGTTCCGAGCGGGCGGCGGCGCTGGGGGCCGAGCCGCTGGCGACCTTCCGCGGCAGCGCTGCGGCCGGCGTCGATCCGCGGGTGATGGGAATCGGGCCGATCCCGGCGGTGCGCAAGCTGATCGAGCGCACCGGCGTGAGCATCGACCAGATCGACCTGGTGGAGTTGAACGAGGCGTTTGCCTCCCAGAGCGTGGCGGTCGTGCGCGAGCTGGGCATCGATCCCGACCGGGTCAATGTCAACGGCGGCGCGATCGCGTTGGGGCATCCGCTGGGCATGAGCGGTGCCCGGCTGGTGGTATCGCTGGTGCACGAGCTGCGCCGGCGTGAGTGCCCGCTACGGCCTGGCCACCCTGTGCGTGGGGGTGGGGCAGGGACAGGCGGCACTGTTCGAGCGGACACCGTGATTGGCCAGACCACTCAGGTGGGGATTGTCGGTGCCGGCCCGGCCGGACTGACGCTGGCGCAGTTGCTCAAATGCCGCGGGATCGAGTCGGTGGTGCTGGAGAATCGCAGCCGTGAGTACTGTGAAGCAGCGGCTGCGGGCCGGTGTCCTGGAGCAGGGCACTGTCGACGTGCTTACGGAGATCGGCGCCGGCGAGCGGCTGCGCTCGCGAGGGGATCGTCCATCACGGCATTGAGCTGCAGTTCGACGGCGAGCGCCACCGCATCCCGCTGTCTGAGCTGACCGACGGCGCGACGATCGTGATCTATGGTCAGACCGAAGTGGTCAAGGATCTGATCGCGCTGCGTGTCGAGCAGGGCGATCCGCTGGTGTTCGAGGCCGAGGATGTCGCCCTGTGGGATCTGGACGGCGAGCAGCCGCGCATCAGCTACCGCCACGACGGACAGGATCACATGCTGCGCTGCGACGTGATCGCCGGCTGCGACGGCTTCCACGGCGTTTCGCGGCCGTCGATCCCCAAAGGGGTGCTGAGGTCGGCTGAGCGGGAGTATCCGTACGGCTGGCTCGGCATCCTGGCCGACGTCGCGCCGTCCATCGACGAGCTCGTGTACGCCCACCATCCGCGCGGCTTTGCGCTGCACAGTCTGCGCTCACCCACCATCAGCCGCCTCTACCTCCAGGTGGCCCACGACGAGGACATCGGGCTGTGGCCCGACGAGCGCATCTGGGGCGAGCTGCACACGCAGGCTGGGGCTGCCGGGCTGGACGCTGGCCGAGGGGCCGGTGCTGGAGAAGGGCGTCACCGGGATGCGCAGCTTCGTGACCGAGCCGATGCAGTACGGGCACCTCTTCCTCGCGGGCGATTCCGCCCACATCGTGCCCCCGACGGGAGCCAAGGGGCTGAACCTTGCGATCGCGGACGTCGAGCTTCTGGGCGACGCGATCACCGTCGTGGTACGCGACGGGTGACCGGGCCGCCCTGGACGGCTACTCACAGGCCTGTCTGCGGCGAGTGTGGCGGGCCGAGCACTTCTCGTGGTGGATGACCTCGATGCTTCACCGGCTGCCGGGCGACGATCCCTACGACCTCGAGCTGCAGCTGTCGCAGCTGCGCTACGTCGCCGGCTCGCGGGCGGCGGCCACCTCGCTGGCTGAGAACTACGTCGGCATCGCCTCGCGGGCGGCATGAGCGAGCCTCGCATCGTCGACTCGCACATGCGCGCCTACTACGACCGGCGGGCGCGGGAGTATGACGACTGGTGGTTGGGGGACGGCCGCTTCGCGGAAGTCGACCGTCCCGGCTGGCGGGATGAGGTGCAGGCGGTGATCGCCGTGGTCGCCGGTCTGCGCGCCTGCCCGAGTGCTCGACGTGGCCTGCGGCACGGGATTTCTCACCCAGCACCTGCGCGGCCAGGTGGTGGGCCTCGATCAGAGCGCGGCGATGGTCGAAGTCGCGCGGCGCGAGGCTGCCGCACGCCACGCGTGGTTCAGGGTGACGCGGTGCCGCTGCCGTTCGCCGACGGTGAGTTCGACCGCGTGTTCACCGGCCACTTCTACGGCCACCTGCTGCCTGATGAGCGCACCGCCTTCGTGGCCGAGGCGCGGCGGGTGGCCGGCGAGCTGGTCGTGGTCGACTCGGCCGTGCGCGAGGGCGTCGACCCCGAGCAGTGGCAGCAGCGGGTGCTCAACGACGGGTCGGAGCACCGCGTGTACAAGCGCTACTTCGTCGCCTCCGAGCTGGCGGACGAACTCGGCGGCGGCGACGTCCTCCACGCCGGCACCTGGTTCGTCGCGGTTAGGTGTGAATAACGGTGCCTGGCACCGTTATTCACCACAGACGCCTGAGTGAAAATTGTGCCTGGCACCAATTCATCGAACGTCGATGTACGACTGGCGCCCTGAGCGCAGGCCGCCGCGGGCCCAACGGGCCAGCCTCAGTTGGGAGCGATCTCGGGGGTGAGCGAGCTGGATCGGGCCGCGCCGATCGAGGCGGTGACCACCAGTACCGCGGCCAGTGCCTCCAGCGCACTCAGCGTCTGGCCCAGCACGATCAATCCCGACCGCCGCGCCCGCCACCGGCTCGAGGCTCGCGAGCACGCCGTAGACGCGGGCCGGCATGCGCCGCAAGGCGGCCAGCTCGAGCTGTAGGGAAACGCGGTCGAGAACACTGCCACGGCCACCGCGAGGGCGAGCACTGAGCCATCGGGGAGCGCCGAAATGCCGTCCACTCCGCCGATCGGTGCGAGCAGAACAGTCGCCACCGCCAGGCTCACGGCGAGCCCTTCGAAGCCCGGCCAGCGTGTGCCCACGCGCTTTGCGGTGAGGATGTAGCCGGCCCACGCGCCCGCCGCCGCCAGCGCGAACGCCGAGGCCGGCGGCGGTCACGGAGCTGTCTGACGGGGCTCCCGCGAAGAGCGCGACTCCGGTGCCGGCCATCGCTACCCACAGCACGTCGAGCCGGCGACGCGAGGCGGCCACGGCGACCCCGAGCGGGCCGAGGAACTCGACCGTCACGGCGATTCCCAGCGGCAGGCGATCGACGGCTTGATAGAAGGCGCTGTTCATTGTCGCAAGCAGTGCTCCCAAAAGCACCAGCAGCAGCAGATCGGCTCGCGAGCGGCCGCGCAGGGTGGGACGCGTGATTGCCAGCAGCAGCAGTGCGCCGAGCCCGCATCGCAGAAACACAGCGCCCTCGACACCCGGCCGCATCGAACATGTGCGTCGCCAGTGCCGCACCCACCTGAAACGACACGATCGCGGTGATCAGCATCACCGGTGCCGGAACCGCGTCGGCCCGGCGGCCGTACATCTCCACTGTGTCTCGCACACCCATCGCGGCAGGGTATCCGTCGGCAGCCGATGGGTTAGGCGGCGGCGGTCGCGGGGTATCTGCTCACTGCCTGCATGACTACTCCCGAACCGACTTTCGAGCACCACACCGTATCGGAGACGGCGGTGGTGTTGGTCGTGCACGGCGAGCTCGACATCGGATCGGCCGACGCACTCCGCGCCGCCCTGGATTCGGCGGAGGCCGAGCACACCACGGTGGTGCGGGTGGACGCAGGCGAGGTGCGGTTTCTCGACTCCACCGCCCTCGGTGTGATCCTGGCCTGCGCCCAGCGGCTGGAGGCCAGGGGCGGGCGGCTGGAGCTGTTGAACGTGACTCCTGCGGTGCGGCGGATCCTCGAGTTGACGCTGATCTCGCGCACGGTGCACCTGATCCCCTGATTTGAAGCACCGCTCAGGCCGCGGGCTGATGCTCCGGCAGTCCGTGACGATCGACGGCGCGGTCGTAGTTGAGCCGCAGAAGTGCGATCACATCGCGCACGTCGTCGTCGCCGGAGATCCGGCGGGCTGCCGGTCCGCGCTTGTCGGGAAAGATCGGGTGGTGTTCGATCCGGCCCTGCTCGAACAGCTCGTCCCAGGTGTCCTTGGGGAAGCTGAAGTGGGCCGACCGGTCACCGTGGAGGTGTCCGATCGAGCGCCGGCCGACGGTGAACGCAAACTCTCCGCGGCTGCCGGGGCCGGCGGTCACCCCCGGCCAGGAGGTGACCTCGGCGGTGATCTGTTCGCTGGGGGACGGTTGGGTGCTCATGGAATTCCCTTCGTGTCAGGTCGTCTCCGATACACTCTAGAAGTTCAAGTTAGCTTGAAGTCAAGGAATCGGCATGCGCGAGGTGATGACCATCAGCGAAGTCTCCCGCCGCAGCGGGGTGGCCTCCTCGGCTCTTCGCTATTACGAGCAGCGCGGCCTGATCGGATCGTCGCGGGCAGGTTCGGGGCATCGCCGGTACCCACGGTCGGTGCTGCGCCGGATCGCCTTCATCGTCTTTGCCCAGCGCGTCGGGCTGACGCTGGAGGAGATCGGCGACGAGCTCGCCAAGCTGCCGCCCGACCGCGCCCCGGCCCGCGCGGACTGGTCGCGGCTCTCGCGCAGCTGGGCGGCGCGGATCGATGACCGGATCGCGGAGCTGGAACGCCTCAAGCTGGGGCTGACCGAGTGCATCGGCTGCGGCTGCCTGTCGCTCGACCGCTGCAAGCTGGCCAATCCCGGCGATCGGGCGGCCGGGCTGGGCCAGGGGCCGCGCTACTGGATCGGTGACCGCCCGGCGACCGGCTGAGCTACGGGTGCAGCGACCGCTGCACGATCACAACCGGCGTGCCGGCCTCGGCGTGACGTGCCAGCCAGTCGATGTCGCCGTTTCGCATCCGCACGCAGCCGTGGGAGGACGCCGTCCCCACCGGCACGCTCAGGCTGTTTCCGCCGCGGCCGTGCAGCGCCACCCGGCCGTCGCCGCCGGCAAAGGTGTTGAGCACGTTCGAGTGGGCGGTCAGGGTGAGCATCCACGAGCCGTAGAACTGGGTCGGGTCGGGCAGTTGGATGCGCTCGGCAACCGCGAACCGGCCGGTGGGAGTGGGAGTGGAGGACGCGCCGACCACCACCGGGAAGCTCCGCACCAGCCGGCCCCGCCGAAGCGCGTACAGGCGTCGATCGGCCAGCGACACGACCACCCTCCAGGGAGTGGTGAGAACGACCGCCTGGTTCCCGGAGATCCAGCCGCTGGCGCCGTTCGGCCGGGTTGGCAGCAGCACCCGAAGCCAGGTCTGTCCTTCCGTCTGGCGGCTGTCCAGCACGAGTAGCTGGGTCGGCCCGCCGCCCGGTCGGATGCTGGTTTGCATCTCCTCCATCACCGCTCCACCGGGCGCGTGCAGCGCGGGGGCGGCCAGCATCAGCTTGGCCACCCGGGCGGGCGTGAACGACGACTGCGGCGTGGACAGCGGACTCGGCCCGCCGGATGTGCTTTGCGAATCGCTCCCGCCGCTGCAGCCCGCTGCGACGACGGCGACCAGCGCCGCTGTCAGCAGCCCGCGGATCATCCGGTCACGATCGGGATCGAGGCCGGGGTGACGCCCTCCACGTCGGTCGTTGCCGCGTCGCGCACGGAGGCGGCGTCACGGGCGTTCACGATCATCAGGTTTCGGATCGCGCCCTGGGGAGCGTCGCGGTCGACCCGCAGCACCACGGTGCGCACCTCGGTGTCGCCGGCGGCGATCGACGCGAAGTGCCAGCAGGCCCGGCCGCCGGAGAGCGTGGCGCCGTCGATATCGACGTAGGTCGGTGTTCGGCGGCGGGGTGTCGCAGGCGGTCACATTGGTGGCCGCCGCCGGCCCGGTCACGGTGATCGCCAGCCGATAGCTCACGGTGGCTCCGGCCTCAACCGTCGGGCTGGCCACCGTCTTGGTGGCCTTGAGGGTGGTGGCCATGATCTCGGCGGTCACATTGGCCAGGTTGTCGGTCAGGTTGGGGTCGACCTGGTCGGCGGTGATCTGGGCGGTGTTGGACAGCGGCTGACCGCTGGTTCCCGCGGCCACCGTGGCCTGGACGGTGATGGTCACGGTTCCACCCATGGGGACGGTGCCGAGCGCACAGGTGACGGTGGTCGTGACGGTGCAGGTGCCTTGCGTGGTGGTCGCCGTGACGCCGGTGATCTGGGCCGGAACGGGGTCGGTGACGACCGCGTTGGTGGCATCGCTGGGGCCGTGGTTGGTGGCCGTGATCGTAAAGCTGACCGGCCCGCCGGCGATCGGCTGCATCGGCGTCATCGTCTTGAGCAGTCCCAGGTCGGCTGCGGGGGAAACCGTGACGGTGTCGCTGGCGTCGTTGTTCGAGGGATCGCCGTCCAGACCACCCGACACGGTGGCGGTGTTGGTGATCGACGGCGGAGCGGAGTTGGCCACGTTGACCGCCACGGTGATATCGGGATAGCCGGCCCCCGCCGCGAGTGCGTCGCTGCGGGTGCAGGTAACCGTCTGGGTGGCGACGCTGCAGCTCCAGCCGGTGCCCGAGGCGCCGGTCGACCGGCAGCGACGCCGGAACAGGATCGGTCACCGTGACCAGGCCCTGGGACGGGCTGTTGCCGGCGTTGGACACCGACAGCGTGAATCCCGAGGAACCGCCCGCACCGAATCCGCCGGCGTCGGTCTTGGTCATCACCAGGTCGGGGGCGGTCACCGTCGACAGGGTCTGCGTGCTCGTATCGCTCAGTCCGAAGGTGGGGTTGGTCTGAGACTCGTAGGAGTTGCTCGCAGTGTTGGTGATCAGCGTCTGGTCGGGGGTGGGCGTATCGATCGTGACCTGGAACTGCACCTGGTATGACTGCCCGGGGGCGATCACACCGCCGTTGGCGGCGTTCGCCCCGGTACCGACTCGGAACACCACATCGGGGCCTGCGACCTCGGCCTGGTCGTCACCCGCGGCGTCGGTCTTGGCGCCCGCGATCCCGCCGGGACTGGCGACCACCTGGAGGCTCCCCGGAACGACGGTGGTGTGGGCCGGAATCGGATCGGTCACCACCACGTTAGCGGCTGCGTCCTGGCCGGTATTGGTGGCGGTCGAGCGAGTACTGGATCACGTCGCCCTGCTCCAAGCCGCCGCCGTTCACGATCGACCGCCGACTTGACCGGAATCAGCCGCGGGGTGAACAGCTCGGTCGCAAACGTGACCACCCCCGGCAGGTATGTCTCGCCGCCGGTGGTGAGGTGGATCGTGGCCGAACTGGCGCTGTTTGCCAGGATCCCGCTGGCGTTCACGATGTCGGCGTCGTACCCGAGCTGGTTGACGTAGTTCGGATTCTTGGTGGTGACGTTCGACCCGAACGCCGAGATCGAGCTGTTGAAGAAGTTGTTGGCCGGGTTGGTGGCGTCGGTGAGCGTGGTGGCGTTGAGCACCGCCGAGTCACCGGTGCTGCCCCGGTCGCCCTCCCAGGCGATGAAGCCGAGGCTGGTGTTGACCGGGCCGCTGGACGGCGTCACGAACCCCGACACCGGGATGTCGAGCGTCGGGGTGGCGCTGCTGACCGTGCCCAGACCGTCGAACACGGTCAGGTTTCGGGGAGGCTGGGCGGGATCGTGGTAGGCGACCACCAGTCCCCAGCCCGCGTATCGATCCTGGCCGGTGCCGGCCTGAACGTTGGCGACGGTGTAGGTGCCGGCCCCGCCGGCCTGCACGGCGGCGGTGACGTCGGCGAAGCCCTGGTATCGGGTCGGGGCGGCGGTGCTGCCGTCCAGTGTCGAGGCGGTCACGGTGGCGTACCCGCCGCCGGGTGGAGCCATCAGCACGGATCCGCGGCTGGCCGCAGCGGGTGCAGCGGCACCGCCCGCGGCGCCGGCGCTGGTATCGCCGCCCCAGTACAGCCCTGCGAACAGCACCGTGGAACCGGCCGGCAGCGACAGATCGGCGGTACTCGAGTCAAACGTGGTCGGATTCGAGTCGGCGTCCACGTAGGTCATCGTGTACTGGTTGTTGTTGGTTGCCCCGCCGGCCTGGGCGCCGGCGCAGGCCGCGTCGCTGGCCGGGCACGTCAGCAGCGTGTTGGCGGCAATCGTGATGTTGCCGGTGTCGTTGGCGGTGAACCGGGTGCTGAACGCACGGTCGGCCGCTCCCGCCGGTGCGGCTTGAAACACGAGCAGGAGCATCACAACGACTCCCAGAAGCTGCCGCGTCCTCGACATTGGAGCAGACCGTAACACAGCGGACGGCGGTCACGGGGGCGTAATTCAAGCCACGAAATCCGATCGCCGGCGACTACCGTTAGAAGGGAGATGGCCACCACTCCCCATGCCACAGCACAGCTCGAGCTGGCCGACTGGCGCCGGCAAGTGTTTGAGCTGTACGCCGCGATTCGGCGGCACGAGCGCCTGCACGAGGCCTGGCAGGAGTGGTGTACCCGCCGCGATCAGCTGTTTCGCGATCACGCCCAGTCGCCCCTCGACGACGCCGGCAGAGCCGCCTTTACGGGGCTCGAGTACTACGGGTATTCGGCCGAGTGGCGGGTGCAGGCCGACGTGGTCGCCGTCGCCCCCGACGCCCCTGGAGATCGAAACCAGCACCGGAGCTCGATTCACCGCGACCCATTTTGCCGACGCGCAGTTCCCGCTGGCCGGAGTCGATCGCTCGCTTCCGCTGTACTGGCTGGCGGGGTATGCCGGAGGCCTGCTGCTGCCGTTCTCCGACAGCACCGGCGGATCGACCACCTACCCCGGCGGCCGCTACCTGCTGGACACGGTCAAGGGCGCCGACCTGGGCGAGCGGGACGGGTGGCTGACGCTCGACTTCAACTTCGCCTACAACCCGTCCTGCGCGTACAACCCGGCCTGGGTGTGCCCGCTGGCGCCCGCCGCCAGCCGTCTTCGATTGCCCGATCGAGGCCGGCGAGCGGCACCGCTGACGGCGCCGTTCGGGTGTCGAATTTCCGCGTCCGGCGGTAGGATCGGGGCATGAAGCCACAGGTGTCGACACCATCGGTGTCGCGCAAAGCTGCCGTGGAGCCGCGGGTCTACCTCCCACGGCTGACGATCCGGTGGCTCGCCGACCAACCAGACCAGCGCGTCAAAGCCATCGAGGGCACTGCGGTGTTCATCGACGTATCCGGTTTCACCGCCATGTCGGAGCGGCTGGCCCGCACCGGCCGGGTCGGAGCCGAAGAGGTGGCCGACGTGATCGGCGACGTGTTCGCACAGCTTCTGACCACCGCCTACGACAACGGTGGCAGCCTGGTCAAGTTCGGCGGAGACGCGCTGCTGCTGCTGTTCCGCGGCGACCTCCACCAGGTGCGCGGCGTCCGGGCTGCTGTCGGCATGCGCGCCGCCCTGCGCGCGATCGGTCCGATCCCGACGTCGGTGGGCAAGGTCACGCTGAAGGTCTCGGCGGGAGTCCACTCGGATACGTTCCAGTGCTTCCTGGTCGGCGACTCGCACCGCGAGCTGATCATCACCGGCCCGGCCATGACCACCACGGTGGAGATGGAGGCGGCCGCCAACTCGGGTGAGACGGTGGTCAGCGCCACGACCGCCGCCGCTTTGCCGGCCGGCCTGCTGACCGAGCCCCGCGGCGAGGGCTTCCTGCTCCCCCGGGGAGCCTCGCTGCCCGATTCGAGCGGACTGCGGCTGCCCGACCGCGAGCTCCACGAGGGCCAGCTGCTGGCCGGGATCCCCGCGGCGCTGCGTGAGCACGTGCTGTCGTCGGACGCCGACTCCGAGCACCGCCGGGCGACGGTCGCATTCGTCGGCTACCACGGGGTCGACAGGCTGATCGACGAGGTGGGCGCCGAGGTGGTCGGCGACCGCCTGCACGAGCTGGTGAGCACGGTGCAGGCGGCCTGCGACGCGCACGGCGTGACGTTCCTGGGCAGCGATGTGGACAGAGACGGCGGCAAGATCATCCTGGTGGCCGGGGCTCCCACGGCTGCGGGTGAGGACGAGCAGCGGCTGCTGCTGGCCGCGTGCGAGGTGCGCGACGCCAAGGGGCTGCTGCCGGTGCAGATCGGGGTCAACAGCGGACACCTCTTCGCCGGCGGAGTGGGGCCGCCGTACCGGCGCACCTACACGGTGATGGGCGACACCGTCAACCTGGCGGCGCGGGTGATGGCGCGCGCGGCGCCCGGTGAGGTGCTCGCTGCCACCGCGGTGCTGGACGCCGCCGACATCGAGTTTGCCTCCAGTCCGGTCGAGCCGTTCATGGCCAAGGGCAAGAAGGCTGCGGTCGAGGCGGCGGTGGTGCGCGGTCCGCTGGGCAGCAAACGCACGACTTCGCCAGAGCTGCCGCTGGTGGGCCGCCAGCGCGAGAAGACCGCGCTGCGCGACGCGGTCGCGCGTGTCCGCGACGGCCACGGCGGGATGATCGAGGTGGTCGGGCCGCCCGGCATCGGCAAGACCCGGCTTCTGGACGAGCTGCGTGTGGGCGCCGCCGGAATGCCTCAACTCCTGGCTCGCTGCGAGCTGTACGAGGCCTCCTCGCCGTACATGCCGTTTCGCCGGATCCTGCGGATGTTGCTGGGCTGTGCCGAGTCCCAGCCGCGAGATCAAGCCGCCATGCTCCTGCGCGAGCGGGTGCTGCGCGACGCGCCCGAGCTGGAGCCGTGGCTGCCGCTGCTGGCGGTCGTGGTGGACGCCGACGTGGAGTCGACGCCCGAGGTGGACGAGCTGGGTGAGGAGTTTCGGGCGCCGAAACTGGTGGAGGTGACCACCCAGCTGTTCGAGCGGCTGGTGACCGAGCCGACCCTGATCGCGGTCGAGGACGTGCACTGGATGGACGCAGCCTCGGTGGACATCGCCAACGTCCTGATCAGCCGAGCGGAGCAGCGACCGTGGCTGATCTGCTTCACCCGGCGCGACGACCCCACCGGGTTCCACCCGGCGGAGCCGCGGGTGGGCGTCGAGCTGCGTCCGCGACCGCTGACGGTGGCCGACTCGGAGCGGTTGATCACGGCCGCGACCGAGCATGCGCCGCTGCGTCCGCACGACGCCCAAGCGCTCGCCCGGCGCTCCGGCGGTAACCCGCTGTTCCTGCACGGATTGCTGGGCGCGGTCGGGCAGTCGGGCACGGTCGACGGGTTGCCCGACACGATCGAGGCGATGGTGGTCGCCCAGATCGACCGGCTGGGTACGACTCAGCGGCGCCTGGTCAGGCACGCGTCGGTGCTCGGGCTGGCCTTCTCGACCGATCTGGTCGCGATGCTGCTCGATCCCGACGACGATCCTCCCGGGCGCGGAGCCTGGGATGGGCTGGACGAGCTGCTTGCCCACGACGGCCCCGGGCAGTTCCGGTTCCGGCATGCGCTCACCCGCGACGCCGCCTACGAGGCGCTCTCGTACCGCCGGCGCCGGGAGCTGCACGCTCGGGCCGCGGCGGCCATCGAGCAGCGCCGAGCCGGCCCCGACGACGACCTCGACCTGCTCGCGCTTGCATTACCTCCATGCGGGCGACAACCGCCGCGCCTGGGACGTCGCGCGCGCCGCGGCCCGCGCTGCCGAGGCCGAGTTCGCGATCGGCGACGCATCGGTCAACTACGGCCGGGCGCTGCAGGCCGCGCGCCACCTCGGTGGCCTGCCGGCCGCCGACCGGGCCGAGACGCTCGAGGCGCTCGGGCGATCTGAACGAGCGCATGGGCCTGCTACGTCGACGCCGCCGCCCGCTTTACCGAGGCCCGGCGGCTGCTGGCGGACGACCCGGTGGCGCAGGGCCGTCTGTGCCACAAGCATTCGATCCTGGCGGAGCGCAGCCTCGAGCTATCCCCAAGCGGTGCGCTGGCTGCGGCGCGGACTCGCCGCCCTGGACGGCCGCGACGACCTCGAGTCGGTTCGGCAGCGGTCGCGGCTGTCGGCGTCGTACGGCCTGGTGCAGGCTCGCCCAGGGGCGGCGGCTGGAGGCGGTCGAGGTGCTCGAGCGAACAATCGTTGAGGCGCAGGCCTCGGGTGAGGACGACGCGCTCGCCCACGCCTACCTGACCCTCGACTGGGCGCTCTCAGAACTCGGCCGAGGCAGCGAGGCGGTGTACTCACCAAAGGCGCTGGTGCTGTACGAGCAGCTGGGCAAGCTGGGGCCGCAGGCGGGGATCTACAACAACCTCGGCACCTTCAGCTACGCCGAGGGGCGATGGGGCGAGGCGGTGGAGCTGTACCAGAAGAGCTACGACCTGCGGATGCGGCTGGGAGATGCCGTCGATGCGGCCGGCAGCGCGAACAACATCGCCGAGGTGCTGTCCGACCAGGGGCACCTCGACCAGGCCCAGGCGCAGTTCGAGAGCGCCCTGCGGGTGTGGCGCGCGGCCGACTTCTGGAGTGGGATCGGGTATGCGCTCAGCAATCTCGGGCGGGTGGCGTATCGCGACGGTCGCGTTCGCCGAAGGCGATGGAGTTGCTGGACCGCGCGCGGGCCATGTTCCGTCAGATTTCCGCCGATCCCGAGGTGGTCGAGACCGATGCTCGCCGAGCGGAGTGTCTGCTCTTGCAGGGGGCGGGAGCCGAGGCGCTTGCGCTTGCCGACGAAACGCTGGCGCTGGCGCGCTCGCTCGACAGCGCCTTCGAGGTGCCGATGCTCCAGCGGATTCGCGGGTTCGCCCAGCTCCAACTCGGAAATCCCGAGGCTGCGCGCGAGGCGTTCGAGGTGGGCCTGGCCGGCGCCCGCGAGCTGGACGCGGTATTCGAAGTGGCGCTCACGCTGGATGCGATGGTGCGCCTGTCCGTGACTCAGACCGGCATCGTGGACGTGGCCGCCCGCAAGGAGGCCGACGCGCTGTTCACGCGGTTGGGCGTGGTACGCGTGCTCGAGGTGCCGCTGACCGCGGCGGCCGATCGTGATCACGAGGGAGTCCCCCTGTGATCACGACCGGCCGGCCGCAGCTCAGCTAGCGGTGCGCCTTGATGGCGTCGCTGCCCGACGTCAGCAGGATCCGCACCTGGACGTCGCCGTTGACCACCGGGTTGAACGGATTGAACAGCACGATCAGGGTGCTGATGCACGGGTCGGGATTGGCGACGAACGGGTTCTTGCAGAACTTCAGCTGGAACGGGCGCACCGGTCTTGGTCTGGTAGAAGACCTGCGTGAAGATCCCTCGCGGTGAGATCGAGCGATCAAACGTCACCGTGTCCACGATCGGGTGCTTCGGATCGTTGTACCCGACGGCCGGGAACACCGTCTCGGCGCCGTTGCCGCTGCACGCCGCTCCGCCGCAGAATGTCCCACGCTACCGGCACGTTGCCGGTGAGCCCGAACACTCCGCCGCCGCCCTTCGGCACCGTGTAGACGTCACACACCGGCTGGGCCACGGTGGCGTACTTGCAGGTGGTCAGCGTCTGGGTGACCTGGGGGGCGACGATCGCCGCCTGAGAGTCGGCGGACGGCTTGGCTCCGGTCGTGGCAGCGTCGCCCAACCCGGCCCCGGTCTGGGCCTGCACCGTGAAGGTGTAGTCGGTGCCGTTGCTGAGGCCCGAGACGTTGTAACAGACGTTGGCAGCGTTATCGAGACAGGGCTGCACGGCCGACGGCGGAACCTGGGTGGTACCGGTGCCGCTGCCGTTGCCCGCGATCGTGATCAGATACGGGGCGGTGGAGCTGAGAGGCTTGCTGCCGAGGTCGGCAGGCGGCGCCCAGCTCAGCACTGCGGTGGTGTTCCCGGGTGTCGCCAGCAGGTTCTGTACGGGGCCGGCGAGCGTGTCGTAGTTGATCGTGGCCGCGTAGTCGAGGCCGGTGACCGAGCCGACGTCGGTGACCACGAACTGAAGGGTGTTGTCACCGGCGGTGAACCGGAGCGGAGGAGTTGATGGGCGTGGGCGTGCCGGGAATCGGGTTGCCGTAGTTGGCGGGCACGTCGCCGGTGGGCTGCGCCGAGACCTGCGTGCCGTTGACGTTCACGGAGCCGTAGTTGTCGGTGTAGTAGGAGCCGGTGATGCTGCCGTTGGTGGCTCGATCCGGCAGCGTGAAGTGCACCGTGTAGGTGGTGACGCTGTTGACGCCGTTGGTGGATCCACACGCCTGGTCAGCGGCGCTGGCGGTGATCCAACTGGCGCCGGCGATGTTGTCGCTGTAGCGCGTGCACGAGCCGGTGAACGGCGTGGTGATCCTGTGCGCCGTGCCCGCGGTGCCACCGGTCACCGCGAAGTCGGTCGATGTCGAGCCGCTGGCGAAGGACACTGAGAGCGCCCCGACAGTCGGCGTGTCAGCCAGCGCGAGCCCGCCGGATTGTGTGAGCACTCCTGCTACGAGCAGCAGAAGCGCGGCCCCAATGCTTCTGGAACGACGGGATCGGATCATCGTGTGGCTTCCCCTTTTACGCGCTGGACGGCAACCAGATTCTGGCACTTGCGAGGCACCACCTTACCATGTTATTTGCCTGCAGATCGCGTGAATCACTGGTACTGGCACCAAACAAAGTGTGGTTTACTCGGTGCGTGAAGGATCCACCCCTGGTCCAGCCCGTCTCCAGCCTGCGGGTGCCGGACATGTCGGACATCGATCTTCCCGCTCTGCGGTCGCAGCGCCTCGCCCGGCTGCAGGCCGCAATGCGAGCGCGAGACGTGCCCGCCTGCCTGTTCTTCCACCCGGCCAACATTCGCTACGCGACCGGTACCAGCGTGATGGACGTGTGGGCGGCTGAGACGTTCGCCCGCCACTGCGTGGTACCGGCGACCGGCGACCCGGTGCTGTTTGAGTGTCACACCTCCGTGGACGTCTCGGCCACCCGTGTGCGCGACGTCCGGCCCGCGGTTACCTGGCAGTTTCGCCCGGACCACGCCGCTGAGTTGACTCGGGCGTGGGCGGCCGACCTGAAGGCGTTGCTGCGCGAGCTGGGGGCCGACGACGGCCCGCTGGGACTGGATCGGCTTGACACGTTCGGATTCGCCGCGCTGCACGCGGCCGGTATCGACCTGGTCGATTCGAGCGCGATCACGATGGCAGCGCGGGACGTGAAGACGCCCCAAGAGGTCGAGCTGCTCAAGATCAACGGAGCCGTCGGTGATGCCATCCTGCGCGACTTCGAGGACGCCATCCGGCCGGGCATTCGCGAGTACGAGCTGCTGGCGGTGCTGACCGACTCGCTGCTTCGCCATCAGGGCGAGTACATCTTCACCCGGCTGGTCTCGTCGGGCCGAAACACCAACCCGTGGGGGCGTGAGGCCCGGGACAAGATCGTGATGCCCGGCGACCTGGTGGCGGTGGACACCGACGCCTGCGGGGTGGAGGGATACCTGATCGACGTCTCGCGCACGTTCCTGTGCGGGGATCGCCCGTCGGCCGGGCAGGTCGAGCTGTACAAGATCGCCCACGAGATGGTGGTGGGTATGCGCGAGGTGCTGCGCCCGGGGATGTCATACGACGAGTTCGCCCGGGCCGCCCCGCAGCTCCCGGCCCGGTTCGTGGCCCAACGGTACGAGTGCATGGTGCACGGCGCCGGGCTGGAGGACGAGAGTCCGACGGTGTACTACCCCGGCCAGGCCGACAACCCCACCGACGTCATCATCGAGCCCAACATGGCGTTGTGCTTCGAGTGCTACATCGGCGAGGTCGGCGGCCACTACGGGGTCAAGCTCGAGGATCAGGTGCTGGTCACCGAGACCGGCGCCGAGCCCCTCTGCACCTACCCCTACGACGCGGTGCTGCTCGGTTTGTGACTGGTGAATAACGGTGCCAGGCACCGTTATTCACGCGTCTACAGTTCTGGTGGATGAGTACGTTGGAGGCTCCGACTGCGCCGGCACCGCGTGTACGGCTGATCTTTGCCGCACTGATGCTGGTGCTGTTGCTGGCGTCGCTCGACCAGACGATCGTCTCCACCGCGCTTCCCACAATCGTCGGAGATCTGGGTGGGCTGACGCACCTCTCCTGGGTGGTGACGGCGTATCTGCTGGCCTCGACCGTGGTCGGCCCGCTGTATGGCAAGCTGGGCGACCAGTACGGCCGCAAGCGGCTGCTGCAGATCGCGATCGTGATCTTTCTGGTGGGCTCGGCGTTGTGCGGGCTGAGTCAGAACATGACCGAGCTGATCGCCTTCCGCGCGCTGCAGGGTCTTGGTGGCGGCGGGTTGATCGTGACCACGCTGGCGGTCATCGGGGACATCATCCCGCCCCGCGAGCGCGGCCGGTATCAGGGGTTCTTCGGGGCCGTCTTCGGGGTGTCCACGATCATCGGCCCGCTGCTGGGCGGATTCTTCGTGGACAACCTCTCGTGGCGCTGGATCTTCTACATCAACCTGCCGCTGGGCCTGCTCGCACTGGGCGTGATCGGATCCGCGTTCCACGCGCCCACCGAGCACATCAAACACGTGGTCGACTACCTCGGCGCGGTCACCTTGGCCGGGTCGCTGTCGCTGATCGTGCTCTTCACCAGCCTGGGCGGGACGACGTATGCCTGGGGTTCACCGCAGATCCTGGCCATGATGGTCGGCGGTGTCGTGCTGCTGGTCGCGTTCATCCTGGCCGAACGACGAGCGCTCGAGCCGATCCTGCCGTTGGAGCTTTTCCACAACAGAGTGTTCGCGGTCTCGAGCGCGATCGGCTTCGTGGTCGGCCTGGCGCTGTTCGGGGCGATCACCTACCTGCCGCTCTACCTGCAGGTGGTCAAGGGTCACAGCCCCACCGCTTCCGGGCTGTTTCTGACCCCGATGATGGCCGGGCTGCTGGTGACCTCGATCCTGAGCGGTCAGCTGATCTCCAAGTTCGGGCGCTACAAGCCGTTCCCGATCGCCGGCACGCTGATCATGGTGATCGCGCTCTATCTGCTGTCCGGGCTGGGGGTGCGGACGTCCGCGGAGCATGCGGCGCTGGTCATGCTGCTGCTGGGGTTTGGCCTTGGCATGGTGATGCAGGTGCTGGTGCTGGCGGCCCAAAACTCGGTGGAATACCGCTTCCTGGGTGTGGCCACGTCGGGCTCGACCCTGTTTCGCCAGGTGGGCGGCTCGATCGGCGTGGCCGCCTTCGGGGCGATCTTCACCAACCAGCTTGCGACCGAGCTGGGGAAGTTCCTGCCGATCGGCGCGCACATCCCCGCCAGCGCCAACCCTCAGGTCGTCAAGGATCTCCCGGCCGCGCTGCACACGGGGGTGGTGAACGCTTTCGCGGCGGCGCTCCAGCCGGTATTCCTGGTGGCCACCGGGATCACGGTGATCGCGTTTGCGCTGACGTTCCTGCTGCAGGAGATCCCGCTGCGCAGCGGCTCCGATCCGCCGCCGCCCGACACCAAGGTCGCGGAGCCGGAGCCGCTGACCACGACCTGAGCCTGCGGGGTGAATAACGGTGCCTGGCACCGTTATTCACCGTTATTCACGTGCGATGTCGGTGGGGCCGATATCGGCAGTGTGGCGACCGGAAGCACAGCTCCCCCGCCGGCGCGCGCGATGCGCATCCTCAGGCTGATCGCCGGTGTACCGATCGGCCTTCTGCTCGCCGCTGCGCTGATTTTCGGCGCAGCCCGGCTGGGGCTGCTCGAGCGGTTCTTCGGGCCGGTCGTCCACGGCGACCTGGCATACGCGCGCAGCCAACGTCCCGGCACGCGGGTGCTCTTCATCGGCAACAGCTTCACCTCCTACAACTCGATGCCCCAGCTGGTGCAGCAGCTCGCCGACGACGATCCAGGTGCACCTCGAATCGTGGTCGTGAGCTACACCGAGGACGGTTCGACCTGGCAGCACGCCTCCCGCGAGCGCAAGCTGACCGACCTGATCACAGGGGTGCACTGGGACGACGTGGTGCTGCAGGAGCAGAGCGAACTGCAGTCGTTCTCAGCGTTCCAGCGCGCGGTCGCCAGCGACCCGTACGCCGCCGATCTGAGCCGCAGGGCGACCGCGGCCGGGGCACGCACCGTGCTGTTCATGACCTGGGGATATCGGCAGGGCGACCGCCAGAATGTCCCGAGTGACACCTACTCCGCGATGCAGGCGCGGCTTCAGGAGGGGTACGACGAGTTGGGAGCCAAGCTGTCCGCGCAGGTGGTGCCGGTCGGTCTGGCCTGGCAGCAGGCGCTGCGCAGCCGCCCGAGCCTGCCGCTGTGGGCAGACGACGGCCGGCATCCCAGCCTGCTCGGGTCATATCTGGCAGCCTGCGTGTTCTACGCGAGGCTCACCGGGCGGAGTCCAACCGCCAGCGGCTTTACCGCGGGGCTCGACCCCGCCCAGGCACGGTGGCTCCAGCAGGTCGCGTGGGATGTTGCCGGGTAGCGGCTACGCCCGCCGGTCTCCCACCAGGTAGGCCACGATCAGCGCCGCCGGGAAGAAGATCAGACTGAAGATGAAGAACAGGAAGAAGCTGTGACCCTTGCGAGCCGCCACCCGGGCCGGCCAGAACGCGATCAGGATCCAGATCAGCAGACCAATCCACCACCACACGGTGGAGAGAATTGAAAGCAACATTTAGTGCCTTTCGGGTTGAGAATCGGACAGTGGAGTCACACTGATCAGCGACAAACCGTGAGCAGACACCGCGTCGAGCAGTCCCTGAAGTTCGGCTTGGTCGCGGATCGTGCCGGAGATGGCCGTGTTGCCGTCGCGGCATTCCAGCTCGAGCGGTGAGAACGCCGAGACGTAGCGGCGCCCCAGCTCGCCCTCGACCAACACCTCGTAACGGCGGGGTCGCACCGGCTAGGCCTGTTCCGGGTGAACGACCTGCGTGTCGAGTGCTCCCTGGGCCGCTCCGGAGCCGGATTTGCCGCCGCCACGGCCGCGCAGGACGAATGCGAATGCCACCGCCAGGCACGCGCCGATCAGCGGCCCGGCCACATACACCCAGTAGCTGGTGAAGTCGCCCGCGACCAGGTCGGGCCCGAAGGTGCGAATCGGGTTCATGGAAGCGCCCGAGATGGGGCTTCCCCAGAGACCGGCCAGAATGATGTAGCCGCCCACACCGAGGGCGCCGAAGACGCCCAGGTTCTGAGCACCCGAGGCGGTACCGAGGATGACGCTGACCAGGCCGAGGGTGAGCACTGCCTCCATCAGCAGAGCGTCGGTGGAGGAGTACCCCGCCGCCGGATAGTTGGAGCCGAAGCTTGCGGACGCGTTGATCACGCTTTGGACAAACCAGGCCGCCAGCACGGCGCCGATCGCCTGCGCCACGATGTAGCCAGGCACTCGCCGCCAGGGGAAGTCACCACGCAGGGAGAAGGCGACACTGACGGCGGGGTTGAGATGCGCTCCCGAGATCTTGCCCATGAAGAGGATCACGCCCAGCACCATCAGGCCCGGAGCGCTGACCGCGGCGGTGCGGCTGATGGTGTTGGGGAACGCCTCACCCATCACCCCGCCGCCGCATGCGACCAGCACCAGAAAGAAGGTTCCCAAGGCCTCCGAGAAGAGCCGGCGCCATTCCTGGGACGGATCCTGGAAGTCCTGCATCGGCTGGATCACCTCACGCTGGAGCACCGCTTCGACGTGTGTGCGTGTGGAGTTGGGCTGTTCGGATTCGGTGCTCATGCAACCGCCCGCCTTTCTGATCGCGGCCGTGGAGCCGTGGTTGAGGTTGACAGACGCGAATGCCAGCATGGCACACCGACCGCTTCCCGCCCCCGTCACAGCCCGATGTTCACCCGGGTGAACATCGGGTCGGATTTGCCGGGTGCGGGGGTCGCCTGTCACACTCGTGGGTGCAACCGATCAAAGGGGAGAGTTATGGCTATTGGTCCAGTTCAGCTCCTGGTATTGGGATTCAGCGAGCCGGAGTTTCACGGCGAGATCATCGAGGAGCTCGAGCGCCTGAAGGAGTCCGACACCGTCAGGGTGATCGACTCGCTGGCGGTGCACAAGGACGCCGACGGTGAGATCGAGGTTGTGCATCTCAGCAATCTGACCAGGGACGAGGCGATCGAGCTGGGGAGCACCGTGGGTGCGCTGATCGGTCTTGGGATCGACGGTGAGGAAGGCGCCGAGGCGGGTGCAGAGGCGGGTGCCGAAGCGGGCGCGGACGGCCTCGAGGTGTTCTCGGATGACGAGGCGTGGGATGTGCTCGCAGACATCCCCAACAACTCTGCGGCTGCGCTCATCCTGCTCGAGCATCACTGGGCGGTCGGGCTGCGAAACGCGATCGCACGTGCAGGCGGCTTCCGCATCAGCGACGGATTCATCAGCCCCCTGGATCTGGTCGAGATCGGGTTGGTATCGGCCGCAGAGGCTGCCGAGCTGCACGCCCTCGAGACCGGCCCTGCAGACGTCACCAGCTAGTCAAGCCCAACGAGTGAGAGGAGTCACCACATGATGGGAGCACGAAGAGTCGCACGACGAACCAGCCGACGGGTTGGACGCCGCCGCTGAATCACGTCCGAGCGCGCCGCCGAGTATCAGCGGCGCGCTCGGGTCTACCGGCCGACCCCGGAGCCTGCAAACAGCCTCCGGGCCGATGCCAGTGCGTGCTCCCCGGCGGCGATCGTCTCCTCCAGCAGCCGGCGTTCCTCGTCGGTCAGCGACTTGGAGTCCTCCAGCCGGCGCATCCGCGTGAGCGAACCCTCGATGCCGCTGATGATCAGCGTGGCGTCGGCTCGGGCGATCTGCATACTCCAGATCGTCTCACATCGTCCCCGGGGCGCCCATTATTTGCCGAACCCCTTGAACACGTACGCTTCGACCGGCTCGGCTTTGCCCTTGACTTGAAGGTCGGAGAGTCGCTCGACCACGGCACCCGGGGGCAGTCGCCTGACGGTCTCCGCGCCCAGCACCACCTCGCCAATAGGTGCCTCGGCCTCCAATCGAGAAGCCAGGTTTACGGTGTCGCCCACCACCCCGTGCTTACGGTGACCGCGCGTCCCTCCCACGATTCCGGCGAGCACCTCGCCGCTGTTGACCGCGGCCCGAAACAGCGGCCAATCGGGATGACTGCGCGCCACATCGGCCGCCGTCTCCTGCAGACTGGCGCCCGCGGCGGCCGCCATGGCGGCGTGGTCGGGCTGGTCGCCGGCCTTGTTGAAGATCACCATCACCTCATCTCCCACCACCTGGTGCACTTCACCACCCGCCTCCTCCATCAGCGGGATGATGCGGCCGAAGTACGTGTTCAGCATGAGCGCGACCTGATCGGGCGGCGTGTCGGACGAGAACGCGGTGAACCCGGCGAGATCGGCGAACAGGATGCTGACGTCCCTGGCTCCGGCGAGGGTCTGGTCGAGGTAGAGCGCGCTGAAGCGCTCCTCGTGCCACTCGTGTCGCACGGCCAGCACGATCACGACGAAGGCGAGCAGCATCAGCACGTGCCATTCCCACCACGACACGTGCCAGTTACGTGCCCAGGCGATCACGACCATCGCCTCGGACAGCAGCACGAATGCGAAGGTAACCACCACCACGAACGGCTCGCGGCGGCGAAGATAGAGCCGGAAGTAGCCCACCGCGGCCGCTGCGAACAGCCCTACCCCGACCACCGCCAGGAACACCTGCCACCCCGACAACTGCTCCCCATCCAGCGGCCGGGCAAGCGGCCACGTCTCGGTCACGGAGATCGCACACCAACCCGCCAGCATCACCAGCAGTCCGATCAGGAGCGGCGGGAGCGGCGCATCACGATCTCTGCGCGGGCCGCGGTGAACTCAACCGCGGAGGCCGCGGCGAAGACACCGGCGATCACCAGGCCCACCGGTGTCGCAAGCTCGAATCCGGCGTTCTTGCCGAGTAGGACGTCGGGCGTCGCCAACGCGTGGAGCGCGAGAAAGCCGAAGCTCGCGATGAACGCCAGCGAGATCAACACCAGCCGCGCGTCGCGCCGTCGCTGTGCCGCCACCCCGACCCCGTAGGCCAGGCCCAGCGTGACCAGGGCGGCGGTCAGCACCAGCCAGAAGTGAGCCTTGTGCGACTCCCATGCGACGTCGGCACCTGTCGCGCCGTGCAGGAACACGATCAGCGCAAGCGGAACGAGGGCGGCGGTGAGCTCGAGTCCCACCAGCCGCCTGCGATCCCTGGACCCTGGGTGCGACGGTGTGGCAACCACGCTCAGGCGGTTAACACTAGTCGCTGCGAGTCACCCTGCCTTGACGACCCCCACGGTGTTGCCCTCGGGATCGTTGAAGAGGCCGATCTCGACGCCCTCCATGACCTTGTCGGGACCCATCATGCGGGTACCGCCGAGGCTCTCGGCCTTGGCCAGCGACGCCTCCACGTCGTCCACCTCGACATAGAAGGTGACGTGGCCGGAGTAGCCCTCGGGTGCGGCGCCGATACCCCCGCCGATGCCGGCGTCGTCATCCTCACGGCGCACCACCGCGTAGTTCACCGGATTGTCGGCGTCGTACTCCCACTCGAACAGGTCACCGTAGTAGCTGCGGATCGCGTCGGCGTCTCTGGCGATGATCTCGAAATGCACAACCGGCTGTCCCATTGCTGCTCCTTCCGCGCCGTCACAGCGGCGCTCGTGGTTGCGTCCCAATACCCGTTAGACCTGTGCGCCTACCCAAACTCATCGATGAGTTTTGTGCAAGGGGCCGGTCTAAATCGTGACATTCGACCGAAGGAGCGGCTCAGACGCCGCCACTGCCCGCTGACCCGACTCCCGCCGTGCTGATGCTCGGCGGATCACCCACCGGCGCCGAACTCCCGGGGCTGTGCGCCCGCCTGCAGTGGCTGCTCGAGCTGGGCGGCGGCGACGCGGTGGTGTGTGACGTGGGCGACATGAGCGCACCGGATGCCGGCACCGTCGACCTGCTGGCACGGCTTCAGCTGGCCGCCCACAGACGCGGCGGGCGGATTCGCCTGCAGCGAGCCTCCCCGCAGCTGCTCGAGCTGGTGGCGCTGTGCGGGCTCCGCGACGCTCTGCCGCTCACGCCGGCGGCGGATGATCCGGCAGGCCGAACAGCGGGAACAGCGTTGCCGTTTCCAGAAACGCGGTGAATCCCACCACCCGGCCGTCGGAGATCTCCAGCACCTGCAGCGCCCACGGCTCGTGGGTTCCTCCCGGCCCGCTCGGCCGGTACTGACCGAACGCCGGCAGCCCGTTGGCCTCGGTGGGGATCAGGCGCGACCCGCGGCAGCCTGCTCCCAGCCCGAACCACCAGTCGCAGGATGTCGTCGCGGCCCTGCAGCCACAGAGCGTAGGGCGGCATCGACTGGATCGCGTCCTCGTGCAGCAGCGCGGTGAGCGACTCCATGTCGTAGCTCTCGAACGCCTCCACGTAGCGAGCCAGCAGCGCTGCCTGCTGTTCGTCCATGGGCGCGATCGGGTCGCCGACGGTCAGGTCGCGCTCGTCCAGCGAGGCCCGCGCCCGCTGCAGCGCGCTGTTGACCGATGCCACGCTGGTGTCGAGCAACTCGGCCACCTCGGTGGCCTTCCAGCGCAGCACTTCGCACAGGATCAACACCGCCCGCTGGCGTGCCGGCAGATGCTGCAGCGCCGCCACGAAGGCCAGCCGGATGGTCTCCCGCGACGCCACCAGCTCGGCCGGGTCGGTGGCCGTCGGCAGCACCCGCGCGTCGGGGATCGGCTCCAGCCAGGTCACCTCCGGCCGCGGCGCCGGCAGCGGCCCATCGGGACTCCCGGCCTCGCTCGAGATCCATCGGCCGGGCCCTGCGGTTGCGGCCGTTGAGCATGTCCAGGCAGACGTTGGTCGCGATTCGGTAGAGCCACGAGCGCAGCGCCGCGCGGCCCTCGAACCGGTCGAAGCTCGCGCCACGCTCGCAGCATCGTCTCCTGCACAGCGTCCTCGGCCTCGAAGGCCGATCCCAGCATCCGATAGCAGTAGCCGGTGAGCTCAACCCGGTACTGCTCGAGTTGCTGCTCGGCAAGCTCGTTGGTTGCTGCGAGATCTGTCACCGGACCCTCCTCTGGACGCTACCGTGCTGACTCGAACCCTATCGCCGATGAGTTTTCGGTAGGGCGGCGGTCTTAGGGGGAACGGTAGGCGAACGAGGGGTAGCGACGATGACCACGACCGACACGAACAGACGATGGATGGCCTTGCTGGTGCTCTGCATGGGCACGCTCATGATCGTGCTCGACACGACGATCGTCAACGTGGCGCTGCCGTCGATCCGAGCCGATCTCGGGTTTTCTCCCACGTCACTGGCCTGGGTGGTCAACGCCTACATGCTGACCTTCGGAGGGTTCCTGCTGCTGGGCGGCCGGCTGGGCGACCTGTACGGCCACCGGCGCCTGTTTCTGTGCGGGATCACGCTGTTCACGGTGGCCTCGCTGTGCTGTGGTCTGGCGACCTCGCAGGCGATGCTGGTCAGCGCGCGGGCGGTGCAGGGACTGGGCGGGGCGATCGCCTCCGCGGTGGCGCTGTCGTTGATGATGACCCTGTTCACCGAGCCCGCCGAGCGGGCCAAGGCGATGGGCATCTTCGGCTTCGTCGCGGCCGGCGGAGGGAGCATCGGCGTGGTGCTGGGCGGCGTGCTCACCGACGTGCTCAACTGGCACTGGATCTTTCTGGTCAACCTGCCCATCGGCGTGGCCGTGTGCGCGCTGTCGGTGCGGCTGCTGCCCGCGGGTCGGGGGCCTGCCGGCGGCCGGCTGGACGTGTTCGGCGCGATCACGGTGACGGCATCGCTGATGACCGCTGTGTATGCGATCGTGAACGGCAATCAGGCGGGCTGGTCGTCCACGCAGACGCTGGGCCTGCTGGCGCTGGCGGTGGTGCTGCTGGTGGTGTTCATCGCCATTGAGGCCCGGGTGGAGTCTCCGCTGGTGCCGCTGGGCCTGTTTCGGCTGCGAAACGTCGCCACCTCCAACGTGGTCGGTGTGTTCTGGGCCGCCGCCATGTTCGCGTGGTTCTTCATCTCTGCCCTGTACATGCAGCTGGTGCTGGGCTTCTCACCGCTTCAGGTCGGGCTCGCGTTCCTGCCTTCCAACCTGATCATGGGCACGTTCTCGATCGGCCTGTCGGCCAAGCTGGTGATGCGATTCGGGGTGCGAAAGCCGCTGGCGATCGGGTTGACGCTGGCCTGCCTGGGCCTGCTGCTGTTGTCGCGGGCGCCGGTGGACGGCAACTTCGCGATCGACATCCTGCCCAGCATGATCCTGCTCGGATTCGGTGCCGGGATGGCGTTCAACCCGATGCTTTTGGCGGCCATGAGCGACGTCAAGCCGGAGGAGTCGGGACTGGCCTCGGGCGTCGTCAACACCTCCTTCATGATGGGCGGGGCGCTGGGTCTGGCGGTGCTGGCCAGCCTGGCGTCGTCGCGCACCGAGAGCCTGCTCTCGTCGGGTGAAGGCAACCTGGTTGCGCTCACCGGCGGCTATCACGCCGCTCTGCTGGGCGGGGCCGTGTTCGCGGCGCTGGCTGCCACCATCAGCGCGGTGTTTCTGCGCAGCTCTGCGGCCATCTCACCGGCCCACGCCCATGCGGGCGAGGCGGAGCCAGCCAACGCCGAAGACGGCGCGCTGGTCGCCTAACCCTGCAGGAGGAGCGGAGCAGTACGAGCACGGCGGCTGGGCGCTCAAGTTCGACCGCGGAGCGGAGGGCTTTGCCGAGGCCTGGCCGTCGCGCACCGACGAGGTCGGTTTTGCCGACAAGATGAACAGCATGGGCAAGTTCGTGGTCTCCAACACGCTCACCGACCCAGAGTGGAACAACTCGACGGTGATCTCGGGAGACGTCCCCACTGAGGTGGCGAAGCTGAAGGCACAGCCCGGCGGGGTCGGTCGTGATCCTCACCCTCCACCCTGAGCGTGAATAACGGTGAATAACGGTGCCAGGCACCGTTATTCACCTGTAGTCTGCGGCGATGCGCGACGTCGCCCACCCGATCGGGATCACGATGGGCGACATGGTGCCCCCGGAGCAGATCGGTGAGAAGGCCCGCTGGCTCGAGCAGCTGGGCTACTCGTACCTGACGATCCCCGAGGACTACTTCTACGAGCCGGCGCTGGTCTGCAGTGTGCTGGCGCTGGCGGCCACCGATTCGGTCCCGATCGGGACGAGCATCGTGTCGGGCCTGGTGCGAAGTCCGGCGGTGCTGGCGATGGAGATCGCCGGCATCAGCCGCGCGTTTCCGGGCAGGTTTCGCCCCGGAATCGGACTGGGCCTGCCGGAGTGGCTGCGACAGATGGGGATCATGCCGGACAAGTCGGTGGCGAGCCCTGCGCGAGAGCGTTTCGACCATCCAGCGGCTGATCGCCGGGGAAACGGTCACGCTCGAGGGAAAGCACTTCAATCTCGACAACATCGCGATCACCCACCCGGCCACCGAGCGCGTCCCGATCGCGATGGGCGTGAGCGGGCCGATGCTCCTGAACCTGGCCGGCCAGCTCGCCGATACGACGCTGTTTGCCTGCTCGGCGGGCGTCGAGTACTTCGATTTCGCCCGCAGCCAGGTCGAGAAGGGACTGCGCAAGGCCGGCCGCCCGCTGGATGAGATGAGCTACACCGCCATCGCCATCACCCACGTGGATCACGACGGCGACAAGGCCCGCGCCGATGCCCGGCCGGCCTTCGCGGGCTTCCTGGGCGAGTTCGGTGTGAACACGCTGACCGACGCCTACGGCATCTCCGAGCAGCTGGCCGACATCCTGGAGCGCAAGGGGCCGGACGGGGTGCTGTCCGAGATGCCCGACGAGTGGATGGAGGATCTGGCGCTGGTGGGGTCGCCGGAGGAGGTGGCGGCCAAGATGAACCGATGGCTCGACGGCAGCGTCGACTCGATCTGCATCATGTTTCCCGACGTCGAGATGGAGCGCCGCACCACCGTGCTGGTGGCCGAGGAGGTCATCCCGATCGTGCAGGCCGCCTCCGCCGCCGGGCGTGATCAGGACACCGGTGACCTGAACACCACTGCTCACGGCATTAGGATCCATCCGGTGAGCGAGATCGCGTTTACCGGCGGGCGGATTCTGGCCATGGACGATCGCCTGCCGCTGGCCGAGGCGGTGCTGATCCGGGGCGGTCGGGTGGCGGCGGTCGGCAGCGACCACGAAGTGCGGGCGGCGGCAACGTCGGCCTGCCACTTCGAGGATCTGGCCGGCCGGCATGTGATCCCCGGGATCGTGGACGGCCATTGCCACCTCGAGCTGACAGCGACTCATCTCGCCTAGGCGGTGTCGTGTCACCTGGCGACCCACCCGCTCGATCCTCGCGATCACCGCAGCGGTCGCGGCCCGCGCCGGTGAGACGCCGCCGGGGGAGTGGGTGATCGGCCGGTCGGACTTCGGGCTTCCGCTGTACGTCAACGAGCGCCGGGCGATCGAGCGGGCCGACCTGGATGCGGCCGTCCCCGACCATCCCTGCGTGGTGTTCTCAGGGCTCCACCTGTGCACCCTGAACACCCCGGCGCTACGCGTGTGCGGCCTGCTGGACGGCAGCGCGATCCTTCCCCGGGGTGCGGCCGTCGACGTTGCCAGTGGGCGGGCGAAGGAGATCTGGGATTGGCTGCCGCTGCCGACGTTCGGCCGTGAGCGGATCGCAGCGGCGATCCGCGACTCGGCCGCGAGCACTGGACGTCGCGCGGGAGTCACCACCATCGCCGAGCTTCCGTTCACGCTCGATGGGATCGCTGCCATGCAGGATCTCCGCCGCCGCGGCGAGCTGCCGGTGAGGCTGGGGCTGTGGCTCCAGGTACCGCGCTTCGGCATGCCCGAAACGGCTGCCGGGTGCCGGGTTCGAGACCGGCTTCGGGGATGAGTGGCTCCAGCTGGGCGGGATCAAGCTGTTCGTCGACGGGATCGGGTGTGACATCTGGGGCAACCCCGAGCTCGACGTCAAGTGGACGCAGACGGAGCTGGATGCGGTGGTGCTCGTCGGCGCACCGCCGCCGGCTGCAGCTGTGGATGCACGTCGCCCCGACGGTCGAGGCGGCGGAGATGGCGCTGACCGCCGTCGAGCGCGCCCGGCACTCGTGCCGCGGACCGACCATCGCCACCGGATCGAGCACGTCGGCGACCTCCGCCCAGGCCGGCGCTGCTCGAGCGGATCGCCGCTGCCGGAGTAATTCCGGTGACGACGCCGCAGTTCACCTACAGCTAAGGCGACCTGGCGGCCGGCGAGGCGGCCACGCCGCTTCGCAGCCTGCATGCGCTGGGGTTTCGCCCGCCGGGAAACTCCGACGCAACCGGCACGCAGGTCGAGGCGCTCAACCCCTGGCATTCGATCTGGTGCGCGCTCGCCCACGTCTCGCGGAGCGGCGTGCCGGTTGCACCAGACGAGGCGATCGATCTGTCCGCTGCCCTTCGCATGTTCACCCGCGACGCCGCGGTCGCCTGCCACATGGACGATCGCGGCATGCTCGCCCCGGGGCTTCTGGGCGACCTGGTGGTGCTCGGTGCCGATCCCTTCCAGACGCCGCCGGCCGACCTGCCCGATCTGCGGTGGACAGACGGTGGAGCGATCCTTCACGAACAGGTCAGTGACGCGGTTGGTGTCGGGCGCTCGGGTCAGATTCGAGGCGGCCGAGCTGAACAGCACGTAGCGTCCGTCGGAGCTGATCGCGATCCCCTGGCTGGGGGCGTAGGCTTGGCGCCCGCCGGGGCCGGTGCTGACCCGAAAGGTGACCCCGTTGGTGCGGTCGCGCAGGAACACGTCAGCGCGGCCGTTGGTGTCCGCGGCGACGAGGTCGAACTCGAGCTGATGCTGTAAAGTCGCCGCCGGCCGGGCAGTGGCTGCCGTCCGGGCTGGGTGGTAAATTGGCGTCGGCTGGCGTGCGACAACCTACTTGTAACGTCGTGCTGGTGGGGAACCCCAAGCGAACGGTTCCTGCGCAGTACCCCGCCTAACCCATGCGGCCCCACGTTCTCGACCAGGACGGAGGAGACCCGTGGCTTCGTTCCGAAATTACCGACCTCTCGTGGCCCGACGGCAATGTCGCGCTGATCGTCACCGGCGTTGTGGCCGTCGACACCGCCGAGGCATTCCAGAGGGCGCTCGAACCGGCGATCGGGATCGGGGCCCGCCAGCCGCTGATCGAGCTCACCGAGTGCCGGCTCGACGACCTGGGCACCCGGCGATGAGACGATTCAAACCCGCTCGAGCGACCAGCGTGGCGCGACCCCGTTGGTCTCTCCAAACCCCGACACCCGGCTACGACGGGTCGTGGCACTCACGACGATGTTTCGCCTCTACCCGACGCTCGATGCCGCCCTGCTCTCAACTGGCTCACTGTTCCGAGGGAGCGAAGGTTGCCAGGCGGCTCGCTTCTCGCGACCGAGCAGCGAGTCGCCGATGACCGGGGGCCGCAGAGGCGATCCGCCGCGCCGACGCGACGCAGAACGGCCGCGCTAGTCCGAATGGCGGGCGCCAGACCGCCGAATTCCTCCACGGCCCGCTCTGCGCGGATGAGAGGTTTCGTCCGAGGCAACATTGTCCTCACCTGCACTGAGCTTCCCACCCTCCCACGTATACCCGATCTGATAACCGTGGCTTTCGCTCGGGCGCAGTGGTTTGCAGCCCCCGCCGCGCGCCGGAACCAGCTTGACACTGCCGCCTTCGCTCGGATACGGTGGCGCTGTCATAACTACCTAGTGGGAGTAACTCTCATTCAGTGCAATCACGAGGCCCGGTGAGCGACCGGCCACCCCCGATCTCGACCACCGAAGGCGATGAGATCATCGTGCGCGGATACCGCCTGGCCGGCGACCTGCTGGGCAAGGTCGGTTTCACCGAGATGTTCCTGCTGGACATGGATGGAACCATGCCCGACGCCCACCGCGTGCGGATGGTGGATGCCGTGCTGGTGGCCCTGATGGAGCATGGGATCACGCCCAGCACACTCGCTGCCAGGCTGGTGCTGGACGGCGCCCCGGAAGCGACCCAGGGCGCGGTCGCCGCCGGGCTGCTGGCCGTGGGATCGCGATTTCTGGGGACGGTCGAGCAGTCGGCAGAGCTGCTTCAGCGGATCGTCTCGACCCCGGATGTGCCGCTCGAGCAGGCCGTGCTGGGCGAGGCCCAGCGGGTGCTCCAAGGCGGCGGGCGGCTACCCGGCCTGGGGCACAACCTGCACAGCGACGTCGACCCGCGGGTCGAGGTGTTGATCGGGATCGCCCAGCAGGAGGGATTCAGGGGCGCGCATGTGGCCGCCTTGGAGGCGCTTCAGGAGATCGGGTCGCGCGAGTCCGGCAAGCAGTTGATCATGAACGCGGCCGGGGCGATCGGGGCGATCCTGTCCGACATGGGATACCCGCCGTCGAAGGTGAGGGGATTTGCGTTGGTGGCGCGTTCGGCCGGGGTGGTCGCCCACGTCGTCGACGAGCAGGCCCACCCGATCGCCAGAGAAGTGTGGGTAACAGAGCACGACCGCAAAAGGAGTTCACCATGATCGAATCTCACGCCACCGTGCCCGGGCTGGTCGATCCGACCGGGCCGTTCAGCCACGTGGTGGTCGGTACCGGTGCCAGCCTGGTCTCGATCGCCGGTCAGGTCTCGGTTGACGCGGCCGGCGAGCTGGTCGGAGCAGGCGACGCCGGCGCCCAGGCGCGCCGCTGCCTGGAGTGCATCGACGCGGCACTTCGGGCCGTCGGCGGCGGCCCCACCGACGTGGTCAAGGTGACGGTGTTTGTCACCGACATCGAAGACCGAGCTGCCATTGCCGAAGCCCGCCGTGCGTACTTCGGCGACCACGCTCCGGCCGCCACGATGGTCGAGGTGTCGGCGCTGGCAGTGCCCGGGTGTGTGGTCGAGATCGAGGCCACGGCCGTGCTGGCCTAGGGCAGAACTGGTTCCCATTCCATCGAGCAGGAGCGCACGACGTGCTGTATGAACTTCGAACCTACCATGTTGTCCCGGGCAAGCTACCAGCGGTAAACGACCGCTTCGAGCGCCAAACGCTGCCGCTCTTCGCCAAGCACGGGATCAACCCCGTCGGGTTCTGGACGACCTACATCGGCCCGTCGGCGAACACCCTCACCTACATCCTGGCATGGGACAGCCTGGGCGACCGGGAAACGATCTGGAACGGCTTTGCATCTGATCCCGACTGGCTGGCCGTGCGGGCCGAGACCGAGCGCGACGGCGCCCTGATCGAACGCGCCGAGAACTCGATCATGACCCCCACCGCCTACTCACGCATGAAGTGAATAATTGGTGCCAGGCACCAATTACTTCACGCCGGAGCGTGGGTGGTGAATAACGGTGCCTGGCACCGTTATTCACCCCACGCGGCGGTCGTGGTTGCGCCACAGGTCTTCGCGCAGGTCGCGCTTGAGGACTTTGCCGGTGGGGCCGATCGGGAGGTCGGTGACAAACACGATCCGGCGCGGCTTCTTGTAGGAGGCCAATCGCGGTCGCGTCCAGGCGAGCAGATCGGCTGCGGTCACCGGATCGCCGGGGGCGGCCACCACGAACGCCACCACCGACTCACCCCAGGTGTCGTCGGGCGCTCCCACCACCGCGACCTGCTTCACCAGCGGATGTTCGGAGAGCACCCGCTCCACCTCGGACGGGTACACGTTCAGGCCGCCGGTGATCACCAGGTCGCGTTGCCGGTCCTGGAGCGTCACCAGCCCGTCGGCGTCCACCGTGGCGAGATCGCCTGACCGGTAATACCCGTCGTCGCTGGTCACGTCGCGGGTGGCGTCCTGGTCGCGCCAGTAGCCCACCATCGCCTGGGCGCCGGCGATCAGCAGCTCACCGCCGGTTCCGGCGGCGACCTCCGCGCCATGCTCGTCCACGATCTTGACGTCCACTCCGGCAGCGGCACGGCCGGCGCTCCGAAGCGTTCTGTCATCGAGTTCGAGATAGTCCTCTGGGCGCAGCACGGTGACCGGATGGGGCATCTCGGATGACCCGTAGATCTGGGTCAGGATCGGCCCGAACGATTCCACCGCCGAGCGAAACAGCTGGGGCGAGATCGGCGACCCGCCGAAGGTGATCTGGCGCAACTGCCGCACCGCGTCGCACACATCGGGGCCGGCGTCCAGCAGTCGATGGATGATGGTCGGCACCAGGAACGTGTGGGTGACATGCTCGGCCCGGATGGTGGCGGCCATCAGCTCGGGATCGAACCGTGGAACCACCACGTTGCAGCCGCCCGCCGCCATCGTCGGCAGGATCTTGGCGCCGCTTCCGTGCGACAGCGGTGCCACGTGCAGATACACGGGCGAGCGATCGAACCCGCGCAGCTCGGATCCAAGCATGTTGACGCGTGCCGGCCATCCGGCCGCCCTGCGAGTGGGCCGCGCCTTTGGGCCGGCCGGTGGTGCCGCTGGTGTACAGGATGTAGCTGGGGTCGTCGGCCGATACCGTGGGAAATGACGACATCGCGGTGGCTGCCGCCAGCGCCTGCTCGTAGCCGACCGTGGTCGCCCCGCCGCCTTCCAGCCCCACCACCACTGTCAGCGCCACGGTGTCGGGAACCAGGTCGCCCATCTGCTCGAGCAGGGCCGCGGTGGTCACCACCACGGCCGCGTGCGAGTGGGAGACGATGAACGCGCACTCCTCCGCGGTCAGGCGATCACCGACGGCCACCCGGGGAACTCCGGCGCGCATGCAGGCCACGTCGCATTCGATGAACTCGAGACCGTTTGGAAGCCACATCACGACCGGACGGTCGCGGTCCGCTCCGGCTCCGGCGAAGAGCGTGCACAGCCGCGCGCTGCGCTCCGTCAGGGCGGCGTAGGTCGACCGGCGCGCTCCGTCGACCACGGCGATATTCGGCGAGAAATAGGCAAGACTTCGTTCGACCAGCCGCTGGGCGGTGATCAACCGTTCGCTCCCTGGCTCATCCCTCACCACCGCCCGGGCCGTCGGATCGACTCGAGTCTCCCGCCAGCCGCAGCGAGATCCGGTGGGTGCCTTCCAGGATGTTGGGGACGAATCCGCGCATGACCGAAACCGTCCAGCGCGAGCTGGGCCCAGAGATGCTCAGCGCCGCGATTGTCTGACCGCCTGCGACCACCGCGGCGGCCACACCGGACAGGCCGTGCTCCACCAGATCGGCGGTCAGCGACCAACCGTCTCGGCGGATCTGGTCGAGCCGCATCTCGAGGTCACCGCGATCCCCGGCGCTGAGTCCCAGCGAGTCGACGTAGGCCTCCAGGTCGGGAGCGGGGAAGCCGGCCAGCAGCACCTCGCCGGTGGCGCCCACGTTGATCCCCACCTCGTAGCCGACCGGTACCACCCGTCGCACCTGCCGGCGGCTCTCCACCTGGGCGATGCAGACGCGCACGTTGCGCTGGCGGATGTGCATCGAGACCGTCTCCTGGGTCAGGTCGCGCAGCTCCTCCATCACCGGCAGCGCGGCGTTGATCAGGCTGGCAGGCTGGATCGCCGACCGCGCCAGAGCCAGGAACCGGCCGCCCAGCGTGAACGGACCGTTCTCGTAGGTGCGCTCGATCAGCCCCTCCTGCTCCAGCTCTTTCACCAGCCGCGACGTGGTCGAGAGTGACAACCCGACGCGGGTGGAGATGGCGGTGGTGGTGGCGGCGACCGAGTCGTCCGCGACGGCCTCGAGGATGGCTATCAAGCGCTCTAGTGCTCGCATTGGAGGATCCCGCCGTGTCGGTCAACCTGCATCATCGGGCCGCCCCTGAGGCGCGCCGTTTGAGCACGCGCGGGTCGACACCGGGCAGCATCTTACTGGGATCGCGGGTCACGCGAACATCCAGCAGCGTCGGTTTGGATGGCGCCAGCACCGCGGCCTCGAGCGCGCTCGTGAGCGACTCGGGGTCGTCCACCCGAATTCCCTCCCAGCCGACCTCACGCGCAATCGCCGCGTAGTCGAGCAGCGTCAGATCAGACGATTGGTAGCGCCCGTCGAGCATGTCGTGTTGGAGCGCCTTGACGTACCCCGAGGCCGCGTTGTTGACCACCACCAGCGTCAGCGGCCGGCCCACCCGCACGGCGGTCTCGAGCTCGCCCAGCGTCATGTTGAGGCCGCCGTCACCGGTCAGGGCGACCACCGGGGAGGTGTCGGGCGTCCCCAGCCGGGCGCCGATGCCGCCGGGCAATCCGTAGCCGATCGATGCGAATCCGCGGTCGGCGACGAACCGTCGCCCGGGAGCTTTGCAGTCGTACAGCAGCCCGCCCCAGTGCGAGGCGAACCCGCCGTCGGTCACCAGCACCGACTCTGCCGGCATCACCCGGTTCAGCTCGTGCATCAGCCGCGCGACGGAGGTCGGCCGGTCGTCCGCGGTCAGCCGCGGCGTGACGTCGACCAGCCAGCGGGCCGCCCGGTCCTGCACCTCGACCTCGTAGTCGGTCAGCTGCGCGTGGATCTGGGATCGGTGCGGTGCGAGCTGCGCATGCAGATCGTCGAGCGCCAACGCTGCGTCGCCCACCAGCCCCACCGCGACCGGCGCCGACAGGCCGATGTCGTCGGGGGAGATGTCGATGTGGATCAGCGGCACGCTCGCCGGGATCAGTGCGAACCGCTGGGTTGCGATCTCGCCCAGTTTGGTTCCCACCGCCATCAGGCAGTCGGAGGAGGCGATCAGATCGTTGGCGATCCGGGAGTACCGGCCGAACACCCCGACCGAGAGCGGGTGCGTGCACGCGATCGCGCCCTTGCCGCTCATGGTGTGGGCGACCGGGATTCCAAACTCAGAGGCAAACTGCTCCAGGGCCGGATAGGCCTGGGAGAGGTGAATCCCTCCGCCGGCCAGGATCAGCGGGCGCCGGGCGGCCAGCAGCAGCTCGGCGGCGTCGGCGATTCCTCCGGGATCGGGCCGCGACCGCCAGCGCGGGGTGACGCCTCCGCCGGGATCGGTATGGAACTCACGTGGGTCGAATTGCCACAGTCCGTGGCAGATATCCTCGGGCACGTCCAGCACCACCGGACCCGGTCGGCCGGAGGTTGCGATCGAATACGCCCGCCGTACCAGTTCGGGGATGCGGCTGCCCACCTCGATGCGCAGAAACGCCTTGCAGGCCGGTTCCAGCAGCAGCTGCTGGCGGGCCTCCTGGGTCATGCCTTTGCCGGAGTGCTGACGATCGGTGTCGCCCACCAGCGCGATCAGGGGGATGCCGGCGTTCTTGGCTTCGACCAGGGCGGTCACCAGGTTGGTCGCCCCCGGACCCAGGGTGCCGTCGCAGATCCCCACTCGGCCGGTCACGCGCGCATACGCGTCGGCCATGAACGCGCCGCAGCGCTCGTCGTTCACCAGGTGGTGTTCCAGCCCCGCGTCGTGGATCGCCGCGTAGAAGGGCAGCAGCTGGAATCCCCCCATCCCGAAGATCGGCCCGGCCTGGTGGGCGCGCAGCATCCGCGCCAGCGCCTCGCCGCCCGAGAGCTCGACCAGTCCGGCCTCGCCGACCGGCACGGGGGTGGCGAGCTCGGTCACAGCGCGCACCTCCCCGGAGTCGGGAAACTGTCACTCGATCGCGAGTGAAGACAACCACCTGTTAGTACCCACAACCATTCCACGGGAGTGAGGATAGAGAGTCGCGGTGTGAGCGTCAAGCCCCCACCGTGTCTCATCAGGCTCGTGAACTGCCGAGGATCGGGGAGTTGACATGCCCGGGCACGTTCTCTAATATCGCCAGATTGTAATCCCATGCGATGGTGTCTACTACCACTGAATGGGATTCATCCGATGCGGACGCACCGCTGGGTGTACCTCAAGCCCCGAAAGATGGAGTGAAATCGATATGAACGGCAAGAGAGTGATGTTCCTCGGTGGTGCCAGCGGCATCGGCGCGTCCTGCATCCGGCTGTTCGCCGAACGCGGCGCGGCGATTGTGTTCGGCGATATTCAGACCGACCGGGGCGAGGAGCTGGCCTCCGAGGTTCGCGCAGCGGGCGGGACGATCTCGTTTCACCCCGCCGACGCGACCAGCGAAGAGGACGTCGCCAGGCTCACCTCAGCGGCCGTGGACGAGCTGGGCGGGCTGGACGTGTTCGTCAGCATCGCCGGGATCGCCTCGGCCAGCGCGGTCGAGGAGATGCCCACGGAGATGTGGGACAAGGTCATGGCCGTCAACGTCAAGTCATGCTTTTTGGGAGCGAAGTACACCGTCCCGCACCTGCGGGCCTCGGGCGCGGGCGTGATTGTGAACACCGCCTCGATCGCCGGCCTGCGGGGCATGGGCTCCGGTTCGGCCCACTACGCCGCATCCAAGGGCGCGGTGATCGGGTTCACTCGCGCCCTCTCGGCCGAGCTTGCCCCCACCATCCGCGTCAACTGCGTTTGTCCCGGCCACACTCGCACCGGGTTCAACGATCCCTTCTTCAACATCCGCGGCGGCTACGAGGTGTTCCTCGAGGCCATGCCGGCGATCATTGCGCTGCAGCGCGAAGCCGAGCCGGAGGAGATCGCCCAGGCGATGCTGTTCCTGGCCTCCGATCAGTCGTCGTTCATCACCGGCACCCACCTGGTGGTCGACGGGGGCGTGGTTCGGTGATCGACTGCTAATGACGGAGTCGACCACGACCAAGGACATGCGGCTGGCGATCGACACCGGCGGGACGTTTACCGACGTCGTGGTGCAACATCCCGGCGGACTGCTGACACTGCACAAGGCGCCCACCACCCCGCACGACCCGATCGAGGGCATCCTGGAAGCGGTGCGGCGGGCGGCGGAGGCCGACGGGATGTCGACCGCCGAGCTGCTGGGTCGCTGCGATACCGCCATCCACGGCACCACCCGGGCGACCAACGCGATCCTCACCAACACCGCCGCCAAGACGGCGTTTCTGACCACCGCTGGGCATCCCGACGTGCTGGTGTTTCGGATGGGCGGGCGGGAGCTGCCGTTCGAGCACGCACGCGAGTACCCCGATCCGTACGTGCCCCGGTCGCTCACGTTTGAGATCGACGAGCGGGTGGACTACCGCGGCGAGGTGGTGCGGCCGCTGGACACCGCCTCCCTGCACACCGTGATCGATCGGCTGGTGGAGCTCGAGGTGGAGGCGGTGGGCGTGTGCCTTCTGTGGTCGGTATCCAACCCCGCCCACGAGCTGGCGGTGGGCGAGGCCCTGCGGGAACGGGCGCCGGGAATCGCAGTGACGCTGTCGCACGAGCTGAACCCGGTCGTGCGTGAGTACCACCGGGCGTCGGCGGCCTGCATCGACGCCTCGCTGAAGCCGCTGATGGCGGAGTACCTGGCCGACCTGGAGTCGCGCCTGGGCGCTGCCGGGTTTGGCGGCCATCTGCTTGTCTCCAGTGTGGCCGGAGGATTGATGAAGCCTCAGTGGCTGGCCGATGCCCCGATCCACTCGATCAACTCCGGGCCGGCCATGGCCCCGGTGGCGGGTCGGCATCACGCCGACCGCGAAGCGCGCAGCCCGATGGCGATCGTGGTCGATGCCGGCGGCACCAGCTTCGACGTCAGCGTGGTCCGCAACGGCCGCATTCCGCGCACGCGGGAGACGTGGCTGGGAGACCGATTCGTCGGCCACATCACCGGGTTTCCGTCGGTCGATGTGCGCACCAGCGGGTCGGGCGGCGGCAGCATCGCCGCGGTCGATGCCGGCGGGCTCTTGACGGTCGGGCCGGAGAGCGCCGGCTCGGTGCCCGGCCCTGTGTGTTACGGCACCGGCGGCACTCGTGTGACCGTCACCGATGCCAGCGTGATCCTCGGCTACCTCGATCCCAAGCGGCTGGACGCGCTGGGCGTGAGCACCGACGTGGAGGCCGCCCGACAGGCGATCACCGAGCAGATCGGCGCGCCCCTGGGCCTCTCCACCGAGGCCGCCGCCGAGGCGGTGATCCGGGTGGTCACCGAGCAGATGGTGCACGCGGTCGAGGAGGTCACGGTGGAACAGGGGGTCGATCCTCGATCGGCCGTACTGGTTTCAGGTGGCGGCGCCTCCGGTTTCAACGTGGTCGCCATCGCCGGCCGTCTGGGATGCAGCAAGCTGATCATCCCCCAGACCAGCGCCGGGCTGAGCGCCAGCGGCGGCCTGCTCTCCGACGTGCTGGCAGAAAGCGCCGTCGCCCTGTTTACGACCTCCACCCAGTTCGAGCGCGAACGCGTCAACGAGGCCCTGGCCACGGTCACACGGCAATGTCTCTCCCAGCTCGAGGACGCCGGCATCGGCGGTGACGAGGCGACCGTCGAGCTGGTCGCCGAAGCCCGCTACCCGGGACAGGTGTGGGAGATCGAGGTACCGCTGCGCACGGCATCGTTCGAGGGGCCCGAGGACATGGCCCAGCTGATCGAGGACTTTCACACCGTGCACGAAGAGGTGTTCGCGGTGCGTGACCCCGATTCGGCGCTGGAGATCGTCGGCTGGCGCGCGCGGGCCAGCAGCGCCGTCCAAGCCGATCAAGGGCTGGAGCTGGCGCCGTCCTCGGAGATCGACATCGAGGACACCCGCGCGCTCTACGTGGGCAGCGAGGGCTGGAAACAGGTGCCGGTGGTCGGCTCGGCCAAGATCACCGAAGTGCGGGGACCAGCGGTGCTCGAACTTCCTGGCACAAGCATCGTCTTACACACAGACGCGATCGCAACTCGCAGCTCCAGCGGGACGATCGTGATCACCCCAGCCATATCTGCGGGCGCGACCGCCGCGGAAACACAGGAGATCCATGTCGCCTGAGAGCCGGCTCGCCGACACAACTGACCGACCCACCTTCGATCCGGTCGACCTGGCCGTGCTCTCCAGCCGCTTCACCGCAATCGTGCGCAGCATGTCCAACACGCTGATCCGCACCGGCCGCTCGGTGATTCTGAATCAGGGCCGTGATTTCTCGTGCTGCGTCATCACCGCCCAGGACGAGTTGTTCGCGATGGCCGAGAGCATCCCCCTGCATCTGCTGTGCGGGCCCGATCTGACGGCTCGCAGCATGAAGCAGTTCCACCCGGATTTCCGCCCCGGCGACGCGTTCATCCACAACTCGCCGTATCACGGCAACTCTCACGCCGCGGACATGTCCATCCTGGTGCCGGTGTTCGACGATGACGGCAACCATCGCTTCACGGTGCTCAGCAAGGCCCACCTGGCCGACATCGGCAACGCCGAGCCCACCTCCTACTTCGCAATGGCCAGGAATGTGTACGAAGAGGGGGCGGTGATCCTGCCCTGCGTCAAGGTGCAGAGCAACTACACCGACATCGAGGACGTGATCCGCATGTGCCGCACGCGGATCCGTGTGCCCGACCAGTGGTGGGGGGACTACCTGGCGCTGCTCGGCTCGGTGCGCGTGGGCGAGCGCGAGGTCAGGGAGTTGGCGGAGGATGTCGGCTGGGACAGGCTGGACGCGTTCGTCCCGGCGTGGCTGGACTACAGCGAAGGTCGCATGGCCGAGGCCATCCGCCGGCTGCCCAACGGCAAGCTGACCGTGCAGGCCGAGCACGACCCCTTCGAGCGGGCGCCCGACGGGGTGTCGCTGAACATCTCGGTCGAGATCTCCGACGACGAGATCGAGGTCGACCTGCGCGACAATCCCGACTGCCAGGCGTTCGGCCTGAACCTGACCGAGGCGACCTCGCGCGCGGCGGCGATGCTGGGCGTGATGAACGCCATCAACGGCTACGCGCCGCCGAACGCCGGCGCCTTTCGGCGGCTACGGATACTGGTACGCGAGAACTGCTGCGTGGGCATCCCCCGGCATCCCGCCAGCTGCTCGGTGGCGACCTGCAATCTGGTCGACCGGGTGGGCAACGCGGTGCAGCGGGCGATCGCCGAGATGGCTGACGGGTACGGGATGGCTGAGGTGGGGCTGAGCATCCCTGCGTCGCTTGCGGTGATTTCGGGGAACGACCCGCGTCACGACGATGAGCCGTACGT
The DNA here is from genome assembly GCA_963729195.1 of uncultured Actinomycetes bacterium. Taxonomy (GTDB): domain Bacteria; phylum Actinomycetota; class Thermoleophilia; order Gaiellales; family JAICJC01; genus CAVPTL01. The sequence continues at coordinate 101,209 of CAVSNF010000027.1, forward strand.
CGACCAGATCGTGCTCGCCTACACCGGCGGACCCGGAGGGCCGTCGGCCGACGGCTGGCTGACATTCGCCGGTCTGACCGATGCCGGAGTGCTGCAATGGAACTCGGTCGAGCTGGACGAGCTGCGGTTTCCGATCCGGATCGACCTGCAGCAGATCGCGATCGACACCGAGGGGGTGGGCCGGCGGCGGGGAGCGCCGGCTGCCGAGCTCGAGTTCACGGCCACCGACGGCGTGATCGACTGCATGTACCTCAGCGACGGCACCATCAACCCGCCGCTGGGCGTGCGCGGCGGTGGGCCCGGCGCGACCGCGCGGCAGGCGCTGCGCGGCCCCGACGGCGTCGTGCGCGACACCGATCTGTGCGCCCGGCTGCAACTGCGACCGGGGACGACGCTGGTCGCCCGCTGCTGTGGCGGCGGCGGATACGGCGATCCGCTGGAGCGCGAGCCGGCGCGAGTCGCAAAGGACGTGCGCGAGCGCTACGTCAGCCACCAACGAGCCTTTGACCGGTACGGAGTCGTGTTGGACGCGAACGGTGGGGTCGATCCTCCCGCGACGGAATTGCGGCGCGCAGCGCTGCGTTCGAACAAGGAGGCGGCAGCAATACCGAATTGATCGAGACGAGCGCGGTGGTTGGGCATCACGCGCTCAGTGCCACCACGTATCCCACGAGGAAAGGACGAGCGTGTCAACCGACGATAACTCTGAGAAGCGGTACGCTGGGCGCCCGACGAGCCGCAAGAAGTTCCTCCAAGATGGAGCTGCACTTGCCGGGTCACTCGTCGGCGCATCGGCCCTGGCCGGTTGCGGCAGCTCTTCGAGCAGCGGCAGCAGCGCCCCGACCAGCGCCCCCGCAGCCGCGGCGCCGACGATCCACCCCAAGGTGGACGGCGATATCAACTTCCTGACGTTCGCCGAGTACATCCCGCCGGACGTCGTCACCGCGTTCGAGAAGAAGTACGGCGTCAAGGTCAACCAGAGCTTCTACTCCACCCAGCCCGAAATGGTGACCAAGATGGCCACCAATGCTCCCATCGACCTGGTGCTGTCCGACTCGGCTCCGATGCCACAGCTCCTGGCCGGCAAGCTGCTGCAGGCGTTCGACATGAATGACCTCAAGAACGCCGACCAGCTGGACGGGTACTTCAAGGCGCCGTGGTGGGACAACGGCAAATACCGCTACTCGGTGCCCTACGGCGCCGGCCCCACCGGGATCATGTGGCGCAAGGACAAGGTCAAGAACCTCACCAACACCTGGAACGACATCTTCGACCACCCCGAGGCCAATGGGCATATCTATCTGCTCAGCCAGCAGGGTGACACGATGGGCATGGCGCTGGTCAAGAACGGCTACGGCTGTAACTCGGGCGATCCCGCCGAGGTGCAGAAGGCCACCCAGTCGCTGCTCGATCTGAAGCCCAACGTGGCCAAGTTCACGACCGACCTGGGTCCGGTGATCGCCAGCGGCGACGCCTACCTGATGGAGGGCTGGACGACCCAGATCTACCAGGGTCTGGTGCAGGCCAAGGATCCCTCGCTGGTCGGCTTCTCGGTGCCGCCCTCCGGTCCGCTTTTGGCGTGTGACTGCCTGTCGGTGGGCGTGAACGCCCAGGCTCCGGGGACGGCGCTTTTGTTCATGGACTGGATGATGCGGTATGACAACAACTACAAGCTGGGCGCGTTCACGTTGCAGCGCACCGGTGGCAAGGGTGGCGACGCCGCCTACGAGAAGGCCATCGGCGCCTATCCCGCGTTCAACTACGACAAGGCGATCTTCACCAACCCGAAGAACTGGAAAATCAACCCCACCGGGGAACGGCTTGCCCTGTGGAACCAGGCGTGGTCGCAGGTCATCGCCTGACGGCTGCGTAGGACTGATGTAAAGCATGCAAACTTGGGGATCACGAGAAGGATGAGGCAGCCCCGCTGGTTGGACGCTGTGTTCCTGCTGCCGGGTGGTCTGATCCTGGCTCTCCTTTTCGTGGTCCCCATGATCTTCGTGGTGGTGTACTCGTTCGGCACGATCAACGTGCTGGGACTGCCGGTACTCGGCTTCACCACCATCAACTACCAAAACGTGTTCGAGCCGTTCTACGTGCCCACGATCGTCAGGACGGTGGAGTACGCCGGCCTGACCACGATCATCTGCGTCACGCTGGCCTATCCGCTGGCGTACTTCGCCACCCGCTTTGCCGGCGGTTGGGACAAGATCATCATCGCCGCCATCATCCTCACCTGGGTGGTCGACTACCTGGTCAGGATCTATGCCTGGACGGCGATCCTCGACTACAACGGGTTCGTCAACAGCTTCCTGATCGACATCGGCGTCGGCCGACAGACGTTCATACCCAGCACCACGGCGGTGATCGCCGGGCTCGTGTACGGCTACCTGCCACTCACGATCCTGCCCATCTACGCCTCGCTGGGGAACCTCGACCGGGCACTGATCGACGCCGGCAAGGATCTCTACGGCGGGCCGCGGCAAACGTTTCTGCACGTCACCCTGCCGGCCACCGCCGCGGGCATCGTGGGCGGCGCGGTGCTGACCTTCTTCCCGGCGCTGGGTGATTTCGCCACCGCCCAGTTCCTGGGTGGCCCGAATCAGAGCATGATCGGCAACCTGATCGCCCAGCAGTTCACCGGGCAGGGCTCGATCCCGTTCGGCTCGGCCTTGACGGTGGTGCTGCTGTTGATCCTGTTCGTCGGAGTGGGGCTGATCGCGCTGCTTTCGCGGCAGGGCTTTCGGCTGGCAGCCGGCCGGGTCACGCGCGACGTGGTGCGCGAGGGGATGGCGGGCTCGGCGTGAGCAGGCGGCGGTCAAAGGGATTCGATCGGCCCAGGTTCCTGTGGGTCACGGTGGTCGCGGTACTCGCGTTCATGTTCACGCCGCTGGTGGTGGTGGTGCTGTTCTCGCTCAACTCGACCAAGCTCGCTGGTGAACTTCACCGGCTTCAGCACCCAGTGGTACCACGAGGCATTGACCAGCCCCGACTGGCACGCCTCGATGCGGGTGAGCGTCGAGATCGCGGTGGTGACCACGATCGTGTGCGCGATCGTGGGGACGCTGCTGGCGCTGGGGTTGCAGCGCGGCGCCCGGGCGGCGACCAGGCCGCTGGACGGCACCATCGTGGTGCGGCTGGTGGCGCCCGAGACGGCCACTGCGGTGGCCACGCTGCTGCTGTTCTCCGAGCTGGGAGTGGTGCTGGGCAATCGCACCATCGAGCTGGCCATGATCGCGTTTTGCATCCCGTTCGTGACCGTGGTGGTGCGCAGCCGGCTGGCCAGCATCAACCCCGAGATCGAACAGGGCGCGCTCGACCTCGGCGCCACGCCGATCGGCGCGCTGCGGCTGGTGGTGCTGCCGCTCCTGTGGCCGTCGATCGCCGCCGCCAGCATGCTCTGCTTCGTGCTCACCTTCGACGACTTCGTGACCGCCAACTTCACCGCCGGCCTGGGAGATCCGCCGCTGCCGCTGCGCATCTACAGCATGCTTCGCTTCGGCGTCACCCCGGTGGTGAACGCGATCGGTGTGATCATGATGGTGATCGCCCTGACCTGTGTCGGCATCGGCCTTTTGATGTTGCAGGTGGCGCGGCGGCGTACCGCCACCCAGTTCCAGCGGCTGGAGGCGGCAGATGGCGAGTGATCCCGCAGTCACCGCGTCGCTTCGCTCGATTACCAAGGCGTTCGCCGGCCAGGTGGCCGTGGACGATCTCAACCTCGACATCCTGGCGGGCGAGTTCTTCTCGATCCTGGGGCCGTCGGGCTGCGGCAAGACCACCACCCTGCGCATGCTGGGCGGATTTCTGGTGCCCGATCAGGGCGAGATCTTCCTGGCCGGCAAGGACGTCACCGACGTGCCTCCCTACCGCCGCGACGTGAACACCGTGTTTCAGTCCTACGCCCTGTTCGAGCACCTGAACGTGGCCGAGAACGTGGCCTTCGGGCTCAAGCGAAAGCGGGTGCCGCGCAAGGAGATCGTCCGCCGGGTGGGCGAGATGCTCGAGCTGGTCAACCTCAGTGATCGTGCCCAGGCGCGGCCGCGCGAGCTTTCCGGCGGCCAGCAGCAGCGGGTGGCGCTCGCCCGCGCGCTGGTGAACATGCCGGCGCTGCTGCTCTTGGACGAGCCGTTGGGGGCGCTCGACCTCAAGCTCCGCCGCCAGATGCAGGTCGAGCTGAAGACGATCCAGCGGGAGATGGGGATCACCTTCGTGTTCGTGACGCACGATCAGGAAGAGGCGCTGACCATGTCCGACCGGATCGCGGTCATGAACGGCGGCCGGTTGGAGCAGGTGGCGCCTGCCGCCGAGATCTACGAGCGCCCCGCCACCGCCTTTGCCGCCGGCTTCATCGGCGCGTCCAACATGCTCTCCTGCAAGGCCGTGGGAGATCACGCCGAGATCGACGGCCTCGCCGACGTGCCGTTTCCGCCCGGCCCGCGGAGCTGGAGCGATGGCGATTCGCTTTTGATGGCGATCCGCCCGGAGAAGCTCTTCATCGCCCCGCCGGAGGGCCACGACGGTCCTGTGCTGGAGGCGGTGGTGGCCGACGCGGTGTTCCTCGGCGCCACCACCCTGCTGGATCTGCGGGCCGGCACCGACGTCGCCTTTCGGGCTGTCGAGTTCCACCCGCCGGGGGTCGCCGCCGGCCGCTACCAGCCGGGCGATCGCGTGCGCGTGGGCTGGAACCCGGCGGACGCGCAGTTCTTCCCGGACGACCGATCCGCGCAATCCGGCTCGCGCCCGCCCGCAGGCGGCGCCACCGAACCCGTCATCAATCTCGAAGTTGGAGGAACAACGTGACCCGACTGCTGTCATCCATGAGCGCGCCCGGACAGCGGCATGCGCTTCAGGCTGTTCGCGGGCGAGGGACGCGCTTGACCCTGGAGGACGGGCGGACGGTGATCGATGCGGGAGCGATGAGCGCCAACATCCTGGGGCATTGCCATCCCGAGGTGGTCGCGGCCGTGCAGGCTGCGGCCGAGTCGGTCAACGTGGGCGACATGGTCGGCTACCCGCCGCGCGAGCAGGCCGCCGAGGATCTGCTCGACTTCGGGTTCAAGGGTGAGGAGTGGGTGGGCAGCGTCGCCTTCTTCGTGTCCTCCAGCGAGGCCTGTGACCTGGGGCTGTCGCTGGCCCAGATGCTGACCGGCCGCGATCCGCTGGTGTGCCGGAAAAGCAGCTATCACGGCGGTGTCGGCCTGGCCCGCGAGGTCAGCCATCACCCCATGTGGAACACCTCGCTGGCGTCGCTGGAGGGTGGGTTCCAGGCCCGCCAGAGCCTGGCCGAAACGCGCGAGATCCCGATGCCCGAGTGCGGCCGAGCGTTCCAGGGGCCCGATCACGTATGCAGTGAGTCGTGCCTGTTGGGCGCCCCCGAAGCATTGACTGACGCTGCCGCGGTGATCATGGATTATTCGCAGGGCGGCGTGGTGCCCTCGGCCCAGTACCAGGACACGCTGGCGAATATGGCCCGAGACGCCGGGGCGCTGTGGGTGGCCGACGAGACCGTCACCGCGCTTGGCCGGATGGGCCACGGCATGGCATTCCAGCGGGGATCGACCCGTCCCGACATGGTCACGATGGGTAAGGGCATCACCGGCGGGGCGGTGCCCGCCGGCGCGCTGGTACTGTCGAAGGAGATCGTCGAGGAGATCGGCGAGCGCCGCTGGATGACCTCAAGCACCTATCGCGGCCACCCGCTGGCGGTGGCCGCGGTGTCCACGGTGGTGCGGGTGATCGACCGCGAAGGGCTGGTCGACCGGGCCGCCCGGCTGGGTGAGTCGCTGGGCCCGGACCTGCTCTCCATCGCCGCGTCGCATCCGTGCGTCGAGAACATCATCGGCGAGGGCCTCAGCTGGCTGATCCACATCGCCGAGCCCGATCGGGCACTGGACGAGGACGAGTGGTACGGCGACGGTCAGCACTCGGGCATCAGCACCGCGGTGCACCACACGATTCTCGATCAGGGCGTGTTGATCCCCGAGTTCAGCGGCGAGCGGCTGTGGATCGTGCCGCCGCTGATCATCTCCGAGGACGACCTGGCCGCGGCGCTGCAGGCGCTCGACAACGCGCTCACGATCGGCGATCAGATGCTCGAGACCGCCGGCGTGGCCGGCGAGTAGCGAGTAGCAACCACACGAATGCGAAGGGGTGAGCGTGCAAGACCTGACATGGACTGAGGCACAGCAGCTGGTGGCCCGAGGGATCGAGCTGGGGCGAGAGCGTGACCTCTCGATGACCGTGGCCGTGCTCGACAGCGGGCGCGAGCTGAAGGCCTTCGGCCGTGCCGACGGGGCCATGCTGGTGACGATCCAGCTTGCCATCGGCAAGGCGTACACGGCCTGCTCGATGAACCGCACCACCGACACGCTGGCACAGCGGACATGGTCGGGCGGCGATCTGCACGGGCTGGAGGTCGCCCACTCCCCGGCGCTGGTCACGATCGGCGGAGGAGCGCCGCTGCGCAGCGACGGACGGCTGGTCGGCGCGGTCGGCGTCTCGGGCGGAACGCCGGTGCAGGACCACGAGCTGGCAGTCGAGATCGCGCGGCTGCACGAGGCCGGCGAGTTGTGATCGAGACGACCGAGTCAGTCGGTGTGCGAGTCGCGCGCGGCCTGCGCGAGGCCGGTGTCGGGCACGTGTTCGGCGTCCCCGGCGGCCAGACGCTGCCGCTGTACGGCGGCATCCTGGAGACCCCCGGGATCGAGCATGTGCTGATGCGCGACGAGCGTGGCGCCGCCTGCGCGGCCGACGCCTACAGCCGGATCACCGGGCGAGTGGGGGTGTGCGACGCCACCGTCGGCCCGGGCGCGACCAACCTGGTGTCGGGGATCGCCGAGGCCTACGGCTCGTCGGTGGCGATGCTTGCGATCATCGCCGACATTCCCCGTGGCTGGGAACACCGCCGCGCTCGCGGCAACGCCTCGCAGGCGCTCGACCAGGCGACCATGTTCGCCGGCATCTCGAAGTGGGTGGCCCGGGTCACCAGTGCAGACGCGCTGGATGACTGCCTGCGGGTTGCCCTCACGGTTGCGACCAGCGGTCGCCCCGGCCCGGTGGTGCTCTCGATTGCCGATGACGTGTTCGGCGGCCCGGCCGGTGAGAGCGCACCCGCGCTCCCACCGGCGCACGCTCCCCGCGAGCGGTTCGGGCCCGACCCGGTGCGGGTGGCGGCGGCGGTGCGGGCGCTGACGGTATCGCGCCGAGCGATCCTGGTGGCCGGCGGCGGCGCGGTTGCGTCGGGAGCGTTCGACGGCGTGCGGGCACTGGCCGAGCTGCTCGAGTGCCCGGTGGTGACGACCATGAGCGGGCAGGGCACCCTCGAGGAAGGCCACCGGCTCTCGCTGGGCGTGTGCGGCTCGATGGGCAACCCGATCGCCAACTCGGCCATCGCCGACGCCGATGCCGTGGTCTACATCGGCTGCAAGGCCGGGCAGGCGGCGACGCTCAACTACACGACACCGGCTGCCGGCACGACCGTGATTCAGGTCGAGATCGACCCCGAGGAGATCGGACGAAACTATCCGGACACGATCGCGCTGGTGGGCGACGCGCGCTGCGCGCTGGATGACCTGATGGCCGAGCTGCGAGCTGCCGGCGGGCACAAGATGGAGTGGGACGTGGCCGATCGCCGAGCTGCACTGGCCGCCTGGGTGTCGCAGCAGACGGCGGCGCCGTTCACCTCGCCCGAGACCGGAATGCGACCGCAGTGGATCACCGAGACGGTGGCCGCCCACACCTCCGACGAGGATGCCGTGGTGTCGGACGCGAGCCTGGTGGCGGGATGGACGTCCAACTACTTCCCGATCAAGCGGGCCGGGCGCCATGCCCTGGCGCCGCGCGGCCTGGCGGGCATCGGCTGGGGTGCCCCGGCGGCGGTGGGAGCGGCGGTCGCACGGCGCGAAGCCGGTGTGGCAGGGCGCACCGTGCTGTTTGCGGGCGACGGCGCGTTTGCCTACTCGGTCGGAGAGCTGGAGGTGATGCGGCGGTTGCAGCTGCCGGTCACCGCCGTGATCCTCAACAACAGCACGCTGGGGTGGATCAGGCACATCCAGGAGTTCGCGCTGGACGACTACGTGTCGGTGGATTTCAGCGATGTGGACTTCTCGCAGGTGGCCAAGGGATTCGGAGTGCCCGCCTGGCGGGTGACCACGCCTGACGAGCTCGAGCCGGCCCTGCGCGCGGCCGCCGCGACCTCGGGCCCGGCGCTGGTCGAGGTCGTGACCGACCAGACCGAGACACCCGTGCTCTCGATCGCTGAGCACCGATCCGCCCCGCAGGGCCGTTTCCAAGGAGAGTTGTGAGCGAACTTCAGACGCCCGCCCAGACGTTCGATCCGGTCGATCTGGCGGTACTTTCCAGCCGCTTCACCGCGATCGTGCGGGCCATGTCCAACACGCTGATCCGCACCGGCCGATCGGTGATTCTGAACACCGGCCGCGACTTCTCGTGCAGCATCATCACCGCCGGCGACGAGCTCTTCAGCTTCGCCGAGAGCATCCCCGTGCACGTGCTCAGCGGCCCCGACCTGATGTCCAAGAGCATGAAGGAGTTTCATCCCGACTTCCGCCAGGGCGACGCCTTCATGCACAACTCGCCCTACCACGGAAACTCTCACCCCGCCGATACCTGCATCCTGGTGCCGGTGTTCGATGACGAGGGCAGGCATCGGTTCACATTGCTCAGCAAAGCCCACCTGTCCGACATCGGAAACGCGGAGCCGACCGCCGTACTCGGCGATGGCGCGGGATGTGTACGAGGAGGGCGCCGTGATCCTGCCCTGCGTCAAGGTGCAGAGCGACTACCAGGACATCGAGGACGTGATCCGCATGTGCCAGGTGCGGATTCGCGTGCCGGGAAAGTGGAAGGGCGACTACCTTGCGCTTTTGGGCGCGGCCCGGGTGGGCGAGCGGGAGGTCACCAAGCTCGCCGGCGAGGTCGGCTGGGATCGGCTGGACGCGTTCGTGGAGGCGTGGCTGGACTACAGCGAAGGGCGCATGGCGGAGGCGATCAAGCGGCTGCCCAACGGCCGGATGACCATCCACACCCAGCACGATCCGTTCGAGCGTGTGCCTGACGGCGTGCCGCTGAAGGTGACCGTCGAGATCACCGACGACCGGATCGAGGTCGATCTGCGCGACAACCCCGATTGCCTGCCGTTCGGCCTCAACCTGACCGAAGCAACAGCGCGGTCGGCGGCGATGCTGGGCGTGATGAACGCCATCAACGGCTACGCACCCGCCAACGCCGGCACCTTCCGCAGGCTGCATGTGCATCTGCGCGAGAACTGTGTGGTCGGCATCCCCAGGCATCCCTGCAGCTGCTCGGTCTCGACCTGCAACCTGCCCGATCGGGTCGGAAACGCGGTGCAGCGGGCGATCGCCGAACTGGCCGAGGGCTACGGCCTGGCCGAGGTGGGGCTGAGCGTGCCCGCCTCGGTGGGGGTGATGTCGGGACACGACCGCCGCCACGGCGACGAGCCGTTCATCGATCAGCTGGTGCTGGCGTTCACCTGCGGCCCGGGCGGGCCGGTGGCCGACGGCTGGCTGACGCTGGGCGGGATCGGCGACGCCGGTGTGCTGCAGTGGAACTCGATCGAGATCGATGAGCTGCGCTTCCCGGTGCGGATCGAGAGCCACCGGATCGAGATCGACACCGAGGGCGCCGGATTCCGCCGCGGCGCGCCGTCTGCCTCGATGGAGATGACGCCGACGGTGGGCGAGTTCGAGTTCATGTACCTCAGCGACGGCACCATCAACCCGGCGCTGGGTGCCCGCGGCGGCGGTGCCGGCGCCACCGCCTGGCAGGGGCTCAAGGATGCCGACGGTCTGCACGAGTCTGGATCTGTGCGCCCGCATCTGGCTGCGCCCGGGAACCTCGCTTCTGGTGTCGCTGCTGCGGCGGCGGCGGGTACGGCGATCCGCTCGATCGTGAGCCCGGCCGGGTCGAGAAGGACGTGCGCGAAGCGATCGTGACCAGGGAACGGGCCGAAGCGGTGTACGGGGTCGTGTTCGACGGCGATGGGCGGGTGCTCGAGGCTGATACCTCGGCGCTGCGCGCGTCGCTGCGGGCCGCCCGTGAGAATGAATCCAAGGAGACCACGATGAAAGCTGCCGTGATCCGCGAGGTGGGCGATGCCTCGGTGTTCAAGATCGAGGAGGTCGCCGACCCGGTGGCTCAGCCCGGGGAGGTGGTGGTCGATCTGCGGGCGGCCTCGGTCAACCGCCGCGACCGCGGTATCCGCGCCGGGGTGCTGGTTCCGCGCGCGATCGGCGGCCAGAGCGAGCAGCAGGCGAGCTTTCCGATGGTGCTCGGCTCCGACGGTGCGGGGGTCGTCTCCGAGCTGGGAGAGGGCGTCAGTTCGGTCGCCGTCGGTGACGAGGTCGTGATCAACCCCAGCCTCAACTGGGGCGACAGCGACGAGTCGCCCGGCCCCAACTGGGAGACGCTGGGGGTGCCGCGTCAGGGCACCTACGCGGAGCGGATCGCGATCCCGGCGGCGTTCCTGGCTCCCAAGCCCGGTCGGCTGTCGTGGGCCGAGGCGGCGGCGGTGCCGTTGGCGGGGCTGACGGCGTGGAGGGCGGTTGTGACCAAGGCCCGGCTGGGCGCGGGGGAGCGGGTGCTGGTGCCCGGCATCGGATCGGGCGTCGCCACCTTCGTGGTGCAGCTGGCCCGCGCCCGCGGGGCCGAGGTGGTGGTCACCTCGTCGTCATCGGAGAAGCTCGATCAGCGCTCGCCAGATCGGCGCGGCCGACGGGCTTCTGTACACGGATGAGGATTGGGCCGATCGGGTGGGAACGGTCGACGCCGTGATCGACAGCATCGGCGAGCCCACCTGGTCGGTGCTGGGGAAGTTCCTGCGCCCCGGCGGGCGGATGGTGAACTACGGCCGCACCGGCGGATCGATCGTGTCGATGGACATCGGCAAGTTCTTTCACGCCCAGTGGACGTATCTGGGCACGGCCAACGGCAGCCCGGCGGAGTTCTCCGCCATGATCGAGCACCTGGACGCGTCCGACTGGCACCCCGTGATCGACTCCGAGTACGCGCTCAGCGACATCTCCGCCGCCCACGTCCGCCTCGAATCCCCCGAACGCTTCGGCAAGGTCACAGTCGCCATCGGTGAATAACGGTGCCAGGCACCGTTATTCAGAAAATTGTGCCAGGACGAATTATTCATGCGAAGGAGAGGGCGAATGATTGCGAATCGGATTCGCGTCGCGGATCTTCCCGGCAGTGTCAGCGCATCATCCTTTGAGGGCCACGAGCATGGCGCGACTGTGTCGTTTTTTCTCAGCCGAAACCTGCCGGGCACCGGCCCGGGGCTGCACACCCACCCATACGACGAGACCTTCATCGTCGAAGACGGCACCGTCACCTTCACCGTTGGTGACGAGACGGTCGAGGCGACCGGCGGCGACATCCTGGTAGTGCCCGCGGGCACGCCGCATGGGTTCGTCAACTCCGGCTCCACCCCGCTGCGGCAGATCAGCATCCATCCGGTCGCGCACATGGAGGCCGAATGGCTGGACTAGCGGCGGCTGCTGGGTGAGGGAGATCGCGTTCACCGGCGGTCGGATCCTGACCATGGACGATCGGTTGCCGCAGGCCGAGGCGGTGCTGATCCGGGGCGGGCGGGTGGCTGCCGTCGGCAGCGTTGACGATGTGCGCGCGGCAGCGAGTTCGGCGTGTCACTTCGAGGATCTGGCGGGCCGGTATGTCATCCCCGGGATCGTGGACGGCCACTGCCACCTCGAGCTGACCGCAACTCATCTCGCATACGCGGTGTCGTGCCATCTGGCGACTCACCCGTCGATCCTCGCCATCACCGCCGCCCTTGCCACTCGCGCCGGTGAGACGCCGCCGGGGGAGTGGGTGATCGGCCGGTCTGACTTCGGACTGCCGTTGTATGTCGAGGAGCGCCGGGCGATCGAGCGCGACGATCTGGACGCCGCCGTTCCCGACCATCCCTGCGTGGTCTTCTCGGGACTTCACCTCTGTAGCCTGAATACGGCGGCGCTGCGGCTGTGCGGCCTGCTTGACGGCAGTGCCGTGCTTCCGCGGGGTGCCGCCGTCGATGTGTCCACCGGGCGGGCCAAGGAGATCTGGGACTGGCTGCCGCTGCCGACGTTCGGTCGCGAGCGGATCGCAGCGGCGATTCGCGACGTCGGCCGCGAGCGGTGGACATCGCGAGGGGTGACCACGATCGCCGAGCTTCCGTTCACGCTCCATGGGATCGGTGCGATGCAGGATCTGCGGCGCCGAGACGAGCTGCCGGTGCGCCTGGGTCTGTGGCTGCAGGTACCGCGTTTCGGCATGCCCGAGACCGCCGCCGGTGCCGGCTTCGAGACCGGGTTCGGGGACGAGTGGCTGCAGCTGGGTGGGATCAAGCTGTTCGTGGACGGCATCGGCTGCGATATCTGGGGCGCCCCGCAACTCGATCTCAAGTGGACACAGGACGAGCTGGATGCGGTCGTGCTCGCGGCGCATCGCCGACGGCTGCAGCTGTGGATGCACGTGGCGCCCACGATCGAGGCGGCGGAGATGGCTCTGACCGCCGTCGAGCGCGCCCAGGCGGAGTCGCCCCGAGCCGACCATCGCCACCGGATCGAGCACGTCGGCGACCTCTCGCCCCGGCCGGCGTTGCTCGAGCGGATCGCCGCGGCGGGGGTGATCCCGGTGACGACCCCCCAGTTCACCTATAGCTACGGCGACCTGGCACCGGCCGAAGCGGCAACGCCACTTCGCAGCCTGCATGCGCTGGGGTTTCGGCCGCCCGGAAACTCGGACGCCACCGGCACGCAGGTCGAGGCGCTCAACCCCTGGCACTCGATCTGGTGCGCGCTCGCACATCTCTCCCGCAGCGGCGTTGCGATCGAACCCGAGGAGACGATCGACCTGGCCGCGGCGCTTCGGATGTTCACCCGCGACGCTGCCGTTGCCTGCCACATGGACGATCGGGGCATGTTGGCGCCCGGCCTCCTGGGCGACTTGGTGGTGCTCGGTGCCGACCCGTTTCAGACAGCGCTTGCCGACCTGCCCGACCTGCCCGTGGATATGACTGTGATCGGCGGCGAGCCGGTGTCGGACTCAGGTTGAGTCGTCCGCCGGCCAGTCGGGGATACCGCTACGCGACGAACTCGAGTTCGAACTCCGGTCCGGTTGCGGTCGTGGTGCTGGATGCACTCCCAATCGAACTCCACGCCCAGGCCGGGCCCCTCGGGTGCATGCGCGAGGCCGCCCTCGAGCCGGAGCCCGCCCGAGACGAACTGCTTGGTCGGCCAGTAGGGGCTGTCGGGCTCGAACATCTCGACGGCACACGCGACCGGCCACGCGCAGGCGCAATGGATGTGAACCTCGGGGTAGGCGTGGGGAGACACCGTCAGCCCGCTCAACTTGGCGTAGGCCGACATTCGCGACCAGGCACCGATGCCGCCCAAAGTGGTCGCGTCTGTGCGGGCGACGTCGATCGCGCGGCTATCGATCAGCCGGCGCAGCACCTGCTCGTCGGTGATCTCGTCGCCGACGCCAATCGTGAGCCCCGACTGCTCGCGCAGCTCGCGACACGGCTCCCAGGCCTCGGGCGGCATCGGATCCTCGAGCCATGCCAGGTCGAGATCTGATCCCCAGCCGTCCAGCTCGCGAATGGCATCGGCACTGGTATCCCAGCACCAGTGGGTATCCACCACCAACCCGCATTCCGGCGGCATCGACGCGCGCGCCGCGGTGATCACCCGCCGGGTCTGCTCGGGAGTGGGGGTGCGGGCGATCTTGAGATAGCGGTAGCCCTGGGAGGCGAGGTCGCCGAGCTTCGCACCGATCGCCTCGGGGGTGGTGTCAGCGGTCAGGTAGCCGCCCACCATCACCACCGGCACCTGCGATCGGGCGCCCCCCAGGAGCCGCCACAAAGGAGCGTCGAGCCGGTGTCCCTTGACGTCCCAAAGCGCGATCTCGACCAGGCTCAGCGCTCGTTTGACCATCCCGACTCGGGACGGCGCCGCCAGCGCGGCGTAGCAGTCGCCCATGCGCTCACCGATCAGATCGCTGTCTCGCCCGATCATGAGGGGTGCCACCGACTGTTGGATGAACACATCGGAGGGAAGCTCTCGCGACAGCGCAAACGCGTGGCCGTGGAGTCCGGCTTCGGTGGTGACGCGGACGCACAGGAAGTCGCGGCTGGTGATCGTCGACTGGCCGAGCAGGATCGGACTCGCCAGCGGGAACACGGCCCGAATCGCCTCGACGTTGGCTATGGGATCGAGAATGGTGTCCCTCCAAAAATTCCGTATCGTGAAATCTCCAACTGCCTTCCGGGCCGCGACCGTAGCACACCCCAGATTTGGGATCAAGAGACGCTTTGGGAGCAAAGGTTGACACCCGCCCGCGAGTGTGATTATGTCGCCTCCCTCCGGTCTATCCGAATCGAGATTCCACATCGTGAAAAGTTCGACGACGACCCCTATCCGGTCGGTGGAAAAGGCGCTGACAGTGCTGCGATACGTCTCTGAAGCGCCCGACGGTGCTCGCGGTGCGGACGTGGCCGCGGCCTGCAACCTGCCGGCGGCCACGGCGCACCATCTGCTGGACACGTTGCGGGCGTCGGGCTTCCTCTCCAAGGATTCGCACCGCCGGTATCGCATGGGACCGGAGGTGGGAGCGCTGGCCGAGGCGTTCATGCGCCAGACGCACCTGCCCGAGTCGCTCATGACGGCGCTGCGCGACCTGGCCGAGCACACCGGCGAGACGGCGTACGTGAGCGGGTGGATGCACGACGACGTGATGGTGCTGGCCACGGTGGAGGGGTCCCAGGCCGTACGGGTCGCCGGGCTTCATCGCGGCTCGCGGGGGGAGGCCCATGCCCGAGCCTCGGGCAAGGTGATGCTGGCCTACGCCTCCGCCGACGTGGTCGAGCGATACCTCAACACGCATGACCTCAAGGCGATGACCCAGCACACGCTGACCGACAAGGACGAGCTGCGGGCAGAACTCGCCGCGATCCGCCGCCGGGGGTACGCGATCGATCGGGAGGAGTATGCCGAAGGTGTCTCGTGTGTCGCCGCCCCGCTGATAAGTGACGGTGTTGCGGTGCTGGCATACACGGTGTCCGCTCCATGGGATCGGTTTCGGCGACACCAGCGCGCGCTCACCGACGCCGTCCTCACGGCCGTTCATGGAAGCCACCACGCACAACCCGCCTAGATAGCACGGGAAGGAGCACGGATGTCCAGCTCAGAATCAACTCCCCACCCGACACAGGTCACTGAGGGTGGCCTGTTCGCGCGAAACGCCACCGGGATGGTGCGTGAGGTTTCGCAGCTGTCGGCTTCGATCGTCAACTTCATACCCGGATGCCCCACGCAGGCGCTCGCCGCCGGCCTGTTCTTCGCGTTTGCAGCGTTCCCCGGCGGAAACTTCCTGCTCGGCCTGGTGCTGGTCGCACCGATGGTGCTCTCGTTTGCGTTCGCGTTCGGCCTGATGTCGAGCGCGATGCCGCGGTCGGGCGGCGACTACGTGATCGTCAGTCGCGTGCTGCATCCCGCGGTAGGCATGATCTCGTCACTCTTCACGAACTTCGCAAACATGCTCTCCAACGCGTTCTTCGGGATCGCGTTTGCCACTATCGCCGTTGGACCCGGGCTGATCATCGTCGGGCTGATCGGTGACAGCGGAACGCTCGTGCGCTGGGGCACCACCGTCGAGACCAGCTCGAACTGGCAGTTCATTCTGGGCGCGGTGATGATGCTGATCGGTGTGATGATGCTGGCCGGCGGATGGTCGTGGGCGCTCAAGTGGCAGAACGGCATGTTCGCGTTGGCGATGGGCGGGTTGATCTTCGCCGGCCTGATCGCGCTCTTCACCTCGCATTCGGCGTTCATCTCGAACTTCAACGACTTCGCTAGGCCGTTCACCCACCAGAACGACACCTACCACGGCGTGATCACGACCGCTCAGAAAGCGGGGGTGAATACCGATCCGTCGTTCTCGTTCACAAACACGATCCCGCTGATCGGCGTGCTGGCCGGCTTTGGTATCTACAGCTGGTGGACGGCGTTCATCGGCGGTGAGGTACGGCAGGCCAGCTCCACTCGCAACGCCCGGAACATGGCGCTTGCGGGGCTCGCAAACCTGGTCTCGGTCGGGATCTTTGCGGTGATCTTCCTGCACACGTTCGGTAGCCCTTTCCTGACCGCCGCCAACGGCGCAGGCATGCCGGCCGCGATCCCGTCGCCGCCGTTCTACTTCTTCCTCGCGGCCGCGTCGTTCGGGCATGCCTGGGCGGCTGCGCTGTTGGTGCTCTCGGCGGCGGTGTTCTGGCCCTTGATCTACTACATCTCACTGCTGTCGTCGACGCGGTCAACCTTCGCGTGGTCGTTTGACGGGCTGCTGCCGGAGGCCGCGACCCGCCTCAACTCCAGACGGGCGCCGATGGTCTCGCTGATGGCCTCGCTGGTTGTATCGCTCGTGTTCCTCTACTGGGGCACGCACTCGGCAACGTTCCTGCAGGTGTTCGTGTACGCCACGCTGTTTGCGCTGATCGGGATGATGTTGGTCGGCCTGTCGGCGCTGGTGTTCCCGTGGCGGCGGCCCGAGATGTACCGCGCCTCGGTCACCAGCCGCGCCTTCCTGGGCATCCCGGTGGTGTCGATCGCGGGCGCCGGCTCGGTGCTGTCGGGGATCATCCTCTACTACATCCTTCTGCACTATCCCGCGTTCGGGATTGTGAATCGCCAGAAGTTCGTGCTGGTGGCGCTCGGAGTGATTGCGTTCGGAGTGATCTATTACGCAATCGCCCGTGCTGTTCGCGCTCGCGACGGCGTTGATATAACCCGGACGTACGCAGAAATTCCGCCGGAGTAGGAGGCCGCTTGACCCAGTCCGAAGCGACATCAACCGGGGGCGGGGAAGCTCTCGATCTGCACCGGGCTGCCCGCGAGCACCTGTGGCTGCCGTTCTCCCCGCCCGGCCTCCAGGGTCGCGGCGCGGAGGACATCCGGATCATCGACCGGGCCGAGGGCACCCGCATCTGGGACAGCGAGGGCCGGGAGTACATCGACGGGATCTCGGCGCTGGAAGCGATGATCCTGGAGCAGGGCGACGAGGGAATCATCACCGCGATCGCCGAGCAGGCCAGGCAGCTGACCTTCCTGGACGTGTTTCGGTGGGCGGCGCCGGTGCAGATCGAGCTGGCCGAGCGCCTGACGTCGCTGGCGCCGGGAATGCAGTACGCCCACTTCGTGCCCGGCGGCGCCGAGGCGGACGAGGTCGCGATCAAGATCGCCCGCCAGTATCACCATCTGCGCGGAGATCCCCACCGGATGAAGGTGATCACCCGGCAGGGGTCGTTCCACGGGGTAACACAGGGGGCGATGGCGCTGGACGGCGGGTACTTCGCCTCACGCAACGTGATCTACGACGGTGGACTCAGCTGGGGCCGCACCGCCCCTGCCCCGGCGTGTGAGAAGTGCGACTTCGGCAAGGCCTCCCGGCATCTGGCCTGCGTCCACAGTATCGAGCGGCTGATCGTGGCGGAGAGTCCCGAGACGGTGGCGGCGGTGGTGGTCGACCCGATGGGCAGCGCGATCGCGGTGGCCTGCCCGCCGGATAGCTATATGCGCGACCTGCGGGCGGTGTGCGACGAGTACGGTGTGCTGCTGGTGGCCGACGAGATCATCACCGGGATCGGCCGCACCGGGCGTTTCCTGGCGACCGAGTACTCGGGCATCGTGCCCGACTTCATCACGTTGTCCAAGGGCCTCACCTCGGGGTACTTCCCGCTCGCGGCGACCCTGATCGCGGGCCATGTCGCCGACACGTTCACCGAGAACGATCAGGCGGCGTTTCGCCACGGTCACACCTACGCCGGGCATCCGCTGGGTGCCGCCGCGGCGATGCACGTGCTCGACCGGGTGTGCTCGGAGCGGTTGTGGGAACGGGCCGAGGCCAGCGGTGAGCGGCTGTTGGAAGGGCTGCGCTCGCTCAGCCACCACCGCTTCTACTGGGATGCCCGCGGCCGGGGGATGCTGCTCGGCCTCGAGATCGTCAAGGACGGGGCCACCGGCGAGGACTTCCCCGATCCGATTGCCGCCGGGGGCGAGTTGCGGGCGCGCTGTCGCGATCTCGGCCTGATCGCCCTGATCCTGCACCCGGGCAACATCCTGTTCCTGGCCCCGCCGCTGGTGACCGGCGACGGCGACATCGATCGGATCGTGGAGATCATCGATCAGGCCCTGACAGAGATGGAAGCTAGTGAATAAAAGGTGCCAGGCACCTTTTATTCACTGAGGCTGGCTCGTTGGGCCCGTGGCGGCGTCCCACGCCGCGTGCGGTGCTCGACGTGGCTTTACCACGCCTGCGCTCCGCTCGCGGCTCGATCCTTGCCACGGACCCAACGGCCTGCGCCTCAGGGCGTCAGTCGTGATTGACGCGGGTGGTGAATAACGGTGCCTGGCACCGTTATTCACTACTTACCGTTGGGGCAGGGGAAGAAGATCTTGCCGTCGAGGTCGACGTCGAGCTTGGCGGCTGAGAAGCCGTAGCTGGGTGCATAGACGGCGTTGCAGTAGGCGGCGTAGCTCTTGCGCCCGGCGCAGGCTGCTGCCGGGATTGCACACGAAGTGATCGTCGCCGTACTCGATCTCACCGACCCACTTGCCGGTCGGCTGGGCCGAGGTGGTGTCGGTGGTGAAGTCGTCCCAGCCGCACGGCGTCGCGCCGCCCACGGCGGTGCAGGTGATCCCCAGGTGGCTGGTCCCGGCCAGGCTGGACGAGAAGCATTCGTCGTACACGTAGCACTCCTCCACCACCGCCCCGTCGGTGTAGCGGCGGCCCCACGAGCTGAGGTAGGCGGAGTTCTTCCACATCACCGTCATGCCGTGGCGGTGGATCAGATTGTCGGCGAAGGCCAGGTAGTTTTGGGCGTCGCCGGGAGTGAGATGAAATCCGCTGGTCGAGGCGGGATCGAAGCTATCGATGTCGTCCAGCTCGACCGCGTCGAATCCCTTGGCGGCACACATGCTGATGCGCTCGTTCAGCATCGGCTTGAGCGCGTTCAGCTGGCGGAAATCGACCCACCGCTCGTTGGCGTAGCCGTAGTAGATCTTGCCCAGCGTGCGGTTGGGGAAGAGGTGCGCGTCGGGCCGGTAGTTCTCCCAGGCGAGGTCGAGATAACAGACCGCCCCCGGGTGGGCGAGCGTGTTCGCCTGCCAGCTCGTATGGATCTGCTTCAGCTCGGCTGCCGTGGTCAGGAACCCGTCGATGTCATAGATGTCGACGGCGCGCGCGCCGGTGCGCTGCAGTGGCGTCACCCGTCCGATCTGCCAGTCCCACCGCATCGGATGACCGGTGCTGTCGAGGTGCTGGGGATACCAGCAGCTGCCGCTGGGCGTGCACGGCTGGGGATTGGGCAGCGCCACCACCTGCCAGCCGAACGACCTGGTGGTGGTGCCGGCGTGGTTCGAGGTGCGCACCTGCACCCGGTGGGCGCCGAGTGCCAGCGTCCCGGTGGCGAACACGCGGTCGGCCGGCAACGGCTTCCAGGCTGCGGAGTCGACCCGATAGGTGACGGTGGGGACGCCGTCGGCCCGGGCATAGTGCGCCGGCGAGATCTGGAACTGTTCCTGGTTTGACCCGGTGCGGGGCTCGGGCGTGCCGTTGATGAAGCCACTGGTGGGCGCCCGCCCGGCGGCGTACCGCGTCACCCTGGCGGAGGTGGTGGTGGTCACCGAGGCGTGCACGATCTTGAAGGTGAACGTGGCCGGGTCGGTCTCGATCACCTCCCTGGCGGTCACGGTCAGACGCAGGTGGCGGCCGGTGTCGGCGTGGCCGACGATGTAGCGTGCGGCCGCATACGGCGTTGCGGTGCTGTCCGCGGCGGGGACGCAGGTGCCGGTGGGAGTGGTGCACGCCCGCCAGCTGTAGCCCACCTCGAAGCTGAGCACCCGGTCGCCCGGCGGCAGCGCCGCATGGTGCCAGGTGAGCCCCTGGGCGGTGACGACCGCGCCGTCGCGAAGCGTGCCGTGGATCCGCAGCGTCCCGGTGGCGGTGGGACGCCCGATCTGGCCGGTCGCCGCCTGCGGCGCTGCCCGCGACTGCGAACAGGAGCACTCCCAGCGCGGCCACGGTCGCGCACATCACGATTCGACCCAGCACCCGAGAGATGATACCGAGCCTCAGGAAGTCTCGTTGGCCAGGGTGACGGTCACCGTTCGCGGGGTCGTGCCGCGGTAGACGGTCAGCGAGATGGTGTCGCCCGAATGCTTGTGCGCGATCGTCTGCACCAGGGTGCCGAAGTCCTTGATCGGGTGCCCGTCGACCGCGGTGATCACGTCTCCGCCGAGCGGCAGTGGCTGGCCGTTGATGGTGGCGGTGGTGGTGCCGGCCTTGAGGCCCGCCTTGGCGGCCGGCGAGCCGGGTACCACCTTGGTGATCAGCACGCCGTAGGGGAGCTTGAGGTTGAGCGCGTTGGTGAGCTGGCCGCTCAGCTCAACGCCCTCGATGCCGAGGTAGGTGTGCGTCGCCTTGCCGTTGTCGATCAGCTCCTGCGCGATCTGCTTGGCCGTGTTGATGGGGATGGCGAAGCCGATGCCGATGCTGCCCGCCGACTCCGACTGGCTGCCCGTCAGGATCTGGGAGGTGATCCCGATCACCTGGCCGTCGGCATCGATCAGCGGCCCACCCGAGTTCCCGTGGTTGATGGCCGCGTCGGTTTGGATCGCGCCGTAGATGGAGACGCCCTGCTTCAGCGACTGGATCTGACGCGACACCGCAGAGACGATCCCGCTGGTGATGGTGCGGTCCTGGCCGAGCGGGTTTCCGATCGCGACCACCGGAGATCCCGGTTGCACCTTCGCCGAGTTGCCCAGCGGCAGCGGGTGGAGCACCGTCGGCGGCACGTTCACCTTGACCACGGCCACGTCGGTGGAGGGATCGGTGCCCACCACGATGGCCGGGAACGTCTGCCCATTCGAGAATCCCACGCGCACGTTCTTTCCGCCGAGCACGACGTGGGCGTTGGTCAGGATGTCACCGCTCTTGGAGATCACAAATCCCGATCCAAGTACGGATGCGTTCTCCGTCGTGGGGGCGCCGAACGGGTCGAGCGGATTGACCACCTTCTGCCCCTGGGTGTCGGTCACGACCACGACCCCGGGGGCTTCGTGCTTGTAGATCTGCTGCGCGGACAGGCCCAGGTTCGTCTCTTGGGCGGCGGCCTGGACGACGGTCACGTGGCGTTCGACGGTCTTCCCGTGACCAGGCTCGACCAGCACCATCAGCCCGGCGCCGATCGCTCCGGCGACTGCCAGCGAGATGATGAAGATCGGACGCGTGATTGCCACCTCGGCGAACCTCCTGACCCGGCGAGACTTTGGGTAACGGCCGCTCCACGGACGTTAGGCGCAAAGAATTGGCGTGAGATTGCGATCGCCGGGCAGGCGGTGATCAGTCGATCACGCGGCGCTTGAAGTTCTGCACTCCCAGCCACAGAAACAGCGCGCAGAATCCGATCAGCGCGGGGTAGACGGCCCACAGGGACATGTGATTGGACGAGGTCAGCGCCGCCCGGAAGCCCTCGTTGATGTAGATCAGCGGGTTGATCAGCACCAGGATCTGAAGCCAGTGCAGACCGTTGATCGTGACCGGTGCCAGGGCCGTCCACGAGTAGTAGGTGCCGCCCAGAAACGTCAGCGGGAGAATGATGATGCCGAACAGCAGCGGCACCGATCGAGGATCGAAGATGGTGCCGAAGGTCAGGCCCAGCGCCGAGCAGGTGACGCAGGCAAGCGGCGTGATCGTGATCAGCACCAGCCAGTGCACCTGCAGGTTGATATGGATCGCGCTGGAATGCACGACCGCGGCGATCGGAAACACGATCACCGCCGCCAGCAGGCCCTGGAGGGCTCCGTAGAGCACCTTCTCAAGCGCCACCAGCGCCACCGGCATCGGTGCCAGCACGCGATCCTCGATCTCCCTGGTGTATCCGAACTCCTGCACCATCGGCAGGGCGACCGCCTGGATCCCCTGGAACATGATCGAGAGGCCGACCACCCCCGCCACCAGGATGGTCGCGAACTCGGACTCGCCGGCCGCGCCGCCACGCCCGCCGACGCCGGTGCCGATCGTGGGGAAGACGTACAGGAACACGAAGCACAGAAGCAGCGGCTGGACGATGGTGCGCGGCACGAACTGCTTCAGGTTCTTGCGCAGCACCACCAGGTCGCGCAGCAGCAGCGCCCCGAATGCGACCTGACTCGACTTCATGGTTGAGCGGGTCGCAAACATCAGTCGCGCAGCTCCTTGCCGGTGAGCTTGATGAAGACGTTCTCGAGCGTGGGCGGGGCGACCTGGACGTCGCGTACCGCGACCCCCGCGTCCTCGGCAGCCGAGATCACCCGGATCAGCACCCGATCGGTTCCGCGCACGGCCAGGTGGACAGAGCCTTCCAGCGTGGTGGCAGAGTCGACCCCGTCGACATTCTGGTGGAGGATCTCGGCGAGCGCGTCCAGGTCACCGTCGGCGGTCAAGGTCACGATCGTGTCGGCTCCGACCGATTGCTTCAGCTGCTCCGGAGTGTCCAGCGACAGGATCTTGCCGTGATCCATGATCCCGATCCGGTCACACAGCTGATCGGCCTCCTCCATGTTGTGCGTCGTCAGCACCACCGTCTGGCCCTCGTCGTGCAGGCCCTCGACGATCTCCCACAGGCCGATGCGGCTCTGCGGGTCGAGGCCGGCGGTGGGCTCGTCGAGGAACAGGATGGCGGGCTTGTGCAGCACCGCCCGGGCCACCATCAGCCGCTGTGCCAGGCCGCCGGAGAGCGCCATCACCGGCGCCTTGGCGCGCTCGCTGAGGCGAAACATCGCCAGCAGCTCATCGGCAGCCGTCCGCGAGGCGGCGGCGCCCAAGCCGAAGAAGCGGCCGTGAAAGTAGAGGTTCTCCCACACCGTCAGCGAGCGATCCAGGGTGTTTGTCTGGGACACGACGCCGATCAGCTGCTTGGCGATCGCCGGGTACCTGACCACGTCGATCCCGCCCACCAGCGCCTGCCCCGAGGTCGGCAACACCCGCGTTGTCAGCATGCCCGCGGTGGTGGTCTTGCCGGCGCCGTTTGGCCCCAGCAGGCCAAAGATCTCGCCCCGCTTGACGGTCAGGTTGAGTCCGTCGACCGCCTTCACGTCGCCCGTGTAGATCTTGGTCAGATCGACCGTTTGGATGACGGCGTCAGCCTCCGCAGCGCCGCCGTTGTTCTCAGCCACGACCGGTGACGATAGCTACTCGACGGGTTCGAGCAGCACCAGTGGGATCTCTCGGTCGGTTCTCGTTTGATACTCGCCGTATCCCGAGTGGGCTGCGGTCACGCGCGACCACAGCGCCGGCCGCTCGTCGGCGGTCGCCACCCGCGCCCGCATCGCCCGCTTGGGCTGCCCAGCGTAGACCACCTCGACGGCGGGATGGTCGCGCAGGTTGAGAAACCATGCGGGGTGCTGGTCGTCGCCGCCGCGGGAGGCGACGATCACGATCGCGTCGCCCTCCTAGATCGGAGAGGTCAGCATCACCGTGCGCGGCCGGCCACTCTTGCGCCCGATCGTGGTCAGCTCGAGCACCGGCATGCCGGCGGCTCGCCAGCCCAGCCGCCCGCCGCTCAGCTTGAGCAGGCCGCGGTGAACCGTGTTCATCGTCCTCAGCAGGCGGTCGGTCGGCATGGGGGAAGAGTATGCGGGCCGAGATCGGCTTCCGAGCGTTTCGGTCAGGATGGTTTCGAGGTGATCGCTTGCCCGCCGGGGTGAGCACGTACCGGTAGCCACCTTTGAGGTTCAGCTCCTGCCCCGACGCGACGCCGGGCGCGGTATCGACGGCGTAGGTGTACAACGCCCAGCCACCGTAGGTCACCACCCGCCCCCCGGACGGGTCGGCGTCACTTCCGATCAGGGCCTCGTTCGCGCCCCCCGTGGCCATCGCCTTGGCATCGCCGGCGGCCTTGACCCGCGGCCACACCACGGCACACGAGCTGACGCAGGTGACGTGCTTCCGTTTGTCGGGCGCGAGGGCCAGCGCTCCCACGGTGATGGTGGCTGCGAGTCAGCGACATTTTCTCCCGCACCCGCAGGTGTCGGTCGTCAGGGCGTCGCGAACGGCCACTGCAGCGGCTGGCCGCCGTGGCGCATGTAGCTGACCTTGAGCTGGGTGAAGGTGTTGATCGCCTCGAGCCCCAGATCCTCGCCGAGCCCGGACACCTTGTGCCCTTCGTAGGGTGCGTTCCAAACGAGATGGTGAGGGCAGTTTGTCCAGACGATTCCCGCCTGAAGCCGGTCAGTGGTGTCCATCGCGCGGGTCAGGCTCTGCGTCCACACCGTGGCAGCGAGGCCGTACTTGACCGCGTTTGCCTTGGCGATCGCATCGTCGATATCGGTGAATCGGGTGACGGTGACGACCGGCCCGAAGATCTCCTCCTGGGCAACGCGGGCGTCGATCCGCACCCCCGTCAGGACTGTCGGTTGCACGTAGTGGCCGCGATCATCGACTCCCGTCGGCCGTCCTCCGCCGATCGCCACCACGGCGCCGCTCTTGACACCCTCGCCAATGGAGTACTCGACCTGATCGCGCTGCTCACCACTGATCAAGGGGCCGATGTCGGTGTCGGGTGCTGCGGGGTCGCCGACCTTGAGCGCAGAGACACGCTCCACCAGTCGGTCGACGAACTCATCCGCAGCCGAGTCTTCCACCAGCACACGCGTGCCCGCAGTGCAGATCTGGCCCGAGTTGAAGAAGCCGGTGAAGAGGCTGCCGTCGACCGCCTCGTCCAGGTTGGCGTCGCCGAACACGATGTTGGCGGTCTTCCCGCCCAGTTCCAGATGGACGCTCTTGATCATGTCCGCGCCGGCCCGCAGGATCGACTGTCCCACGCTGGTTGATCCGGTGAAGGTGATCTTCGGCACCCTCGGGTGTGCCACCAACGCGGCGCCGGTCTGCGGGCCGTCTCCGTGGACGACGTTGAATGCGCCTGCGGGGAATCCCACTTCGGCTGTCAGTTCTGCCAGCAGCGAGCTGGAGATGGGCGTCTGCTCCGCCATCTTCAACACCACCGAGTTGCCGACGGCGAGCGCCGCGCCGGTCTTCCACACAGCGTTCACGAGCGGGAAGTTCCAGGGCGCCACGGCGCCCACCACCCCGTAGGGCTCCCGCCGGGAGTGTGCGAAGTACCCCGGCTCGTCGGCGTACACCGCGCCTCTGACGTTCTGTGGCAGGGTCGAGAAGTAGTCGAGCAGCTCGGCAGCCGACGCGACATCTCCGGCGGCGAATCGAATCGGTTTTCCCGTGTCTGCGCTTTCGGCCTCGGCGATTCGGTCGGAGCCGCTCCTCAGCGCGTCGGCGAGTGCCCGCAACATCGCCGCCTGCCGGGGTGGGGCGAGGTGCCGCCAACTGCCGTCGTCGTAGCAGCGCAAGGCCGCGGTGACCGCCGCCTCGACATCGTCCGGGCCGCCGAACGCAACCGTCGCCAGTTGCTCACCCGAGGCGGGGTTGGTGGATGGGAACGTGTCGCCCGACAGCGACCATGCAGGTCGGCCGTCGATGAAATGCGGGCACTCGTACACGGGTCACGCTCCTTTTCAGGGCACCAGGGCAGACAGCACTTGCACGGCCCGGTCGGCGTCAGTGAGGTCGTTGTAGTAGTGGGGAGAGAGCCGCACCGATGAATTCCGGACGGATGCCTTGATGCCGGCGTTGGTCAGCGCCGCGAGGGCAGCGGCCGGGTCGCTCACCCGGACAGCCACGATGGCACTCTCAGGCCGGGGTTGGCCGAGCCCGCTCGGCGATGCGCGTGGCGACACCCATCGCCCGTGCATACCGGGTCTCGTCGCCGACCCCGACCAGCTCGGCCAGCGATGACCGGGCGGAGACCCACAGATGCCAGGCGAGGGGGAGATCGAAGCGAGACGCGGTCGCCGACAGGTCGAGCGCCTCGGGATAGAACGAATCGTACGGTGAGACTGCTCCTCTCCACGATGCCGCCGCCGGGGGCGGCATCGTGGAGACATCCTCGGAGACGTGCAGGAACGCCACGCCCCTGGGGCAGCACAACCACTTGTAGGCGGCACAGGCCACAAACGAGATGCCCAGCGCGGGCGCGTCCAGCGGGACCACGCCGAGTCCCTGGGTCGCATCCACGTACACTCGCGCCCCCACCCGGGTGGCGGCCGTTGCGATGGCCGCCAGGTCGGCCAGCTCCCCAGTGGCTGACTGGACGTGGCTGACCGCAACCAGATCCGTGCCCGGTCTGATTGCGGCGGCAAGCTCGGAGACAGGCGCCCGCCGGACGACCAGCCCGCGCGAGCGCGCTGCCACCAGCACCGGCAGCACCACCGACGCGAAATCCCCTTCGGCCAGCACGACCTCACCTCCGTCGGGCACAGCCGAGACGACCACGGCGGAGGCCTGCGAGACGGAGGGCATCAACGCGACGGTGGTGGGGTCACATCGCAGCAGGCCGGCGAAAAGCGAGCGACACTCGCCGCCGATCGCCTCCCATTCGACCCACCGGCCCGCGCCTCGGCGCCACTCATCGAGACAGGTCTGCAATGCGTCGAGTGCGGTCTCTGGCGGTAGCCCATAGGTGGCGGTATCCAGGTACCCCGAGCTGCCCGCGCGAGCCGGTGGAGCAGACCGGGTAATTTGGGATACCTCACCCATGTCGGATAGGATAGTCGACAGTCGACTATCCGTGGAATCGATCTCCGAAATGTCCCAACAACCGCCAGACGGACACCCCATCCTGCAGCTCTCGGGCCTCGCGATCGCGTTTCGCGACCGTGACGGCTCGCCCAGGCAGGTGCTGGCCGACGTGGGCATCGACCTGCTCCCGGGCGAGATCGTGGGGCTCGCGGGTGAGTCGGGCAGCGGCAAGTCGACCACCGCGCTTTCTCTGATGGGCATGAACATCCCTGGATCGACTCGGCTCTCAGGCGATCTGCGGCTGGGCGAGACCCACCTCTTCGGACTGTCGCTGGGTGCGCTTTCGAAGCGCTGGGGACCGGACATCTCCTACGTCGCGCAGGGGGCTGGGGTCTCGCTCAACCCACTTCGCCGGATCGGATTCCTGATCACCGAGCCGATGCGGGTGCACACCCAGCTCGGGCGGGAGAGTCGCGGCGACGGGCAGTAGATCTGCTCGACCGCATGGGCATCGCGGATCCGACCAAAGCGATGCGGCGCTATCCCACGAGTCTCCGGAGGCCAGCAGCAGCGGATCGCCCTCGCCGTTGCGCTGGCCTGTGATCCCGAGGTGCTGATCTTGGACAAGCCCACCAGCGGACTGGACGTCACCACCCAGACCCAGATCAACTCGCTGCTGATCGACCTGGTACGGGATCGCAACCTCGCTGCGCTTTGCATCAGCCACGACCTGGCCGCGCTCGGCCAGATCTGCAACCGGTTGATCATCATGTACGGCGGTGAGGTGGTCGAACGCGGCGACGCCCGGAGCGTCCTCAACGCGCCCGCCATCCCTACACCGCTGCGCTCGGCAGGATCGATCCCGCGCATTTCCGACACCCGGCTGCCTGCCGGCGTGCCTGGCCGCCCGCCCGCGCAGGTGGTCACCGAATCGTGCGCGTTCGCCACCCGGTGTGCCCACGCCGACGAGCGTTGCCACACGTTGCACCCCGCGCTCGAGACGGTCGAGCCCGGCCGAGACGTCCGCTGCCTGCGCGCCGCTGAGCTGGGTGACTCGGCCGCACTCTGGGAAGCGCTCACGGCGGATCGGCGCGCAGCGAGGCCGAGCCGCCGCTGCTTGCTGTGCGCGACCTCGTCTGCTCGTACGACGGTGCTACCCAGGTGGTCAAGGCGGCATCGTTCGAGCTGGTGCCGGGAGGCGTGCTGGCGTTGGTGGGAGAGTCGGGCAGTGGGAAGTCGACCATCGTGCGCACACTTGCCGGCCTGCATCCGCAGGACTCCGGAGTGGTGCTGTACGACGGCAACGAGCTGCCGGCGCGAGCATCGCAACGCTCCCGCGAGCTGCGGCGAGACATCCAGATCGTGTTTCAGAATGCGGATACCAGCCTCAACCCACGACACACGGTGTGGCAGCTGGTCAGCAGGCCGTTGACACTCTTCGAGTCGGGGCTCTCCACCCGCGAGCAGCGGGATCGAGTGGAGCAGCTGCTGACCCGGCTTACGCTGGACACGTCGATTCTCGACCGGCGCCCGCACGAGCTTTCCGGCGGACAGCGACAGCGCGTCGCCCTCGCCCGTGCCTTCGCCTCGAGGCCACGGTTACTGCTGTGTGACGAGGTCACCTCGGCGCTCGATGTCAGCGTCGCCGCAACCGTGCTCGAGTCGCTGATGGAGCTGGTCACGGCGACCGGGGTGGCGATGCTGTTTGTGACTCACAACCTCGCGGTCGTGCCGTCGCTGGCCGATCGGGTGGTTGTGATGAAGAACGGGGAAGTCGTCGAGTCGGGCGCAACCAGCACGGTGCTGACCCAGCCCCGCGACGCCTACACGCGGTCGCTGCTGGCGGCGGCCGACGTCTTGAGGCCCGACCCGGTCAACGCCACCACGACGCTCTGATCGCTGGAGATGGTGCCGTCGGCCAGCATCAAATCCAGTGCCGCCACCGCCACCGCGCTGGTCGGCTCGATCCAGAACCCCTCTGCCCCGATCTTTGCCGAGGCAGCCAGCAGCTGAGCGTCGCTGACGCGCAGCGACACTCCCGCCGGTGCGCGTAACTGCGCTCACCACCGTGTCGATTCGTGGCGGGACTAACGTCACCAGAATGCCTTCCGCGAGCGTGCCGGTGGGGGGATCGCCGGCCGGTGCCGGCCCGAAGCGCCGAGCGATCGGGTCGCAGGCCTCGCTCTGCACGCCGTAGACACGGGGCAGCTTCGCGATCACGCCGCCGTCGCGCAGTCGCTCCAACGCGTGAATCGCGCCGAGCACGAGTCCTCCGCTGCCCGCCGGGGCGATCACGACGTCGTCGGCCGCCCGCCGAGCTGGTCGATCAACTCGAACCCGAACGTCTGCATTCCCAGCAGGAACACCGGGTGCCACAGATGTGCCGCGTACACGACCAGAGGGTGGTCGGCGACAGCCCGTCGACCGCGACGGTGGCGGCGCTGCGGGGGCCCACGATCCGCTCCACCTGGGCGCCGTAGGCGACAACCTGGGCGATCTTGCCGGGTGAGGTGTGGTCGGGCAGGAAATCGTGCAGGGCAGGTGCGCCCTGGCCGCATAGGCCGACAAGCGAGGCGCCGGCGTTGCCGGAGGAATCCTCCACTACTCGCGGTGCAGCTAAGGCGCTCAGGTAGCTCACCAGAAACGCCGAGCCCCGGTCCTTGAACGATCCGGACGGCAGCAGATACTCGAGCTTGAAGGAGATGCCTGGATGCCCACTCCACGGCATCGAGACGACCGGCGTGGTGGGTTCTCCCAATGTGATTGACGGCCCCAACGGTGGGAATAGGTCGACATATCGCCATAGCCCCTGAGCCGACAACTTGGCCAGATCCTGGTCGGTTACCGGGTCGGTCGGGATCCACAACGCACCCCCGCAGTGGGGGCACCGAACCACCCCCAGTTCCAGTTCGGCAGCGCAACCGCAGCGCTCGCACACGGCGGTGATGGGGGATGTCATGTGCTCACCGGTAGACGATTCCGTGGCCGAGTTCGTTGTCCAGGGCAGCGACCACGCTCCATGGGGTGACGATCGACGTCGCCGGGTTCTCGGAGGAGTGATGGGCGAGGGAGAGCGATAGGTCGCCGAAGGCGCCGTGGGCTTCGACGCGGACGTGGGCGGCCTTCACCCCGGGATCGGCCACCAGGGTCGCGACCGTGTGGTCGAGCCCGGCCCCGGCCAACGCCACCGCAGCCACGATGTTCATCGTGCGGGGGTATCTGACGGCGGCCTCGCGGGCGGAGCCGGTGAACACCACCCGCGGCTCGACGACCTCGGCGGCCTCCTCGGCGGGGAGGACGACGGCCGGGGGGCTTTCGCTGCTCCACCTCGACCCGCTCCAACCCGTGGAGCCGCGCGGCGCGTAAGAGATCGAGCGCGGCCACCGCGCCGCTGGGCACGATCAGCCCGGGCCTGGCCCTCCCGGGCGGCCCGCTCGACTTCGTGCCGGGTGGTCTCGTCGGCCAGCGCACCGATGGATGTACACACCACCGAGATCCCCCGGCGGAGGAGGCCGGGGGCGATCGTCTGCACAACCTCCTGACCCGCGGCCTCCACGACCAGCTCGGGCCGAGCCGAGACGAGTTGCTCGACGGTCGCAACCGCCTCCGGCGGCGAGTCAGCGACCAGCTGTCGCTGGAGGACGGCCACGATTCCCATGCGGTCACTGAACTGCGCGGAAATCAGCTCGATGACGCCGCGGGCCACCGCGCCCCAGCCGATCAGCCCGATCCGGTGGGCGTCGCTCACGCCACCCCGGAGTCCGGGCCTGTGGTGATTTCCTGCGTCACCGGATCCCACACCGCGTAGGCCATGTACGGAGCGTTGAACGCTGCACCGGCTCGCCCCAGTGGGTCGATCACGACCACCCCGCCCTTGGCGGAGAGGCGATCCAGAACCTGGAGCGACTGATGCGCCGCCTCGGGGCCGTCCAGGCCGCCCGCCATCAGGTCGACCGCCCGGCTGGCCCACAGCAGCGGAATGATGCGTTCGCCGTGTCCGGTAACCGCTGCGGCTCCCTGGCGGCTGTCGGCGTAGAGGCCTGCGCCGATCACCGGGGTGTCGCCGACTCTCCCCCGTGGCTTGCCCATGCTACCCCCGGTGGATGTCCCGGCTGCCAGGTTGCCGAAGCGATCGAGCGCGACCGCTCCGACCGTGTCGCCGAACATCGCCTCGACCCAGTCTTCGGGGGCGCCGTCGCGCATGAAGCCCTCCCAGCGATCCTGCTCGCGGGGAATCACCAGCTCATCCGGCTCGCAGGTCGGCACGCCTGAGCGCAGGGCGAATGCCTGCGCCCCTTCGCCGACCAGCAGAGCGTGCGAGCTCTCGAGCACCGCGCGGGCCAGCAGGATCGGGTTTGGGACACCGCTGACCGCGGCCACCGCGCCCACATCGAGATCGTTTCCGGACATGATCGCCGAGTCGAGTGTTACACCTCCGCTCTCGTCCAGATATGAACCTACTCCGGCATCGAACACGACGTCGTTTTCCATCTGCACAACGGCGGCCTGCACTGCGTCGACACTCGAGCCGCCGGACTGAAGAATTTCGAGTCCCAGCTCCAGTGCCCGGTGGCAGCCGTTTCTATAGAGTTCGAGGTCGTGCTCGGGGTACGCGAACGCCCCGCCGTGTACTGCTATACCAATCGGTTTCACTCAATCACCTCTATAGATTGCTCTGGCGGTCATGCCTGGTATCCTTGTTCGACATGTCTATCGACGTTTCGCCCAGCGAGACTCTGCCCTCCCCGAACCGACTTTCCGATCAGGTGGCCGCGGTGCTGCGCGGGCGCATCTACCGAGGCGAGTTGACGCCGGGCGACCGCATCGTGGAAACAGATCTTTCGCGAGCGTTGAATGTGAGTCGCGCCCCGGTACGAGAGGCGCTGGCGGTGCTCGAGCGCGAAGGCATGATCGAGACGCTCCCGTATAAGGGAGCCGTCGTCGCCAGCCTGAACGAGCAGGACGTGCTCGAGATTCGTGAGTTGCGAACGGCGCTCGAGGGTCTCGCCGCCCGGGCCGCCGCTGAGGCGGCAGCGCCCGAGCTGGTGGGCAACCTGCGCACGGCATACGCGGCCATGGTCGCCGCACTCGAGGCGGATGACAGTGGCAGTGTCGCCTTGCGCCACCTCGAGTTTCACCGCGTTATCGCGGTGGCCTCCAACTACCAGCGTTTGGTAACTATTCTCGATCAACTGGCGGTTCGCAGTTTTTGGCGTTGCAAGGATGGGGCGGACTTGGAAAGTCCGACCTGGATGGGCCGGTACGTGACCACATACGTATCATCGAAGCCTTTGAATCGGGATCCCCTGACGCGGCTGTCGCTGCAGTGGTCGAGAACATCCGGGCGCCAAATCGCGGCATCGAGCGTATCCTCAAACACGCCACCGAGTAGACATATTTCACGTCGGCCGTCATGCCCCGAGCCGATCTCAACGTGTAGTTACCTCAACCGTTCCATCGGCCAGCCAAAGATAGTTCTCCTCCCACCCGGCGTAGTTACCGTCTCCGTCGGTTATGAACGTTTCGAATGCCAGCGCGGTGGGCGGCTCTAAGACCAGATCGAGATCGGGGCCGTTCGCCTCGGGGGGGCCGAAGTACGGGCGTATGAACCCGCAGCCCAGACCATGGCCAAAGCCCGGGATCTGGCCCGCACTCAGGCCCTGGTCTGCGAGATATTCGAGCCCCGCGCGGTGAAGTCGGCGGCCGGTGACCCCGTGTTGGATGACGTCTGCCATCGCCGCACAAAGTCCCTTCGCGCCGTCGATGGTGCGCTGCTGTGCCGCCGTTGCGTCCCCGAGCACCACGGTTCGTGCGAGGTCGTACGGATACCCGTGGAGCATTCCGTAGCAGTCGAAGTGCAGTAGGTCGTCTGGCCGGTAGGTGTACCCGGGCCTCCACGCCGGCTGGTCGGCCGCGACGAACGCGTCGGCTTTGTCCCCCGATCCACCAAAAACGCCCAGTGCACGCAGCCGGGCACGGTCGCGGCGCGGGCCAGTGCAGCTCCCACCGCGGTGCCCTCGGTGCCCCCCGGTGTGGCGTTCTCAGTCAGCGTTGAGGTGAGCTCGACGCCGAGCCGACCGGCCGCGCGGAGTACGCCGATTTCCCACTCCGACAGCCTCCGGCGAAGCGCGTGTGAGATGTCGTCCACGTCCACCAGTTCCAGACCGGGGGCGGCGGCCTGGAGTGCCTGCGCGCTTGAGTACGGCAGCACCCCGGCGCCAATCACTCCCACCCGGCCGCCGGAGAGCCCGTAGTCGGATAGCATGGCTGAGGTCAGCGCGTCGAGATCCATCCCGCTGCGGACGTCTTCCAGGGTGATCTTTGGGGAGGAGTAGCCACTCACTGCGAGTCCGCCGGCACCGCTGGTTTTAAGCACCATGGCTGCGTGTTCGCAGGCGGTGATGGCGGGCGAGGCGGGCGGCACCCAGGGGAATGGACTGAAATGGTTTGCGAAGTACTGGATGTCCGCCGACCCTCCGGGCTCGCCGCAGCGAGACCAGATCAGCAGTCCATCCAGGCCGCGGGCCTCCGCTTGGGCAAGGGCGTTTCGGCGCCGCTCGGCGAGTTCATGCTCGGGTACCGGGTCACACGCAAACGGGTCGATCATGTCAAGCTCCTCGAGCTTCGGGGGCGTATCGGGCCAGGGTCTGTTCGATCCACGGGAGGTCGACCACGGTCCCGTCGGCGACAACCGCGTGCACCGCGCGCAGGGCGGCAATCTGGTTGACAGGGTCGTCGTCCACGACCACCAGGTCGCCGGCCCAGCCGGCCTCGATCCGGCCGATCGGCTTGCCGGCCGTCCGGTCGCCGGCAGTGGTCGCCGAGCGCAGCGCCGAGTCGGCCGACGCGCCCAGGTCGACGTACTGCTCCAGCTCGTCGACCAGCCCCCCGATGTCGTTGAGATAGGTGCCGGCATCGGTGCCGGCGAGGATGCTCACGCCCGAGTCCAGCGCCGATTTGATGCTGTGGCGGTAGCGGGGCAGGGCTGCGCCGTAGGCCGCCGCGATCTCGGGCTGGACGCGCGGATCGCTGATGGGTGCTGTCATCGCCCGCAGGGTCGGAACGAGTGCGGCGGAACTGGCGGCCAGGGCGGCCACCCCGTCGTCCTGCAGAAGCCCGCCGTGCTCGATCGTGTCCACTCCCGCTTCCAGTGCCGCCAATACACCCGCGTTGGCGTGGCTGTGAGCCGCTACGGTGACTCCCGCCCGGCGGGCTTCTGCGACCGCGGCTCGCAGTTCCTCGACGGTGTATTCGGCGGCGTTTGGGTCACCCGGCGTCGAGAAGCCGCCGCTGGCCATCACCTTGATCACGTCGGCGCCCGCGTGCAGTTGTTCGCGGGCTGCCTCGCGTACCTGATCGGCCCCGTCGGCGATGCGACCGACCTCGTTGGCGTGGCCGCCGGTCATCACGATCATTCGCCCGCTGGCCAGGATGCGAGGGGCGACCCCGCCTGCCGCACCGTTCAAAACACTTCGCCGGAACTCCAGCACGCTGTGATCGGCGGAGCCAAGGTCGCGCACAGTTGTCACGCCGCCGCGCAGTGAACGCAGGGCATTGAGTGCGATCGTTCGGCCTCGCTCCGCGGCAGGCCTGCGCCAGCTCGTGATCGGCTCGGCGACGGGGTCGAGGTCGAGATGCACGTGCCAATCGATCAGCCCTGGGAGGATGTATCGACCGCCGGCGTCCAGCATCTCTCTCCGGGGAGATCCGGATCCACCGGATTCGACTGAGGCGATGGTGCCGTCGACGATCTCGATCACCGCGCCTTCGAGCGGTTCCAGATCGACTCCCACCAGAGCCGTGCCGTTGACGACGGTGAGGCTCATGCTCACCCCTTCAGCGGGGCGCTGTTGATCCCCAGGTAGTGGGTGACGCCGTCGGCCACGAAGCTGATGCCGACCGAGAGCAGGCAGATCATGACTGCAGGCGCCACGCTCGCCCAGGGATTGACGGTCAGGATGATCCGGTTCTCGGCGGCGGACAGACCCCAATCAGAACTCGGCGGCTGCGCCCCCAGCCCGAGGAAGCTGAGTGCGGCGATGAAGAGGATCGCGTAGGTGAATCTGAGTGCGAACTCCACCAGCAGCTGGGCGGCGATGTTCGGTGCGATCTCGCGGAAGATCAGCGCCTGGGTTCGCTCGCCTCGTGCAACCGCCGAAAGCACGTAGTCCTGCGTCGACACCCCCAGCGCGGCGGCGCGGATTACCCGGGCCACTCGGGGAGAGAACACCAGGCACAGCGAGATCACGACCACGCCGATGCTGGTGCCGAAGCCGGCCAGGATCACCAGCACGACCAGCAGCGGGGGCACGCTGATGAACACGTCGAGCGTGCGGCTGGTGGCGGTGTCGATGCGACCGCGACGCAGGGCCGCGCCGATACCGATCACGCACCCCACCAGGAATGCGACGATCGTTGCGAACAGGGCAACGGCGAGGATGCCACGGCCGCCGTAGAGCAGTCTCGAGAGCACGTCGCGACCGAGATAGTCCGTGCCCAGAAGGTGGGAGCTGCTGGGCGGCTGGCCGGGAATCCCACCCAGCTGGTTGGGCGGGTACGGAGCAAACAGGAACCCGAAGACGGCAACCAGGGCAATCACCACGGTCAGCACCAGCCCGATCTTGCTCTCCCGCGTTGCGGTGACCGCCGACAACGTGGACCTGACGGCACTCGACAGTCCGGTCGAGACGCGGGCGGGGTGGCCGGCGACGGCGGGGCTATGCACGGTTGGGCTTCCGCAGCCGAGGATCGAGCGCGAGCGCGGTCAGATCTGCGATTAGGTTCAGGCCGACGAATCCGACCGCGATGATGACCACGATCGCCTGCACCACGGCGACGTCGCCGGACTGCACGGCTTCCACCAGCAGACCGCCCAAACCCGGGAACGCAAACACGTTCTCGACGATCACGATGCCCCCGATCAGCTCGGCCAAACTGAGCGACGCGACGGTCACGAGGGCGACGCCGGTGTTGGGTCCCACGTGGCTGAAGAGCAGACGCATGCCGGTGACGCCGCGCAGCATCGCGGCGCGGGTGTAGGTCGTCCCCAGCGTCTCGCGGACGTTGGCTCTGACCATCCGGAAGAGGTACGGGAAGGTGATCACCGCGAGCGCCAGCGACGGCAGCACGTAGGCTTGGGCCTCCTCGCCGGCTGAGCCGAACGCAACCGCGCTGGAGTCGACGGGCAGGAGGCCGAGCCACACCGCCAGCACCAGAATCAGGGCAATGCTGACCAAGAACTCGGGCATCGCGGCCATCACCAGCGACGTCGCCGAGAGGGCTGCATCGGAGGCCTTGCCGACTCTCCCGGCGGCGAACACTCCCAGCACGATTGCGAATGGCAGTGCGATCACGAATCCGGTGACCGCGATGGTGATCGTGCGCTCGGCTCGGGTGATCACCGTCGACTGGATGCTGGTGTTGTTCACCAGCGACTTCCCCCAGTCACCGGTTGCCAGGTTCACCACCCAGTACTCGTACCGCTCGAGCACCGGCTTATCGAGCCCCGCTTGGCGGTCGTAGGCGGCCCTGCGCTCCGGACTCGAGAACAGTCCCAGGGCCTTGCGTGCCGGGTCTCCGGGCAGCACATTGGTTGCCAGGAACGTCACCAGGGTGATCACCACCAGGGTCGCAAACGCGAAGGCGACTCGCTTCAGGATCAGCCGCCATACCCCACCGGTCATTGGTCGGCGGTCAGGTACAACTGGTTGAGGTGGACGATCCTCTGGAGGTCGAGTTGGACGTTTTGAAGCCGGTTCTTGCGCACGAAGATCTTGGGTCCGTGGCCGGGGATCATCTCACCGGACTGCTCGTTCATGATCCCCAGCGCGTCGCCGAACAGCGACTTCGACTTCGCCACATCGGTCGAGGCGATCGCCTGGGCGACCAGGCTGTCGAATTGCGCGTTGTTGAACTTGGACTCGGGGATGGTGGCGTTTCCGGTGTAGATGAGCGGCAGCATCACGGAAATATGCTCGCGAAGCAACCAGCCGACCACGAACGACTTGACCAGGAACGACTGTGAGAAATACACATCAGCGGTCTGCGAGTTGACGTTGACGTTGATCCCCGACGCGCCCAGCATCTGCTGGAGGATCACCGCCGCCTCGACCTGACCGGGACCGGTGGGCGCGGTGTAGAGGTTGATCGTGATGCCGTCGGGGTGCCCGGCCTGTGCGATCAGCGACTTGGCCTTCTCGGGGTCGTAGGGAAATGCCTCGAGATCGTGTGGATAAAACTGGTCGGTGGGCGGGATCGGGATGTCGGGGGTGACGCTTCCCAGGCCGGCGTAGACCGACTGCTTCCAGGTATCGCGATTGACCGCCATCTTGAATGCCTGGCGGACGCGCAGATCGGTGAACGGCTCTTGGGTCATGTCGCAGTCGATGGGCATGAACATCGAGTTTTCGAGCACGACGGTCTTGACCGCGCTAGCCCCTTGGACGGTCGACATGGCCGTGTACTCGATGGCGTCGATCAGATCGAGGTCGCCCGAGATCACCGACTGCACCTTCGTGGCCGGATCCGGGAAGCGCACCACCCGCACGCTGTCGAGATGCGGCGCACTTCCCCAGTAGTCGGGATTGCGGACGAGGTTGGCCTGCACGCCGGTGGTGTAGTCCTGCACCTTGAACGGGCCGGTTCCGGGAGGCTTGGTGAAGTCGGTGAGTCCGTTGGGCACGATCGCAAACGCGTTCAGCGCCGCCACCGCAGGGAAGTACGCGTGGGGTCGCGAGAGGGTGAACTGGACGGTGTTCGTGTCGACCGCTTTGATCGCCTTTGGGTCGACGATGCCGTCGATTACCGACACGAACGTTGCCGCCGTGTCCGGGTCGAACTGCCGCTGGAACGAGTAGATCACGTCTTCGGCTGTGAGAGGCTGGCCGTTTTGGAAGGTCACCCCGGTGCGGAGCTTGAACGTCCACACGCTGGCGTCGGTGTTGGAGTCCCACGACGCCGCCAGGCCGGGCTGGGCGTTGTACTGGTCATCGACGTTGGTCAGCGGCTCGAACACGTTGCCGGCGATCAGGAACGTGAAGGAGCTGATCGTCTGGGCCGGGTCCAGCGTGTCGGTCGAGTTGAAGTCGATCATCCCGAACTTGATCGCGCCACCCTTCTGGGGCGTGCCGGTGGTTCCGGAGGATGACCCTGACGACGAGCTTCCGCACGCGCTCAGGGCTGGTACGGCACCGAGGGCACCGAGCGCAGCGGCGGCTTTGAGAAACTCTCGACGCGAGCTGGACAGGTTTGCGAAGAACTCATCGGGCGGCTGAGACGGCATCGATCCCTCCATCGAGATTGTCGACAGTCGACTATACCCCGGCCTCGAACTTCCG
Source organism: uncultured Actinomycetes bacterium (assembly GCA_963729195.1). GTDB lineage: Bacteria > Actinomycetota > Thermoleophilia > Gaiellales > JAICJC01 > CAVPTL01. The sequence goes on from CAVSNF010000027.1 coordinate 139,215, forward strand.
TCAAACGAGCCGGGTTCCGTCGCCTGAGAGGCGACTTTGAACCTGCCGAACAGCTGGGAGCAGATATTGCACATAGTTAGTAGGTTATACAGTGCATTGAGCGTACAGAGAGTTGCGGTGGTGGAGAGGGTGCGGTAGGGTTGGCCGCCGGTCAAGACGAGAAGGGAACGAGTCATGGCGACACCCTACGAGCTCGCTCGCAACTACAAAGAGTGGGTAGCGACGGACGAGTACAACGAGGCCGCCACCAGGGTTCTGGCGCAGATCAAGGAGCAGGGCATCGAGGCGGTGTACTTCGTCTCGCCGTCGATCGACGGTCGCCCCATCGGCAAGATGGTCACCGCCGCGCTGTTCGAGCGGGTTGTGCGTCGCGGCATCCGACTGCACCCGCTGGCCTTCACCGACTTCCGGCTGACGCTTTGGGGGACCCGATCGGGTTCCTGCAGGAAGATGCGGAGAATCAGATGGTGCCCGACCTCACCACCTTCCGGCAGCTTCCGTGGCAGCCGCGGATGGCCCGGGTGCTCTGTTACTACTACGACGTCGACTCCGGCGACATGCTCCTGCACGACCCCCGCGGACTGCTCGCCAAGCACGACCACACCTTCCGCACAGAGACCGACGCGACCATGTTCGTGGGCATCGAGCCGGAGCTGATGTGGCTCAAGAAGAAGGAAGGCGGGGTGCTCGAGCACACCACCGACGCGCTCGCGTTCTACGAGATCGCCTATCTCGAGGAGTTCGAGCCGATCATGCTCGACCTGCTTGACTACGGCGCCGCGATGGGACTGAAGATCACCCACGCCGATGCGGAGGACAAGTCCCAGGTCGAGGTCAACCAGGCGCCCAACGGGGCGCTGGACTACGTCGACGACTTCTGGACGTATCGTCAGATCTGCCGGATCGTCGCCCGCAAGCACGGGCTGATCGCCACCTTCATGGCCAAGCCGTTCATGGGCTGCTCGGCCAACGGCCACCACCACAATCTCTCGTTGATGAGTGACGCCGGCGAGAACGTGCTGATCGGCGAGCTCAAGGGCGACTGCCAGCTGAGCGAGAAGGGCGTGAACTTCCTCGGCGGCTTGGTTGAGCACGCGGATGCCATGACCCTTGTCGGAGCACCCACGGCCAACTCCTACAAGCGCTTCTGGGACGTCGGGTTCTGGGCGCCGTTCCACAAGTCATACGGGTTCAACAACCGCTCGTGCCTGTTCCGGGTCTCCGACGTGGGCCGGCTGGAGGCCAGGCAGATGGACTCGTCCTGCAACCCCTACCTGTCGGTCGCTTCGTGTCTGATCGCCGGGCTCGACGGCATTCGCCGCAAGCTCGATCCGGGCGATCCGATCCAGGACAACATGATGACCGACATCCGGCTGCCGCGCAGCGAGCGGATCCCGATCACCCTGACCGAGGCGATCGAGGCGTTCAAGGACGACGACGTCATGCGCGAGCTGCTCCCAGGCGTGCTGTACGAGACGTTCGTGGGGCTGCGGCAGGACGATCTCGATCGCTTCTGGGCACAGGTCTCGGCCTGGGAGATCGACTTCTACCTGGAGCGGTGGCCGTGATCTCGGCCGGGTGCGCGCCGTCGGCCTAGCGCCGGTGCTCGCCATCAACGGAGTCTTCCGCGCGGGCGACCTGCCGCTCGAGCTCGGCGGGGTGCTGCCCGATGCGTTCATCGACTACCGCGTGCACGGCACGCTCGACGCCGGCGGCCAAAACCTGGTGCTGGTACCTCACATGTACTCCGGTGGGGTGGCGTCGATGGATCGCCTGATCGGGCCTGGGCGGCCGCTCGATCCAGGCCGGTTTTGCATCCTCGTCCCCGGCCAGCTCGGAAACGGCGTCGCGAGGTCGCCGTCAACCAGTCGGGCGAGGCCGTTTCCGCAGCTCACCATTGGCGACGACGTCGAGATCCAGCGGCGGCTGGTATCGGCGCTAGCCGGCGAGGTCTCGCCTGCACGCCATCATCGGCTACTCGATGGGGGGCCACCAAGCCTTTGGGTGGGCGACGCGGTATCCCGAGCGAGTACCCAGGCTGATGATCGCCGCCGCCGCCGCCCGCCCGTCGAGCGCTGCCGAGGCGCTGCTGGGCCTGCTGGTGCGCACGCTTGGGGTCGAGCCGGCCCGCCGCGCGACCGCACTGCACGCCAAGGTGTGGAGCGTGCTGGGTGTCACCCCGGGCGTGTACCGCCGGCAGGCCTGGCGGCCGGCGTTTGGCTCACAGCGCGAGTTCGTGGAGACCGTGTTCGAGCAGGACTTTGCCGCGCTCGATCCGGCCAACCTGATCTGCCAGCTGGAGAAGTGGCGCGAAGCGGACTTTGCCGACTGCGCTCCCGCAGATCCGCGCCGCCACGCTCGTGATGCCGTTTCGCGGAGACCCGTTCGCGCCGGTCGAGCAGTGCATCTCGGAGCAGCGGATGATCCCGGGAGCAGTGGTACGGGTGCTGGACAGTGTCTGGGGCCACTACGCCTTCGCCGGCTTCGGAGGCTCCCAGGATCGCGACGCCATCGACGCCGCGATCGGCGACGTGCTCAACGCTGACGCGTACCGGCCGCTGCCGCAATGAAGTGCTCGAAGATCCTCGCGAAGGCGGGGTCGGTGCGGGCGTCCTCGTGCGTCTCGCACTGCATCGCCAGCACCCAGCCGTCGCCATCGACCTCGATCGCCTCAGCCACGCCGTCGGGCGCAAACGCGGTCACGCGCAGTCCAGCCGCCACCCGGTCGAGCGCTTGGTGGTGGAAGCTCGACACCTCCAGCGTGTGGGCACCCACCGCCTGGTAGAGCAGGCTGTCGGCGGCGATCACGATCTCGTGCTTGGGGTACTCGGTGGGCGGCGGCGTGTCGTCCAAGCTGGACGCGAGCATCGTGCGCCACACATCGAGCGTCTTGTCCGACGGATGCTCCGACCACTCGGCCACGTTGTTGACGTCCTGGTGCAGGCTGCCTCCCAGGGCGACGTTCAGCACCTGCATGCCGCGACAGATCCCCATCAGCGGCATCCCGCGATCCATTGCCCGTCGCGCCAGATCCAGCTCGAACAGATCACGACGGGGATCGGTGTTGCCGATGGCATCGGTCATCTCCTGCCCGTAGTACTCGGGCAGGATGTCGCGTCCGCCGGAGAGGAGCAGGCCGTCGCACACGTCCAGGACATCGTCCAGCCCGCCCGCGACGCGCGGCAGAATCACCGGGACGCCCCCCGCGGCGACGATCGGCCGATGAAATCCGACGGCCAGATAGTCGCCGAATTCGTGGAAACCGATCGACACTCCGATTACGGGTTTGGGGCTGACCATCGGCGGATCATGACGGGAATGCACACATATTTCAAGAGTTGCTATGCGAACCCGTGAATTGGGGTGGTTTTGGCATTGATCCCCGATGCTCCTTCGCACCGGGGGTTGGAATAGACTTGCAGACGTGACCCGCTCTCGAAGCACCACGGGCCTGATGCCCCCTGCCGAGGCGCTTCGGTGGTTGCTCCACGAGCATCCCGCAGAGACCGAGGCGTCGCTGGGGATGATCCGGCAGATCATCACGAGCTTCGACGTCGATGCCGCGCTGCGCGAGTCGGTGCAGCTGGCGACCGGGGTGGCGGGATGTCACATCGGCGCGATCTACGTGCTGGACGAGGCCGGGGAGCGGCTGTGGATCCGGGCCACCTCCCCGGGCTACGAGCAGCTGGTCGACAACTACTCGCTCGAGGTGGGCGTGGGGCTGACCGGATGGACGGCATTGAACCGGGTGCCGGTGATGATCAGAGACCACCTCCAGGACGACCCTCGGTACACGTCGGTTCCGGAGGTCGACCTCGGGTTTCAATCAGCGCTGACCTATCCGATGGTGACGCCGCGGGATCGACTGGTGGGTGTGCTCACGCTGCACACCGAGGCGCCCCGGGAGTTCACCGACGAAGACCTGATCCTGGTCGGGCCGATCGCGTCTCTGGCCGCGGCCGTGGTCGAGACCGCCCAGCTCTACTCGCGCACCCGCCGCCAGGTCGACGTGCTGCGCTCGGTCGGCGGCATCGGCGACGGCCTCGTCTCTCCGGCCGCATCGCGGCGGACGCTGGGCAGCCTGTGCGATGCGGCGGGACGACTGCTCGAGGGTGCGGTCGCGGCGCTCTACACTCCTGGGCCTCGCGGGTGGCGGCTGAGTGCCTGCAGCGCCGGCGCCTACCGGCCGGAACAGGAGATTCCCGGCGAGCTGCTCGACATGTTTGCGGATGCGACCGCCATGCAGGACTTGTCGGTGGCCCACCACGAGCTGTTCGCGGCCATGCTGCCTGCCGGAGACCAGCCGTCCAGCGGCCTGGTCACGCCGCTGGTGGCAGGCGGTGAGAACGTGGGGCTGATGATCTGCCTCGGCTCGGGATCGGAGATCACCGAAACCGACCGCGAACTGTTTGGTGTGATCGCCACCGTCTCGGCGATGCTGATCCAGAGTGGCCGTCTGGTCGATCGGCTGGCGGAGCGAAATACCGAACTCGCCTTCCTGGAGGCGCTGAGTGAGAACAATGAGCCGGCCGGAGTGATCGCCGCTCGCGCCCGTCATCTGGGTGTCGACCTGGACGAGTTGCACCTGGCAGCGACCTTCGAGGTGGCCGACCCGGGAGACGGCCGCTCGGAGCCGGAGCACGCACTCGACCGGCTCGGACTCGAGCTGACCAAGAGGTTCCCCGGCACGGTCGCCGTCCGCCACGACGTGGAGCTGCTGGCGCTGATCCGGGTGGGTCGCACCCGCCAGGCGCCCGAGCGGATCCGCAAGGCGCTGAGTACCGTCGAGCGGGCGTCTCGGCTGCGGATGATCGGCGGGATCTCGGAGCCGACCAAGCAGCTCGGTCAGTTTTGGCGGGCGTTTTCGGAGGCCCGTGACGCCATGCGGATCGGCGGGGTTGCGCTCGGCCCCGGCCATGTCGTTCGGTATGACGATCTCGGCGCCCAACGGCACCTGTGGGCGTTGGCCCGCTCGTCGGTACGAGACCCGTTTCAGGAGCGGATCGAGGCGCTGCGCGCGTACGACACCGAGCATCGCACCAAGTTCCTCGAGACGGTCGAGAGCTACCTGGGCGAGCACGGCAACCGGGAGCGGGCGTCGGCCCGCATGCACGTTCACCGCAACACGCTGCGGCAGCGAATCGAGCGAATCCGCGCCGTCAGCGGCATCGATCTGGACGATCGCAGCATCTGGTTCGATCTCGAGGTCGCGCTGGGCATCGTGCGCTTCCGCGAACTCCAGATGAACCAGGCCGACCGGGCCTGATCTTCCCTCCAACCTGCGGTTGGCCGGTGGGTGGCGACCCGCTGGACCCACCTGCAAAATGCGGCCATTGCAACACCGGCGGCCATGCTCTATCCTTGGCCCGGTGTTCGAACTGCCCATCATTTCGGTCGTTGAGAGTGCAATGAGCGGACGAGGCCGGAGCGCCGGTCGATGACGCTGACCGCGAACGACCTGGGATCGATCGATCTGACCGACCCCGCGACCTACGCGGAACGGGTGCCGCACGAGTACTTCGCGCTGCTGCGGGAGCAGAGCCCGGTCTACCGCCACGCCGAATCGGGCCAGGTCAGTGGTTTCTGGGCGGTGACCAAGCACGAGGACATTTCGATCGTCAGCCGCGACATCGTCAACTACTCGTCGGCGGCCGGCTTCGTCCTGATCGAAGACCTCGAGCCCGACGCCATGGCGCTGCGCCGCTCGATGATCGAAACCGATCCGCCCGAGCACACCCGGCTGCGCCGGCTGGTCAGCCCGCTCTTCACCCCCAAGGCGATCGAGGCCTTCCGCGACAATGCCCGCCGAGTCGCCAACCAGCTGCTCGACAACGCCCTCGAGCGGGGCTCGTTCGACTGGGCGACGGACGTGTGCGAGCCGATGCCGATTCGGGTGTTCGTCGAGATCATGGGCATCGAGGAGCGCGACGCCGGTTACCTCGCCCATACCGCCAACCAGCTGATCACCGTGGACGACCCCGAGCTGGCACCGTCCGCCGAGGCCTACGCCCGTGCTCGGGAGCGCGGGTTCGAGCCGCGGCTTTTGCCGTTTCGTAGCCCGGCCGCGCTGGAACTGTTCGATTTCGGCCGAAAGCTTGCGGCCGAGCGTCGCGCCGAGCCTCGCGGCGACCTGCTCACCCGCCTGGTGGAGGCTGAATGGGACGGCGACCGGCTGACCGACTCGGAGTTCGTGAACTTCTTTCAGCTTCTGATCTTTGCCGGCAACGAGACCACCCGCACATCGCTGCAGCAGGGGATGCTGGCGTTCGTCGACCATCCCGAGCAGCTGGAGGCTCTGCGCGCCTCGCCGCAGCTGATCCCCAACGCTGTGGAGGAGGTGTTGCGGTGGGCGACGCCGATCTACTACTTCCGCCGCACCGCGGTCAACGATGTCGAACTGCGCGGCGTGCCGATTCGCGCCGGCGACAAGGTCGTCATGTACTACATCTCGGGGAACTACGACGAAGCGGTCTTCGACCGCCCGCTGGAGTTCGACATCACCCGCGAATCCAAGCCGAATCTGACCTTCGGCGGGGGCGGGCCGCACTTCTGCCTCGGCGCCTGGCTGGCGCGGATGCAGGTGGGGGTGATGCTGGAGGAGTTCATCGCCCGCGATGTCCGGCTGGAGTGTGTTGGAGCCGCCTCGCCGGCTGCGATCGAACTTCACCAACGGGCTCAAGAGCTTTCCCGTGCGGGCGGTGCGCGCGTGACCGACGAGCCGCGGGTGCGCGTCCAGGTCGACGACACCAGGTGCGTGGGCATCGGCGCGTGTGTGGAGGCCGAGCCGGGCGCGTTCGAGCTGGGTGACGAGGGCGTCTCGCGTCCGGTGGAGGGCGTGCGACTGCCGCTGGAGCGTGCCCAGCACGTGTGCCGGGAGTGCCCCTCGGGTGCGATCTCGATCGTGGCAGAGGACGTGGGCTCGTGAACATCACGGCCGCGGTCTTGGAGGAGTTCGGCCAGCCGCTGGTGGTGCAGGATGTCGAGCTGCGCGATCCGGGGCCGCAGGAGGTGCTGGTGCGGCTGGTCGCCTGTGGAATCTGCCACAGCGATCTGTACACCGCCTCGGGGGTCGATCCGACCGGCTATGTGCCCACCGTGCTCGGCCACGAGGGCGCCGGGGTGGTTGAGCGCGTCGGCCGGGACGTGACGCTGGTCGCGCCGGGGGATCACGTGCTGACCATGTTCGAGGCCGAGTGCGGCTACGTGCGTCAACTGCGCCGGCGGCGACACCAACATCTGCCTGGCCATCCGGTCGCTGCAGCACCAGGGGTTTCTGCCCGACGGCACCACCCGGCTCGTCCGTGACGGTGAGCCGATGAAGCACTTCATGGGCACCTCGGCGTTTGCGGAGTACACCGTCATGCCCGAGATCGCCCTGGCCCGGATCGACCCCGAAGCGCGGCTCGATCAGGCCTGCGTGTTCGCCTGCGGGTATACGACCGGTCTCGGTGCAGCCATGGTGGTTGCGGGCGTGCGGCTGGGATCGAGCTGCGTTGTGTTCGGGGCCGGGTTGGTGGGGCTCGGGGCGATCGCCGGCTGTCGTGTGCAGGGAGCGGAGCGGATCACCTGCGTGGATCTCTCGCCGGAGCGACTGGAACTCGCCCGGGGTCAGGGTGCGACCGACACCATGGTGGGAGGGCCCGGATGTGGTCGAGCGGCTGCTGGAGGAGCACTCCGGCCTGGGCGCCGACTACGTGTTCGAGGCCACCGGCGACGTCGCGGTCATGCGCCAAGCCGTGGAGTCAACCCGGCTGGGATGGGGCCGGTGCGTGATCTGCGGGGTGGCGGGCAAGGGCGAGACGCTCGACGTGGTGCCGCGATATCTGATCGAGGGGCGCACGATTACCGGCTGCGAACTCGGCGGGGTGAAGGGGCGCACCGGAGTCGCGGCCCTGGTCGAGCGGTGGGTCGCCGGAGAGTTCGACGTGGCCGGCCTCGTGACCGATCGCGTCCCGCTGGAACGGATCGCAGACGGGGTCGCGGCGATGGAGTCGCGCCGCGGCGTGAGGTCTGTCGTGCTCATGAACGAGGGAGTCACCGAATTGGCGTAACACCGTTTCCAGAGCGGGTTTCCGACGTGTTTACGTCAAATGCACATGACATGGGAGGATTGCAAAGCAAATCCGTTCAATTGACCTTGACACCCCCTTTCAAACCCGGTAGCGTGACCAGCCACATCTGGTCTATACCGCGATTGATCACCAGCAATATCAACTCGATCGATTGTGTTCCGCCCAAGCGAACTCTCGCTCCTCGAAAGGAGACCGCGGAATGACCCAGGACATCACGGGTGGAGCCGGCTCGGAGTCGTCACCGGCTCCGAAGGCTCCATACGCGCGCAACGCAACAGGCTTAGTACGTCAGATCGGTTTCATCGACTCGATCGTGTTCAACGCGGCGTCGACCACGGCCATCGGTGTGGCTCTGGCAGTGACGTTGTTCTATGTGATGGTCGCCTTCCCGCGGGCCAACATTCTGCTTGCGATCGTGCTCAATCTCGCGATCTGCGCGCTGATGTGGCTGGCGTTCGCACTGCTCGCCGCGGCGATGCCGAAGGCCGGCGGTGACTATGTCTTCAACGGCCGCATCCTCCACCCCGCGTTAGGTCTTGCGGGGAACTGGGGGGCCTACCTGGCGGCATGGATCGCCGGTGGATTCTTCGCGGTGCTGTTCGTCCGTGCAGGTCTCGGTCCGGCGATGACCTACATCGGGGTCACCACTGATCGCCAGTGGTTTGTCGACGCCGGCACCACCGTGCTCTCCAACGGCTGGTCGTGTGCACTGGGAATCGTCCTTTTGCTGATCTGCACGCTGTTCTCGCTGCTCGGCACCAGGATCGTGGTGCGCGTCAACACCATCTGCTACCTGGCGAGCCTGGCGGGAGTCATCATCGCCACGATCATCATCGCCTTCGTCGGCCACGACTCGTTCGTGGAGCACATCAACTCGTTCTCGCAGCCGTACACGCACGAAACCGACACCTACTCGGCGACGATCGCAGCCGGCGCCAAGGCCGGTCTCGAATATCCCAGCGACAAGGGCTATTCGACCTCAGCCACCATCGGCGCGATGTTCCCGCTGTTGGGAGTCATGCTGTGGGTGTGGTGGGGTGTGTACATGGCACCCGAGATGAAGGCCGGCGGCCGCCGCAAGCGCCAGATCAGCACGATTCTGGGCGCCGGCTTTGGCCAGGGCATCCTGATCCTGATCGCCATGGCGGTGTTCCTGCACGTGGCCGGCTACGACTTCATGGCCGCCGCCACCGGCGGGTACTATGGCGTCCCGGTAGCGCCGTACTACGACTTCTTCGCGGCCATCGGCGTCGGCAGCACAACCGCCGGCGTTCTGCTGAGCCTGTCGTTGATCTTGGGGTTCTTCACGGCTGTCTACATCAACATCGCAATGATGCATCGGGCGCCGTTTGCGTGGGCGTTTGACGGTATCGCGCCCGCGGTCTTCGCCAAGGTCGACGATCGTACGCACACGCCCAGCTTCGCGATCCTGTTCACGTTCGTGGTCGAGGTGCCGGTGATCATCTGGGCCGCGTACGGCTCGAACTTCCTGACGTTGCTCGGCCTGTTCACGCTGTTTGGGATGGTGACGATCTTCGTCACCGGGTGTCGCGGCGCTTCTGATGATGTGGCGGCGTCCGGAGCTCTACCGTGGCAGTGCCGCTGACTGGCGGCTGGGCGGGATCCCGATGCTTCCGATCGCCGGCGTCGGCGCGCTCTTCATGTCGGTGTTCGCATCGGTGGACGCGATCCACTTCCACACCCAAAACGGCATCAAGAATGCGACCTTGATGACCGCCCTGCCGTTCCTGGTGGTGATCGCTGCGGCGATCTACTACTTCGCCGCCAAGGCGATTCGAAAGTCCCAGGGCGTGGACGTTTCCCTCGTCTACACAACGATTCCACCGGACTGACCTGGTGCGATTCAGAAAGAGCGGGAAGAGTTCCAACGGAGCAGCCGGGCTCAAGCTCTTCTTCTGCACGGACGTGCACGGATCCGACCAGTGCTTTCGGAAGTTCCTGAACTCGGGGAAGTTCTTCGAAGTGGATCATCTGATCCTGGGCGGGGACATGACCGGAAAGCTGCTCGTGCCGGTCACCAGGAACGGGCGTGGCTACAGCTGCAAATTCGACGAACACACATATATCGATATCGGCGAATCCGAAGCTACCGAGCTGCTCAAGGCGATCAGGTCTCAGGGGCAGTACCCGTTCGTCGGTAGCGAGGATGAGGTGGAGGCGCTGGAGGATTCCGAGCATCGAGACACGGTGTTTCGGAAGCTTGTGTACGACACCGTGGCCGACTGGGTGCAGCTGGCGGAGGATCGCCTCCGCGGTACCGGAATGCGCTGTTTCATGGCGCCGGGCAACGACGACTTCCTCGAGATCGATGCGTGCCATCGAGGGGTCGTCGCTGGTCGAGTTTGCCGAGGGCAAGTGCCTGGCCGTGGACGATCGCCACGACATGATCACGACCGGGTACTCAAATCTCACCCCGTGGAACACCGAACGCGAGCTGGACGAGCCCGAGCTGCGCGCTCGCATCGATCAGATGGCCGCAGGAGTGAGTGATTTCAGCAATCTCATCTGTGTGCTTCACCCGCCGCCGTACGCGTCGGAGATCGACTCCGCACCCGCTCTGGACGCCAAACTGAAGATGAGCATGGGGGCAAGCGGGGTGAAGATGGCGGCGGTCGGCTCGACCGCCGTTCGGGAGTTCATCGAAGAACGTGAGCCGTTGCTGGGGCTCCACGGTCATGTCCACGAGGGCCGTGGAGCAGTTCATATCGGTCGCACCCTGTGCATCAACCCAGGGAGCGAATACACGGATGGAACACTCGCCGGAGCGATCGTCGAGCTCTCCAACGGCGAAGTGGTCCGTCACCAACTCGTCGCGGGATAACGGCTCCGATCGTCCAATCGGGACATGAACCCACTGCTCCTGGCGCACCAAGCACCGGCGAACGCTGGGGGGCGTCACGCTCGCGTGCGCCTATTCACATCCCAGCCCGTTGTCATTGCCGTCCAGCCCGTATGGGTCGCTACCGGTGACGTGATAAGTGACGCCAGGCTTGGTGTAGTACGGACCGTTCCCGGTGCCTCCCGCACAGTCGAAGTCGGCTCCGCCGTGGTAGATCAGACAAGGCGAGTAGCCAGGGGTACAAGTTCCGCCGCCGCCACCACCACCACCACCACCAGGTGGCTTGGGCGGGAGGGCTTTCTTCGCAAACACTCTGTGCCATGCGCCGGTCACCGTCTCGCCCGTGGCGGTTGAAATCACTCGAATCCAGTAGTACTTGTTGGGTTTGACGAGCTTGCCCCTGTCGTCGGCCCCGGCCCAGTGCACGGCGTGGCGGCCTAGACGAAGCTCTTGCCGGGTGCATGCCGCACGATCGCGCCCGCTTTGTTGCGTACCTGGAAGCGCACCTTGGCGGCCTTGTTGATCATGAACGTGACGTTGACCTTGTCGGCGACGCGGTCGCGTTTGAACGGTGTGAAGCGAAGCGGTGCCACCCGGACAACTCGCGATTTGAGATGCGGACGGATCGTGATGGTCGAGCTCGTCAGCGTTGTGCTGGCCAAGTCGTCTCGAAGTGCGAGCGTGTGCGTTCCCGCTTTGGCGGGAGCCGTCAGATGGCAGGTCAGGGTTGGCTGACCCGCCGGTGTCTGGCAGCTTCCTGTACTCCCGGATGGCTCAACTGCGGCTGCGTTTCCGTCCCACAGCACGGTGTAGGTGGCCGATGGGTCATCCCCGATGTCGGCGACGACCGACACGGTGATCGGCCCTGTCCAGCCGGCGAGGTGCGGGGATCCGCCGGTCAGAGTTGGCACGGCGGCTGTGACTGAAACCGCGCTGGCAAGAACGAGCAGCACAGCAGCAGAGAGGATGCACGCAAATCGCCTCACTGGGAGCTCCAGGGTCGATGGCAGATGCGAGCCTACTCCCTCGAGAGGGTCTTTGTGATCTGTTGCTCTCGCGGGCTAGTCGCCGCTCGCCGACGGCGACCGATCGGCCAGCCGTCGCACCACGATCTCGAGATCGCGAAGCCGTGTCTGGAGTTCACGCAGCTCGCTAAGCGCGTGAGCTTCAGCACTTGCGATGTCGAGTTCGGTTTCCTGCGCGGCCGCCTCGACTTCCTGGGCGATGCTCAGCTCGAGGAACTTCTGTGCGATCGCGGCTGTGAGGATCGCGATGAAGCCGATTCCGACCAGCATGACAACGATCGCGATCGCCTGACCCGCGGTGGTTTCGGGAGATTGGTCTCCGTAGCCGACCGTGGTCATGGTGCTAATCGCCCACCAGATGCCGTCCCAGGTGGATACGTCCCTGCCCTCTACCGAGGCGTATGCGGCCCCGCCACCGAGGGCGGTCATGACAGCGAGACTCGCGGCGAATCGGACTGTCTGACCGGCCGTGAGCCTGCGAACAACCTCGGCCAGGCGAAGCAGCCGCAGGAGCCGCAACAGCCGCAGAAGCTGCGCCATCTGGACGCTTGCGGGGACGATCGGCGGCGTGAAGATCACGACCAGCGGCTCCAGCGGATGCTCGACCATCCATCGCCAGCGATGCGGGGTGACGGCCAGAATGCATACCAACTCCGCGGCGAACACCAGCCAGATCGCGATGTTGAGAATCTCGGCGGCGATGTCGATCCGTACATCGCCCGTGCTTCTGCCCAAGAGCATCGAAGGGATCACCAGTAACGCCGCGATCATCACCGGCGTTTGGAACCGCTGCTGCATTCGTGCCGTTGGATCCTCGATCGTCTGGACCAGGGTGGCGCAGCGGCCGTTGCGCTTTCACGGGTGGTCATGACGAACCCGTCGGCAGATCCGACGGAATGATTGAACGAATCAGCACGTTCCCCCGGTGGCCTGCGAAAAGGCAGCGCCCGTCGCCGGCGAGAAGCGGCTCGTCGGCCTCGTAGTGGCCGAGGTACCAGATCGCCTTGCCCTCGCGCATCCCGTCCCAACATGTGCCTTCGCCATGCCTCGGACCCGGCTCCGTAGGGAATCGGCCGCTGACTCGCTTAGACTTGCGCGCTCGCGACCGAGGCTTCCGATGCGGTTGCTGCTTCCGCGGCGAGGCGACCGCGCGTCTCCGCCACGGCGAGCACCACGAGGATCACGAGCACACACGCCGCGATGGCCAGCGATGGGAGTACCAGTCCCAATGGTGCGAGCGCAACCATGGCGACCGCCGCCAACACCCGTTTGCGGCTGACGTTGCCGATCATGCGCAGTCGAAACAGGGTGTGGCCCATGAGGTACAAGACCGGCCCGCCCAAGATCACGGCCAGCTCGACGCCCGAGGGAGTCGCTCCGGGGTGTGCGATCACAATCTCGTCTCCCACGGCCACAACGATGATGCCGGCGATGATCGGTATGTGCAGGTAGGTGTAGGCGTCGCGGGCGAGCCGGCCTCTCTCGTCGGACCGAGACAGGAACCGCTGCGCGCGCCAGCCCACCTCGTCGAAGTACAGCCACCACAGGGCGGCGGACGACGCGAATGCCACCATCAGCGACGTCCCGATCGGCAGGTCGAGCACGAGCGAGGACGCGGTCGCCCCGGTGACGACGATCGACTCGCCCAGCGCGATGATGATGAAGAGCTGGAACCGCTCGGCAAAGTGGGCTGTTTCGATCTCCCACTCTGTGGTCATAGATCGGCCCAGCCGTGGTGTCCAGTAGCCGACCGTAGGCCCGACGTAGTCGACCACCAGCGCCGCGATCCACAGCCACGTGCGAGCACCCGATGCCGCGAATCCGCCGGCCAGCCACAACACTCCGGCGGCCAGGCTCCAGATGAGAATCCGAAGAAAGACGGCGTAGAGTTCGTTGTCGCGTGGGGTCGCGTAGATGTTGAACGCGTTGCGCGCGACCTGGAGGGTGACGTACGAGCAGGCAAACAGCAGCGCCAGCTCGCCAAAGGCCTTGGGGATGGCGACAGCCATCATCAGGCTGGCGGCCATCACCACCAGCAGCACCAGCCGCACGTGCACCGACTCGGGATCGAACCAGTTGGTCATCCAGGCCGTGTAGATCCACGCCCACCACACCACCAACAGTAGAAACACCGTCTGGGCGACACCGGTCAGCGTCAGGTGATTGAGCAGCAAGTGGCTCAGCTGCGTCACTGCGAACACGAACACCAGGTCGAAGAACAGCTCCAGCCAGGTCGCGCGTTGCTCCTCGCCCGTGCGCTGGCGGAAGTGATTCGAACCGCTCACTCCAGGACCATAGCCGAGCGTGCAGTTGGCGATTGGGGGTGGACGACTGGTCTGCGGCTAGTCCACCGGCGGGTACTCGTCGAACTGCGGCAGGTCGCCGGTGATCTCAAACCACGCTGCTTTCGAGCCCGCGACTGAACACAGGCGCAGACCCCGCGTGGCTCAGCGCAAACCGGCGGCAGCGGCCGATGACAAACGCCGGCCGGCCGGGTCTACCTGAAGAATGCGAGTTTGGATCAAGACCGGGGAGGTCGAAGGTGTCTTCATCGGTGCTCTACATGTCGATGTCGCTGGACGGGTACATCGCAGGCCCGAACGACGGGCCGGACAATCCCGGTGGTGACGGCTTCACGCGGTTGCACGAGTGGTTCATCACGCCGGATGGGGAGTTCAGACGGCCGTCCGGACCAGCCGGGGAGCTGTACGACGAGTGGAACGCGACCGGTGCGGTGCTGGTGGGCCGGCGGACAGTGGAGCAGGTCGATCACTGGAAGGGCGATCATCACGGTGTCCCGATCTTCGTGCCAAGTCACCGGCCGCCCGGGCCGACAGTCGCCGACTATCCGCTGGTGACGTACGTGGCCGATGGGATCGCCAGCGCGATGGCGCAGGCGAAGGCGGCCGCCGGGGATCGGGACGTGATGGTGCATGGCGCCTACACGGCGCAGCGCGCGCTCGAGGCCGGGGTGCTGGACGAGTTACAGATCCACCAGATCCCGGTGCTGTTTGGGGACGGGCGACGGCTGTTTGAGCTGTCGCCGTCACGGGTCGAGCTGGAGGTTGTCCGGGTGATCGATACACCGGAGGCGACCCACATCCGATATCGCGTGTGCCCTTAGTCTTTCGGAAGCTCTGCGGCCGCCGCCTCGGCCATCCGTTTGATCCGCAAGAGCCGCTGATCCCACGCCGCAGCGAGTTCTCCCAGCGACCGTGCTGCTCGGTCGAGCCGCTCGACGTCCAGGCGGTAGCGCAGCTCTCGTCCGCGCTTCTCGCCGGTGACGAGGCCGGCCCGAGTGAGCACGGTCAGGTGTTTGCTGACCGCCTGCCGGGTGATCGGCAGGCTGCCGGCCAGCTCAGTCGCGGTCGAGTCACCGTGCTCGAGCAGCAGGTCGAGCATCTGGCGCCGAGTCGGTTCGGTGACAGCCGCCACCAGCCCCTCGCTGTCGATTGCGGTGGGCGGCATTACCCGGCGACGGTGCTCCGCTGCGTGGGTGCGTAGTCACGCAGACGCTCGGCGATGGTGTCCCAGCCGCTGCTGTGCGAGGTGAAGTAGGTCTGCTTCTCGTCGTCGGATCGATCGATCTTGTCCAGGTCACTCTCGACCAGGTGCAAGCGTGTCGAGTCGCCGCGAGCTTCGAGGGTGAACTCGACCAGAGGCGCGTTTGTCTCGGTGGCCTCATCTCCGTCGTCGTAGCCCCACCGGAACGAGAAGTGGTGGGGCGGATCGACCCGCTCGACTTGGAGATTGACGACCGTCGGCCGGGTGCGGGCCTTGGCGTCCCAGCCGAGGCGGCCTTCGCCGCCCGGTCGCAGGTCGAGCTCGGCGGTGTCGGTGAACCACACGGTGATGTGCTCGGGCTGTGTGATCACGTTCCAGACGACGTCGATGGGGGCATCGATGTCGATCTCTCGCTCTATCCGGTCGGCAGGCAACGCGACTCCTGACTCGATTTGCAACTTATGGTTGCGCATGCTATCAAACAGATCGGCAACCGACGGTTGCGCGTGTTCCAACCACGGGAAGGGGGGTCGATGACAGTCGCAGACAAAGCCGCTCCCGCTGTGCTTGCGGGGACGCTCGGGCTGGCGGCAGCATGCTGGGTTGTCGCTGTCCGGCAGATGAGCGGGATGGACATGGGCGCTGCCACCCGGCTCGGCTCGTTCTGGTTCTTCGTCGGCGTGTGGGTGGCGATGATGGCCGCGATGATGCTGCCCGGCGCGGCTCCGGCCGTGGCCAGAAGCGTCCGCGCCGGCGGCCGGCTGCGCGACGCGCCGTTGTTCATCGGGTCATACCTCGCCGTCTGGACGCTTGTCGGCGTGGCCGTGTACGCGGTGTACCGGCCGCACGGGTCTCGCATCGCCGGCGCCGTCGCGATCGCCGCGGGCGTGTATGAGCTCACACCGCTCAAGCGGCACTTCCGCCGGCGCTGCCGGGAGGGCGTGCGCTCGGGGTGGGGGTTTGGGCTCGACTGCGTCGGCTCGAGCATCGGGCTGATGTTGATTCTGGTGGCCCTGAGCGTCATGAGCGTTACCTGGATGGTCGTGATCGCCGGGTTGGCGGCAGCCCAGAAGCTCGTCCCCGCGAACGCGGCTGTGGACGTGCCGCTGGCGCTCGCGCTCGTGGGACTGGGAATCCTGATCATGCTCGCGCCCTCGTCTGTTCCCGGACTGATGCCACCAATGTGAGAGAGAGACAAAGGAGAGAAGAGACATGACCGATCACGCGACTGGGACATCTGAAGAGTGGCTTGCCGCCCGCCTGGAGCTGCTCGAGGCCGAGAAGGCGCTCACACGGCGCAGCGACGAGGTGGCACGGCTGCGGCAGGAGCTGCCGTGGGTTCGAATCGACAAGCAGTACCGCTTCGAGACCGACGAAGGGACGGCATCCCTTGCCGATCTCTTCGAAGGACGCTCGCAGCTTCTGATCTATCACTTCATGTTCGGGCGCGACTACACGGCCGGGTGTCCGTCCTGCTCGGCCATCGCCGATGGTTTCGACGGCTCCGTCGTCCACCTCGCCAACCACGACGTCACGCTGTGTGCGGTATCGAGGGCTCCGCTCCCGAAGCTGCAAGCGTACAAAAAGCGGATGGGCTGGAGCTTTCCGTGGGCGTCGTCGGCCGACAGCGACTTCAATTTCGACTTCCAGGTGGCACCTACCAGAGAGGAATGGGAGTCTGGAGCCGTCGAGTACAACTTCCGCACCTCCGACATGCGACCGGCGACCGCCGAGGACAGCTCCAGGCTGGACGGGTTCGCATCCAGCATCGTCGGGACTGACTGGGAGACGTTCAGGCGAGAGGGGCCCGGTGTGAGCGCGTTCGCACTCGAAGACGGCGTCGTCTACCACACCTACTCGGCATACGCCCGGGGCCTGGACGGCCTCTGGGGCATGTTCCAGTGGCTCGACCGCGCGCCGCTCGGTCGCAACGAGACCGGACACTGGTGGCAGCGCCACGACGAGTACAGCGCGCCGACTGCCTAGCGGAGAAAGAGCAGCTCCCGATACTTCGGCAGCGGCCAGATCTTGTCGTCCACCAGTCCTTCCAGCACGTCGATGCTCGAGCGCACCAGGTCGAAGCTGGGCCTGACCGTGTCGCAGTAGGCACGCGCGATGGCGGGGGCGTCGGTCAAGCCGTCGGCGGCGTCTTTGGCCGCCTTCAGTTCCCGCAATCCCTCGGTCAGCCGGTTGGTCTGCTCGGTGATCGGAGTGACCTGCGAGACGACGTTCTGGGCCTCCTGCTGGAGTCCCATCTCATCGAGGTTTCGGTGGGTCTCGCCGAGCCGGTTGATGCGCATCGAAGGCGGCGGGGAGCACGTGCGTCATGCTGAGCTCCTCGAGCAGGTCGGCCTCGATCGCGATCTTGTTGATGTAGTTCTCGAGCAGCACCTCGTAGCGGCTGTGCAACTCGCGCTCGTTGAAGACACCCTGGGCAGCGAACACCTTGCGCGGCCTCGTCGGAGATCATCGCCTCGAGGGCCTCGGGCGTCGTCTTGTT
Source organism: uncultured Actinomycetes bacterium (assembly GCA_963729195.1). Classification (GTDB taxonomy): domain Bacteria; phylum Actinomycetota; class Thermoleophilia; order Gaiellales; family JAICJC01; genus CAVPTL01. Next base: position 157,176 of record CAVSNF010000027.1, read on the forward strand.
GTTGGAGAGCCCACGGGCCGCGGCCTCGTCTTCCCATTCCTGCGAGTAGCCGTTGCCGTTGAACACGATCCGCTTGACGTCGGTCATGTACCCCTGCAGCACGGCGAGGATGTTCTCCTCGGTGTTGGGGTTGGTCTCCAGCCGTCGCTCGACTTCCTCGTTGAAGGCGGCCAGCTGGTTGGCGACGATGGTGTTCAGCACGGTCATCGGTGCTGCGCAGTTGGCCGATGCGCCCACCGCGCGAAACTCGAAGCGGTTGCCGGTGAAGGCGAACGGCGAGGTGCGGTTGCGATCGGTCTGATCCTTGGGGATCGCGGGGATCTTGGTCAGCTGCAGATCGATCACGTCTTCGCTCGCGCCGCCGTCTGAGGTCAACCCATCGCCTCGAAGGTCGCGAGAGCACGTGCTCGAGCAGCGTGCCGGTGAAGATCGAGATGATGGCCGGCGGAGCCTCGTTGGCCCCCAGCCGATAGTCGTTCCCGGAGCTGGCGATGCTTGCCCGAAGCAGCGCCTCGTTGTCGTTGACGGCCTTGATCACGTTGATGAAGAACGTCAGGAACTGCAGGTTTGCAGCCGGGGTCGTCCCCGGGCGACAAAAGCACCTTGCCGTGGCTGTTGGCCAACGACCAGTTGCTGTGCTTGCCGCTGCCGTTGAGCCCCGCGAAGGGCTTTTCGCCAAACAGGATCCGGAACCGGTGCTTGATCGCGATCTTCTGCATCAGATCCATCACCAGCAGGTTGTGATCGATCGGCGACGTTGGTTTCCTCGAACATGGGGGCGCACTCGTACTGGCCGGGCGCCACCTCGTTGTGACGGGTCACGATCGGAATCCCGAGCTTGAGGGCCTCGAGTTCGAACTCCTTCATGAAGTCCTCGACGCGCACGGGGATCGATCCGAAGTAGTGGTCGTCCATCTGCTGCCCGCGGGCTGACTTCCCGCCAAACACGGTGCGACCGGCCAAAAGCAGATCGGGCCGGGCGTTGACGAACTGCTCGTCGACGAGGAAATACTCCTGCTCCCAGCCGAGCGTCGAGAACACATGCGTGACCGACTCGTCAAAGTAGTTGCACACTCGAGTCGCGGCGACGTTGAGCGCGTGATTTGCCTTGAGCAGCGGCGTCTTGTAGTCCAGGGACTCACCGGTGTATGAGATGAACACCGCGGGGACATACAGCGTCTTTCCGTTCTTCGTCTCGAGGATGAAGGTCGGCGAGGACGGGTCCCAGATGGTGTAGCTCCTGGCCTCGTGCGTGGCCCGCAGGCCACCCGAAGGGAAGCTGGAGCCGTCCGGCTCACGTTGCACAAACTCGGATGCGGACAGGCTCTCGATGCCCCGCTTCTCCAGGTTGAGGCTCGGCTTGAAGAAGGCGTCGTGCTTCTCGGCCGACGCACCCGTCAGCGGGTGGAACCAGTGGGTGTAGTGGGTGACGCCGTTCTCCATCGCCCAGTCGATGATCGCCTTGGCCACCAGCTCGGCGGTCTCGGGGTCGACCGGCTTTTGGCTGAGAATCACGCCCTTCATCCGCTCGTAGGCGGAGTCCGATACGCGGTCTTTCAAGGTGTTCAGGGAGAAGATGTTCTCAGCAAAGACCTCGGAGAGTCTGCGCCCATCAGTCTGGAGCGAGTCCCCCGAATCGCGGCCGTGCTGGCCTTGTCCCGACGGCTCACTGGAGCGTCGCTGGAGCGTCGACATGGTGCGTTCCCCCTGGTTTGCGTGCGGCACCCTACCACGGTGCTGAGTGAAGGCAGGCTTGGTAGTTTGGCCTGCACTGGTGCCGTTCAGCGCATGTCGCGGGCTCCACTCAAGCGACGCCAAATGCCATCCGTAACGATCCCGGAACATCAACGTGGCAAGCTGCGCGTAGATGCATACACCTCGGATGGCGATGCCCAACCGCACCCCCCACGGCTTCGCCCGGGTCGCGTCGTGGCTTGCCTGGGTGCTGACGTTGGCGTTGGGGGTTGGTGGCGTGGCTGTCAGCCTGGTTGATACTCGCCATAGCGGTTCCTCAGATATCTCGGGGGCGGTGACCGCGCTTTTGAGCTTCCAGCTGATGTCCACCATCGGCGTGCTGATTGTGCGTCGCGAGCCGCGAAACGCGATCGGGTGGATCTTTTCCGCGGCTGCGTTCTTGCTGGCCTGTGGGAGTTTTGGAGCGGCCTATAGCCAGTACGCGCTGGGGACGACGCCTGCACCTGTGCCGGGCGGTGCGGTGGCTACCGTGTTGAACGGTGGGTATCTGATGGGGCTGACGTTGTTTGTCTCGTTTGTGATGTTGCTGTTCCCCGATGGTAATGTGCCCGGCCGCCGGTGGCGGCCGGCCGCGTGGTTCGCGGGGCTTGCTCTGACCCTGCTCTGGCTGGGGATGATCTTCGGCCCCGGTGTGCTCGACGCACCGCGGCCGGTGGACAACCCGTTCGGAGTCGAGGGCGCCCAGTACCTGCTGGCCGCGGGCTTCGCGCTGCCGGTGATCATCGGACTTGGCATTGCCGCCGGCGTCACTCGCTACCGGCATGGAAACCAGCAATCACGACAACAACAGAAATGGTTCGTCTCTGCCGTCTGCGCCACGGCGCTGTTCTTCCTCGTGTCGCTGCCGATCCAGGCCCGCACCGGCTACCACGTCACCGACCTCACGGTACTCGGCGTGTTCGTGCTGATCCCCGTTTCGGTGGGCATCGCGATCCTGCGCTACCGCCTGTACGAGATCGACGTGATCATCCGAAAGACGCTTGTGTACGCCGCGCTGGCGGCGACGCTTGCGCTGCTCTACCTCGGCGGCATCTCACTCATCGGCTGGCTCTTTCGCTCCGTTTCCGGACAGTCCGGAACGCTCGCGGTCACACTCTCGACGCTGGTCGTCGCGGTCGCCTTCCAACCCCTGCGACACCGCATCCAGCGCGCCGTCGACCATCGCTTCTACCGCCGTAAATACGACTCCGCCCACACGCTTGAGACGTTCAGCGGCCGCCTCCGCGAGCAAATCGACCTGGACGCGCTCCACGCCGAGGTGCTCACCGTCGTCACCGACACCGTCCAACCACGCCACGCCAACCTGTGGCTACGACCCGCCAAGCCCAGACTCCCCTGAGGCAGCCGGCTACGGGTGGGTGATGGTGATACCCACTTTTGCCGCCGGTACGGTGGCCTTGACGACCTTCACGTTGTACCAGCCCTTGGTGGTGCCCGTGCGGTTCACGTGGCAGTAGAAGGTGCCGAGCGCGCCTTGACACGCCGACCGGTCGGCGGTGTCGATCAGCAGCACGTCTTCCTTCCAGCCCGCCTTCAGGAGGTTGACGTAGAAGTGGGCGTGCGGGTTGCGGATATCCGAGTAGTGGAACACCAGCTTCAGGGTGCCGTTCCTCGGCATGTGGACGAGGAAGACTTTGTGCCTGACCCCGTGCTGAAGCGTGAACTCATGATCCGTCGACGCAGCCGACGCGAGCATCGGAAGCGCCAGCACCATGACAACCATTGCCACACCGATCGCAAGCGGCTTGCGCATGGTCAGATGTTAGCGCTGTTTCGGGCGCCGGCCCGAGCCCCAGCCCGACCCCATCCCCATACCCGGGCTGGGACAGTCGTGCCGGCGGATTGGGTGGTGTCTTTAGCGCCGACGGGCAACCCGTCTAGACGTGCGCCGCGCCACTCTGCGAGATCCCATCATTTCGATCCTCCTGTCGTTGACGCAGACTCCGCGCCCCGCTCGAGCGCATGCAGCTGCTCTGCCTCCTGCGCACTCACCAGTCCGATCTCGACCAGGTCAAACGGGCTGATGAAGCCGTCTGAGATGCGGAATCCGCCGGCCCGGGCAATCGCATCGCGTAGCCCCACCGCCCAGTGGTGTTCGAGCAGGATCAAGGCCGCGGCCGAGTCGCTGGGGATGTCGTCCAGCACATCCCAGGCCTCCTCCTCGTTGAAGACGTTGATGCCGTCTTCCGCGGCCGCCTCGGCGCCGGCGAGCGCGCCGGCTTCGGCGCCTTCCTCGCCCTCGATCCCGAGGCCGATCAGCGCACCCACCTTGCTTCCCAGTTCGATCGCCTGATCCCTGGACAGGTTGCTGAGGTGCATGACTTCGATCTCACCGTCGGCATCCTTGTACACCGCCAGCGAATCGATCACTCGCACCGTGTCGCTTTCGTTCAAGCGCTCCAACTCGGCGATCACCTCGCCGTGAAAGTCGGGATGGTCAAATCCCAACACAAGTAGCTGTACCGGACCTATCGCCATCGTGCCCCCTTCTGTTTCGATGTTGTCGGTGACTAGTACTCGGTGCGGTTGGCGCCAACTGTCAGCCCATGGATCACGAGCAGGCTTACGGTCACTCCCAAAAGCGCCGCCCACGGCGCGCTGAAGATCATGAAGAACCAGAGAATCGCCGCGGTTGCCGCCAACACCACGCCGATCAAGTTACCCACGGGGTTACGACCGAGGACAAGTGCCCCGGCAACGATCTGCGCGGCTCCCCAGATCAGGAACATCCAGCCCCAAAAGGTGAGGTTGGAGTACACGATGTGGGCGGAGAAGTAGCTCGAATGATCGAGCGCTGTGAAGCCGTTTATGAGGTTGAACCCGCCCGCCATGACTAACACCACACCCGCAAACACCGTCCACCCGGCCAGCTTCGTCTCGGCTCGCTGGGCTGCGGTCGTCGGCCCTACAGTCGCGGTCGACATGACACTCCTTTCCGAGTGTTATCAACAGACACAAGCACCATCGCCGACCGCCCGAGCCACGACATCGGTACCAGCCCTCAGATTTCGTGGGTAGTTTCCCGAACGACGGGGCGGCGTACAATCGAGCACGATGGTGCTGGAGACAGATCATCGACCGGTGCGGCTGGCCGAGCTGGTGGCGGCGCTCTCGTTGGGTATCGACCTGGGTTTCGGTCAGCCCATGGAGCATGTGCTTCGCCAATGTCTGATCGCGCTGCGGATGGCCGAGCGGATCGGACTGGGTGAGGAGTCGCGGGCGGTCGTGTACTACACGGCGCTTCTGATCAACGTTGGCTGTCATACCGACGCTCATGAGCAGGCCAAGTGGTTCGGCGATGACATCGCTATGAAGTCCGGTAAGTACGACCACGCGCCGGGCAGCTTCGGCGCGATGGCGGCGGGTGTGGGGATGGTCGGCGCCGGTTCGTCGCTGCTGCATCGCTTCCGACTTGGGCTGGAGCTGGCCGTCTCCGGCCGGCATGAGCTCAACGCGATGATCAGCCACCACGCCGCCATCGCCGCCTCGCTGGCCGAGCAGTTGTGCCTGCCGGCGGAGGTGGAGGCCGCGGTCCGCTCGGCTTACGAGCAGTGGGACGGGCACGGGTACCCGGGGGAACTCAGCGGCACAGCCGTGCCGGTGGCGGCACGGCTGGCGGCGCTGGCCGAGTACGCGGAGGTGTCCCACCGGGTGGGTGGCGTCGACGCCACCCGTGACCTGGCCAGGCGCCGACGCGGCACGCAGTTCGATCCGGCGTTGTCCGATCTGATCTGCGACGAGGGAGAGATGATCCTGTCGGGGCTCGACGAGGTCGGTACATGGGATGCGGTGATCGATGCCGAGCCGACGCTGGCCGTGGTGGTCGGTCCCGACCAGCTCGACGAGGCGCTGCGGGCGGTCGCGAACTTCGTCGACCTGAAGTCGCCGTACAGCCTCGGTCACGCCGGTGCGGTCGCCGACCTGGCCGGCGACGCCGGGCAGCGGCTGGGCCTGGGAGGCGACGACGTCACCGCGTTACGTCGCGCCGGGCTGGTTCAGGGACTGGGACGTCTGGGAATCTCCAACGCGATTTGGGACAAGCCCGAACCACTCGGCCGGGGCGAGTGGGAGCGCGTGCGCCTGCACCCGTATCTGACCGAACGGATGGTGCACCGGTCGCAGGCGTTGGCGCCGCTGGGCGCGATCGCCGTCCAATTCCGCGAACGGCTGGACGGCTCCGGCTACCCCCGCGGCCTCTCTGGCAACGCGATCTCGCCGTTGGCGCGGGTGCTCGGCGCTGCCGACGCCTACCAGGCGATGCGTGAGCCTCGCCCCTATCGGCTTCCGCTGCCTTCGGTGATGGCCGCTGCGGAGCTGCGCCGGGAGGTCAGGGCCGGCAAGTTGGACGGTGAGGCGGTCGAGGCGGTGCTGGCCGCAGCCGGCCACCGCGTCAGCGGCCGCCGCAGCGGGCCGGCGGGGCTGACACCGCGGGAGGTCGAGGTCCTGAGGCTGTTGGCCCGCGGTCTCTCCAACAAGCAGATCGGCGCCCGGCTTGTGATCTCGCCCAAGACGGTTGGAAACCACGTCGAGCACATCTACGCCAAGATCGGAGCCTCCAGCCGCGCCGCCGCCGGGCTGTTCGCAGTGCAGCAGGGATTGCTGCCGGAGGATCGGCCGGCGCTCGAAATCCCGGCGCCGGCAAGATAGGTCGAACGCCTCATGCCCACCGCATCGCGGATTCCTAGACTGGATTTCAGTCCAGCCAAAGGAGAGCGAGATGCTGAAGGTGTCGCGGCAGAGCGCAGAGCAGGTCGAACAGCACGGTCCGGTCGAAGACCGGCATCAGGCCGGCGACGGCTACACCATCAACTTCCTCAGCTTCGGGATCGATATCGACGGCACGCCGCTTTTGAAGGGGCTGCCCAACGACAGCTGCAACTGCCCCCACTGGGGATACGTGTTGAAGGGCCGAATGACCTACCACATCGACGGTGGCGAGGATGTGGTGGTCGAGGCCGGCGACGCCTTCTACCTGCCGCCGGGACACACGCCGGTGGTCGAGGCGGGCACCGAGTTCGTGCAGTTCAGCCCCACCGAACTGCTGGAAGAGGTGTCGCAGACCATGACCAGGAACTTCGAGCGCATGCAGGCGGCGGGCGCCGCTGGCTGATCCTAGGTCGGGGAGTCGAATGTCGCCGGCGGGCGCGGCGCCGTGCCACCGTCGCGCGGGCTCGAGTTCTTGAGCCAGATGGTGGTGTGGGTGGGCTTGATCGTGTCGTCGATGAGGGCGAGCAGTTGGCGTTGCAGAGCCTCGAGGTCGGTTTGAGTGCGCAGGTGAGCTTCGAAGGCGGTCACGGCGGTAGCTGTGTCGTACCGGTTACGGTAGAAGCGCCGATCGACGGTGGATTGGATCCGGTGTCGCAGGGGCTGGAAGCTCAATGCCACGAGCAGGGTTGAGAGCGTCACCGCCACGGTGCCGGATTGGCCGGTGGCCGAGCGCGCGGTCCATCCGATCGCAGTGATTCCGCCGAGGTAGATTGCGGCCAAGGCGCCGAGGAGCGCCGTGTAGATCACGGTGCGGCGGACGATCACGTCGATCTCATACAGCCGGTAGCGCAAGACGGCGGCGCCGATTGCAAGGGGGATCAGGCAGAAGCTGGCGATCGTTGCGTCCTGCAGTACAACCAGCCAGGTGGGAGCCCCAGGTCCGCCGCTGATCACGATAACGACGGCGTAGAACGCGACCACCGCGGCGGTCGCTGATGCGAGCCATTTCATCTGCAGGCGTTCGACGCCGCGCGATCGCCAAAACCGCACGAGCAGCGCCACGGCGGATGCCGGTGCGCACAGCAGAAACACGACCAGCGAGTTCTCGGTGACGTCAAGCACACCTGCCAGGCTCTCCACCCCGAACGGGTTGGTGGTAGCCGGTACGGCGCTGTCGGACAATACGCCCGGCATCAACATATTTGATGCGACCGTCGCCACCAGCGCGGCCGCAGAGATGATGGTCAGCCACCTCCAGCGAGGCGTCAGCGGGCGTCCGTCGGGGAACAGTTGAAACAGGAACGTGGCCATCAACCCGACGCTGACGATCCACAGCCACTCGTCCAGCGCATCTGCATAGACCGCTCCTGGTAGTGAGCCCGGATGGAGCGTGAGGCCGTACACCGCATACCCCTCCAAGGCCGAGTCCAACGCCCACGAGAACCCGACCGCGATCAGAATCCAGCCGACCGGGTTCTGAGGCTGGCTGGACGCGACCAGGCAGCCGATCACCGCGAACGTGAAGAGTGACAACGAGATGACCAAAAGCGCCGGGGCTCCACCGCCACCCCAGTCCCCGGCCGACTGAGGATCGTTGGTCACCCAGCCCAACACGTTGCCGACCGCAAACAGCAGGAACACCAGCGTCAAAAGCGCCAACGGGAGGCGTGCGATCTTCACCTGCCCAGTATGCAGCACCGTCGTCTCCGAATCGTTACGAAGAGCTGTCCACCGGGGCGCGACTAAGCTCTGGCCGTGGAAGTCGTCTGGTACACCGCAGCCTCGATCGACGGGCGCATCGCCGATGGGAACGAGAGCCTCGAGTTTCTCGACATGATTGGGCAACGCGAAGGCGCCGAGACGGAGTTCTCCGATTTCATCGCCGGGATCGACGCGCTGCTGATGGGCGCACAGACGCTGCGCTGGCTGGTGGGCCAAGGACATGCCTTGCCACACCGCGGCCTGCCGATCTGGCTGCTTACCCACGACCACGATCTGGCCGCGGCAGCTGTCGCCGCCGATGCCGACACGCCGGTGCATCACGTCGAGGGTGAGATCGTCCCGGTGCTGGATGCGATCGCCGCTGCCGGGCACCGTCGCACATGGCTCTGCGGCGGTGGTGACGTTGCGGCCCAAGCACTCGCCGCCGACCGGCTTGATCAGGTGATCGTGACCATCGCCCCCACCGCGGTCGGGGCCGGCCCGGCGCTCTTCGACGGGGCCGATCTGCCTCAGCGCCGATTCCGGCTGGTGGAGTGCCTCGCGGTCGGCGGGGATGCCGCCCGCCTGCGCTGGCTGCGTGACCGCGGCTGATCAGAGGCGACGGTCCGGCCGGCCCGCTGTGCTTCGGCGTGATCGGTATACGCGAGTCGCGCAATCAACGGCGCCGCTGCTCGCCGTTGATGGCAAGATAGCGACATGGAGCGTGTGCTTGGAATCGGTGGATACTTCATGCGGGTCGCCGACCCGGTAGCCCTGGGCGCGTGGTATCGCGATTGCCTGGGCCTGGACGCCGATGAGAACGGCCTGTGGCGTCCGCAATCCGGGCCGACGGTGTTCGCGACGTTCGCGTCCGACACCGACTACTTCGGGTCTCCCACCCAGCAGACGATGGTCAACTTCCGGGTCAGCGACCTGGATGCGATGCTGGCGCAGCTGCGCGCCAAGGGAGCGGACGTGGCTGAAGACGTCCAGGAGATGGAGGGTGTCGGTCGATTCGGCTGGGTCACCGATCCCGAGGGCAATCGAATCGAGTTGTGGCAGCCCGCCTGACTGTGTCTTCGGCGTTCGGAGACATCACTCGGTCCCGGCCTCGAGCACGTCCATCGGCCCGGCCGGCGTGAGCCCCACCAGGCGTAGGCCGGCGGCGTTGAACAGAGCGGCATACTCGTCGTGGGTGCGCTCGCGCCCACCTGGCATCACGAGCATGTTCAGGTCGGAGAACTTCCCGGCCGGCTCGGCGTTCGGTGGCCCGACACGGCGCTCGATCACGAGCACCGCCGCGCGCCGCGCCATCGCCGCTCGCACCACCCGCAGGATCGCGATCGCCTGATCGTCCTCCCAGTCGTGGATGATCATCTTGAGAACGTACGCATCGCCGCCCGCGGGCACCTCCTCAAAGAAGCTGCCGCTCGCCACCTCCAGGCGCTCACCGCCCGCCAGGCCCTCCACCACCTGCGGCTGGTCGAACAGCACGCCGCGCATGTTCGGGTAGCGGTCGAGCAGCGCCCGCAGCAGGATGCCGCGGCTGCCGCCGACGTCCACCACCGTCGCGAACCGTGAGAAGTCGTATGCCGCCAGCACCGCCTGGGTGATCTGGCCGGTGAGCGCGGTCATCGCTTCGTCGAAGATCGCGCCCTCCTCCGGGTGTGATGCCCGGTACGCCCATACATCGGTGCCGTGCCGAAGCCGAAACGCGTTCTCGCCCTTGCGCACCGACTCTGGCAGCGTCGTCCATGTGTCCCAGTAGTAGGGTCGGCCGATGAGGCGCACCCAGCCCGCCAGTGAGCCCGGCACGTCGGATCGCAGGGGTTGGCCCAACTCGGTCAGGGATACGCGGCCGTCATCGTGTTCGTGCAGCACACCAACTCCCGCCAACGCGCGCAGAAGCCGCCGAAGCGTCACGGCGTCAGCGTCGCAGGCGACGGCCAGTTCGCCGGGCATCCGCGCCCCCCGGGCGAGCTGATCAGGCACTCCCAGCACCACTGCCGCATGCAGCGCTTGCGAGACCTGGAAGCCGTTCACCATCCGTAGCAGCATGTCGGTCGGCGCCCTCTCCATGGGGGGCACCCTCCCGTAATTCGGCGAGCTGTGCAACTTTGCGCAAACCTGGTCGCGACCGCAGGTCAGGGGGAACTCCCGCGAGCTAGCTTGCCGTGGTCTCGGGCTGGTCCGTCCGGGGTGCGAGTACGACCCGAGAGAGTTCGGGGTAGGTCGCCCGATACCCCCGCCACCGCGCGATCGGCCCGAGAGTGCTGAAGACCACCCGTTGCACGGCCGCGGGCGGCTTCAGCAAGACCTCGCCGTTTCGCTTGACGGTTAGCTCTCCCTCAAGGCAGGTGAACCGCTCGACGATCGCGGGGTGCAGGTGCTCACCCACCACGCGCGCCCCTACGAGCGCGGTGAACTCGGCGACCGCCCGGCCTTCGGGGTTCTGGCGTTCTTCGGGCAATGCTACGAGTTCTGGAGTGATCTGAGCAACCGTTGCAGCGCCGGGCGCAGCACTGCGTGCTCGAAGTCCGGGTTCGACTCGACGATCTGCAGGAATACGAGGCCCTCGAGCATCCCGACCACGAGCACCGCGGCACCCTTCGGATCGGGTATTCCGCAGCGGTCGAGGAGCACGACCACGATCTGGTGGTAGGCGTCGTTCCAATCCGCGGTCGCTTTCTGCAAGGCCGGCCGGCGGGCCGCGGCCAGTGACAGCTCTACCACCGAGGTGACCGCGACCTGCTCGTCGCCGAGCCGGCCCATCGTGAGGTCGCCCAATCGCTCGGCAACGAGGTCGGGGGTGAGCACTGCGCCGCCGTTGCCGGTGAGCGCATCGGTGGTCTGCTCGAGCCAGCGCAGAGTCTCGGCCGCCGCCAGGTCGAGCGCCTCGGAGATCAGGTTGTCCTTGGAGGCGAAGTGGTAGGAGGTGAGTGCCAGCGAGACGCCGGCCTCCTTCGCCACGGCGCGGTGGGTGAGCTCGGCGAGACCATGGTCGCGCAGGATCCGCAGGGTCGCCTCGAGGATCGCGCGCCGGGTCTGGGCGCTGTCTGCGCGAGGCTTGCGAACTCGCCGCTCTTGTGCTCGGCGGCGTGGCGGGCTACGATCAACCCTGCGAAGTTTGGACATTTGTTCAGTATAACGCGAGGTACCAGATGCCACAGTTCTTCGAAGGATCAGAAGCTCGGATCGCCTACGAGCAGTCGGGTGCCGGCGACGACCTGGTGTGGGTCGGCGGCGGCGGAACGCTGGGCCGGGACTGGCGCCGGTTCCAGACAGACTTCTTCGATCCCCATCACCGGTCGACGACGTTCGACAATCGCGGCATCGGCGACACTGTGTGCGACGCTCCCGGCCCGTGGCCGATCGAATCGTTCGCGCGTGACGTGGCCGAGCTGATCGAGGCGGTCTGCACGCCGCCGGTGCGGATCGTGGGCAGCTCACTGGGCTCTGCGATCGTCCAGCAGGTTGCCATCGATCGCCCGGACCTGCTGCGCTGCGCGGTGGTGATGGGTACCGGCGCGTGGAGCACCGGCTGGGGCTGGGACTACCAGGAGGCCGAGATCGAGTTCGTGAAGGCGGGCGGCGTCCTCACCGGGCTGATGGGCGTGACCCACTACGCGGCCTTCATGTATCCCGCCCGCGCCCTGGGTGACCGCGAGCTGTGGCCGAAGCTGCGGGCGATGCTGATGGAGTGGATCGAATCCGGCGAGAACGAGAAGTCGCTTGTGCCGCAGTGGGACGCATCGCTTCGGTTTGACCAGCGCGAGCAGCTGAGGAGCGTGACCCTGCCGATGCACGTGATCGCCTTCGACGAGGACGTGCAGGCGCCGCCCCAGGACGGGCTCGAGCTGGCCGAGATGACCCCGGGCGGCGAGTACCACCTGCTGATGGGGATGGGCCACTCATCGTGGTTTGGGCATGCGCATGACGAGATCAATCCGTTCATCCTCGACCTGCTGGAGCGCCACTGATGATCGACTGCGATATCCACGTCCAGATCGGCGATCGCGAGGAGTTCCTGAGTTTCATCGAACCGAGCCAGCGCTCGTGGTTCCGTGACCAGGGCCCCCTGCTTGGCATGCCCGGCTTCACCTGGGGCCATCCCACCGGTTTCATGCGCGCCGAGCTCGAGCTGGGAGTTGCCGGCGTCCCCGCATCCAACGCCGATCTGGTGCGGCGCGAGGTGCTCGATCCCTATGACGTCGAGATCGGACTTTTGACCGCCGACGATGGGATCGCGGTGTCGGTGATCGCCAGCGCCTACCGCGCCGCCGAGTACGCCCGCGCTCACAACGACTGGTTGCGCGACTGCTGGCTTGACGCCGACTCGCGTTTTCGCGGCACGATCATTGTGCCGGCACAGGATCCGCTGGCCGCCGCCGCCGAGATCCGCCGCGTCGCCGAGGATCCGCGGTTCGCCGCGGTGCTTTTGTGCGGAGGATCGGCCGCCCCCTACGGTGAGCCGCGGTATCTGCCGATCTTCGCGGCGGCCGCCGACTGTGGCCTGCCCGTTGCGATCCACTCGGGAATGGAAGGCCTGGGCATCTCCGGCAGCTCCGGAGGCGTGGGCCTACCGACCTTCTATGTCGAATGGCACACCCTGGGGTCGGCGTGCAGCATCATGACCCACCTGGTTTCGCTGATCTGCCACGGCACGTTCGAGCGAGTCCCCGGCTTGCGCGTTCTGATGATGGAAGGCGGCCTTGCGTGGCTACCCGGAATCATGTGGCGGCTCGACGCGAACTGGCTGGGGCTCCGTTCCGAGGTGCCGTGGCTCGACCGCCGGCCGAGCGAGATCCTGCGCGACCACGTCAGGTTCACCACACAACCGCTCGAGCTGATCGACGGCAACGACGAGCTGCTGTTCTCGATGCTTGCCGCGATCGGCGCTCCCGACATCCTGTGCTTTGCCTCTGACTATCCCCACTGGGACTTCGACGATCCCAACCAGATGATCCGGCGGTTCCCCGGCGACTGGCGCGAGCCGGTCATGAGTGGCAACGCGGCGCAGCTGTTCGGCGCCCGGCTGGGGCGGGTGGCCGCGTGAGGTGGCACGACGTGGGGGATGCCGGCACGCTCGACGCCGACGGCGTCATCATCGCGAGGGTGGAGGGCCGCGAGATCGGCGTCATCCTCGACCGTGAGACCGGCGAACTCTATGCGTTGCGTAACCGCTGCCCGCACTACGGCGCTCCGCTCTGCAAGGGGTCGGTGCGGCCCCGGCTGAAGGGCACGCCCGGCCGCTACGAGCTCGAAACGCAGCGGGTGCTGCACTGCCCGTGGCACGGCTGGCAGTTCGACCCGGCCAGCGGTCGCAGCATGGATGATTCAAGGATGCGCGTCGCCGTCTACGACGCCCGCATCGAGTCGGGTCGGGTGCTGGTCTCGGCGTGAGCCGCCGCCGTGCATGGGCGGGTGCGTTTGAGTAGAGTCGTGCGGTATGGGAAAGAACAAACAGGAGCCGCCGCCACTGGATCTCGATACGGTGCCGGAGCAGTACCGGAGTGAGGTCGGCGAACTCGACCACGAGATCCGCACACTGCGGTGTCATGTCGACCACATCGAGCCGGAGACCGGCGGGATCGGCTGGCAGGCCCACTGGGCCCCGAACGAAGGCCGAAAGACGACCTACAACGTCGTGACCGGATCGACACCGGTGGCCGCACTGAGATCAGCGCTCATCGGCGCTCGAGCCTATCGCGACCCTGCCAACAATCCGCCTCGCTTCCACCTGCTCTAAAACAGAGCGAGCGGAGCGGCGGGGGGCGGGATTCGAGAACCCTGGTTGAGCCGGCGGACCGGCGCAGCAGCGGCTACTCGGTGCGGAGGTTCTCGGGGCCGATGCTGCGTCCGACCATCGGCAGGGTTGCGAGCACCACGCACGCGGTCGCGGCTACGGTGGCAAGTACGAGGGTGATCACTCGTAGCCACGGGATCACGATCGGGGTGAGTGAGTCGGTTGAGTAGTAGAAGTGGATGAAGGTGGCGCCGGTGCCGATTCCGATCGCGACCGCGAGGATCAGCGCGGCCGTCATCGGTGCGGTGATTTCGAGGATCGTGGCGGTTCGCAGGGTGCGGGCCGAAACGCCGGTTGCCGCGAGGTGGGCGAGCGTACGGCGGCGTTCCAGCACGCCCTCGATCGCGCCGATCGCCAGGCCGGCGGCGGCGATCCCGAGCACCACCAGCACGATCGCGGTCAGCAGCAGCTCGAGCTTTTGCAGCGTGCTGCTTTCTGACTGGGTTCCGCTTTGCGTGTACACCGGCACGTAGCTCACAACGTCGTGCGTGAGCCGGCCCACCAGCCGCGCCTGGACGAGCGGGGAGTTGTTGGTGTTCACCAGCAGGTCGTGCTCGTCGAGGGACGCGTGTGCAGGCACGAGGGCGGGGGGCACGATCACGTCGTCTGGGCCGCCACCGAACAGGAAGAACCCGGGTGGGAGGTGGCCGCTGATGTGGGTCTTCAGCGACGTTGTGCCCACGGCCCGCGGGAACGTGATTGTGATCGGCGCGCCCACGGCGCCGAGGGCTGCTGTCGTCAGCACGCCATCGCCGCAGGGCAGCGACTCAGAGGCGAGTCGGCCGAGGGTCGTGCAGTCGGCGACCACAGCTTCGGGGGATGAGCTATACGAGAACGCCGCGGCGGCCGCGGATCGAACACCGGGGACGCTGCGGACAATGGCCGCCACCCGCTGGTCGAACGCCGGCTCGCCCGTGCCCGAGACGATGACGTCGTTCACCGGCGTCGGCGCTGCCTGGGATTCATGGGTGTTCTGGGTGGTGTTGACCGCCGCCTGGGATGCGCCCACCACGAGCACAGCGCAGATGACGGTGAGCGCGACGGCTACTCCGCTGATCGCGCGGAATCCGCCGGCGGCGTCGGCTTCGAGCCGACGTCCGGCGATGGTGGCCGAGGCCGTGGGCAGGGCGCGCATCAGCCGCGCGCCGCGGCGCACGAGGTAGCCGCCTGCGAGCACGACTCCGAGCAGCACCAGTGAGCCGAAGATCGCCAGTGCGATCGCACGCTGGGTAAGTGGGAGTGAGCTCGGGTGGGTGAGGACGACGGCCACTCCGGCCCAGCCGATCAGCGGGATCAGGATTCGCCATGCCCGTGGCACCCGCGGCGCGGCGCGGCGCCTGGTTGCCAGCGGCTGGGTGATTGAGCGCGACAGCGCCACCCATGCTGTGGCCGCTGCGAACAGCGGCAGTCCGACCAGGACTGCGATCAGCTGCCACACCGGCGGAACCGCGTCGGCGGTGAAGACCACGTAGCTGCCGAAGCCGACGCTCTCGCGGAGGCGCAAGCAGCTCGATCACGCTCGACGCCGATGACGGCGCCGATGAACGCCGCGATGGCGGTCTCGCATGCTGCCAGAAACGCGAGCTGGCGCGTGCTTGCGCCCAGCAGTCGTAGCGCCGATGCCCGCTCGTCGCGCCGGCGCTGGCCGATCCGGGCGGCGCTTGCGATGAAGATCGCGATCGGTGTGAGGGAGAGCGCGATTGCCATCGCAAACGGGATCAGCTGGTAGGTGGGCAGGCTCTGTCCGGGGACATCCCGGGCGAGCTGAGTCCAGCTGGAGACGCGGTAGGCGGCGATTGACCTGGGGCTCAGCTGAGCGTGGCGGTAGCCGGCCATCACCACCCGCTCGTTGGGATCGTGCAGCACCGCTCGGTCGAGGATGCCGACCACATGCCACGGCACCAGCGCGCGCCAGACGGCGCCGTCGGCGGTGTTCGCCGCCATCTTCGCCGCTACCGCCGGCGACACGTATGCGGTGCCCGGAGCGGGCATTCGGGGAGCGCCCAGCGGCGCCGGTTGAGGGCCGTGTCCAGGCGCGGTGCGAATCAGGGTGTAGGCGGTGTCGCCCGGCGAGTAGCTGACCGGCGCCACCGACCACAGAATTCCCGGGCCGGTCGATCGGCCCGGCGGTCAGCTGTGGCGTGCGAGTGGCGACGCGGTGGTCTACGACGCCACGGGCGTGCATGTAGCCGAGTGCGCCTAGCAGGAAGACGGTGCCCAGCGCGACTCCGATGGCGACCAGCACCAGGCGCGTGCGGGCAGCGCGGCTGCCGACCGCGAGGCGGAGGCCCAGTCCGATCACGCAGCCACCGCGATGTCGGCGGTGGCGCCGTCGCGCACGAATACCTCCCGCGCCGCATAGGCGGCGATGCGGGGCTCGTGGGTGACGAGCACCAGTGCGACGTTCTGTTCGCGGGCGGCCCCGGTGAGCAGCTCCATCACCATCTCGCCGGCGAGCGAGTCGAGTGCCCCGGTGGGCTCATCGGCGAACACCACCCTCGGCTGGTGGATCAGCGCGCGTGCCACGGCGACCCGCTGGGCCTCGCCGCCGGAGAGCTCGCCGGGGAGGCGGTCACCAAATCCTGATACTCCGATGCGTTCGAGCCAAGCATCGGCCTCGATGCGGGCGCCGCGGCGGCCGGCGCCGCTCAGGATCAGCGGCAGCATGATGTTCTCGCGGGCGGACAGCTCCGGAACCAGCTGGCCGAATTGGAAGACGAAGCCGAACTGCTCACGCCGCAGGCGCGCGCGCTCTCCGGCCCGCAGTCGGTCGATCCGGCGGCCGTCGAACACGACCTCGCCCGCGTCCGGCTGGATCACCGCCGCCAGGCAGTGAAGCAGGGTGGACTTGCCCGAGCCACTGGGGCCCATGATCGCCACCACCTCGCCGGCCGCAGCGCCGACTGATGCCCCGCGCAGCGCGTCGGAGGCGCCGAAGCGCTTCGCCAGGCGGTTGCCGTGAATCAGCAGTTGGTCGTCGCTCACGTCACTGCTCCTTTCAATGTTTCGAGTCGCGCTTGAGAGAGGTCGATCCAGCGCAGATCGGCCTCGAGATGAAACAGCGCGTGGTCTGCCAGTAGTCGGTCGATCTGGTTACCGGTTTGCTTCATCGCCGTCAGCTCCCGCATCCGGTCAAGGTGGCGGCGGCGCTGGGCATCCAGGATCGCCGCGGCATCGCGGCCACTCTGGAGCGCGAGCACGACTTTGACGAACAATGTGGGCTGCAGGAACGGCTCGGGAAGCTCCGGCTCGGCGATCCACTGCTCGAGATCCGTGACGCCGTGCTCGGTGATCACAAACCGCTTGCGGTCCGGCCCCTGGCCGGGCTCTTCGCCGTCGAGAGCGACCAGCCCATCCCGCTCCAACCGGCTCAGAGTCGAATAGAGCTGCCCGAACTTGAGCGGTCGGGCATGCGCGAATACCGCGTCGTACTCACGCTTCAGCTCATAGCCATGACGCGGCTCTCGCTCCAACAGCCCGAGCAGTGAGAAGGGCACACTCACAGCAGGTACTCACTCAGTGTATAGCTGACCATTGGGCCACTATACACCGAGTGTATAACGATCGCAACACTCCGCTAGCGAGCGAGCGGCGGGGGTGGGATTCGAACCCACGACTGACCTTGGCCGCCATTGCCGGTTATGCGGCGAGACCGTGGGAATCGTCTGCTTGTCCAAGTGCTGCAAGTAGCGCGTGGACTACGCCTGGATCGAGTTGTGACCCGGCTTGGGCGCGCAGTTCGGTGGCAGCGTCTTGGGCCGATCGGGCTGGTGAGTATGATCGTTTCGTGGTCATGGCGGCATAGGCGTCGGCGGCTGCGAGAATGCGTGCTTCGATCGGTATCTCAATGCCCGACAGGCCGTGGGGGTATCCGCCGCCGTCGTAGCGTTCGTGGTGGTGGCGGATGGCCGGGGCGATGTCCGCGAGGGCGTCGATTCGAGCAACCAGGGTGGCCCCAATCTCAGGGTGGATGCGCAGGTCGTCCCACTCGGAGTCGGTCAGTGGTGCTGGTTTGGTGAGCGTGTGTTCGGGCACCGCGAGCTTCCCAATGTCGTGCAGCCAGCCGGCCAGGCGGCATCGATGGACAAGCGAGGGTGACAGATCGAGACGTTCAGCAGTGGCCGCGGCGAGTGTCGCGACCTCCTCGGCGTGCCGCTCGGTGATGCCCCCATGCAAGCCTGCGACGAGTGCCACCGCGCGTGCCATCTCAACCGTCTCGGGGTGCTCCTGCTCTGCCGGCATGTGGGGAGCAACACCCGGGCGCAGTGAGGCTCGGTTTCGGCCCTGGTGCTTTGCAGCGTACAAGCACCGATCTGCATAGTCGAGGAGAGTGTCGACGTTGTCGTCGGGCGAGGCGAGACAAGCGCCGATTGAAATGGTGAGCGTTAGGCGCAGCGGTGTGTCGATGATGGGCGCTTCGCAGACAGCCCTTCGCAGGTGCTCGGCTCGTTGCAGGAGCTCATGCTCGGAGGCGCAGTCGCGAAGCATCACGGCGAACTCCTCGCCGCCCCAGCGGGCCAAGCAATCGGTGGGGCCGAGCGCTGATCGCAAGCGACTGGCGAGGTGGACGAGTACGGCGTCCCCGATGGCGTGCCCGTGCCTGTCGTTGATCTGCTTGAAGTGGTCGGCGTCGAGCAGCAAGAGGCCGGTTCGGGTGGCGTCGGCTTCCAACCATTCACTGGCGGTCTGCAAGAAATGCCGGCGGTTGGATGTGCCCGTGAGGTCGTCGGTGGCCGCTCGCAGCTCGGCCTCGGCACGAGCACGTTCGAGCTCACGATGAGTTTGTTGCATCGCCTCGACGCTGCGGCGCAGGTCGTCCTCCAAACGACGGCGATCGGTGACGTCCGAGACAATCCCGCTGACTTCGTATCCGCCGCTGGGAACCGGGCGACAGGCGCCACGGTCGTGCACCCACCGCGTCACGCCATCGGCGCCGATCAGACGGTACAAGACCTCGCTATCGCTACCCATCGCGAGCGCTCGATTGAACTCGTCATAGGCAGCTCGGTCATCCGGATGCACCGCCGAATCCCAGTTCACCATGTCCGGATCCGGCTCTGCCCCACCCAGAAGCCGATCTCCACCCGGTCCCTGGAACAGCTCCTCGAGGGTGCCGTCAGGGTGGGCGAAGGCGAGGTACACGTGCGCGCCCACCACATCGAGGAGACTCGTGAACCGGCTGTTCGCCTCCGCCAGCCGCGTCGCGGCCTCCTCGCGCACCGTGACGTCGGAGATGATGCCGTCGATCAACACTCCGCCATCGTGTTTCGGGCGCGGACGCGGGCGAGCGCGATCGCGAAACACTCTGGTCGTGTCATCCCCGCCCACGATCCGATACGTCACATCCGCGTCCTCGCCGGCCAGCAACCGGCGATTGAACTCCTGGTACGCCGCGCGATCGTCCGAGACGATGCGAGATTCCCAATACTCGCCGATCTCGACACCATCCGGCAGAGGACCGCCAAGAAGACTCGCGGCGCTCGCCGCAGAGTCGTGGTGAACGTAGTGACCGTCACGCATGATCTCCCCCGCATACACGTGATCCTCGAACAAATCCAGAATCCGCACAAGCCGAGCCCCGTTCCAAGCCCGGCCAGGCAAAAAACGGTGGCCCACCGACGAGACGGCTCGCTCGATCCAACCACGAGGTGCGCTACGCCGCCCCCTCACCACGGGCGACACCGTTTAGACCATTTGAAACGTGGCATACGCATCATGACCATCCCGACCCTCATCGACCTCACGAACCGACGCCTTGAGAGACCAGCACTGGATCACAACCAACCGGGACAGCCTCCACCGCGTCTCTGGGCCAGGCACGGACATATCCGACCGGAGGGCGGGCGTCTCGGCAAGCGTCGCGACCTGACGCTCGAACACTGTGTAGTAGCGCCGGTCCGGAGGCCGGCTGCGGAACGCTCCACCTCCGGGGGCGCCGGTGGTTGCTGGCGCCCCCTTCGCCGTTTCGTGTTTCAGCAGGCGGCTCCAACCGGTTGGGGTTCGACCACGATGATGAGGCCGAATCGCGCCGCGCTTCCGTCTGCGAACGCGGCGGGTTGGGCCGGCATTTGCACTGCGGGCAGAGTCGGGCCGGTGTACAGCACCGGCTGGTAGCCGGACACCTCCTCGTCGAGGCCGTAACCGCCGGCGGCGAGATCGTCCAACGTGAACAGGTTCCCATTGATGGCGGTGGGAAGCTGGCTACCAGCCGCAGTGACCAGGTTGGCGGTGCCACCGGTGAGTGCCGCCAACGTGCAGTTGTCGAGGATCTGGCCGCTGATCGCCGGAAGCTGTATCGGACCTGGGTCTTTCGCGCCCGGTCGGCACCCGGCGAGTGGCGCGAGGCCGATGGCGATCTGCGAACCATCAGCGAAGCCACCGGCGAGAGGGGATCCTTGAGCGGCCGGGATCTGCACAGCCGGTAACGTCATCGTCGAGTAGCCGCCGCCGCTGACCGTGAGGACATATGTCCCGGCGGCGAGGCTGCCGATGCCAAACTGGCTGTGGCTTACCGGCAGCTGAATCGGTCCCGGATTGACTGAAGAATCGACCGTCACTTGAGGTTGGTGAATCGGGGCGCCGGTGCAGGTGTCGGTTACGACCCCGGCGAGCGTGAACGTCCCAGTCCT
>CAVSNF010000028.1:0-39338 GCA_963729195.1 uncultured Actinomycetes bacterium
CAACCGCTCCCCACTCTCCCCGTCAAACACATGCAGATGCGCAGGATCGATCTGCAGCCCGAACTTCGCCCCGATCGGCGGATGCGACCGGCCCTGGCTTCGCACCACGATTCGCTCCCCGTCGTCCAGCGTGCCGTACACGTAGCCGTCTGATCCCAGCTCTTCCACGAACTCGACGGTGGCGGTGATGGAGTTGGCCGCCGCGGCGTCGGTGATCGTCAGCCCGTCGGGACGGACGCCGGCGGTGACCGCGCCGTCGCCGCTGGGGGCGCCGAGCTCGCGGGTGACCGGCACCGTCGTGCCGCGGACATCGACGCCGTCGGCCACGCGGCGGCCGGCCAGCAGGTTCATGGCCGGGGATCCCATGAAGCCGGCCACGAACACGTTGCGCGGCCGGTCGTAGATGTCGAGCGGGCGATCGACCTGCTGCAGCACCCCGTCGTGCAGCACCGCCACCCGATCGCCCATCGTCATCGCCTCGACCTGATCGTGGGTGACATACACCGTGGTCACGCCCAGCCTGCGTTGCAGCGACGCGATCTGGGTGCGGGTCGACACCCGCAGCTTGGCGTCGAGGTTGGACAGCGGCTCGTCCATGCAGAACACCTGCGGCTCGCGCACGATCGCCCGGCCCATCGCCACCCGCTGGCGCTGGCCGCCCGAGAGCGCCCGCGGCCGCCGGTCGAGGTACGGCTCCAGCTCGAGCAGCCGGGCGGCCTCCTGCACGCGCTGCTTGACCTCGGCTCGCGGCAGCCGTTTCACCCGCAGCGCGAACCCGAGATTCTGGGCGACGGTCATGTGCGGATAGAGCGCGTAGCTTTGGAACACCATCGCGATATCGCGTCGCTTGGGAGCCAGGTCGGTCACGTCGCGGTCGCCGATGAAGATCTTGCCGCCGTCCACCGTTTCCAGCCCCGCCAGCATTCGCAGCGCGGTCGACTTGCCGGATCCGCTCGGCCCGACCAGCACGCACAGCTCGCCGTCGCCGATCTCGAGGGACAGGCGGTCGACCGCCGGCCGCTGGCCGGCGACGTACACCCGCGAGGCGTATTCGAAGCGGACGGTCGCCATCAGCGGCCGATCCCCGCCGTCAGGCCGTTGACCAGGAACCGCTGGAAGATCAGGAAGACGATGATCGCCGGGATCGCCGAGAGCAGCGACCCGGCCATCAGCACCGGGATGTCGGTGGTGCGACCGGCCGCCAGCGCTCCCAGGCCGACGGTGATCGTGCGATCGGACTGGTTTTGGAGGAACAGCAGACCGATCAGCAGGTCGTCCCAGATCTGGATGAACTGCAGCACGAAGACCGTGGCCAGCGCGGGGATCGAGAGCGGCAGCGCCAGCCGCACGAAGATCATCGGGTAGGACAGGCCGTCCATCACGCCGGCCTCGATCAGCTCGTCGGGCAGGCTGCGGTAGTACACCGTCATCAGGAACGTCGCAAACGGCGTGCCGATGGCCGCAGTACATCAGCACCGCTCCCCAGTAGGAGGTGAGCAGGTGCCAGTGGGCGATGTCCACGTAGGCGGGGATCACGATCGACTGCACCGGGATCAGGATCGCCGCGATGATGGCGGCGAAGACCACGCCGGCGCCCGGGAACCGCAGCTTGGCGAACGCGAACCCGGCCATGGTCGAGCACACCAGGATGATCGCGATCGAGAGCAGGCACACGATCGTCGAGTTCTTCATCTGCTGGCCCCACGGCAGGGCGGAGCCCAGCGCTCGCCAGCTGTCCAGCGAGTGTCCGCCCGCTCCGATGAACGACGACTGGCTCTTGAACGAGTTGTCGATCATGAACCAGAACGGGTAGAGCATCACGATCGCGATCACGATCATCAGCAGCAGCAGCAGCCCGCTGCGCAGCGGCCGGCGGGCCTTGCGCGGCGCGCGTCACCTGCGGCGGGAGGTTCTCGGCGGATGCTGAGACGGCGCTCACTCTTTTGTCCTCAGCAGCAGCACCTGGGCGAGGCCGACGCTCGCCATGATCGCAAACAGGATCACGCCGAGCATCGCCCCGGTGCCGAACCGGCCGGTCTCAAACGCGGTCTGGTAGACAAAGAACTCGAGGGTCGTGCTGCCGTAGCCGGGGCCGCCGCTGGTCATCACGAAGATCAGGCTGAAGAGGGCGGTGAACGCGCTGATCAGCGTCATCATCAGCGCAAACTGGATGAACCGCTTCAGCTGGGGCGCGGTGATCCAGCGAAACGTCTGCCAGCCACTGGCGCCGTCCACCCGCGACGCTTCGGCCAGGTTGTGGTCGAGCGTGGCCATCCCGGTCAGGAAGATGATGGTGTTGGTGCCGATCATCGAAAACACGAAGGTGAGCGCCACCGCCAGCAGCGCGGTGCGCTCGCCGGCCAGGAAGTCGGTCGAGATGAAGCCGAGGCCGACCGTCGAGAGCAGCGAGTTGAGCTGGCCCTGGGCGGCGAAGAACCGCTCGGCCACCATCCCGATCACCACCCACGAGATCGCGGTCGGCAGGAAGTAGGCCGATCGGAACGTCTGCCAGCCGAACACGCGCGTGTCGAGCAGGAACGCGATGCCGAGCGGGATTCCCAGCGCCAGCGGGATCGACAGCAGCAGCAGGCCGTTGTTTTCGATCACCCGCCAGAAGGCGGGGTCGTGCAGCTCGTGCGTGTACGTCGAAGGGCCGATCCACTTCGCCGTGATGCCGTCCCAGTCGGTCATCGAGTAGTAGAACGCCTGGAGCATCGGCCAGCCCAGCAGCACGGCCACCAGCGCGAAGGCCGGCAGGCTCATCACCAACCCGACCAACCCGCGGCGGCGCTGCAGGCCGGTGCGCCGCGGCCGGGTCGGCGCGGGCGGCAGGTCGGTGGATGCGGAGAGTGTCTGTGAACTCATGCGGAGAACATCATCGATCAAAACGGCTGGGCCCGCGCTCCAACTTGCCAGGAGCACGGGCCCAGCCGGTCAGCGGTTACTTATAGGTCGATCCCTTCTGATCTGCCGGGAGCTGGCTCCAGGTGCTCTGCATCTGGTTCAGCCCGTCCGACACCGAGGTCTTGCCCGCCAGCATGCTGGGCAGGAACTTGTTGCCGGTGTTGACGACGTCACCCTGGGTGACGTTGTCGAGCATCGGGTAGCGGGTGAATCCGTCCTTGGCGGCGAAGTCCAGCATCTGCTGGTTCACCGGGTTGGTCGTGTTCGAGCCGTTGACGTCAGGAATCAGCCCGGCGGCGTTGACCGCCTTGACCCCTGCCGGCGTCGCCATGAACGCCAGGAAGTCGGCGGCCTGCTGCTGATGCGGCGAGTAGTTCATGATCGAGAAGCCGTCGCCGGGATACTCCACCACGCCCTTGATCGGCGAGTTCGAGAACGGCGGCACGAACGCGGCCACGTTCTTGCCCATCGAGTCGGTGAACTTCTGGGTGTCCCAGGTGCCGTCGACGATCATCGCGGCCTTGCCCGAGGTGAACTGGTCGATGTTGTTGGTGGTGGTCAGGATGTCGCTGTTGGTGCAGCCGCTCGTCTCGAGGGCCGCCCACTTGCTGTACTGGGCGTTGTTGGTGGCCGAGTTCCAGGGGATCGAGCCGTCATAGATGCCCTTCCACTGGCTCAGCGGGTACTGGCCGATCATCAGGTAGCTGGCGTCGTACCAGGGGTAGAACTCGGTGCCCAGTGACTGGCCGCCGTTGCCGTAGACGAGGGGTGTGTACCCGGCCGCCTTCAGCTTGGTGCAAGCCGCGGTGAGCTCGTTCCAGTCGGTGGGCACGGAGGCCACTCCGGCCTTGTGGAAGGCGGCCTTGTTGTAGAAGCCGATGTAGAACTGATCCTCCAGCGGCATCACGTACGGGTCGCCGGACTTCGTGAGTCCGCTCGACATCCACTCCAGGCCCTTCATCTTGTCGAGCGACGCCTGGGGTACGAGCCCGGTCAGCTTGGACAGGTAGCTGGTGTCCTGCAACGTGAACAGCCCGGTCCACTGGACGGCGATGTCCGGGCCGGTGTGTGAGATCGCGGCCGCCTTCAGCAGCGCGAAGTAGTTGTCAGCCGGCTGGCTGACGAGGTTGATGGTGACGTTGGGGTGCAGCTTCTCGTACGCCGCCACCAGGTTCTTGGTGGCCACCGCGTTCTGCTCGGTGCCGTAGTTGTGCCAGAGCGTGAGCGTGACCGGGGCCGTGCTGCTACTCCCCCCACCACCGCTCGAGCTGCCCGACGAGCTTGACCCGCCGCAGCCGGCGAGCGCGACCGAAGCCACGACCACCGCCAATAGAAAACCTATCCTGCGCATCGCTCTCCTCCTTGGTTGTCCGTGGTCATGGAACCCATCTGCCAATTTCATGATCTGCCGATCACCGGCTCGACCAGTCCGCGCGCCGCCGGCAGCGCCCGGAGAAAATCAAAGTCACAGCCCAGGTCGGCCTGGGTGACGTGCTCCTGGTAGAGCGCCGGCCAGCCCCGCAGGTGGGTGCGGGCGGGCGGCTGCCAGCGCGCCTCACGCTCGGCCAGCTCGTCGGCCGATACCTCGAGGTCGAGCGTCCCGGCATCCACGTCGAGCGCGACCTGATCGCCGTCTCGTACCAGCGCGAGCGGGCCGCCGATCGCCGCCTCGGGGGTGACGTGCAGCACGCAGGTGCCAAAGGCCGTGCCGCTCATTCGCCCATCCGTCACCCGCACCATGTCGTCGACGCCGGCTGCCGCGAGCCGCGCCGGCACGGGCACGTGGCCCCACTCGGGCATGCCCGGCACACCCACCGGGCCGGCGCCGCCGAGCACCAGCACGCTGTCGCGCGTGACCTCGAGCTGCGGGGTCGTCGATTCGCTCGCGCATCTCGTCGTAGGACGAGAACACCACGGCGGGGCCGCGGTGGCGAAAGAGCCGTGGCGAGGCGGCCGAGGTCTTGAGCAGCCCTCCGTCGGGGGCCAGTGAGCCGCGCACCACCGCAAACGCGCCGTCGTCGGCAAGCGCCTGGCCGACTGGACGGATGGCGGCGCCCGACACGGTCACGCCCTCGCTCTCCTCGGCCCAGCTTCGGCCCGATCCGGTGACCGCGTCCAGCTCGAACACCTCGGACAGTTCGGCGACCAGCGCCGGCACGCCTCCGGCGGCGAAGAACTCCTGCATCAACAGCTCGCCGGACGGCTCGACGTCGGCGACCACCGGCACCGCCCGGCTGAGGCGTCCGATATCGCTGAGCGTGAGCGGCGCGGCCGGCCCGGCCGGCGATCGCCAGCAGGTGCAACACGACGTTGGTGGAACCGCCGGCGGCGTTCAGCCCCCGGACGGCGTTTCGGAAGGCGGCGTCGGTGAGCACATCCGAGGGCCGCACCTGGTCGCGCACCATCTCGACGATGCGCATGCCGGTGGCATGCGCGGTCGCCGCGCGGGCGGGGTCGGTCGCCGGGATGGCGGCTGCGCCGGGCAGCATCATGCCCAGAAGCTCGGTCACGATGGCCATGCTGGAGGCGGTGCCCATGGTGTTGCACGAACCCTGGCCGCACACCAGGCAGCCCTCGAACTCGTGCCAGTCGGCGTCGTTCATGGCGCCCGATCGATGTGCGTCGAAGGCCCGCCACAGATCGGTGCCGGTACCCACCCGGCGGCCGTGGAAGCTCGACACCGGCCGCGGGCCGGCGGTCACAACCAGCGCCGGCAGGTCGGCGCTGACGGCGCCCATGATCGCGCTTGGCACCGACTTGTCGCAGTTGGCCAGAAGCACCACGCCGTCCAGCGGGTAGGCGCGCAGGTACTCCTCGACTTCCATCGCGACCAGGTTGCGGTAGAGCATCGCGGTGGGCTTCATCAGATCCTCGCCGAGGCTCATCACCGGAAACTCCATCGGTACTCCGCCCGCTTCGCGGATGCCCCTGGCGACGTCGGCGGCGAGCGCGTTCAGCGGCAGGTTGCACGGGTTGAGGTCGGACGCGGAGTTGGCGATCCCGATCACGGGACGCGCGCCGTCGGTGCCCGGATCGACGCCGGAGTTCCGCGCAGCCACGCGGTGGATCACCGCGACCTCGTCGTCACCCGAGAACCAGCGGCTGGAGCGCAGGGGAGCCATCAGGGCCGCGGTACCCCCAATCCTTCGGCGCCGGGGAGCGACTGGATCACCGGCTCGCCGTCGCGGCGCGCCGACCCACTCGAGGGCGATCTGGGCGCGGCGCACCTTCTCGCGCGCGATCGCAATCGCGTCGGCTTCGATGTGTCCTCCCGACGGATACAGCGGCCGCGAGTTTCGCAGCCCGAACTTGGCATACAGCGGTGATGTGGTGACCGCGAGATCGGCCAGCTGCTCGCCGCGAACGATGCCGCCGAGTGCATCGGGCGCCTCGACGTACAGGTCAAGCGGCAGGTCGCACACCGCCCGCATGTCGGCGAGCTCGTCGAGCGACAGGTCGGTGGGGAGGTTGACGGTGTCGGCGCCGAGCTCGGCCAGCACCGCGAGCGTCGCCGGGTTGGAGGGGGCCAGCATGACCGACACCTTCCACACGACGTCGGCGGGGATCTCCCCGTCGGCCTGGGCCTTCACCAGCGTCACCAGAAGTCCCAGGTCGGCCACCAGGAATCCGCGGATGCCGCACTCGGCCGCGCGCAGCACATCCTCGACGGCGTAGGTGAGCTGGCGCAGGCCGCGCACGCCGCCGGCGACCGCGCCGCCGTCGGCTGCCCGCGACATCGCGTACGTCCCCCATTCCTCGCGCGGGCCGATGAAGAGCGACACCTCGAGGCCGGCGTCGGCGCCCAGCTGCGCCATCTCGTGCAGCTCGGCGTCCGACTGCAGCATCGCGCCGGAGCCTTGCGAGACGCGGTTGACGGTGACGCCGCGGCGGGTCGCCTCGTCGATCACCGCGGCCAGCACCGCCGGGCCCTCGACCGAGGGGATCTCCACCCGGAAGTGGGCGCCGTCGGGGAACCGCTTGGCGACTCTCTTCGGGCAGCCGCTCGCGGGGCAGGCCGGCGTCGGCGAGCAGCTTGACGCGCCTTCACCTATCCCACCCCCAGCACTGCGGGCCGGGGCAGCTGCCCGTCGTCTGCCACCATCGGCCAGCTGCCGGTGGTCGTGACCAGCTCACACGCGTCGGCGCCCACCAGGTAGGTGTCCTCATCCTTGGCTCCTCCCGGCAGGCTCGGATTCCACGCCATCGCCACGCCGGCGTCGATCGGCTCGTTCCACCACGGGCTGGTCGGACTGGCACGGGGCGATCTCGAACTCCCGCTGGCCGTAGCCGATCGGGCCGCCCTGGTAGTGCGCGCGCCACTCGCCCTCGGCACCCGCCGTCGCGGTAGCCGGCGTCGAGCGCCGTGAGGGCGTCGCCGAACCGCGCCCCGGGACGGCACTCGGCGAGCACGCCGCGGTGGATCGCGCGACAGGCGGCGAGGCCGCGCTCGAGCGTCGGGTCGGGCGCCGTCGCGGCGTGGCGGGTGAGCGCCACGTGCAGCCCGTCGCGACGCGCGACCAGCACCGCCATCACCACGCGCTGCGGCCGGCTGCCGTTGGCGACCGGGTGGCGAAAGCTCTCGAGCCGCTCGTCTCCGCCGACCAGCAGGCACGGAGCGTCGGCCCCGGTCTGCTCGGTGTGGGCGACCACCCTGGCGGCGATCTCACGGTCGGTCTCGCCGGGCCGCCAGTCGCGCAGGGCGGTTTCGACCGCGGCGGCGGCGTCGCGGCCGAGGTCGCGCAGATCGTCGCGCTCCGCCTCGGACAGCGGCAGCCTGACGCGCTGCAGCTCGTGATCGAGATCGCGCCCAAACGCCGGATGGCCGTCGCTGCCAAGCTCGTCGGAGGTCGGCGTCGAGCGCCTCACCGGCGGCGACCGCGAACGCGTCGGCGTCCCACCATGGCACCGCCACCAACTCCATCCCGGCCGGCAGCAGCTCGGCGGCGATGCGCGGGGCCTCGACCTCGGTGGTGATCACCGTGCAGCGTCGACATCGAGATCGCGATCCACACCGTGTCGATCGGCGCGCCGCGATCGATCGGAGGGTTGATCCCGCCGGTCGCCCAGGCAACCGGCCCCGGCCGGGTGAGCACCACCCCGGGCACGCCGGTCTGTTCGATCACCGCGCGCACGCGCTCGATCGCGCTCTCGCGGCGACGCTGCACGGCGGGGCGATTGACGGCGGGATGGGCGAGGGAGTAACGTTCGGCATGGACGAACACGGTCCGGCAGTTCCGTGTTACCCAATCAGACACTCGCCCGTGTGTCAACGTCGCGGGCGTCTCAACCCGCAGAACCATCACCATACGCCCCTCAACCGAAGCCCCGGCCGACCGCTATCTGGTCGGCAGCGTCGCCCGTGCCATGCGCCTGGTCGGGATGGTCGCGGACTCGCCGGACGGCCTCTCGCTGTCGGAGATCGCCCGTCGCCTGGGCATGTCCAAGAGCGCGGTGCACGCGCTCGCGCGGACGCTGGTGGCGGGGGGATATCTGCGCACGATTGAGCCCGGACCCCGCTATATACCTGGCATTGAGCTCGTCCGGCTGGGCGAAGCCGCGCGCCAGTCGATCCAGCTCGTGGGGGTGTGCCGGCCGGAGTTGATCGAGCTCAGCCGCGTCACCGGGCTGACCACCCGCGCGGCGATCGCCGAGGACGGATACCCGGTGTTCATCGACCGGATCGACGCGCCCGGGATGGTGCGCTTCCACACGCCGCTGGGGGTACGTGAGCTACCTCACACCAGCGCCGCGGGCAAGGCGATCCTGGCCGCGCTGCCCGCGGATCTGACCGAGCGGATCGCCGCCGATACCGGTTTGCCGCACCGCACTCCCAACACCATCCGGACGCTCGCCGGCGCTGATCGCCGAGCTGGATGTCGTGCGCGACCGCGGGTTCGCGGTCGACGACGAGGAGGACGTGCTGGGCGTGATGTGCATCGCGGCGACCTTCTCCGACCACGCCGGCATGGTCGCGGGCGCGATCAGCGCCACCGGGCTCTCGCACGACATCCAGGATCGCGGCCGCGAACGGCTGGCCGACGATGTCCGCGCGGCCGCCGACCGGATCACCGTCGCGGCTGGGCGGCGGCGCTCGCTTCGCCGAGGAGCAGCGCCGATGAGGGCGCTGACCGTCCGGCGACCGGGCGAGGTGGAGCTCGAGCAGCGGCCGGATCCGCAGCCGGGCGCAGGGGAGCTTCTGATCGCACCGGTGGTGGTGGGAATGTGCGGCACCGATCTCGACATCATCGACGGCACCATCGATCCCGCCTTCGTGCGCTATCCGATCGTGCTGGGGCACGAGTGGGCGGGCCGGGTCGTTGCCGGCAACGAGTCGATTCCCGCCGGCACGCGGGTGGTGGTCGAGGGGCTGTGTGCCGTGTGGCCACTGCGCCGAATGCGCGGCCGGAGCGACCAACCGCTGCCAGAACTACGACGAGTTTGGCTTCACCCGCGACGGCGCAGCCGCCGACCTGCTGGTCGCACCCGCGCCGACTGGTGCATACGCTCGAGCCCCACGTGAGCTGGGAGTCCGGGGCGCTGGTCGAGCCGGCCGCGGTCGTCTACCGCGCGCTCGACCGGGCCCGCCCCGCCGCCGGCGCTCGCGTGCTGGTGGTCGGCGACGGCACGGTCGCGCTGCTCACCGCGCGTCTCGCGCGGCTGTGGGAACCCTCAGAGGTGACGATGCTGGGCGCCCGCCCGGCTCAGGCGGCGCTGGCGGAATGGGCCGGGGTGGATCGCTTCACGTGCGACCCGGCCGAGGCCGGAGCCGGATACGGCCTGGTGGTGGAGGCCGCCGGTGCCGCCGCGGCCACCGCCGCGGCACTGGCCGCCCCGGCCCGCGGCGGCAGCGTGGTGATCCTCGGCTTCCCGGGGCAAGGAGTCACGGTGCCGCTGAACGTGGATGATCTCGTCAACGGCGACGTCACGGTCTCCGGCAGCTTCAGCTACACGTCGGCCGCCTGGGCCAGCGTCGCCCGCGAGCTCAACGCCGGCCGGCTCGACCTGGGCGGGCTGGTGACCCAGCGGTTCGCGCTGGACGACTACGCCGCGGCGATCGATGCGCTTCGAAACCCGTCGGGCGTACGCGGCAAGGTGCTCGTGGAGATCGGACAGGGGTAAGAGAGCGGCCGCGGCCAGATTCGGGGAGTTGAGGGACACCGACGGCGAGCACCAAGACTGGAGATCAGGCTGCTTCGGCGTACGACCGTTCGGTTCGCGGCGGTTGGCATGGCCTCACCAGGAATCGCCGAGTTTGGAGGAAGATGTTCGGTACTGGCGCTCGAGGCCGTGACCCGATGCTTGGGAGTGCCACACGAACGAATGGGGGAGCGTAAATGGCTATCGATATTTTCGAGGCGTACGAGACCGACCTGAGGCTTCGGGGAGCGAAACCTGAGTCGATCACAAACTACCTGCGTGTGGCTACCCGCTGGAGAACGTGGTGCGAGGAAAACGGCCTCGATCCGATGTCGGCAAGAAAGGCCGACGTGCAGGCATGGTTGCTGTCCACCGGTTGGGCACCCTCGACGATGCGGCAGGTGGGTCTGGTGTCCCTGTCAGCGGCATACAGCTTTGCCGTTGACGATCTCGAGGTCTATCGACCGCAACCCCTGCCGCAAGGTCCGTCTACCCAAGCCGATCCAGCGGGTTGTGCGCACGGTGCCAAACCGCGTCTTGCGCGAAATCAAGGCCCACGTTCGAGACGACTACGACCTGCTGCTTTTCTGCCTGTTCGCATACACCGGTTGCCGCACGTCGAGGTGGTCGGCCTTACCTGGGACAAGGTATCCCTGGAAGACAACGTGATGCTGGTACTGGGCAAGGGAGACAAGGAACGCCTGGTGCCGCTACACCCCGAACTGCGGCGATGCCTGGTCACTCGGGAATCGGTAACAGGAGGCTCGCGCCACGTCATACCAGGACGACGCGGCGCACGCATCACCCACGGCGGGCTGGCGTATCAGACAGACCGGGTATGGGGAGCGTGGGGCGTCCAGAACCACGACTTGCGCCGAACGGTCGCCTCCAGCCTACGCGCCAACCACGTCGATCCCGTAGTCCGAGACAGCCTCATGGGCTGGAGCCGCGGAGACATCTTCTCCCGACACTACTCGGCAGTCAGCCCCCAAGAGCTGCAGGAGGCGATCACGAAGCTGTATCTGGACGACCCGGTCTAGCCCACGACGAGCTTTGACTCCACCACTAACGAGGACGGTTCACGCCAACCACTGTGAACTGTCCGTTCCCTCGGCGTGAGCTCCGCGCGGCTGTTGCCCATCCGAGGTACTCCTGTCCCTAGGCCAATCCGTAACGCAAGCGGGTAGCGTTGGGCATGCGAGCGGAGCGGTGGGAGGCTTACCATCGTTGGGAGTTAACGAGGTGAGCCTTTCATGACCAAGCCGCGTTCGCGGTGGTGGTCATCGCCGGAGCCGGACTTGCTCACCTTTTTCGTGTGTTTTGCCGAAACTAGTTTGTGTGTTGGGTGTTCGGGGGGTTTTGCGCTTCGTGGCGTTCGTCGCGGGCGGGGTGGTGCTGGTTGCCGCGGGTGGGTCGTCTGATGCGGCGGCTGGGCCGAGCGTGCCCACGATCACGTCGATCACAGTGACTCCGACCACGGCCACGTTGACATGGAAGGCGTCCACCGGAGTGGGCACCATGCTGTACAACGTGGATCTCGACTACGCCTACCAAAAGACGGTTCACGGCGCGACGTCGTGGACGCTCACTGGGCTGGCCTGTTCGACCGTGTACACGTTCCAGGTGCAGGCAATCGACCAGGCCGGCGCCCGGTCAATCGCAACGAAGCTTGGCGTTACGGGTGCCTGCTCCCCCGCGCGTGTTTCTGGGCCGCTCGTCCCCGCCGAGGGCGTCCTTTTCGGGGGCTACGTGCACCCGGCCGCGACCTGGACACAAAGCGGCGTGCGCTCCCGCGAGACGCTGCTTGGTCGCACGTATGCGATCGATGCACACGTGATCGGCTTCGGCGACGCCGCGCCCGTCTCCACCCTCCGCTGGGACATCACCAACGGCCGCCACCCGCTGCTCACAGTCGGCGGCCGACGGCCGTTCCCAGGGTGGGCGGCGATCACCGACGGCAGCCAAGACGCGTACCTCCGCTCGCTCGCTGCCGCCCTTCGCTCGGTCGGCGCGCCTGTCTTTTTTCGCCCGTTTCAGGAGTTCAACGGTTCGTGGTTTGCGAACTACTCAGGCGACCCCATCGGGTTCGTCGACGGCTGGCGGCATATGTGGACAGTCTTCCAAGCCGCCGGCGCAACCAACGTCGTGTGGGTCTGGAGCCCAAACGCTGTCGACCAACCCGCCGGACTCGCACCCACTGGACCGCAGTACTACCCCGGCGATCACTACGTCGACTGGGTCGCCGCCGACGGATACAACCACGGCGGCACCACCGACCGCACCCCGCTGAGCCTGTTCATGGGCATCTACAACGACTACCACACCAAAAAGCCGATCATGATCGCGGAAACCGCCGCACTGGAACCCAACGAAACGAACAGTGGGTCACCTCGCTCCGCCAAACACTGAAACACCTCCCCGACATCGCCGCTGTCATCTGGTTTGACCAAAACAACGCCGCCCGCGGCTGGGACTGGCGCATCACAACCACACCAGCAGCACTCACCGCCTACAAAACCTGGGCAAAAGACCCCTACTACACCGCACGCTGATCACACACCCTGGCAGCGGTCTCGATCCCGACGCGTCGCTGCCGGTGGCGAGCCGTTTGGACCGCGAGCTCCAGCAGCCGAACCCGACCGAAACAGTGTTAAGTGACGGTTACGGTGGCGGACAGACCGGATACGGAGGCTACCCTGGGTATGTATGCCGCGCTGGCCATCGAGAGCCAACAAGTGATCACTCCGACGCCCCGAGATTTCGAGATCTACGAAGCCTTCGCCCACGAGGTTACCCTCGCCGGATCACCGGCGCGTGCCCTCGGCAAGGTGGCGGATACGCTGCACGTATCTGTTGGACAGGTCGCCGAGAGCTGCTGTCTGGTCCAACAACTGACCCGCCGCATGAAGACCGCCACGCCGCCACCACAAACGCCTGATCGTGGTGAGCGAGCGATCCCGGGTGAGCGTGAAGACGACACCAAAGAGATTGTGCTGAGACTGCACCACGCCCTCGACAAGCTCGCACAGGGAGCGACCGAGTCAGCGGCAATTGGCAAGTAACACCCCGTCTCTGAGGGAGTGGCATACCCACCGAGGATCACACGACGCCAGCGGGTAGGATCGACACACGGCGGTCTAAGGGGTCTGTCTTCGCGAGTGAAATCACCCGATCGCCACCGCGCAGCGGCCTCAACGGCACACCCGGGGCGGACGGGTGGCCTTTGAACCAATGTCGCCGGCCACCCGACCCTCCCCGGTATGGGAGGTCGGGACGCCTGCTGATCCGGTGATACTGGGAGGGACAGCAGCGCCCGACCTTCCGAATGTGGCAGATCTTTCTGCGGGAAGCCTGAGAGCCACCGGTCGGGTCGATGGGGATCGTCACGACCTCGTTTCTCATGCGCCTATTCAACTCGGAGGTTGAGTCGCACTCTCAAAGTACGGGAGGGCTGGGTGGTCGCCACTATCCTCGACCCCGTGGTAGTTCGCCCAGCTCTCCCCGCGTCGACCCAGCACAGCACCGCCCACCGGGCTTTACGGGGGCACTGGCGGGCGATGCTCCCCGTTGACTCTGTCCAGGTGGACAGTGACCTCAGATGCGTCCCCAACGAGTCGCTGGGTGGCGCTCGCGCCGTAGCGGACACACTCCATTCCGCGCCTGACGAATCCGTCGGCTTCCAGCGCGGCGATGGCAGCGTCGTAGGCTTCCCACGCTTCAGCCGGCCACGAGTACTGGTGTGATCGCGTGACCCCATCCGAATAGTTCACGGTGAGTCGCCACCGCATGACCCCACCTAACCGCGAGACCCGGCGAGGTGCATCGGTAGTGACCACTGCACACCACTCAGTGGACACCCACCCTGCCCAGGCGCCTGCGGCTTATCACTCAGAGACGTGGCGGGACGGAGCGAGATGCATCGAGGGCGGGGGATGGCACACTCCGCAGGTTCGGCATCAAGCCGTGCGGCCGCGCGGCGGTCCCAGTGGACGCTCGCGGCGGCCGCCGCTAACGTATCCGGAGATGCGTTCGAGGAGACGGTGATGGGCGGCCCGGGCAGGTCGGAGAGCATCGCGGAGGAGCGTCGGATCGCGCAGTCGGGTGGGCTGGCGCGGCTCGCTGGTGCGTGTGCGCATCATCCGTGGAGAGTCGTGCTGGGCTGGTTGGGAGTGTTCGTGGTGCTGATTGGGCTGAATGTGGCCTTCCACGGCACGTTGATCAATGACTTCAAGATCCCCGGTTCGGACACGCAGAAGGCGACTGACCTGATCAACGCCAAGTTCGGTGGCCAGCGCGGCGCCGCGCTGCGGGTGGTGGTGGCCGCCCCGCCGGGCGAGCGGCTCGATACACCCGAGCGGGTGGCCGCGATCGAAAAGATGCTGGCCGTGGGCGCGTCGGCGCAGAAGTCGATCGACCAGCACGCCAAGGATGTGTCGCAGATCACCAACCCGATCTCGCCGAGCGCACATCAGCTGTCTGCGGACGGGCGGATCGGCTTCTACGACGTGCAGTTTGACCAGACTGGGTTTGAGCTGAAGCGGTCGAGCATCCTCCAACTGGAAGACCAGTTGCGGGTGATCGGGGCGCCGGCGGGGATCCAGGTGGAGTTCACAGGTGATGCGGAAAACGCGCCGCCGACACAGGGGCTGAGCGACATCATCGGCCTGGTGGCGGCGTTCATCATCCTGATGGTGCTTGTTCCGCGCGCTGGTGCCAACCGTAATCCCACTCGTGTTCGCCATCGTGGCAGTGATCGGCGCGTTTCTGATCTTGTTTTTGGCCGCGCGGTTTACCCACTTCAACACGATTACCGAGATCCTGGTGCCGATGATCGGCCTAGGCGTCGGTATCGACTACACGCTCTTCATCGTCACCCGCTTCCGACAGTTCTTACACGACGGGCTATCACCGCAGGCAGCCGCGGCCGCTGCGGGCGCGACGGCGGGGCGGGCGGTCATCTTCGCCGGCACGACGGTCGCGATCTCGATCACCGGCCTGGCGCTGATCGGACTTGACTTCATCACCAAGCTCGGCATCGGCAGCGCGCTGGGCGTACTGACAGCGGTGTTGCTCGCGAACTCGCTGCTGCCGGCGGTGCTGGCCCTGCTAGGCCACAAGATCGATCGCGGCCGGCTGGGCATGCCGGTGGTGGACGAGTCGCGCGAGGGCCAGGCGAAGACGCCGATCGCCGCGTGGGGGCGATTCGTCTCTCGGAACGCAAAGATCGTGCTGCCGGTAATCAGCGTGATCCTGCTGCTCTTGGCCGCGCCGGTTCTGGCCTCGAGGCTGGGCCTGGCCGACGCCGGCACCGCACCCAAGGATCAAACCACCCGCAAGGCATATGACCTTCTCTCCGAGGGATTCGGGCCCGGCTTCACCGAGCCAATCCCGATCGTGGTCGACATGCAAGGCGATCACACGGTCGCTGACAAACTCGTGCCGGCGCTGGAAAACGTGCCGGGCATCGCCCAGGTGAAACAGCCGATCTACAACGCCAAGACGGCCGCCCAGGCGTCGGTTGCGATCATCAACACCTACTCCAAGTACAAACCGCAGGACGCCAAAACCGACGACATCGTCTCGACACTTCGGCACACGGTGATCCCCGCCACACTGGACGGGCACGCCGGCCCACGCCTATGTGTCGGGATCGAACGCCGCCTTCACCGACATCGGCCACCAGATCTTCTCGCGCGCGCCGTGGTTTTTGCTGTACATCATCGGCATCACCTTCCTGGTGTTGGCGATGGCGTTCCGCTCCGCAGTGATCGCACTCAAAGCCGCGCTGACAACGCTGGTCTCAGCACTGGTCGGATTCGGTGCCCTCACATTCGTCGTGCAACTCGGCCACGGCATGGGACTGATCGGCCTTGACCGCACAGGCCCGATCGAAAGCTTCGTACCACCAATCGCCTTTGCCATCCTGTTCGGGCTATCGATGGACTACGAGGTGTTCCTGATGAGCCGCATCCGCGAAGAGCACGTCCACGGAAGCGACACCGTGACCGCGGTCAAAGACGGCATCGCCGGCGTCGGCCGGGTGATCGTGGCGGCAGCACTGATCATGTCCTCGGTGTTCTTCTCGTTCCTGCTCAGCCCCGACCGAGTATCCAAAGAGTTCGGCCTGCTACTAGGAATCTCCATCCTTTGCGACGCATTCCTGATGCGCCTCACATTCGTACCCGCGCTACTCACACTGCTACGAGAGCGGTCATGGTGGATCCCCGCCTGGCTCGCCAAAATCCTCCCCAACATCACCATCGAAGCCCCCGGCACACGCGAGCCACACCCAGACCGCCCACCGCTGGGCCCCACGCCCGCCGAAGCCCAAGCACCCTAAGAACCGTCCACCCCGCCCCGCGTGGCCCGCGTGCGCAGCCATCGCGGCCAGAGGTGGTCTCGAACTGAATCCCGGGCAGGATCAGTGTTGCCCTCCCGATGTTTGAGCGAAACTGCTGAATATGGTTCGCATCGAACGACATGCCCTGGGGCCGCGCGTATACATCTTCGGGCAGCGAATCCACGAGTGGCACCTCGGCGTCGGCATACTGATGGTGCTGGCACTCCTCGATGTGACGGATGTACTCACCGGCGGCATCGTCGCCTATGTGCTCGCGTTCGTGGGAATCTGGGCCATCGCGAAGGACTGGCGCGATATCACGCCCAGCCGCCGGGACACGGCGTCTTGGACGCTCGGCCTGCACCGCCCACCGCGAGCCTTGCGGCCGACGCAGAGAGCAGATTGGGTGCCGCCGCTCACGGCCGTTGTCGTGGCGGCAACGGCCATTGCCTCGCTCGTTTCCTCGCTGACCCCCGACGTCTCATGGCGTGGTCACGTGGTTCGCGACCTGTCGCCGGTGCACACAGCGGCCGTGTTCCATGCGGCCGTGATCCCGATTGGCTGGGGGCTGCTAATCGCTTCGTACTACCTGTGGCGTCGCCGCGAGCGCGCGTTCCAGATTGCCTTCGCCCTGCTTTTGGTTCTGGGCGTCATGAACGTGCTCAAAGGGCTGGACATCGAGGAGGCAATACTTGCCTGGGCTGCCGCTGCCCTGCTGTGGTGGGGGAGGTCGAGCTTCTCGGTTCGGCGGGGCCCGTTGCGAATCAGGGTGTCGCTGGGCATTGCGGGCGCGGTGGTCGGATCGACGCTGGTGCTGAGTACGGCGGCGGCATGGGCGGCGGCGTCAGGTCGGCCCAGCGTGGATCGCGTGCTCCAATCGAGCTGGGACATGCTGATCTGGCAGAACCCGCCGCTCGCATTCGGGGACGAGTATCGCTTCGTTCCGCAGGCCATCGGCGTACTTTCGCTGATCGCGATGCTGGTTGTCGCCTGGGCGCTGTTTAGGCCGGTCGTCCCGCTGAGCGAACTTCCCGGTGACGAGGAGCGGGAACGGGCCCGGTTTGTCGTTGCCCGCCACGGCGATGACGCACTGAGTTTCTTCAAGCTCCGCACCGACAAGCAGTACTTCTGGAATCAGGAGCACACAGCCTTGATCGGCTATCGAGTGGAAAACGGCGTACTGCTGATCTCTGGGAATCCCGTGGGAGGGGCCGAGGTGGTGCGCGGCCTCATGGCCGAGGCGGTGGCATGGGCGGACACGCACGACCTGCGATTCGCGGTGATCGGCGCAAGCCAGGCGCTTCGGGATTGGTGCGTCGCCGAAGGGCTCCGAGCGGTGTACATTGGCGACGAGGCGATCGTGGATACAGCATCGTTTTCCCTCGAGGGCCGCGCGATCCGTAAAGTGCGCCAGTCGGTCGCCCGGCTGGAACGCGAGGGCTATTACTCCGAACTGGTCGAGATGCACAGCGTCACCGACGACTTGCTGGCCGAGTTGGAGGCCGTGTCGGTCGTGTGGCGCGGCGGCGCCGAGGAGCGTGGCTTCTCGATGGCCCTCGACCGGCTGGGCGGCCCAGAGCAAGGAGAAACGCTCCTGATGGTGGCCCGAGATGAGGAACACCGTGTTGCCGGCTTCATCCAGTTCGTCCCCCACGCGGCCAGCTCGGGTATGTCGCTCGCGATGATGAGACGCCTCCCCGGGGCGCCCAACGGGCTGATGGAGTATCTCATCGTCCGTGCCATCCATGACCTGCGCCAGCGCGGCGTGGACGAGGTATCGCTCAACTTCGCGGCGTTCGGACGGCAACTGCGGGCGCCCGCGAATACGGTCGACCGGGCCTTCGGTTACGGCCTACGGGTGGCCGACCGGTGGTTTCAGATCGAGCGGCTATCCCGGTTCAACGCCAAGTTCTCTCCCGAATGGCGGCCCCGGTATCTGATCTACCAACAGCATCTGGCACTCCCCCGCTGCGCACTGGCCGTGCTATGGGCCGAAGGGCAGCTCCCGAAGCCCACGCTGCGCATCGCAAAGCGCGCTCTCGCCGAAGGTATCGACCAAGCTTGATGCGACCAGACCGCAGGACCGAACGCCGTATTTCAGGCTCCCTCACCAACCAGACCCAGGCTGCAACGCTGACCTTCACTCCGAGAGTTCCTTATTTGGCTGATTCGATTGCCGCCGCCACTCCGGTCGGGTCTACGAGCATCGAGAGGTGCCCGGCCCGGGGCAGCAGGATGAATGGCGCGCCGAGTGCGCGTGCGGTTGCGCGTCCTGCCGAGACTGGGTCGATGTCATCGGCGGCGCCCCACACCACCGTCGCCGGAACGCTGATCTTGGGCAGGTCGGTGGGCGCGAGGCCGACAATGCCGTGCGCGGCGGTGGTCCGCAGCGCCTCGGCTGTGCCGTCGACGCGAAACGGGCGCTGCCACTGCGCGATCGACGGCGCGCCCGGCGGAGTGCCCGAGGGGCCATACGCGCGGTCGAGCACCTGCTCGAACACCCAGTCGGACCCAGTCGCCAGCCGAAAGAGCGTCGTGTAATAGGGATTCACAAGCAGGTGTGAAAGCCAGCCCCGGCTGCCGCCCGATGCCAGCGCGTCGCCATCAAGCAGCACAATCCCCGACACCTGGCCCGGGCTCGCAAGCGCCCATCCGGCGGCGACCGCCGCGCCCAGCGAATGCCCCACCACCAAGGGGTGCGTCAGCCCCAGCTTGGCAGCGACAGCACGGGCGAGACTAATCCACGCGTCAAGCGTGTACGGCCCCACCCGCTGCGTATAGCCAAACGGTGGAAGGTCAATCGCCACCACCCGGTGGCGCCGAGCCAACAGCGGCCCGACTCGCTTCCATACCATAGTCGGCTCAGCGAAGCCACCCAAAAGCAGAATCGGCGGCCCACCCGCGCCCCATTGCCGGTAGGCAACCAGCGTCCCGTCCGCGCGCACGAACGGGCCCGCATACAACTCGGTTGCAGGCTTTTGGTCGCCGTTCGTCCAAAGGTTGTAGGTGACCGAGAAGACCGTCACGATCACAAACAGGGATACCACTGCAATCACCAGCCACCGAAGCCAGCGGCGCCGTGGCAAGCGAGGTCTCAATGCAGTCAGGAATGATCTCAAGCTGAGGCGAAGACGCCTTTGGGCCTATCAGTGAGCGTCCCAGCCATCGTCTGACTCTATCGTGGTTTGCTCCTGCTGGTGTGTCAAAACGCTCACTCGGATCGCACAGGAACCTGTCTGTCTTGAACACTGGCAGCGGGCGTAGCTCGTTCGAGAGTTCGAATCCCACCCCCTCCGCTCGCGTAACCAGCCGCGATCGTCGGGTGGCGACGGGTTCGGTTCTGCGGCGCCGTCGACTGGCGACCAGATCTTCTTGGCTGCTTCGGACGGCTTGGGGGCTTGGGGTTATTGGGTTGGGATCTCAGATCGACTGGGTTTTGTCGGAGTCGAGCTGAGGGTGGGGGCGAGGTAGGGCGTCAGATAGTGCGCCGCGAGTTTGCTGGGTGGCCACCAAAGGGGCTGTTCGGCAACCGACGATGTCGGCCCCTTCCCGCCTCGAAGATCGGTTCGCAGGAATCGCTCTTCCCCTCCGGTTAGCAGTAGGCCTCGGAGTATCGGATCAAACGGCTCGGGGGTGATGTCCGCGCCGGCTTCGGCGGCGATCGACTGTGCCACCGCCACCGCCTGCTGGGCGGCGATGCCGCCCTGTTTCACTGGGAACGCGGTCGAATCGCCCGCGGCGTACACATCGACCAGGTCGTCCACCCGGCCATGCGTGTCGGTGCGGATCAATCCATCAGAATCGACCGGCACGCCGGTGATCTCCACGCC
Source organism: uncultured Actinomycetes bacterium (assembly GCA_963729195.1). GTDB lineage: Bacteria > Actinomycetota > Thermoleophilia > Gaiellales > JAICJC01 > CAVPTL01. The sequence continues at coordinate 20,212 of CAVSNF010000028.1, forward strand.
CCCAAGCCGTGGCATCGCTACTACCCAGTCGGCTGGCACGCCGCCGTCGGGGAGCGTCTCGAGCCGGCGCTGGTGAAACCGCACCGGCGTCCTTCGTGCGTGAAACACGATCCCACGCGCGTCGAGTATCTCAGCGACGGCGGCGCTGGCCTCGGCTCCGAACACTTCAAGCGGCGTTGATTCCGGTGAGACGAGCCCGATTTCGACCGGGTGGCGACGCATGCGCCGTTGGCAGACCGATACACGGCGTCCTTCTCGACCAGATACTGGCCGGTGAGCAGGCACAGCTCATACAGCGGCAACGTCCACCCCAAGCCGGTGGGTATCGCAAACACAAGCTGTGACGCTCGGCCCTCGACAACATCGTCCAAAAGGATCTGCATCCGATCGACGTCTGCCGGCCCGCGAAACGTCATCGCGCCGGGTACCGAATCGTGCGCAATGCCCCCCGCTGCAATCACCAACGCGTGGTACGAGACCGCCTCGCCGCTTTCGAGGATCACGCGCCGGTTATCGGCCTCCACCGCAACGACCTTCCCGATCACCAAGCGTGCGCCAACATCGTTTGCGATCCGGAAAAGATCGAACCGCCGGATCACCGCCTTGCCAAACGGTGCGCCCACAGACGCAGGAGCAAACGTAAACCGATCGGTCGGAGCGACCAGCGTCACATCCACCAAGCCAGCGGCAAGCTCCCGCAAAGCCAGCGCCGCCTCCAACGCAGCGATACCCCCTCCAGCGATCACCACGCGAAAGGAACCCCGAGAAGCGTCAGCGTGCATCCTCACCCTAGTCTAGGCGACCCCGCCCGGAAACCACGTCCATGACCGCGCCGCTCGGTTGCGGATATCCCCAACGTGCATACGATCGTCGTGACCGGACGGAACCTCCGACTCTCACAAGCGCTCGAACAAGACTCGTCGCTCGTGGTAACAATCCTTGGGTTTGCCGACCGTCTTTCCGAACTCATGGCCGCGAGCGATGTCCTGATCCAAAACGCTGGCGGATTGACCTGCTTGGAGGCGTTTGGTGCGGGTCTTCCGGTGGTCATGTTCGAGCCGCTGGCCGGCCATGGCGAGGACAACAGCCGCCTCATGGCTCGCGCCGGTCTGGTCGCGACCGTAGCAGCGCGACAGCATTGCAACACACGATCGCATCCGACGATTTTTGGGAGAGGCAAGCCCCGGCGCTGGTGATGCGAGCCAGCCAGCTCTTCGCCCGACCGCGAGCCGAGGCGATCCGCGCGTGCTACCTTAGACTGGGCCGTGGATGCCGCTCATCCTGGGATGGTTCGCGGGTCAGAGCGACTACCTGATCGACCTCGGCGAGTAGGTCGGATTGAGGCTTGGAAGCTCCACTTCGGTCTTCTGTGCCCTAGGTGACTCCGGTTCACTAACGAAGCGACTGGTGGCGACCTTGACATGCCATGCCACACCGGCCAAGCCGCCGCGCCCGGTCGGCCCCCACCACACCCAGTCGATGAGACGTTCGACTCCCAACACCCCCACGCCCTTCACTCTGCAAGGCGCATCAGTCCGTGGATGTCCACATACCCGATCCGGCCGATCAGCTCCGAAGTAACCAGGTCTGCCAAGGAGGTAGATCGTCGCACGTCGCTTGTGAATAATCCGTGAGACCAATCCGAACCGCACCAGCACCACACCCAAGGAGAGATACGCTCATTGACTGGGTGTCGTGTGGACCGGCCACAGCGGCCTGGCGGGCCTCGCGACTATATTCCGAACCCCGCGACTATCGCGATTTCGAACCCGCAGCTAGCGCGTGAACTGGGCATAGCGCCAGCGATGGATCCCATGTACGTGCTTGAAGTCGCCGCCTGCGAGCAGGCGGGTGCGTGTAACGCGGACGGCGTAGACGCCCCACTTGCTGTCGGCGGTTGGGTTCCACGGTCCGAGCGCGCCGGTCGAAGCGCTGACGCTCATCAGGCGGGCGCGCGGGATCGGCTGTGCGCAGACCCACGGTGTACCACCGCCGGCGCTGGTTTGACAGGCGTTGGCGAAGTGTCCGCCTGCGAACACCACTCCGCGTGAGTACGCGATCGCTTGGAAGTCGCCGTCGGCCCACCGTTGCCACAGCGACGTGCCGGCCTGGTTGAATGCCTCTAGGTGGCCCCCGGTGCCGCCGGTCGCGGCGAACACCCTGCCGCCGCCGATGGCGACGCTCCACACCCGCGCGTCGGGATGCGAGCGCCAGGCGCGCCGTGTGCCGGTTGACACGCTGAACGGTTGCAGGTAGCCGGCGGCTTGGCCGTTTGCGGTGGTGAAGTCGCCGCCGGCGTAGATCACTCCGACCGCCGGATCGACTGTGAGGGCGTGCACCGCGGAGTTCACCGAGGGTCGCCAACCGGCGACGATCGTTCCGGACTGGCCCGAGACCGCTGCTAGGTGTCCGCGGGGCCGGTGGTTGACGCTCGTGAACGCGCCTGCCAGGAACACTTGCCCGTGGTTGACGGCGATCGCCTGCACGCTTGCGTTTGCGGATGCGTTCCAGCCGGCCGTCAATCGCCCGGTCGAGCGGGAGATCGATGCGATGTGATTGCGGCGCTTGCCTCCGGCGCGGGTAAACGCACCGCCGACCAGCAGCCGACCACCGTTGGCGCTCACCGCAAGCACCGGCCGGTTGGTGCCCGGATGCCACGAGAGGGGGGCGCCGGTGACGATGTTGATGGCTGCTAGGTGGGCGCGCGCGACATATCGGGAGCCGTTCGGCGAGATCATCCGGGTGAACGAGCCGCCGAGATAGGCGGTGGTACCCACCACCGCGATCGCCGAGACTCGCCCATTGGCTTGCCAGGCACGCGTCTGAGGTGCGTTGCCAACCGCCGCATGCGCCGTCGCCGGAAACGCCAGCATCATGCCAAACACCGCCGAGCAGAGGCCGGTGACTACCTGAGTGAACGATGGAGCGAATCGGAGCACGAGCTGCAATGTAGGCCTCTGCCTGTGAACCCCTCGTGAGAAATGACGGACGGCGGTAGGGGCGTTCGATCTGCTGGGCACGATCTCACGGATCGATCCCCGCCGCAGAGCGGTCATCGCCACGATCCGAATCGGCCAACGAATCCCAAGCCTGGGATTTGCCAACGGCAAGCTGTGGGCAGCGGTTGAACCACTCCCAGCAGGACAACGCGAACACGGGCTGATCGTCTTTGACGACCACTCCCAGATCTTCACCGAGCGAGCCGATGGCACCCATCGACGCCAACTCACCAACGGCGACAACGTCCAGAACGTCGACCCGACGTGGTCACCAGACGGCTCCCAGATTGCCTTCGCCAGCAACCGCGGCCCGTCCTCCACCAACTACCACTTCGACATCTACGTTATGAACCCCGACGGCACTGGCCAGGTGCCGGTGACCCACGACCTTCACGCAGTCAGCCTCGACCGATCTGGTCGCCGGACGGGCGCAAGATCACGTTCTGGCGGGGGCATGTGTCGGATGGCTTCGGCGTCGGTGATGTGTGGGAAACCAACCCCGAGGGGAACAACCTCAAGAGGTTGACGGACAGCGGAACCACCGGATCGAGCTGGCCGGCTTCGTGGTCGCCGGACGGGAGCCAGATAACCGTCTCCAGCAGCCCCAGTCCGGGGGTTCCGGCGCTGATGTATGTACATGAAGGCCAGTGGCGGCCACATGCGCCTGATCCGGCACGGCACCGCTCAGGACAACGCCCCGGCGTGGGCGCCAGACGGAACCCGGATCGCGTTCGCCAGCGAGGAGCAGGGCCCAGGTATCTACCTCACCGATGTTCGGGGCGATGGCCCGGTGAAGGTCACCGGCAGCAACGTCGCGTTGGAGGGAGGCGAGACGTACGGTGAGCTTGGATGGTCGCCGGACGGCACCGCTATCGCATTCGCCGGATCATTCGAGGTTCCCTCGGATATCTACATCGTCAACTCCGACGGTTCCGGGCTCACCCAACTCACCGATGACCGCGCTGACGGCACGCCATCGTGGCGACCAGTGAGATGATTCCGCCTGTCCACACCCTCGTCACTGATGACCACCGGTAGTGCGGTTCGCCGCGATCCTCGCGTTCATGACGGCGCGTGGTGGGGGAGCAGCATTCGGGGCTGAAGGTGCACCCGTATTGCGGGTTTGCGTGCCCACCGAGCAGAACCGTGACGATTTCAGAGGCCGGGCGGGCACGTGGCTGGCCGGTGTCGGGGCCGTCGGTGATTTGGTGACGGCGAGACTCGCCGCAGTCCGAGCCCTCGCAGCGGATGGTCAGGCTCGGACTGCCACATGTCTCGGTCTTCCCGATTACTCGTTGGACTTCGCCGGTGTGCAGCGCGCATCCGTCTTGAACAACTCGATTGCCGTGTGCATATCTGTCTGAGCCAGTTCGATCAGGTACTCGTATCGCTCGGCGTTGGTGATCTGGTTGCTAGTCAATGTCATCCCTCCCTTCCCGTGGTTGCAGATTCCGGTTAGACCCCGAGAGCTGACGCCGGTCAGCAGCTTCGCCCTTCTCGTGTGTCCCTGCCGGCGTTGAATCAAGATTGCCACGCGAGAGTAAAGGAGAAATCGCGGCTTCCCAAGCGGCCGGCTAGGAGCAAGCGAGCAGGATCGTCGGAACCGGGACTGGCAACGACCAGCCGGCTTCTGTGCGGACGCTCAACATCGGCGACATTGCGCTACTGCGTAAGTTCTGTACTGACGACAGCCCCCGCGCATGAGCCGTCTGTGGATAGCAGCGGGGGTGGGCCGTGCACGCGCAACCGTCCACTCACGGTGATCAACGGCGACGGGTGGTCGGTTTGCCGGCTTGCCGTGGGCTCGGGGTCAAACTGCGGTGTCGGGTCGTCGTCTCCACCTGAGGAGCTGATGACCCTCAGGCTGCGGGCCGCTGCGCGGTCGTCGCTGATCGCCGACGGTGGATGACGAGCGGCAAGGAGGAGGCGGTGAGGATGACGGCTGCTCCGGCTCCCAAGCTGAGCATCCTTGATCGCTTATGGGCTGTGCGCGCGGCGGTGCATTTGGCTGAAGGTTTTGCGTGCCGGCGCCGCTGCTCGTTCCCGGTGTTCTGCACGGGCCGGGGTCGTAGCTATCGGTGTGCCAGACCACTCCTGCGGAAAGCGCGAGTACTAGGAGAGTTCCGACGATGAGGGCGACGCGCCATCTCACGCTGAACGCATCGGCAAGTAACGGTTGAGACTTGACTTGGGACGGTGTGCGAAGCCGGGTCGTGAGAAGGCAACGGTTCAGCGCTGAATGCTCTGGTGCCGCATTGGTGCCGCCGGCCAAAAAAATGCCTGCAAGTGAGCCCCAGCAGTGGAGAGTGCTCGTTGCGGGCATATTCCGTTGCTACAGCACGATTCCGATCACTCTCACCGTCCTTGGCAGTGCCCGGGGCGAGCACAACATGTCCACATGAATGGTGGGTTTACGCGCGGCCACGGGCACGGATCGGCGTCGCCCTCAGCAAATGTCGGCATCGCCAGCTCCCACCTTGCCAGCCGTTCTTGAGTGAGAGCCTAGCCTCACAGGAATCGCCGAGGTAGAGGAAGATGTTCGATACTGGCGCGTGATCATGGTCGGCATGTTCGCGAGGTTTGTGTTTGATCTGGCGTTTGCCGCGGTGCTCAGCGTTGGCGTGGAGCGGCTCGGCGCTTTTGTCGGCCGTATCCGCGGCGGCGAGGACCCAGACGGCGGCGAGGGCTGGTGGCAGTGGAGTCCAGCCCGCCCACGCTCCGGGCCGGATCGCGGGGGAGTTTCACGAGCGCGACGGCAACGGTCGAGGCGGTGACCCGACGCTTGGAGGCGCCACATACACGAAGGGGGGAACAGCGGATGGCCATCGATATTTTCGAGGCGTATGAGACCGACCTCAGGCTTCGGGGAGCGAAACCTGAGTCGATCACAAACTTCGTACGAGTGGCGACCCGCTGGAGAACTTGGTGCAAGGACAACGACCTCGAGCCGATGTCTGCAAGAAAGGCGGACGTGCAGGCGTGGTTGCTGTCCACCGGTTGGGCGCCGTCGACGATGCGGCAGGTGGGTCTGGTGTCCTTGTCAGCGGCCTACAGCTTTGCCGTTGACGACCTGGAGGTTATCGAGCGCAACCCCTGCCGCAAGGTGCGTCTGCCCAAGCCGATCCAGCGGGTTGTACGCACGGTGCCAAACCATGTCTTGCGCGAGATCAAGGCCGGCGTTCGAGACGACTATGACCTCATGTTGTTCTGCCTGTTCGCATATACCGGTTGCCGCACTGTCGAGGTGGTCGGCCTTACCTGGGACAAGGTATCCCTGGCAGACAACGTGATGCTGGTACTCGGCAAGGGCGATAAGGAACGCCTCGTGCCGCTGCATCCCGAACTGCGGCGATGCCTGGTTGCTCGGGAGCCGGTTGCGGGAGCAGGCTCGCGCCACGTCATACCGGGGCGGCGCGGTGCACGCATTACTCATGGTGGGCTGGCGTATCAGACGGATCGGGTGTGGGGAGCCTGGGGCGTTCAGAACCACGATTTGCGCCGAACGGTGGCCTCCAGCCTGCGCGCCAATCACGTCGATCCTGTGGTCCGAGACAGCCTCATGGGCTGGAGCCGCGGAGACATCTTCTCGCGACACTACTCAGCAGTCAGCCCCCAAGAGCTGCAAGAGGCGATCACCAAGCTGTACCTCGACGACCCGGTCTAGCACACACGAACCTTGACTCCGCCAACAACGAGGACGGCTCAAGCCAACCACCTGAACTGCGGTGTTCCATCGGATGACGGCCCGCAAGGCAGTCTGTACGTCGTGGGTGTGGCGATTATCCGATTGAGATGCTGACTTCGTCGAGGCTGCCGTTGTAATGGTCTGTGACGGTCTTACCGGGTTTGGCGCCGAGGCTGAGACTGCCGCTATTGGTGACTGATCCCACGACACCGGTCTTCGTGTAGGTCTTCGCGTCAATGGTGAGTTGGATCGCGGTCGCAGTTTTGGTGCAGGTAATGGAGTGCCAGCGGCCGTCGTTGAGCGTGGGGCCGGTGTGGATCGAAAGTCCGCTGGTGGAGGTTTGGGATCCGACGAATCGGCACACGGCGCGGTTGTCTGACCTGATCTCGAGTTTGTAGAACTGGGCGGAGTCTGAGGCTGTGCCTTTTCGCAGCACGTCGTAGTCGGTGGTGGACGTGTTCGGTGGGGTGGCGGTGTAGCTGATCTTGGCGGTGAAGCTGAAGTTGGCCGCACCAGGGTTCAACGAACTCGACGACGGGACAGTCACAATCGATGATTGGCCGTTGAACCGGTAGGCAGTGCCACTCCAGCCGGGCACCCCCAAACCCACGTTTTGGAGCGTCCCATTGTTGGTGCCAGCAGCGTCGATCATCGTGGTGCCCGAAAGCTCATCCATATGCCACGCCGACACCGTCGCCGCCAAAGCAGCGCCCGGCAACACGACCAATGCGACACCCCCCGCCGAAACGATCGCCAACACCACCCAGCGGACACTCTGCGCCCAACCCTGACTCGACCCCATCACGGCGAGCAGTCTCCCACCCACCCCAGAAAGAGTCAACCCACACCCACCCCAGCGGCCCCGTGTGCCCACCCTGCGTACGCCCTTGACATCGCGCCAGTCCCAAGTTGTGCCGGTGGGTAGGTGGTCGATCCGACCTCTCAGCGGGGCGGCCACCCGCCATCTCTGAACAGGTCGAGGACCTACTCACCGTTCGCCGCAGGATCGTGTGTTGCGGAGGACTTTCGCTGGGTTGCGCGGCGGCGCGGCGAGGCAGTCGGCGTCTCACTCTTGGCAGCCGCCGGGGGAGGGGGCAACGCCAGGCGTGTATCGACACCAAGAAGCGTGTCGGCGCGCTTCAGGTATGCGCGGGCATGGCCGGCTTCGCGGTTGACCCATTCTTGGGCTTTCTCGAGCGAAGGTGCTGTGTCGACGGCGATGTTGATGGCATCGAGGCGCGCGCGGAGTTCGTCCATGCACTGGGTGACGGTTTTGAGTTGCGCGGCCTTAGTTGTACTCATGCTTTGCAACCTCCGCGTGCTCGACTAGGGGCGTGTGCCGCTGAAGCGGACTCGCGTGGCCTACACAAATACGCGCGCTACCAAGTCTACTCCATTTACACATGAGATAGACCGGACGTGCCTGTCAACGGGACTGGATAGCTATTAAGTCAGACCAGGATGGCAGCACGACTCGCGAGCAAGCGTTGAGGGCTGGGACGCACTGCTCGATGCGGGCGAGGGGTCGAACTCTCGCCTCTTCGACCCTCAGGCTCCGACAAGCGCCCTTGCGTTGCGATAACGGCCAGCGCCGGTGCACTCCAACCATGGAGCCCCAGCCTGCATGCCTCCACGGCTGTGGTTCCGACCGCGAACCTTCGGGACCCGGTCAACGGCTCCTCATGTTGGTACCAGGCGCTCCCAATCGCTGCGGGACAGGTGGAGCCATATCCGAGTCGGCGAAGGCGAGATCCTGCAGGCCTTGGTATGCGATCGAGTGGTACCCGGAGGCCAGGTCGGCCTGCTACAGCGTTCGGGTGGCCGGGAGATGGGCCCGGCCACCCGACACACAGGCAGGCTTTCAGACCCCCAAAAGACGATTGAGGCAGCCCGACCCAGGACACATATGTAGTTCCAAATGCTCAGGACTGAAACCCCCCATGGGGGTACCGAAGCAACCTGGCATCGGGTCTGCGCGAACGCCAACGTGCCGTGCCATCCGAGTCGGGATGCCTTGAGTGATTGGTTGGGTTTCGGTCAATTGGCGTCGTATGATCGTCTTATGGCCACGTGTGCCCAGTGTGGGACGCAGAACCCCGACGGGTTTCGGATGTGTGGGATGTGTGGCACGGCGTTGGACCCGACGGTGGCGCAACGGTGGGAACGACGGGTGGTGTCGATTGTGTTCGCCGATCTGGTCGGGTTTACCAGCCGCAGTGAGCGCTTGGATGTGGAAGATGTGCAGGCGTTTCTGGGTCGTTACCACGAGCTCTTGCGGCACGAGTTGGAGTCACACGGCGGGCTGGTGGAGAAGTTCATCGGGGACGCTGTGATGGGCCTGTTCGGTGCGCCGGTGGCACATGAGGATGATCCAGAGCGCGCGGTGCGAGCGGCGCTGGCGATTCAGGACGCCGCTGGTCGCATGCGTGATCGTGATCACGTGGATCTGCACGTCCGGGTTGGGGTGACCTCGGGGGAGGCGCTGATTGCGCTGGGGGTCGATCCGCTGTCGGGTGAGGGCATGGCAACCGGAGACGTGGTGAACACCGCCGCCAGATTGCAATCTGCGGCACCGGTCGATGGCGTGTTAGTGGACGAGCAGACTTATCGTTCGAGCGGGCGGGCGATTCACTATGAGCCGGCAGCTGCGATCCGCGCGAAAGGCAAGGAAGCGCCGGTGGCGGTGTGGGTGGCGACCGCACCACGCTCGCTGGTTCCTGAGCAGAAGCGGGCGCATGACACGCCCCTGGTAGGGCGCAGCAAGCAGCTCGCTCAACTCGTTGCCGCGTTCGAGCGGGCACGTGAAGAGCCTTCGACGCAGCTCGTGTCTGTCGTGGGCGAGCCGGGAATTGGGAAGACGAGGTTGTTGGATGAACTGGCCAGCCACGTGAACGAGTTGCCCGAGCTGGTCACCTGGCGGCGCGGACGGTCGTTGTCCTACGGCGAGGGTGTCGCCTTTTGGGCGTTGGGGGAAATGGTGAAGGCCCAGGCGGGAATCTTGGAATCAGATTCCCTGGAGGTGACCACCGCGAAGCTGGCCGATGCGGTCGGCTTGGTGATCGCAGAGGGTCGCGACAGCGAGTGGGTAACGCGGCACCTGCGACCTCTTGTCGGCCTCGAATCTGTGGAGTCGGTGAGTGTGGAGGGAGGTCGGGTGGAGGCGTTTGCGGCGTGGCGACGCTTCTTTGAGACGGTCGCCGACGACGGGCCGACAGTGCTGACATTCGAGGATCTCCACTGGGCAGACGACGCCCTGCTTGACTTCATTGACCTGCTGACGGACAGGGCGGGGGCTGTGCCGCTTTTGATCGCCTGCACTGCGCGGCCCGAGCTCTTGGAACGCCGGCCAGGGTGGAGTGGCGGGAAGACCAACGCGACGACGATCTCACTGCTGCCCCTGTCGTTTGAGGACACTGCAAGTGTCGTATCGAATCTGCTCGACCAGCCGCTCTTACCAGAGGGTATCCAGCAGGCATTGCTGGGCCGCGCCGACGGAAACCCCTTGTACGCGCAGGAGTTCGTTCGCATGCTCCAAGACCGCGGTGACCTCGTGCGTGGCGACGCTGGGTGGCAGCTTCGGGGCGAGGCTGGGGGACTGCCGGAATCGATCCAGGGAATCATCGCAGCGCGCCTCGACACGCTCGCACCAGACGAGCGGTTGTCGATCCAGGATGCGGCGGTGATCGGGGAGACCGCATGGGTCAGCGCTGCTTGTGCGCTCACCAAACGCACCTCGTGGGAGGCGGAAGAACTGCTTTACTCGCTGGAGCGAAAGCAGCTCGTTCAACGGACGCGGCGACCCTCGATCAGTGGCGAGGTGGAGTTCAGGTTCGGCCATGCTCTCACCAGAGACGTCGCGTATTCCCAGATACCCCGCGCAAAACGCGCGACGAAGCATGAAGCCGCCGCGGCATGGATCGAGCAGCTCGCGGGTGAACGCGACGACAAGGCAGAGCTCCTCGCAGACCACTACCACCACGCCCTCACGCTGCGAGCGGCTCTCGGCGAGGATACCACTGGTATCGAGGCCGAGGCGCGCGCGGCGTTCACCGAAGCCGCCGACCAGGCCGCGGCCGTCCACGCCCACGCCGCCGCCGCGCGCCACTACCACGCCGCACTGCAACTCACATCCAGCGACGATCCGCAACGTGCCAAGTTGCTCTTGGGCGAGGCCCGATCACAGATTGGTGCTAACCAGGCAGACGAACAGCTGCTGACAACGGCGGTCGCAGCCCAAGTGGAGGCCGAGGATTGGGAGGGGGCAGCAAAGTGCGAGATGCTGCTCGCCGTCTGGCACTACTGGGCAGGCGATGGAGACGAGCAGGAGGCCCACCAAGCACGCGCCGCCGAATACGCCAGTCGTATCCCTCCAACCGAAGTCATGTGCGACATCGCCGCGCAACAAGCGATCCGGATGGCGTACTCCGGCAACGCTCGCGGTGCTCTCGAACTCACGGCAACGATGGTTCCACTCGCAGAACAAGCCGACCTCGCCGCGGGGCACGCGATCCTGCTGCTCGGCCGTGGCTATGCTCGACTCGAACTCGGCGATTCGGACGCGATCGCCGACGTGCGTACTGCCGCCGACGGCCTCGCGCAACTCGCCGACTCGCGCACCCCCAGCACCTACGTAAACCTGGGCAGCACGCTCAACGGCCTCGGTGACCTTCCCGCGGCGGAAGCTGCCTACCATGCCGCAAGCCAATGGGCCGCCCGTTTCGCGAACGCCTTTCTCATCGACTTTGTTTGTGCCGAGCAGGCGTTCCATGCGTACCACTCTGGCGAGTGGGAGACAGCGGAGCGGCTCCTCGCCGGCGTTGACACCGCAAACGCGATCATCGACTCCATTGTGCGAACCATCCGAGGCCCGATCAAGCTCGCGCGCGGCGACGCCCCGGCGGCTCTCTCAGACGCCGCTGCCGTCCTCAGCTATGCCACCGACGCAAACGACGTCGAGTTCAGGTTCATGGGTCTCGCGCTGGAAGCCCGCGCTCACGAAGCCTCCGGTGACACGAAGCAGAGCTGGGCCGCATGCGACCAGTTCCTCACCACATGGGGTGAATCAGGGGTGTCAAGCCGCGCCGTTGAGCTGTGCGACATCGCACCCATCCTCGCAACGTTCGAACGTCACGCAGACATCCACGATGCCGCCCTGCGCCTCCCACTGGCCTGCCGCTGGCGTGACGCGCTCCTACTCATCGCTGATTCCCGATACGGCCCAGCGGCCGACGTCTATGAGCAAATCGGTAGCCAACCAATCGCCGCCGAAGCACACCTCCTTGCAGCAAAGAAAGCCGCTAAAAGCCCTCAGCGTGGCGACGCGCAGCATCACATCGAGGTCGTTCTCAGCTTCGCCGACAAGACCGGCGCCACGCTCTACCGCCAACGCGTCGAGCAAGACCAAACACCACAAACTCCACCGGTTGCGTGAATTGCCCGCTTCGGAGCGGAATCCAACTTCGTGTCAGGAGCTAGACCGAGTCGTTCATGTGCAGCTTAGGTCCTACTCATACGAGGGTGGGTTGTCGGGCTCGGCGGGCGAGGTAGACGGCGGTGATGATGGGCAGGGCTATTGAGCCAGCCAGGATGGCGATCATGAGGACGGTTGGGATCGCGGAGTGGCCGGAAGCAGCAGTGCATTGGCCGCTGGTTTGTCCGCCCGAGGTGGCCGGTGAGACGATGAGGCACGGGCTGCCGGATGAACTCGTGGAGACACCAATCAGCAGTAGGGCCACGGGAGCCAGCAGGCCGAAGGGAATGACGAATGTTCCGATCAGTTTGTCGCGGACATTCCAGGCTTGTGAGATCCAAAGAAGCGCGACCCCGACCATCCAGCCGGCCAAAGGCACGATCAGCCCGCCGATCAAAAGCAGCACGATCGCCGCCCATTCCAAAACGCCACGATTCGGCGGCACCGGCTCGATAAAGCCGGGATCTTCGGCAGCGACGATCTGTTCGGGCTCGCCGAGGTGGTCGAGCGCTGTTTGTACTTCCGCCACGGTCGCACCGGGTGGGATCGACTCTCGAAGATGACCCTCGATGTCGTCCAAAAGCTGGTCCCTGCGCGCGCGTGGAAGCCCCCTTGCGGCTCGGTGGAGTTCATCCAGGTAAGCGGCAGCCAGCGGGTGCAGCGAAGCGTCGGTCATGAGTGATCTCCCGTCGTTAGTAGACCATCGACTGCATCTCGAAACTGCACCCACTCGCTCGCAAAGGCCGTGAGCACCGCCCGACCCGAGGCCGAAAGGCGGTAATAGCGCCGCGGCGGACCCGAAGGCGACTCCTGCCAGGTGGTCTCGACCACGCCATCGCGACGAAGCCTTCCCAACATCGGATAAAGCGTCCCTTCGGTTGTCACCAACCCCTGCTCCGCCAACGTGTGGACAAGCTCGAACCCATACCGCTGACCGTCTTGCAGCAACGCCAGCACGCAAAACTCCAACACGCCGCGGCGAAGCTGCGAGACCGACGATGCACCACCACGTTCCATGCACCACAAGGTACCTGGTTTGATGTGCCACTGTCAACCGAGAGAGGAGTAGGCAGCCCGGGTTAATGCGGGTGCGCATGTTCGGCGTGCTGGATCACGGCGATCAGCTCGTCGCGGTGCCGGTTAGGAGATCTCGAACTGCTCCCATGCTGCTACTGAATGCCTTCGCGGCTGTGTTTCCGACCGCGAACCTAGCTGTCTCGGTCAGCGGCTCTTCTTGGTAGTACCAGGCGTTCCAATCGCTGCTTGACGGGTGAACCCACATGTCGTATCCGAGTCGGCGAAAGCGAGTTCGGATCACTGCGATCTCGCTCTCAGCAACATTTGCGCTCGACGCCGGGTCGAGAATCGCCGATCTCGGCGAGAGTTCCTGGGTCAGAGTGTCGAGCATCTCGGCTTGGCCGTGGAAGTATTCGCGCCGCTCGGGGTTCGCGGTCTCCTGCCGCGCGCGTGGGATTTGCGGTCTCCTGCCTCGCGCGGGCGTGCAACAGGGCCGCGCGCTGTCCAAGACCCTCGAGGCTGATCGGCTCAATGGTGGAGATGGCCATGGTCTCGATTCTGGGTGGTGATGTGAAACGCTCTGTAGAAGGGGCAGGTGCCGATGACCGCGGTTGCGAGCATGACCAGCCCAAAGGTGATCAGGATGATCCCTGGGATGCTGTCGGCGCCGAGGGTGATCGCGGCAACCAGCGTGCCGGGGACGACGATCACACCGCGCGTCCCCCCCGCAGGTGCGTTTCGCTCAAAACACTTCCAAAATCAACCCTCCGACTGCCCGACCGAGGCTAACGGCCTCGCTCGCTCAACCACACCTTGCATACCAACGGGGGTACAGAATGCACCTCGGACACAACATGAGCCAAGAAGACCGGGGCGACGGTTTGCGCCGCTCCCGCAGGTGGCCGGGCTTAGTGGGCGACGAGCTCGCCTGCCAGCTTGTTCGGCTTGGTCATCGATGGCAGGTTGGTGCGAACCCACTCCTCGGCGACCTTGTTTGACGCTGCGCGTCGGTGCGCGTCTTGAAGACGCTGACCGACGTGACCGAATCGTCCTTGCCATCAGGCTTGATCAACTCGTAGGAGACAAACCCCGGCGACTTGGCCAGGATTGGCCGAAGCTCGGTGTTGGCCTTCCCAAACGCGGTCTCCCGCGTCTTGGTGTCGAGACCTTCGTACTGGCGGATCAGGGCATACATAGTCCTGCTCCCTTCCTTGGAGAATCCAGGGCGACGGTCGCAACTGACAAACGCATGCGGCTGCCCTGGGGGAAACCGCGGGAACTAGCGACCCTGCGGCACCTAGAAGGTCGGGGCCCGTCCATTTCGGCGGTTATCACCCAACAGGAGATACGCACCCCCGTTTTAGCACTCAGGCCACGACAAGCAGTCGGTCAGCGCCCTCAACGAGAGATGATGGTGCGCGCGCGTCGGCTGGGGCGTGAAAGGTGACTAGTTCCTGGACAGGTTGGGTACACCGCTGTGATGGAGCTAGCAGTCTTGGCAATCATTGGATGGTGCGGAGTGATCGCCTTTATCGTGGCAGGCGACGATTAGCCACCTGGTCGCGCCACGAGGCCGCGCGTACAAACCACGTTTGGGGGGTGTTTGGGGATGGTCGTTGGACGCCGCTTTGGTGGGACACCGTCTTAGCGTCAGTTAACAGGCATTAGTGTGGGCCGCGCGCGGTGTGGGCAAGGCATGGCTATGCCAACGTTGCCGACCCGGTAGCTGCGGTCGGCGGACACGTCAGGAGCTGAGCGCGACGGCTTGTTGGAGTAGCGCGTCCGTCTCGGCGATTCCTGGCGTTGCGCCGAGCGTGTGAAACAGCTCACGTGCTCGCCGCAGGACGGGTGCCGCCTCGCTCGGCCGACCGAGGCTGACAAGACAGCGGCCGTGTCCCAGCAAGGCGTATGCGTGCTCGGGTACCACGCCGAACTGTTCCCAGCGCTCGGCGGCGTCGGCATAGCCCTCCGCAGCCCCGGGGATGTCGCCGGTGGCTTCGGCGATGACGGCGGTGGCGGTGATGAGCGTATGTTCGGCGTAGCGGTTGTGCGCCTCGACGCCGGTGATGAGTCGCTGCGCGAGGGCGTGGTCGTCGAGGGTGACGGCGCTTCGCACGAGCGCGGGCAGGTTTGCGGTGTAGTACTCGGGCTCGCGCGCGGCGGGTGTCGTGGCGAGTTCTTCGAGCGTCGCGATCGCGGTTTCGGTGTGTGCCAGAGCGGCGTGAGCTATGGCCGCCGAGGCCAGGCCGATCACGAGGGCGTCGGCGTTCCCGGCTGCGCGCGCGCTCGCTGCGAGCCACTCGAGCCCTCCGGCAGCCTGTGCTGCGGTACCGCGAAGTGTGTGGATGCGCGTCTGGGCGCCGCGTACGTCCAACAGGTCGCCCGGTGCTTCGACCTCGAGCCGCGCGGCGAGCCCGTTTGCGGCGTCGAGCGCCTCGTCGATGCGGCCCGCGTCGATCAGCGGATCGATTCTGGTGAGCGTGATTAGGTCGATGATCTCGGTGAGTCCGCAGGCGGCTGCGAAGGCTGTCCCGGTGTCGAGCTCGTCGAGGGCCGCCTGGGGCCCTTCGTAGGCCCACAGCTGGATGCCGAGGTTGTTGTGGAGGACTCCCACTTCTCGTCCCTGTCCGGCGTCGGTCGCCAGCCTGATTGCCTCGCGCATGTCGTCGAGGCCACGCGGATCTCCGATTCTTCCGCGAGCGAAGCCGAGGTAGCCGAGCGTGCGCGGCGATCGTTCCAGCCCGAGCTGATCGGCAAGCGCGACTGCTCGTTGGGCGGAGGCGAGTGCAGTTTCACGGCTGCCGTGGAGGAAGTCGGCACGCGCGACCTCGGTCAGCGCCTCGACGTGCGCGCGTCCCTTCGGGAGCGGTTCCAGCAGCGCCAGGGCCTCGCCCGGCAGCTCGACCCAGCGTGGATCGGCCAGGCGGGAGAGGAGGCTGGCCAGCACATGCATGGCGTGCGCCATGGCGGGGAGATCGCCGCGCTCCTGAAACGATGGGATTGCTTGCTCCAATGCCTCTTTCGCCTCGATGGTGCGGCCGGCGTGGAATGCGGCCTCGGCGAAGCGCACAAGCGCGTCCGGCCGGTCGGGGTGCGTGGGAGGGGTGAGCGTCAGCGCTCGCTCGAGATTGGTGAGCGCCGCGTTGGTGTCGAGGCCAAGGGCGCGTTCGCCGGCCAGCGTCAGGAACCGGCGGGCCGGCGCTTCGAGCTCGGCGGCCCTGTCGGCCTCTCCGGCGGCGCGGGCCAGATCGAGGGCAGTTGCATAGTGGTAGGCAAGCACGTCGGCAAGGTCCTCCACCCGACCGGGGGCCTTCGACTCGATCCACGCCGCGGCGGCGATATGCCGCGCCGCCCGCGAGGCGCGCGGGATCTGCGCATAGGCGACGTCGCAGGTGAGGATGTGCCAGAACGCATACTCGGCCTCGCCCTGCATCGATGAGTGGCGTGAGGCACGGACCAGTTCCTTGCGTGACAGCTCCCGCAGAGCGTCCACCACATCGTCCGGCGAGCGTCCCCCCATCTGGGCCACGGCGCCGACCCAAAACACCTTGCCGACCACGGCTGCATCAGCCATCAGCGACTTTGGCGTCGGGTGGGAGTGTGTCCAGTCGCGCGGCGATCAACGCCCGCACCGATTCCGGGAACGGCACCTCGGCTCCGTCCCGAAGCTCCCAGCTCGAGCCCTTGCGGATCAGGAGGTCCCTGTCTTGGAGCAGCCGTACGAACTCTTCCGCATACAGCGGGTTACCGCCGGCGCGGTCGAGGATCGGTTGTTGCAGCGCGGCCGGGATGACGCTTGCGTCGAGTAGCGCAGAGACGAGGCGCGCCGTCTCCTCCGGGGACAGGGGTGCCAGGTTGATCGAGTTCGTGTTTCGCAGTCCCGCGGCGTAGTCGGGGTGGCGCTCATACAGCTCCGGCCGCGCGGTGCAGACGATCAGCAGCGGGACACCCTCGGCGCGACCGGCCAGGTGTTCCAGGAACGCGAGCAGTGCGTCGTCCGCCCAGTGCATGTCCTCGAACACCAGCACCGTGGGGTGGGCCTCGGCCAGATGCTCGAGGAACCGCCGCCACGCTGCAAACAGCTCTTCACGCTCCGCCGATGTGGATGCGCCGATCCCCAGCAGTGGGAGTAGCCGCTGGCGAAACCAGGCTCGCTCCTCGCCTTCGGGGAGGACGACGTCGAGCTTGGCGGTTGCCGTGGCCGGGTCGTCTGATTCCAGGATCCCGGCGTGGGCCTTTACGATCTCTCCGAGTGCCCAGAAGGTAATGCCCTCCCCATAGGGCAGACAGCGCCCCTGCCGCCATGTGACGAGCTCCGGCCGCTCGTCGATGTAGCCGAACAGCTCGGCGACGATCCGGCTCTTGCCCAGGCCAGGCTCGCCCACCACCGTCACCAACTGCACCGACGACGACGCCACCGTCTTTTCGAAGATGCCCTTCAACAGCGCCAAGTCGATCTCCCGACCGATGAACGGCGAGGTGTGGGTACGCGTCAGATCCGTCCCAAACCGCGCACGCGGAGCCAGCGCCTGAAATACTCGCACCGGCTCGGCCTTGCCCTTCACCGTCGCAGGCTCGAGCTCGGCATAGTCGAACACCACCGCGGTGGCCTCATACGTAGCCACGCCGACTGTGACCGCCATCTCCGGCGCGAGACCCTGCAGCCGCGATGCCGTGTTAATCGCATCGCCGGTCAAGAACCCCTCGCCAGACCCTGGGTTGACGTCGAGTCGTACCAGCGCCTCCCCCGTATTGATCCCTACCCGGAGCCGAAGCGGGGCACCCCCGACCCCCTCCAACTCCTCCGCCGCCTCCACGATCCTCAGACCGGCCCGCACCGCCCGCTCCGGGTCATCCTCATGCGCCGCCGGTACCCCAAACACCCCCACCACCGCATCGCCGATGAACTTCTGGACAACACCCCCGTGACTCTCGATCAACGCTCGCGCCATCGCCGCGTAGCCGTCGAGCATCGTGTTCACATCCTCGGGATCCGCCGACTCCGACAAACTCGTAAACCCGACCAGGTCGCAGAACAGCGCCGTCACCACCTTCCGTTCCTCACGCTGACCAGCATCCCCAGCAACCAACGGCGCGGCACAAGCCCCGCAGAAACGGAAACCATCCGGGTTCTCCTGACCGCACTGCGTGCAGATGATCACAACACGAGTATGACCGATCCGACGCCGACGCCGCTCATCGCGGAGGCGCGCGCAGCCCGCCTGCGTCGAGCGGGAAGGCGATCCGTCAGGCCGCTGACGTGTCGGTAGGGCTTTGGCCCTTCAACTTATCCCCGGCAGCAGGTCATCGACGCTGGCTCGGAAGCGCCGTTGAAGTGCCGGCAGGCGATCGAGGGTGGATTGTGGAAGGCAAGCCTCTACTCCGCATACGAGTCGTTCGTGAAGGAGTCCTCCACAGCGGCGGCTTTCCAACGATTTCCACGCAAGGATCCGCACAAAGGCGTACACTTCGTCGTTCGCGACCCGTGACTCCACAGTCCTAACGGGTCGACCCAGGCCGCGCCGCCTTCGCCGCAGCCGCCCACAGAGAGGGGAGCCCACAGTGGCCCACTCCACCCTGCCCCATGACGCGCTCACCCAGCATGACCGCGCAATCGCGGGCCTCCGCGCCAGCCGCATCGTCCGCCGCCACCTCATCCAGACCAGCGACGGGCGCAGACACAGCCGCCGCCACCCCAAAGAGGTGATCGCCGCACTCGGTGAGAGCTTCTGGTGGGAACGAAACGCGCGCCAACTCGGCGTCGACGTCCCCCGCGGACTCGAAGTCAGATACCACGACTTGGCGAAACTCGCATCGCTGTGCGGAATCGAGATCGCCGAGCTACTCAGAGCCGCCGGCCCACCCACAGAAACATCCCATTGAGAGAGCGAATGAGCACCCACACGCGTTGAAACACCCATCCCGTTGACCAAGACGGTGGCGCAGCCGTGGGAAC
>CAVSNF010000029.1:0-12642 GCA_963729195.1 uncultured Actinomycetes bacterium
CTAACTCGATCGCTGCCAGTCGGTCGCTTCGTGAGGAGTTGGCCAATCTCGCTGGTGATCACCCACGATCGCCGGTTGGCATACAAACTCCAAGTCTGCGCACCGGATTGGCGCTGATGGACGGGTAATCCACGTCGGTGAGTTGCTCCGGCGTTGGGCGATCTGGCTACTTGGTCCAAGGCCCGAGTTCGGCACGCATGTCGTTGGCGGTGGCGGCGGCGCCGCGTAGCACGAGGCCTAGCAGTTCCTGGTAGGTGAGTAAATGGTTGTAGGCGCCGATCAGTACTTGACCGGTCACAGCCGCGGTGTAGACGGTGTTGCTGGTGGCCATGCCGGAGCAGTCCACCGCCCGCCGCCACGTCAGGTTGCCTCGGAGAAATCTGGATCAGACGGGTGGGCGGCTCGGACAACCGGCCGCAGCCGTCCCTGATCCCGCCGAGCACCAGCCGGGGACGATCAGCGTGACGTAGAGCGTGAACACCTTCATCGTTTCCTCCCAGGTAAAGCGAGTCGCGCCAGGGCGGACCCTAGTTCCAAGCGATTCGAGACTGCCCCGCGAGTGCCTTTGAGAAACCGCGACGCAATTACCGCCACTCTCATTTTACTCAGCGACAATATGGGTGGAGGCAGTTTGTGAGTCGGGGGCATGATCGGATGAAACATCGCGAGTTGTTGCGGGCCACGCGTGTCGCGCTGGTGCTGGTCACCGGTGTGTGGATCGCGCGGCTCCTGTGGCACCGCGGCCACGCCGATCAACCCGATATCGCCGTGGTGGTGAAGCCCAGGCCAGTCCCATCGCAGCCGATCCCGGCCGAGGAGCCGCCGCCGATCGAGCCACCGCCAGTCGAGCCACCACCGCCACCGATCGAGCGATCGCCTGCGCCGGTCGAGCTGCCAGCGCCGACCGTGACCCGCGAGCCACGCCGAGTGATCTCTGCCAGGGCGCCGCAGATGACGGTCACCGAGCTGCAGTGGCCGCTGCTCGTGTCGCTCGCGATCGTTCTGGTCGCAGCTGCGATCTGGTACGCCCAGTTCCATCAACGCGCAGACGCCGCGACCGTGCAGGACTCCCTCGGTCTCCGAAACCCGGGCTCGACCATCGGCTGCACCGAGCTCGCCGCCAACGGGTCGCACTGGGTATGCGCGATCGTCCACCAGGCAGAGTCGGACTGCTACTCGGTATCGGTGTCTACCTTCGGGCGCGTGTCTGCAGGCAGGCCCGCGCCGGATCGCTGCGGCACTCCGCCGCTTGAACGCATGCTCCCCACCACCATCACCCGCACCATGGTCGCCGCCGACGTCACCCGCATCGTGGGCGGCTCACCCTTCATCTGCGCCGCCGTCGGCAAACACTCGTCACGATGGGCGTGCGCCCGAGCCACGCCGACAAGCGTCGAATGCCAGGTTGTGCGAGTCGTGCCATGGGCAGGACTACGCCCCAAACCCGGCGGAAACGTGTGCCGCAGCGCCCCCTACCTGCGCGCCACCGTCATCGGTTAACCCGGAGTGGGTGGCCTGGGTGAGCTCGGCGTGGCCTTGGTGGCGGCCGCGCGGCCCACGCGGCCGAAACCGGACACCTCGACAACTCCGGGATTCCAGAGGGCGACATCAATGGTGATGTCCAAGCTCCGTTGTCGGGTTCCGCGTGAACACAGGATGGGTCAACTCTTGCGAGCTGCCGCCTGGGGTCATGTGAGTCCTGGTAAACGATTCTGCGAGCTTGAAGTGCCGGGCAAAGCACGTCTGAAGGTCGCTCGTGTCGTACTGGACCACCGCAAGGCCGCTGCAATGAGTGGGGCCAAAACCATGGGTCTTGGCACATCGCAGGGGCCTACGATACGAAGGTGGGGTACCTCGAAGCGATGATTACCTGTCCCGAGTGCGGACACGCGAGCCGCGAGACAATGCCAACCGACGCGTGCCTGTTCTTTTATCGCTGCACCGGTTGCGGACAACTTCTACGGCCCAAGCCTGGCGACTGCTGCGTGTTCTGCTCGTACGCCGACGCCTCGTGCCCACCGAACCAGACGAGCGGTTAGGCTCACACGTGCCGGGGATCTCCTTGATCCCCGGCCTTGCCCCGTCCTTTAAGACTTGGAGCCTGAGGTTCTCGCGCGCCTCGTCACGGCCGTGATGACGCCTCCGCGTCGGTGCGCGTCTTGACCACTCTGGGTCTCCGAGCTGTTGCGTCTCACGGATCGTTCATAAGCGACGTGGGACTATGTTCACCCTGCGGACTTGGCGTCGGCGGAGCGTGCTGGGTCGGTGTGGTCTGCAGACCACACACAGCATCCGACTCGCGCAGGGGCGTGGTGGGTGATCGGACTGAGACGCCTAATCCACAGGGTTTGGTGGGGGCCGTCCGGGCGCGGTGGTCTCGCGGGCGCGGCGTGGCGCGTCAAGGTTGGCATCCACAACCACGCACAGGCATCACATTATGGGCGAGATACCGACGGCGTGCTCCCAACGCTCACTGGCGAACTCCGCGTTGAAGTCGATCGCGTGGTCGCCACGGCCCGCGAATCGTCCAAGGACGAATCTCCCCGCGTTTCGCATCATGCGAAGCCAATGGCGCGCGCGGGTACCTAGAGCGTGGCGGTCGTTGTGCTCCTGCGGCAGAGTAGGAGGAACGAAGGTTGACACCGGTGAGGAGTGACGCGAGACTGACCGCCATGCGAGCGATGCGCCTTGTCGGTCATGGGGATCCGCCTGTTTTCGAGCTGTTGGATGTGCCGGACCCGGTTGCTGGTGACGGTGAGGTGGTGGTGCGGGTGGTGGCGGCGGCTTTGAACCGGCGGGATTGGTGGATCTGGCGAGATCCTGGGACGGAGGTGCCGGTGACGCTTGGCTCGGACGCGGCTGGGGTCGTGGTCGGAGTGGGCGCGGGTGTGGCGACCGCCTCGGTGGGGGATGAGGTGGTGATCAACCCCGCGTTGGGCTGGGTTGCTGGCGAGCATGTTCCGACCGAGACGTTCGAGATCCTGGGGTCGCCTCGCGATGGCACTTTCGCCGATCGGGTCGTGGTGCCGGCGACGAATGTCGCTCCACGTCCGGTCGGCCTGTCGTGGGAGGAGGCGGCTGCGTTGAGCCTGGCCGGGCTCACGGCATGGCGGGCGGTGATCACCTGTGCTCATGGCGGGTGAGGGCGTCGTGTTTTGGTGACCGGCGCCGGGAGCGGCGTGGCGACGTTCGCTGTCCAAATCGCGGCCGCTGTCGGCAGTGAGGTGTGGGTGACGACCTCGACGGAGGCAAAGCTCGACCGGTTGCGGGAGGTGGGTGTCCACGGCGGAGTTATTGTACTCGCAGCCGGACTGGGTATCGAGCCTCTGTGAGGCGGCCGGCGGGAGGTTTGACGCTGCCATCGACAGCTGGGGTGCAGACGCCTGGCCAGATGTGCTACGCGCATTGCGATGGGGCGGCGTTTTGGTGAGCTTCGGCGACACCGGCGGGGATGAGTCCACTATCCCGGTGTCTGAGGTGTACTGGGCGTGGCGTTCCATCGTGGGCACGACGATGGGCAGCCCGGACGAGTATCGAGGGCTGCTCGACCACGTCGCGGCGCACGCCTGGCGGCCGGTGATCGACAGCGTCCATGCGTTGGAGGACATCGACTCGGCCGCCCAGCGTCTGGTTGATCGCGACCGCTTCGGCAAGGTAGTGCTGCGCGTGTCTCCCCCACCCCCAACCAGCGCCTAACACCGGGGCGGAGTGGTACCCGCGCCGTGGTCGACGACAACGCCGACAGCGGCTCACCATCGAGGATGCCGTCCAGGTGGTAGTCGTAGGAGAAGCGCGTCAGGGTGCGGTGACTTTGAAGATGTCGGCGTTACCGGTGGCGCAGGGCACTTTGGTGAAATAGATATCTGTGCCGCTTGTTGGATTTGCGGTCGCGAAGGTGCGGTTGTAGAGGTCGTACCCGTTTTTGAAATGCACCAGCACAGTCGGCGCCTGGCCAATCAGGTGTTGCATCAGCTTTACGGAGTGCCCACACCCTGCCAGGGCTCTCCGCGAAATACACGGTCCCGCTGGTGGAGACCGAGGGTGAAGTAGATGATCTGGCCAGGCAGCGTATTCACAAGCTTGTGGGCAGTGCGAGTGGCGATATCGAAGCGGTGGGACGTTGCACCGGTTGCGAAGAGACCTCGACCATACCGCCCACTCACCATTGACCTGTCCAGGAAGAAGATAGGTCGAAAGACCGTCGACGGCGTGGTCACCAGATCGTCGAGGATCACCTGTTTTCCGGTGACGCGGTTTCGCAGGATCACCTGCTGATGACGCTGCTGGGGCACGCTTGCGCGTCCGAAAAGAATCCACTCCCCCGAGATCGTCGGGCCAAACTCCCACTCGCTCGTGTTGAACCCTCTGGGCGGGTGGGAGCGATGCTTCGTCA
Organism: uncultured Actinomycetes bacterium; assembly: GCA_963729195.1. Classification (GTDB taxonomy): domain Bacteria; phylum Actinomycetota; class Thermoleophilia; order Gaiellales; family JAICJC01; genus CAVPTL01. The sequence continues at coordinate 4,394 of CAVSNF010000029.1, forward strand.
CGGCGTTGTAGAGCCTCAAATCTGACTGCCCGTTGGTGACTTGCTGGTACACAATCAGCCTGCCGTCGATCCCACCGGAATACGCCTTCGTTCCCGCAACGTTTATGCGCGTCGAAGCTCCCTGGCGTGCGCAACCACACGTTTGAGATCATCGGAGCCGTTTTTGGGCTTTGGCTCCATACGAGGTAGCCTCCCGATGCGGCCGCGTCGGCCTCAAAACTGGGGTTGGTCAGCACCGGAGTCTGTGGCAGGTCGCCCGGCGCGGCGAGCGCCACGCTCGCGACACCCAGCGCTACCACCGCCGAACCGAACGTCGCAAGCCTCGACACGAATCTCATGACTCATAACTCCTGGCGGGCCGGCAAGTACGTCGAGAACGTCCCCATCTCTTTGAGCACTCCAATCCACGGATCGGCGTGGGGCGGATGGTCATCCTCTCACGAACGCAGCGGGATCGCAATGATTGTCGCAAGGCTACGATCAGATCCCACACCATTCAGTTGACCCTCCTGCCCTCGAGCAGGGTGCCCGTGTGCTTTGAGTGATGAACGGGGATCTGGTCGTTTGGCGTCGTATGATCGTTCGATGGCGACGTGTGTCCAGTGTGGGACGCAGAACCCCGACGGGTTTCGGATGTGTGGAATGTGTGGCACGGTGTTGGACCCGACGGTGGCGCAACGGTGGGAACGAAGGGTGGTGTCGATTGTGTTCGCCGATCTGGTCGGGTTTACGAGCCGCAGTGAGCTCTTGGATGTGGAGGATGTGCAGGCGTTTCTGGGTCGTTACCACGAGCTCTTGCGCCACGAGTTAGAGTCACACGGCGGGTTGGTGGAGAAGTTCATCGGGGACGCTGTGATGGCTCTGTTCGGTGCGCCGGTGGCACATGAGGATGATCCGGAGCGCGCGGTCCGAGCGGCACTCGCAATCCAACACGCAGCTGGTCGGATGCGTGATCGTGATCACGTGGATCTGCGCGTTCGGGTTGGGGTGACGTCGGGCGAGGCGCTGATCGCGCTGGAGGTCGATCCGCTGTCGGGTGAGGGCATGGCAACCGGAGACGTGGTGAATACCGCGGCCAGGTTGCAGTCTGCGGCACCGGTGGATGGCGTCTTGGTGGATGAGCAGACGTATTGTTCGAGCAGGCGCGCGATTCGATATGAGTCGGCGGCGGCGATCCAAGCAAAAGGCAAGGAAGCGCCGGTGGTGGTGTGGGTTGCGATTGCGCCACGCTCGCTGGTTCCGGAGCAGACGCGGGTGCATGACATGCCGTTGGTGGGGCGGAGCCAGCAGCTCGCTCAACTGATGGCCGCGTTCGAGCGGGCACGTGAAGAGCCTTCGACGCAGCTGGTGTCTGTTGTGGGCGAGCCGGGCATCGGTAAGACGCGGCTGTTGGATGAACTCGCCAGCTACGTGAACGGGTTGCCCGACCTGGTCACGTGGCTTCGCGGACGTTCATTGTCCTACGGCGAGGGTGTCGCCTTTTGGGCTCTGGGGGAAATGGTGAAGGCCCAGGCGGGGATTTTGGAATCAGATTCCGTGGAGGTCACCACCGCGAAGCTCGCCGATGCCGTCGGTTTGGTGATCGCAGCGGCTCGCGATCGCGAGTGGGTAACGCGGCACCTGCGACCTCTTGTGGGCCTCGAGTCTGTGGAGTCGGTGAGTGTGGAGGGAGGTCGGGTGGAGGCGTTTGCGGCGTGGCGACGCTTTTTTGAGGCGGTCGCCGAGGACGGGCCGACGGTGCTGACTTTCGAGGATCTCCACTGGGCAGACGACGCCCTGCTTGATTTCATTGACCTGCTGACGGACCGGGCGGGGGCTGTGCCGCTGTTGATCGCGTGCACTGCGCGGCCCGAGCTCTTGGAACGCCGGCCAGGCTGGAGCGGCGGGAAGACCAACGCGACGACGATCTCACTGCTGCCCCTGTCGTTTGAGGACACTGCAAGTGTCGTATCGAATCTCCTCGACCAGCCGCTCTTACCAGAGGGTATGCAGCAGGCTCTGCTGGGCCGCGCCGACGGGAACCCCTTATACGCGCAGGAGTTCGTTCGCATGCTCCAAGACCGCGGTGACCTCGTGCGTCGCGACGCTGGCTGGCAGCTTCGGGGGGAAGCTGAGGGACTCCCGGAATCGATTAAAGGGAATCATCGCAGCACGCCTCGACACGCTCGCACCAGACGAGCGGCTGTTGATCCAGGATGCCGCGGTGATCGGGGAGACCGCGTGGATCGGTGCTGCTTGCGCGCTCACAAACCGCACCGCATGGGAGGCGGAAGAACTGCTCTATTCGCTGGAGCGAAAGCAGCTCGTTCAAAGGATGCGGCGTCCTTCGATCAGTGGTGAGGTGGAGTTCAGGTTCAGCCACGCACTCACCAGAGACGTCGCGTACTCCCAGATACCCCGCGCAAAACGCGCAATGAAGCATGAAGCCGCCGCCGCGTGGATCGAGCAACTCGCAGGCGAACGCGACGACAAAGCCGAGCTCCTCGCAGACCACTACCACCACGCCCTCACGCTGCGAGCGGCTCTTGGTGAAGACACCACTGGTATCGAGGCCAAAGCGCGCGCCGCATTCACCGAAGCCGCCGACCAGGCCGCGGCCGTCCACGCCCACGCCACCGCCGCGCGCCACTACCACGCCGCACTGCAACTCACATCCAACGATGCGCCTCAGCGTGCCAAGCTGCTTTTGGGCGAGGCCCGATCACAGATTGGTGCCAGCCGTGCGGACCACCAACTGCTGACGACGGCCGTCGCAGCCCAAGTGGAAGCCGAGGATTGGGAGGGGGCAGCAAAGTGCGAGATGCTGCTCGCCGTCTGGCACTACTGGGCAGGCAATGGAGACGAGCAGGAGGCCCACCAGGCTCGCGCCGCGGAATACGCCAGTCGCATCCCTCCAACCGAGGTCATGTGCGACATCGCCTCGCAGCAAGCGATCCGGATGGCGTTCTCCGGCAACGCCCGCGAAGCTCTCGAACTCACCGAGCGGACGATCCCACTCGCCGAACAAGCAGGCCTCGCCGCAGCGCACGCGGTTCTGCTGCTCGGCCGTGGCTACGCGCGCCTCGAGCTCGGCGATTCCGACGCGATCGCGACGTGCGTGCTGCCGCCGACGGCCTCGCGCAACTCGCCGACTCGCGCACACCCAGCGCCTACGCCAACCTGGCCACCACGCTCCTCGGGCTCGGTGACCTTTCCGCGGCACACGCTGCCTACCACGCCGCAAGCCAATGGGCCGCCCGCTTCGCAAACGCCTTTCTCATCGACTTTATCTGTGCCGAGCAAGCCATCCACGCCTACCACTCCGGCGAGTGGGAGACAGCAGAGCGGCTCCTCGCCGGCGTTGACACCGCAAACGCGATTATCGACTCCATCGCCCGAACCATCCGCGGCCCGATCAAACTCGCGCGCGGCGACGCCCCGGCGGCTCTCTCGGACGCCGCTGAAGTCCTCAGCTATGCCACCGACGCAAACGACGTCGAGTTCAGGTTCCAGGGCCTCGCACTGGAAGCCCGCAGTCACGAAGCCTCCGGCGACACAAAGCAAACCCTGGCCGCATGCGAGCAGCTCCTCACCACTTGGCGTGAATCAGGCGTGTCAAACAGCGCCATCGCGCTGTGCGACATCGCACCCATCCTCGCAACGTTCGAACGTCACACAGACATCCACGATGCCGCCCTGCGCCTCCCACTGGCCTGCCGCTGGCGCGAGGCACTCCTCCTCATCGCTGATTCCCGATACGGCCCAGCGGCCGACGTCTATGAACAAATCGGTAGCCAACCAATCGCCGCCGAAGCACACCTCCTCGCAGCAATGCAAACCGCTAAAGGGCCTCAGCGTGGCGACGCGCAGCATCATATCGACGCCGTTCTAAGCTTCGCCGACAAGACCGGCGCCACGCTCTACCGCCAACGCGCCGAGCAAGACCGAACAGCGTAATTCACGTAGTTCGCGTGAACCACGGCGTTCCGCTCGCCGATCCTGCTGGCAGACGATCAGCAAATCACCGGTCGCGTGGCCTATATGACGGCGTTCTTCGAGGACGAACCGCGGACACCAGCGGCCCTCAGCTACATTCGCAACGCCGTGATTGGCGGCGAAACGCCGTACGTGTACGTAACTCGCCGCACCTACGACCGGTCTGACCGCACCGTCACCCTGACCTGTATGGGTGGCCCCGAATACCCGTTCCACGACCCAGTGTATGCGCGCGACGCGCCGTTCCCGGGCCCTCTCTTGCAGGCGATGGACGACGAGGTGCGCCCATATGCCCAGCCGGCTCGACCACCCGGCGAGCGCTACGACTTCCACTGGCACGGGCTGATGGGCTACAACGAGAGCGGAATCCGGGTGATCGGTGCGCACCCCGCCACCCGCGCCTGCTCGACAACCTCGGCTGTAACGGAGTTGGATTTCTCCATCCATCCACGGCGCCGACCGCATAGCTCGGAGTCTCTCCGGTCACCAGCTCGCCCCGAGCATCTTCGACCCACGTTGACCAGCGCGTGTCGCTGACGATCGGCGGCTTGTGCGCAAGCGCGAACCGATCGAGCAGCCGAAGCACGTGCGGCCGGCGCCATGTCCTGCAGCCACGACAGTTGCGACCTTGTGCTCCGCCGAACGTGGGATGCGGTGAGATTTCGACACCGTCGACCCAGTTGGGAGTCCCTGGTCTCTCGTGGCGGTCGGCGCCAGATCTCGCGGACGTTTCGGCCGCCTGAGGCGGCCGGGCTAGTGTCGTCGGGCTCGGCTGGGCGCGACCCGCGGCGGCTCGTTGGGCATCTTTGGGTATACCGGCGGCCAGGGGGCATCCATGAGACCGGCGGCCATGTCGCGTTGGTGTAGTTCGAGCAACGGCTCCAGCGGTTGGGGCGTTTCGGCCATCGCTTGCCATGCATCGCCGGCTTGTGCGACGCGGTGGGGGACGGTGGCGATGGTGAGGCTGTCTGGGGTGATCGTGCTCAGCTCATCCCAAGCAAACGGCGTTGATACCTGCCCTCCGGGGCGGGGTCGGACACTCCACGCTCCGATGATGGTCTTGTGCGGCGCGTTTTGGTTGAAGTCGACAAACACGCGGGCTCCTCGCTCCTCCTTCCACCAGGCCGCTGTCATGAGGTCAGGTCTGCGCCGCTGGAGTTCGCGAGCGATCGCAACCGCCGCCGCCCGTACCGTTGTCGAGTCGAACGCGGGCACCAGTCGCACATACACGTGAATGCCGTTTCGACCGGTCGTCTTGGGATACCCGGAAATCCCCAACTCGGCAAGCAGACTGCGGGTCTGCTCGGCAGCCTCTTGCACCATCGCGAAGGTCACCCCTGGGGAGGGGTCGAGGTCGATTCTGAGCTCGTCGGCGTGATCGGGGTCAGCGGCTTGAAACGGCCACACGTGCATGCCGATGCACCCGAGATTCACCGCCCACACCAAGTGGGCGAGGTCGGCCATCACTAGCGCCTGCGAGGCGGTGCCATTGGGCGTTTGGACGGTTGCAGTCTGCAGCCACTCCGGCGCATTTCGGGGCACCCGCTTTTGAAAGAAGGATGGGCCACTCGCACCGCTGGGGTAGCGCTCCATCAAAACGGGACGACCGCCCAGTGCCCGCAGCATCGGCTGTTCCAGCGCCAGGTAATACCCGATCAGGTCAAGCTTGGACTCGCCACGCTCAGAGAAGAACACCTTGTGCGGGTTCGACACTTCCACCGACCGACCGGCGACGTCGATTTGAACTGTGGGATCGGAAGCCATCGAGGTGCACTCATGATAGGCATCGGCCACACCACGGTTGGATTCCTGGGACGGTGTAGCTTGCTGCGCCTTGGGACGGCGTTCCGCATCGGACTACCAGCTCGATCCATCACCCGGGTAGACCCGCCTTGGTCACACGCCGCGGATCCGCTCCGCGACAGTCTGGCCGAGGAGTTCCTGGATCCGCTGGATGTCAACTTCGAAGCCCGCCACCAGACCGCGCGCGACGGCGAGGTTCGTCTCGGCTTTCACCAGTTCACTTCGCAACAGTGCAAGGGAGAGCTCGAGTTCGGGATCTGCCATGTCTCGACCGTACCCCCAGCTGCAGGGCGTGTCTATGCCCGATTCGGATGCGATTCTTGGCAAATCACACCACGTTGACGACCCGAGCTGCCTATCGCGATTGACGCATAAACCCGACTACTTTTACAACACAGCTCTGGGACCCCGAGGGGGCCGGCGGGGTTCGTCACTACGTCTGTTGCATCTCGGCCGGGGCCGGTGAGTCGGCCGGCCTGGGGGCCTTGGCGCCCTTGGCAAGGTAGACAGCGGCCACGACCAGGATCACCGCGGCGCCGATCACATACCAGTACGGCGCGGCGTCTAGCGTCTTCAGGCCGGAGGCCGCCAGCACCACCGCTAGCGCACCGCGCAGCATCCGCTCGGGGACGCGGTGGGTGAAGTGCGAGCCGATCAGGATGCCTGGAATCGAGCCGATCAGGATCGAACCGACGACGCTGAAGTTGGGCGCGCCCCAGACCAGGGTGGCGAGGCCGGCCGCGACCGTGACCAGCATCGCGTGGAACAGGTCGGTGCCGACCACGCGCCGGGCCGCCAGCGGGAACAGCGTGACCAGTGTGAGGCCGAAGAACACGCCCGAGCCGACCGAGGTGAGGCCCAGGATGAAGCCAAACACGACGCCGATGCCGAGTGCCAGCGCCTTGTGCCAGGTGTCCAGCGGGCCGTCGGTGGGCAGGTTGTCGGCGCTCCAAAGGCCGGGGATCGTAAGGAACGTGCGGGCTGCCACGGTGATACCCACGACCACCAGCACGATCCCGATCAGGTTCAGCAGCACGGTGTTCACGTCGATACCGATGCGGGGGAAGATCTCGTACAGGGTGAACACGCCCAGGATGGCGGCGGGAACGCTTCCGGCGCCCATCCATAGGCCCAGCTCTGTGTTGACGTTCTTGAGTTGGTGGTGGCGGGCCGCACCGAACGTCTTGGTGATCGCGGCGTAGATCAGGTCGCTGCCGACGGCGGTCGTCGGCGGGATGCCGAACACGGTGATCAGGATCGGCGTCATCAGCGACCCGGCGCCCATGCCGGTTGCCCCGACCAGCATGCCGACGGCGAGCCCTGCTGCGATCATTCCGGTGTTGATGTCCATCTACCTGTGCCCCCGTCTCGATGACTGCTGTCGACTTTCCACAAGTCTAACTGATTTAGTGGGGAATACAACTGGTGTGCGAAAAAACGACACTTACCACCTGGCCCGCCGGGAGGCCGCCAGCGCGCCTCATCGATCCTCCCGATCAAGTTTGTGGCTCCTCGAGGCGGGTTCTAAAATGGCTAGTCGTTGGTTTCCGAGTGAATGGGGGCGAAGATGGCAACGAATCCAATTCCCGAGGGCTACCACACCGTCACGCCGTACCTTGCGGTCGGCGATGCGGCCGCGGCGATCGCCTACTACGAGCGGGTGTTCGGCGCCAAAGAGCGGGTGCGAATGGACGCCCCAGGCGGCAAGATCGGCCACGCCGAGCTGGAGATCGGAGACTCCTTGGTGATGCTCTCCGACTCCTTCCCCCAATCGACGACACGGCCGCCGAAGGAGCTGGGGGGTACCAGCGCGAGCGTGCACTTGTACGTCGCAGACGTCGACGCGGTCGTAAAGCGCGCAGTGGATGAGGGCGCGACGGTAACCATGGAGGTCGCCGATCAGTTCTGGGGTGACCGCCTCGGGTCGGTGACTGACCCGTTCGGCCACTCTTGGTCGATCGCCACCCACGTCGAGGACGTCCCCCCAGAAGAGATAGCGGAGCGCTCCAAAGCAGCGATGGCCGCGATGAGCAACTGAGCCCGAGTGGGGCCCGCCGCTAGCTCCATCGGCGGGCCTCACTCCGCCTCGTGCCATCATCCCCACACCGGCCATTCCCCTCTCGCAACCTCAAAAGAGACATCATGCTGATCGGGAGGAATGAGGTGGGCCAACTACCCGAGATCCTCTGATGAAATTGGTGGGTGGCGAGTCGATTGTCAGCTCGTCGTCCCGTAGAGCGCATCCCACGATGGGATCACCGACCCGCGTTTGCCTAAGTCGCGACTCCACCACCTGTTGGATCTCGCGGAGCGCCAGCCCCAGGGACCGCGGCTAAGCCCGCGGTTCGAGGACGACGCGCTACGAGTCGTTGTCCTCATGGTGGTGGTGGTGGTGGTGGTGTGGTGGTGGTGATGGTGAGGTGATGTGGTGATGGCAGTCATCACCATGGCAGTACTGCCGGTCGGCCGAC
>CAVSNF010000030.1:0-111755 GCA_963729195.1 uncultured Actinomycetes bacterium
GCTGACGAGTTCTCCATTCCGCTGCCGGTCGTCAGCAGCCCCAGCGACGCGGTCGGCGAGCGCGCGCTTGACCTGCTCGAGCAGCATCGCGTGCTCGTTCTTGCCGGTACCGACCAGGTGATCGTGCTGGGCGGGAGTTCGGTCTGGGTCGTGACCGCCACGCCGGAGGGGGTTTGGTGTACGTGTCCGTGTGCCGACCGCGTGCTGTGCGCCCACCGGGTGGCGGCCATGATCGCGTGGAACACCGGCGAAAACCGGCCGAACCCCAAGAAACGGCTTCACCAGTGCGATCCTCCCGCCACGCGAGCAGGGTGGCAGGGCGGCGACCTGCCCGAATCGGGGCCGTTTTGAGCGCAAAATGGCTCACAGTCGCAGAGGTCGCCGAGGAGTTGGGCGTGTCGATGCGCACCGTGCACCGCTGGATCGAAGCTGGCGACATGCCGGCGGTGCGCTTACCCGGTGGCCACTTGCGGATCGCGGAGGCGGCACTCACCGCTCAGCTAGCCGCATGGGCAACTCCGCCGCCGACCGATGTAGGCTCGCCCGATGCAGACGGGTAGCGTCACCAGAAACGGCCGCGGTTGGCGCGGACGCTGGCAAGAGGGCGGGTCGTATCGCACCACCACGACCGTCCGCACGAAGGGCGAGGCGCGACAGCTGCTGCACCTCGAGCTCCAGCGGCTCGAGCTCGACATCACCACCGAGGCGATCCAACGATTCATCGGCGACGTCACCATCCAAGTGCACTCAACTCGCCGACGCGTCTCCGTCAGACCGGTTGGCGATAGTGTCGATTGCGGCTTTGTACGTGGACTGGGTTCAGTGCATTCCCGGATGGCCGGTCGCTTTGGGCGTCGTACCGTCCCCACCAACCGAGTTTGTATCCAATGGACGGGAGGCAGTGTGAAACGCTCATGGATATTGGGAGCCGTGGCGCTCGCGGTGCTGGTGTTTGCGGCGTCGGCGGAGGGGGCGATCGTCGGCAAGAATCAGCGGATGCGGTTCGAGACGAGTAACGGGAGCACGCTTCGGTGGGTTACGACGACCAACGATTCCCCCACCGACGCGAACCATCGCGCATTGAGGCTGGTGCTCCCGCCGAACTCCCCCGGGTGTTCGGATGCGAATCTGCGGCCTGTTCGTTCGGGAGAGCCTTCTCCACTGCGAGCAGTAACCGCCGCACTGAGGTCGCAGACCAGAAGAATCTGTCCTGGGAGTTCGCGGCGGCGAATCCGGTGACCGCGTCGGAGCGGATCAATGTGTTCTTCTCGAATGGTGACGTGGCCTTCCTGAACTCGCTCAACTGCACCCACCCCGTCGCGTCGAGCGGGGGCACGTGGCTGCGATCCGACTTCACCGGGTTCAAGTCCAACTGCTCCTTCGACGTCGTCGGCGAGACCGCGGGGACGTACGCCGCGGACGGCACGCACTCGGCGTGGCAGGTGTATGCCACCCAGTGGCCGGATCAGGTCGTGACGATCCGCCACCTGCTCGTCGACTCCGGCGCCGCGCCGCTCACCGGGGTGAGCACCTACTACTTCGATCGGATCTCCCTCGGCGCCGGCAAGATGTACACCCGCAGCGCGCGGAGAGCGCTCAACTGCCGGACCGAGAACGTCTGCTAAGACCAAGCAGCAACGACCCACAGAGCATGCCCAGAGGGGCGCACCGGGGTCCCTCCGGGCATGCTTGGCCCCGGTCGAAGCGTGCATCGCCCAGCGCGAAACGCGAAATATTCCACTCCCGTGACCAGGACGTGACCACGGCCCCGCAACCGCGCCACCAGAGCGGCAGGTGCGACTCCCACTGTCGGCACTGGTAGGTACGCGTCAACCGGCGACCAACCCCGACGCCCAGTCGGCGCCCGGCGTAATGTCACTCCATGGAATGGGCCCGGCCGTCATCGCCCTCTCGCTGATCGCCTTTGGCGTCATCTCACGCCGCGTGGAGGGCACGCCCGTCACGCCCGCGATCATCTTCGTCGGCATCGGGCTCGTGCTCGGGACACAGGCACTCGATCTTCTCGACGCGCCGCCGACCGGCGAATCGGTGCGGCTCCTGGCCGAGGCGACGCTGACGGTGGTGTTATTCGCAGACGCATCGCGCATCGACCTGCGCACTCTTCGGCGGGAGTACGCGGTGCCCGCGCGCCTGCTCGGAATCGGGCTCCCGCTCACCATCGGGTTCGGAGCACTGCTCGCCACCGCGCTCTTCGGCGCACTCTCGGTCCCAGAGGCTCTCGTGCTCGCGGTGTTGCTGGCCCCCACCGACGCGGCTCTCGGCCAAGCCGTTGTCACCGAGCCGCGGCGCCGTCTCGGATCCGCCAGGGACTCAACGTCGAAAGCGGACTCAACGACGGCATCTGCGTGCCTCTGCTCTTCATCGTGCTGGCGATCGCCGAGGCAGACGCGGGTGAAGTCGGCGCCGCTCACGCTGTGCGCCTGGTGATCGAAGAGATCGGCTACGGCATCGCCGGCGGCCTCCTCGCCGGCGCTGTCGCAGCAGCCGCGATCACGTTCGGCACCAAGCGAGGGCTGATCGAGCAATCGTGGCTGCAGATCCTTCCAGTCGCAGCAGCCGCCCTCGCCTATGGCATCGCAACGCCGCTTGACGGCTCGGGATCATCGCTGCGTTCGTCGCGGGAATGACCTTCGGCGCCATTCGGCGAACCCCGGTCGGCGGTGAAGTGACGTTCCTCACCGACGAACTCGGGGAGTTGCTCAACGGCGTCACCCTGCTGGTGTTCGGAGCTGTGCTGCTCTGGCCCGCGCTCGACGGCCTCACCTGGCCCATCGTCCTGTACGCGGTCGCAAGCCTCACCATCATCCGGATGGCGCCCGTTGCGATCGCCATGCTCGGCACCGGCGCGCGCCAACCGACCGTCGCCTTCCTCGGCTGGTTCGGCCCGCGCGGGCTCGCGTCGATCGTGTTCGCGGCGATCGTCGTTCAAGAGGCCGACCTCCCACACGCGAACACGATCGTCCTCGCGACCTACGCCACCGTTGGCCTCTCCGTCCTCGCCCACGGCGTCACGGCAGCACCACTCGCCAGCCGCTACGCCTCGTGGTTCACATCACACCCGTCCAGCGCGGCGCCCGCAATGGAAAGCGTCCCCGCCGGCACGCACCGATGGCGGCGGACATCGAGATGACCCCAAGACCAAGATCGACAGGCACTCCGTAGTATTCCCGTGCGGTTTGGGTAAAAATCCCGACGCGCGCTCGGGCGGACCCGGAGAGAGTCCTCTTGTCAGCCGTACGTTGCGTTGACGCGCGCTTTGAACCAGTCGGAGGTGGGAGAGATGAGTAAGACGAAGAAAACGAAGAACGCACAACAAGGCTCACCATGGAGTGGATCCCGCGCCGGATCCCTCAAGCACGTCCGAGCACGGCGAGGCGAGTGCTTCCGGGAAGATGAAGCGCAAAGACTATGAGCGGGAGATGAGGATCCTCCAAGGCGAGCTGGTGGCCATGCAGGAGTGGGTCAAGAGCACCGGCGCCAGGATCTGTGTGGTGTTCGAGGGCGTGGACAGCGCCGGCAAGGGCGGCACGATCCGGCGGATCACCGAGCGAACGAGTCCTCGCGTGTTCAAGCACATCGCGCTGCCGGCGCCCGATGAGCGGGTCAAGTCGCAGATGTACATCCAGCGCTACATGTCCCATTTCCCGTCGGCCGGCGAGGTTGTGATATTCGATCGCAGCTGGTACAACCGCGCCGGGGTCGAGCCGGTCATGGGCTACTGCACCGCAGAGCAGACCGAGCGGTTCCTCGCGATGGTGCCGCTGGTCGAAAAGGCAATGGTCCACGACGGGATCATCCTGATCAAGTATTTCCTCAACGTCAGCCGCGACGAGCAGACACGGCGACTCGAGAGCCGGATCGATGACCCCCGCAAGATCTGGAAGCTCTCCCCGACCGATCTGAAGTCCTACGGCCGCCGGTACGACTACCTCCGCGCCCGTGACGCGATGTTCGTTGCCACCAACACGGGGTGGGCGCCGTGGCACATCGTCGACAACGACGACAAGAAGCGCGGCCGGCTCAACATCATCTCCCATCTGCTCAGTCAAATACCGTACGAATCGCCCGCACCCCTGGACGTGAAGATGCCGAAACCGCCGAGCCGCGGACGGTTACGTCGAACCGGAGTCGTCGCAGCCGAACATCCCCACGACGTTCTCGTGAACGCGATGCCGCATACTGCGACGAAAGGACATCGCGATGACCCGAACCGACGTGTGCCGGGCGGAACCGACGCTACGCCTTGGTATGCACTGACGCCGGAGGAGGTGGCGAAGAAACTCGACGTCGAACCCGCCGAGGGCCTTCTGCCGCCAGCGCCGCCGAGTTGCTCGAGACAGAACGGGCCGAACGCGCTTCCGGCCGAGGCAACGGTGCCCGGCTGGAAGCAGTTCCTGGCCCAGTACAAGAGCTACATGCAGATCATCCTGGTCGCGGCGGCGGTTGCCTCGATACTGATCGGCGAGGTCTCCACCGGCGTCGCGGTGCTGGCGATCACGGCGCTGAACGCGCTCGGCGGGATGCGCCAGCAGGGTAAGGCCGAGAGTGCCATGAACGCGCTTCAGTCGATGCTCAAGTCCTCCGCCCGGGTGCGGCGGGATGGCGCGGAGGTCAAGATCGATGCCGACCAGGTCGTGGTCGGCGACGTGGTGCTGCTCACCGCCGGCGACGACGTGTGCGCCGACGGTCGCATCATCCAGGCCGCATCCCTGCAGATCGACGAGTCGGGGCTGACCGGCGAGAGCGTCCCCGCGTCCAAGGACGCCGAGGTCATCACCGACCAGACGCCGGGTGTGGGTGACCAGTCGAACATGGCGTTCATGAACTCGCCGGTCACGCACGGAAGCGGTGTCATGATCGTCACCGGAACGGGCGCCGACACCGAGGTGGGCAAGATCTCGGGGATGCTGAAGTCGACGCCGACTCTGAAGACTCCGCTGAGCGCGCAGCTGGACACGTTGACGCTCTGGATCGCCGGTGCAGCGGGCTTGACGATCGCGATCATGTTCGTGCTCGGGATCTCTCGCGACCAGTCGGCCCAGACGATCTTCACGACGGCCATCGCGCTGGCGTTGGCGGCGGTGCCGATGGCGATGCCCACCGTGCTTCAGGTGATCCTCTCGAAGGGCTCCACCACCCTCGCCGCCGAGGGCGCTGTGGTGAAGAGCCTCGCCTCGGTGGAGACGCTGGGGTCGACCTCGGCGATCAACTCGGACAAGACCGGCACCCTCACACTGAACCAGGTCACCGTCGTCGAGGTGATCGATCCGACTGACCGATACGAGATCACCGGGATGGGCTACGGTCTGGACGGCGACGTCAAGCACACCGCCGGGAAACACCAACACGATCGAGCAGGCGATCTTGCCGTTTCTGATCGCCAACGACGCCAAGCTGGTCGACGGCAAGGTCGTCGGCGATCCCACCGAGGGTGCGCTGCTGGTACTCGGACACAAGGCCAAGCTCGACGTGGAGGGCTCCCAGGCCGCCTTCCGAGGCGCGCGACGCTTCCGTTCGATCCCACCTACAAACTGATGGCGGTCTTTGCCGACGCCACGGACGAGTCCGGAAACGCCGTCGTGCGAGCGTTCGTCAAGGGTGCCGGCCCGGCGGTGATCGGGCGGGCTTCATCCGCCCTTGCCAACGGCAAGAGCGTGCCGTGGGGTGACGAGCAGAACGCACGAGCCACCGAGCAGATGGAGCGCCTCGGCGGGAAGGGGCTGCGGGTCATGGTCGCCGCGACCCGGGATATCGACCCGGCGCAGTTCGACCCCGAGGGCGACCTGCTTCGCTGATCACGGGCCTCCAGATGACCTCGATGGTTGGGATGATCGATCCCCCGAGCGCGGAGTCCAAGGCCGCTGTCAGAAACGCCCAGAACGCAAACATCCGGGTGCGGATGGTGACCGGAGATGACATCGTCACCGGCGCCGCGATCGCAAAGCAGCTCGAGATCCCCGGTGAGGCGATCCTCGGGGCCGACTTTGCAGCGCTCTCCGAGCAGGAGCGGCTCGACCGCATCGACAAGATCGGCGTCGTCGGGCGGGTGGCCCCGAGCACAAGGTGCTGATGGTGGAGACGCTGCGCAAGCAGGGGGATGTCGTCGCCATGACCGGCGACGGCGTCAACGACGCCCCGGCGATCAAGGCCGCCGACATCGGCATCGCGATGGGCTCGGGCACGGAGGTCGCCAAGAACGCGGGCAAGATGATCCTCACCGACGACAACTTCGCCACGATCGTGCTGGCCGTGTCCGAGGGCCGAAAGCTCTACGACAACATGCTGAAGTACATCCGGTTCATGATGGTGGCCCTGGTCACCTACGTGGTCACGTTTCTGGTGGCCAGCCTGCTCAACATTGCCGGCGGGCAACCCTTCTCGGCCACCCAGATTCTGTGGATCAACTTCCTGATCACCGCCCCGGTCGGGATCGCGCTGGGCCTCGACAAGGAGACACCCGGGCTGATGGCGCGTAAACCCCGCCCCCGCAACGACTCGATCATGTCCCCCTCCGTGATGCGGACCGTGGGGCTTGCCGGTCTCTTCATGTCCGGTGCGATCGACCTCGTGATCGTCTACGGAAAAGACCAGTACGACAGCGTCGCGATCGGCAGCACGATGGGGCTGGTCGGGTTCTCGCTGATGCTGGTGGTCGCAGCCCTCGAATGCCGTGACCAGACGGGATCGGTGCTGCGTACCGAGACGTTCGACAACAACACCGTCAACCTCACCATCCTGGTGGAGGTGGCTCTTGCGCTCATGATCGCCCGCGGCGGCGCGCTGACATCGCTGCTCAACACTCAGGCCCTCACCGGCCGGCAATGGCTGATCGGCGCTCTTCCGGCACTGATTCTGTTCATCCTCTGGGAACTCGGCAAGCTGATCGCGCGCCGCGGGTCGGAGCAGTCGCTGCCACCCTCCGAGGCGACGCACTCCGAAGCAGCAGCCGCCTAACCAGGCCGTCGGTGAATAACGGTGCCTGGCACCGTTATTCACGACCGACGCCTGGACTGAATAATGGTGCCTGGCACCAATTACCAAGGGAGGAGAGCTGGGCGGACGCCACGGGGGTCAAGAACGCAACGGCCACCCAGCGCCCTCCCGTGCATCGAGCGTACGCGGACATGGGTTGTGCGGCTAGATGCAGCGCGCAACAATTTTCGCATTTGCCGGCACACGTAAGCTTCGTGAACAGATGGCATCCCAGCCGACAATCCAGCGCGACGCCGACATGTTCACCATCACCGCCTCCGGGGCCTCAATCGAGGTCGCCCGTGACGACATCCACGTGCGCGTGTCAGGCCGCCCGGCGGCAGGCGCGAAGGAGACCGCCTTCACGGTGGCTCGCAGCGACTACGACATGTTCGGGGCACGCGTGGCCAGCACCTGGAAGCAGGAGTTGTACGAAGCCGATACCCACGCGAGTCTGGGGAATCCCATGAACGCGCAGCTTCGCATCGACCGCACCGCACCACGGGTGCTGACGGCAACGCTGAACGGGCCGGCCGGAGGGTTTACGATCGAGCAGCTGGACGGATTCGAGCTGATCTCCGCAGTGGCAACGCTGATGGGCCACCAGCCGCCGGCGGCGCAGCTTTCCGCTTGACCACCCGCCGGTGACGTGGTTTAGTCGACTGTATTAGTCAATCGTCTGACAGCGACTCCAAGGAGCGTCTACTCGACGCCGCCGAGCGCGTGCTCACCCGCGACGGGAGATCTGGGCTCACCACCCGCCGGGTCGCGCAGGAGGCGGGAGTCAACCACGGCCTGGTGCACTACCACTTCGGATCGCTGGAGGTGCTCACCGCGGCGACCGCGCGGCGATACCACCGGCGTGTGTGGGAACGGCGGCAGGCGATCCTGGCCGAACCTCGGCCGTTCATCGATCGGTGGCGGGCCGCTATCGACGATCTCCGGCACGACCTGGCGTCCGGCGATGCCCGCATCGCCGCCGAGCTGCGAGCGATCGGGTTCGATCAGCCACACGTACGCGACGAGGTCGTCGCAGCTACCGCGCGATGGCGCTCCACCCTCACCGACGCGTTCGCATCGGCCGCGGCCGAGTATGGGCTGACCGCCTCGGCGGTGGCACCGATCGTGGCCCTGGTGACGACCTTCACCACCGGCCTGGCCGATGAGCGGATGCTGGGTATCGACGACGGCCACGCTGAGCTGCTCGAGTGGGTCGACGGGATGATCGTGTCGGTGGCAGCCGCTCCCGCAGAGCTGAAGGGTCACGCACCGAGCGCGAAGCGGCGGCCGAGTCCGAGATCGTCCTGGGCCAGTCGCCCCAGCAGGATCCGCTCGATACACACCCGCTGCTCACCAGTGAGCGCCGTGAACGAGCACCCGACCACGGTCTCTCCCGGCGTCGAGCCGGCACGCACCGCCGCGATGATCACCTCGGCCTGGAGCGGCACATCGAACAGCCGTCCCGACAGTCTCAGATGATCGCCCCGCCACAGCTTGCCGGCCACGGTCAGCCCGGCGGCTTCCCGGGAGATGTCTGTCAGCGTCGCATGGATGCGGGCACCCGCGGCGGCCTGACGGCAGTTGACGGCGGTCAGTGTCACCCACGCTGCTGCTGGTGCGCGAGGGGTTCCCCGGCGGTCTGATCGGGAGTACATGAGCTTGTCATCGGCTTTCGCGGCCGGCTCCTCAATACCTGGTCACCGGGTGGTACGTTGCGGCGATGCAGATCGGCATCCTCACCGGCGGCGGCGACTGTCCGGGACTCAACGCGGTGATCCGGGCGGTCACCCGGAAATCGCTCGACGCCGGCCACGATGTGATCGGGGTGCAGCACGGATGGCGCGGCATGGTCGAAGGCCAAACGCGCGTGCTCGAGTCACGCGATATCGCCGGCATCCTGCCCCGTGGCGGCACGATCCTGAAGACTTCCAGAACCAACCCGTTCGAGATCGAGGGTGGTGTCGACCGTGTGCGGGAGAACCTCCGAGGCCTCGACGCGCTGGTCGCGATCGGCGGGGAAGACACCCTGGGGGTGGCCGCCCGACTGCACGCCGAGTACGACGCGCCGGTGGTGGGGGTGCCCAAGACGATCGATAACGACCTGTCGGGCACCGACTACACCTTTGGCTTCGACACCGCGCTTGCGATCGCAACCGAGGCGATCGACCGGCTGCACTCCACCGCCGAGTCGCATGACCGAGTGATGGTGTGCGAGGTGATGGGCCGCCACACCGGGTGGATCGCGGTCATGAGCGGCATCGCCGGGGGCGCAGACGTGATCCTGATCCCGGAAATCCCGATCACGGTGGAACACTGCTGCCGGCTGATCGAGCAGCGCCACTCCAAGGGCAAGGATTTCTCCATCGTGGTGGTCAGCGAGGGGTACGGGCTGACCTTCGAAAGCGGCGAGTCTCGCGGCCTGGTTGCGGCGGCCGGCCACGACGCGTTCGGGCACGCCCGCCTGGGCGGGGTCGGCACCGCGCTGGCAGCCGAGATCGAGGCCGCGACCGGCTTCGAGACGCGGGTGACCACGCTGGGCCACATTCAGCGCGGCGGCTCACCCACCCCCCGCGATCGCGTGCTGGCAACCCGATTCGGCCTCAAGGCGGCAGCGATGGTGCAGGAGGGCACGTTCGGCCAGATGGCCGCACTTCGCGGCGACGACATCATGGCGGTGCCGCTGACCGCGGCCGTGGCCGAGCTGAAGCTCGTCCCCAGGTCGCTGTACGACCAGGCCGCAGCGTTCTTCGGCTAGATGGTCAGCGGCTGTCGCCGCGAAGCATGTCCAGCGACGCCGAGATGCCGTGATCACACGCCCACCGGCCGATCACGGCGGCGTCCACGCCTGAGCCTTCCAGCGCCATCACCTGCTCGCGCGTGCGGATGCCGCCCTGGGAGATGACGGTCTTGCCGGCCGGCACCTCCTCCAGCAACGAGAACGTGTGCTCGAAGTCGGGGGCTCCGTCGTTGTGCCTGCCGTTTCTGATCAGAAAGGAGTCGGGGTCGAGCAGGTCCAACACGTGCTCGATCTCGTCTTCTCTGGCAACCTGCACGACCACATCGAGGCCCATGTCCCAGGCAACCGACTGGAGATCGTGGAATAGCCCGTCGTCATCGTCGAGCGCCTCGGCGATCAGCACCACGCCCTGAGCACCGTCCAGCCGCGCCTCGTACAGCTGGTAGGCATCCACCAGCAGTCCCCAGTGCAGTACCGGCAGCGAGGTCGTGGGTGTCGTGCCCCGCAGCGTCTCGTCGTTGTCGACCGCGATCCCGGCGATCCCGGCCTGGGAGGCCTGCTCCAGCACCTCGGTGGGGTACGGCTCGCGGGCCCGCAGGATGAACGCGATCTCCTCGCCGCCCACCCACTCGGTGAACGGCCGGATCGGCTTCAACTGCTCGACAGCGGCCTCCAGCTCGGCCAGCGGGCGGACGCTGCGGCGCTTGTCCACCGCCCGGCGCGTCTCGGAGATGTGGCGATCAAGCGACGGCATCGACCGTCGCTTCCTCGATGATCGCAACCGCCGAGCTCGTACCCAGCCGCTGCGCGCCCGCAGCCAGCATGGCAGCGGCGTCCGCAGCGGTTCGAATACCACCGGAGGCCTTGACCCCCACCGATGCGGGCAGCACCGAGCGCATCGTCTCCACCGCAGACACGGTCGCGCCGCCGCCCACGAAGCCCGTGGAGGTCTTGGCGAAATCGGCGCCGGCCTGGACGACCAGCTCGCAGGCTGTGAGCAGTTGCTCGTGCGACAGCTGTGACGACTCGACGATCACCTTGACGCGGGCGTCGACCTGATCGTCATGCACGGCCGTGACCACCGCCTCCACGTCGGCCAGCACCGCCGCACTGTCTCCCGCCCGCAGCGCCGGCCATGCCATCACCACGTCGACCTCGGAGGCGCCGTCGGCCACCGCCGTGCGCGCCGATTCGACCTTGGCCGCGGTCGAGTCAAGGCCGTGCGGGAAGCCGACAACGGTGCACACCGCGGCATCTCCGTCGAGCCGTTCGGCCGCCCGTGCCACCCACCACGGGTAGATGCACACGGCTGCGAACCCGAACCGCTTGGCGTCATCGCAGACGCCGTCGATGCGAGCGACGGGTGCCGCAGCGTCAAGCAGCGTGTGATCAACAGCGGACGCAAAGGTCTCGATGGATAACGGCGGCATCCAGCGCATATCGTAACTCACACGCCCAGACGATCGAGCTCTGACGAATCCCGGCGCCAATGGGGACGCACCCGCACCGTCAGATCCAGCATCACCTGACCGCCGGTGAGCTCCTCCAGATGCCGCCGGGCATCGGTTCCGATCTGCTTGACCATGCTGCCGCCCTTGCCCACCAGGATTCGCTTCTGCGACTCGGTCTCACAGATCAGCCGCGCCACGATCCGGGTGTGGTGGCGCATCTGCTCGAACTCCAGCACCTCCACGGCAACCGCGTGGGGCACCTCCTCCCGGGTCAGCCGCAGGGCGGCCTCACGCACGATCTCGGCAGCCCGATCACTCTCGTTCTGGTCGGAGGTCATCTCGACGGGGAACAGCACCGGCCCCTCCGGGAGCAGCGAGATCAGATCGACCAGCAGCGCGTCCACGCCGTCGCCGGTGAGCGCGCTGATCGGATGCAGCGAGTGAAACTCGCCCAGCTCTGCCGCCGCCGCGATGGCCGGCGCGATCCCCGCCGGCGCGCATCCCGTCGACCTTGTTCACCACGATCACACAGGGCGGGCTTCCCTCCCGCAACACCCGAGCCGCGATGTGGCGGTCGCCGCGTCCGATCGACTCCCGCGCGTTCAGCATCAACACCACCGCGTCGGCATCGGCAAGCGTCTCGTCGACCGCCCGCTGCATCCGCTCGGTGAGCCGGTCGAACGGTTTCTGGAATCCCGGAAGATCGGCCAGGATCAGCTGATACCCGTCCCCCGAAACCACTCCCAGGGCGCGCCGGCGGGTGGTCTGAGGCCGGTCGGAGACGGCCACGATGTGCGCGCCCACCAGGTGGTTGACCAGCGTCGACTTGCCCACGTTGGGCCGACCCGCAAGCGCCACGAACCCCGACCGGTGTTCGCTCACAGGGTGAACTGCTCGGGCAGGAGCTCCGACAGCGTCGCCGCCACCACCGCCCCACCGCGGTTGTAGATGACCACCATCTCCGGCGAGAACTCTGCCAGCACCTGCCGGCACGCCCCACACGGCGGCGCCGGCCGCTGCCCGGCGTGGATCGCGATGGCATCGAAGCTGGTGGCACCGCTGGTCACAGCCGAGAACACCGCCGTGCGCTCGGCACAGCAGGTGAGACCGTAGGAGGCATTCTCGACGTTGACACCCGACACCACCTCGCCGTTTGTGAGCCTCAGCGCGGCTCCCACCCGCACTCCCGAGTACGGCGCATGGGCGTTGACACCGGCCGCTTGGGCCAGCTCGTACAGCGCCAGCTCGTCAGGTGTAGGAGGCCGCACCACCCGAACCTTACCGGTCAGGAGGGAAGACTCGGGTGGCGCAGGACCACCGGCCCCGACCTGGGCCTGACCACCACCACGCGCAGGGGCGGGTTGCTGTGCGACGTCGCCGGCGGAGCCGGCGGGGGTGTGACGGTGCGCTTGTGGTGGGAGCGGTCACGGTCGCCGGAGGAGTGGTCGAATGCCGCTTGTGGTGGCGATGGTGAGGGCGCCGCTTGGGATGCAGGTGCGTGGTCTTGTGATGCGGCGGCGCGGACCGATGCACGGGCTTGGAGGGCGACCGGGATCGGCGCCGGGTGGGTCACCGGTGGTGTCGGCCGTGTACCGGCGTTGGCGTCGTGGTGAGAGCTGGTGAGCGTCGTGATACAGGTTGAGCACCGCCAGCAGGAACACCAGCACGGCCAGCACCACCCGCGACCACCGAAACCAGCGGGTCGCCATGATCGGTTGGACGCGATCCCACCACGGCACACGATCCGAAGCGATCACCGGGTGGTCGAAGACCCCTTTGACCCCGACCGGCTCGCCCTTGTCTCGGCTTTCGTGTACCGCGGTGGCCGCGGCCTCGAGCGCGTCGAGGCAATCCGCAAGCGATCCAAACTCCCGGCTCGACGCCGCGCTCGACCCACTCGGTGATCTGCGCAGGCAACTGCTGCTCGTACACCGTCGCCGAATACAGCCGCGCGATCAGCACCTGACCGTCCTGCTCGGGCCGGAGCATGGCCGGAGCGTCGGGTCGCCCCAGCAACGGCAACTCAAGGAACGGGGTCGGCCCCGGACCGACACCGAAGTCGGTGGCCTCGGCCACGTCGGTGACGAACCCGCGGGCAGCGACGGCCTCCACCAGCCGACCGAATCCCAGCGCCAGCCGGGCGGCGTCGACCGGGCTGGGTCGGCGCATCGCCCGCCACCGCTCCAGCGGCATCCCCAGGCTGGGAGGAAGCACCAGGAACGGGTGACCGTTGTGGTCGCCAAAATCCAGTACGCCGATCACCCCGGCGGTGCCGATTCCACACCACCGAGCGACCGTCTCGGACAGCTCCTCGTGACCCCAGTCACCCGGCAGGAAGACAATCCGCACCTGAGCCGCGCGGCCCGCATGCGTGTCCAAGGCGTCCACCGGCCCGAATGGGCGTGATCGCAGACTGACCGGGCTGGTGAGATACCGATCGGCGATCACCTCGGCGGTGCTGGTCACGGGCACGGACATGAGCACAACCTACGACGCGCGGCACGTCTCGACACTAGCCCCGACCGGTCACAAAGCGGTCACAACTCTGCCCGCAGAAATCCGGCTACCCGAGGATCTGGAAGATCGCGGCCGTCACCATCGCCCCCAGCACCCCGCCGTACACGACCTCCAGGGTGGTGTGCACGCGGGCTTCGACCCGGGTCTGCACCACCAGCAGCGCCATCACGAACGCCAGCGTCGAGATCAGCACCTGATTGTCATCCGCCCTGGGTCACGAACGTGATCGCCGCCCAGCCTCCGAACGCGATCGCGGCGTGGCCGGACGGCAGCCCGCCGCGCAGAGGCGTGCCGCGGGCGAAATAGGCCTTGGTCGAGATCACCAGCAGGATCACCACCGCCATCGCGATCACCGTGATGTGCACCGAGGAGTCCTGGACGCTTTGGATCGCGCGCCGGCTGGGCTGCTGCAGATGCGTTCCGAGCACCAGGTAGGCGACCAGCACCGCGGTCACCGCCGCGACCAGCACCGTTCCGGCGGCGACATCCTTGGCGATCCGAGCGCGCGGGTCGAACGAGTTGGTGGCCACGTCCAGAGCCATTTCGACGGCGGTGTTGAACATCTCGGCGACAATCACGAACCCCACGGCGAGAATCAGCACCAGCATCTCCAGCCGGCTCACGCCGAGCACCAACCCCAGCGGCAGAACGATCAGGGCTGCGCCGAAGTGAAGGCGCATGTTGCGCTGGCTGCGGACGACGTGGATGACGCCCTCGAAGGCGTTGTTGAAGCTCTGGACGAGGTCACCGGACTCTCGTGCGGCCACCCGAAACGGCGCCGCCCGGCGGGCCCTGCCGGCCCGGTCCTCTCCGCTATGCAGGTGATACGGCAACGTCTGCCACCTCCTTCACCAGCACATCCTGGCGGTCGAGCATGGCGGTGTCCGAACCTTCGTGGTCGTAGCCGACCAGATGCAGCGCCGCATGCACCAGCAGCGTCGCCACCGGGGTGCCCTCGTCGGCCGCCACCCGCGGGCAGATGACGACGTCTCCCAGCTGGCGCGGCAGACCCGGTGCGAGCTCGCCGGCGCCGTCGATCGGAAACGACAGCACGTCGGTGGGCGCCGGCTTGTTGCGATGGGCAGCGTTCAGCTCGGCCATCTCCTCGGGCGAGACCAGCGCCAGTCCGATATCCCCGTCGCGAATCCCCTCTGCCGCCAAGCGTCGCACTGCAGCACGGCGATCGCGGCGGCCTCGTCGAGCGTCCAGCCGCTGCGGTTGGAGACCGTGACCGCAACCGTCACTCGGGCCGGTCCCGGCCACTCTGCTCGCCGTGAACCTTGTAGGCGTTCACGATCCGCTGCACCAGCTTGTGGCGCACCACGTCGGCGTCGGAGAACCGCACGAACTCGATGTCCGGCACCTGGTCGAGCACCTTCATCACGTGCACCAGCCCGGATCGCTGGCTCGCGGGGAAGGTCGATCTGGGTGATGTCGCCGGTGACGACGATCTTGGAGCCAAACCCCAGCCGGGTGAGAAACATCTGCATCTGCTCTGGGCTGGTGTTCTGGGCTTCGTCGAGGATGATGAACGAGTCGTTGAGGGTGCGGCCGCGCATGAACGCAAGCGGCGCGACCTCCACCATGCCTCGATCCATGTAGGTCGCCAGCCGCTCGGCATCCAGCATGTCGTGCAGCGCGTCGAACAGCGGCCGCAGATACGGGTCGACCTTGGCCAGCAGATCACCGGGCAGGAAGCCGAGCCGCTCGCCGGCCTCGACCGCGGGCCGGGTGAGAATGATGCGCGCCACCTCGCGCTCCTGCAGCGCCGCCACAGCCAGCGCGATCGCCAGATAGGTCTTGCCGGTGCCCGCCGGGCCGATCCCGAAGGTCACGGTGTTGGAGCGAATCGCGTCCACATACCGCTTCTGGCCGATCGTCTTGGGAGCGACCGTCTGGCCCCGATGCCGCCACACGACGTCATGCAGCACCTCCACCGACCCGCCGTTTTGGGTCTGCAACAGGTTCACCACCGCGTCGACGGTCTGCGGAGAGACGCTCACGCCCTCGTCCACCAGCTGGGACAGCTCGTCCACCAGCGTGCGGGCCCGCTCGACCGCGGCATCCTCGCCGTCCAGCGTCAGCTCGTTGCCGCGCAGATACGCCTGCGCGCCCGACCGCTCCCGCAGCGCATCGAGCATGGCATCCTGCTCGCCGCCGAGTTCGGCGGCGAGGTCGTTCGCAAGAGAAACTGTCAAACGCGCCATGGGTGCATGCTAGTCATTGCACCCGCTGTCACCAGTGACTCAGGAGCCTTCCAGCCGGGCCCGCACCAGCGCTGACGCGGCCCGCCCGTCGGCCCGCCCGCCGGACGCCTGGGTGACCGCGCCCATGACCTTGCCCATGTCCTTCATGGAACTTGCACCGGTGCTCGGCGATGGCCTCGTCCACCATCGCCTCGAGCTCGTGCGTCGGTGAGCGCAGCGGGGAGAAACTCGTCGATCACCGCGATCTCGCTCTCCTCCGCCTCGGCCCGATCGGGCCGACCGGCGGCGCGATAGGCCTCGGCCGCCTCGATCCGCTGCTTGCGCTCCTTCCGCAGCACGGCCTCCGACGCCGCCTGGGAGAGCTCGCCGTCGGGCGCATCCTTCTCAGCCTTCTGCAGCGCTGCCACCAGCATCCGCAAAGCCCCCACCCGCTGCCGGTCACCGGCTTTCAGCGCCGCTGTGCTCTCGGCTTTGATCTCGTCGATCATGCCACCACCTCCACCAGTTCCCCCTCGGGGCCGCCCACCTCGACCCGGGTGTAATCGGCGGTGTATCCGCCGCCGTTGTGCTCGACCAGCACCAGCTGGCGCGTCCCCCGCAACGCCAGCCGATGACGCGCGCCCTGCCGGTCGGAGAGGGCTCGTAGCCGGCGGGAACGGTCGGCCTTGACGGCCGGGGGCACCGGATCGCTGGCGGCGTCCACCGTGTCCGGACGCGGTGAATACCGAAACACGTGCACCTTCGAGAATCCCGCCAGCTCCACCGCTGTCAGCGTGTTCGAAAACGCCGGCTCGTCCTCGGCGGGGTGACCGACGATCACGTCGGTCGTGAGATTGAGGCCGTCGACCGCTGCCCGCGCCCGTTCCATCCTGGCCAAGAACCCGGCCCGGTCGTACCTGCGTCGCATCGCCCGCAGCACGCCGTCGTCGCCGGATTGCATCGGCACATGCAGGTGCGGCGCCACCCGAGGGTGGCTGAACGCCGCCAGCAAGCCGTCGGTGAGATGGTTGATCTCGATCGAGGACAGGCGCACTCGCTCGATCCCGTCCACGTCGGCCACCGCCACCAGCAGATCCGCCAGTCGCATGCCGGCAGCGCGATCCCGAAAGCAGCCCAGGTTGATCCCGGTCAGGACGATCTCGCGATGCCCCTGGCCGCTGCGCCGCTGCACCTCTCGCAGCACCGCCTGGGAATCACGGCTGCGGCTGGCGCCGCGCACCGCCGGGATCACGCAGTAGCTGCACGAGAACGAGCAGCCGTCCTGCACGCGCACATACGCCCGGGTGCGGGCAAACGCCGGCGCGGCACCCGTGCAGGCCAGTGCGCCGACCGCCTCGGCGACGATCTCGGGAGTCGGCTCCGCACGGGCCGCCACCACGGTCACATTCGGCTCCAGCCCGTCGAACGCGCCCTCCAGGTTGGCGGCACAGCCGGTCACGTACACGCGCTCGGCCGAGCGCGCGGCGCGGCGCACCGCCTTGCGAGACTTGGCCACCGCCTCGGAGGTGACACAGCAGGTGTTGACCACCCGGACGGCGGCCGAGTCGGACTCGACGTGACCATCGCCGATCAACCGCTCGCGCACCGCGTGGGCATCGGCCAACGACACCTTGCAGCCCAGAAACTCGGTGGCGAAGGTGGTCACCCCAGAAATCCCATCTCCCGCAGGGTCAGGGCGGCGGCCACGATCGCTGCGGTCTCGGTGCGCAACACCACCGGACCGAATGTGGCAACGGCCACTCCGCGCGAGCGAGCCAGCTCGAGCTCGTCAGCAGAGAAGCCGGGCTCGGGGCCGATCAGAAGCGTGGCCGACCGCCGCCCCACGATCCGATCGGCCAGGCCGCCCGAGGCGCCTTCCAGATTGAGCACCACCGCGTCGGGTGAGAGCACATCCGCGAACCGAGCGATTCCCAGGATCTCCGGCACCCGCGACTGCTTCGATTGTTTGGCGGCAGCCTCGGCCACGCGCTTCCAGCGCTCCATCCGAGCGGGCGTGAACGAGCCTTTGATCAGATCCGATCGCAGCGCGCCCACTGCGCCGACGCCCAGCTCGGTCAGCTTTTCGACCGCCGCGTCCGAGCGCGCACCAGGTTGTGCGATCCACACCGTCACCGACGGAGCGCGAGCCACCACCGCCACCTCCTCGATCAAGATCAAGCCCTCGGCGGAAACCCGCGCCATCCAGACGCGGCCGTCGTGGGCCACCTCGCAAGTATCGCCGACCCGCATGCGCAACACATCCGTCAGGTGGTGGCGGTCGCCCGGCGACAGTTCAGCGACGCCGTCCGACACCCGCTCGGCGAAGAATCGGTAGCTGTGCCGGCTCATCCCGTGCGCATCACCTCGGCCGCCCAGTCGTCGATCTCGACCCGCTCCTGTCCGCCCACCGATTGAGACGAGAGCAGGCCCGAGACGATCATCACCTCGGGCAGGTCGGCACGCTCCATCAGCCGCTGGATCAGGTCGAGTTGGAGGTTTGCCAGCCACAGCGGCGCCGGGGGCAGCGGATCGGTCAGCACGTCCGCTCGCTCGACGGTGAAGCTGACCGCGTTCACGGCTGCGTTATCGGCGGCCGCCGACACCGCCAGCGGATCCAGGTCGAAGGCCGCCACCGGACCAAATCCCAGCTTCAGCGCCGCGATCGAGAGCACGCCCGAGCCACACCCCAGGTCGAGCAGCGGCTGGGGCGCGAAGCGCTGCAGAAGTTCGAGAGCGGCCCTGGTGGACGGATGTGCCCCGGTGCCGAACGCCGACCCGGGGTCGATCACCACGGCGATCTCCTCGGCGGCTGACCACGGCGGACCGATCCACAGCCCACCGACCCGCACCGGGCGGTGAAACTCGCGCCAGCGCGTCTCCCACCCGGCCTCGACGTGCTGCTCGGTCAGCCCATCGGCCGGCGGCTGCTCGGCGTAGCCGGACAGCACCACCCCCTCGGGGCCGTCCTCCTGTTCGATGCCGCCCGGGAACCACTCCAACATCTGCAGCAGGGCGGCATCGGCCTGGTGCGCGTCCACCCGCATCGAGTATCGCCTCACCGAAATGCGGCCCGCAGACGGCCGAAGAAGCCGTTGTCACTCGCGTAGGTGGTGTCGTCGACAGTGCCCTCGAACTGTTTCAGGATCGCGCGCTGCTCGTCGGTCAGCCGCAGCGGTACCAGCACGTTCAACACCACTCGATGGTCGCCCCGCCCGCGACCGCCCAGCACCGGGATGCCCTTTCCCCGAAGTACCAGCATCTCGTTGGCCTGGGCGCCGGCGCGCACCTCGAGCGGCTCGGGACCGTCGATTGTCTCGACCGAAACGGTCACTCCCAGCGCCGCCTGGCTGAACGGCAGCTCCAGCACCGACACCAGGTCGTTGCCGTCGCGCTGGAAGCGCGGATCGGACGCCACCGACACACCCACGTACAGGTCGCCCGGCTGTGCTCCGGGCTCGTCCACATGCCCGCGGTCTGTCAGCCGCATCCGCTGCCCGTCGGCAATGCCGGGGGGAATCTCCACCTCGATCGGCGTCCGCACCCGCCGCACCCCGCGCCCTCGGCAGGTCTTGCACGGGTGGGCGATCTTCTGGCCGCGGCCACCGCAGGCAGCACATGCGCCGGTCTGAACGAACTGGCCGAAGGCGGTCTGGGCAACATGCTGAACCCGGCCGGCCCCTCCGCAGGTGGGACAGGTCTCGACCGCCGTGCCCGGCTCGGCACCGACCCCCTCGCACACGTCGCAGGCGGCCACCAGGTCGACCTCCACCGTGCGCTTGACACCAAACGCCGCCTCGACCAGCGTCAGGTCGACCTCCACCTGGGCGTCGCTGCCCCGGCGCCGGCCTCTGCCCCCGGCGCCACCGAAGATATCGTCGCCGAAGAACGCGCCCAGCAGGTCGCTGAGCGATGAGAAGTCCATGAACTGCTCGGTGTGCAGCTGGCTCTGGGACACCCCCGCGTGCCCGAAGCGGTCGTACCGGGCGCGGGTGTCGGGGTTACTCAACACCTCATAGGCCTCGGCAGCCTCGCGAAACTGCTCGCCGGCAGCGGGCTCGGGATTTACATCGGGGTGCAGCTCACGGGCCATCCGCCGAAACGATTTCTTGATGTCGGCGTCGGTGGCGTCTTGGGCGACGCCCAGCACCTCGTAGTAGTCGCGCTTGGCCACGCGCCGATTGTAGATCGACGCGTGGCGAGCGCTGCCTACTCACCTCACCATTGGTGAAAGCCACGGCCGAAGTGATGGCCGTGATGACTCACCCGCGCAGCAAACAGCGCGAGCGCGGTAACGGCCATGAGCAACGCCGGACGTCGAGCGATGTACTTCATCCCATACCCTCCTGAAACCTCGAGAGCGGTGCTACCAGCGAACGTCCTGGAGGGCCTCTGCGGCCCGCCGGTACAGCTCTGCTGCTTTCACCGTCTCCCCCCTTTTCTCGGCCACATCACCGAGTGCCACCCAAGAGCCGGCCAGATGGCTGACCGTCTCGACCGCTTCGAAACAGTTCGCCGCGGCCGCAAACGAGCGCTCTGCCTCGTCGATGCGATCCAACGCCATCTGAGCGCGGCCGATCACGATTCGAGCGTTCCCTTCTTCTTCTCGGTATTCCAGGCGAGAACCCAATAACCCGATTGCGCGATTTCCACTCTCGATCGCGCCTTCGTAATCGCCGGTGTGGAGCTTGGCCGACGCCAGAGAAGAGGCTGCAAAACCGGCATCGATGCGGTTGTCCTGCTCGACCGCGATCCGGAAGGACTCGGTCAGCAGCGGCACCGCCTCGTCCGGCTTGCCGGTGATCGCCCGCAGCTGGCCGAGGTTGTTCAGCAGCTTGCCGACGTACTCGTGGTCGGACACACGCTCGTACAACACCTTGGAACGTTCGGCGTACTCGCGTGCCAGCGAATACTGGTTCTGGCGCTCGGCCACCAGCGACGCATCCAGCAGCGTCTCGGCCAAAACCCGGTCGTCGTTCAGCGAGCGGGCCAGCTCGAGCGCCTGGGTGACGTCCTCGGAGGCCGCCGTGAAGTCCTTCTGGCGCCGGCGTACCTTGGCGCGGACGTTGAGAATCCGAACCCGCAGCGCATCCGACGGCTCGGGCGCACCCTCGGCCAGCTTGGCCGCCTCATCCAGTGCAGCGGCCGCGGTGGCCAGGCTGCCCATCTTGTAGCGAACCAGCCCGACTCGATACAGCACGCCCGCGCGATCGGTGGCGGTGAGGCTGTCGGCCAGCACGCCGGCCTGGGCCAGTGCAGACAGCGCCTCGGGCATCTGCCCGATCGCCTGCAGCGCCCAGCCCCGCGCCTGCGCGTGGCGAAAGCGCAGGCGATCGTCCCCGCTTCGCTCGGCGGCGGTATCCGTGTCGGCAAGAATTGCGAGCGCCTCGTGATCACGATGCGCCTCGATCTCGGCCTCTGCCCGCGCGACTGCTGCTTCGCAGGCCGCGCGGGCAGAGACTCCGCTTTCCCCTTCAAGCGTGACGCGATCGACACCCAGCGCTTCCGCAAACCAGGCGAGGGCCGCATCTGACGGCTTGGTCTTCCCGAGCTCGACTTGGCTCACGTACTCCTTCGTGAAGCGTGAACCGCCCAGCTCAGCCTGGGTCAGGCCAGACGAGATGCGCAGCGCGCGTACGCGCACGCCGACCCCCGTGGGCGTGCTAACGGTACGGGCGCTCCTGCGATTCTCGCGGGTTTGGCCGGGTGACCCCATGCCCTCAGGTTAGCGCATGATCCTGTACTTGACTAGATCTCCCGCTTATCTCTTCACTGATCCAGTATTTTTGGCTTAAACGCTGGGTGAATACGTGAAGTGAAGCGATATTTTGACAGGACTTGATTTCACCCATTTTAGGTACTTGACTCTTGGGATCCAAGCGAGTAGATTGAGCCTACAACGCGAAACGGCACAGCCGAGAAAGCGATGCCGAAGACAAACTCCTCAATCGGTGGGCCGCCGAACGAGAAACGAAACGTCTTCTGGGGTCTCATCGTTCAACTCGGCGCCGGGGGTCGGAGTCGAAGCGCGGTGGTGAGGACTGGAGCCCCTCACCGCCGCGCGATTCCTTTTTAAGGACATCGCGCGCACACTCATGGCGAACATCGCGGCGGCCATCAGGTCGTAGGCAATCGCCCCGGCGAGCGACGGCGAATCCTGGTTGGTCGCCACCAGCATCCATCCGCCCATCAGCAGCACCCACGCGGGCGACATCCGCGGCCAGGCCAGCGCGCACGGGATCACGAGCAGCACGAAGTAGTGATCCCACACCACCGGTGAAGCCACCAGCGCCGCCGCGATCGCTGAAACGAACACGATCGCATCGTCACCGCCCCGCCCACCACGGTGGCCATCAAGAGCAGCGCTGCTCCCACCGCCACGCCCTCCCCCACGGCCAGCGGCACACCGGCCGTATGCAGCAGCCCTGCCGGCGAGTAGCTGTCGGCGGCCTCGTGCGACGTCACGTACGCGAGCAGGTGAAGGTATCCGCGCAGGCCGGCGAATCCGATCGCCGCCCACGTCCCCATCACCACCACCAAGGCGATCCAGACCGAGAACGCCCCGGCTGCAATCCGCCGGGTGACCAAAAGCCACAGCACCACCGGCCAGCAGAACATCTTGGCCGCCAGGGTGATCCCGATCGCGCAACTCGCAATCGCCCGGGAGTCGCGCCACCGCCAGGCCGCCGCCAGCCCCAGCAGCACAAATCCGCTGACCGCACCGACCAGCTCTCCCATCACCACTGGGTGAGCGGCGAGTGTGATCGCATAGCAGCGTGGGTCGCGGACGCCGAGCAGCCACACTGCCCCGACCGTAGCGACGACCGTCAGCGCGGTGAACAGCACCCCGGCGACCGGCGCCGAGAACCCTGCCAAGGGAATTACCAGGACGGCGACCGGCGGTGGATAGACGTAGGCCGAGCGGATCAGGTCAAACCGGGCATACGCGCCGTCATACGGCGAGTGCCCATGCAGAACCGCCCGCGCCGCCGGAAGAAATGCCTGTTGCAGGTCGATCATGCTTGCCGGCCTCAGGGAACTCTCGAGGAGCATCCAGCCGACCAGCGCGGCGGCGGGCAGCCACACCGCCCACCGCAACCCACCGGGCTCACGCCTCGCATAGACCGAGTCGACACGGCCGGCTGCGTACCGCCAGGAGGAACAGCGCGGCCGCGATCGCCTGGTAGCCGATCAACGCGATCAGACTGCCCGAGACGTTCTCGTGGGCGATCAGGATCCAGCCGCCGAGCAGCAGAAACCACGGTGCCGCCAGCCGTGGCCAGCCGAGTGCGCAGGGAATCAGCAGCAACGTGAAGTAGTGAGCCCACACGATCGGCGAGGCCAGAAGCGTCGCTGCGACCGCTCCCAGGAACGCGACCTGATTGCGCGATCGCGCCGCCGCAAGCAGCACCAGCGAGCGCGGCGGCCACCCCGATCAGCTCACCGGCGGCCAGCGGAACACCCACCCAGTGCAGCAGTGCCGCCGGTGAATAGCTGTCGGCTGCCTCCGACGCCGTCACCCACGAGAGCAGCCGCGGGTACTCACGGAGCCCTGCGAAGCCGATCACGGCCCACGAACCGGCGATCATCCCGGCGCCGGCCACCGCGGCCACCGCCGCCGCGCGCAGCCGGCCGAGTGAGCAGCAGCCACACCGCGAGCGGCCAGCAAAAGAGCTTTGCGGCGATTGCCAGCGCGACCAGGCAGCCGACCGCCGAGGGCGAGTCGCGCCACCGCCAAGCCGCCGCCATGACCAGCATGATCAGCACGCTCAGCGCGCCCGCTAGCTCGGCGGCAAGCACCGGGTGCGACACCAGTGCAAGCGCGTAGCAGCGCCGGTCACGGACACCCAAGAGCCACAGCCCCGCCACCGTCCCCGCCACCATGATCGTGGTGAAGAGCGCCGCGGCTGCCGGCTTTGGGAGCGCGGTCAGGGGGACGGCCAGGAATGCGATCGGAGGCGGGTAGATGTAGGCGCTGCCAATCTGGCGAAGCTGCGCATACGCCCCCGTGTAGGGGGAGTGGCCGTGCAGCACCGCCCGCGCCGCCGGCAGAAACGCGTACTCGAGATCGACCAGGCGCCAGGGTCGGGTCACGCTCACCGCCAGCATGCCGACCACCGCACCCGCCGCCGGGAGCCAGGTCAGCCAGAAGCGCGCGGCTCTCGTCACGGCCCGGGTGATCGACGCCGCCAGACGCCGATTCAGCCCTGGGCGCTACTCCTCGTAGATGTCTTCGACGAACGCCGACAGCGCCGCTGCGGCGCCGCGCACCGACCGGATCGCGGTCGCATAGTCCATCCGCATCGGCCCGATCAGCGAGACGGTGCCAAGGTTTTGGGTGACCAAGCCGTAGTTGGCGGCAACCATCGCCAGCGCATGCATGTGGGGCACCGCGTTGTCACTGCCGACGCGCACGTACAACCGCCGCGAGTCGAGCGCGCCCCGCAACATCTCGAGCAGATCCATGCGCTCCTCGAGCACCCGCATGAGCCCGTTGATCTCGGCCAGATCGGCGAATCGCATCTCCTCCAAGAGCCGCGCGGCGCCGCCGATGTAGAGCATCTGCTCACCGCCCTCGACCAGCTCGGTGAAGGCCGGGCGCAGGGTGTCGATCAGCTGCCGCTCGACCGGTGAGAGGCCCGGCTCCTCCAGCCGGGTCTGGAGCGTGCGAGTGCCCGCCCGTACGCCCCCGAGCTGCTCGTTGAGAAACTCACCCGCCCATTCCACCAGCTTGGGATCGACCGCGGCCGGGAACGGGAAGATCTTCTTGGTGACCCCGCCGGTGGAGGTGATCACAACCACCATCACCACCTGCGCCTGCAGCAGCAGCACCTCCACCCGCCGGATCTCGGTCGTATCCAGCGGCGGGGCGGTGACCAGCGCCAGCAGCGAGGTGACATGCGACAGCATCTCGGTGGTGGCGCGAAGCGCCGAGTCGATCTCGGAGCGAGTGGCACTGAGATCGACCGGCAGGCTGGCCGCTCCCAGCGGCTGCTGCAGCAGGAGTTCGGCGTACAGCCGATACCCGGCGTCGGTGGGCACCCGCCCGGCCGATGTATGCGGGTGGTTGAGCAGGCCGCGCGTCTCCAGCTCCGCGAGCTCGTACCGCACCGTCGACGCCGAGGCATCGATGTCGTTCTTCTCCACCAGCGTGCGTGATCCCACGGGGTGACCGGTGGCGATGTAGGAGGCCACCACATCGGTCAGGATCTGCACCTGCCTGGGAGAGAGGTCGGGACGCTGGCTCATCGCACCATCGAGACGACCACCTCGTCGGCGACGTGGCGGCCGCGGTCTGTCAGCCACATCATGCCGTCGCCCCGGCGCACCATCCCTGCCCGTTCCATCCTGGAGACGCCCGATTCATCCAGCACGCTGGACACCGAGGCCACCTGTACCGGCCGATCGAGGCGCAGGCCGAGCATCAATCGCTCCAGCTCGCGCTGCGACGCCGTCAGCACTTCCAGCTCGGTCTCGGGGGCGGCCCCCGACTCCACCGCCTCCAGGTACCGCGGCAGGCTGGGCCGCACCTTGCGCCGTTCCAGACCGACGGTGGAGACGGCACCGACGCCGATGCCGAGGTAGTCGTGCCCGAGCCAGTAGCCGAGGTTATGCTGGGACTCGTGGCCGGGCCGGCAGAAGTTGGCGGTCTCATACCAGCGGTAGCCGGCGGCCCGGAGCGTCTCCACCACCACCTGGTAGAAGTGCTCCATGCTCTCGGCGACCAGTTCCAGCGCGGCGCCGTGCCGGTGTGTGAAGCGCGTGCCGGGCTTGGCCTCCAGCTCGTAATAGCTGATGTGCTGAGGCTCGAGGCTCAACACGTTGTCGAGGTCGAGCTTCAAGTCCGCCTCACTCTGACCCGGAACCCCAAACATCAAGTCGAGGTTGAGGTTTGAGATGCCGGCCGCCCGCAAACGCCGCACTGCAAGCCGAACGGTGTCCGGTTGAGCCAGTCGGTCGAGCGTCTCCAGGTGGGTGGCGTTGAAGCTCTGCGCCCCCACCGAGACTCGCGTCACCCCACCCTCGACCAATACTTGAGCCTTTGCCGGGCGTGACCGTCTCGGGATTGCACTCGATCGTGATCTCACCGGCCGCCGGCAGGCCTGCGAGCAGCCGGGCGAGCTGCACGGTCGTCCAGCAGGGTGGGCGTGCCGCCGCCGATGAACACCGTCTCCAGCGGAGACTGAACGGCCGACAGCTCGGCCAAAAGCGCGTCCACGTAGCGTGCCTGCAGGTGCTCGTTGCCGGTCACGGTGACGAAGTCGCAGTAGCCGCAGCGGTGGGCGCAAAACGGCACGTGCACGTACAGATGATCGACCCGCGCGCTCACGCCGTCTCCCGGTTGATCTCGAGCACCGCCAGGAATGCTTCCTGGGGCACCTCGACGCTGCCCACCTGCTTCATCCGCCGCTTACCCTTCTTCTGCTTTTCCAGCAGCTTGCGCTTGCGGGAGATGTCGCCGCCGTAGCACTTGGCGGTGACGTCCTTGCGCTTGGCCTTGACCGTCTCGCGGGCAATCACGCGCGACCCGATCGCAGCCTGGATGGCGACGTCGAACATCTGCCGGGGAATCCGCTCGCGCAGCGTCTCCACCAGCACCCGCCCCTGGCGCTGGGCGTTGTCGCGGTGGGTGATCAGCGACAGTGAGTCGACCCGTTCGCCTGCCAGCAGCACGTCCACCTTGACCACCTTGCCCTCGCGGAACCCGAGCAGGTCGTAGTCAAACGACGCGTAGCCGCGGGTGCGGCTCTTGAGCTTGTCGTAGTAATCGAGCACGATCTCGGCCAGCGGGATGTCGTACACCAACTGCACCCGCTCCTCGCTCAGGTACGCCATGTGGTGGTACTCGCCGCGACGCTCCTGGTTGAGTTCCATGACCGTTCCCACGTGCTCTTTGGGGGTGATGGTGGACGCCCGTACGTACGGCTCCTCGGTGGCCAGGATGTCGGCATCGGGCATCTGGGCGGGGTTGTGCACCTCCACCCAGCTGCCGTCGGCCACCTGGGCGCGGTAGGCGACGTTGGGTGCGGTCACCAGCAGATCGAGCTCGTACTCGCGCTCCAGCCGCTCGCGCACGATGTCCATGTGCAGCAGCCCCAAAAAGCCGCACCGAAACCCGAATCCGAGCGCCCGCGAACTCTCCGGCTCGTACGACAGGGCGGCGTCGTTCAGCTTCAGCTTCTCCAGCGCGTCGCGCAGTTCGGGGTACTCGTCGGAGTCGGTCGGGAAGAGGCCGGCAAACACCATCGGCTTGACCTCGAGATACCCCGGCAGCGCTTCGGTCGCACCCTGCCTGGCGTGCGTGAGCGTATCCCCCACCCGCAGCTGCGACACGTCCTTCAGGCCGGTGATGATGTAGCCGACCTCGCCCGCTGCCAGATGCTTGGCCGGCCGCATCCCGGGCGAGAAAAAGCCCAGCTCCTCCACGTCAAAGGTGGTCGTGGCGGCCATCGCGCGCACCCGGTCGCCCGGATGAAAGCTGCCGTCGACCATGCGCACGAATGCCACCACACCCCGGTACTGGTCGTAGATCGAATCGAAGATCAGCGCCCGCGGCGGCGCGGCGGCGTCACCCGACGGCGCCGGGATGTGGTCGACGATCGCCTGCAACACCTGCTCCATCCCGGCCCCGGTCTTGGCCGAGATCCGCAGCACGTCGTCAGCCGAACCGCCCACCAGCCCGGCCACCTCGGCCGACACGCCGTCGGGGTCGGCCGAGGGCAGGTCGATCTTGTTGACGACCGGGACGATCTCGAGGTTCCCCTCGATTGCCAGGTAGGCGTTGGCCAGCGTCTGGGCCTCGATCCCCTGGGCGGCGTCCACCACCAGCAACGCGCCCTCGCAGGCCGCCAGGCTGCGGCTGACCTCATAGCTGAAGTCGACGTGCCCCGGCGTGTCGATCAGGTTGAGCTCGTACATGCGCTCGTCCGCCGCGCGAAACATCACGCGCACGGCTTGGGCCTTGATCGTGATCCCACGCTCGCGCTCGAGATCCATCGAGTCGAGTAGCTGAGCGCGCATATCGCGCTCGGCCACGGTCTGGGTCATCTGCAGGATGCGATCGGCCAGCGTCGACTTGCCATGGTCGATGTGGGCGATGATGGAGAAGTTGCGGATGCGCGAAAGCGGCATGCATGCAGGTTACCGGGCGACCTCGCAGAGCAACGGCGCCGCCGTAGACGTCCGCCTACCGGCCGCGCTCGACCAGCGTCTGCAGAATGCCGACGTCGGCCAGTCGCAGCATCCTGCCGGCCGCGATGAAACAGGCCGCGCCGACGCCCAGCCCCAGGGTCAGGCTGACGATCTGTGCCACCAGCGACTGCCCCAGAAGCTGATCCAGCACCCACCACAGCCCGTAGGCGGCCACCACCAGATACACCGACGCGACCGCGATCCGGCCCACCTCTCCGGCGATCGCACCGAACTCCAAGCTGCCCACTCGCCGGCGCAGCAGGATCGCCAACACGATCGCGTTGAAGGCCGTCACGATCGAGGTGGCAAGCGCGATCCCCGCGGCTCCGTAGGGCTGGTACAGGGCCAGATCGAGAATCAGATTCAGGAACAGGTTGACGCCGGCCACCATGGTCGGGATGCGGGGCTCCTGGAGCGCAAAGAACGCACGCGTGAGCAGCAGCGCCAGGCCGTTGAAGATCAGACCCAGAGAGAACGTGGTCAGTGCCAGCGCCACCTCGTGGGTGTCGTCGGTGCTGAACACGCCGTGCTGGAACAGCAGCCTCGTGATCGGATCGGCAAATGCGATCGAGATCACCGACGCGGGCAACAGCAGAAAGATGATGGTGCGCGTCCCTTCGGACACTCGCGATCGGAATCCGGCGAAGTCACCCAGCGCCACCAGCCGCGAGATCTCGGGAAAGAGCACCGCCGAGACAGCCACCGAGAACAGCCCTTGGGGAAGCATGAACAGCCGAAATGCGTAGCTGAGCTCGCCCGGAACGTCCCCCGACGACGCCAGCGAGCCCACGGCCAGGTCGATGGTGAGGTTGATGTTGATCAGTCCCAGCCCGATCGTGACCGGGATCATCAGCTTGAGGATGCGCCTGACGTCGGGGTTGTCCCACGCCAGTGAGAACACCAGCCCTCTCCGTGCCCGGCCGCGCAGCAGGGGCAGTGGGATCAGAAACTGGATCACCGTGGCCACCAGCACTCCCCAGGCGTAGGCGTACACGTCGCCGCGATCGGCCAGCAGGAAGCCGATGATCACCAGGTTCCAGATCACCGGTGCAAACGCCGGTAGGCCGAAGATGTTGTAGGAGTTGAGGATGCCGGTGACCACACCCGTCAGCCCCAGGATCACGACGATCGGGAACATGATCTGGGCGAGCGACACCACCAGGCTGTTGCTGACCCCGCGGCCGGGCACGAAGATCTGCATGAACCACGGCGCAGCCAGCATGAACACCGCCGAGATGGCTCCCAGGACGATCGCAGTCATCCAGATCACGATGCTTGCGACTCGCCACGCCTCAGCCTCGCCGCGGGTCTCGCGCAGCTCCACGAATACCGGCACGAAGGCGGCGCTGATGGCATTGTCGGCGACCAGGCTGCGGATCAGGTTGGGCACGTTGAAGGCGATCACAAACGCGCTGTAGGTGGTGCTCGCCCCGAAGAAGAAGGCGGCCAGCATCTCGCGCACCAATCCGGCCACCCGCGAGACCAGCGTGGCCGATCCGAATGCTGCGGTCGAAGCGGCCAGCCGCCTGCGGGTGGGATCTGATGCCATCGGCGGCTGAGTCTACAGACCGGGTTTGCTATCATCCCCGCGCTCGGCAACGGGCGTGTTGCCCTGCAATCTCAAGGATGGTTCGTGGCGAACTCTAAACAGCAGGCCAAGCGAGTCAGGACAGCGGCGCGACAGCGCCTCGAGAACCTGCACTACAAGACCCAGATCAAGACCCTGTTTCGGCGGTTGGCGGCTGAGGTCGAAGCCGGCGACACCGAGCGCGCGGCCGAGACCCACGCGACCCTGCAGGGATTGGTCGACCGGGCTGCCGCCCACCACGCCATCCACAAGAACACCGCCGCTCGACGCAAGTCGCAGGCCCAGCGCATCATCGCGGGCCAGACGGCCTCCGTGTAACCAGCCCCAGGAAGATCAGCACCACTCCGAGGGCTTGGCCGAGCGCGAACAGCGTGTAGCTGTTGAGGCGGGTTGCGCTGGCGGTCAGCGCGACCACGCCCACGCCGACTGCGACCAGCAGCGGCCGCCAGTCCCGCCGTCTGCGGGCCGACAGCACCGAGCCGACCAGCACCACCACCGTCCCCACCGAGTTGAGCACGATCGCAAGTGCGATCGGCGGAGCCCCGATCAGGGCGCCGTTGGGCGGGGCGGCGCCGGCGGCGGCGAGTTTCTGGTCGTCCACCTGGGCAGCCAGCACCGCGCTGACCGCCGCGAACGTGATGAACAACATGGTGGCCGCCGTGACCCTGGCCACTCGCCGGCCCGGCAGCACCAAGAGCAGCTCTCCCACCGCCAGATACGCGACCACCAGGATGCCTCCGGTGAGGTAGTACAGACGAAACACGGGAGCGGTCCACCCGCGGGCCGCCCCGTACCACAAGGCCGCGTCGGCGATCGCGAAGAGGCCAAACGCGATCGTCCATGCGATCAGCGGCGCGCGCAGTGCAGCCCGGTCGCGGGCGCGGCGCGCAACCGTCACCGTGCAGGCGATCGATACCAGCGTGGCCACCGCGGCCGCCGCCGTCTGCGCGTTCATCCCGTCGCGATCTCTGCCAGCGCGAGCTCGAGCTCGAAGCGTGCGTTCAGCCGGCTCCCGCCCTTGACCGCCAGATCAAGCTGCGACAGGCGCACGATCGCTGTGCCCAGCTCGGCCGCCCCAAACCGCTGTGCCTGCGCCACCAGCTTCTGCGTCGGGTAGGGCTTCATCCCCAGCTCCTTGGCCACGTCGGCCTGGGTGGCGCCCCGCTCCAACAGGCTGGCGGCCCGCCATACCTTGCGAACGTGGGCGGACAGCTGGGAGACCACGCGGTTGACGTCACCAGGAGCGTCGATGTCGGCAACGGCCAACGCAATCATCGACGCCGAGTCGCCTCTGCCCCACGCGTCGGTGATCTCCCACGGCTTGATTTCGACCTGCGGCGATACCAGCGCCTCGACATCCTCGACCTCGGGCGGCTCTCCCCGCGCGAACACGATCAGCTTCTCCACCTCCGGTGCCAGATCGCCCATGTCTTCGCCGACCAGCTCCACCAGTCTGCGGGCCACCGGCACCGAACAGCTGACGCCTTCGGCGGCGAACCGCTTGACCACCCAATCGGCGGCCTGCTTTCGGTCGGGCGCATCGAAAAAGCGCGCCTCGCCGACCCCCTCGACAGCCCGCACCAACGGGCTTTTGGGATCGATCCCGCCTCCACCGAACAGCGCCAGGCAGGTTTCCGGGGTGGGTGATTGCAGATATGCGGCGATGGCGGCGGCGTCCTCGTCGGAAAGCGCCTCGGCGCCGCGTACCAGCACCAGCCGCGGCCCGCCCAGGAGATCCAGGGCGTTGCAGGAGGCAACCACATCCACATCCTCGTCTCCGACCGAAAGCTGCTCGATCGACTCCTCCTGGAAGCGATCCCGCAGACGGGCGATGGCCGAATCCACCTTGGGCCAGTCGCTGCCGCAGATCAGGTAGACAGGCTTGAGATCCATCGCAGAGTCAGCTCGCCGAACGGACCGACCCGCCTGGTCGCGTGCCACCGGCCGCGAGCCTGCGAGAGCGCTCCACCAGATCGGCGAAGGTGGTGGTCTCCAGCACCGATCGGAGCATTCCCCGAGCCTCCAGCCACACGCCCGGCAGGGCTTCGGCTCCCGGTGGGTAGGAGACATCCTCGGGGCGCACCCCAGCGACCGCGGCGATCGGACCATCGACCACCCGGATCACGTCGGCCAGGGTCACATCTCCCGGTGCCCGCGCCAGTCGATAGCCACCGTCCGGCCCACGTTGGGAGCTGACGATGCCTGCGTGTTTCAGCTCGCCCAGAATGTTCTCGACGAACTTGGGAGGCAGGTCCTGCGTGCGGGCGATGGTCTCACCCTTGACCGGCCGCTCGCCTTCGTGGGCGGCGAGCACCAGTACAGCTCGAACGGCGTAGTCGGCCTTTGCAGAGAGTTTCACACGCATATTCTCGCATGCCGATCCGGTTTAGGAGCACAGTGCCGAGACCCACAGCAGATACCCGGCCAGAACGTTGGCGGGTGCGAGCAGCACCACCCCGGCCGGCGGAGCGATCGACCCCACCACCGTGGCGGTAATTCCAAGCCACAGGATCGGGGCAACTACCGGCAGCGCCAACAGGTTCGCGGGCACCGACAGCGGCGCCAGCCGACCGAAATGCCACCACGCGATCGGTGTGGTCACCAGCGTGCAGGCGACCGACACCGCCACCGCCGGGCCAAGCCGCGACGGCAATCGCGGCGCCACCTCGTAGATCGCGATCACCGCAGCAAACGACAGCTGAAATCCGGGGTCGAACAGTTCCAGCGGGTTGAACGCCAATACCACCGCGGCGCCGAACAACAACAGGTGCCAACGAAGGGTCGGCCGAGACACCAGCCAGGCAGCGGCGACCAGCAGCCCTGCCACACCCGCCCGTACGATCGACGGCCCGGCCGCTGCGATCAGCACGTAGAGCGTGACCAGGCCGGCCGCCGACAGCCGTGCAGGAACGCCGACGATCCCGGCCAGCCCCAGGCCCACGATCACCAGCATCGTCACCAGCGCCACGTTCTGACCGCTCGCAGCGACCACGTGGTAGAGGCCGCTGGCCCGCAACCGGTCGCGGTCGTCAAACGGAATCGCGGCGGCGTCTCCGAGCGTGATTCCCGCGACCAGGCCGCGGCTGGATTGGGTGCCGCCGCCGTGGTCGATTACCCGAAGCGCCTGTCGATGAACGGAGTCGATCACGCCCCACACCCCCCCGCGACGGCCGATCTCCACCGCCCGCCGGGCTCGCAGGTCGAGGTGCGCTCCCTGGGTCGCGTAGTAGGCCGCCACGACGTCGTCGATCGGACGCAGGTCGCCTGAGACCCGGTACTCACCGCCCTGCTCCAGCGGTGTCGAGTGGGACACCAGCACCACCGTCTCCCCCGCCCCCTGCACCGATGCCAGCGCCCGGCCCGATCCCGGCTGGGCGGTGACGGTGACCACGCCCGAGAACGCTCCCGGCTCCAGAGCGCGATGCTCGAAGCGAGCGACCCGCTGGGTGCCGAATACCATCGCCAGCACCGCCACCGCCAGGCAGGCCACCCGCATCCGGAGGCCCTCGTCCCGCAAACAGTGCGAAGCCGGCCCACACCGGCCTGCCCAACGCCGCCGCGGACAGCCCCAGCACCACGGCGGCCACCAGCCGGGTGGGCTCGGCCGGCCACCGCACCGTCATCACAAGGTGACGTGGCCTCGCAGCG
Organism: uncultured Actinomycetes bacterium; assembly: GCA_963729195.1. Taxonomy (GTDB): domain Bacteria; phylum Actinomycetota; class Thermoleophilia; order Gaiellales; family JAICJC01; genus CAVPTL01. The sequence continues at coordinate 33,310 of CAVSNF010000030.1, forward strand.
CCGCCAGCCGCGCCGGTCCGATGCCGGAGACCTGGTCGAGATCGGCGATCGATCGAAACCCGCCGTGAGTCGTGCGGTAGTCGATGATCCGCTGGGCCAGCGATGGGCCGATCCCGTCGAGCGTCTCGAGCTGCTCCAAGCTGCCCGAGTTGAGTGACACCGGCGCCGACGGTGTGCCGGTGGCACCCGCGCCGGTAGCGGGCTGCGCCTGGCCCTTGCGCGGAATCACCACCTGCTCACCGTCGGTCAGCCGAGCTGCCAGGTTCACGGCCGAGACGTCGGCGGAAGGCAGCGGCCGGGCGCGCTTGACGGCGTCCAGTACCCGGGCGCCCGACGGTAGCCGGTACACGCCGGGACGACGCACCGCTCCGGCGATGTCGACCACCACGATGATCGGCCCGGAATCGCCGGCCGAGGCCTGCGAGCCGCCGGTGGACGAAGCGGTTGAGGAGTACGAGGCCCGCTCGACGCCTCCGGACTGGTGCTGCTGCTGCCATCCGATGGCCAGGATGGCGAGCCCGGCGAGCACGGTCACGAGCAGCTTTGGTGAGATCTCGGGGAACACGGCGAGCAGCTTCCCCTGCGGTGTCGTCACGACTCCAGGCGCAACCCGCGCCGGGGGTGTGCCGACTAGCGCACGACCAGGTTCACAAGCCGGCCGGGCACCACGATCTCCTTGACCGCCTGCTTGCCGTCGATATGCCCAACCACATTCGGTACGCCGCGGGCAGCCGCCACCACCGTATCGCGATCGGCATCTGCCGGCATCACCATCTCGCCGCGCAGCTTGCCGTTGACCTGGACCGCGTAGGTGACCTCGTCCGATATCAAAAGCGCGGGGTCCGCCTGCGGCCAGGGTGCATCCCACAGCCGCTCTCCCCCCATCCGCTGCCACAGCTCGCAGGCCACATGCGGTGCGTAGGGCTGGATCAGGGAGACCGCGGTGGCCAGCGCAAAGCGGCGTTGCTCGGGCGTTGCCTGCGAGGCGTTTTGGACGTCGCCGACCAGCTCGTGCAGAGCCGACTCGGCGGTGTTGAACGCAAACCGGCTGCCGACATCGGCGGTCACCTTGTCGATCGCCCAGTGCGTCTTTCGCACCAGCGCCCCGCCCGGGCCGTCGGCGGGCGCCGACTGCGGCAGCCCCGGCCCCAGCTCGTCGACCGACTCGTTCACCAGCCGCCACAATCGCGCCAAGAACCGGTGAGCGCCGGCGACTCCGCCGTCGAACCACTCCGCGTCCTGATCCGGCGGCCCCAGGAACAGCGAATACAGCCGGGCGGTATCGGCGCCGTACTGGGCCACCATGGCATCGGGGCTGATCACGTTGCCGCGGTTCTTGCTCATCTTCGCGCCCTGGTAATAGATCATCCCCTGGGTGAACAGGTTCGCGAACGGCTCGGTGAAGCCCACGTAGCCGAGGTCGTACAGCGCCTTGGTGAAGAAGCGCGCGTACAGCAGGTGCAACACGGCATGCTCGACGCCGCCGATGTACTGGTCGACCGGCAGCCACGCATCCACGATCTCGCGGTCAAACGGGGCCTGGTCGTTGCCCGGGTCGGCGTAGCGCATGTAGTACCAGGACGAGTCGACGAACGTATCCATCGTGTCGGTCTCGCGCCGAGCCTCGCCGCCACACGACGGGCATGTGGTCTGCACCCACTCTTCCGCCGCGGCCAGCGGCGAGCGGCCACGCGGGGCGTAATCCTCGATGTCGGGGAGCACCACCGGCAGCTGATCGTCGGGTATCGGCACCATGCCGCAGTGATCGCAGTACACGATCGGGATCGGGCATCCCCAATACCGCTGCCGCGACAAAAGCCAATCCCGCAGCCGGTATGCGACGGTGCCCTGGCCGCGGCCCTCCTGATCCAGCCAGGCGATGATGGCCGCGTGACCCTCGGGAGCCGCCACACCGTCGAAGCGGCCCGAGTTCATCAAGACGTCGTCATCGGAATGCGACAGATACGGGCCTTCCTCGAGGTCAGGCGCGCCGTCGCGAGGACGGATCACAGGACGGATCTCGAGCCCGAATCGGTGGGCAAACTCGTAGTCGCGCTCGTCGTGGGCGGGCACCGCCATCAGCGCGCCGGTGCCGTACTCCATCAGCACGTAGTCGGCCACCCACACCGGGATCCGCTCGTCGTTGACGGGGTTGATCACATACCGGCCGGTGAAGACGCCGGTCTTGACCTTCTCGGAGGCCCGCTCCACGGCCGAGAGCCCGGCCGAATGGCGCACGTAGTCGGCCACCTCGGTCTCGTGCTCAGTACCTCGCGCCAGCTCCAACGCCAGCGAGTGCTCGGGTGCGACCGCAAAGAAGGTCGCGCCAAACAGCGTGTCCGGGCGAGTGGTGAACACCGGCAACTCCTCGTCGCCCCCTTCCAGCCGAAACACGACCCGGGCGCCGTGCGAGCGTCCGATCCAGTTTCGCTGCATGGTCACGACCCGCTCGGGCCACGACACCTCGGACAGGTCGTCCAGCAGCCGGTCGGCGTAGGCGGTGATCTTGAAGAACCACTGCTCCAGGCTGCGCGACTCAACCTCGCTGCCGCAGCGCTCACAGCGGCCGTCGACCACCTGCTCGTTGGCCAGCACCGTCTGGTCTACCGGGCACCACTTGACGGCGGCCTCGCGCCGATAGGCCAAGCCGGCCTCCAGCAGCCGCAGGAAGATCCATTGCGTCCAGCGGTAGTACTCGGGCTCGGCGGTCGAGAGCTCACGTGTCCAGTCGATCGACCACCCCATGCGTACCATCTGCTTGCGGATGGCGGCGATGTTCAGCCGGGTCAGCTCGCGCGGGTGGCGGCCGGACTTGAGCGCGGCGTTCTCGGCCGGCAGCCCGAACGCGTCATACCCCATGGGGTGCATCACCCGGTCGCCGTGGCGACGCCGAAACAGCGTGACCACGTCCCCCATGGTGTAGTTCTTGACATGCCCCATGTGCAACTCGCCCGAGGGATAGGGCAGCATCTCGAGCACGTAGCGCAGGCTGGCGTTGTCGTCGCCCGGGCCGGGATTGGGGGTCTCGAAGATCCGCTCGTCCGCCCAGATCTTTTGCCAGCGGGCCTCGATAGCGGCGGCGTCGTAGCGTTCCAATGTCCCTCCCTTCCCCCAGATCCCGATGATTGAGCGGGGAGTCTATCGAGGCCGACCGAGGCCGTCGCTACGCTCGATTCGGTGGCCGAATCTGCGACATGGATCGACCTGCTCGATCCCGACCGCGCGGAACTGGAGGACGCTTGCTCAGGGCGCCTGCACGCCCGTGCACTCGACCAGCTGCTGGCGCCGTCGGATCCCGCTCGCGAGCCGCGGCCGACGATCGAGAGCCATGGCCCATATGTGTACGGCGTCTTCCTGGTGCCGGTGGTGGACGGCGACCGCGACCGGGTGTTCTACCAGGAGGTGGATGTGGTCATGACCCCAGACCTGATCGTGTCCGTGCGCAAGACTCCTCCCGGCGACCCGCCGCTGGACATCACCTCCGCGCGGTCGGTGTACGAGCGCCAGGGGCTGCGTCAGCCGGGCATGCTCGTTTTCCACTTGGTCGACGACATCGCCGAGCGGTACCTCGATCTGATCGACGCCTTCAACGGCGAGATCGACGAGCTCGAGGATCACGTGGAGAACTGGCCGCCGGCTCGGGTACGGGCGCGCCTGACCGGGCTCCGCCATGACCTGCTGCACATCCGCCAGACGCTCGGGCCCGACCCGAGACGCCGTTCGCAGCGTGGTGGACGACCGCATCCACGTGGACGGGCAGCGGCCTGTTCGACCGCGACACCGCCCTCAGCTTCGGAGGCGCGTATGACAAGTTGCTGCGCGCATCCGAAGGGCTGGAGCTGTCACGCGACCTGATCGCGGGTGTGCGCGATTACCACCAGGCCAAGGTGGCCGAAGATCAGAACGAGGTCGTCAAGAAGCTGACCGTGATCGCCTCGGTGCTGCTCGTGCCCACCTTCATCGTGGGCCTCTACGGGCAGAACTTCCATTCGATCCCCGAGCTGCGCTGGCACGCGGGGTATGCGTTCTCGTGGTTTCTGATCGTGATCACGACGATTGGTCAGCTGTGGTGGTATCGCCGGAAGGGGTGGATCTGAGCGTCTCGCGCCGAAACCACAGGAAGTGGATTGCAAGCGCAGCCGCGATCACCAGCGCCCACCCGACGTTCAGCGCCGGGGTGAGCACGGTGGGGAAGTTCCACGACACGATCCCGCGCTTGATCACCTGCTCGTTCCAACCGTCGCCGGCCGCCACCAGGGCGCCGTAGGTGAGCATCACTGCCAGATAGATCGAGAGCGTCGTTCTCAGGCGGGCGGCCGCCACCAGCCGCAGTCCGCGCGAGAGCAGCAGGGCGGCCAGCACCAGCTGGGTGCCGGCCAGCCCCTCATGCAGCCCTCGATGCACCGACGCCAGCCGCTCGCCGGGGGTGGGCTGTGCCCCGCGAAAGATCGATCGCAGCCCTGGAATGTCAGTGACATAGAACCCGAACAGCGCCACGATCCAGGGGATGGCGAACACCAGGATCGCGGCCGCGATCACGATCCGAGCGGTATCTCCCCGCAACCGGGCACACGCCCACGAAACCGCCGGTGCGCGTACTGCCACGACGGTCACCAGCACCAGGGCGATCCCCGCCCCCAGCGCCGCCGGGAGGTTGCGGTAGCGGGCGGTGAGATCGTCCTGCGAGACGATGCCCGGCAGCACCAGGGTGGCGCATCCGACGGCAGCCGCGATCGCGAGCCACCTCAGCCATCCTTCCAACCATCGCCACACAACCGCCAGCATGGCCAGCGCGGCGATCGCCACCGGGTAATCGAGTTCGACCACGGTGCGGCTGATCGCCCCCGTGGCCCCGGTCTCGCCGAAGTGGTAGGTCGCGCCGGGTGGCAGTCGCCAGTACGTGACCATGGTGACCACCAGCGCGGGAACGTACACCAGCCACACCAGCCCCAGCTCGCGCACGCCCCGCCCGTCGTCGCCGCGGATCACAACGCCCGCCACCGCCCTGCGGAGGGTGACTCGGCCCGCCCCTCCAACACCAGCCGCTCGAGGTGAGACAACGCCTCCACCAGCGCAAACCGCTGCTCGTGAAAGCTGAGAGAGTCGCCCGGCCACAGCACCCGGGCGACCGCGAAGGTCGTGTCGGCGCCTGTGCGCAGCGCCGCCACGTGCTCGTCCAGGCGCTCCTGATGGTGCTCGGCGATCTCGTCGGCGCGCTCGCCCGCCGCGGTGATCAGGGAACCGTGGCCGGGGTAGACAATCGACGGAGCCAGCCGCTGGATCTCCTTCAGCGACTCCAGGTACCTCCCCAGCGGGTCGGGAGCGGTCTCCGGCCAGCGGCCGACGTTGGGAGTGATCTCGGCCAGCAGCAGATCGCCTCCGAACATTCGAGCGCTATCCTCGCCGACAAGCACGATATGACCATCGGCATGACCCCCCAGCACCCGTACCACGAATTGCTCTTCGCCCAGTTTGATGCGCTCGTGGTCGCTGACCAGCTGGGTCGGGGTCGCCGGGTGCACGGCACTGCCCGAATCGGCCTCAGCCGATCGTTCGGCCAACTCACGAGGCATCCCGTGTTCGATGAAGAAGCGGACGTACGGCTCAGCCAGCGCGTCGGGCGCCCACACCGCGGCCGAGATGCGCGCATCCAGCTCGCCCTGCACCACCTCCGCGGCGCCGGTCAGCTCCACCAGTGCGGCGCCGGCACCGATGTGGTCGGGATGGAAATGGGTGACGATCACGCGTCCCACCCGGGGGTTGCCCAACTCCGCCAGGGCCAGCCGCCATCCCGCCACCGTCCGGGAATCTCCCAGACCGGCGTCGATCACCGTCACCTGATCGCCCTCGTCCACGACGTAGCAATGCACATGGTCGAGCGCCCACGGCAGGCTGTGGGTGACGCGGACGACCCCGCCGCCGAGGTCGCAAATCCCAGGTGCAGCGGTGCTCCGAGACGGCGTGTCCGGTTCGAGCACCGGGTGATGATAGCGCTGTGACCACTCAGCTCTGCCTGCTGACAGCCACCGCGCAGAGCCGGCTGCTGCGCTCTGGGGAGATTTCGGCCAGGGAGCTGATGGCCGCCCACCTCGAGCAGATCGATCGCGTCAACCCGGCGGTGAATGCGGTGGTCACGCGGGTGGACGAGCGCGCCCTGGAGGCGGCAGACGCGGCCGATTTGCGCCGTTCTCGCGGCGAACGACTGCCCGTGTTGCACGGCCTTCCGATCGCCCACAAGGACCTGGTTGACACCGCCGGGGTGCGCACGACGTATGGGTCGCCGTCGTTTGCCGACCATGTGCCCACGCACCGACGCGCTCGTGTCCCAGCGACTGCGCGAGGCCGGCGCCATCATGCTGGGAAAGACCAACACACCCGAGTTCGGGGCGGGATCGCACACGTTCAACCCGGTGTTCGGCGCCACCCGCAACCCGTGGGCCACCGATCGCTCGGCCGGCGGCTCCAGCGGCGGCGCGGCCGCAGCACTGGCCTGTCGGATGGTGCCGCTCGCCGACGGCAGTGACCTGGGCGGCTCGTTGCGAAACCCGGCCGCCTGGAACAACGTGTACGGGCTGCGCCCAACCCCGGGACGAGTGCCGTCGTGGCCGAACTCGGCGCCGTGGATGCCGTTCGCGGTGGAGGGCCCGATGGCCCGCACCGCAGTGGACACGGCGCTGCTTCTGTCGGCGATGTCCGGCCCCGATCCGCGGGCGCCCCTGTCAGGCGGCATACCTCAGTTCTCGCTCCCGGCGACACTCGAGGCCGACCTCAGCGGACGTCGCGTGGCCTGGAGCCCGACGCTCGGTGGACTGCCGATCGAGGCCGACGTGCTGGCGGTGCTCGAGCCTGCGATCGAGACGGTGGCCGGCCTGGGGCCGACGGTCGAGGCCGCCGAGCCCGATCTCTCGGGCGCCGACGTGGTGTTCGAGACGTGGCGGGCCTACCTCATGGCATTGGGGTTGGGCGACCTGATGGCCGCAGACGGCGACCGCATGAAGGAGACGCTTCGCTGGAACATCCGCCGCGGCCTGGAGCTGACCGCGGCCGACCTGATGGCAGCCGATCGCGCACAGGTGCAACTTCACACCCACGTCCGCGCATTCTTCGAGGACTACGACTACCTCGCCTGCCCGGTCACTCAGCTCTCACCGTTTGCACTCGAGAGCGAGTATCCAGCCGAGGTGGCGGGAGTACAGATGGGCACGTATCTGGAGTGGATGCGGGCCTGCTCGCGGATCACCGCGACCTGCTACCCGGCGGTGTCGGTCCCGATCGGATTCACCGCCGCCGGTCTGCCGGTCGGCCTCCAACTGGTCGGCCGGCCCTTCGCAGAGCTCGCACTGCTCGAACTCGCCCACGCTCTGGAAGGTGCGGTGGGCGTGGTCGACACGCTGCCACCTGCGGTCGCCTGAAGAGCGATTGCGAACCGGCCGCTGCGAAATCCGTAGTCACGTGCAACAATTCGGTTCGTCAGGAGACTGTAGGACATCCACAGGAAACGAAAGGATGCGAATGTTTTTCAAGCGACCAAGCGAGATGCCCAGCGCCGATGAGCGCCCTGTCCGGCCGCGACCAGCCGATCGCTGTCCCGGACAAGCACACCGTCTTGGGGACGCCGCTGTTGCCGCCGTTTCCCGAGAACGTCGAGTACCTGATCGTCGGTATGGGATGTTTCTGGGGCGCGGAGCGGATCTTCTGGCAGACCCCGGGGGTGTACACCACCGCGGTCGGGTACGCCGGCGGACACACGCCCAACCCGACCTACCGCGAGGTGTGCAGCGGCCGCACCGGCCACACCGAGGTGGTGCTGGTCGCCTACGACACCACCAAGATCTCGACCGAGGAGATCCTGCGCCGCTTCTGGGAGGGTCACGACCCGACCCAGGGCATGCGCCAGGGCAATGACGTGGGGACGCAGTACCGCTCAGCGCTGTACTGGGTGACCGACGCGCAGCGCGAGGCGGCATTTGCCACCCGTGACGCCTACGCCAAGGCGTTGGCCGAGCGCGGCCTGGGCGAGATCACAACCGAGTTGGCCCCGGCCGGCGAGTTCTATCCGGCCGAGGACTATCACCAGCAGTACCTCCAGAAGAACCCCGGCGGCTACTGCGGTATCGGTGGCACGGGCGTCTCCTGCCCGATCGGCACCGGAATCGCCGCTGCGTGAGCGAGCGCCGCATCGGTCGAGCCGCCTTCCTGGGCGTCGTGGCAGCGGGAGCTGCCGGGATCGTCGTCGGAAGCCGGCTCGACCGTGAGGTCAGCGGTCCGCTGAACGACATCGGCGGGATCGTTCCCAACGCGGTCAAGGAGGTGTTCCCGAGCGGCTGGAGGATCTACTCGATCAACCCGCCGTGGCCGACGTTCCACCCGGCCTCCTACCGGTTCACCGTCGGCGGCCAGGTGGAGCATCCCACCACCTTCACCTGGGCGCAGTTCACCGACCTGCCGACCGCCCACCAGGTGACCGACTTCCACTGCGTGACCGGGTGGACGGTCGGTGGCGTGCACTGGGCCGGGGTGCGCATGCAGACGATCTGGGACATCGTCAAGCCCCTGCCGAGCGCTCGCTACGCCAACTTCGTCTCGCTCGAACAGCCCTACACCGACACGCTCACTCTGAAGCAGACGACGCTCCCCAACGTGATGCTCGCCCACAGCATGGACGGAAAGCCGCTGGAGCGCGAGCACGGTGCGCCGATGCGCCTGGTGATTCCCGAGATGTACGGCTACAAGGGCGTCAAGTGGCTCACCCGGATCGAGTTGATGCCGACCCTGGAGGCGGGGTACTGGGAGCGCAACGGGTATGACGTGGACGCCTGGGTGGGCCGCTCGAATGGCTACTAGCCGGCCGCAGTATGTGCTCCGGTTCGCGGCGGTCGAGCGCATGCTGCACTGGCTCTTGGCGATCACCTTCCTGCTGATGATGGTCAGCGGCCTGGTGCTGTATCTCCCGTCGCTGTCGCGAAGTGGCCGCCGATCGCGTGTTCTGGAAGACGATCCATCTGTCCTCGGCGGTGGTGTTCTGGGCCGGCCTGATCGCGCTGATCCCCGGCAACAGCCGCACGCTGCGAAGCACCGCCCGCGAGATCGACCGGTTCGACGACGATGACCGCCGCTGGCTGCGGTGGGCGGTGGTGCGATCAGGCGACGAGCCGCCTCAGGGCCGGTTCAACGCCGGCCAAAAGCTGAACACCGCCATCGTCTCGGGCCTGATGGTGGTGTTCACGCTCAGCGGGACACTGATGTACCTGCAGGAGCGTGATGCCAGCTTCCGTGGCAGCAGCGCGATCCTGGTGCACGACTGGGCGACCTGGATTGCGGTGCCGCTGGTGGCGGGGCATCTGTATCTGGCGCTGGTGCACCCGGCGACCCGCCACTCCCTGCGCGGGATCACGCTCGGCACCGTCCGCCGCGACTGGGCCCGCCGCCACCACGCCAAATGGGATCCCGGATGAATAACGGTGCCAGGCACCGTTATTCACCACCCCCTCCGAGGTGAATAATTGGTGCCTGGCACCAATTATTCACCCGCGACTGGCGCCCTGAGGCGCAACGGGCCAGCCTCAGTAGCTGGACTCGGGGCCGCCGGGGTCGGTGGGGACAGCGAAGGGGTTGCTCCAGGCTGTGCGGCCGTGGGTGTCTTCGACCTCGACTCGGGCGTAGGTGCACTGCTCGGGGAAGCGCATCAGCGCCGAGGCGATCAGGCCGTCGGCGTCCCGCTCGGTGACGCTGCCGCGCCATGACATCACATCCGCGTCGGCATCCACGCGACCGCCGTCCCACGGCCCGGAGCGCAGGGTCACCTTGCGAGCGCCCGAGCAGCGCACCTCGACCCGCTCGTCGGCCACTCGCACCGACCCGATCTCAGGACCGGTGGTGGCGTAAAAGGCGCCGGATCGGAGCGCGTCCAGCACCCCCTCCCGGGAGCGCTCACGCGTCCGCACCATCGTCCAGGCGAGGTTCGAGTCCTGCCCGGGTGTGTGGCAATCGTCGCTCGCAATCCCCAGGCAGGCGCCCCGCGTGTGGTGCAGCACGGCGTCCCAGAACTCCGCCGAGCGGCCGTTGCCGTTGGCCAACTCGCTGCCGCCGTTCATCAGCTCGACGCCGCTCAACGACGGGGCCTCCAGATACGTGGACGCCTCCAGCCCACTCCAGTACGGGTGCGCCAGGAAGGCCACCCCGCCGGCCTCGACGGTGAACGCCGCGGCGGCCTCGATCGAGTCGAACACCTCGTTGGGATCGGGAAGCTGTTCCGCGCCGATCGCGAGAATGTCGGCCTCGAGCCCACCCACCGGCCGCGCGGTCAGCTCGCTGGAGGGGATCACGAGGATGTCGTCGCTGGGATACGACGTGACGAAGTGATGGTCGGTGATGGCCAGCACGTCAAAGCCCGCGTCGGGGTAGTGGGCGACGAGCTCGGCCGGCGTGGCGTCGCCGTCCGAGTTGACGGTGTGGGAATGCAGCTGGCACCGCAACCAGTCGCCATCAAGCTCGAACACGTTCGCCACAGAGGCCAAGCTACAGGATCAGGCCGTCTGCCGGCTGCGCAGCTGCTCGAGCTGCTCGGGGGTATTGGCGTTCTGCAGCGACTCCGGATACGGAAGCTCGGCGGCGTCGATGCGGTTGACCGGGACACGCTCGGCCAGCAGTCCGACGCGACGCTCGCCCGAGACCAGCAGCTGCTCCACCAGCCCCCGCAACTCGAGCCGGTATGCGGCGGCCAGGTAGTAGTCGCGGCCCTCGGCCTGAGGCAGCGCGATCTGGGCACCGCCCAGAGCTTCGATCACGGCGGTCACGAACTCCGCCCGCAAGAGCGGAACGTCAACCGCCGACACGAACGCAACTTCTGCCCTGCCGTCCACCGCCCGCATCCCGGCAGACATCGCTTCGAGCGGTCCCTGGTCGGGTTGGGCGTCGACAGCGACCTCAACCTGCGACGGCAGCGGAGGGAGCTTCTGATCGGCGGCAGCCACCACGATCACCGGATCCGCCACCTCGCACAGCACCGTTGCGATGTGCGCCACCAACGGCGTGCCGTTCCACTGCAGCAGGGCCTTGGACGAGCCCATCCGAGTGGACTTCCCGCCGGCCAGGAGCAACGCCGCCGGCATGGCGCTACGCGATCCGCTCGGGGCCGGTGTAGATGTTGAAGCGGTTGTCCCGCAGAAAGCCGATCAGCGTGATGCCGAAGCGGCGAGCGGCGTCCACCGCCAGGCTCGACGGCGCAGAAACTGCACAAATCACGGGAATGCCCGCCATAGCGGCCTTCTGCACGATCTCGAAGCTGGCCCTGCCCGACACCAGCAGTACCCGCCCGGAGAGCGGCAGATCGCCTGTCAGGAACCTCTCGCCGATGATCTTGTCGACGGCGTTGTGGCGGCCGACATCCTCGCGCAGCGACGAGCAACTCGCCGTCGCCCGTAAACAGCGCCGCGCCGTGCAGCCCGCCGGTGCTCTCGAACACCTTCTGTGCCGCCCGCAGCGTGTCCGGCAACCCCAGCACCGTCTCCGGTTGCAGCACCGGTCCTCGGTGACGCGCTCGGCATGGGTCTCGATCATGTCCAGTGAGGCCTTGCCACACACGCCACAGCTCGAGGTTGCGTAGAAGTTGCGCTCAGGGCCGAGCGACGGCAACTCACGGGTGAGGGTGACCGACACCACGTTGAACTGCTGCTGATCGGCCGGAACCGAGCAATAGCGCACGTTTCGCACGTCCTCCAGGGTGGTGATCAACCCCTCGGAGCGAAGAAAGCCGACCGCCAGTTCGAAGTCGTTTCCGGGAGTGCGCATCGTCACCGCGATGCTGCGTTGCTCGCGACCGGGCTCCTCGACGCGGATCTCCATCGGCTCCTCGGTCGCCAGCCGATCGTTTCGGCGCTTGCGCGAATCGCCCTCGATCGCGATTACCGCGCCGGCGGTGCTGCTGCCCGGGCGGGGCGGTGCCGGATCGGGCTCGTCCGGGATGCCCCAGTCGTCGGCCACCGAATCGTGTTGATGAGCCATCTCAGCTCTGAGTGTAGCCGTCCCCTGACGTCGCCATTTTCACGAGCAGCTGCTCGGAGATGGCATCGGTCGGACAGGTATCGGCGCATGCTCCACACGAGACGCAGGCCGAGTCGGCGAACCCCGAATCGAGGCCCGCGGTGACGTTGGAGTGGAATCCCCGGCCGGTGGCTGTGAGCGCGAACGCACCCTGGATCTCGTCGCAGGCGCGCACGCACCGCCCGCACGAGATGCACAGCTCATGCTGGAACACCAGGTAGGGATGCCGGGTGTCGAGATCACGTGTGTGCGTGACCCCTGTCCACCGGGCCTCGGTGACGCCCAGCTGGGCGGCCACCTGCGCCAGCTCGGTGTGCGGGGCGGGCGCAACCGGAAGTTCGGACAGCACCAGCGACACCACATTGGCGGCGATCCGGCGGGCGCGCTCGGCCTGGGTGTGAATCTTCATGCCGTCGCGGCAGACGGTGGTGCACGACGCCACCGGCCCCCGTCCTCCCTCGATCTCCACCAGACACACCCGACAGGCGCCAAACGGCGCCATGCGATCGTCCAGGCACAGCGTCGGAACCCACCGATCGGCCAGCTTGGCGGCCTCCAGTGCGGTGGTTCCCGGTTCGACCTCCACCGGCACGCCGTCGACGATTACTTCCATGCCTATGTGACCCCCAACTCGTCTGGGAAATGCTTGATCAAGCTTCTGATCGGAGCCGGCATGCCGCCGCCGTGAGCGCACAGGCTCGCGACTTCCAGCGTCTCCAAAAGCTCCTCCAGCTCGACCCGGTCGACGCGGCCGTCGGCTTCGACCATCTCCAGCGCCCGCCGCAGGCCGATCCTGCAAGGGAAGCACTTGCCGCAGCTCTCACTGGTGCCGAAATGCAGGAGGTGGCGGGCCAGCTCGCGCATGTCGGTGCGATCGTCGAAGGCAACGATGCCGCCGTGACCGACCATGCAGCCCTCCGCCGCCAGCTGGTCGAAGTCGAACGGAGTGTCGATCAGTGAGGCCGGCAGGATGCCCGCCAGCGGCCCGCCGATCTGGAGCGCCTTGAGCGTGCGGCCGTCGCGCATGCCACCGCCGATGTTCTCGCAGATCTCCCGGATCGTGATGCCGAACGACACCTCGTACACGCCCGGATTCACGAACCGCTCATTCAGGCAGATCATCTTGGTGCCCGGTGTGGCGCCGGGGCTGAGCGCGTGGTACGCGGCGGCGCCATGGCTGGCGATGAACGACGCGTTGCAGAGCGTCTCGACATTGTTGACCACTGTCGGCAGGCCGTGGTAGCCGCGCTCCGCAGGGAACGGCGGGCGGGCCGAGACCGTGCCGCGGAGACCTTGGATCGAGTTCAGCAGGGCTGTCTCCTCACCTACCACATACGACCCGGCGCCCTCCTCCACCCACACGTCGAACGAGAAGCCGCTGCCGTAGATGTTGTCGCCCAGATGACCGGCCGCGCGGGCCGCCTCGATGGCCGCATCCAGGGCCGGCTTGGAACGCGGGTACTCGGAGCGCACCAGCACGAACCCGCTGGACGCCCCCACCGCGTACCCGGCGATGGCCATACCTTCGATCAGCAGAGCTGGGATTCTGCTCCATCAGATACTTGTCGATGTAGGAGCCCGGATCGCCCTCGTCGCCGTTGACGACGATGAACTTGTGCGTCTCCCTTGGCTCCCCGGGCGAACTCCCACTTCATGCCCGCGGGAAATCCGGCTCCCCCGCGCCCACGCAGGTTCGCCTCCTTGAACACCCCCACCAACTCCTCCGGGCTGGTGGCGAGAGCGCTTTTCAGCCCTGTGAAATCGCCCTCCCGGAGCAGCACCGGCTGATCGAGTGCGCTCTCCCACTCCGGCTCGTCGGCGTCCACAGCCTCGCCCGCCAGCACTCGTTCCAGCGCGCCGAGGCCGGCGTCGACGGCGTCGCCATCGCGAAATGCCGGGCTGGCGTGACAGAAGCCCAGGCACACGGTCTCGCCCAGCGACACCGCTCCGTCGTCGGTGACCGCACCGAAATCCAGCCCGAACTGCTGCTTCACGCTTTCGACATGCTGGTCGAAGTCGGCCGCCCAGCAGGCTGTGCCGGTGCACACGCGGATGTGGCGCTCGCCCCGGGGCTGGATCAGGTCGTCGTAGTAGCTCGAGACGCCGTAGACAGCGGCTTCCGGCATGCCGGTGAGTGCGGCCGCCGCACGACGGTCGTCATCGGTCACGTGACCGTGATCCTCGACCGCATCCTTCAGCACATCCAGCGCGGTGGGAGCACCATCACCTCGGCTGCGCCGGACCAGCAGCTCGATCACGTTCTTCGACATCGAACGGACAGTAGACCACGGCGAGGTCGAACCGGCCCCGCGCACTGCACCACGGCCGGTCGCCCATTCCCACGGCAAAAATGTGTGCGGATCCGCCTCCTCGGAGAATACCTGCAATCTCGTCTCACTTGACTGATCAGTATTTGCACGCGGACGCTTGTGATAGCCACTCCTTCCCCTCCCGAGGTGTCCAGATGCGATTGCGTACCCGACGAACGTTCCTGTCCGCGCTGATGGCGGTGTGCCTGATCGCCGTCTCCGCGACGGCGGCCATGGCCGCAGCGCCGGTGATCACCAGCCTCAGCGCCACCTCCGGCCACGTCGGCCAAAACGTCACCATCAACGGTTCGGGCTTCTCCGGCTTTGCCGCCGGCCAGGTGCAGGTGCTGTTCCACGGTGGCGTCCCCGCGACGTTCACGATCTCGTCCGATACGCGCATCATCGCGACCGTTCCCGGCGGCGCAACCTCCGGCAAGATCAGCGTGGTCACCCCGTCGGGCACCGCGATCGCACCCAACAGCTACAAGGTCAAGGCCGCCAGCCTGAAGCTGACCGGATTCAGCCCGACCACCGCACCGATCGGCGCCACCATCGTCATCACCGGCACCGACTTCACCAACGCCGTCAGCGTCCAGATCGGATCCAAGACGCTGGTCAAGGGCACCGACTTCACGGTCAAGTCCGATACCGAGATCGACGCCGTGATCCCGGCCGGCTCCGCCACCGGGCGAGTCGTCGTCAGCACCTTGACCGGCACCGTCACGAGCACCGATCGACTCACCATCCCGGTGCTGCGCCTCTCCAAGTTCACCCCCAACACAGGTGCGGTGGGAGCCGTGATCACACTCACCGGAGCAGGATTTACGGGAGTCACCGTCCAGTTCAAGAGCGCCACCACCCCGATCACCGTGATTCCCACGGTCACCAACGACAAGCTCATGACCGTGGTCGTCCCGGCCGGGGCCAAGTCCGGCAAGCTGACGGTCGTCTCCCCCACCCTGGGAAGCTTCACCAGCCAGGCCCGCTTCCTGGTCGCGTAGGTCGCGGTATCATCGCGCGGCGATGGAATTCATCGTCCACATCACGGTCAACCTGCCTGCGGACATGCCGGAGGAGCGCAAGCGTGAACTGCTGGAAGCCGAGAGCGTGCGCGGACACGAGTTGATCGAATCGGGTGCGCTGGTCAGGATCTGGCGGCTCCCGGGGCGGCTGGCCAACATCTCGCTGTACCGGGTGGCGGACGCAACCGAACTGCATAGCCTGATCAGCTCGCTGCCGTTGTTTCCGTGGTTCGACGTGTCGGTCGAGGCGCTGGCGACACACCCCCTGGAGCAGTAACTCCAGCACGTGGGATAGTCACAGCCGTGTCCTCCAACACGACGGTGTTCTCAGCCGTGCTGCGAAACCGCGACCTGCGGCGAGTACTGCTGGCCTTTCTCGCGTTCAACGCTGCCGAATACGCAGTGTGGCTGGCGATGCTGGTGTACGCATACGACCAGGGCGGCGCCACCACCGCCAGCCTGGTGGCGGTATTCCAGCTGGTGCCCGCGATGTTGTTTGCACCACTCGCATCGGTCATGGCCGACCGCCACCCACCGGTGCGCGTGCTCACCGCCGGATACGTCGCCCAGACGATCGCGATGGGCGCCACTGCAGCAGTGATCCTCGCCGGCGGAGCGCCGCCGCTGGCATACGTGTGCGCCGCCGTGGCCGCCACCGCCGTCACCATCACCCGCCCGACGCAGGCGGCGCTGACCCCGGCACTGGCCCATACCGCGCAGGAGCTGACCGCCACCAACGTCGTCTCCAGCTGGGTGGAGAACTGCAAGCGTGCTGGTCGCGACCGCCGGCGCCGGCGTGATCATGGCCGTCTCGGGGCCTGGTCAGGTGTTCGCGCTGATGGCGGTCGGCACCGCGATCGGCGCGCTGCTCGTGACCACGGTGCACGGGCCACCGGCGGCGGCAGCCGGCGACGAGGAGGGCGCGATGGAGCAGGTCGCTGCCGGCGTGCGCGTGCTTGCCCACGAACCAAACCCGCGATTTCTGGTGCTGCTGTTGGGGATGGAGTTCGTGATCACGGGGGCGTTCGACGTGATCTACGTGGTGCTGGCGCTGGATGTGCTGGATGTCGGACCAGGCTGGGTCGGGTACCTCAACGCCGGATTCGCCGCCGGAGGGGTCATCGGCAGCTCGCTGGCGGTGGTGCTGATCACACGCCGGAGGCTCGCCCCACCGATCGGGCTGGCAGTGCTGGGCATGGGTATCGGCACGATGCTGCTGGCCTGGGCACCCTCGGCCATCGCCGCCCTGCTGCTCTTGGTGGTGATCGGAAGCGGCCGGGCGGTGATGGACGTGGGCGCTCGCACGCTGCTCCAGCGCGTCTCGCCGGCCGACGTGCTCGGCCGCGTGTTCGGGATGCTCGAAGCGATCATCATGGCCGGCCTGGCACTCGGCGCGCTGGTGATCCCGCCGCTGATCGCACTCGGGGGGGCCAAGGCCGCCTTGGTCGGCTGTGGGGTGTTGATCGTCGCCGTGCTCGTGCTCGGCCTGCGTGCGCTGGTGCGGGTCGACCGCTCGGCCAAGGTGCCGATCGTGGAGATCTCGCTGCTTCGCATCACTCCGCTGTTCGCGACGCTGCCACCGGTGCAGCTGGAGGGCGTGGCCCACGCGCTGGAACCGGTCGAGGCCTCCGCCGGCACGACCATCATCCATCAGGGCGACGAGGGCGATCGCTACTACGCAATCGCCTCCGGAGAGGTCGAGGTCAAACGCGACGGGATCGCCGTCGCGCAGCTGTCACGGGGAGAGGGCTTCGGCGAGACCGCGTTGCTGCGAAACGCGCCGCGCAACGCCACCGTCACCGCGGTCTCCGACACCAAGCTGTACAGCCTCGAGAAGGACCCGTTCCTGACCGCGATCACCAGCCACCCCCCGGCTCAGCGCGCAGCCGACTCGGTGGTCGAAGTCCGCGGCACCGGTGAATAACGGTGCCTGGCACCTTTTATTCACCCATGGAGCTAGCCGGGCTCGAACCGGCGACCTCCACGCTGCCAGCGTGGCGCTCTCCCAGCTGAGCTATAGCCCCATTCAGGCGCGGAGTATATCGCTGCTGGGCGAAACGGCGAGCCCACGCTGATCGGCGAGACGCTCGAGCACCGCCACCGTATCGGCGTAGGCCACGCCGGAGAGATGGAGGTCGCGGCCCTCGAAGTCGGCCAGGATCTCGGCCAGCGCCGCGGCGTACGCCGAGGAGTCGCCGTCCGCCAGCGCTTGCGAGCGCTCGGCCGGTGCGGGCAAAGGCATCGCCCGCCGCCAGCATCACCGAGACATCGGGCGTGCTCGCCGAGAGCGACCTCGGCCAGCGCGCACACGTATGCCGAGGCAGGTGTATCTGCCGGCTGCGCCTCGGCCACCGCCCTGCGGGCGATCGGCTCCACCCCGTCGCCCGCCAGGATCGCCATCTTGAGCGCGCCCAGCAACCGGCCCCAGCTGGAGCTCGGAGTGAGGTCGTGGGATGCCAGGTAGGCGTCGCGGGCGACGATCAGCTGCGCCTGGGCGTTCTCGCCGGCCAGCAGCCTGCGATACGCCTCTGCCTCGGCTGCCAGCGCAGCATTCAGCTCGGTTCCGGCCGTCACAGCGGACGCCGGCCGGCGAAGCCGTCCTCACGCGAATGCCAGAACTCGATTCGCTGCTCGCCCACCATCCAGCACAGCAGCGCTTCCTGACCGTCGATCTCGCTGGGGAAATCGAGCAGCCCGCGGTCGATGTCCTTGATCTCGACGCCCAGCTCGTCCAGCTCGGCCATGATCGCGCGCAGCCCCTCGTGGGCCTGCTCGAGCGCACCTCGCAGCTCGGTCAGCTCGGGCCGGTCGAAGTCGCCGCCGTTGCCACCGATCGCAATCACCACCGCGTTCCAGCGTTTCTCCAGCTCGCGGCTGGATGAGCGTTCGGACACCATCCGCTCGGCCAGGTCGCGCACGCATTCGTCGAGCAGCGTCTGTGCCTGTTCGGGAGTGAACAGACGCGGCTCGCTCATCCCGCCGCGAACGTCTCGCTCGGTACCTGCCCCCACAGCGACTCGAGCCGGTAGAACTCGCGCGCCTCGGGCGTGAAGATGTGCACCACCACGTCCAGGTAGTCGATCAGGATCCAGTCGCCCTGGGCCTGCCCCTCGACCCGCTGTGCCGCCCGCTTGTCATCCCGCTTCAGCGATTCGCGGATAGCGTCACTGATCGCCTGCGTCTGGCGGGGCGTACGCCCCGTGCAGATGATGAAGTGATCGGTGTAGCT
This sequence comes from uncultured Actinomycetes bacterium, assembly GCA_963729195.1. Lineage (GTDB taxonomy): Bacteria > Actinomycetota > Thermoleophilia > Gaiellales > JAICJC01 > CAVPTL01. The sequence goes on from CAVSNF010000030.1 coordinate 51,912, forward strand.
GACCACGTCCCGCATGTCCAGAATGACAATGTCGGTCGCAAGCTTCTCCGCCGCCAGGGCGGCGATGCGATGCGCAAGCTGAACCGTACTCTTCAGGCGGGGGACTCCATTCGACGGGAGGCAGCCTAGCAAACCCCCTCACTCGGAATCGAGCGCCGTCTCCGGTGGTCGTGATGTCGAGCGCTCCAGCGCGGTCACCGGCAGTCGCAGCTTGGCCGTGGTTCCCACACCGGCGACGGAGTCGATGGCAAGCGTGCCCCCAGCCCGGCGGACGCGCTCCTCGGCGGCGCGAAGACCAAAATGAAAGTCACCGTCGCCGGGCTTCGATGGTGTGTGCGCATCGAACCCACGGCCGTTATCGGCGACCAGCAGCACCAGCTGCCGAGTCGACCATCCGAACTGTCACTTCGACCAGCTGCGCCTGTGAGTGTTTACGGGCGTTCTCGAGCAGCTCCTTGGCTGTTCGGTACACCAGCCGCTCGTGCTCGGCCGAGAAGCGTTCCGGGGTGACGTCCAGCTCGACAGCGAAGCCGGCGTCTCGTCCAATCCGATGCGCAATCTCCTTCAGCGCCGGCCGAAGTCCGTTGTCGAGAGCGGGCGGATACAGGTCGAAGCTCAGCCTCCGCGCACGTGCGATCGCCTCCTGCATCAGCTCGAGCGGCTCACCGAGATCGAACGGCTTACCTCCCACGGTCGGCTGCTTGGCCCGTGCCATATCCAGCTTCAAGGTGGCCGCGGTCATCACCTGGATGGTGTCGTCGTGCAACTCGGTGGCAATCTTGGCGCGCTCCCGCTCTCCTGCCTCATCGACAGAATGCTGCAGGCGGTCGCGGTCGGCCTGGGACTGGTGAAGCTGCCGCACCGTCGCCCGCAGTCGCAATGCTGTTCCGTTGACCACGAAGACGACCAGCGTCAGGATGGCAATCCCGCTGACCGCGTTGAGGAGAACCAGCGCCGGCGACTCGGTGAACGATGTCGACCGCTGATCAGCGACGACAGCCCGATCACGGCAGACCACGTCGCCACCGCGCGTCCGTACATGACGGCGGCCAGCGTCGGAATCAGCACCATCCACGCGATCCGCGTGGTGAACACGGGAAGCCCGAACGCAGACGAGGACAGGCACCACAGACCGGGGATGACACCAAGGAGCACCACCGCCGCTCGCGTGCTCAACTCTCGCTGACGTGAGAGCCACAGAACCATCACGCCCCCGAACAGCATCCGGCCCGCCGCCAACGGCACCGACTTGGCCGCAACGCCGCCGGCGACCGCGCTCAGGCCCGATGTCATCACGTACATGAACTGGATCACGCGGATCTTGGCGATCGGAGTCGTCATTGACGACCCCCTCAACCGTCGGTTCAAGGTGTCAAAGACACTCCGGGCCAACCGTGGTGGGAGCAGGAGCCGACATCGAGCGGGTGAAGCTTCTCACGCCGCACCGCTTGCGGCAAGCGTCACAATTCAGCCGTACAGATGTCCCTGCACAACCAGGGAAAGCACGCTCCCGGGAACCTGCGAGGCGACGTTCGCTCCGCGCGTGCAAAGCTGATCTGACTCCACTCGATGAAAGATCGACGGGCGCCATGTCGAGCTCGAGCACGCCGCCATCGGGAATCTCCACACCCGGCCGCGGCGCCGCCACCAGCGTTGCCAGCCGCCGAATCCCGGCGGGGTCGTGCCACCGATCGAGCGTCTCGAACTGATCGGCGCCCACGATCAGAAACAGCTCACCCTCGCCCGACAGACGCCGCAATGTGTCCACCGTGTAGGGCGAGTCACCCGCGCCCAGCACCATCACCATCACCTTCGCCAGAGATGCGAACGCTGCCTCCGCCAGCCGGCCACGAACCTCGGCCGACAGCTGTGAGGCCTCGCGATGCGGCGGGTCGGCGTCGACCACCACGACCAGGCGGTCGAGGGCGAGCTGCTCGATCGCGGTCGCTGCGACCGCCACGTGGCCGTTGTGCGGCGGGTCGAACTGGCCGCCGAACACTCCGATCCGGGTCACTCAGATCGCCTCGGCTGGTAGGCGAGCCGGTGGGTGCCGATCAGAATGTCGTCCCCGGGCTTGGCCCCCGCCTCACGCAGCGCGTCGTCGATTCCGAGCTTCTCGAGCTCGACCACCAGCCGAGCCACAGAGCCCTCATCCTCGGAATCAAGCGTCTGCGCACGGCGCTCGATCTCACCGCCTGCGATCCGCAGCTCTCCCCGGTCGCGCAGGATCCGATAGGTGGGACGAAGCGGTGCCGCCGGGCGGTACTCCAGGTACTCGGCCAGCTCGGGCTCCTCCGGCACCGGCTCGGGCGTCTCGAGCTCCGGGACGATCTCGAACAGGCGCGCGACCAGCTCTGCGATGCCGTCGCCCGTGACCGATGAGCACGCCAGATCCGCTTCCGCATCGGACACCAGCGCCGCTCGCTCCGAGAGGCGGAATCTGATCAATCTTGGAGAGCACGATCAGCTGCGGCCGCTCGCGCGAGCCCTCCGCCGTGAAGCCGCAGCTCTCGGTTGATCGTGTCGCGCCGCTTGCGGATATCCTCGGCACCGCCCTCGCGCGTCGATCAGATGCACGAGCAGGCGGGCGCGCTCGAGATGAGCCAGAAAGTCATGCCCCAGCCCCACCCCGTCGCTGGCGCCCTCCAGCAAGCCGGGGACGTCCGCCACGGTCAGCTGGCGGCCGTCGGGGCTGTCGACCGTGCCCAGCACCGGAGCGATGGTGGTGAACGGGTAGTCGGCCACCTTCGGCTTGGCATTCGAGATCGCGCGCAGCAGCGACGACTTGCCGGCGTTCGGAAATCCCAGCAGGGCGGCGTCGGCCACCAGCTTCAGATGCAGCTCCAGCCACCGCTCCTCGCCCGCCTCGCCGACCTGAGCGATCTCGGGCGCCCGGTGCCGCGCGGTCGCGTAGTGGCGGTTGCCCTTGCCCCCACGGCCGCCACGGGCAAGCGTCGCCCGGGCGCCCGGGTGCGCCAGGTCGGCGATCAGCGCGCCCGAGTCTCGGTCGAGCACCTGTGTCCCCACCGGCACCGCCAACTCCTTCGACTCACCGCCGCGACCGTGCTTGCCCGATCCCTTGCCATGCTGTCCCCGCTCGGCCCGGAAATGGGACGCGAACCGAAACGGGGTGAGGTCGCGCAGGTCAGGGTCGGCGACCAGGATCACGTCGCCGCCGTCGCCGCCGTCGCCGCCGTCAGGGCCACCGCGGGGAACGTATTTTTCGCGGCGGAAGCTGACGCAGCCGTTGCCCCCGCGTCCGCCTCGCACCTCGACTGTCGCGCGGTCTGCGAACACCGCTCGGCCTCTCTACGCTGCTACGCGGTGAGCGCGTGCACGTTGATGTACCGCTTGCCGTTGCGGCGGGCGAACTCGACGGTACCGTCGACGGTCGCAAACACGGTGTCATCGCCACCGATGCCGGTGCCCGCGCCGGGGTAGAAGCGGGTGCCGCGCTGGCGCACGATGATCGCGCCGGCAGTCACCGTCTGGCCGGCGAACACCTTGACTCCCAGTCGCTGTGCGTGGGAGTCGCGGCCGTTCTTGGACGAACCGAGACCTTTCTTATGCGCCATCGGTTGCCTCCTCTACGGCAGTGGTCGCCTCAGCCTTGGGCTTGGGCGCAGCCTTCTTGCGCGGAGCGCGCTTGGGCTTGGCCGGCGCGCCACCGATCGATTCGATCGCGATCCGAGACAGCTCGGAGCGATGCCCGCGGGTCTTCTTGAAGCCTCGCTTGGGCTTGAACGTAAACACCTTGATCTTCTCGCCGCGCAGATGCTCGACCACGGTGGCGGTGACGGTGCCCTCCAACTTGGAGCGATCCGTCTGGATATCCTCGCCCCCCGAGAACAGCACCTCGGGCGTGAAGCTCTCACCTGCGGCATGCGGCTGCCGATCGACCAGGAGCTTCTGCCCCTGCTCGACCTTGTACTGCTTGCCTCCGACTTTGATCACGGCGTACATAAGCGCGCGGAGTCTAGCATCATGAGCCCAGAATCTTCCCCAGCAGACCGCTCTTGCGGGCGGCTGGGGGAGCGGGCGCCGCGGCCTCGGCAGCGGCAGGTGCAGGCTCAGGCGCCGGCTCTGGAGCGGGCGGCTCCACCGGCTTGGGCGCCTCCTCAACCGCCGGCAGCGATTTCTGCGGCCGGCTCGGCCGCCTTGGCGGCGGCCGGTTTGCGCGTGGTGGTGCGCTTACGCGGCGCTCGCTTGGCCGGCGCAGGCTTCTCCTCGGCGGATGCCGCGGCCGGCTCCTCGGCCGGAGTCTCGGATTCGGCCGGAGCGTCCCCATCCAGCGTCACGTCCCCAGCATCCGGCTGCGGACGCGGTGGAACGGCTTCGGCCACGACCGCCGCGGCGACCGCGGCGGCGCTTGGGCGCGGCGGCGGTCTCGCCGTCTCGCCTTCCGCCGTCTCGGCGCCCTCACCGGACTCGGTGGCAGCGGGCGCTTCGGCGTCGCTGGTCGTGGTCTCAGCCTTGGGCTTGCGCGTGCGAGTGCGCTTGGGCTTCGGCTTCTCCTCGGCAGCTCTCGGCGTCAGTGCCCACCTCGGCGGCATCCACCACATCGGTGTCACCCTCCGCCTTGGCAGCCTTGGAGCGGGAACTTGGCCTTCGGCTTCGCTGCCGCCTTGGGCTTGGCAGGCGTGCGTCGCCCGCGACGGGGCCGCTGCTCGAGTTCGAGCCGCTCGCCGATCTCGCGATCGAACTCGGGAAGCTCCAGCCCACCGGGCTCGACCGGCAGCTCGATCATCTTGGGAGTCGCGTCCACCAAGCTGGCAAACGCCACGGTGCGCGTCACCCGGTCGATCTTGACTCGCAGATCCTGGCCGACGTAGCCGATCGCCCCGCCGATCACCACCGGATAGGCGTCGACATAGGCAAGCGCGTCGGTGGTGTTGTACATGTGCGGCTCGGCGATCTTGACGCGAACCATCGCCTCCTCGGTGACCGTCGGCTTGCCGGCGAGGATCTCCTCGCGCGGGCCGTCGGCGATCACGTCGATCTCATCCAGTGCCAGGTGTGAGTGCGGCTCCAGCGAGTAGAACTTGCCGGTGTCACGCTCCAGCTCGAGCAGCTTGGCGCCGCCCGGGCCGACCAGCAGCGACGCAACCTTGGAGTTGACCTTGATCAGGAACGCTTCCGAGCCGGACGCGCGGGCGAGCTTTCGCAGCCGCCGCTCGGCCTCCACCGCCATCGTGTCCTCACTCAGGACAACACCCTCGCCCCGCAGGTGGGACAGGTGCGGGTGAGGATCTCGCGCACGCCCTCGGTCACGTTCTGGCGGGTCATCTCGACCAACCCCAGCGGCGAGATCTCGACCAGATAGGTCTTGGTGCGATCCTTCTCGAGCTCGGCCTGCATCACCTTCAGCACTTCGGTGCGGTTCTTGTGCGAAGCCATATCGATGAAGTCGACCACGATGATGCCGCCGATGTCGCGCAGCCGCAGCTGTCGGATCACCTCGCGCGCAGCCTCGATGTTGTTACGGGTGATGGTGTCTTCGAGCCGCCCGCCGCCGCCGACAAACCGGCCGGTGTTGACGTCGATCACCGTGAACGCCTCAGCGAAGTCGAACAGCAGGTAGCCACCGGAGGGAAGATCGACGCGGCGGTTGAGCGTCGATCGGATGGCCGCGTCGACGCCGTGGGCCTCGAACAGCGGCGTGGGCTCGGAGTACAGCTCGATCCGGTCGACGAACTCGGGCTGGGTCGTGCGCACCCATCCCAGGATGCGGCGATATTGGCGCGGTGAGTCGACCAGCACCTTGTCCACGTTGCGGGCGAGCAGGTCGCGAATCACGCGCAGCGACAGGTCGGCCTCGGCGTGGATCAGCACCGGCGCCTTGGCACCCTCGACCCGTGCGTGCACGTGCGCCCACAGATGTCGCAGGAACCGCAGGTCGCGCTCGAGATCCTCCTCGGTCGCGCCGGCCGCGGCGGTGCGCACGATGATGCCGACGTCCTTTGCCTCGAGCTTGCGAGCGGCATCGCGCAGGCGGTCGCGCTCACCGTCGGGCAGCCGCCGGCTGACGCCCGAGCCCTCGCCGTCGGGAGAGAGCACCAGGAACCGGCCGGCCAGGGACAGCTCCATGGTGACACGGGCGCCCTTCGTCCCCATCGGGTCCTTGATCACCTGCACCAGCACCTTCTGGCCGGGCTTGAGCAGATCCTGGATGCGGCGCTTGCGCCGCTCCTTGGTGTCGAGCCCCGGCAGGACGACATCGTCCTGGTGCAGGAAACAGTTCTTGGGGAGGCCGATATCGATGAACGCGGCCTCCATCCCCGGCAGCACGTTGTCCACTTTGCCGAGATAGATGTTGCCGACCAGCGAGCCCTTGCCGCGGCGCTCGATCAGGGCCTCAACGGTCTGGCCCTCCTCGAGTACGGCGACGCGCAACTCCGACAGGTCGACGGAAATCAGGATGGTCTTGGTCTGGTTTGAGATAAGTGTCACTCTGGAACTCCTACCGGCCGGTCGCGCAGCGTGATTTCGGTGCGCACCAGGCGGTTGATGGTTGGGGTCGCGCCGATAGTGGCTGCAACCGCTTGAACAACTTCCTCCGGACGGGCGCTGCCCGTCTCGGTTGGCACGAGCTCGAATTCGAGCCGGCCGGGCCCGAACGCCACCTGGGCGCACGAGCTTTTGACATTGACGTGCTTGTCCGGCTTGTCCGGAATCACACGGGTAACGATCGCCTCGGGAGCCTCGGCGAAAACTTCAACAGCGGTGGCCCAGTCGAGATCGGAGCCGACCTCGGCCACATACCCCACGGAACGCACCCGCGAGGCGGCATGCTTGCCGTGGCATTCAGAGACGTCCACCACGGACATGCCGCGCGGCAGCTGCTCCGCCAGCCGCCCGGCCACGACCTCCGGGGAAATCTCCCCCACCAGTTCGACATCGGCCAGATCGGCAGCCGATTCCACGCCGACCGCCCGGGGGACGGCCAGCGAAATCACCGGCCGGGGCTTTGGCCCTCGCGACAGTGCAATTTCAAATCCCGCCCGCCGCAACGCGGCCAGGAATGTATCAACGGTTTCGAGGTGTGACAGGAATCTCGCCCTGCCGGCCACCGCGAACACTATTCGGTAGTTCAACGATTGATCTCAATTCGTACGGCACGCTCAGCGCACCAATCTGTTTCGGACGGGCCCGTAGCAGGCGCCGCAGTCGACGCATCCGTCCCACCGGCAATCGCCGGTGGCAACGGCCGACTGGCTCTGCCACCACTCGTCCAGTAAGAACTCCTTGGAGATACCTGACTGCACGTGATCCCACGGCAGCGTGTCCCACTCTCCAAACTCCTTTGTCGCCTGCTCGTCAATCGACGAGCCGGCTGCCTCAAACGCGCGTTCCCAGGCCGATGCCTGGTACATCTCGGTCCATGCGTCGAAGCGTGCTCCGCTTCGCCACGCCGACTCGATCACGTCGGCCAATCCTTCGTCGCCGCGCGCCAGCGCGCCCTCCAACATCGAGGTGCGCAGATCGTGCAGCGACAGCCTGATCTGCTTGGTCGGCATCGCCCGGCGCATGTACGCCTGCTTGGCTGCCAACTGCTCGCGAGCCTCCATCCCCTCCCACTGGAACGGGGTGTGAGGCTTGGGCACGAAGTTGGACACGCTCACGTGCACATTGAAGCGACCGCCGCCGGTGACCCGCCGGCCGATCTCGCGGGCCCGGATGCCGAGATCGACGATCCCCTGCACCTCGGCGTGCGTCTCGCGGGGCAGCCCAATCATGAAATACAGCTTGACGCTGCGATACCCCGCGGCAAACGCCGCCTCGATCGCGTTTTCGATCATCTCGTCGGTGAGCGTCTTGCAGATGATGTCGCGCATCCGCTGCGTGGCCGCCTCAGGGGCGAGCGTGATCGAACTCTGGCGAGCGTTGGCTGCGGCGGTCAGGGCCACGGGGCCGGTATCGACGCGATTGGACGGCAACGAGAGATGGAGATCCGGCATGCGCTGTTTGATGCCCTCGATCGCCGGCACGACATCGGTGTAGTCGCTGGTTGCCAGCGACGTCAGCGACAGCTCGTCGTACCCGGTGCAGCCCAGCTGCTTCAAGCCGGCCTCGATGACCTGCTCTGCCGGCCGCTCACGCACCGGCCGATACCAGGTGCCGGCGTGGCAGAAGCGACAGCCGCGGGTGCAGCCCCGCATGACCTCAACCGACGCTCGCGAGAAGATCGCCGACGAGTACGGCACGACCGGCTCGGTGGGCTGGGTCTCGATCCCGAACTCGGTATAGATCGCGCGTTTGACCGAGTGGCGGGCACGGCCGGGAAAGTACAGGTAGGGGTTCTCGGACAGCGCCTCCAGCCTGGCGGCGCGAGTCGAGTGGGCCGCGACCGCGTCCAGCACCTGCTCGAACGCCTCCTCCGACTCTCCCATGAAGATCGCGTCGAAGAACGGTGACAGCGGCGCCGGATTGGACGCGCTCGGCCCGCCCGCGACCACGATCGGATCGCCCTCATCACGATCCTTCGCGCGCAGTGGGATCTGGGCCAGATCGAGCACCTCGAGCACATTCGAGTAGGTCAGCTCCGCCTGCAAGGTGATTCCCAGCAGATCGGCGTCGCGCACCGGCCGCCACGACTCGAGCAAGAACAGCGGCAGCTGCTCGCGGCGCATCGCGTCGGCCATGTCCGGCCACGGGCAATACACCCGCTCGGCAGCGATCTCGGGACGGCGATTGATCTGCTGATACAAGATCTGGAGGGCCTGATTGGAGATCCCGACCTCGTACGCATCGGGGTAACACAACGCCACCAGTACGGTCGCGTTGTGCTTCAGCACCTCGTTGGCCTCACCGCCGATATACCGTGACGGCCGTCGCACAGATTCGAGCATCAACTCGATCTTGCGGTCCATCACTGATTCCTTCGGCATCCTGGGCATGGTACCGCAGGGCTCGATATTGTTAGCTCCGCAGCTCTTCGACCCGCGTGCGCAGGTTGGTGAGATCGGCGACCGCACCTCGCTCGAAGTACTCCTCAGCCGCCTTGCCGATCGCCCGTGTGCCCGAGTAGGCCACGGCGCCCTTGACGATCCAGCCCGCCAGCGGCACCAGGTCGAGCAACTCCCGCGCCACCGCCCGCAGGCCGAACCCGGCGCCCACCACGCCGGCCAGCTCGACCGCGCGATCGGGGCCGAGCTCGTGGCCGTAACAGGCTGCGATCTGCATCACCAAGCGCAGCTCCAGCGCGGTCAGCACCGGCATGTCCACCCCGGGAATCCACACGGCCGCAGCGACCACGCCGTTTTGCTTGGCGGCGGTATCGATCAGCCGCGCGATCACGATCGGGCGAATCGCCGGCAAGCCCGAGGCCAGGCCGGCTGCGGCATCGCCGGCACGCGCCGCGACGGCGGTTCGCAGGCGGTGATCGGGGAAGGCGCCGGTGCGCGAGCCGATCACGTCGCCGGGCTTGATGCCTCGCCTGCGGGCGGCCTCGATCAGCACCTCTCCGGGGACGTCGATGCCCTCGAGCACAACCACCACCGGCCGGCCGCTGGCCGCCACCACGTCGAGATCGTCATTGGTCTCGCGGTCGAGGCTGGTGGTTACCTCGCCGGCGTACACCACCACCGCGGCCTCGCTCATGCGCTCGGAGTCCTCGGGTCGCAACCGGCGAAAGGCAAAGGCTTGCACCAGGTTCTCGTCGCCGCCGCCCTCGAGCAGTGCAGCGCGCGCCCTGGCGGCCGGAGCGGCCCGACCGCACACGAGCACCGGGCGAGGTACTTCGACACCTTCACGTACCTCGCGGACGACTCCCACCACCGTCTGCACGGTCGCCACCGCAGCCCGCTTGGGGGTCGGCTGCTGGTGCTTGGACTCGAGCGTCTCCTGCAGATTCATGCCAGCCGCGGCTCGTCCGGGATCGACGCGTGCACGTGGATCGCCTGCAGCACGCCGATCGACATCAGGCCGACCAGCACGTGTGATCCGCCGAAGCTCATGAACGGTAACGGGATCCCCGTGATCGGGGCCAGCCCGATGGTCATGCCGATGTTGATGAACACCTGGAATGTCATGGCACTCACGATACCTGCCGCGACCAGGCTGCCAAAGGTCGATCTGGAAAGCGTGATCACCTTGAGTCCTCGCCACAAAAGCAGCGCATACAGAGCGATCAGCCACGCGGTGCCCAGGAAGCCGCGTTCCTCACCCACCACGGCGAACACAAAGTCGGTGGAGTGCTCGGGCAGAAACCCGAGATTGGTCTGGGTGGCGCCGGCGGCGCCTGTGCCGACCGCCCCGCCGTGGGAGATCGCGATCAGCGACTCCCTCAGGTGGTAGCTGTCCTGCTGGTTCTCCTGGGGATGAAGGAAGGCCGTCCAGCGATCGCGCTGGTACTTCTGCAGCACCTGCACGCCTACTCCCGGCAGCACTGAGAACACCAGCGCAATCGAGACGCCCAGGGCGACCGCCATGTACAGAAAGTGCCTCCAGGGAGCGCCGAATACGAACAGCATGCCCATCATCATCGTCAGCAGCACCAGCGTCGTTCCGAAGTCAGGCTCCAGGAAGACAAGCAGCGCCGGTAGCCCGATGTAGGCGATCGCCACCCAGGTCAGGCGGGTCGGTGACACCAGTCCTCGCCGGGCGGCCAGCACCGAGGCCAGACCGACGATCAAAAACAGCTTGGCGAACTCCGACGGCTGGAACTGAAACGGCCCGATGGAGATCCAACGGGTGCCACCCTGGACGGTCGTGCCCAACACCAGCACGACGCTGGTGGTGACCAGCACGAAGCCGTACAGCGGCCAGCTCAGCCGGCGCAGGAACCCCGTCGGGATGGCAGCGATCACCAACAGCGCGATCCATCCGACGATCATGTAGAGCAGCTGGTGCGAGTACAGCCCACCCGGGTCGTTGCGGGTGGCGTTTCGCAGGATCCACAGGCCAAACGCGCAGATCGAGGCGGCGGTGGCCAGCATCACGTAGTCGAGGTGGCGGAAGTAGTTCTGCATCAGCGCACGGGATCAGCGGTGGAGGACGGAGTCACGTCGGTGACCTTCTGGTGGAAATACTTCTGAAACACCTGCAGCGCCGCGGGGGCCGCCGCCACGCCGCCGTGGCCGCCGTTCTTGATCATCGCCACCACCACGATCTTGCGGTTGCCGTCCGAGGCCCAACCCGACCACCAGGCGTCGTCAGGGGCGTTCTGGATGGAGCTGGTCTGGGCGGTGCCGGTCTTCCCCCACACGTCGAAGGGGGTGCCGTTGTAGGAACCGAACACGGCTCCCGACGTGCCGTCCGAGTCGTGAGTGGCTCCGTGCAATCCGAGGGTGACCTCGTTCAGGAACTCGGAGCTGAGATGGAGATTTCTGATCGGCTTGGTGTCGGCCCGACGCACCACCGCGTTGTCGTTGGCCGGATCAAGGATCGCACCGACCACATGCGGGCGCACGATCTTGCCGCCGTTGGCCAGCGCCGAGTAGGCCACCGCCTCTTGCAGCGGAGTCACCTGCAGGTAGCCCTGGCCGATCGCCATGTTGATGTCGTCACCGGGGTTCCAGGTCTTCTGGATGACCGCGTCATTGGGGGTGACCACCAAGCCGCAGCCGTTGACGTACCCGTTCTTCTTCTTGCCCGCCCGGATGCAGGGCAGATGGTGAAGCTTGTAGGCGCGATCGGGCACGACCCCGGCGGAACTCAGCAGATCGAAACCGGCGGGGGCGTGGCCGAACCCGAACTGACGAAGCGTGCGCTGGAAGCTCTCACGGCGTCCGTTCGAATCCTGGTACTGGCCGTAGAACGCATCGCCGACACGGTAGAAGAAGGTGTCGCAGGAGATCGTCAGCGCCCGTTGCAGGTCGATGTTGCCCGCCGCCGGGCCGAAGTTGTGGAACACGGTGCCGCCGCGATCGTGGTTGAGGGGCGCCACGAACTGGCTGCTGCAGTCGAGCGTGCTGCCCGGCCCGAGGATGCCCGCATCCCAGGCCGCAGCCGCGGTGAACGGCTTGAAGGTCGACCCTGCCGGATATTGGCCCGAGACCGACTGGTCCAGCAGGGGCGAGGACAGGCTCTGATTCTTGGCCACCGCTGCGGCCTTTCTCAGCACCGATGCCTGGCCTCGGTAGGGCGGCACCCAGATGGTCGGCTTGTAGGTGGGAAGCGTGGCTTGGGCCAGAATCGCCCCGGTGTCGGGGTTGATCGCCACGATCGCGCCGGCGTCGGCCTCGTAGTCACCGTTGCCCTGCGCCACGTTGATGCCGTGCTGAATCGCCCGCTCGGCCACCTTCTGCAAGCCGCTGTCGATGGTCAGCTTGAGCGTCGAGCCCGGCTGTGCGGGAGCGGCGAGATAGGAACGTCCCACCGGGTTTCCGCTGGCATCGAACACCTGCGCCACCTTGCCGTCGGTGCCGCGCAGCCAGCGGTCATAGGTCAGCTCGATGCCGCCCTGGCCCATCGTTCCGGTACGTGGGAGGTAGCGCGGCCGGTTGAACCGGCTGTGCAGCCACTCCTTGGTGATCGGCCCGACATGACCGAGGATGTTGGACGCATCCATGCTGAACGGGGTGTAGGCCCGCTGGTAGGTCGCCAGGAACTCGACCCCGGGGTACTGCCCCATGCGTTCCTTGACGTACTCCACCTCCGGCTTGGTCACGACCGCGTTCAGCACCACCGGGTGACCGTGGTTCTGTTTCTGACCACGCCAGTACTGGGTGACGATTCCGTCTGGCCCCTTGAATGGGATCTGGAGCACGTTGGCCAGCCGGAACATCACCGCACAGCCCGGCTGTTGGGCCATCCCCTGCGGGTGCAGCTTGTTGATGCCCTTGCAGTTGACCCGCGGTGGCAGCGTTCCCGGGTTGATCTGCACCGCCAGCGTGGGCGAGTTTGTGACCATCGGCTTGCCCTCGGAGTCGATCACGAGGCCACGCTGCGCAGGCAGCACGGAGTAGCGCGTGTTCTGTGCGGCGGCGGCGATGTATTGGTCGGCGTGCAGGATCTGAAGCGCCCAAAGGCGGGTCACCAGCACGCCCAGCAGTACCGCGGCGATGATCCCAAGCGTGGCCGCCCGCAGCGCCAGCGGCAACGGTTCGGGTTCGAGTTCGCGTCTAGGCGGTGGCGATTCCAGCATCTCTCACCACCGATTCCGGGAACATCCAGCTGAGCAGCGGCGCCAACACGCAGGCCGCCAGGCCGGTCTGGATCACGACGGGCAGGATCTGGTTCCACCACAGGTAGGAGATCGGGACGTCGACCCCCAGCAGCCGATGCAACACAGCGCTGCCGATCTGCACGCCCAGGGAGGCCGCCACCACCCACGGCACCAGCCGCAGCGCGTGGCGCGGGTGCGGAGGCGCGACCGGCCCGCCCATCGGATCTTCGGACGTGGCCGCCCGGGCAACCAGGGCGGCGGCCAGCACGTACACCAGAGACGCGGTGCCCAGCGGCACGAACACCATCGCATTCAGCAACAGCCCCCCGAAGAATCCGGTGACGGCCGCGGTTACCGGTCCGCGCCACAGCGCCAGCGCGACCACAACCACCAGCACCAGGTCGGGGCCCGACCCAAACGGCACCAGACCCGGCGCAGTCGACAGCTGGAACAGGGCCAGCACGAATACCAGCGGCACGATCTTGACCGTGTCCCACAGGGCGGAGGGAAGCCCGGTCACTGAGGCGGCACCTTGACCACGAGTACATCGCCCAGCGCCTGGAAATCGGCAAACGGCTCGACGGTGATGTTTTTGCTGGGCCCGCCGAAGTCATCGTCGGAGACCGACAGCACTCGTCCAATCGGGATCCCCGGCGGAATCCGGGAGGGCAGCCGTGAGGAGTTGATGCCCGCGGTGGTGACGATCCCGCCGACGGGAACGCTGACCGAGAACTTGCACCATGGTCAGGTCGAAGATGTCGGCGCTGCCCGCCGACGGCTGCAGGATGCCCTGCGCTCCTTCGGTGTTGAGCACCCGCGCGGTGTACCCCACTCCGCTGCTTTGATCGGTGATCAGCCGCACCGGGCAGGCGTTGGCGCTGCAGCCCGCCATCACGACACCCACCAGCGCACCCGAGTACGCCTGATTCTGGGACTTGGCCTGCGGCACCAGCGGCGCGACCACGGGATCGCCGGCGGTGATTCCGGCCGAGGTGCCCTGGTCGATCACGATTTGGCTGTCGGTCGGGTCGCTGCGGCTGACGACGGTCGCCCCGACGGTGTCGAAGCCGCTGGCGTGCTTGTACTGGAGCAGCGCCTCGGCCTGTTTCAGCCGCTGCTGGTAGGTGTTGGCAAGCACGATCTGCTCGCTCAGCTGCTGCTTGAGCTGCTGTACGCGGGCAGCCTCGTCGCGGGCGTTGATGAGACCGGTCGTCCAGCTCCAGGCGTCGGCGAACGGCTGGGTGATCTGGTGCACGACCCCGGCGGCAGGCGCGGTGACCGTACTGACCGAGCGTTGGACGTCGCCGACCGCTCCCGTCGATCCCTGTCGATACGACAGCGAGAGAAGTACGAGAGAGGCCACTACAAGCAGGCCGACCACGGCCCGCCGACGGATGACACGGTTCTTTCCCAGCAGCATGAGAGATCGGACGGGGTGGGGCGTGAGTCTACCGGAACCGCCTGCAAATACGGTTCATGCGGTTGGAACTGCGTTGGAGTGGGCTAGAAGGTGGAGCTCTTGAGACCGGCCGCGATCACCAGCAGTACCAGCAGGGCGAGCACCAGCCGGTAGACCACAAAGATCGTGTAGCTGTTGTTTCGCAGGTAGGCCAGCAGCGCCCAGATCGCAAACATGCCGACGATCGCCGATGTGGCCGTGCCGATCACGAATGGGCCGGTGGTTCCGGGCGGGAAGCCGTGCCGGAGATCGCGCAGTGACTTGTACAGCACGGCGCCGCCGACGATCGGTGTGTAGAGGTAGAACGAGAACTTGGCGGCGTCGTCGCGTGACAGCCCCAGGAACCGGCCGGCACTGATCGTGATTCCCGATCGGCTGACGCCCGGCATCAGCGAGAGCACCTGGGCGACCCCGACGACGAATGCCGTACCCAGTCCCAGCTGCTCCATCTTGCGGGTTACCGCGGTGCGGTCGGCGAAGAACAGCAGCAGGGCGCCGGCGGCCATGAAGATCGCGATCTGCCACGGTTGGCCCAGCTCGCGCTCGAAGAAGCTCTCGCCCAGCGCGCCGGCCAGCGCGGCGGGGATCGTGGCGACCAGGATGAACCAGCCCAGTCGCTCATCGGGTGTGGAGATCGAACGGCGCTTGACCGACCCGGCCCACGCCTTCAGCAGCACCCACAGCTCCGAGTGGAAGTACACCACCACTGCGATCAGCGTGCCCAGGTGCAGGGACACGTCGAAGGTCTTGTCGAACCCGGGGTGGTCGCCCAGGTAGTGCCAGTTGAACAGCCACGGCACCAGGATCAGGTGGCCGGAGGACGAGATCGGCAGGAACTCGGTGAAGCCCTGCACGGTGCCCAGCACCAGCGCCTGCCAGTCGGTCAGCTTGGACGAGTCGGCACCGACGCCGGTCGCGGTGAAGGCAATCGTGATCAGCGCCAAGGCGCCCAGGATGATGGCCGCGATACGGATGGTCGAGTCGCGGTGCTGCTCGGGCGCGTCGCTCACGGGGCAGGAGGATACAAACGCGCTCGGCTACCCCGTGCCGGTCAGTCGTGAATAACGGTGCCTGGCACCGTTATTCACCACCGGCGTTCCGAGCTGAATAATTGGTGCCTGGCACCAATTATTCATCGAAGGTCGATGTACGACTGGCGCCCAACGGGCCAGCCTCAGTAGGAGTAGGAGCGGCGGTTGTTCTTACGCCGGCCGGAGTTGTACGTCTGGTTGGCGCGGTGGATGGCCTCGAACTCCTCCAGCGAGCGGCCCGAGCCGATGGCCACACACGTCAGTGGCGAGTCGGCCATGTGCACCGGCATCTGCGTCTCGGAGCGAATCCGGTCGGTCAGGCGCTGCAGCAGCGCACCCCCACCGGCCAACACGATCCCGCGGTCCATGATGTCGGACGAGAGCTCAGGCGGCGTCTTGTCCAGCGTCTGCTTGACCGCGTCGATGATCTGGCTGAGTGGGATCTCCAGGGCGGAGCGCACCTCGGTGGAGCTCAGCACCACCGTCTTGGGCAAGCCCGACACCAGGTCGCGCCCGCGGATCTCAGCCTCGACCTCCTCGGGCAGCTCGAAGGCCGACCCGATCTCGAGCTTGACCTCCTCCGCCGTCTGCGATCCGATCATGAGCTTGTACTCGCGCTTGACGTGCTCGATGATCGCCTCGTCCAGCTCGTCGCCGCCGACCCGGATCGACTGACTGACCACGATCCCACCGAGCGAGATCACGGCCACCTCGGTGGTGCCGCCGCCGATGTCGACGATCATGTTGCCGGTCGGCTCGGACACCGGTAGACCGGCGCCGATCGCAGCAGCCATCGGCTCCTCGATCAGGTATGCCTGCCGGGCGCCGGCCGAGTACGTGGCCTCCTCCACCGCGCGCTTCTCCACGCCGGTCACGCCAGAGGGCACGCACACAACCACGCGCGGATGAGCCCAGCGGTTCTGGTGCACCTTCTGAATAAAGTGGCGCAACATCTGCTCGGTGACATCGAAGTCGGCGATCACGCCGTCTTTCAACGGTCGGATGGCCGAGATGTTTCCCGGAGTGCGGCCGAGCATGCGCTTGGCCTCAACGCCCACGGCGTGCACCTCGCCGGTGCGCTGGTCGATCGCGACCACAGATGGCTCTGAGAGCACGATTCCGCGGCCGCGGACATACACGAGAGTGTTGGCCGTCCCCAAGTCGACAGCCATATCACGGCCGCCAAAACCGGTGAGAGAGTTGAAGATGCTGATCGGAACTCCTTTAAGTTCGCTGCAAATTCAGCGAATACAGTCTGGCGATTCTAGACGATTGGCGGCGTTTCGCCGAGGGCATCGAATCGCGACTCAAGCGGACAGCGTGATCAACGCCCCGAGCAGAACTCGCAGCGGCAGCCCCACCACGTTCAGGTAATCCCCGTCCACCTTCGTCACCAGAGCTGCTCCGCGACCCTGGATAGCGTAGCCGCCCGCGCGCCCTCGCCACTCTTTCGTGCCGAGATACCAGGCCACATCGGCATCGTCCAGCTCGGCGAATGTGACAGTGGTGGTCTCGACCGCCTCGATCGCGCGGACGCCGTCGGCCAGGTGGATCCCCGAGTGAACGCGATGCCGCGTTCCTGAGAGCCGCCGCAAGTACTCCTCGGCTTCAGCGCGGTCGGCCGGCTTCCCCAGGATCACACCGTCGAGTTCAACGACGGTGTCCACTCCCAGCACGGCCGTGGTCTGTGCCGGCACCCCCAGCGCCTTGCCGCGTGCGTGCAGCTGAACCAGCGCCTCGGCCGCCACTCCCGGTTGGGGCTCTTCGCGGTAGCTCGACTCAACCACGGTGAACGCAATCCCCGCCTGTTCCAGGATCATCCGCCGCTGGGGAGAGCGGGATGCCAGCGCGATCGGCCCCAGCGCGAGCGCTGCGGCGATCGAGGTCACACCAATTCGGCGGGCGTGAAGTAGATCGCGATCTCGCGCTCGGCCGACTCCGCGGAGTCCGAACCGTGCACGACGTTCTCGCCCAGCTCCAGCGCGAGGTCGCCGCGGATCGTCCCGGGAGCCGAGTTGAGCGGATCGGTCGCGCCCATCATCGTGCGCACGGTCGCGATCGCCCCAGGCCCTTCGAGCACCATCGCGACCGTCGGGCCGGAGGTGATGAACTCGACCAGTTCCGGATAGAACGGTTTGCCCTCATGCTCGGCGTAGTGGGATGCAGCCTGCTCGTGGGTAACCCGCAAAAGCTTCATGCCGAGCACTGCGAATCCACGCCGTTCGAACCGGCCGAGGATCTCGGATACCAGACGCCGGCGCACGGCGTCAGGTTTGACCATCACGAACGTGCGCTCGACTTCAGCCACGTGTGCGCGTCGGCTCTTCTCGCATCGATCGCGACGATTTTGCCGGCGTCGCGGGAGCCGGCGGTGTCGGCGGCGCGGTGGTCACGGGCGTCTCGCAGTGCGGGCACAGCCGCCAGCTGGCATCCAGCGGCGTCTTGCACCGACGGCAGGCACTCTTGAGCTTGGTGCCGCAGTACGGGCACGACAGGAAGCTGGGATCGGCCGGGTTTCGGCAATACGGGCATGCCTGATCGGCTCCCAACCGCCGCTCCATTGCCCGGATCTCGAGTTCGCGCTCATGCACGTCGGCCAGGTACTCCGGCGGGCGCAGCAGCATGTACACGAACACGCCGACGAACGGGAACAGCGCCGCGGTGGCGATGCACACCCCGACGATCACCGGGTCCTCGATCCGACGGCGAGCGTCCTTGGCCGTCCAGAACACCAGCGCCAGGTACAGCGCGATCAGGAAGATCGCGAACAGCCGCTCGCCCGCAACCACATACCCCGAGTGGAAGAAGGAGTGGACCCCGGAAAGCGAGTCCGAAGTCGAGGTGACGGCTGATGTTGCGAAGAAATCCACGCGCGGTCAGAGGGAGTCTACGGGGACGATCGGATGTTTACCAACCCGCAGGCATCGGTGAAGCCCCCAGGTGATCGGCCAAGTCGTGCAGAAGATAAAGCGAGCCGCATACGACCACCGCTCCATCGCGGCCGGCCTCGGCGATCGCGGCGGCGCGGGCCGCGAGCGGATCGGCGACCGCGCGACCGCCGGTGATGCGCGCCAGCTCCGCGGCACTCAGCACCCGCTCGTTGCTCGACTCGGTCGCGATCACCGTGTCGGTGACCGATCGCAGGCTCTCGACCATCGCCGGCACATCCTTCTCTCCCAGAGTCGAGAACACCACCACGGTACGCCGGCCTTCCAGCAGCGGTGGGAGCTCTGCCACCAGCCGGCGCATCCCGGCGGGATTGTGTGCACCGTCCCAGATCTCGAGGGGATGGCGGCCACGCAGCTCCAGCCGCCCGGGAACCACCACCCGATCCATCGGGCTGGGATCGACCGGCCGCCCCAGCGCAGCCTCGACCGCCGCCTGTGCCACCGCCCGGTTCTGGTCCTGGAAGCCTCCGGCCGCCACCACCACCCGCGTCTCCCCCGCCTGCGGCGCTGACCACCCCGCCTCACCCACGATCAGCGTGGCTCCCGGATGCACCACGGCCAGCTTCTCGACCGCGATCGCCTCGCGCGTGTCACCGAGCAGCTGGGTGTGTTCCAGATCGATGTTGGTGAGCACCACCACGCGGCTGCGGGCAAGCACGTTGGTGGCATCCAGCCTGCCTCCCAACCCGGCCTCCACCACCGCCCACTCGACGCCGGCCTGGGCAAAGGCCAAAAGCGCGGCGGCGGTCAGCGCCTCGAACTGGGTGACGCCGTCTGAGACCGCGTCCTTGACCGCCAGCACAGCCTCCGTATAGGCGTCCGGGCCGATCTCTGCGCCGGCCACCCGGATCCGTTCGTGGAACGTCGAGATGTGAGGTGAGGTGTACGCCCCCGAGTACACGCCCTCTGCCTCCAACAGCGCTTCGGCAAAGCGGGTGGTCGAGGTCTTGCCGTTGGTGCCGACGACGTGGATGGCATCGAATCGCTGCTCCGGATGCCCGAGCTTTTGGAGCAGGTCGTGCATGCGTTCGAGCCCGAACTGCATACCGAACAGCTCGAGCGAAGAGATGTAGGCGTCAGCGGCCGTCGATCTCGGCAAGACGGAGCTCGATCTGTTCGGCTTCGGCGGCGAAGCGGGCCTGCTTGGCGCGTTCCTGGTCGACCTTGTCGGCCGGCGCCTTGGATGTGAACCGCTCGTTTGCGAGCATGCCGGCGGCACGGTCGCGCTCGGACACCGCGCGGGCCAGCTCTCGCTCGAGCGTCGCGCGCTGGACACCCGTGTCCTCGACCGCCGCTTCCACCAGCACGGTGGGCGTCGCGGCCACTGCGATCTCGGTGGAGCGTGGCGCCAGTCCGCGCACCAGCGACTCACCGGCGAAGTCCGACGGCAGCACCAGCCGCACGCCGGGCTGGGAACGGGCAGCACCCACCGCTGCGATCACCTCGGCCATCACCGACTCGGCCTGATCGTCTCGCAGCCCGGGATCCGTCTCGGGGTACTCCGCCAGCATCAACAGGCCGTGCTCGCCCTCGAGCTGCTCCCAGATGGCCTCGGTCACAAACGGCATGATCGGATGGGCGGTGCGCAGGATCCGTTCCAGCACCCACAGAAGCGCCGACCCGGCATCCCCGCGGACGTGCACGTCGTCGCCGTACAGGCGTGGCTTGAGCGCCTCGATGTACCAGTCGCAGAAGTCGTACACGAACGCGTACAGCGTCTTGGTCGCGGCCGAGAAATCGTAGGCGTCGATCTGCCGCAGAATGTCGCCGAGCGCCGAGTTCCAGCGCGACGCGATCCACCTGTCCTCGATCGGCCCGGCGGGCCCCGGAGCGGCCGCCTGCAGCCCGGGTTCGGCCTGGCCAAGGGCAAACCGCACGGCGTTCCACAGCTTGTTGGCCAGCTTCGCGCCCTCCTCGATCGCACCGCGATCGAACCGCACGTCCTGGGTGGAGGACATCTTCAAAAGGCCGTACCGAGTGGCGTCGGCGCCGAACTCGTCGACCAGCTCGAGCGGGTCGATGCCCGTGCCCAGCGACTTGGACATCCGGCGGCCGTCCGCCGCCTGGATGGTGGAGTGGATCAAGACGTCGGTGAACGGGATCTCCCCCATGAACTCGATCCCCATCATCATCATCCGCGCGACCCAGAGGTTGATGATGTCGCGAGCGGTCGAGAGCACATCTCCGGGGTAGAACTTCGCCAGCCGGGGATCGTCACCGTCCGGCCAGCCGATGGTGGCAAACGGCCAAAGGGCAGACGAGAACCACGTGTCCAGCACGTCGGCGTCTCGCTCGAGCTGCTGGGAGCCGCACTCGGTGCAGCGGCTGGGCTCGGCGGCTGCGACGGTGACATGCCCGTTCTCGCAGTACCACACCGGGATTTGATGCCCCCACCAAAGCTGGCGTGAGATGCACCACGGGCGCAGGTTGTCCATCCAGCCGAAATAGGTGTTCTCCTGGGACTTGGGGTGGAAGCGCACGCGTCCGGAGCGCACCGCCTGGTTGGCGGGAGCGGCCAGCTCGTGCATGTGCATGAACCACTGCAACGAGATCAGCGGCTCGATCGTGTCGCCGGTGCGATCGCAGTGTCCCACCTCGTGCTCGTACGGGCGCTCTGAGACGAGGGCGCCGGAGGCCTCCAGCGCGTTTCGCACGGCCACTCGAGCCTCGGCGGCGGTCATACCGGCAAACTCGCCCGCGATCTCGGTCATGCGGCCGTCGTATCCGATCGCTGACAGTTCGGCCAGGTCGTGCCGACGGCCGATCTCGAAGTCATCCACGGCGTGCCCTGGTGTGACCTTGAGCGCCCCGGTGCCGAAGTCGCTCTTGACGTAGTCGTCGGCGATGATGGGCACAACCCTGTCCACCAAGGGCACGATCACGTTTCGACCGACCAGGTCGCGGTAGCGCTCATCGCTCGGATTCACGGCCACGGCGGTGTCGGCCAGAATCGTCTCGGGCCGCACGGTCGCCACCGTGATCGCCCCGTCGCCTTCCACCAGCGGGTAGCTCACCTCGTACATGACCGCCTGCTCGGTCTGGTACTTGACCTCGAGGTCGGAGATCGTGGAGGCGCACGTCGGGCACCAGTTGATCAGGCGGTTGTCCCGGTAGATGTAGCCCTTGTCGTAGAGCTGGACGAACATCGTCAGCACCGCATGGACGTAGCCGTCGTCCATGGTGAAACGCTCGTGGTCGTAGTCCAGCGAGCAGCCCAGTCGCTTGAACTGCTGAATGATGGTTGCGCCGGTGGTGGCGCGCCACTCCCACACCCGCTCCAGGAATCGCTCACGACCCAGATCCCAGCGAGTGGTACCTTCGGCCCGCAGCTGCTTCTCGATCACGGCGTGGAGGGCGATGGACGCGTGGTCGGTGCCGCAGATCCACAGCGCCTCGTGCCCCTGCATCCTGCGCAGCCGGATCAGCGTGTCCTGGGTGGCACCGTTGAGGGCGTGGCCCATGTGCAGCTCGCCGGTGATGTTGGGCGGCGGCAGCGCGATCACAAACGACGGCTTGGACGATTCCGGGTCGCCCGCGAACACGCCGGCCGCCAGCCACGCATCAAAGATGCGGGCCTCAAAATCAGAGGGCTGGTAGCGAGCATCCATGCGGTCACGGCATCCTAACGAGCGCGGTGTCGTGACCGATCACGAGGGCATGCATCCCTCCCCATTCCAGGCATTCGGGACTCAGGCGAACACGCCGACGGCACTCTTGAGCCAGCACCCCGACGTGATCATCGCGATGTACCTGGGGCTGTGTGCGCTGGTCATCTGGGCGGCGTACCAGGTACGCAACCGCTGCCACTCGTGCGGGTTGGTGCCCGCCCGCTGCCACTGCGCCTAACTCGTGAATAACGGTGCCTGGCACCGTTATTCACCACCCGCGACCGACGCCCTGAGGCGCAGGCCCAACGGGCCAGCCTCACGCAGACTCTTGACCCAGCTCTTGGGTAACGTCGAGTGTTTGGCCGCCCTCGGTCACGAGGGTCGGATCGAGATCCTTCTCGATCGTCTCCTTGGTGACCACGCACTTGTTCACGTCGGTGCGTGACGGCAGGTCGAACATCACGTTCAGGAGTGCGACCTCGATGATCGAGCGAAGGCCGCGAGCGCCGGTGGCCCGGTGCAGCGCCTTGTCGGCAATTGCGCCCAGCGCGTCCTCGGTGAACACCAGGTCGATGTCGTCGAACTTGAAGAATCGCTGGTACTGCTTGATCAGCGCGTTCTTGGGCTCGAGCAGGATCTGGATCAGGTCTTCACGATCGAGCGAGTGCACCGCCGACACCACGGGCAGCCGGCCGATGAACTCGGGGATCAGCCCGTAGGAGATCAGATCCTCGGGCATCACCTGCGGGAACAGCTCTTCGGTGATGCCGTTTGATCGGGAGCGCAGGTCAGCGCCGAAGCCGACCGAGTTACGGCCGATGCGGCGCTCGATGATCTTGTCCAGGTCGGCAAACGCGCCGCCGCAGATGAACAGGATGTTGGTGGTATCGATCGACAGGAATTCCTGGTGGGGATGCTTGCGCCCGCCCTGCGGCGGAACCGACGCGACGGTACCCTCGAGAATCTTCAGCAGAGCCTGCTGGACGCCCTCACCGGACACGTCACGGGTGATCGACGGGTTGTCTGCCTTGCGGGCGATCTTGTCGACCTCGTCGATGTAGATGATCCCGGTCTCGGCCTTCTTGACGTCGAAGTCGGAAGCCTGGATCAGCTTCAGCAGGATGTTCTCGACGTCCTCGCCGACGTATCCAGCCTCAGTCAGCGCGGTCGCGTCAGCGATCGCAAACGGCACATTCAGGATCCTGGCGAGCGTCTGTGCGAGTAGCGTCTTGCCGCAGCCGGTGGGGCCGAGCAGCAGGATGTTGGACTTCTGCAGCTCCACCTCGCCCTCGCTGGCGCCGGCCATCTGGACACGCTTGTAGTGGTTGTACACCGCCACCGCGAGCGTGCGCTTGGCCTCTTCCTGACCGACCACGTAGTCGTTAAGGACGGCGTAGATCTCTTTCGGCCGGGGCAGGTTGTCGAGATCGAGCTGAGCCGGTGTGGTCAACTCCTCATCGATGATCTCGTTGCACAGATCGATACATTCGTCGCAGATATAGACGCCGGGGCCTGCGATCAGCTTCTTGACCTGTCGCTGAGACTTCCCGCAGAAGCTGCAGAGCAGCTGTTCGTTTGTGTCGGTGGGGCGTGCCATGGATCAGTGTTTGGCGATCACGCGGTCGATGATGCCGTACTCCTTGGCCTCCTCGGAGCTCATGAAGTAGTCACGTTCGGTGTCGCGGGCGACCTTCTCGATCGACTGGCCGGTGCTGTCGGCGATGATCTGGTCGAGGCGCTTGCGCAGATCGAGGATCTCGCGAGCGTGGATCTCGATGTCGGTGGCCTGACCCTGGAATCCCGACGAGACCTGGTGAATCAGGATCTTGGCGTTGGGCAGCGCCATCCGCTTGCCCTTCGCGCCGCCGCCCAGAAGCAGTGCGCCCATGCTCATCGCGATGCCGACGCAGATGGTCTGGACGTCGGGCTTGATGAAGTTCATGGTGTCGTAGATGGCAAGACCGGCGTACACGCTGCCGCCGGGAGAGTTGACGTACAGCGAGATGTCCTTGTCAGGATCCTCGGACTCCAGATGCAGGAGTTGAGCCACGATCAGGTTCGCGATCTGGTCGTCGACCGGTGTGCCCAGGAAGATGATGCGCTCGTTGAGAAGACGGGAGTAGATGTCGAACGACCGCTCGCCTCGCGACGTCTGCTCGATCACCATCGGGATCAGTGGGCTCACGCACGCACTCCTTTATCGGTCGGCCGGCTGCGCTGAGCCGGGTGTCCAGATCTCGGTTGGTTTCTCACCTGAGGAGGGAGAATCCTTCTCCGGGGTCCAGAGCTTGTCTCTCGCTGAGGCGGTCTCGGGGGTGATTTCAGTGGCCTCAGAAACCACGATATCCAGGGCTTTTTGCATTCTCAAATCGGTTCTGAGCGCAGTCAGAACGGCGGGGTCGGCAGTCAGCCGTTCCACCGCCTCGTCGGGACTTTCCTCGCCTTCGGAAGACTGTTCTCGTACCCATTCTTCGACCATCTCGTCCGAAACCTCAATCGCTTCTGCATCTGCGACTGCTTCGAGCGCCAGGTCCTTGCGCACCGCATCATCGGCTTGGGCGGTGATCATGCCGAGCAATTGCTCGCCGTCCTGCCCGGTCACGCGCAGGTAGTCCTCGAGGTCGATGCCGCGCTGCTGCAGGTCGCTGACCAGCCCGCGAACCATCTGGCGGGCGCGGCTTTGCACCATCTGCTGGGGCGGGGGCGTGCTGAGTTCCCCCGCCAGGGAGTCCAGTACCGAGCTTCGAAACTGCCTGTCAGACCAGGCTTGGACGCCCTCGAGCACCGTCGCGGTGATGTCAGCCTGTAGCTCGGCCAGCGTGTCGAACTCGCTCACCGCGGTGGCCAGTTCGTCGTCGATCGCGGGCAGCACCCGCTCCTTGACGTCCTTCAGCTCCACCTCGAAGCTGGCTGTCTGAGCCTCGCCCGACTCGGACGGGACGGTCAGCTCGATCGTCCGCTCGTCGCCGGCGCTAAGGCCGATGATGCCCTGCTCGAGCTCTTCCACCAGCCGGCCCTCGCCCAGCTGCACGCCGTAGTCGGTGCCGGAACTCTCGTCAAACGGCTTGCCGTTGATCGTGCCCTGGTAGTCGATCACCACGAAGTCGCCCTCGGCTGCCGGTCGCTCCACCGGGCTGAGTTCGGCGACGCTCAGCCGCAGACGCTCGATTTCAGCGTCGACCGCTCCGTCGGGCACCTCGATCGGCTGACGAACGCCCTCCAGCCCCTTGTACTTCTTGACCTCGGGCGGCGGCTTGACCTCCACCTCGGCTGTGAAGGAAAACGGCGCACCTTCAACCGGCTCGTCCGCCCAGTCGATGGTGGGCCGGTCGATCGGATCGATCCCGATCTCGGCCACCGCCCGCGAGTACCAGCCGGTGAGGTGATCGCGCAGGGCCTCCTCCACCAGCGCCTCGCGCCCAACCTGCCGAGCGACCATCGCGGCGGGTGCCTTACCCTTGCGAAATCCCGGAACACGCACGCTCGCCGACAGGTCGTGCAGCGCGTGGTCAAACGCGTGGTCGACGTCGTGAGCGGGAACCTCAATTTCGAGGCGTACGCGATTTTCGGCGAGTTCGGAGACCTGAGTCTTCATAATTCAGCAACGAGCCGGGCCTACCGGCGCCGTCTCCACACCTTAGTCGGGCGCCGCCGGAACCGCCACAACGGCACCGATCTCACACCATGCGGGCGAGAGGACTCGAACCTCCACGGCCAAGGCCACTGGATCCTAAATCCAGCGCGTCTACCAGTTCCGCCACGCCCGCCGAAACGATATGAGCATACCCGCGTGGCTAGCGGCTGTAGGTGTACGCGGTGCTCAGCCCCAGGAGCTGCGGCACAGTCACCAGCTTGTAGCCTCGGCTGAGCAGCGTGGGGATGATCGTGTTCAGCGCCGCTACGGTCTGCGAGCGGTTGCCGCCACCGTCGTGCATGATCGCGATGGCGCCGTTGTGGGCGTTACTGAGGACGTTTCGAGCGATCGCCGCCGGCCCCGGCAGCGACCAGTCGCGAGGGTCGATATCCCACTGGATCGTGAGCATGCCCAGCGAGCGAATGGTGGCGACCACCGACGCAGGAGCCTCCCCGTACGGCACTCGGGCGATGCACGGTGTGTAGCCGGTGGCAGCGATGATCGCGGCCCTGCCCTTGGTCATCTGAGGGCGCGTGTTGGCGGCGGTCAGCACCGGATGGCTCCAGCTGTGGTCTCCGATCGCGTCACCGGACGCCAGCACCGCCCGCGACGCGGATGCCCGCGGGCCGACCTCATCGCCGACCTCGAAGAAGGTGGCGTGGACGCCGTAGCGGTTGAGCGTCGCCAGCACCGCGGACGTGTACGCCGACGGCCCGTCGTCAAAGGTCAGCGCCATCGCGTGGTTGGTGGACGGGCCGAAGAAGCGGTACGACTGGCCCTTGGGAACACAGCCGTTGGCGTGGAAGCGGTCGTAGTGCCAGACGGCGAACCCTCTTGGGGCCTCGTCGCGACAGGGCGCAGCGGCGGGACACGCGGTGGTGCCGCGCCATACCGTGTCGACGTGGAAGTCAGCCTGCACGGGTGCCACCAAGCCGATCGACGAGGCCGCAAACGTGACGGTCATCTGGCGCTTGTCGAGCCGAGTGATGGTCGCAGGCACGAAGCCTGCCTTTGGCCCGCCGGGGTTTACCGGAGAGCGGTAGAGCGCCCGGCTGCGGAGGCTGGTGCCGGTGATACACAGCCGCTGCTGCTTCACCGGGCGGCCCTTCGGTGCCAGCACCAGGCACGCCGTGCGGGCGGCCGATCCGGCGCTCATGTCAACCAGCCGAAACGGACGCCCGGTCTTGAACGCCCAGCGGATATCTCCCAGCGACTGGGTCATGTGCACCGTGCGCAGATCGAGCGGTCCGGGAGTGTCTGCGGGATCGACCACCTCCACCGTGGGCGGACCACCCGTCGCAGCAGCGACCGGCGATACCGATGCATGGGCACGCCCGCCGGCGGCCGCTATGGCCAACGCGAGCCCACACAGAACGATCACCAACCCCCTCGACACGCGCGGCAGTGTAGCCCCGAACCTCGGCCAAGGGCTGTATCCTTCGACCCACGTGGTGGCCGTAGCTCAGCTGGTGGTAGCCCCTGGTTGTGGTCCAGGAGGTCGTGGGTTCGAGTCCCACCGGTCACCCTCACGAAGACTCGACCGTCTCCGTCGCCTCAGCCGCGGCGTTTAGGATGGACGTTCAGGGCCCGTAGCTCAGGGGATAGAGCAGCAGACTTCGAATCTGCGTGTCGGCGGTTCGAATCCGTCCGGGCCCGTGGCTTGCAGAGCTAAGCCAGATCGTTCACGCGCGGTCACGTACACGTGATATCGCTGAGTTTCAGGCCGTGGCGACGAGCGGTGTACAACCCGCCGTCGAGCACCGCAACTGCGGTGAACGGCCCAGGTCGGATGCAGGTGTAGACGGCGGGCAGCGAGAACGACCGTGACCTACCCGGCGGGTAGTTGACGTCGAACCAGCCACGGTTATCCCAGTCGCCCACGGTTTTCCCGGCCCGATCCAGGATCTTGAAGTCCCACCGTCCCGATCCGCCAATGCAGCGGTGATCGCTGACGTTTCGCATGACGAGGGACGCCACCGGGTCGGCCGAGCGCACAGCATCCCAGCCGGTGTCTTGTCGCTGTCCGAGAGAGGGCGGACGAACCTGGATCGCCATCCTCAAGTCACCCGTAGCGCAAGGTGGCGCGCTGACGCTGGCTTCGGTGTGTGTTTTTGGGTTGGGAGGGAGCGCCTTGTGGCCTGAGGAGAGCCACCCGCTCACCGCGATCAACGCCATCGCCACGAACCCGATTGCTCCGCAAATGACGAGCTTGTCCCGCCACACGCCAGATCGTCTCCGTCATCCGAGTCCTGCCTCGAGAAGTTTCCTCCTATCGCTCCCGCGCCGCAACCCGTTCCCGGCGGCCGCCGAATACAGTTGCGTGATGCCGAAACGGACGATTCCCGAAGAGCCGACCACAGTCACCCCGGCCCAGCTGCGCTTCATCTCCTGGGTGAGCGCGGTACTGGTCGACATCGTGGTGCTGAACCTGTTCGTCGAGTTCGCCCATGCGGTGGTGATCGACTCCTTCTACATCTCGGTACTCACCGCGCTGCTTTTGAAACTGATGGTCGACGCAGTCAAGGGCCTCGAACAGAGCGTCTCGGCCTACTTCTCGGCAAAGCCGGGAACGGGCTGGAAGGTCGTCCGATACACGGCGGTGTGGCTGATCCTGTTCCTCAGCAAGTTCGTCATCCTGGAGGCGGTCAACTTCGTCTTCGGAGACCACGTCGAACTCGGCAGCTTCATCGAGATCTTCGCCATCATCGTCACCATGCTGGCCGCCAACGCCGTCCTCCTACTGGTGTATCGGAGACTCGGTGATCCCGGCGCTACGACACCGTCGGCATGAGCCGTCGGCGCACCCGCGAGCGCATGGGACGCTCATAGCCCACGAAGATCGTGGCGCTGAGCGTCAGCGTGACCGCGAGGATGCCGGCCAGCACCAGGATCGAAGGGATCCCGCCCGAGAACAGTCCCAGATACACCGCCAGCCGCATCACCAGCACGTGCAGCAGGTAGAAGGCAAACGAGATCTCCCCGAGGAATACCAGCCACGAGCCCCGCAGGTGCTGTGAGATGCGGCCGCGCTCGGCGGCGAACACCAGGATCGTGAACGCGAAGAACGGCAGGTAATAGCTCGCATATCGAAGCACCGCGGGCGCCGCCGACGACAGCACGACCGCAGCCGCCAGCAATCCCAGGGCAAGCCCCTCCCCTGCTGTCCACCATCCCGGGCCGCCCCGGAGCCGGTCGCGGCAACGCAGGAAGATCAGACCGCCGCACACGCCCACCACGAACTCCGCCAGCCGCACCGGCGGGAAGATGTAGAGCGCCCACCCCGCCAGCGGTGAGCCCTGCAGGTTGAGCGCCAGCAGCACCGTCCACGCCCACACCCCGACCGCAACCGCGGCCAGCAGCGGGGTGCGACGACGGGCCAGCACCAGCAGCACAAACGGAAACGAGAGGTAGAAGAACGCCTCACAGGAAAGGCTCCAGGCAGGCCCGTCGAACCCCAGGGCCGCCAGCCGGCCGGGATCGAACGGGTCGCGGATCGGGAGAAACGCCTGGGTCAACGTCACCTGGGAGACGGCGGTGGCTGCACCTGCCACGCCGATCCGCAGCCACTCCCCCATCACCGCGACAGCGGCGATCACAAACGTCAGCAGGTAGAGCGGGTAGATGCGCGCGATCCGCGAGACGTAGAAGCCGCGCAGCGCGGGTCGCTCGGTGTTCGTCAGCCGATCCGCATAGTTGTAGGCCAGGATGAAGCCCGACAGCACGAAGAAGAACGACACGCCGCTCCACCCTTCCCAGAACAGCCGGTTCAGCCCGGAATCGTGGGAATGCGGACCCGAGGTCGTGAAGTCCACGCAGTGATGGAGGAACACGGCCAGGCAGGCGAAGAACCGAAACGAGGTCAGCGCGCGCAGCTGCGGCCGGACCACGCGTCGCGTGGACGGTGGCGAAACCGCAGGGGTAAACACGATTGGACGGGGTCGCGGGGGCGCGACCTCGGCGCTGGTCCGGGAGCCAGGCACGATGACTGAGGATCGGAATCGGCGGGAATTTTCGCACCCCCGTAGGGGTGAGAGGGTCGGCGGTCAGCTGCCGGAGGGTCGCACCGTCATCAGACGTCTGAGCACGATCGAGCGCATCGGCCGCTCGTACAGCATGAAGATCACAGCGCTGACCGCCAAGGTGACCACGAAGGTTCCCGCCAGGGTCGCCACCGAAGCGATCCCTCCGGGCAACCATCCCAGCCAGTGAGCGCCCCGCAGGAGCAACATATGCACCAGGTAAAAGGCAAAGGAGATCTCCCCCAGGAACACCAGCCGCGATCCCCGAAGCGCGTGGGAGAGACGTCCCCGCTCGGCCCCGAACACGACGATCACGAGCACAAACACGGGGATGTAGTAGCTCCCGTAGCGAAGGGCCTCAGGGACGGCGAGGGACGCCACCACCGCGGCCCCCGACCAGACCCAGCGAGGCCGCTTCGGCCACCGTCCACCAGCTCCTGCTGCCGGACAGGCGGGTCTGCCGGTGAACGAAGATCACCCCGGCACAGACGCCCGCCGTGAACTCTGCCAGGCGCACGCATGGAGCGAAGTACGCCACGAATCCCAGAAGCGGTGTGCCCCGCACCTCGAGTGCCACCAGCACCTCCCACGCCCACGCGACGGTCGCGAGGGCGACCACGTGGGCGGTGCGACGGCGGGCGAGGGCCACCACCAGGAACGGAAACACGGCATAGAAGAACGCTTCACACGAGAGGCTCCAGGCGGGTGCGTCGAAGCTCACGCAGGCAAGCAGGTTGCGGTCAAACGGGTTGGCCATCGGCAGAAACGCCTGGGTCAGCGTCACCTGCGAGGCGGCAGCGACGGCGCCCGGCACCCCCACTCGCTGCCACTGTCCGATCACCGCCACCGCGGCGACGGTGAAGGTCAGGGCGTGTAGCGGGTAGATGCGGGCAAACCGCGAGACGTAGAACCCTCGCACCGCCGCGCGGCCAATCGCGGTCAGGCGGTCGGCGTAGTTGTAGGCCAGGATGAACCCGGACAGCACGAAGAAGAGCGAGACGCCACGCGCACCCTCGGCCAGCAGCCGTACCGCCGGCTTGTGGCCTCCATCCCAGGGCCGGGGATAGACCACGCAGTGATGGATGAAGACCGCCAGGCACGCGAAGAACCGGCAGGAGGTGAGCGCGCGAAGCTGTGGGCGCTCGCCAGGCATACTGAACGTAGTCGGAGCCGGGCGGCTGATGTTGATCGGATCAGAATGCGTTGGAGGAGGCGAGCGCGATGGTGAGGTTGTGGACGATCTCTGCCGAGGCCGGCTTGGGCGGGCGGCAGGTGGCGGTGGCGGTTGCCGAGGCGCTGGACATCCCGATGCTCGACCGGGCCGCGCTGCTCGAGCTGTCCGGCGACGGTGAGACGCTCGAGCAAGTGGACGACCGCCTGCACGGCCGGCTGCAGACACTGGGGCTGGTGTATGCCGCAGGTTTCGGTGCCGCAGAAGCGTTGGAGGAGCTGACTGCGCTCAACCGGCTGTCCGAGCGCGGACGTGATGTGCTCGAACAGCTCGGCCACGAGCGCTGCGTGATCTACGCCCCGTCGGCAGTCGCATTGGTGCAGAACCCCGCGGCGCTGCATGTGCGGCTGTGGGCGCCGCTGGAGTGGCGGATCGAGAGCTACGCCCGCGACCACGTCGTCAGCGCCGAGAAGGCCCGCGACCAGGTGCGGCAGCTGGATCGGCTCCAACACGAGTTCGCCCACCGGCTGTTCGATCTCGACCTGGACGACCTGCGCCGGTTCACGGTGGCGATCAACGCCAGCCTGATGGGACGCGACCAGATCGTGGCTGCGCTCTTGAGCGCGGGTGGCGCAGACCGAGCGGTGGGAGCCCCGTACGCAGGCGGGGCTCCCACCTGAGGTGAATAACGGTGCCTGGCACCGTTATTCACCGCTGTTAGTGCGCGGCGTGGATGATGCCGAGCAGCCCGTGAGCTTCGTCGTCGGTGCCGGCCGAGAACAGCAGGCCGTGGGAATCACCGGTGACGCCGTTGCCGAACCGCAGCCCCCACAGACCCTCGATCGCGATCGGATGGCCGTTGGGCCGCCGCAGCGCGCCCAGCCAGTTGCCGTTGCTCGGGTTGTAGGCGTTGATCATGCCGTCTCCGAAGTTGCCCACCAGCAGGGCGTGGCTGAACTTGCCGAAGTCGCCGGGCGCCTTCACCAATCCCCAAGGCGCGTTCAGGGCGCCGCGTTTGATCAGCCGATCCAGCAGGAAGCCCTTACTCGAATACACGTCTACGAACCCGCGTCCAGGCCCGGCGATCTCGTCGCTTGCAGCTGCGTCCTGCTTGGCATAGGCGACGTACAGGCGGCCGCCGATGTTTTGGATGTTGAACGGTGCGTAGCCGTGCGGCAGCTGTGGGTCATTGAATGACCCCGGCAGGTGTGCCCACCCGAAATGGCTGTTGAGCACGTCGATGCGGCCGTGATGGAAGTCGGCCGCATACAGGAACGAGCCGCGGTGGCGGACATGCGCCAGCGCCAGCCCCTTGTAGATCGCGCCGGGTGAGTGCGCGACCACGACCGCGCCCGTGATCGGGACGATCGTCGGAGTCCAGGCGGTGATCTTGCCGGCCTCGGAGTCGAACAGAAACAGCGCCGGGTCGGTTGTCATGCCCTGGTGCAGCCTGAATCCCGTGGTCGGGTTGAACACCTGGCCGGTCGGTGCGCCACCGGGGATGTTCACGACCAGCGGTGCGATGCTGATGGGCGTGGTGCCGACAGCGCCCGGGTAGATGGTGGCCAGGCCGGTGCCGTTGTCCGACACCCAAAGCGGCGTCTGCGGGCCGGCCGCAAGACCCCACGGATTGACCAGATTGGTGTCGGTGATCATCGCGTGTCCGGGCTGATCGGCCACCAGATTCGTCTGACGGTAGGCATTCGCCGCCAGTGCCGAAGCGGCGCTCAGCGCAAGCACCACGACAGTGATGCCGCCCACCAGCATGCTTCTCGCGAGTCGACTCATCAAGACCCTCCCCCACATCTTGCGCGCCACCCCACCGGTGGCGCGTCACGGGAACGGATACGGGCCACGCCGAGGCCCGGTTTGTGTGCCTGCTCACACCGGAGGCTGATGCATACTGCGGCCGAGGTCGATGCAGCCGCCCCGTAACGATCAGCCCGCCAACCGCCCCTCGAAGTTCCTGGTGGCCGCGATCATCTGCGCAGCGATCGTTGTGATGTTCGTCGTGGGGTTCGTCTACAAGCTGCGGTAACCGCACTTGTGACGACATAGACTGGTGCGGTGTGGAAGTGGCTGATCCCTGTGGTGGTGGCGCTCCTGGCCGGGGCGGGGCTGTTGTTTGCCGCCTTGCAGGATCCCAGCACCAGCGTTGATCCGCTGACGGTGCCGGGAGGATCGACGGAGGCGATAGTTCCCCTCAACGCACCCTGCCAGGGGGCAGATCCACCCAAGGACGGCTACCAGCACGTGATTTGGATCGTGCTGGGAACGCGCGACTACAAGGACGTCATGAGCCCCGGCAGCCTGGCCGGGAATGCCAAGTCGTACGCGACCCAATGCGGCTTGGCGGAGCGATACGTGAGTGCCGCCCACCCGGCGCTTCCCAACGTGCCGGCGCTGCTGGCGGGAACCACCGCCGGAATCACCCACAACAACTGCCCGTGTCCCACCGTCAACCCCAACCTGTTCAACCAGGTTCCAAACTGGAAGGTCTACGTTGGGGGTATGCACGGGCCGTGTTCGACCACCCCCAACCGTAACTATGACCCCCGCACCAACCCGCCGACGTGGGTCGGGGTGTCGAGGGCAACCTGCCGCCGCCGGGATGTGCCGATGGGTGGAGCTGTCAAACGGCGCCTTCACTCGTGATCTCAACGCCGGCAAGCTGCCGCGCTTTTCGATGCTGGTTCCCGGCCTGTGCGAGAGCATGACCTTCTCCAAGGACTGCGCCGGCGGGCTCCCCCAAGATCTCCACCTTCGTCGCGCTCGGCGACCATTGGCTGGGCCAGCGGCTCGACCAGATCGTCGCCAGCAAGGCGTACAAGTCCGGGTCGACGGCGGTGTTCGTCACCTGGCAGTCCGGCAGCGGCTCCGACTACGTCGACTGCGTCGCACGTCCTGGGTATCCGTCCTGCCGAGTTCCGATGATCGTGATCGCGCCGTCGGTCACGCCCAACACGATCTCGGCCCTGGCTCTGTCGCACTACTCGCTTTTGAAGACCACCGAGAGTCTTCTGGGCGTCAAGCATCTGGGTGCCGCGCGCAGGCCCGGCACGCGTGACATGCGGGCATCGTTCTCTCTGTGAGGCGCTGGACAGTCGTTGGGGTTTCGGTGGCGGCCATGGGCCTCGCGCTGCTGGCGGCGGTTTGGGCGATTCACAATCGCGGCCACTCCTACCCGAAGGCCTCGGGGTCGCTGCCGACCGCGGCGCTGACGTTGCCCCAGCCAGAACCCGGTCTGGCATCGCCGTTGGTGACCAGCGAGGGCACCAAGTTCGTCAAGGCCGGCCAGCCGATCGTGTTGCAAGGGTATGACCTGAGCGTCACGGGACCGTCGGTGTACTCGCGGGCGGCTGAGCTGAACGCAAACTTCGTGCGCATCACCGTCCCGTGGAGCGAGGTCGAGCCCACCCGACCCAGCGGCACGCCGGTGCACCTCACCCACCATTGGAACGCCGCTGTCCTGGCCGAACTCGACCAGGAGGTCGCCGATCTGGGCACCCAGGGAATCCAGGTGCTGATCGACTTCCACCAGTTCCACTGGTCGCCGTACTACGCCAAGGTCGAATGCAAGACCGGTGTCGATACCTGCAGGGCTACCGGGGTGCCGGCGTGGTACTACGCCGGTCGCTATCCCGAAACCCGCCGCGGAGAGTCGTCCGCCAAAGCCGATTTCTGGGACGGCCAGCGAGCCACCTCGCTCTACTACTACGCCGCGTTCGCCGAGATGATGGCCCGCCGCTACGGCCATCAGGCAAACGTGATCGGGTATGAGATCTTCAACGAGCCCCATCCCGGGCATCTGCCCGACAACACCGCCACCACCAACCTGATGCTGTCATGGCAGAACCAGATCTACCGCGTGATGCACGCCGTTGATCCGCAGCGCACGATGTTCGTGATGTGCCGCGGCGGCGGCGAAGGCGTCGGCACCGCCGACCTGGCCCAGTTCGGCAAGGGTGCGAAGATCGCCCTCGACTTCCACGACTACTACAACGGCGCGCCCGGCACCGGGTTCGACGCGTCCGGGGACAACTGGGTGCCGTCGTGGTTTGACAGCCACAACCAGGGGCTCGATCCGGTCAAGGGATACGTCGGCACCGAGGCAGCCCAGCGCAAGGTGCTACAGGTGCCGCTGGATGCCAGCCGTAAGGTTGGGATCCCGCTGCTGGTGGGTGAATGGGGTATCCACAAGGACGATGCCCACGCCGACACCTACACCGTCTCAGATGCTCGACGTGATGGCCCATGAAGGAATCTCGTGGACGCGCTGGATCCTCGCCCCGGGCCATGGGTTCAATCTGCTCGACCCGATCCGCCCACATGACCCCAGCCCGCAGGCGCAGCAGCTGGCGCAGGGAATAACTCCCTAGGTCTAGCGTCGCCGACCGGAGCGAGCGCTGACGGTCTCCCACAGCAGCGGCAGCTCCATGCGCTCGCGGAACACCAAGAGCAGCGCCGGCGTAGACGATGCTCGCCACCACCATGTAGGCGATGAACGCGGGCAGCGTCTCGCCGGCGGTCAGACGGACGGCGGCGCCGATCCCGCCGAAGCACACGATCGCACTGGCCGCCACCGCGGGGAAGCCGCGCCCGAAGGGGTCGACCTTGAGAAACGCCCGTACCTCGATCAGCGGCGCGATGTTGTTGAAGAGGATCGCCGCCGCCCAGGCGACAGCCGCTCCGGTGATCCCGATCTTGGGGATCAGGACGAGGCTGATGCCGATATTCAGGGCCAGTGCGACGATCACGTTGAAGAGGTTCCACAGGCTGCGCCCGCCCATCAGCAGCACCACGTCGACCGGCCCGATGCCGGTGGCCACCAGCATGGCGATGGCCAGCACCGCCAGCGCGCTGGCACCGTCGGCGTACTCGTGACCGAACACCCGCAGCAGCACCGGGGCAAACAGCGCCAGCGCGAAGTACATCGGCCAGGCCAGCATCATCAGCCAACTGGTGGCCACCTGGTAGACGTCCCTGGCGCGCGTCCGAAAGCCACCGGTCATGAGTTCGGAGAGCTTGGGCGCGATCACCTGGATGATGGCCATGTTGACCACGCTGCCGGCGACCAGGTACCTGGTCGAGGCCGTGTACACCGACGGCGTGGGCGGTGTCGATCAGCGACCCCACCATCAGCGTCCCCACCCACAGGATCGTGACCTGAAACACGCCGGTGAGCCCGCGCGGCGCGGTGAACTTCCAGAACTCCTTGAACAGCGGCCAGGCCGGCGTCGGCGGCACGTGTGGCCGGCCGGCCCGTTCCTCCACTCCCCGCACCAGTGCGAACAACCACAGCAGGGCCACCAGCAGCCCGATCGCAATCGGGATCGACCACGCCGCGGCGATCGCCGCCGGCCGAGCGGAGACCACCAGCACCGCCACCACCAATCCGAGCTGGAGCGCCGACTTCCCGATCCGATCGACCAGCGCGTTGGGCACCATCGTGCCGAAGCCGCGGGTGGCGGCGATGGCCACGGTGTATGCGCATGAGATCGGCAGGAACACCGCCATCACCCGGATGTAGCCGGCAACCTGGGTGGCATCGCCCTTGCGGTAGTTGGTGAAGAACTCGGAGATCGGCTGGGCAAACACAAATGCGAGCACCGCGAACACCATGCCGGCGATCAGCCCGGGATAGATGCCCACGCCCAGGCTGGCGCGGACGTCGGCGATCCGGCCCTTGACCCGATAGCGCGGGATCATCCGGGTCAGGCCGGTGTCGGCGCCCAGCTCGCAGGTGTTGGACAGGATCAGAAACAGCGCGATCGCTTCGAAGAACGCGCCTGCCTGGCGCGGCAGCAGTGCCCGCGTCACCGCCACCACCAGCAGGAACTGGAAGAGTCCGTTGACCAGCGCGCCGACGAGATTGATCGCGCCTCCGCGGGCGACCATCTTGAGATCGTCGGATCGCTCGGCCGCGGCCGTGTCCTGGTCCTTGTCGGCGACGGCGGTCAGGTGGCGGCCACTCCGGGTTGTGACCACCCGAAGTCTTCGCCGAGGTACTCGTACAGGCGGCGGTTGGGCTCTGCGAACGTCGCTGCGAGCTGCTCGCGGGTGGCGGGGTTCATGTCGGCTGAAAGGCGCGCGTTGTGCTTGCGGTAGGTGTCCTGGAGCACCGGCTCGAGGCCAAGGAACGTGAACACGTCGCGCATGCCGGCGGCGGGGTCGGCGGAGAACCGCTCGGTCTGAAGCACCAGCATGCGCTCGGCCGGCACGTGCTGCACGCCATGCCGTGAGCTGCCTCAGATACATGCCCCGGCCCACGTAGGCGTGGTGCTGGTGGTTGTAGCTCTGGTAGGCCGGGTGCTTGATCATCCGCTCCTCTTCACCGTCCAGCCGTTCGGGCTCGAGCTCGAGCGCGCGCTCAAACGTGTCGGCATCCTCGAATCCTCGAGCGTACTCCTGTTTATAGGCCGAGTATGCACGCTCCACCGGGTCGCGCAGCATCGCGATCACACGGACATCGGGCAGTGCCTCGGCGACGCGCGCGGGAACCAGCGGGTGAAACAGGTAGTACGGCGCCCCCTCGCCAGAGATGGGACCACCGTCTCGGGCAAGTGGGAAGTGCGCGCGATACCAGTTCAGGCTCTTGTCCGGCTCCTTGTCGAAGTAATGGACACCTTTCGACGGGGTGGCGCTCTCGACCTGCGGGTGGGCGACCAGGTGGCGGTAGAGCGACGTCGTCCCGCCACGCTGGGTGCCGATCACGAGGAAGTCGGGAAGCCGCCGACGCGATGCCGTCAGCCTCCGCGGTGACAGCAACGCGGCCTTCCCCAGCCGCGAGATCGGAGCGGGAATCCGCGAGTAGTTGTCGTTGGCTGCGCCGCGTTCCTTTGCCATCACGCCCTCCCCGCCGGTGTGAGCACCTCGATCTCCTCCGCGGCGACGATCCGGCCGGGCTCCACCATGCTGTAGCCAAACCGAGCCACCCGCTCGTGAAAACGCGACGCGGCGCGGTCGGTGTCGAATTTCTTTGCCGGGTTCCAACTGCGATTGGCCGCCCACCGCCGGAAGTAGGCGTCGTTGACGTTGGATCGCACCGCCATGTTGGCCGGGTGGGGAGTCGAGGCCGACGTAGCGCTGGGCCTCGGCCAGCGACCTGGTCGGGATCGGCGACGAAGTCCTCGTAGCGGATCACCAGCACACTGGGCAGGTGGCGGGCGTCCGATACCAGCAGCTCGTGACACACCAGCCAGTGCTCGACCAGCGACGTGTAGGAGCTCCAGCTCCACTTCTGGGTGGCGCAGGCAACCGCGATCGGGTGGCGCATGACGATGATCTGGCGCGCGTCGGGGTAGAGCGCCTGCAGAAACCGGGTGCGGATCAGATTCGGCGGCGACTTCTCGATCAGCACGGGTTTGGACATGTCCCAGTGCACCGCCCATTCGGCGTCCAGCCGCCGCCGGCTGGCCTCCGACACCAGCGCCGATGCCTCGGTGAGATGGGCCGACTTGTCGAACCCGAACTTGCCCGGGCCGCCGTGGACGGTTGCCGGGCGGGTAGACACTCTGGAGGTGCTGGCCCTCGTCCTCGGTGGCGTCGGTGCCGCTGAAGCCGCGCGGCCTGCGGGTGCTGGGCGAGGCAGCGCGCAAACAGCGTGGTGCCGCTTCGGTGAAGGCCGCCGACGAACACGTGCGTGTGCTCGGTCATCGTCATCCCCACCCGGTCACACTGATAGTGGCTGGGGTTCCTGGGCACGCCGGCGCGACGGGAGCTTCGGCCGCAACTTGGGGAGGTCGTCGTCGGCCATCGCGCGGTAACAGATTGCAGCGGCGACCATGATCAGCGGCATGCGTTCGGTGAGCTCGTAGTACGGCGACTGGATCATCGCTATCAGGATCACCACGTGCGCCCAGAATGCATCGGGATTGCGGTATCTGGCAGATCGCACGAGCGTGTAGGCAAACCAGATGAAGAACAGCGCCAGCGCCGGGATGCCGTGGGAGTACACGAGCAGGAACACCTCGGATTCGGTGCCGATCGCACTTTGACCGGCGACCGTGTTCTGGGTCGGCGCGCCGTAGCCCAGCACCGGGTGGGCCAACACCTGCTGGGTGGCGGCCTGGTCGCGCTGGAGCCGTCCCGGTATCTCCGGTCTGGTGGCTGAAGCGGCTGGTCGCCAGCCCGCCCAAGGGGGTGGCCACCAGCAGCACCACGATGCACACGGTGGCACCCACGATGCCCCGCACCAGGCGGAAGTCGCGGTTGGCGCTGAGACGGACGGCCGCGTACATGATCCCCACTCCCAGCGAGAGCCACAGGCCGCGGTTGAGCGAGAACACCACCGGCACCACGGCGGCGAACATGCTGATCATGAGGATGCTGCGCCAAGCGCGGTGCTGAGTGGTCGTGACCGCCGCGATCGCAAACGGGGTCAGGATCGCAAATGCCGACCCCCACGCGTTGGTGTAGGCGAAGAACGTCTCGGGCCGGCCGATCGGGAATCCCAGAAAGTGCTGCACCTCGGCGAACTGCAGGTGGACGTGTGAGTACACGTACTGGTTGTTGACGACCGACCTGGGGAGCACCGATTCGGCAAAGCTCTTGAGCTGGAAGTTGGGCGCGATCACTCCGAACCAGCCGCCCATCACCACGATCACCCAGTAGGCCGCCAGCGAGTTGGTGATCGACCGGGTCGGCAACCGCCGCCGCGGGATGTTGTAGATGAAGAGCAGCAGGATCGCTCCGCAGATGAAGAACGATAGCCGCCAGCCCCACGCCAGCAGCCGCTGGCCGCCTTGCACCTCGAAGCCCGAGGCGATCATCCACGCGATCATCAGCATGAACACACCAAACCGCCGCGGTGCCAGCACCCTCCAGCGACCGAGCACCATCGCTCCCAGAAGCGGCGCCACCAGTATCGGCCACATGAACATCGAGAATCCCAGAAGCCACCACACCGGAAGCAGGCAGAAGAGTGCGTAGGCCTGCCAGCCGCGCGGCAGCGTGTGCCCGTCGGGGCGGGCGTCGTTGATCCGCTCTGCCGGCATGTAGCTCATGGGGCCTCGGATTCGGTCGGGCGCAGATAGCCGTAGGTCAGAAGCAGCGGCCAGGTGACCACGGTGACCGCCCGGCGGGTCGAGGCTCCCATGCCGGTACGCCAGGCGTCGTCGACCCGCACCCGCTGGCGACCGTGCGCAAACCGCATCGGATTGCCACGCAGCGAGTGCTGGGCGAGCACTTCGACCTCGCCGTCGCCGAGCTGCTGGAGAGCATCTTCGGGTCGCGGGAAGCTCCAGCTGTTCGAGCGCGCGCTCGACCTGCTCTCGGGGATCGCTGGCCAGCGCCTCGTACCGCATCCGTGCCGTGGGCGTGCGCAGCCGTCGCAGCAACTCGAAGGCGAGGTTGCATTCCATCCACCGGATCCCCGCCGATACCGGGCTGAACTCCTGGAAGTGGGCCTCATCACCACTGGTGACCTCGGGCCGCACCACCTTCTTCATCCACGAGAACACCACGCCACGGCTGTCGCGGACGAGATGCACCACCCGCAGGTCGACCGCTCCGGATCGGCGCAGGAAATACGCGTACGGGCGGATTCTTGGTGGAGTCCACCACGACTCGGGCGTCGGCGACCGCGGCGATCGCGGAGTACAGATTGCGGGTGATATCGGTGTAGCGTCGCAGCCGCTCGGCGTGTGCTGGAAACAGTCGCGGCGCGGCCAACATCGGAATCCTGCTGTGGCGCAGCACGGCGGCTTCCAACCCGAGCACCTCGTCCAGATCGATCTTGTCCCAGCCGCCGAACGCCTCCTGGCCGACGGCAACCCAGAATGGGCACTCGTCGAAGGGCTCGCCACAGCCGCACAGCTCGTTGCCACTCACGCCCGCCTGCCACACGTACCGCAGCTCGCCGACGGCCACCATCTCGGGCAGGCGGCCGAGCAGGTGCGACAGGAGCGTCGAGCCGCTGCGGCCCCAGCCGCCGACGTACAGCACCTGTGGCGGGCTCATGCCTCGCGCCCTGGGGTCAGCGCTTCGGCGTGTTTGGCGATCTCGGGCTCGGACCGAAAGAGGCCTTCGACGAGTTCTTCGAAACGGGCGGTGGTTGCGGCCGGATCGGCTTCGGAGACCACTCGCGGAGGCAGCACGTCGCCGCGCAGAACGACGTCGATATGGGCGCGAAACTCTTCCTCGGTGGACGCCAGCAGGATCGCGCCGTCGGCGGCGATGCGTTTGCAGAACGCCACCTGGTGGTCGTCCACGTGCTCGCCCAGAGCAGATGATCGCGGCATCACGATCGGGATCTTTCCAAGCGACGCGGCCAGCATGATCGTGCCCGGGCCGCCGTGACAGACGACCACGCTCGCGTCCTGCACCATCGACTGCATCTCGGCGTATCCCAGGTACGGACTGTGCTCGGCCCGCTTGGGCGTCTTCGACGTGCCGGTTTGCATCACGCAGCGTGCGGCCGCGCCGCCGGTCTGCTCGAGCCAGCCGTCGACCCAGTCGGCCATCCGATCGAACGGGTGCACATCGGTACCAACGGTCGCAAAGATCAAGGGAAGGTCGGTCATCTCAGAAACACGCCTCTAGAACAGTCTGCCGATCAGCTGGGAGCCGGGATAGAACTGCTTCTGCTCCTCCCACTGCACCAGGAACAGCGAACTCAGCGGCCTGCACAAGCGCCCGGTGAGGGTGGGAGAATCGATCCGGTCATACACCTCGAGATACACGGTCTTGATACCCAGCAGCCGTCCGACCACGAAGAACGGGAATGCCACCCCGGCCCCGTCGGACACGATCACGTCGGGCCGGCGGCGGCGCAGTTCACGCGTTGCCAGCCGCATGTTGCGAAGCGTGTTGGGGATGTTGCGGGTGGTCGGGTAGTGAGCCCACACGACGTCCTCGGTCTCGAGCAGCGACTCAGAATCGGGGAGTTGGAACGTCACCCAGAAGCGCTCGTGCTTCTCCCACCACGGCTGAAGCCGGTGGAGCTGCGTCAGGTGCCCGCCGGACGAGCACACCAGCGCGACTTTCACAGCACGCCGATCTCGCGCGGGTCGCGCGGATCCCGCTCCTCGTTCGGCCAGGGTGCCGGCTGCGGTGCCCGGCGAGCCGGCTCGATAGGAGCCGCCGTACTCGTTGCGACCGTCGGGCGATGCTCCGGTGAAGATGAACGCCAGACCGGGAGCCGGGCAGTTGTCGAGTGCGCGCCGCAAGTGCAACGACCGCCGAGCGGCTGTCGCGACCGGCGCGGGTGACGACCACAACGCCGTCAACCTTGGTGGCGAGCACCATGGCATCGCTCACCGGCAGGATCGCGGGGGCGTCGACCAGCACCACGTCGGCGCGTCCGGCCAGCGCCCGCAGCAGCTCTCCCGCAGCGCGGGTGTCGAGCAGCTCGGCGGCGTCGTAGGGCGCCCGTCCGGCCGGCACGACTTCCAGGATCCCGTCCACCGGAGCCCGGCCGTTGGTGCCGGCGTCGACGCCGACTCGGCGGACATCCACTCCGGTCAGGACGTCGGCCAGCTTGGCGGTGCCGCTGAGCACATCGGCGAGGCCCACCGGGGCATGCAGCCCGAAGTGGTCGGCCTGCACCGGGTCGCGCAGGTTGGCATCCACCAGCACCACGTGCTTTCCGGCCCGTGCCAGCACCAGCGCGAGGTTGGCGACCGTGGGCGAGGTGCCGTCCTTCTCGGCGGCGGAGGTGAACATGATTATCCGCGCACCGGTGGCGTTGAGCGCCCCGGTGAAGTTGAGCTTGGCGATGCGATACGCCTCGGTCGAGGGCACCAGTGCCGGTACCGGGTCGAGCAGCATCACCAGCTCACCGCCGGCCTGGCGAGGCGGCGTGGGGATCTGGGCCAGCAGCGGCAGCCGCAGCCGCCGGCCGATCTCGTCAGCCGATCGCACGCGGGTGTCCAGCACGTCCTGGAGGAAGGCCAGCATGATCCCGAAGACGAAGCCGATGAAGGCGCCGATGGCGATCGTGCGGGCGGGCTTTGGCTGGGTCTGCGTCGGGGCTGACGCTGTGCGCACGACGGTGGACGTGATCTGCGACGGATTCGGCGATCGCGGTCTGGTTGTGCACGGTGATCTTGGCAGACTCAAAGGCTACTCGCGAGGCTCGTCCACTTGTCGAGTGTGGCTGGAGGCGTTGTCGAGGTGGCAGATGCGAGCTTCAGCTTGACCGCGGCAGGCCTTGCTCGCATCTTGATCGAGATCCGGATCCGGCGTGTTCTTGGCGAAGATAGATCGGGAACTGGGTGGTGTAGCCGTTCGCCAGCCGCACCGCGTTCAGCGAACTCGGATTGGTCACGGTGAACTGCAGCCCGTTCCCCGTCGGAATCGCCGCGATCGTGGTCTGGTGCACGAGTTGTGTCGCAGTCAGCCCCGGAATGCTCGGGTGCAGGCTCTGGAGCACCTGCGTGGCGAACCTCCGTCGGACTGGGCGAACGGCGAATTCGTGATTCCCCAGTCGCTCGCCTGCCCCTTCGCCGTTGGACGAGCCGGTGGCCGCGGTGTTGCTGTACAGCACCGACGACGTCGACGCGAACAACTTCGTCTGATGCATCGAGTACAGGAAGCCGGCAACTCCGAACAGAATTGTGACCAGGATGACAATCCACTTCCGCCGCCAGATCACGCCAAAGTAGTCGCCCAGAGACACCGTCTCGAATGAACTGTTGTCCACGTGCCGTCCTTCCAGATATTCGGCGGTCCCACTCACGTCGCGCTGCCACGCGAGTTACCGGGAATTGCCGGTTAAGTGCCGCCTCAGGGCGCCCGTCCAGGCGACGCGCCTTCGTTCACCAATGGTACCCCTGCGGTCGGTCGCGTCAAGCGAGGAATCGCTCATCCGCATTGAATACAGGTTAAGCCGTCCTGCTGTAGGTTGCGCCGGTGAGAGACGCAGGTGGGTGTTTTCGAGGGCTGGTCGCCGAGTCACCAAGCGTGCATGCGGGCATCGGTCCGTCGCCGCCGGGCTTTCGCGTGGTCGACGAGCTGCTGCCGCTGCCCACCGCCAAGCGGGTGCAACTGCTCGTGCCGGCCGGATCCCGAGCGGCCGCAACCGCCGCGTTGAAGCAGTTTGGGACAGGTTCGGGGCGCTCGGAGCGGCTGATGACTGCCGCCGCGGTGGGCGGCTCACGCACGGGCCTGACCTCGGCCGTGGTGCGTGCCAGGGCGCGCATCTCGGTGGCAGACGACACACCTGCCGACGACCTGCCGTCGCTGGTGCTGAGCAGCTACCTGGCGCAGCTGTTCGACGCCGAGACGGTCGAACTGGCGGTGCGGGTGGGGTCAGATCGCCCCAATGGAAAGCCGGTGGTCAAGGTCATGACCGAGGCCGGCGAGGGGCTGGGGTTCGTCAAGATCGGGTGGAACGAGCTGACTCGCGAGATGGTCGCTCGGGAAGCGGAGGTGCTCGCGCAGCTCACCGCCGACGCCGTCGAGCAGCTTCGACGCCCCCGCGATCGTCCACGCAGGGCCGTGGCAGGGCTTCGAGCTGATGGTGGTGCGGGCGGTGCTGACCGATGCCGCGGTGTC
Source organism: uncultured Actinomycetes bacterium (assembly GCA_963729195.1). Taxonomy (GTDB): domain Bacteria; phylum Actinomycetota; class Thermoleophilia; order Gaiellales; family JAICJC01; genus CAVPTL01. Next base: position 96,387 of record CAVSNF010000030.1, read on the forward strand.
GGGAGGCGAGCCGCCGATCGACGCGGGCCGGGAGATCGCCGACGATCGGGGGACGAACGCAGTCAGCGCTGGCCGACACCGATTGGTGGGGCTCGGTGGCAGAGCGGTTGGCCGGCGTCGAGCACCCCACCCTGGGCAAGTCGATCGCGACGATCACCGAACGCCACGGAGCCCAGCAGCTGGACGTGGGCGGCGCCCACGGCGATTGGACTCCCTGGAACATGGGTCGCAGCGACGGGCGGCTGGTGGTGTGGGACTGGGAGCGCTTTGACACGGGAGTGCCGGTCGGAATCGATCTGGTGCATTTCGCGTTCATGGTGGCGCTTCGCCAACGCCGGCGATCACCCGCCGATGCCCAGGCGCATGTGCTGGCGACGGTGCCGGCGCTGCTCGATCAGCTGAGTGTCCCGGGCGCGCTGGCCCCGCTCATGCTCCAGCTCCATCACGTCGAAATGGCGCTTCGCTTCGCCGAGGCCCGGGCCCAGGGAGTCACCACCCGCCACGACCTGTTCGCCGAGCGGCTGGTCGAGATGGTCGATCACCAGTAGCATGGGGGCAACCGAATGAACGTCTCCATCTCCAGCCTCTCGTCTCTTCTGCCGATCTTCACGGTCGTGCTGGTATCGCTGTTCGTCGGTTTCGTGCTCGCCCGCGGAGACGAGGCCACCGCCCGTCGCCGCAGAGCCGAGCGCTAACCGAACCAGGCCGGGCGCCGTGTGTGGGAGTACGCTTGGGCCGCCCCGGGGGCGTAGCTCAGGGGACAGAGCGACGGACTTCTAATCCGTTGGTCGCAGGTTCGAATCCTGCCGCCCCCATCCGCGTGGTCAACCGGAGCCGACGCATCGCCGTCGCGCCGAATGTGCGAGCATCGAGCGCGTGAACGACCTCGTCCAGCGGGCCGAAGCAGGCCGGCACCCGGATCGTGCGCTTCCAGTTCTGTGACTACTCCGGCATCGTCCACGCCAAGGCGGTGCACGTTTCGACGCTGGAGCGGAAGCTGCACGAGGGCGTCGGCAGCACCCTCGCCCAGATGGCGCTCAACGTTCGGGACGAGTTGATCGACATTCCCGAGATGCCGCCCGTTGGGGAGGTGAGGATCGTCCCCGATCCAGCGACCTACTCCGAGCTGGCCTGGGCGCCCGGGGTGGCCTCGGTGATGTGCGACCTGATCGACCGCGACCACGTGCCGTGGTTTGCCTGCACGCGCTCGTTCCTGCAGCGTCAGGTGAGGGCGGCCGGGGAACTCGGGATCACCGTCAGCGCTGCCTTCGAGCTCGAGTTCTATCTGTGCCGCCCGACGCCCGACGGCGGGCTCGAACCACTGCCCCGGCGGCCGGTATACAGCACGATCGGCCTGGACGAAACGCAGCCCGTGATGTCCGCGATCGTGGATGCGCTGGTCGAGCGAGGGATCGCCGTCGAGGGCATCCTGAACGAGTACGGCGCGGGCCAGCACGAGATCTCGGTCGCCCGGGCTGACGCGGTCACGGCGGCAGACACCGAGATAGCGCTACGCGACACCGTGCGCGGAGTCGCGCTCACCCACGGCTACCGGGCCAGCTTCGCCCCCAAGCCCTTCCTCGACCAGATCGGAAGCGGCGCTCACCTGCACCTGTCGCTGTGGCAAAACGGCCGCAACCTGCTGCACGATCCTGACCGGCCGGGTGGCCTCAGCCAGACGGGCCTCGGGTTTGTCGGCGGGCTGATCGAGCACCTGCCGACCCTGTTGGCGGTGACCTGCCCGAGCGTCAATTCCTATCAGCGGCTGCAGCCAGACTCGTGGGCGGGCGTGTTCCGCTCGTGGGGGTTCGACAACCGCGAGACGCCGGTACGGGTGGCCTCGCCGTACTGGGGCAGAGAGGAACAGACCACCAACATCGAGCTGAAGGCGGCGGACGGAAGCTGCAATCCGCATCTGGCAATGGGCGCCGCGCTGGCTGCGGGGCTCGACGGGGTCGCCCGCGGACTCAACCCCGGCGACCCGGTGGCGGTCAACCCCGCGCGGCTCAAACACCCCCCGCCGATGCTTCCGCTGTCGCTGGGGGAGGTACTCGATCTGCTGGCAGACCACCCAGCGCTCGCTGACGCAATGGGCCCACCGATGCTCTCGACCTATCTCGCCCTCAAGCGTTCGGAGGAGGCCGCGTACGCGGCGATGGAGCCCGAAGCGACCGCGGCAGAGTACCGCTACAGGTTCTGAGCCGATGATCGACCTGAGCCACATCCCGCTGGTTGACAACCACTGCCACGGCCTCTTCGACGACACCACGGGGCTGGACGTGCCCGCCTACCGGCACCGCTTCTCAGAGAACGCAGGAGACGCTTTCCCGCCCGATCACACCTCGACCGCTGTTCACTACCTGTGGGCACTTCGCCAGATCGCCGCCGTACTCGGATGCGAGCCGCAGGAGCGGGCGGTGATCGAGGCTCGCCGCACTCGCTCACGCGACGAGCTCGATCGGCTGTTTCTGGGAGCGGCCAACATCGCCTGGCTGCTCGTGGACGACGGCTACCCCGACCCCGATCAGACCAGCGATCGCGACCAGCTCGAGGCGCGCTCCGGAATCCGCGTCGGCTGGCTGGAGCGGGCCGAGAGCGTGGCGGCGCGACTCGCCGACGAGACGGGGTCGTTCGGGGAGTGGGACGAGGCGCTCACCGACCATCTCGGGTCAGCCCGCCTGCGCGGCGTGTGCGGGCTGAAGACCGTGGCCGCCTACCGAAGTGGCCTGGCAATCGGCGAGCCCGATCCCGACGAGGTGCGCGCCGCATACGTACGGCTGGTGCAGTCGCCCGCGCGGCGCGTGCAGGAGAAGCCGCTGGTCGATCACGTGGTCGGCCGGGTCATGCAGGCCGCCGCCGCGCAGCAGCTGCCGGTGCAGTTTCACACCGGATACGGTGACGCCGACGCCGACCTGCGGCTGGCCGACCCGCTGCATCTCGCACCTCTCCTGCGCCGCTTTCCCCAGGTGGCCGTCGTGATGCTGCACGGCGCCTACCCGTGGACGCGCAGCCTGGCGGTTCTCGCCGCGACGTACGCCAATGCGTACGTGGATGTTTCCTACGCGATCCCGTTTCTGAGCGCGCATGAGCTGCTTGCGGTGACCCACCAAGCCTTGGGCGCCGCGCCGGCCTCGCGCATCCTTTACAGCTCCGACGCGGTTGGCATCCCCGAGCAGCACTGGCTCGGTGCCGTCCGAGGCCGCCGCGCTCTCGGCACCGCCCTGGGAGAAATGGTGGACGCGGACGACCTGACTGCGCCCGACGCAGAGCGGGTTGCGGAGCTGATCATGCATGCGAACTCCGAGCGGATCTACGGGCTTTGAGGTCGCCTGGTCACGATCGCGACCCAGCCGCATCGCTCGGCCATCATTCGCACCACTCCGGAGCAGTCCACGAGAGTGCCCCGAGCCCGAGTGCCAGCGGGATCTCGATCGCGATCGCGAGCGCCAGTGCGACGTACCAGTCGCTTCCCGCACGTGCCGTCATCACATCGAACCAGGCATCCATCGCGATCAGCGTGGCGGTGGCCGCGGCGATCGGCGCGACGGCGAGTGAACGCCGACGTACGAGCCAGGCGGTCGCAGCGAGACCCGCGACCTCGCACAGGTCGAGCACCACCCACGTGCTCGACCAGTTGCGCGCGTTGTAGCGGCCGTGAAGCTCGGCTCCAACGAAGAACACCCACACCCCCAGGGCGGCGGCGGCGAGCGCCAGCCCGGCCACGATCCAGCGTACGTTGGTCCCGGTGAGCTTGGAGGCGAGGACAGTTCGAAGCGTGTTCGCACCCTGTTGCACCGGCGGAGTCTAAGGGTTTTGACGCGGGGCCTCCAAGAGCACGGGCCGGCCAGGAGTAAGGCTACGCCTGCCCAGGCTCGTGGCTGCACTTGTGCGTGCGGCCCGATCCCGTCTTCACATCGGGAGCTGCTGCAGGCGGATCGTCCGGCTCGCGCCTGAACGGCGGCTCGGCGAACTGTCGTTCGGTGAGCTTCGCGTTCAGGCCGTCTCGCAGGACACACAGCATGCCGCCAATGGTGGCACACGTGACCGAAAGTACGCCAGCCGGCCGCCCTCGCGATGCCGGTGAGACAGATTGGAGGCGAGTGGCAATCGCCTGCATGATTTTTGCTTCCGTCTGGCCGGAGGCGTAGAGTCAACGGGTCCGAACGTCTCGTCCCCGATCTTGGCTGAGGCCTGCGGTCCGCAAACGACGCGACCGTAGATGGTCGGGGATGGAGATGGATCATGAGTGCTGGCCCAGCACCGGCGATCAAGTTCAAAAGCGGCGGCGAGTTTCACCGAGAGGTCGATTTGCAGGTGAAACAGCTGCTGGCAGACCGTGCCTTGGTGCGCAAGGCCTACATCCACCTGTGGGCCAAGGCAGCCTTGGTGCTGGTGTGGGCGATGGCCTCGTACGTTGTGCTCGTCTTCGTCGCCAAAGGGCCGCTCGAGGGCCTGGCAGCGTCAGTCAGCCTGGGATTGGCCGCCGCTGGGATCGGCTTCACGATCATGCACGACGCCAACCACCAGGCATTTGCGCCAATCCGGTGGGTGAACCGGGTGATGGCGCTCTCGCTCGACCTGATCGGCGGCTCGTCGTACGTGTGGTCGGCCAAGCATCTCGCCCACCACACCTACCCGAATGTGACCGAGCACGATCCCGACATCGACAGCCTCCCGTTCGCACGCTTCGACCCGGCCCAGAGCCATCGTGCATGGCACCGCTACCAGCACATCTACATCTGGGCACTCTACGGCATGATCACGATCAGGTGGCAGTTCCTGTCGGACTTCGCCTTCCTGCGGAAGGGCCATGCCGGCCGCAGCCGCATCCACCCGCCCCGCGGCCGGACGCTGGCAACCTTGGCAGGCGGCAAGGGCGTGTTTGTGATCTGGGCGTTCGTGATCCCGCTGATCTTCCACCCGTTGGCCTGGGTACTGGTGTTCTTCGTGATCACCTCGGTGATCGCGTCGCTGGCGCTGGCGCTGGTGTTCCAGCTCTCCCATTGCGTGGTCGAGACCGAGTTCATCGACCCGGCCACGGGTTCGGAGACCTACTCGTGGCAGATTCACCAGATCGAATCGACGGTTGACTTCGCCAAGACCAACGGCCTGCTGCGCTTCTACGCCGGCGGTCTCAACCATCAGATCGAGCACCATCTGTACTCACGGCTGCCGCATACGCTCTACCCGCGGATCGCTCCGATCGTGGAGGCAGCGGCGGGGGCGCACGGCATCACCTACACCCATCACCCCACGATTCGACGGGCGATGCGATCGCACACGCAGTGGCTCAAGCTGATGGGGACACCACCGCCACAGCCCGCGTAGGTCGGCCGGAGAGACACACCGGCCGCACGTACCCCTCGGGGTCATGCGGCCGGTTGTGGTCTAGCGATATCGGTACGTAATCCGGCCGCGATCGAGGTCGTAGGACGACAACTCAACCTTTACCCGATCTCCGAGTGAGATACGGATGCGATACCGCCGCATCTTCCCGGAGACGTACCCGGTCGTCTGGTGGCCGTTATCGAGTTGAATCCGAAACATTCCGTTTCGGAGCGACTCGGTAATCTCGCCCTCCAGCTCGACTTTGTCTTCTTTGGCGCTCATGGCGCCTCCATCATGCGAGTGTTACGCCGGTCGCCTCAGGTCCTTTTTGACCCTCGCGCGGCTCGAACGACACCTTCGCGCCTTCGGGCAAGCTCTTGTAGCCGCTCCCGGAGATCTCGCTGTGGTGGACAAACAGATCCTTCCCGCCCTCATCAGGCTGGATGAAGCCGTAGCCCTTCTGGTCGTTAAACCATTTCACCGTTCCAGTTGCCATATGACACCCCCTTCCTTGTGCTCACGAACGAGTCAGGAAGGCAAAGCGCGCAACCGTCGAACGTCCTACTTGGCGCCAGTCTAGCAGGGCGGTGCGGCTGGACGAGCGAACTCCGCCGGTAGACTCATCACGATGATGGAGGAGCGGCAGCTCGAGGCGCGCCGCCGCAACGGACTCTCGGAGGCCGAAGCGCGGCGCCTGCTCGCGGCCGCTGGGGATCGCAGCCCGGCTCCGGCAGGACGTTCCTACCGAAACATCGTGTTGGCAAACACGCTGACGCTGTTCAACCTGATCCTGCTGGTGTTCTTCGTCGTGGTGGTGGCGGCCGGCAGGCCGGCAGACGGGCTGTTCCTGTTCATCGTGGTGGCAAACTCGGCCCTGGGCATCATCCAGGAGATCCGGGCCAAGCGGGCGCTGGAGACGGCAGCGCTGCTGGTGGCACCGCGGGCACGCGTGATCCGCGACGGCACCCAGCGCGAGGTGGCGGTCGAAGAGGTGGTCGACGGCGACCTGATCAGTCTCCGCCCAGGCGACCAGGTGGTGGCCGACGGAACGGTGGTCGAATCGACGTCGCTGATGCTGGACGAGTCGCCGCTGACGGGTGAGTCGGTGGCAGTGGAGCGAGCGGTCGGCGATCGGCTGCTGTCGGGGTCGTTCGTGGTCGAAGGCGGCGGTGAGTTCGTCGCAGAGCACACCGGCGCCGAGAGCTACGCCGCCAAGCTCTCGGGCACCGCCCGTGAGCACCGCATCCAGCGCTCGCCGCTGGAGCAGCAGATCAACCAGCTGCTGAAGGTGCTGGTGGGAGTGATGGTGCCGCTGGGAGCGGCGTTCGTGTACGTCCTGATCCGCCATGACCTGCCTTTTCGCGAAGCCGCGGGAACCGCTACCGCGGGCATCGTCACACTCGTCCCCGAAGGACTGATCCTGCTCACCAGCATGACCTTCGCCGCCGCAGCGGTGCGGCTCACGCGCCACGGGCTGCTGGTGCAGTACCTGAACTCGGTCGAATCGCTGGCAAACGTCGACACCGTCTGCCTCGACAAGACCGGCACGCTCACCGACGGGGCGCTGTCGCTGCACAGCGTGATCGCCCACGACGGCCAGGACGAGGTGACGGTCAGAGACCTCCTGGACGGCTTTGCCCACAGCGTCTCACCACAGAACGCAACCGTCGAGGCGATCGCCGCGGCCGGCTCCCAGGCACCGGCCTGGGAGCCCGTGCAGCAGGTGCCGTTCTCGTCACGGTGGAAGTGGAGCGCGGCCCAGCGGGAGGTCGACGGGGAATGGCTGGTGCTGGGCGCCCCCAGCGCCCTTGCGATCCCGCTGGGTGCGGCCGCGCACGCACGAGTCCGAGGGTCGGCGGGTGCTCGTGTTCGGCCGTGCGGACACCGTCGCCGACCCCACCGAGCGACGCGGCCACGCCCACCGATCACGCCACTGGCGATGGTGGTGCTGGAGGAGCGTCTGCGCCCCGACGCCATCGAGACGGTCGCGTTTCTGAAGGAGCAGGGCATCTCGCATCAAAGTGCTCTCGGGCGACTCGCCGGTGACCGTCGCCGCAGTGGCCGCGCGCGCGGGGATCGAAGCGGGTGACGGCGCCGATCGCGGGCGCCGACCTGCCCGGCTGACCCCGAGCAGCTTGGCCAGGTGGTCGCGGCGGGGAGCGTGTTCGGACGGCTCACCCCTGAACACAAGCGCGCCATGATCGAAGCCCTGACCGCCCGGGGTGCCTACGTGGCGATGATCGGCGACGGCGTCAACGACGTACCCGCGATGAAGGCATCGCGGCTAGCGATCTCACTGGGCAGCGGCAGCCAGCTTGCCAAGAGCGTGGCCGACGGGGTGCTCGTCTCGGACGTGTTCTCAGCGATCCCGCGCGCGATCGGCGAGGGCCGCCAGATCATCCGAAACGTGCAGCGCGTGGCCAAGCTGTTCGTGACCAAGTCGGTGTTCGCTGCCTTTGTGATCATCACCTTCGGACTGACCACCGCCGGGTTCCCGCTGCTCCCCCGCCACCTGTCGCTGGCCGGAGTGTTCACGGTCGGTATCCCCGGTTTCGCGCTCGCGCTCTCGCGCGACTCGGCGCCGCCTGACAGCGAGCCGTTCCTGCGGTCGGTCGCGCGCTTCAGTATCCCCGCGGGAATCGTGACCGGGGCGGCCACGCTGGTGGCCTACCTGGCAGTTGCCCCGGTCAAGGGCTACACCACCGCCCAGGGCCGCACCGCGGCGGTGCTGGCATTCGTCGCGGTGGGCCTGTACGTGCTGCTGGTGCTCGACGCCGACCGGATGCAGGCCAGCAAACGCCACACCGCGTTCGTGCTGGGACTCACCACCGCGCTGGCCGCGGGGTTCCTGACGGTGTGGTCGTGGAGCCCGGCCCGGGAGTTCTTCGCGCTCTCCCAGCCCAGCGTCTGGCTCGGCATCGTGGTGATCGCAGTGTTCGTGGCGTCGGTGTGGCTGCTCAGCAAGCTGGGCCTGTCGCCCTACGCCTCAGACCGCAGGAAGAAGCCGGATCAGGCGGCGATCGGCAGCGGCACCGGCTGAGTCACGGTCGCACCCACGATCCGCTCCAGCGCCCGCAGGCACTGAACGTCGAACTGGGTGCCGGCGTGGCGGTTCAACTCCGCCAGCGCCTCGCCGACCGACCGGCGATCGCGGTACGGGCGGTCGGCCGTGATCGCCTCGAATGCGTCCGCGACCATGATGATGCGCGACTCGAGCGGTATCTCGTCGCCGCGGAGGCCCTCGGGATAGCCGCGGCCGTCGAGCCGCTCGTGGTGGTGGAGAATCCACTCCGACTCCTGGTAGAGCTCGGCGGCCGAGACGATGTGGCAGCCAAGCGTCGGATGCGTCTTCATCACCTCGAACTCGTCCACGGTCAGCGAGCCGGGCTTTTGCAGGATGGCGTCGGAGATGCCGATCTTGCCCACGTCGTGAAGCAGGCCTGCCAGCCGCACCTTGGCGACCCGCTCGGCGGGCATGCCGATCTCGGTGGCAATCAGCGCGCACAGCTCGGCGACGGTCTCGCAGTGGCTGTGGGTGTAGGCGTCCTTGGCATCGACGGCGCGGGCCAGCGCACTGGCAAGCGTGGTCACGTGGTGCTTGGAGGCGCCCGCGTCGGCGTCCACCACGGCCTCCAGATCGACCGAGTACACCAACGCGCCCCGATGCGCGCGCTTGGCCTCGAGCAACGCCAGGTCGGCGCGCCGGATCAGCACGTCCTTGGGGCCGCCTCGAGGCAGCCTCGGCGACGCCCGCCGTGGCCGCCACCACCGGAGCGCCGTCGACGGGATCTCGCAGCTCGTCGCGCAGCTCCTGGGCGAGGTAGAACCCATCGATGGCCGAGCCGCCCGGGATGATCACGGCGAACTCGTCTCCACCGATCCGGCAGGCAACGTGGTCGGGCTGAACGGTTCGCCGCAGCCCGTCGGCCAAGCGCCCGGATGACCTCGTCACCGGCCTGGTGCCCGACGCTGTCGTTCACCTCTTTGAGACCGTCCACGTCGACCATCACCAGCACGGCGCCGCCCTGCTCGAGCTGGGCGTCGAGCCGCTCATGGAAGGCACGGTGGTTGAGCATCAGCGTGAGGCTGTCGGTCAGCGCGGCACCGCGCAGCCGCTCGAGCTCGGCGGCCTGGGCCTCGTCCAGGGTGGTCTTGTAGCGGACGATGCGCGCACCGGCCAGCAACAGCAGAAGGCCGAGCACCGCGCTGAACAGCGTCTCGCCGAAGACCACCGTCTCGGATCGGCGAGCGGCCTGGAAGGCGGCGACCGATCGGGTGCGATGGCCGGCGGCGGCATCGGCGATCTCGACCACCATCCGAGTCTGAATCCGCTTGAGGCGCGGTGCGGGCCCGATCGGCGGCGGCGAAGTTCTCGTCGGTGACGGCGCTTCGGGTGAGCGCGCCCAGCTGGCGGTTGAGGCCGGGCAGCTCGCCGCGCAAGCGTGCCGACGCCTGCCGGTCGACCGCTGACCCGTTGGCTGCGATCTGATCGATCGAGTCGTGCAGCTGAGTGACCGCACTCGGAATCTGCGCTGCCTTGGCCGGCGCTCCGGTCAGCTGCACGTCGCGTTCGATCACGATCAGCCTCGCCAGAGCAATCCGGCTGCGCTGATACGAGTCATCCAGCCTGGCCGCCCCGGCCGCGCTATCGGTGGCGTTACGAGTCGAGAGCGCAAGCCACGCCGACGATGCCGAAAGCGCGATCAGCACCGCCGCTGCGAGCAGCAGAAACGTCCGCGGCTTGGGCGCAGACAGAACGGAAACGGGTGTGGGACGACACCGGAGTCATGCAGGTTCACGACACGTGTTTGTAGTACTGCAGCGAGGCGCTGATGATCGTGGCGCGGGCATAGGCGGGAACGTGCACGGTCACGGTCACGTGCACTCCGGATCGGGTGACGCGCTTGGTCACGCCGGAGTCGCGCCACTGGTAGTACACCAGCCCGACGATCCCGTGGACGCTGCGCGGAACGGTGAAGCGTGTAGCGCAGATCGGCAGAGCTGGAATGGTGGCAGTGCACGTACAGCCGCGTGGACCCTGTGTACTGGGCGTGCGCGTAGCAGTCGCCCTTGATCGACCGCGACGACGTCGAAACTCCAGTCTTGGTGGGGTGCACATAGCAGCCGTACGCCGCCGGCACGAGCAACAGGCTGAAAATCACGACGATGGGAGCAAGAAAGCGCTTGATAGGACGTTCCTCCAAGCGTGCGGGGTGCTCTCATCATGGGTGCCGCAGGGGTGCCCGCCACGTCCCCCACATGGGCGATCCGACGAGTCGTGCGCGTTAGATCAGGTAGTCGCCCACGATCGCACGAAACTCCGCGCAGCGCGTGTAGTCACGCTGACGGGTGCGAAGGTAGGCAGAAACTGCCACGGGGATGGCGACGACCGCGATCACTGCTGCGGTGGTGACGGAACGGCGATTCACAGGAACGGCCCTCGGGGGAGTCTTTGCAAGCCTTGGTATTTAATCGGCCGCCGCGCTCTGTTCTTGACCAGTTCTGATGCACGACCGAAGACCGCCTCCAACTGATCCGGCTAGGCTTGCCGGCGATGACCACCACCGCACGCGTCAAAGAGGCCGCCCGCAACGCCGTCGACACGGCCAAGCCGTACGTCCCGACGTCGATCAAGCGCCCGGTCAAGAAGGCCATTCCGAGCCGCTATCACCACCTCATCGATCCCGACTGGCATCGCCGCACGATCGGGAACTTCGAGCTGTGGGACGAGCTCGGCCAGCTGCAGTTCGACTTCATGGTCGAGCACGGGCTGCAAACCCGAGCACAAGCTGCTCGACGTGGGCTGCGGCCCGCTCCGCGGTGGGATCAAGTTCATCAACTACCTGGAGCCCGGGAACTACTACGGCGTGGACAAGCGGGCGGACGTGATCGACGAGTCAAATCGCGTCGAGATTCCCCAAAACGGTCTGGCACCGCGCCGGCCCACGCTGCTTGCCATCGAGGACTTCGGGTTCTCGCGGTTGGGTCAGAAGTTCGAGTTCGCGCTGGCCCAGTCGGTGTTCACGCACCTGCACCTGAACTCGATCGTGCGCTGCTTGGTGAACATGGACACGGCACTGGTCGACGGCGGCGTGTTCTACGCCACCTTCTTCCTCAACGAGCAGGGCCGGGCGAATCTGGAGGATCTCAACCAGACGTCCGAAGTGGTGACCCACTTCGACCACGACTTCTACCACTACGACGTGGCGTCGTTCGAGTGGGCCTGCGAGGGCACCGGCCTGGTACCCGAATACCTCGGAGGCTGGAACAACCCGCGCAACTCGAAGATGATGTCCTTCACCAAGAAGGGCTGATGCTCGCGGCGGTGCCGGCCCGCCAACGCGTAGACTTGTGCAGACGGGACGTGGCGCAGCCTGGTAGCGCACCTGCTTTGGGAGCAGGGGGTCGCTGGTTCGAATCCAGTCGTCCCGATGGCCGGAAGGCCTTTCTGGAAGCTAACTGCGCCTGGCGCCATTCTTGCACTTGGTCGTCTGTGCTATCGCTTGGAACCACCCTGGAAACGCAAGCAGGGGCGGAGAACTCACAGGTGCGCGCTGAAGGATGTGATCCACGACGTCGTTGGAAATCCCGCGACCTGCGGCTGGAGACGCAACCGGAGCGGGCGTTCTGACCATCGGCGACACGGCTGGCGGTGTTTGCCCTCGACTGACTTGTGACCGTCCCCCCGAGGCTCGGGTGATCCACGTTGGGGCGGATCCGCCGTTGTCCGAAATATCTCGCGCATGCTATACTCCGTTCGGTGGCAGCGACTCGCCAACCCTAAGGGTTGGCGAGCGTGTCCGGGGTTGGGGGTCTGGTCGCCCCCAACCCCTTTTCTCTCTGGGGTGGACCATTGTGCGCGGCGTTTCCGTGTGCTTGACTAAACGCACAGCCGTTCGCCAAGGACACCACGCAGTTGCCATCGACCAGACTCCCGCTCGTGTGTTACCCGACCGTCACGACGGCCAGGCCGTCGATTGTTCCGGCTCTGACGAATACGAGTACAACTGTCGCTGCCGCATCCTTACTGCGGCTCGGCCCGGTGGCCTCTGCGCTCAACTGTGCGGTCGAAGGATCCGCGAATACCGCGCTCCTCGAGGACCCGCGAATACCGTGCTCCTCGTGGCATCCTTTGGTCCCGACCCCTGGGACTTACACGGTCACTACTAGCGTCACCTGGACGCCGTGGATGTCTACCTCCACCACAAGGGCGCAGGTGACGACATACGCCCCCTTCGATCTTCGCCAGGGCGTGCGTAGAGTCCGCCGCAGCGGCTTCCGAGGAAAGACAAGCGGCCGACCCAGTAGGGCCCGACGCCCAGCAGCTTGCAGAGCGTCGCGGACACGGGCAGGTCGGTCTGGCAAGCGGGCTGGCTCAGACCCTGAGCCGCTACCGCCACTAGGCGCTAAGCCTGGTGGCCCCCGCGCTCTACTTACCCGCCGGGTTGACGACCACGCGAGTGTGCTGTGGTGACGCAACGTGCGCCCAGCCAGACCGACCCACCTCCGGGGGGCCTATCGGCCTTGTACAGGGCCGATGGCATAGGAAATGGCGAGCGCTTCGCCACCCAGCACGGCGGCCGGGCCAAGTATGTCCCCGAGTGGAAGCGGTGGATCCTTTGGAACGGATCCGTATGGCGACAGGACCTCGAGGACGTCGGGGCTACCGCGCTGGCGAAACAGACAGCCCGCAGCATCTTCGAAGAGACGGCGACCCCGGATCGCGAACTCGCCGAACTCACGGCGCGAACTGCGGGCTGGAGAGGGCGCATGCCAGCCGAGCTGCACGAGATACGACAAACCACATCCCGAGCCCACAGGGAGATCCAAACCCACGCGACTCGTACGAGCGGCGCCGCCGGACTGCGCGACATGCTGGTACTCGCGCGGTCTGAGCCAGAGATGAGTGTGAACGCGAGGGGACTGGACGCGGACCTGCAAATCATAAACACCCCCAGCGGCATCGTCTGCCTCAAAACCGGGACGCTCCAGCCGCACGACCCAGCTTCTCTCTGTACGAAGATTACCGGCACGCCATACGACCCGGACGCGCTCGCTCCGTGGTGGTACAAGTTCATCGAACTGATCTTCTGTGGCGACGCCGAACTTGCCCGCTACGTGCAACGTCTCGTCGGACTTGCGGTCCTGGGCAACCCCGGTGGGCGGATTCTCCCAATCCTGTACGGCCATGGTGGGAACGGGAAAACCACCTTCACAAACGGACTCCTCTTCGCGCTCGGCGACTACGCGACCACGGGCAATGCAGAAGGACTCCTGATGTCCCGACGGGGCTCCGGACCGGACGAAGATCTCGCCGACCTCTTGGGGCGCCGTTTGGTGATCTTGCCCGAACTCCCAGAAGGTCGGCTAAATCCGGCCCGGATCAAGCGGCTGACCGGCGGCGACAAGATCAGAACCCACAAGAAGTTCGGGCAGCACCTTCGAGTTCGCCCCGACGCATCTCTTCGCAGTGTGCACGAACGAGAAGCCGACCGTACCCGACAACACTCATGGAATGTGGGACCGCATCCGCCTCGTCCCCTTCCTCCATCGGTTCGAGAACCCGCGGCCGCTCGGCGAGGTGGGGGCGATCCTGCATCAGCAGGCCCCGGGCATCCTCGCGTGGATCGTCCAAGGCGCCATGGACTGCTCACGCGAGGGACTCGGCGAGGAGCCCAGCACTGTCCGGATCCAAACCGCCGAGTATCGCCAGTCCGAGGACGTAATCGGGCAGTTCCTTGACGAGACGTGCACCTTCGACGAGAACGCAATTACGCCGAGCGCCGATATCTGATCACGCATACCTTGGGTGGGCTGAGGAGAACGGTGAAAGCGACCGATGAGTCAGCAAACACTCAGCAAAAAGCTCATCAGCCGTGGGATTGAACGCCACACAGGGACAGCTGGGAAGCGCTGCCTCAAGGGTATCTGCGTCGGCGTTACGCAACCGCGCCAGACACCGAGCCCGAACCGCCTGAAGAGCCTAATGGTTTGTTCTGAGCTCACCACGCGGCCGAGGGGTCGGCTACCCGGGCAAGTGGCAGGTAAGCCGCCACTTTGTATCCCTTCGCCGCTCCGCATTGGCTCACAGGGGAGACTCATACGGAGTGGCGGTCGACCCGCCACTTCACCCAGCGCGGTAGGCGTGCCGAGAACGGGAGCCGTCCCCACGGGAACCGGATGGACTCTTCCACCGGGACGGTCATGACCCGCCCCGACGCCATCCCCGAGCTCTGTGTCGCGCGTGGGCGGTTTCTTCATCCGCTCCAGAAGCGGGCAAACGGCCGGTCACACCCCATGGAGTGCACGACGCCAGCCGTGACCCGAAACAGATCGCCGCCTTCGCCCAAGAATTCCCAGGATGCAACTGGGGCGTGGATGTCGCGCGCAGCGGCCTCCTCGTCGTTGACCTCGACGGCGACGACGGCAAGCGCACCTGGCAAGCGACGGTCCGACAGCACGGGCTCACCAAAACCCTCGCCAGCGTCACAGGATCGGGAGGCGTGCACATCTTCTTCGCCGATCCCCACCGGTGTTGGTCGAAAACACGAGCCGCGCTGATGGTCCCGGTGTCGATACACGCGGTCGTGGCGGCCACGTCGTCGTGCCTCCAAGCATCCATGCGAACGGCACCGAGTATCAATGGGCGAACAACGCTGAACCCGCATCGGCACCCGAGTGGTTGCTCGAGTTTATGCCAACCGGGTCGGAAGACCTGGAGAGAACATGGGCCGTCCCAAACGTCGACGCGACGAGCAGGTACGGGGTGGCCACGTTGCGGTACCTCCTAATCGAGGTCGTCAACAGCAAGAAGGGGAGCCGGAACCCTACGCTCCATCACGCCGCGCGGCGGGTAGGTGCACTGTGAGCTGTCGGACTTGTTGGTGACGACGCCGTCGCCCAACTCGAGGCGGCCGGAAAGTCAATCTTTTCGACCAGCGAACGGTCTGAAGTGCGGCCGACCATCCAAAGCGGTTTCAGCTGGGGCCTCGACCACCCCACCCCCCGGGACATGATGGTCGCCCGTCAATCTCCCGCGAT
>CAVSNF010000031.1:0-201578 GCA_963729195.1 uncultured Actinomycetes bacterium
AGACCGGGAGAGTCGTCGGTCGGATTCCGCTACCCGCTGTCGGGGAGAGCAGTGTGGTCGCAACCGCTCCCTCCGGGATCTGGGTGGCACCCGCGAGCGACCGTACCGTAGTTCACATCGACCCCAACACGGACTCGGTCGGTCAAGACGTTTCGCGTCGGTACTCTCCGCTGGCCCTACGCGTCGTGTCCCACCGGGTGCTCGTGATCTCGGGACAGGTCTCGGAATCCCGATCGACCCGACGAGCGACACGATTCGTCGTTCCATGCCTGTCGCCCGGTCCGGCGATCCGCGACTGGCCCGCGCAGTGACGAAGGTCGACGGCAACAACGATGTATTCGCTCGCCGCCGTGCATGGGTCGTCACCTGGGGGCCCAACCGCCGCCACCCCGATCCAGGGACGATCGGCATGCTCGAGCCACGTAGCGGCCGGCTGCTCGAGAACCGCAGAGTCGACGAGCACGCCAACCGACATGGCGATCGGCTTCGGAGCGGTATGGGTGCCCGAGTTCGCCGACGACACGCTCGCCCGCATCCCGCTCGATGGCTCATGAGTACCCCCCGTTCGGCGATCGGACAGGATGGCTGATCGTCGCTGTGTCCGCTGCTGCAGCGGTTCGACAGGATCTGGCACAAGCATGAAGCACAGGCTCCGCCCTGCTACCGGGGCGCGCTTCACCGGCGTCGAGGATCCTCGCAGGATCGTCGGGCGTCGCGCTCGGAAACGTTTCCAGCCGCTTTCGTCGTACCTGGGTTCAGGAAGCTCATCGCAAGTTGTTCGCGAACTACAGGGCGACTTTGCTCGCGCTTCGTCTTCGCGCCTGAGGTACCGAGCAACGCCGGCATGGTGGTCTCCTCGACGCCAGGCGCGCGGGTGCGAGGCACGGACAGCGACGCGTTTCTTGCGTGCCCCCATCAGACGCTCCAGCGCCATCGCCCGAACGTGGCAGATCACACCGTTCAGGCTCCCGCCTCGTCGGAGTCGCCACGATATGGATCACCGCCGCCGACCCAGCCGCATTCGGCCATCAGGGATGTGTCGCCGGAGCACGCGACGGTTTCGACCTCGACTGGCTAAGCCGAGTGGAGAGCTCGATGTTGATAGCCAATCAAGCGTTGCACTTCGCCGAGGTACGACTCCGCGGAAGGTTACCGGTTAATGTGATGGTCAGTGACCGCGCATCGAAGCGGCGAGTCGCCGAGGCGCTTGCCGTGGCCCGCTCGTTCGATGTCGCCGGCAGCGACTAACACCGCCAGTCGGCACCACCGGCACTCGCCCTCTCATCCTGCGATCCGACCATACATCGAGCTAGCCCGGCCAGGTTCGAGTCGGAGGCCGTTGAGCATGGCTTGCGCTCGGTCGCGCGTCGCTTGGGTTGGGGTTGCGTCTGTCGCGATCTCGACGTAGATCTGCACGGTGTCGCCGGGTTCCCACCGTGCCGTCGTCTCGAGTCAGCGCCATTTCCACCTCGCCTGGGGGCGAGAGCCGGGCGGGCAAGCTCAAGTGGTCTGGCAGCGGATCGAGGGTCGGCGATGTCGACCAGTCGCGAGTGGCATCCATGCTGATTACGATGCCTATGGGCGGTAGCGCGTCGATGGTGTAGCTCGGGATTCGACACGCCTGGGGGTCGCGATAGGGGATCGTCGATGCCCAGGTGATAGCTGGTCGCTTCGGGTCGGGCGTGGGTTCCGAGCATCGCGGCCGACAGCCCAGTCGCGGATGGGCGAAAGGGTGGGCGGATCGGGTGTGGCAGGTAGAAGTGGCCTGGCTCCGTCCCCAGGGTCGACGGACATAATTCAATTCTGACACGTCGATTGGGGGCCGGCTTCCGCCGTATTGGACGAGCAGCTCGAAGCGGCGCCCGGAATCGGTGAAGAAGCGGACCGCGCCGAAGATGCCACGACCCTGGTCTCCCTCGGTCGCGAACGTCGTGGAGGGATAGTCGCCTGGGGGATTCAGAGCGCTCCGTCGAGGTTCGGGTTCGGCATGCCGTCATTGGCGACGCCCGCTAAACTCATCCAGGACGCCCGCACATACCGACTCGGGGATCACGTCGATCTGCGCCGGCCAAACCCGCGTTCGGCAGTGAACCCGTGCAACACATGTGACAATGAGTGCGATGACGAAGTGTTGGGGGACACAGAATCGTTGGCTGGGCATAGGTAGTTCGTCAATCCGACGCCTGACGACGATCTGTGGTTCAAAGGCCCGAACCGACACGCATGACGCTGCCGGTGGAGCTGAGTGAGCACCACTGGCCGGGGCATAGCGGTCGCAGCTGGCTGTCACCGGGCGAAGTGACATGGCCGACGACGTCGCCCGGATGCGTTCGAGCGGGCGTTCGCTGCGCTTCACGGTTCGATCGTGCGCGGCCGTTCGCGCCGTGGCTTCGCCGGATCGTGGTCACCGATCGCTCGACCTGCTTCGCAGTGAACATCGCCTGGTGGGCCTCGACGGCGTGGCGGAGATGACGGCGCCCAACCTGCGTGCCTCGGCGGCTGGTGACCGGCGCCTGCTCGAGGACGTCGCGACCCTCGGCCCGCAACGTCGTGTCGTTGTCGTTCTGCGCTTCGGCTCGGGTTACTCGCCGCAGGAGATCGCTGGGATTCTGGATCTCCCGGCGGGGCCGGTCATTCGCGGTTGGCGCAGCGCTCGAGGATCTTCGCCAGCCGAGGCCGGGAGGGTCGATGCGAGCGAGCTTGAATCGCAGCTCGAGCGGGCGCTGGCCGCGCTCCCACCCTCGAGCGGTGCCAGCCGAGAGACAGGTTCGCAGAACTGCGCTTGACGCCTCGATGAGAAGCCGCAGCGGCATCGGCGATTCGTTGTCAAAGGGCTGGTGGCCATGGCTGCGGTTGTCTGTGTGATGACCGCCCGGGTCACGCTGGCCGCAGCGGAGCCGTCGACGTCGCTCTGCTCCAGCCCGAAACGGCACCCCTTCCGACGGCTCCATCCACGTCGAGGCAGGCCCGCTCACCACTTCCGGCTGGCTCGGTGGAGCTCGTGGTGACGGTCGGCGGGCGGGTGTGGTCGGCCGGACAGCACGTCGCCACCGCCGCCCCGGAACATTGTCTGATATTTCCCTCAGCCCCGGCGCGCTCTACACCCTCGAGGCTCAAGGCCACGACTTCGAGCGGTCGAAACAGCGTCTGGCAGGGTCGCGTCTCCACCGTCGTCGACCGGCACGGTCATCCGCGCGCCTGGTTACCGCTCCCGATCCGAATCGCCTACCTCGAGCAGGTCGGCGGGAGCTCGCAGTTGCACGCGACGTGGGCACGGGCGGCCGTGGCCGGCGACTGCCCGGTCTGGCTGCCCCGGTCACGCCCACCTGACGCTAAGGCTCACTCACGTTCACCTTCGTCTCGCGCTAACGGCCGCATCACGGTCGTCACCCCCACCACCGGCAGCCCCCAGACCCTGCCGCGCGCCTGCTTCGTCCGACACGTCAAGCCGATCACCTACTCGCCCACCGGCGGGCTCCTGGCGATCGCAGATACCCCAACGGCTCGCGATCATCGATACCACCGGGACTGGCCCAACACGATGCCTCACCCACGCCGCGGGGGCACCATCACTCGCATGGCTTGGTGGTCGCCAGTTGGCGCTCGCCGCGGGGAGCACGCTTCAGATCGCGACCGTCCGATGGGCCGGCCTCACAACCACCACCCACCGACTCGACGGATCGATCACCGCGCTCGCCCACGCGCCAAAAAGACACCGACTGATCGCCGCAATTGACAATCCCGCTGGCACGAGCGTGGTGCCCGTCAGCGCCGCAGGGACAGCCGGCCTGCCGCTCTTCGCACTCCAACACCAGCACGGCCCCGCCAACATCCAATGGCGCTAGCCGATGCCAGAGCGACGTCGGCTCCGGCTTGAGTGCGGGTATGCACTCAAGCCTCATCGTCGTCCTGCCGCTACTCGCCCTTTGCAGTGGCTGCCACGGCTCGAACGATGCGGCCACCACCAGCACCGTGCGACCGTCGCCGAGCACCACGACGAAAACAGACTTCGTGGGCGAGCCGCTCGTCGTGATTCCCCGGCGAGTTTCGAGAGCGTGTGCAGCGCAGAAGTTGATCAGGCCGATTTGTCCCGGCCTGATCCCCAAGACGCGGCACGTCGCGGGAACGACCTTGCGGGTCATCCAAGCCAAACCATCACTAAAGAACCGTGTGTGCTTCGCGGAGTTCAACCTCGTCGTGGGTGGTGAAAGCCCGCACAATCCGGAGCGAACCGCCCTTCGCATTCCTTCTTTCACGTCGCCTTGGTGGCAGGATGGTTCGGCTCGACCTTCCATTTCCGTTCCCCCAATCGGAGGTCACCCACCGAACCGGGGAGCATCTGCGGAACGGCGAAATGTCAACCAGCGTGACCGACCGGTCTCGTTCGGACAACGCGACTGGAACGGGATCTCCGGATACCTGTTCCTCGCACCACCCGAAGAACTCGGAGGACTCTTCGGCAACCACCTTGTGTACTACTGGCAATCGCGAGGCGTGAACTACGTCTTCAGCCTGCACGGCTGGGAACCACTCACCCAAGCCGCGGCGACCCTCCACCGCCTTCTCGACACCATCCCAAGCAAGCAACCACCGCGGGCCACCCCCATGCGCTGTTACCCCCTCACACCGTAAACAGGCTCCGGTTATGTCGACGCGAGACTTCGGCTCGCCGGTCGCACCCACCAGGCGCTGCCGGAAGCAGACAGCAAGCCGGATCTCCACGAACGGCCGTGTCCCACTCCACAGCGTCCGTCGCGGCTCCAGGGCCGGTGCGTAGCCTCACGAACGCTTGGCCCAGCTGGGCAAGGTGGTGGCCTCTGACAGCTTGTCGAACGGCTACTTAGGATCGTCTGGTCGCCGTCCTCGGCGTACCCCGGACGCGACGGCAGAGCGGATCAGTAACCAGGCCCCGCCAACCATCAAGCCGAGAATCACCAAAACGCTGATCTTTTGATCCACGAAGACTCCAATCGGCCGCAGTTACGGGCCGGTGCCTTTCCAGTTATTCAATGCAGCCACCAGTAGGCAGAAGAACCCGATCGGCAACGCGAATGCGAGTATGGAAGCCACCAGCGCAGTCACCGCCGAAACGTGCAACGCGAGCAGCAAGACACAAAGCGCAGCGGCGAGAACCGCGTATGCCCCCAGAAGCACCTTCATGGCCCAAGAGTACGGCATGCCTCCACCTCGCGCCAAACCCGGATTTCGACGCTGAACCACCATCGACCATGGTGCCCGTCCGTCTCTCGTCCATGCCGTCGGAGTCTGCCATTGGGCGTGACTCAGTCTATGACCGTGGGGCCGGAGCCACCGGTCGGCCACGCCACGCCAGGTCAACCATGGAACGCGACGCGCGCGCCGGGGTTGTCCTCTGATGGCGGGGTTAGCCGAGATCCAACGGTCGAAGAGGACAGGGCAGACGCGTGACCATGCGTCTGCCCTGTCCGAATCACCATCTCCGCCGTTGACATTCTGGCTTCGTTTTGCCGTAACTCAGCGTCGTTCACCGGTGACGCTTAGCGATCGCCGCAGATCAGCCGCAGCCGCGTGTTATCTCCACAGTCGCGGCACGTGTAACACGCACCTGTGCGCACCTTGCGCCCGCCGCACTTGGCGCACTCCTGGGCGTCGTCCCAGGCGTTGAAGAGCGCCTTTTGGCCCGCGCCCGCGCTTGGGATTGAGGCCGAGCCCGTTTCCGGCGGATCGTCGGTGACCGCGGCTCCGTGGCCGTTACCGGCCGCGAGGCTGTCGCGCATCGACTGGCTCATCACTCCCAACTCGGCCTGCGTCTCGGCGTCCAGGAAGCGCTTGCCCATCCACCGGAAGATGTAGTCGGGGATCGACTTGGCCACCCGGATGTCGGGATCGTTGGTGAGACCGGACGGCTCGAACCGCATGTGCGCGAACTTGGACACGAACACCTCGAGCGGCACGCCGTACTGGATGCCGACCGAGACGGCGATCATGAACGCGTTCATGAGGCCGGCCAGGGTCGTGCCCTCCTTGGCGATGTCGACGAAGATGTCGCCGGGGTCGCCCTCGGGGAACAGGCCCACGTGGATGTAGCCCTCGTACTCGCCGACCTTGAACTTGCGTCCCGACCTCGTTGCGATCGATCGGCATCACCCGCCGCTGCGGCTTTGCGATCAGCTCGGTCTGCTCCCCGGCCTTGGTCGAAAGCGGCTGGGCGACCTTGCAGCCGTCGCGGTAGATCGCGATCGCCTTGACGCCCAGCTTCCAGGCGTCGATGTAGAGCTCGGCCACATCCTCGACCGTCACATCGGTCGGCAGGTTGACCGTCTTTGAGATCGCGCCGGACACGAACGGCTGCACCGCGGCCATCATCTTGACGTGGCCGTTGTGGTGGATCGCCCGATCGCCGACGGCGACGTCGAACACCGACACGTACTCGTTCTTGAAGCCGGGTGCGCCCACCACCGTGTTGTGCTCGTTGATGTAGGCGACGATCTGATCGATCTGATGCGGAGCATGCCCGAGCTTCTGCAGCGCCTCGGGGATCGTCTGGTTGACGATCGTGATGTCTCCGCCGCCGACCAGCTTCTTCGACTTGACCAGCGAGAAGTCGGGCTCGATGCCGGTCGTGTCACAGTCCATCATGAAGCTGATCGTGCCGGTGGGCGCGATCACGACGGCCTGGGCGTTGCGATAGCCGTTGGTCTCACCCAGCGCCAGCGCCTCGTCCCATGCCCGCCGAGACGCGGTCAGCATCTCCTCCGGCACCGTGGCCGGATCGATGTTGGCGACCGCGGCGCGGTGCTTGCGAATCACCCGCAGCATCGCGTCGGCGTTCTTGGGATAGTCGGAGAACGGGCCCATGCGGCCGGCCATGTCGGCCGACTTGCGATAGGCGCGGCCGGTCATGATGGCCGTCACCGAGGCGGCGTAGGCGCGGCCCTCGTCGGAGTCGTAGGCCAGCCCGCGCGCCATCAGGAGCGCACCCAGGTTGGCGTAGCCGAGACCGAGCTGGCGCATCGCAACGGCGTTGGCGCCGATCTCGTCGGTCGGGATAGCTCGAGTTGGAGACCAGGATCTCCTGCGCCATCAGCGTGATGTCCACCGCCCGCTCGAACATCTCGACGTTGAACTCGCCGGTCTCGGCGTCGCGGTACTTCATCAGGTTGAGGCTCGCCAGGTTGCAGGCCGAGTTATCGACGTGCAGGTACTCCGAGCACGGGTTGCTGGCATTGATCCGGCCGCTGTTGGGGCAGGTGTGCCAGTCGTTCATGGTGGTGTCGTAGTGCATGCCGGGATCGGCGCACTTCCAGGCCGCCTCGGCGATCTGGTGCATCAGCTCACGGGCGCGCACCGTGCGCACCACCGAGCCGTCGGTGCGGGCGGTGAGATCCCACGAGCCGTCGTCGGTGACCGCGCGCATGAACTCGTCGGTGACGCGCACCGAGTTGTTGGCGTTCTGGTACTGGATCGAAGCCCAGTCGGGCGAGTCGAGGCTCATGTCGTAGCCGGCCGACTGCAGCACCCGGGCCTTCTCCTCCTCGTGCTGCTTGCACCAGATGAACTCTTCGATGTCGGGGTGGTCGACGTTCAGCACGACCATCTTGGCCGCTCGGCGGGTCTTGCCGCCCGACTTGATCGTGCCCGCCGAGGCATCGGCGCCGCGCATGAACGAGACCGGGCCGGAGGCGTAGCCGCCCTTGGCCAGCTGCTCG
Source organism: uncultured Actinomycetes bacterium (assembly GCA_963729195.1). Lineage (GTDB taxonomy): Bacteria > Actinomycetota > Thermoleophilia > Gaiellales > JAICJC01 > CAVPTL01. The sequence continues at coordinate 7,689 of CAVSNF010000031.1, forward strand.
TGCGAGGAGCGCAGCTTGGACAGGTTGATGCCCGCGCCAGAGCCGCCGCGGAAGATCCGGCCCTCCTTGCGGATCCAGTCCAGGATCGAGTCCATGTCGTCCTCGACCGACAGGATGAAGCAGGCGGAGCACTGCGGCGACTCCTCGAAGCCGACGTTGAACCACACCGGCGAGTTGAAGGCGACCATCTGGTGGACCAGCAGGTGGGTCAGCTCGGCCCGGAAGGTCTCGGCCTCGTCGCTGTCGGCGAAGTAGTTGTCCTTGATGCCCCAGCCGGTGATGGTGTCGGCCACGCGCCCGATCATCTGGCGCACGGAGCGCTCGCGCTGCGGAGTGTTGAGCTTGCCGCGGAAATACTTCTGGGCGACGATGTTGGTCGCGGTCTGGCTCCAGAACGTCGGGAACTCGACGTCGCTTCTGCTCGAACGACGGCCCATCCTTGCCGGGGATCAGGGCGGTGCGGGTCTCCCACTCGATCGCATCGAACGGCTCGACCCCCTCCTTGGTGAAGTAGCGGGGCACACCGATACGCGCCTCCTCGTTGCCGTCCACAGCCTGTGTTTCGGCCTCCCGCTTCACTTCACTCGTCGCCATGTTTCCGCCCTTTCGTCGGTACGTAGTTTACCGAACACCTGTTCGTTTAGCCACTCGCGCAGGCCGCTTTTTGCGACCTTCGAGCTTCGCCAATTCGCGCTTGAACTCGTCCACGTCCTGAAAATCTCGATACACCGAGGCGAACCGCACGTACGCCACCCGATCGAGGTCGCGCAGCACCCGCAGCGCCTCTTCGCCGATCCGGGCGGCCTCGATCTCGTCGCCGACTCCGTTTCGCAATCCCGCCTCGATCGTGACCGCCGCCCGCTCGATCTGCTCGAGCGACACCGGCCGCTTCACGCACGCGCGGGTGAGTCCGGCCAGCAGCTTGGTGCGGTCGAACGGCTGCCGCGAGCCGTCGCGCTTGACCACGTGCAGCGGGGATTGCTCCACCCGCTCGAAGGTCGTGAACCGCTGGGAGCAGATCAGGCATTCGCGCCGCCGCCGGATCGCGCCCTTGCCCGCCACACGGCTGTCCACAACCTTGGTTTCGCCGTGTTCACAGAATGGGCAGTTCACAGTGCATCCTTCAACATCTCGTGGCTGGCCCCTGCCTCGGACACAACATCTAGTGCTTGAAGCAGACGGGGTAGGTATTTTGCACACCGCGTCGGACGGACGCCACAAGCCCTGGAAACAGGCGGTTTATGCGGCCAGCAGCTGCGACACCGTGACGAACCGATAGCCCTCTTCCGCGAGCCGCGGAAGCGCCAGCCGCAGCGCCTCGATGGTGGGTGTGCGGTCGCGCTCGGTCGAGGTCACCCGCGGCCAGCCGTCGTGCAGATCGATGATCGCGCCGGGCGCGGCCTCGGTCTCCATCACCCGGGCGATGGCAGCCGGGTCGCGCTCCAGAAAGTCCTTGGGGTCGATCGACCAAAGCGCCGTGGTCGGCAGTCCCGCGGCGGGCGGCCAGGCGCGCGGTGCGCACCGGATCCTCGCCGTAGGGCGGGCGCATCACCACCGGCTGCGGCGGCCGCCAGCACCCGCTGGCAGCGGCCGATGTCGTGCTCCAGCTCGCCGTCGTCGAGGTTGAGCGCGTGGGGGTGGCTGTAGGTGTGGTTTCCCACCTCGTGGCCCTCGGCCATGATCCGCCCCAGCACCTCCTCCTTGCCCTCCACCCGCTCGCCCAGCACGAAGAAGGTCGCCAGGGCGCCGTGCTCGCCCAGCACATCCAGGATCGCCGGAGTCTGCCGCGACGGGCCGTCGTCGAAGGTCACCGCGATCAGCTTCTCGGTCAGCTCCGGCCGATGGCTGACGATGCTCACGCGCTGCGAGCGACTGAAGCGTCTGCGAGAGCCCCTCGGCCAGCGACGTCTCCGGCTGCCAGTCCAGCTCGCTCGCCGCCCGCGTGCAGTCCAGGCAGCTGCGATCCAGCTCGCCCAGCCGCGCCGGGGCGAGCTGCGGCTCCACGCTGGTGCCGGCCGCGGCCTGGCAGGCCGCCAGCAGATCCACCACGCTGGTCTCGGTCTGGGTGCCGATGTTGAAGGTCGTCTCGGGCCCGCGGTAGTCGAGCGCCGCCAGGTTGGCACGCACCACGTCGGGCACGGCCACATAGTCGCGCGTCTGGGAGCCGTCGCCGAAGATCACCGGCGGCACTCCCTCCAGCAGCCGCCCGAAGAAGATCGCGACCACGCCGGCCTCGCCGTGGGGGTCCTGGCGCGGCCCGAACACGTTGCCGTAGCGCAGGATCACGTGCTGCGTCTCGTACAGGCGGTTGCTGAGCAGCAGGTACTGCTCGGCGCAGTACTTGGAGATGCCGTACGGCGCCATCGCAGCGGCCGGCGTCGACTCCGGCGAGGGGATGGTGTCGACCTCGCCGTAGATCGCCCCGCCGGTGGACGAGAACACCACCCGGGCGTCGTGGGCGCGGGCGGCGTCGAGAATCTCGATCGTGCCCACCACGTTGACGCCGGCATCCAGCACCGGATCATCCACCGACACGCGCACGTCGGCCTGCGCCGCCAGGTGGAACACCGCCTGGGGGCGCACCTCGTCGAACACGGCGCGCACCTCGTCGCGGTCGCGAATGTCGACCTCGCGCAGGTCCGCGCCCGGCAGGGACTCGCTCGCGGCGGCCGCTGGCAAGATTGTCGAGCACCGTCACCTGGTCGCCGCGGGCCAGCAGCCCATCCGCAACGTGCGAGCCGATGAAGCCGGCTCCGCCGGTGACGATTGCGCGAATGGGCATAGCCGGACTCAGGATAACCCGGCTATTGGAGGTCGATCACCACCACCCGGGTGATGCTCACACCGCCCTCGGGCTTCGAGATGCCGTAGTGGTCGTACAGGCGGTGCTCCTCGCCCTCGGTCAGGTGCTCGTCCACCTTGACCTTGGGGGCGGCCAGCACCGTCTCCTTGTCGAAGCCGACTTTCACGTCCTCGCCCACCATCTCGGCACCCGCGGTCGGGATGAAGTGAAGGTGGTTTCCGAAAATGCCCTCGCGCACGAGTACGAACTCGGCGTTGCCGGTGGCATCGTTGTTATAGACCCCGTCGAGCTTCCCGATGCGCTCGCCGTTTGAGTCCAGCACGTCGCGTTCGTGCCAGGACTGCAGTTCGGTGGCTGATGGCATGTCCGTTCCTCCGTCTCGGTGACAGGGCAACACTACCCTGGAGGATGGCGCTAGGCCGCCTTCGTCACCTCGTCCTCGGCGGCTTCGGTGCCCTCGCCCTGATCCTCGCGCTCGACCGCCACCGTCTTATCCTCCTGCAGCACCAGCCGACCGCGGAACGGGCCCTTGCGATCCTTGAAGTCCATCCAGTCGGTCTTGCCGGCCTCGATCACCTGGCGGGCCTCCTCGATCGAGATCTGGCGGCCTTTGGTCGACTTCCAGATCACGAATCCACAGCCCGGATCCTTGCGGCTCTTCCACGACGAGCAGCCGTAGGCGCGGGAGTTCTCACGGATCTCGCCGTCGCACTTGGGGCACTGCGCGATCGTCTCGCGCGGCCCGGCGGGAGCGTCCAGCCGGGTGCCGTCCTCGGCGATCAGCTGCACCTTGCCCTCGACCAGCACCAGCCGGGCGCGGCTGGGGCGCGTCTTGAAGCCGTCCAGCAGCTCGGTCTGGCCGTTCTCGAGCAGATCCTTGGCCTCGCTGGGAGAGATCGAGCGGCCCTTCTGCGACTTCCAGATCACAAACCCGCAGCCCGGCTCCTCCTTGCTCTGCCAGGACGAGCAGCCGTAGGCGACGCGGTTCTCGCGGATGATGCCGTCGCCGTTGGGGCACGGCCCGATCTCGGCGCGCTGGGCGCGCACCTCGTCGGCGGTCAGCTCCCGGAAGTACTCGACGATGTCGGTGGTGAAGCTGCGGATGTCGGTCATGAACGCTTCTCGCTGCTCGGTGCCGCGCTCGATCTGGGACAGCCGCTTCTCCCACGTCCCGGTCAGCTCGGCCGAGGTCAGCGCGTGCTGCTTCAAAAGCCCGATCACCTGGCGCCCCTTGGAGGTGGCGCGCAGCTGGCGGCCGAGCCGCTCGACGTAGTCGACCCGGATCAGCTTCTCGATCGTCTCGGCGCGCGTCGCCGGCGTGCCCAGACCGGCCTCCTTCATCGCCTCGCGCGCCTCTTCGTCCTCGATCTGGCGCCCGGCCGTCTCCATGTCGCGCAGAAGCGAGGCCTCCGAGTAGCGCGGCGGCGGCTTGGTCTGCTTCTCCAGCACCTCGGCGATCGGTGCAGGTACCGGTCTCGCCCTCGTCGATCTTGGGCAGGATCTGGGGCCCGTCCTCGTCGTCTGCAGGGGGCGGCTCCTCGGCCGCGGCCTGCTCACCGAACGCCGCGGCGCGCCAGCCGGCCACCACCAGCCGCCGGCCCTTGGTGCGGAACCGCTCGCCGCCGGCCTCGGTGACCACGTCGGTGTCCTCGAACACGGCCTCGGGATGGAACACCGCCAGGTAGCGGCGCACCACCAGGTCATAGATGCGGGCGTCGTCGCCGGAGAGCTCCTTGGTGGCCATCTCGCCGGTGGGGATGATGGCGTGGTGGTCGTCGACCTTGGCGTCGTTGACGACCCGCGCCAGCGGCAGCACGTCCAACCCGGACACATACTCGGCGGCCTTGCGGTGCACCGGCAGCTTGCCCAGGTTGGCGGCGATCGTCTTGAGCTGGCCGATCATGTCGCTGGTAAGAAACTGGGATCGGGTACGCGGGTAGGTGAGCAGCGCCCCGGCGCTCGAACCCTCGTACAGCCGCTGTGCGGCCTGCAGGGTGCGCGACGCCGAGATGCCGTGGCGGCTGTTGGCGTCGCGCTGCAGCGTGGTCAGGTCGTACAGCAGCGGGGGACGGGTCTTGCGCTCGGTGCGCTTGACCGTCTCGACGGTGGCGGGCTTGCCCGAAGCGGCCGCGGCGACCGCGTCGGCCCGTTCGCGCTCGGGGGTGCGGTCGGCCTTGCCCTCGAACCAGCGTCCGCGATAGCCGCGGTCGCCGGAGAGCGCAAACTTGGCGTCGATCTGGAAGTAGGTCTCGGGCTCGAAGGCGTCGATCTCGAGATCGCGCTTGACGATCAGCGCCAGCGTGGGCGTCTGCACCCGGCCCAGCGACACGACGCCGCCCAGCGCCCGGCCCCTGACGGTGGCCGCGCGGGTGGCATTCATGCCGACCAGCCAGTCGGCCTCCGAGCGGGAGCGGGCGGCGGCCTCGAGGTTTGCCATCTCCTCGCCCGGCCGCAGGTGCTCGAAGGCGTCGCGGATCGCCGACTTGGTCATCGAGTTGACCCACAACCGCTGTACCGGCTTCTTCGATTTGGACTGGTCGTAGATGTAGGCGAAGATCAGCTCGCCCTCGCGCCCGGCGTCGCAGCCGTTGATCACCTCGTCCACGTCGTCGCGCTTGAGCAGCCGCTTGATCACGTCAAACTGCTTGCGGCCGCGCGCCTCGGGGCGCAGCTTGAACTGCTCGGGCAGCACCGGCAGGGTCTTGATCGACCAGCGCTTCAGCGCCGCGTCGTAGTCCTCGGGCTCGGCCAGCTCGACCAGGTGGCCGATCGCCCAGGACACGATCTGGTCGCTGGATTCGAGGTAGCCCTCGTGCTTTTGGAAGGAGCCGCCCAGGGCCTTGGAATAGTCCTGACCGACCGACGGCTTCTCTGCGATGATCAAAGTCTTCCCCATCGCCGCGGGAGGGTAGCACGAGGTCGCCGACCGGTAGCATTGCGTCATGTTCATCTCGTTCGAAGGACTCGACGGTTCTGGCAAGACCACCCAGGTGGAACTGCTCGCCGAGGCGCTGATCGCAGACGGCCGCGAAGTCACCCGAGTACGGGAGCCCGGCGGCACACCCGCCGGCGAGCGGATCCGCGAGCTGCTGCTCGATCCCGGCCGCCGAGATCGGCCCGTGGACAGAGGCGCTTCTGTATGCCGCGGCGCGCGCGCAATTGGTCAATGCGGTGATCCGTCCCGCGCTCGAGCGCGGAGGGGTGGTGATCGCCGACCGCTACATCGACTCGTCGCTGGCCTACCAGGGCTGCGCCCGCGGCCTTGGCATCGACGAGGTGATGAGCGTCAACATGACCGCCACCGGGGGGCTCCTGCCCGACCGCACGATCCTGCTGGAGCTCGATCGGGCCGACGCCTCCCAGCGGGTCGGCGAGACGCCGTGACCGGATCGAGCGCGAGCCCGACGCCTTTCACGATGCGGTCGCGCAGGGGTTCGATCAGGCGGCCGAGCGGTATCCCCAGCGGGTGGTGCGGGTGAGCGCCGCAGGCAGCCGCGAACAGGTGGCCGAGCGGGTGCGCGAGCAGGTGCCGGCATGAGCGCCCTGGACGGCCTGCCCGATCAGCCCCGCGCCCGGGAGCTGCTCGAGTCGGTGCTGACGCGACCCGGCCATGCCTACCTCTTCGCCGGCCCGTCGGGCTCGGGCAAGCGCGTGTACGCCGAGGCCTTCGCCGCCGAGCTGCTCGCCACCGACCTGCACCGGGTGCAGACCCGCACCCACCCCGACCTGTTCGTGCTCGAGCCCGAGGGCGCCGGCATCCTGATGGAGGACGCGCGCCGGATGCGCCGCGACCTGCATCTGCGCCCGTTCGAGGCGCGAGCGGCGCATCTACCTGATCCTGGACGCCCACCTGCTGCGCGACGACAGCGCCAACGCGCTGCTGAAGTCGCTCGAGGATCCGCCCGAGTACGCCGTGTTTGTGCTCGTCTCCGACCACGTCCGGCGGATGCTTCCCACCATCCGCTCGCGGGTGGCGACGATCCCGTTTCGGCGGTTCACCCAGGCCCAGCTGGAGGCCGAGGTGGGCGACGCCCACGCCGCTCGGGCGGCGCTTGGGAGCCTCACCCGAGCGCGCGAGCTGGCGTCCGACCCCGAGGCGGCCGAGCGGCGCCTGCAGTACCGCCGGCTGGCGGCCGCGGGCGCGACCGATCCCAGCTTCGACCCCGCCGCGGCTGCCGCCACGGTGCTGGCCGCGGCGTCAGGGCGGGCCAAGCGCGAGTCGACGATGGTGGCCAAGCAGCTCACCACGCTGCTGCAGTCGATCGACGATCCCAAGCAGGAGCGGGCACTGCGAAAACGGTTCGAAGAGCGGGGTAAGCGCACGGCGCGCAGGGCGGAGTGGGACGAGTTGCGGCTTGCCGTGGACACGGTTGGGCTTTGGCATCGCGATCGCCTGGCAACGGCGGTTGGCGCGCCGGACACCGTGCTAGACTCGGAACCGGCTGGCGATGGGCCCGAGACGGGCGTTTTGAGCGGGGCGGCACCTGCGGCAGCTGCGCTCTCGGTCGTCTTGGACGTTCGCCGGTCACTCGAGCTCAACCTTCATCCGGGGCTCGCGCTGGAGGCGATGTTCCACCGTCTCAGCCTGGCCTCGGTCGATCATCTGGAGAACGGAAACTGATGATGACCAACGTCGTCGGCGTCGTATTTCAGCCGGGCGGCAAGGTCTACTCGTTCGACCCTGCCGGCCTCGAGCTGCGCTGGGACGAAAAGGTGATCTGCCAGACCGCCCGCGGCCGTGAACTGGGCCGGGTGGTGCAGCCCAACCACGAATCCGACCTGGAGGTTCCGACCCCGCTGAAGCGGGTGGTGCGGCGGGCGGATACCGCCGATCAGCAGCAGGTGCGGGAGAACGCGCTGGAGGCCAAGCGCTCGATCCGGGTCTTCCGTCAGCTCGCCCGCCAGCACAATCTGCGCCTGAAGCCGATCTCGGCCGAGATGGTGTTCGACCAGAGCCGGATCGTGTTCAACTTCGCCTGCGAGGACAAGGTCGACACCTCGAATCTGCGCTCCGACCTCAGTTCGGCCCTGCATCGGCGCATCGAACTGCGCCAGGTCGGGCCCCGCGACCAGGGCCGGCTGTGCGGCGGCCACGGGCTGTGCGGGGGCAAGATGTGCTCCAGCCGCTACCCCTGTCACGAGCAGCCGATCACGCTGCGGATGGCCAAGGATCAGGAGCTGCCCATGAACCCTGGCCGCATCACAGGATTGTGCGGCCGTCTACGCTGCTGCTTGGCGTTCGAACACCCTGTGTATCGATCGTTTCGAGATCGTGCGCCGGCAGTGGGCCGCCGGGTGATCACGCCGCACGGCGACGGAGTCGTGCGAAGCTACGAAGTGCTGAACGATGCATGCATTGTGGATCTGGAGGGGAATACGACGGTGGAAGTCAAGTTGGATGAGTTGCACGAGGTGGCCGGATGAGTGATTTCGGATTCAGTGGACCGGGCGACGGCACCGCCGCGCTGGATGAGTTCACGGCGGCGTGGAAGGCCGAATGGCTGCGTCGCGGGTACGACTTCTCCGACGGCCCCGACCCGACGTCGGCCGTGGTGTTCCATTTCATCAACCCCGACAAGCCCAAGCCGTTTCGCCGGCGTCAGCGCTCCACGTATGTGGTCGCGGTGCACCACCTGGACAGCCCGCCCGACGACGTGCTGCGAAACGAGTACCCGATTCTGGTGCGCGCGCTGGCAAACATCGCGATGCTGATCGTGCCGGGGGATGCCTGCTACTTCGTCACCCCCGAGCAGGGCAACTATTCGGTGCCCGATCCCGGCAACATGGACGAGTGGGTCAAGGCGCTGTTCGATCGGCTCGAGCCGCTGGCCACCTCGCGACTGGTGATCGACAACCGCTTCGACACCGACCTCGAGCCCGAGCTGTGGGACGGCGACGAGCTGACCGCGCAGCTGCACGAGGCCGGGCACCGGCTCGACAGCCTGGGACTGCTCCCGGCCCCGTTCCCGCTGGATCAGATCGTCGGCCCCGACGACCTGCGCTGGATCAAGCTGGCCTACGGCATCGGCGGCCTCTCCTACGGCAACATGTCGGTGCGCAAGGATGCCGAGCGGTTCTGGATGAGCGCCTCGGGCGTCGACAAGAGCGATCTGCGCGAGATCGGCCGCGACGTGCTGCTGGTCAAGGACTACGACCGCGAGGCTCAGGCGATGGTGCTCTCGGTACCGCCCGGCGTCGAGCCGCGGCGGGTGTCGGTGGACGCCATCGAGCACTTCATGATCTATCGCGAGCACCCCACCGTGGGCGCGATCGTGCACGTGCACGCCTGGATCTCGGACGTCACCGCAACAGAGTTCAACTATCCCTGCGGCACGCGTGAGCTGGCCACGGCGGTATCCGACATCATTCGCGAGGCTCCCGATCCCGGCCGCACCATCGTCGGGCTCAAGAACCACGGCCTCACCATCACCGGCCCGAGCCTGCAGGAGATCTTCGAGCGGATCGAGCCCGTGATCGAAGTCCAAGTCCCCATGAGTGCGTAGTGAATAAACGGTGCCAGGCACCTTTTATTCACACCGGTGGCTAGCATCCTGAAATGAGCACGCTGGCCGTCCGCATCCGCCCGCACTATCCGTGGGTGGTGGTGGCGGCCACGTTCGTGGTGCTGGTGACCGCCGCCGGCTTCCGCGCCACCACCGGCGTGCTGCTGCTGCCGCTGGAGGACACCTTCGGGTGGTCGTCGGCGCTGATCGGCGGCGCGGTCGCCCTCAACCTGCTTGGTGTACGGCCTGGGCGCGCCGTTTGCCGCCGCGGTGATCGAGCGCTTCGGCGTGCGCCGGGTGTGTGCGGCGGCGCTGATCATGGTCGCGATCGGCTCGGCGCTGACCACGGTCATGACCCAGCCGTGGCAGCTGTACGTGCTGTGGGGCCTGGTGATCGGATCCAGCACCGGCGCGGTGGCCGTGCCGCTGGCAGCGATCACCGCCAATCGCTGGTTCGAGCGCCGCCGAGGTCTCGTCACCGGCATGCTGACCGCCTCGAACGCCAGCGGCCAGCTGATCTTCCTGCCCGCGCTGGCCGCTGATCGTCACCAGCTACGGCTGGCGCTGGGCGGCCGGCACGGTGGCGATCGTGGCCGTGCTGCTGGTCGCGCCGATCGCGCTGATCTTCCTGCGCTCGTATCCCGCCGACATGGGCCTCGCGCCCTACGGCGGCGAGTTCATCGAGCCGCCCCCGCCGACCCAGAATCCGGTGCGAAATGCGTTCTCGGCGCCTGCGCGAGGCCTCCCACGTGCGCGACTTCTGGCTGCTGGCCGGCGCCTTCTTCATCTGCGGCGCGACCACCAACGGGCTGATCGGCACCCATCTGATCGCCGCCTGCTCGGATCACGGGCTGAGCGAGGTCAAGGGCGCGTGGCTGCTGGCGGTGATCGGCATCTTCGACATCGCCGGCACGATCGGCTCGGGGTATCTCACCGACCGCTACGACCCGCGGGTGCTGCTGTTCGGCTACTACGGCCTGCGCGGCCTGTCGCTGCTCGGCCTCAACGCCGCGCTGGCCCACGCCGGCGTGCCGCTGGTTGCCTTCGTGGTGTTCTACGGCCTCGACTGGGTGGCGACGGTGCCGCCCACCGTGGCGCTCTGCCGCGACATCTTCGGGCGCGAGCGGATGGGAGTGGTGTTTGCGTGGGTGTTTGCCTGCCACCAGTTCGGCGCGGCGTTCGCCGCCTGGGGCGCGGGCGCCAGCCGCACCTGGCTGCACTCCTACGAGCCGGCCTTCCTGATCGCCGGCGGTCTGGGAGTGGCGGCGGCCTGCATGAGCCTGGTGGTCGGCCGGCGGGTGCTGATCCGCCCAGCGCGGGCCTAGCAATCAGTGGCGGTGGTAGCCGTCGGCCTTCAGCCAGGCGGCGGTATCGAGGATCGTCTCGTCCATTGGCCGGGTCGTGAATCCGAGCTGTTCGCGGGCCTTGGCGGCGGTGTAGAACCACCACCGTGCGCTCGAGCGCAGCTCGTCGGCGTCAAGCGGGAGTGGCAGCCGAAGCGCGGTGCCCGCACGCACCGCCGGCATCAGCATGCCGAGCGACATGTGCACCTGGCGCCGGCGCTTGTGGCACACCCGGCCCACCCGGGCGAAGAAGTCGGCGTGGGAGAGGTTGCCCTCGTCGCTGGTGAGGATGTATCGCTCGCCCGGCCTTTCCGTGCTCCTCGACCAGCAGCTGGCCGACAGCCACGTCGCGGCAATCGACGTAGCTCAGCCCGCCTGGGAGAGTGAATCGCAGGCGGCCGCGCAGGTACTCCTCGATCGGCCATGACGACACGCGGTTGACGTCGCCCGGCCCGATCAGGAATCCGGGGTTGGTGATGACCACGTTGAGGCCGGCCTCGGCCGCCTTGATCGCCTCCAGCTCGCCGTGGGCCTTGCTCCGGGCATACAGGAAATCGGGCCGCCCATCATCCCCGTCGATCATGAAGGCGCCCTCGTCGCGCGGATGCTTGGGGCTCGCCGCCGGGCCCATCGCGCCCACGCTCGACGTGAACACCACCCGCTCGAGATTGGCCCGCATCGCGGCGGTCAGGACGTTGCGGGCACCGACCACGTTGACCTCATGCAGCCGCTGCTCGTCGCGGGCGCGGTGGCCGACCACGCCGGCCATGTGAAAGACCGTGTGCACACCCTCCAGCGCCGCCGGCAGCGTCGACTGCTCGGTCACGTCTCCCCGCACGATCTCGACGCCGAGACCCTCGAGCCGCGCGGCCGCCGCGTCGGAGCGCACCAGCGCCCGCACCTGCCGGTCGCGTGCCCGCAGCTCGCGCACCGTTTCGAGCCCGAGGTAGCCGCTGGCGCCGGTGACGAGGGTGAGCATCGCCGGAGCCTACAGATCACGGCCGCCATCGGTACTCTCCCCGGAGATGGAGCTGGGTCTCTACACCTTTGCCGAGCGCACCCCCGACCCGCACACCGGCCGGTCGGTGAGTGCTGCCGAGCGACTCAACGATGTGATCGAAGAGGCCGAGCTGGCCGACCAGCTGGGGCTCGACGTGTTCGGCGTCGGCGAGCATCACCGCCCCGAGTTCGTGGTGTCGGCGCCGACGGTGGTGCTGGCAGCGATCGCAGCGCGCACCAAGCGGATCAAGCTGACCAGCGCTGTCACGGTGCTCAGCTCCGACGACCCGGTGCGGGTGTACGAGCAGTTTGCGACGCTCGATCTGCTCTCCGGTGGGCGGGCCGAGATCATGGCCGGGCGCGGGTCGTTCATCGAGTCGTTCCCGCTGTTCGGCTACAACCTGGACGACTACGACGACCTCTTCGCCGAGAAGCTCGACCTGCTTGCTGGCCCTGCGCCAGAACGAGCGGATCACCTGGTCGGGCGTGCACCGCCCGCCGCTCGACGACCTCGGAGTCTTCCCCCAGCCCGAGCGGCCGATCCCGGTCTGGATCGCCGTGGGCGGGACACCCTGCCTCGGTGGTGCGGGCGGGCACGCTGGGGCTGCCGATGGCGCTTGCGATCATCGGCGGGCTGCCCGAGCGGTTCGCGCCCATGGCCGAGCTGCACCGGCGAGCGGCGGAGGAGGCCGGCCACGCCCAAGCTCGAGCTCAGCATCAACTCCCACGGCTTCATCTCCGACACCCCCGAGGAGGCCATCGACGACTCGTTCGCATCGGTGGCATCGGTGATGGACAAGATCGGACGCGAGCGTGGCTGGCCGCCGATGACCCGCGAGCAGTACGAGGCCTCGGCCACCCTGCGCGGCGCCAACTTCCTGGGCAACCCCGCGCAGGTGACCGACAAGATCCTGTTCCAGCACGAGATCTTCGGCCACGACCGGTTCATGCTGCAGCTCACGGTCGGATCGATGCCCCACGACAAGGTGATGCACGCGATCGAGCTGTACGCCACGGAGGTGGCTCCGGCGGTTCGCGCCGAGCTGGCCCGTCGCGGGTATTCTCCGGCCGAAGCGCCGACGTAGCTCAGTTGGTAGAGCACATCACTCGTAATGATGGGGTCCGGGGTTCGACTCCCCGCGTCGGCTTTTTCTGATCTCGATGTGTACCAGTCCGTCGAAACCGTGGTGTGGGCGCCCAGTGAGCGCAGTTCGCGGCCGACGGGGTTGATCCCACAGCGGTCAGGTGTACAGTTTATCGGTGGGTAGGGGTTCCGATGCTGCTGGGGGGCGTGTGATGCGTAGATGGTTTGGCGTGCCGGTTTTGGTGCTGGGCGTGGTCGGGGTCGCGTCCGTCGCGCCGGCTTCGGCGGCGGTTGTGGCCGACTGGGAGATGAACGAGGGGCCGGGTGCCCAGACGATGGTCGACAGTGGTCCGAATCACCTCAATGGTGCGATCGGATCAGGCTTGACCAGCGGGGTATCGGCCAACGGCGCGGTGGCGTATCGGTGGGCGTTCGTGAGTCCCACAGATCCGCCGATCAAGCCCGAGCGGTTGGTGCAGGTCGCCAATGACCCGAAGCTGAACCCCGGGGCCGGGGACTATGCGGTGACGGTCCGGTACCGCACGACCCAGCATTTCGGAAACATCGTGCAGAAGGGGCAGGCCGGATCGACCACAGGGTATTGGAAGGTCGAAAACCCGAATGGCCAGATCAAGTGCACGTTCCGCGGCCTGGTCAATGCCACCCTCAGACGTAAGGCCGTGCAGTCCCCAACCGTGTTGAGCGACGGGAACTGGCACATCGTCACCTGCACCCGCAGCGGGAACAGCATCTCGCTCACAGTCGACGGCGATGTCGTGGCCACTGCGTCGGGCAACACCGGCACGATCTCAAACACGCGGCCAATCACGATCGGTGGCAAACTCGACTGCGACCAGATCACCACCACCTGTGACTATTACACCGGCGACATCGACTACATCCACATCGACAGTTCTGCTACCCAAACCGATGTCACCGACCCGACCGTCACCCAGGCACCGAAGATGATCGTGGCGCTTGGGGCGACGCTGGCGGCCAAGGCGGTACCCACGCACGTCGGGTTTGCAGCCACCGATGCCGGCGGCATCTGCTCGTACTCGCTGCAGCAGAGCGTGGCAGGGGAGCCGTATCAGGCGGTCAAGCTGGCCACGCCGCTGACGCTGTACGGCGCCCCTCAGATAACGCCCGGAGCGGCTACCCACCAGTTCCAGGTGGCGGCGACCGACTGCGCCGGCAACCAATCGAGTTACGCTCGCGGCCCCTCATCGGTGCTGTCTGCCTACCAGAACGGCAGCGCGTCGGTCCATTACGCCGGCAAGTGGAGCACGTCCAACGTCTCCGGCACCTACGGCGGAAGTATCCGCTCGACCTCCGCCGCAAATGCGTCGGCGAGCCTCACGTTCTCCGGTCGCGAGGTCACCTGGGTGGCATCCAAGGCGGCCAATCGCGGCGTTGCCAAGGTGCTGATCGACGGTCAGCAGGTGGCGACGGTCAATACGTACGCAAAGACGACGGTGCGGCGGCGGGTGGTGTTCACGCGGTCGTTCGCCACTGGCGGCACACACACCATCAAGGTGGTGTGTTCGGGTACCAAGAACCACCCGCTAATCGACGTGGACGCGTTCCTGGTCGTCAAGTAGCGACCGCGGGGGTCGCCGCATCGGCAAACTACCCTACTTCGATGGCCGATTTCGCCATCTCCATCCCGCAGTTTGCGCTCGACGGCACGTTTGACCCCGCACGGTTTCGAGGGCATCTGGAGCGGGCCGAAGCGCTCGGGTTCGAGAGCGCCTGGACGCAGGAGCACACCTTCGGTTCGGCGCCGGTTTTGAGCTCGATCGAGACGATGACCTTCGCCGCCGCTTGCACCACCAGCATCCGCCTGGGCTGCGCCGTGTTCGTGAGCCCCGCGCGCAATCCCGTGCAGCTGGCCAAGTCGGTCAGCTCGCTCGACCAGCTCAGTCGCGGACGAATCGAGATCGGCCTGGGGGTGGGCGGCGGCAAGGGCCTCGGCGCGTTCGACGCCTCACCGGATACGCGCGCTGCGCGCCTGACCGAGGGCCTGCGGCTGATGCAGGCGCTGTGGACGCAGCCGGAGATCACCTTTGACGGCCGATTCTGGCAGCTGGACGGCGTCTCCATGGAACCCAAGCCGTTCCAGAAGCCGCACCCGCCGGTGTGGATCGGGGGCAGCCACGAGAATGCACTTCGGCGCTCCGTCCGCATCGGCCGCGGCTTCTTCGGAGCGGGCAGCCGCACCACCGAGGTGTTCGCCGAGCAGGTGCAGACCATTCGCGCCGAGCTGGTCGCGCGCGACCGCGACCCGGCGTCCTTCCCCATCGCCAAGCGCGTCTACATCGCCGTGGAGGACGACGCTGCGGTGGCTCGGCGGCGGATGGCCGCAGTGCTCGAGCACCTCTACGGCACCACAGGTCTGGAGGCGGTGGCGGTGGCCGGCCAGCCCGACGCCTGCATCCAGGGGGTGGCCGAGGTGATGGAGGCCGGTGCCGGGCGGATCCTGCTCAACCCGCTGTACGACGATGCCGAGCAGATGGAGCGCCTGGCCGCCGAGGTGGTTCCGGCGCTCACGGGATCGGCCCGGTGAAGTACATGGTGATCGAGCGCTACACGCACGGGGCGGAACTCGTGTACGAGCGCTTCCGCCGCGAAGGCAGGATGCTCCCCGCCGGCCTGACGTTCATCGAGAGCTGGGTGGACGAGAGCCTTGGCACCTGTTACCAGGTGATGGAGACTGACGATCGCGCGCTGCTCGACAGCTGGACCACGCGCTGGAGCGATCTGGTGGAGTTCGAGATCGTGGCGGTGATTTCGTCGGCGGAGGCAGCAGCCCGGGCGTCGGGTTAGGGCCCCATCCCGAGCGTAGAAGCCCGGTCCTGGCCCCACACCCAGCTCAAGAGCCGGTTGATCACGCACACCGCCGCGAAGCCGATTGCGAGGTCGTGCCGACCGGCGGCGTAGAGCGCCACCGCGGCCACGCCTGCCATCACGATCTCGAAGCCGAGGTGCGCCGGGGCCGAGAGCTTGACGGCCGCCTTGGGAGACCCGAACAGGCCCCACAGCGCGATCCACGCGGTGGGAGCGGCGATCACCATCAGCCATCGCCACAGGCCGCCGTGCGTGTGCCAGCCCCAGTAGCCCACGGCGAAGATCGCGCACACCTCGAGCACGAACCGCAAGGTCAGGTTTGCGGCCTTCAGCGCCGCCATCAGCGGGCCTCCCCGGCTGCGCATCGCGTCATGACGGCGATCCTACAGACGCTACGCTCGAACAATGCGGGGGCTCCGACTCTTCCTGATCGTCGACGCACTGGCGCTGGCGGCCGGTTCGTTCTTATCCGATCGGATCATCGGCGGCGTCGTGATCGGCCCGGCGCTGCTGGTCGGCGTGATCGCGGCGATCGCCTGCCTCAGCGCCGACCTGGTGCAACCCCGCCGCCGGATCGACGTGATCTGCTCGTCGCTCACGATCGTCGCGCCGTTCCCGTTCCTCTTCCTGGGCTATCCGCTCGGCCCGCGGGTGGCCGCAGCCGTGGTGATCGCGCTGCAGGTGATCCCGCTGGTCAGAGGCGGGTGGGCGGCTCGCCCCAGCGCCGCCGTTCCCACTGGGTTTCGCCGAGTGCTGGCCGCACTCGTGATCACCACCGCGCTGCTCCTGATCACCGTGGTTGTACTGGTCTGGTACGGATCGACGTATCTGCTGCGGCCACCCGAGGCCACCTTCACCCGCGCGCCCTACCTCACTCGCGTCACCACCACCCACGCCGACTTCGGGTGGAAGCTGAAGGCGGGGGAGGGGCCGGTCAGCCTGCGGGCGCTCGCCCCCGACGGCACTGTCGTACGCGGCGCGGTCGGGTTCACCAACCTGCGACCCGGCACCAGGTACGTGTGGACCGCCAACATCGACGGCCGCTCGGCGGCGGCGGGCGCGTTCACCACCGCACCAACCTCAACCGCGACGCCGATCACGCTGGTGTCGTTCGGCGACTACGGGTCGGGAAACGCTCACGAGTACGCGGTCGGCCGGTTGGCCGCGGCCCAGGACCCGGCGCTGGTTTTGTCGTCCGGCGACAACGCCTACCTGCTGGCCATCCCACCGTTGCTCAACCGCGCGATCTTCGATCCCCTGCGCGACCTCCTGGGCGAAGCCCCGATGGTGGCGGCGCTGGGCGAGCACGACCTGGCCTACCGCGACGGCGCGGCGGTGATCTCCGCCCTGCACCTGCCCGGGCACCAGTACAGCGTGCAGTACGGCCCCGTCCAGGTAGTCGTGCTGGGGCTGCAGGCCGACTCCTCGGCGCATGCCTACGCCACCAAGTCGCTGGGCGTGTGCCGCGGCGCCTGCCCGGTGCGGTTCGTACTCACCCACCGCCCGATCGCGGCTGACAACCCGATCATGCCGCTGCTGCGCCGCCGGCACGTCGCCGCGATCCTGGCGGGCCATCTGCACAGGTACGAGCGGCACGTCCGTGCGGGGGTGCTCCAGTTCACCGTCGGCACCGGAGGCGAGGGGCCCGGTAACGAGGCCAACACGCTGGCGACTCCCGATGCGCTCGTCTCCTTCCTGGCCTACGGCTTCCTGCGCATCGGCATCGACGGCGATCACATCAGCTACCAGTTCATCGACGAGGCCGGCCGCGTGCGCGATCAGACCGAGCAGACGATCCCATGACCGCGATCGACCCCCTCCAGGCGACACTCGCCAACCACCGTTCCATCTTTCGCCGAAACGCGCTGGCAGCCGGCGGGAGGGTGGAGCAGTTCGGCGCCGTTCAACTCACCCACACCGGCCGCGCCGGCGCGATCATGTTTCCCCGCTCCGCGGACGAGCTCGACCCGGTGATCGCTCGCATCCGGGCACTTGGCCTGCGCGAAGTTGGCTGTTGGGCGCGGCGGCCGGCCCCCGAGCTCGGCGCGTTTGCGGTATCGCAGGGCTTCCAGTGGGGCTGGCAGCCGCACTGGATGTCGCTCGACCTGGCCCGGTTCACCGCAGAGCGTCCTGAGTACGACGTGGTCGACCGGCCGTCCCCCTATCCGAGCAGCCTTCCCTATGCAGATGCCGGCCCGGATCCCAAGGCCGTCTCCCACCTGGCGGTGTGCCGCGACGGGCAGCCGGTGGGCCACGTCGTCGTCAACCCCTGGCGGGGCGTCGCCGGCATCTACGCCATGGGCGTGGCCGACGCGCAGCGGCGCCGGGGAATCGGCCGTGCGCTGGTGATCGCAGCCTGCCATCGGGCGATCGACCTCGGCTGCACGCTTGCCGTTCTGAATGCGACCGATCTGGGTGAGCAGGTCTATCGCGGCGTCGGGTTCGAGTCGCTCGGCCGCGGCCAGACCTGGTGGCTGGCCCGCGGGCCTGCACCCACCGCTCGGATGGCGGCCCTGGCGGTGGCGATCGGAGCCGGCGACCGCGACGCCCTGGATGCGCTCGAGCCGTCGCCGGAGGAGCTGGCAGCCTCCATCGCCGGCGATACCGGCGCGGTCAGGCTGGCCATCCTCACCGGCCATGGCGAGCTGGTCGCATGGATGCTCGACCGCGCCCCTGAGCTGACTCAACAGCGCTTTGCGCCCCACGGCGGGACGCTGCTTCACCTGGCCGTGGATGCGGACGATCCGCATCTGGTTGGCCTGGCGCTCAGCGGCGGGGTCGACCCCGCTCAGCTCGACCGCGCCTTCGGTGCCACCGCCCGCGGCTGGGCCGAGCATTTTGGCCGGGATGATCTGGCCGATCTGCTGCCGGTCGATTAGGGTAGCGGCAGTGGCGATCAGTGAGACAGAGGCACGGCTGGCGGCGATCACCGTGGAGCAGCTGGACGAGGATCCCTACCCCATCTACGCCTGGCTGCGCGAGCATGCCCCGGTCGCGTGGGTGCCGGGCGTGGGGCTGTGGCTGGCCACGACCTGGGAGGCCGTCGAGCGGGCGGCCGGCGACGCGGACACCTTCTCGGCCGGCGTCACTCCCTCGCCGCTCGACCGCACCATGGGGGAGGGCAACATCCTGCTGATCGACGGGCCCAGGCAGAAAGATCTGCGGCGGGCACTCGACCCGTCGCTTCGACCCCGGCAGGTCGAGCAGCGGGCGGTGCCGATGATCGCGCCGCTGGTGGATGACTACCTGGGCCGCATCCTCGACCGAGGCCGCGCCGATCTGATGGCCGAGTACTTCGAGCCGATCTCGGTACGCAGCCTGGCGCTGGTGCTGGGGCTGGCCGAGATCGACGACGACACGCTGCGGCGGTGGTTCGCCGAGATGGCGATCGGTGCCACCAACTTCGAGGAGGATCCAGAGAAGGACCGGATCGGCATGGCGGCCAGCGCCGAGGTCAGCGCGCGGCTCGAGCCGATCATGCGGCGGATGTTCGCAGAGCCCGACGGCTCCACCATCTCCGACATGTTGCAGGCCGCCGAGGGCACCTTCGAACAACGGTTCGCCTGGATCGTGCCCAGCATCAAGATCATCATCACCGGCGGCATGCAGGAACCCGGCCACTCCGCCGGATCGACGGTGCTGGGCCTGCTCACCAACCCCGATCAGGCCGCCGAGATGGCCGCCGACCCGGCCGGGCTGGTGCGTCCGGCGGTTGAGGAAGGGCTGCGCTGGATCTCGCCCATCGGCACCCAGACTCGGCGGGCCACGCGTGACACCGTGCTGGCCGGGATCGACGTGCCCGCCGGCGCCAACATCGGCCTTTTGGTGTCGTCGGCCAACCGCGATCAGACGGTGTGGGGCGCAGACGCCGACCTCTACAACCTCCACCGGCCCAAGCGCCCGCACGCGGCCTTCGGCTTCGGCCCGCACTTCTGTCCCGGGCATCACCTCGCCCGCATGCAGGAGCGACTCGAGATCCAGGCGCTGTTCGAGCGCTGCCCCAATCTCAGGCTCGACCCCGAGCGGCCGCCTCGGCTGCGAGGCTGGGAGTTTCGTGCGCCCGCTCACCTCCACGTCGTGTGGGACACATGAGCGAGCCGGTGTGGCACGACGCCGCCCCTGACGACGACGCCGAGGACGGCACCCTGGTCGAACTCATGGTCGACGGCGAGGCGGTGCTGCTGGCCCGCGCCGCCGGCCAGTGGCGGGCCGTCGCCGGCGATTGCACCCACGATGAATGCCCGCTCGTGGACGGCGAGGTGATCGACGGCGCGATCCACTGCATGTGCCACGGGGCGGCCTTCGACCTGACCACCGGAGCGGTGGTGGAGCCGCCTGCGACCGAGCCGCTGGCCGTGTATCGGGTGCGATCCACCGACGGTCGGCTGCACATCTCGTTGGACGCCATCAACTAACGTTCCAGTGTGGCCGAAGCTCCCACAGAGGCAGTCAATTCCGACCCGATCCGGGTTGCCGTGGTCGGTTCCGGCCCGGCTGGGTTCTATGCCGCCGGCCAGCTCCTGACCAAGGGCGCCGAGGTGGACATGTATGAGCGGCTGCCCACCCCGTGGGGACTGGTGCGGCTCGGTGTCGCGCCCGATCACCCCAAGATCAAGGCCGTTTCGCGGGTGTTCGAGAAGATCGCCGATCGCCCCGGATTTCGCTTCTTCGGAAACGTCGAGATCGGCCGCGACCTGTCTCGGGACGAGCTTCGCCGCCACTACCACGCGGTGGTGTGGAGCGTCGGCGCACAGCTCGACCGTCCGCTGGGGATTCCCGGCGAGGATCTGCCCGGCTCGCTCTCGGCAACCGCCTTCGTGGCCTGGTACAACGGCCATCCCGACTACCGCGACCTCGAGATCGACCTCGATACCGAGCGCGTCGTCGTGGTCGGAAACGGCAACGTGGCGGTCGACTGCGCGCGCATGCTGGCGCTCACGCGGGAAGAGTTCGCGGTCACCGACACCGTCGACCACGCCATCGATGTGATCGCCACCTCGCCCGTCAAGGAGATCGTGGTGTTGGGCCGGCGCGGTCCCGCCCAGGCCGCATTCACCAATCCGGAGCTGCTGGAGCTGGGCGAGATGGCCGGCGCCGACATCGCCGTTGACCCCGCCGATCTCGAGCTCGACCCGATCAGCGAGCAGTCGCTGGTCGAGGAGGGTGCGACCATCGCCCGCCGAAACGTCGAGGTGCTGCGCGAGTACGCCACCCGGCAGCCCGAGGGCAAACCGCGAGCGGTGACGCTGCGGTTCTGCGTGTCCCCGGTGGAGCTGCGCGGCGCCGGGCGGGTCGAGGAGCTGGTGGTGGGCATCAACCGGCTGGAGGCCGACGACTCCGGTCGGCTGCGGGCGGTGCCGACCGGCGAGACCGAGGTGATCAAGACCGGCCTGGTGCTGCGATCGGTGGGCTACCGCGGCATGCCGCTCGAAGGAGTGCCCTTCGACGAGGGGCGTGCGGTGATCCCCAATAACGGTGGGCGCGTGGTCGACGGAGCGGGCGAGCTGGTGGTGGGCGAGTACTGCGCCGGCTGGATCAAGCGCGGGCCCAGCGGCGTGATCGGCACCAACAAGAAGGACGCCAACGAGTCGACCGAGCTCCTGTGGGAGGACGTCGAGGCGGGCCTGCTGACGGCGCCTGAGCAGACCGACCCGGCCGTGATCGAGGCGCTGGTGTTCGAGCGCGCCCCTGAGGCAGTCGAGTACGCCGGCTGGGCTGCGATCGACGCCCACGAGCGTACGACCGGCGAGCCGCACGGCCGTCCCCGGGTGAAGCTCTCGAGCTGGGACGAGCTGCTGCACCATGGCCGGCGCACCAGCGCAGCCGGCGCCTAGGCCTCAGTGTCCCGCGTTCCCACATTCGCCCTCGGCCTGGCGGTGGCGATGGTGTTGGCCGACTCGTCCATCGTGATCCTGGCGCTGCCCGAGATCCTGGTTCACTACGACGTCTCCATCAACGACGTCGCCTGGGTGCTGACGCTGTTCAACCTGGTGCTCGCGATCGTGGCCGTGCCGGCCGCCCATCTGGCCCGGCGGCGGGCGCCCGCCGCCTTCTGCCGCGTCGGACTGGTCGTGTTCGCCGCGGCCTCGCTGGGCTGTGCCGTCGCTCCCACCTTCGGCTGGCTCCTGGCCTCGCGCGGTGTGCAGGCCATCGGCGGTGCCGCCGCCATCTGCGCGGCGCTCGAGCTTCTGCCTGCCGCCACCGGCAGTGAGCGGCGGGCGATCGCTGTGTGGTCGGCGGCCGGAGTGATCGGCGCCGCCGCGGGGCCGGCGATCGGCGGCATCCTCACCGACACGATCTCATGGAAGGCGATCTTCGCCGTCCAGGTGCCGCTTGCGCTGATCGCGCTGGTGCTGATCCCGCGTTCCGGCGAGCGCCAGCCGGTGACACCGGCCGACCGGCCAGATGTGCCCGCCAACGTCGCATTGGGACTGGTGTCGGCGTCGCTCACCGCCGCGCTCTTTCTGATCGTGCTTTTGCTCATCAACGGCTGGGGCAACAGCCCGCTGCAGGCCGCCGCGGTGGTCACGGTGATGCCACTCGCAGCCCTGGCCGTGTACCGGCTTCTGCCCTCGGTCGGCACTCCGTGGGCGCGGGCGGTCGGCGGCTCGATCCTGATCGGCGGCGGACTGCTGTCGCTGGCGGTGCTGCCGGGAGCCGAGTGGCAATGGATGATCGCGCCCCAGATCGTGATCGGCGCGGGGCTGGCGCTTGCCATCAGCGCGCTCACCGCGACCGCACTGGCCGGCCGCTCGCCGCTGGGGATCCACGGCGGCTGGACGATCGCCGCCCGCCACGCCGGCATCTGCATCGGGCTTCTGATCCTCACGCCGATCTTCACCAACCAGCTCGACAAGCAGTCGGCGGCCGCAGAGGCGTCGGGTACCAGGCTGGTGCTGGAGTCGTCGCTCAGCCTCACCGACAAGATCGATCTGGGTGGGCGGCTGGCCGACCTGGTCGGCACCGCCCCGGTCACCAAGCCGCCAAATCTCGACTCGGCGTTTGCTCCTCTGGGCAACGGCCCCGACGTGCAGGCGCTGCAGGAATCGGTCACCGATCAGATCGAAAAGGCGGTCACCAAGGCCTTCTCGGTGCCGTTCGCGCTGGCGGCGGGCATGGCGCTACTGTCACTGATCCCGCTGGCGCTGATCAGAAAGCGGGTCACGTGATCGGAGACGCCCGCTTCGCCGCTCTCGCCTGCGTGGTGGCGCTCTCGCCGGTCGCGCTCAACTTGGCCGCGGGTGGTCTCGACTACAAGCCGACCGCGTCGGGCGATCCCTGCCAGTCGCGCACCTGGGCGCCCACCCACTCACTCGACGATGTGCTCAGCCAGGCGGCGCTGTCGGCGCTCGACGGAGCCGCCTGCAAGCTCAACGTCCCGTCCGAGACGCTCGGGCTGGCGCTCACCAGCGACGCCGAGCTGAACCAGTTCCAGCGCGACAACCACCTGACCAAAGCCGAGATCGACGATGCCGCCCGGGCCGGTCTCAACCGAGCCGTTGACGACGGTGAGAACAGCGGCCGGATCAACGGGCTGGAGGCCTTCGCCTTGCGGCTGGCGGTCAGGGGGGTGCCGGTCGATCGGCTCCTGCAACTGGTACGAGACCACCTGTACGGATGAGCGCCATGCATGACATCGCAGCCGCTGCGGCCTCGCCGGTGTTCGGGGTGCCGCTGTCGGTGCTCGACGTCGCCCCGGTGAGTAGCGACCGCTCGCCGGTGGAGGCGCTGGCCGACTCGACTGCGCTGGTGCAGGAGGCCGAGCGGCTCGGCTATCACCGGCTGTGGTACGCCGAGCATCACAACATGCCCGGCATCGCCAGCTCGGCGCCCGAGGTGCTGATCGCAAACGCGGGAGCGCGCACCTCGCGCATCCGGCTGGGGTCGGGCGGGGTGATGCTGCCCAACCACGCGCCGCTGGTGGTGGCCGAGCGGTTCGGGACGCTGGAGGCCTTGTTCCCCGGCCGGATCGACCTCGGTATCGGCCGCGCCCCCGGCACCGACCAGCGCACCGCCGCCGCCCTGCGCCGGCTGGGTGCCAGCGACGATCTGCCCCAGCTGCTGCACGAGCTGTACGGCTTCTTCGAGGGATTCGAGCCCGGCGAGGACTACCGCGGGATCCGCGCCATCCCCGGCTATGGCGGCGACCTGCCGGCGATCTGGCTGCTCGGCTCGAGCGGCTTCAGTGCCCAGGTGGCGGGTGCGCTGGGGCTGCCGTTTGCCTTCGCCCACCACTTCAGCGCCCACAACACCGTGCCCGCGCTCGACCTCTACCGCGAGCACTTCCGGCCGTCCGAGATCCTGGACAAGCCCTACCCGATGGTGACCGCGATGGTGGTGTGCGCCCCCGATGACGACGAGGCCAACCTGCTGGCCTCGGCGATCGCCCTGTCATTCGCCCGGATGCGCTCGGGATACCCACCGGCGCGGCTGCCGACGGTCGCCGACATCGAGGCCCACGAGTGGACACCGCAAGAGCGGGCCTTCGTCGAGAGCTGGCTGGCGCCACAGGTGATCGGCAGCCCCGAGACGGTGCGCCGGCGCATGACCGAGCTGCTGGCCGAGACCGGCGTGGCCGAGTTCATGGCCACCACCAACGCACCCTCGGCAACGGCACGCACGCGCTCCTACCAGCTCTTGGCCGAGCTGGCAGAGCTGCCGCCGGGATGACCGGATCGGGGTTGCGAGGCTAGCTCGTGCGCGCCCTCACCAGGTCGGCCGACTTCTCGCCGATCATGAAGGTGCCGACCACCGGGTTCACGGTGGGCATGCTCGGGAAGATCGAGCCGTCGGCGATGCTGATGCCCTCGAGGCCGCGTATCCGCAGCTCGGGGTCGACCACGGCCAGGTCGTCGCCGGCGTCGCCCATGCGGCACGTGCCCGACGGGTGGTAGACGGTGTGGTGCACCGCCCGGCCGTACTCGGACAGCGCCCTCGTCCGAGGTGATGTCGGGGCCGGGTGCGATCTCGCGCTCGATCCAGTCGGCGAATGGGCCTTCGGCGGCCACCTGGCGGGCGATCTTGAGCCCGTCCACGATCGTCTGCTCGTCGTAGCCGTCCTCGTCGGTGAAGTACTTGAAGTCCAGCGCCGGCTTGATGTTGGGATCCTTCGAGAGCAGGTACAGCCGGCCCTTGGAATGCGAGCGGGGGATGTTGGGGGTCATGCAGATGCACCAGCGGTCGTCCGGCACCTCGTAGCCCAGCCGCTCGGTGTTGAACGTGAACGGGAGCTGATAGGTGTGGTACATCAGGTCGGGCCGTTCGTCGTTGCCCAGGCGGTTCACGAACAGGGCGCAGTCGGCGTCCATGCAGCCCTCGGGGCCCATCGGCCGCTTCAGCTTCCAGATGATGATCGACTCGGGATGGTCGATCAGGTTCTCGCCCACTCCGGGCAGGTCTGCGACCACGTCGATGCCGAAGTGCTCGAGCTGCTTGCGCGGGCCGACGCCGGAGTACATCAGGAGCCGCGGCGTGTCCACAGAGCCGCAGGCGACGATGATCTCGCGGCTTGCGGCGACCCGGTCGACGCCGCCGCTCTTGTCCTCGGTGTGCACCGCCACGGCGCGGTTGCCCGAGAACTCGATCCGGTGGGCGCGGGTGTCGGTGCGCACCTCCAGGTTGGCGCGCTTGCCCATGATCGGGTGCAGGTACATCACGCTGGAGGACGAGCGCACGCCGTTGGCGTCGTTGTAGCCGACGTCCAGGAACCCGGCGCCGTCGTGGAACGGTGCGGCGTTCCAGTCGGTGTTTCGGTCGACGCCGAGGGCGGCGCCGCAGGCCTCGATCCAGTCGTACAGGATCGCGTTTCGATCCTTCTCGGCCACGATCTGGTGCGGGCCGGGGATGCGCTGGTAGTACTCCTCCATGCCTTCGGGCTCCCAGCCGGCGCAGCCCTGGTCGACCCAATCCTGCCAGTCGCCGGGGAACGGCTTGAACCAGATCATGGTGTTGTGGGAGGAGCAGCCGCCGAGCACCGCGGCGCGCGAGTGCACGATGTGGGCGTTGCCGCGCGGCTGCAGCGTGGTCGTGTAGGCCAGGTCGATCGGGCCTTCGAGCAGCCCCAGCCAGTGCCGGATCTGGAGCACGTCTTCGAATCCGACGTCGGTCGGGCCCCACTCCAGGATGCACACCGAGACATTCGGATCTTCCGAGAGCCGAGCGGCCACAGCCGCCCCCGCGCTTCCGCCGCCCACCACCACATAATCGAACGTGTCTGCCATGACGACTCCCGTGTCGAAGATTGGGTGGTCATCCTCGCACACGTTCCCTGGTTTGCGAATAAAGGTGCCAGGCACCGTTATTACCTTCACGCCCGGTGATCTCCGGCCAACGCTCGCGTGACTTGCTCGTATTACGGTATATGCAGCTATACTGCGAACCATGGATCACCCGTTCGTCACCCTTCAGGCCCGTGGAGTGCTTTCACTGCCGGCTGATGTCCGTCGCCGGCATGGATTGGATCGCCCGGGCGCCCAGGTTGAGGTGGTCGAGCGCGAAGACGGCATCCTGCTACGTCCCCACGTTCCGATTCCTGCGGATCAGACGTGGTTCTGGACGGATCGGTGGCAGCGGATGGAGCGCGAAGCTGACGCGGACATCAAGGCCGGCCGCGTCGCGACGTTCGAGAATGGCGACGATTTCCTTGGCTCCCTCGATGACGAGTGAAGTACCAGCGCACGGACGCGTTCATCCGCGACTACCGGCGGTTGTCCAAGTCTGAACAGGCCCTCGTGAAGGCTGCGTTGCCGTTGTTCATCACGGCCGCTGAGAGAATTGTCGCCGAGCCGGGGACGCCGTGGCCGGCAGCTCTGCGAGTCAAGTCGGTCGAAGGCGCGAAGGGGGTCTGGGAGATGACCTGGTCGTTTTCAGGCCCCGATGGCCGAGCCACGTTCGAGTGGGGCCGCGTCGGAGACGAGGTGTGCATCCGGTGGCGTCGAATCGGGAATCACGCGATTTTCAACGACCCGTAACGAACTGGGTCGGCCGATCAGTCGGCAGGAACCGTGCCCACCCGTGCCGTAAACTGCCTGCATGCATTCCTCTTACGCGCTCTCATCCGATGATTTCAGCGTCGAGCGGGGAGACTCGGTCTCCACGCTCGCCGATCTCTGGCCCGGCGGATGGACTCCGCAGGACCGGCTCGGCGTGGTCATGGCCAACCCCATGGACGGCGTCGGCTGTTCCAACCTGATCTGCGCCACCACCACGCTCTTCTACGACCACCTGCGCGAGACCAAGGGCACCGGCAACTTCTTCCGCTACGCCGACAACTTCATGATCGGGATCGGGTGCGAGCCGGGCGACTTCAACCAGCTCGACGTGTGGCCGCTGCACAAGTTCGTGACCATCATCCAGCCGACCGCCGAGGCGCTGGTCGAGGCGATCACCGATCGCGGCATCACGCTGCTGGCGATCCCCGAGACCGGCGCCCGCTGCCGCGGCGAGGTCGTGCTCTCGACCTGGAACACGTATCTCGAGACCGTGCGCTGCGTGGTCACCTACTCGGCGCTCACCGGCCGTGCCCGCGACGCCGACCTGTCGCTGGTGGGAAACCGGGTGGTCGAGTCATACGTCGAGCAGGCGATCTTCTCGACGCCCGGCATCGACGCCGGCCTTCAGGCCCGCCTGCGGCGGCTTCGCCGAAACCTCGATCGCGCCGAGAAGCAGCCGGTCGAGCAGTACCGCACGCTCCCCAACCCCGCCGCCGCCCGCGCGCTGCTGGGCGTCACGATGGTGCTGCCGCCCGGCCATCAGGAGCTGACCCGCCGGGCCACCCCGACCACGATCATGCCGGTCGAGGTGCCGATCACGCCGTCCGACACCTTTGCACCCCCTTTTGACGGCGCCGCCGCCGCGGCCATGATCGTGAGCGAGCCGGCCCCATCCGGGGTCTACCCGGACGGCCTGCTGCGCACCGGGTTCGATGCCATCCAGCGGCGGCTGGGCGGCACCTTCGGCGAGTTCGAGGGCTGGGAGTGGATCTCGGACTTCGGCGATCCCGTCGCCGAGCACCACGCCGTGCGCGAGGCGGTCGGCGTGTGGGACGAGTCGCCGCTGCGCAAGTGGTTCTTCAAGGGCAAGGATGCGCTGGCGGCCGCCGATCACGTCTTCACCAGCGACATGGCTGCGCTGGCCGTCGGGCAGTGCCGGTACGGGCCGTTCTGCGACCGCAACGGCAAGATGCTCGGCGACGGCGTGGTCTACCGCGGTGAGGACGACGAGAGCGTGTTCGTCGTGACCGCGCTCGAGTCCGACGCCGACCACTTCCGCCAGGCGTGCTCGCACCTCGACCTGGAGATCGAGGAGCGCACGTTCGAGATCCCCCACCTGCAGCTGCAGGGCCCGCGCTCGCGCGAGCTGCTCGAGCCGGCTGACCGACGCCGACGTGGAGGGGCTCAAGTACTTCCGCTGGTTCCCGGAGCCGATCAAGGTCGGCGGCGTCGACGGCTGCTACGTGTCGCGCACCGGCTACTCGGGCGAGATCGGCTACGAGATCTTCGTGCCGCGCGAGGGCGCCGAGCGGGTGTGGCAGGCGGTGCTCGACCAGGGCGCCGACATCGGCATCCGCCCCTACGGGCTGGCCGCGGTGGAGTCGCTGCGGATCGAGGCCGGGCTGATCTTCCTCGGGTTCGACTACTTCCCGTCGGTGACCTCGCCGTTCCACGTCAACCTCGATCGCATGATCAAGCTCGAGAAGCCCGACTTCGTCGGCAAGGACGCGCTGGTGGCCGAGCAGGAGGCAGGGATCACGCATCGCACGGTCACGCTCGTGATCGCCGGCGACGAGGCGCCCGACTACAACACGCCGGTGTTCCAGAACGGGCGCGGCGTGGGCAAGCTGACCTCGCCGTCGGCGGGCCGCTCGCCCACCGTCGACAAGCTGATCGCGATGGCCACGATCGACGTCGAGCTGACGACCCCGGGATCGCAGGTCGAGGTCACCCTGCCCGACGGCCGGTTGGTGCCCGCGATCGTGGACACGCTGCCGATCTACGACCCGCAGAAGACCCGGCCCCGCAGCTAGCCGCGAGGACGACGATGGATCCCGACGGCCCCATCGGAGTGATCGCCTCGGGAAGCGGTGCGGCGGCGCTGGTGGCCGATCTGCGCCGGCGGATGCCGCACGAGGACGTGATCTCGATGTCCGACGACGGCCATCCGGCCTGGGCGCGGCTGCGGGGCACGTTCGTGCAAGAGCGGGTGCAGGCGATCACCGTCGACCTGTGCAACGCGGGAGCCAAGCTGATCATCCTGGGATCGCTCCAGGGCACCCTGGACGGGCTCGAGGTGGCCCGTGCCGCGACGCCGGCGCCGGTGATCGGGATCGACCTGCGGTTCGCGGTCGATCGCGCGTTTGCGCTCTCCCGCGGCGGGCCGGTTGCGATCGTGGCCGGCTCGCAGACGGTGCGGATTCCCCAGCTGCAGGGCGCGCTCAAGCGGCTGCGGTCAGGCGGGCTGCCGCTGATCGACCCGCGAGCGGGTGAGTTCGGCGGCTATCGCGGTCTGGTGCTGGCCGGCGGCCCGGCCTCGTCGACCGGTGCGCGGATCGCGGCTGCGGCCGACCCCGGCGCGATCGTGGTCGATACCGCCGCCGTGGCAGCCGCCCAGGCCCATCGCCTGCTGGCCCGCTCGGCCGGCCTGGCTCACCGCCGCCGCGCCGGCCGCCAGCTGCGGCAGAGCTCCTACCCCGCCGGCGCCCCCGCGCTGAGACCGTCGAAGCGTGGGTGAATAACGGTGCCTGGCACCGTTATTCACGTCTTCTTGCCGGGGTTCATCAGGTTCTTGGGGTCGAAGGTCTGCTTGATGCGGTTGTGCAGCTCGACGGCTGTCGGGCTCCACTGAAGACCCGAGCCGGCCGCGCTTCATCCAGCCGATGCCGTGCTCGCCCGAGATCGACCCTCCCAGCTCGGCGGCCAGCTCGAACAGCTCGTCGCAGGCCAGGTGCGCGCGGCTGATCGCCTCGCCGTCGTGCTGTCCAGCAGGAAGCTCGAGTGCAGGTTGCCGTCGCCGGCATGGCCCCAGCTGCAGGCATCCAGCCCGTGCCGGGCGCCGATCTCGAGCGTGCCCGTCGACCGCCTCGGCCAGCCGGTCGAGCGGCACCACCACGTCCTCCGAGAGCTTGCCGCCGAGATGGGCCGTGACCGCGATCGAGACGCCGTCGCGCCACCGCCACAGCGCGGCGATCCCCTCGGCGGTGTCGAAGCGCGCCACCCTCAGCGCGTCCTCGGCCAAGACCGCGGCCAGCTCGGCGGCGAGTGCATCGGCCTCTGCGGCTGACCCGTCGGCCTCGGCCAGCACCATGAACCCGGCGCCCGGCGGGGATCTGCCCCGGGAAGGCCGCGGCCGACAGCTCGATCGTGCGCGCGTCGAGGTACTCGAGCGCCGCCACCTGCAGGCCGTTTCCCAGCACGCTCTCGAGCGCCCGGCAGCCGGTGGCGACGTCGGGGTACACCGCCGCCACCGGGATCGCGGCCTCGGGCGCGGGAATCAGCCGCAGCCACGCCGCGGTGACGATCCCGAGCGTCCCCTCCGAGCCGATCAGAAGGCTCTTGAGGTCATAGCCGGCGACGTCCTTGCGCATCGCGCCGCCCACCGAGATCAGCTCGCCGGGCGGCACCACCGCCTCCAGGCCGGTCACCCACGCTCCGGTCACCCCGTACTTGAATGCGTGCGGGCCGCCGGCGTTGGTGGCGATGTTGCCGCCGATCTGCGACTGCTCGGCCGCGCCCGGGTCGGGCGGGAACAGACAGGCCGCTCTCGCGCACGATCCGGCGCAGCTCGGAGGTGGGCAGGCCGGCCTCGACCTGGATCCGCCAGAGCAGCGGATCGAAGCTTCGGATCCGCACCATCCGGGCCAGGTCGACCACCACGCCGCCGGACACCGGCACCGCGCCACCGGCGAAGCCGCGTCCCGCCGCCGCGCGGCACGATCGCGACGTCTCGCTCGTAGCACCAGGCCACCACCGCAGCCACCTGCTCGGCGTCGCGGGGAAGCACCACCGCATCGGGCATGCCCTCCAGCCCGGCCGCCTCGGTGGCGTCGGCGCGGTACAGCGAGGGCGGCGGGTCGAGCACCGAGTCCGCCCCAACGACCGCGGCCAGGTCATTGGAGAGCGTGCTCATCGGGCGCGTACGATACCAACCTTGAAACTCGCGACCTGGAACGTCAACTCGATCAAGATGCGGTTGCCGCGCGTGCTCGAGTTCCTCGAGCAGCACCGCCCCGACGTGCTCTGCATGCAGGAGACCAAGTCCGAGTCGGCGGCGTTCCCGCACGCCGAGCTGGCCGCGGCAGGCTACGCCGCGGTCGACCAGTCCGCCGGGCGCTGGGCCGGAGTCGCCATCGCCGCGCCGGTCGAGCACCCGCTCACCGGCGTCACCACCGGCCTCCCCGGCGAGGCCGAGCCGGACGAGGCCCGCTGGATCGAGGCGGATGTCGCCGGCCTGCGCGTCTGCAGCACCTACGTCCCCAACGGCCGGGAGCTCGGCACCGAGGCGTTCGCGTCCAAGCTGACGTTTCTGGAAGCCATGGCCGAGCGGGTGCGGAGCCTCGCCGGCAGCGCCGCTGGTGGTGATGGGCGACATGAACATCGCCCCCACCGACCTGGACGTGTACGACCCGGAGGCGTTCATCGGCTCGACCCATGTCTCCGACGACGAGCGCAACAGGCTGGCCGAGATCCTGGCCGCCGGCGATCTGGTTGACGCGTTCACTGAGCGCCATCCCGGTGAAGTCGGATACACCTGGTGGGATTATCGCCAGGGCCACTTCCATCGCGGCATGGGTCTGCGCATCGATCTGGCGCTGCTGTCGGCAGGGCTGGCCCCCCGCATCGTCGAATGCGGTATCGACCGGAACTACCGAAAGGGCCAGAAGCCTTCCGACCATGCGCCGCTTCTGGTCGAACTCACAGACCCGGCTTGAGTTTTGCCGGCGCATCGCCGATCCTCGGCAGGTGCACCTGCGTCGCAAAGCCCTGGGGCTGGCAGCGCTTGGCCTGCTCCTGACTCCGGCTCTGGCTGTGTCTGCCGCCGGACACCCGGAGGGCGGCCCCGGAGCCTCGGGCCTGGCCAACCCGCCGGCCCGGATCGGGCTCGGGAGCACAGCCCGCCGTCCCGCCTGCACGCGACTATCCCCAGGCGTTGTGGGAGCCGGCGTCGCCGCACAACTACACGGTCGCCGACCGGCCGGTGGACATCCCCATCCAGCGGCTGATCATCCACGTCGCCGAGGGCGGCTTTCGCGGCACCTACCAGTGGTTCAAGAATCGCGCCGCCGAGAGCTCGGCCCACTACGTGGTCGGCTCGGCCGGCCAGATCGCCCAGATGGTGCCCGAGCGAGACATCGCCTGGCACGCCGGCAACTGGCCGTACAACGAGACCTCGATCGGGATCGAGCACGCGGGATTCACGAATCGCACGGTCTTCCCCGACGCGCAGTACCGGGCCTCGGCGCGGCTCGCCGGGTACCTCGCCCACAAGTATCTGATCAGGCCCGACCGCCAGCACGTGATCGGCCACAACCAGGTGCCCGACCCCAACCACCGCGGCCAGTTCGGCGGCTTCGCCCACCACACCGACCCCGGCCGCACCTGGAACTGGCCGCTGTACATGGCCTACCTGCGGATGAACGCGAACGACACCTACCAGCAGATCGTCGACTCGACGACGCCCAGCAGGATCACGCACAAGAACTCGAAGTGGCAGTACCGGCTCGATCTGCCCGACACGCAGAAGTACGACCTGTTCATGCGCTGGCCGTGCGGTGGGTCGCCCAAGGCGGTCACGGTGAGCGTTGCGACCGCGGGTGGCTCTCGCGCCGTGCACGTCGACCAGACCCGGTACTGCAGCCGCGGCTGGAACCGGCTGGGAACGTTCGCGATGGCCGCCGGCGACGCGCCCAAGCTGGTGCTGTCCGGCTCGCCCACCGCCAACCCGATGCGGGTGGTGGAGGTCACCGATCCCGAGCTGCCGACCGAGCCCCACGTGTCGATCGACCCCCAGCCCGGCGCGCTGCACGTCTCGTGGACGAAGGCGAGCGACAACATCGGCGTGGGCGGGTATCAGCTTTGGGTCGGTGGCGCCAAGATCTTTCAGGGCACCGACCTCGAGGCCACCGCCACCAAGCTCTCGTGCAGCAAGACCTACTCGGTCTCGGTGCGGGCGCTGGACATGATCTCGAACCGCTCGCCACGCGACCTGGTGTCGGCTACCACGCCGGATTGCCCGTCCAATCCCACCGATCTGCTGGTATCCGACATCACCAAGACCACGGCCACGCTCTCATGGTCAGACGCCGGCGGCACCGGCACCGGCTTCGATACCTACCTGGACGCCGTCCATCGGGCCTCGGTCGACTCCACCTCGTACACCTACACCGGGCTCAAATGCGGCACCACACATGTGTTCGGCGTGGCCTCGCACGACGCCGCTGGGCACATCTCCACACACGTGCACCTGTACGCCACCACGGCGCCCTGCTAGTCGCGCGTATCTCGAGTGCGTCTGCATCACTTTGTCGGCTGATCGGAGGCTGCGAATGCTGCCCCGGCCGCGCTGTTCGAGGTGGGTTGCCAGCGCCAGAAACACCTGCGCGGTGGTGAGCGCGTCACCGAGCGCGTGGTGGGGTCGGTGGGCGGGCAGACCGAGCGCCTCGGCCACGTCCCCCAGCGACCGGAAGCCCGGGTCGGGCCGGCCCCGCTCGATCTCCCACAGCCGGTAGAGCTGGGCGGTGTCGAGCAGCTTGCGCGGCAGCCGCACGCCCAGTGATCGCAGTGGCTTGGACAGAAACCCGCGCTCGACCCACTCGGCGTGAGCGATCACCTCCGCCCCTCGAACGATCTCGGCCAGCGGCCTGAGCGCCTCGGGTGCCGTAGGTGCCTCGAGCAGATCCTGCGGTCGGATGCCGTGGATCACGATCGACTCCGACGGCAGGTCGCGTTGCGGGTTGACCAAGCCGTACACCGCGTCACCGGACACGATCCGGCCTCGCACGATCGGCACCGCCCCGAACGAGATCACCCGGTCGAGGCCGGGGGTCGAGCCCGGTCGTCTCGACATCGACCGACACCAGCCGCGCCTCTCGCCACGGCCCGCGCTGCATCATCGATCGAGGCTCATCACTGACTCGACTCCGCGCTGGATCCGGGCGACGGCGCGGAACGCCTCCTTCAAGTAGGTGCGCGTCAGCGGTGACAGCGCCCGCGGGGCGATGTGGTCGTCCGGATCCTGGCCGTCCTCGAGCTGGGTCACCTGATGCTCCATCCGCAGGTCGGTGAAGAGCGCGAATGCGTCGCGCAGCACCGCCACATCCGAAGCCGGCAGCGTGCCCGCCGACTCGGCGGCGTCCAGTCGCGCCGAGGTGGAGGCCGCCGCCACCCCAGCCTCCATCCCCGCCGCGCGGGCGAGGTCGGTGATCGGGAGCAGGCCGCCGGTCTTGAGGTCGAGCTGGCCCTTGTGGCCGCCGTCGTGCTCGACCACGAACCCGCGCACGAATCCCAGCGGCGGGCGGTGCCCCAGCGCCAGTGATCGCAGCAGCCGCAGCATCTGCGGGTGCTTGCGGGTGCGCGCGAACACGGCGTTCAAACGCGGCTCGGTCAGGCGTGAGTTCCATACACCGCGGGCGTCCACCACGACGCTCAGCAGGATCACGGCTTTGGGCTGCCCGGGATTCTCGAGCCACGAGTCGACCGCGTTCTCCCACTCCGAGATCGGCCGCCGAAACAGGCGGTGCGCGGCGGTGGCGCCCTGCGCGCACGGCGGTGTGCCGGTCACGGCGTGGCCGCTGATGACGCGTTCGGCGAGCTGCTCGAGCCACGCGTCGGCGCCCGGGTCGTCGCCGTCCCAGGCAATCGCCGAATCGGAATCCGAGCTGAGCACCGCTTCGC
Organism: uncultured Actinomycetes bacterium; assembly: GCA_963729195.1. Classification (GTDB taxonomy): domain Bacteria; phylum Actinomycetota; class Thermoleophilia; order Gaiellales; family JAICJC01; genus CAVPTL01. The sequence goes on from CAVSNF010000031.1 coordinate 42,155, forward strand.
GGCGGGCATAGCTGCCCAGCGCAAACCAGGTGTAGGGGGCGGGCGGCGGGCCCAGCTCGGCCTCGGCCAGCTCGATCAGGCGGCGGGTGAGGGCATCGCTGACGGTGGCCATCACGCGCCCGAGAGCGCGGTGCCGGGGCGCCCGCGCGATGCAGGTCGATCACCATCGGGCGAAGCTGGCGGCCGGCTTCGATCACCTGCTCGCGGGTGGCGGCGGCGCCGATGGCCGCGCGCACGTGAAACGGCCATCGGGCTTCGACCGCCATCAGGTCGGTGTCGGCCACGACCCCCACGAGTGCCTGCTTGGCATCGATCACCGGGAAGTGCCGGACGCCGCGGTCGAGCATCTCGAGCAGCACGTCACCGGCAGTGCGATCGGCGCTGACGGTGCGGGCGGGGGCGGTCATGATCTCGCCGAGAGTGGTTTCCGGGCCTGCGCCGGCGGCCACCACGCGGGTTCGCAGGTCGCGGTCGGTAACGATCCCGAGGGTGTCGCCCAGGTCGACCAGCACCGACGAGGAGTGCGGCACCCACCATCTGGTTGGCGGCCTGCTTTCACGGTGGTGGAGGGTGCACACACCACCGGCGCACCCCGCACCAGGTCGCCCACCCGGCGCTGCCCGAGATCCACCCGGTCGCGTGCCTGGACGTGGCCGTCGCGCAGCTCGTAGCTGCCGCCGGCGGAGTGCACCAGATAGCGAAGCGCGGCCGGCCGGCCCAGCACCTCCCGGATCACCGACCCGGGCAGCCGGTAGCAGAGGGTGTCCTCGTGGGCGCGCACGGCGACGCCGACCAGCTCCGCCGGTGAGCATCGTGTTGTGCCCGAACATCTCGTGCTCGCCGAGCTGGTCGACCACCCGGCCGTTGTCGACCAGCTCGACCACGCCGCGGCGCACGATCCAGACGTGCTCGGGGGGCTCGGACGCTTGCAGCAGGATGGTGCTGCCGGCGGGGTGGAACTCGATCTCGCAGGCGTCGGCGACGCGCTCCAGCTCGGTGCGTTCCAAGCGTGTCGAACGGCGGGGTGTTCGCGAGGAACTCTGCGACTTCGTGCACGGGGTGATCTTCCTCCGGCGGAGGGCCAAGTGCAATGGTGGTTGACTTCGAAGTATGTGACTGCTAACTTATGCGACATGGCGATCGACATTCAGACCAAGCGCGACGCCCGTTCCAGCCGGATGCCGGCTTCCGAGCGCCGCCAGCAGATCATCCAGGCCGCGGCGATCGAGTTCGCAGCCCGCGGCCTGCACGGCACCGCCACCGAGGACATCGCCAACCGCGCGGGGATCACCCAGCCGTATGTGTTTCGGCTGTTCGGCACCAAGAAGGCGCTGTTCATGGCGGTCGTCGAGCACCACTTCGACGAGGTGCAGGGGGCATTCCAGGCCGCGATCGACTCCGTGTCCGAGCCCACCACCGAAAGCTTGATGAAGGCGATGGGCGAGGCCTACGCCGGTCTCCTGCGCGACCGCACGGTGCTGATGATGCAGATGCAGTGCTACGCCGCCTGCGGCGACGACGAGGTGCGGGCCGTGGTGCAGCGCCGCTACGGCGGGCTGTACCGGTGGGTGGAGGAGGTCACCGGCGCCGACGATGTCGAGATGCACAAGTTCTTCTCGACCGGGATGCTGATGAACGTGGCCGCCGTGGTCGATCTGGCAAGCGTCGCCGAGCCGTGGGTCGCCAACTGCCTCGGTGCACCTGACGCTCCCGAGGCGAGCTGAGCCGCTGAGTTTTTTTGATCTGTGAAGTTAGTAACCACTTACGTTCTTAGAGGGAGGAAGCATGACCGCCAAAACACAAGCAATCTGGACATTCGTGATCGTGTCGCTCGCGCTGTTCATGACCACGCTCGACAACCTGGTCGTGACCACGGCGCTGCCGACGATCCAGCGCGACCTGAACGCATCGGTGTCGCAGCTCGAGTGGACCGTGAACGCCTACACGTTGACCTTCGCGGTGCTGCTCATGACCGGCGCCGCGCTGGGTGATCGGTTCGGTCGCAAGCGGCTGTTTCTGATCGGCATGGTGATCTTCACCGCAGGGTCGGCGGCCGCCGCGGTGGCCCCGTCGATCGACGCGCTGATCGCCGCTCGCGCGATTCAGGGCGTCGGCGGCGCGATCGTGATGCCGCTGACGCTGACGCTGCTTTCGGCGGCGGTTCCGGCTGAGCGCCGGGGCATGGCGCTGGGAGCGTGGGGCGGCATCTCCGGGCTGGGCGTTGCGCTCGGCCCGGTGATCGGTGGAGCGATCGTGCAAGGCATCTCGTGGCAGTGGATCTTCTGGATCAACGTCCCCTTCGGCCTGATCGCCCTGCCGCTGGGTTTCCGGTTCCTGCGTGAGAGCTACGGGCCCGCCAAGTCGCTCGACCTGGGTGGCGTGGCGCTTCTGACCGCGGGCATGTTCGGGATCGTGTTCGGCCTGGTGCGCGGGAACAGCGCCGGGTGGACGAGCCCCGAGATCGTCGCCTCGCTGGCCGCCGGAGTCGTGCTGACCGCTGCCGTTCGTGGCCTGGGAGCTGCGTGCCCGCGAGCCGATGCTGCCGATGGGCTTCTTCCGCAGCCGGGCGTTCAGCGCGGGGAACGCATCCTCGCTGATGATGTTCTTCGGGATGTTCGGGTCGATCTTCCTGTTGACCCAGTACCTCCAGAACGTGCAGGGCTACTCGGCGCTCAGCGCCGGGCTGCACATCCTGCCGTGGACGGGCATGCCGATGATCGTGGCACCGATCGCCGGCGTGCTGTCCGACCGCATCGGCGGGCGGCCGCTGGTCGCCACCGGGCTGGCGCTCCAGGCGATCGCCCTGGCGTGGCTGGCGGCGGTGCTGCGAGCCGACGGTGGCCTACAGCGCGATCGTGATTCCGTTCATGCTCGCCGGTGTCGGCATGGCGCTCTTCTTCGCGCCGATGGCATCGGTGGTGCTGGGGTCGGTCGGTCGCAGCCACGCCGGCCAGGCCTCGGGTGCCAACAACGCCATCCGCGAGCTGGGCGGCGTGTTCGGGGTCGCCGTGCTGGCCTCGATCTTCACGCACGAGGGTGGCTACGGCTCGGCCCAGATGTTCACCGACGGGATCACACCCGCCCTCTGGGTCGGCGCCGCGGTGGTCGGGTCTGGGAGCGGTCGCCGGAGCGTTCATCCCCGGACGCCGCGGCACCAGCGAGGCATCCGACACGGGCGCGATCGCCGTCGAGGCCGCTGCCTGATCTCGCGAAACGCTCTGGGTGAATAACGGTGCCTGGCACCGTTATTCACCCAGCCGCTCCTCGATCAGCTCGCCGTCGCCTCCAAGGCGCGTTTTGTGAGCACCTTCACCAGGTGCAGGCGATACTCGGCCGACCCGGCCACGTCGCCGGTCGGGGTGAGACCCTCCGCCGCCAGCTCCGCCGCCTCGGCGGCGTTGGAGCCGTTGAACGCCTGCTCGGCGGCGGTCGCCCGCACCGGCCGCAGGTCGGCGCCGGTGATTGCGATGCGCACCGACGCGCCGTCTCGCACCGCGCACACGCCGACGATCGCCCAGTCCTGGGCACGCCGGTTGAACTTGACGTAGGCGCCGCGAACGCCGGTCGGCACCCGTACCATCGTCAGCATCTCACCCGGCTCGAGGGCAGTGGTCAGGAACCCCTTGAACAGGTCGGCCGCCGCGATCGTGCGCCCGCCGTTGGGCCCTTGCACCTCGACCGACCCGTCCAGTGCGAGCAGCACCGCCGGGAGATCGCCGTGAGGGTCGGCCTGGGCGATCGCCCCGCCGATGGTGCCGCGCGCGCGCACCTGGCGGTCGCCGATACCCGCGGCGGCCTCGGCCAGCACCGGGCAGCCGCGGCGCACGATCTCCGACGCAGCGACCTCGTTGTGGCGGGTAAGCGCCCCGATGGCGATCCCGTCGGGGGTCTCGCTGACGCCTCGCAGCTTCGAGATCCCGCCGATATCGATCAGCACCTCGGGAGCCGCGAGCCGCAGCTTCATCATCGGGATCAGCGAGTGACCGCCCGCCAGCAGCCGGGCACCCTCGCCGTGACGCTGCAGGGCACCGACCGCGTCCTCGACGGTCTCCGCCCGCTCATACTCGAACGCGTGGGTAATCACGCCCCACCCCTTTCGCTCAGCGCACGCCACACCGTTTCGGGCTGCAGCGGCATATCAAGGTCAGGCACACCGACCGCGTCGCAAACGGCGCTGACCAGCGCCGCCGTGGCAGCGATCGTGCCGGCCTCGCCGATGCCCTTCACGCCCATCGGATTGACCGGCGACGGCGTCACCGTGCGATGCGTCTCGATCACGGGGATCTCCACCGCCGAGGGGATGATGTAGTCCACCATGGTCGCCGTCTGGAGCTGGCCCTCGTCGCTGTAGACGGCCCCCTCATACAGCGCCTGGCCGATCGACTGGGCGACCCCGCCGTGCACCTGGCCGTCGACGATCATCGGGTTGACCACGTTGCCGCAGTCGTCCACCGCGATGTAGCGCACGATCTCGACCTTGCCGGTGTCCTTGTCCACCTCCACCTCGGCACCGTGTGCGCCGAAGGGGAAGGTGAAGTTGGGCGGATCGTGAAACACCGTCTCGTCCAGCCCCGGGTCGTAGCCTTCGGGCATATCGAAGCCCTGCCATGCGCGGAAGGCGACCTCGCCGATTCCCAGCGACTTGTCGGGACTGCCCTTGACCCGGAAGGTGCCGGCGTCCCACTCGAGGTCATCGGGTGAGGCCTCCAGCATATGTGCCGCCACCGCCTTGGCCTTGTCCCGCACCTGGCCGGCGGCGCGATACACCGCCGTGCCGCCCACAGCCAAACTGCGGCTGCCGTAGGTGCCCAGCCCGTAGGGGGCAAAGGCCGTGTCGCCGTGGATCACCTCGACGTCGTCGAAGGGGATGCCCAGCTCGGACTCGACGATCTGCGACCACGAGGTGGCGTGCCCCTGACCGTGCGGCGAGGTGCCGGTGATCACCGTGACCTTGCCGGTTGGGTGCACCCGCACGGTCGAGGTCTCCCAGCCGCCGGGCGTCAGCCCGATCGCGTGGGTCACCGCCGACGGCGCCAGGCCGCAGATCTCCACGTAGGTGGAGACGCCCCGGCCCAGCAGCTTGCCGCGCGTCGCGGCCTCCTGCTTGCGCGCCTCGAACTCCTCCTGCGAGCCGCGCAGCTCCTCCAACCGGTCGAGCGTCTTGGGATAGTCGCCCGAGTCGTAGATCAGGCCGGTCGCAGTGGCGTACGGGAACTCGGTGATGAAGTTGCGGCGGCGCACCTCCTCGCGGCTGATCCCGACCTCGGCCGCGAGCAAGTCCATGATCCGCTCGATCGCGTGGGTCGCTTCGGGCCTGCCGGCGCCGCGATAGGCGTCGGTCGGGGTGGTGTTGGTAAACACCTCGGTGACGGTGAGGTCAACCGGCTGAATGTCGTAGGCGCCGCCGCGCCATGAACAGCGTCAGGTGTGCGATCGACGGTGTCAGCAGCTGCAGGTACGACCCGCAGTCCTGCACGTAGTGGGCGCGCAGGCCGAGCACCTTGCCCTCGCGGGTGGCCGCGATCTCCATGTGCGCGTCCTGCGCCCGGCCGTGGATGGTGGCTGTCATCGACTCGGATCGCTCCTCGATCCACTTCACCGGGGCGCCCACCTTGCGCGAGACCGCCGCGGCGATGAACTCCTCGGCGTAACAGTTGAGCTTGGAGCCGAATCCGCCACCGACGTCGGGAGCGACCACCCGCACCTTGGCCTCGGACACGTTGCAGCAGATCGCCAGGAACGTGCGCACGAAGTGGGGGATCTGGGTGGAGGTGTACACCGTCAGGTCGTCGCTGGACGGGATCCAGTGGGCGACCACGCCGCGGGGCTCGATCGGCGTCGGAATCAGCCGCTGGTTTCGGAACACCTGCTTGATCACCACGTCGGCCTTGGCGAAGGCCTCGTCCACGCCGTCGGTCTTGTTCTCGATCACGACGCAGGTGTTGTCCGGGTACTCCTCGTGCACCCGAACTGCGCCCGGCGCACGAGCGTTCTCGACGCCGATCACGGCCTCCAGCAGCTCGTACTCGACCGCGACGGCGTCGACTCCGTCGCGGGCGGCGTAGCGGTCGGTCGCCACCACCACCGCAACCGGCTCACCCAGGTGGCGTACGCGATCGGTGGCAAGCTGCGGGCGGGCCGGCTGGCGCACCTTTCCGGTGGGATTGGACGCGCAGGGCACGCCGGCAGCGAAGCTCAGGTCGGCGGCGGTGATGACTGCGGTCACGCCCTCGATGGCGAGCGCCCCCGCACCGTCGATCGAGGTGATCTTGGCGTGCGCGTGGGGGCTGCGCACGATCGCCATGTGCAGCATCCCGGGAAGCTTGATGTCGTCGACGTAGCGGCCTTCGCCGGTGAGCAGCTCGGAGTCCTCCTTGCGCAGTACCGCCTCGCCGACGCCCTTGAATTCGGTCGCGCTCATGCCGGCACCCCCTCGGCCGCGGCGCGTACTGACGCAACGATGTTCTGGTATCCGGTGCAGCGGCACAGGTTGCCTTCCAGTCCCACGCGGATCTCGTCGTCAGTGGGGTTGGGGTTGGCCTCCAACAGCTTGATCGCCGACATCACCATGCCGGGCGTGCAGTAGCCGCACTGCAGCCCGTGCTGCTCGTGGAAGGCCTCCTGCATCGGGTGCATCTCGCCGCTGGCCGCGATTCCCTCGATCGTGGTGACCTCGCCACCCTCGGCCTGAACGGCCAGAATGGTGCAGGACTTGACGGCGTCGCCGTCCAGCCACACGGTGCAGGCGCCACAGTTGGACGTGTCGCAGCCGACGTGTGTGCCCGTGAGGTTGAGCTGCTCGCGGAGAACGTGGACGAGCAACGTTCGTGGTTCGACCTCGGCGGTTCGGTCGACGCCGTTGACGGTGAGGGTTACTGTGCGTGCCACCGACACTCCTTTCGTGTGAACAGGGTGAGACGGTCATATACCTTTCGGTGCGGAAACACAAGAAACCGGTGCCACTACACTCCTGAAGATGGCGGATTCCAATCCTCGTGCCGCCCGCAGCCCGGGCTCCGACAGCAAACCCCCGTCGCGCTGGAGGGTCGAAGGGGCGCCTGGGAAGTCCGGTGGCTCCGGACAGAGTCGCCGGCGGCTGCCGTTCGGCGTGGCCTTCTGGGTGCTGCTGGCAGTGCTGCTGGGCGTCAACTGGATCGTGTCCTCGCACTTCAACGAGCCGCCCCCTCGCCCGACCGTCTCCTACACCTTCTTCATCGAGCAGGTGAAGGCCGCCAACGTCTCGGAGATCAACGCCACCGACCTCACCGTGCAGGGCTCGTTCAAGGATTCCACCAAGCTTCCGGCAGGCACCTCGGACAGTCCCTCCACGCGCTTCCAGACAGAGATACCCACCTTCGTCAACAACGATGCATTGAACGCGTTGCTGGACAAGGAGCATGTGGTCATCAACGCTCACCCGACCGATTCGGCGCCGCCGTTTTGGGAGCAGCTGCTGCTGGGCTTTGGCCCCACCATCCTGCTGGTCGGGCTGTTCATCCTGATCGCCCGCCGCGCCAGCGCGGGTTCTGCGCTCGGCTCCTTCGGGCGGTCGCGGGCCAAGCGCTACCAGGAGGGCGAGAAGCGGGTCACCTTCGCCGACGTGGCCGGCATCGACGAAGCCGAGGAGGAGTTGGCCGAGGTCGTCGACTTCCTCAAGACGCCGCAGAAGTACACCGCGCTGGGCGCGCGCGTCCCCAAGGGGGTGCTGCTGTCGGGGCCGCCGGGCACCGGCAAGACGTTGCTGGCACGTGCCGTCGCCGGCGAGGCGGGGGTGCCGTTCTTCTCGATCTCGGCCTCGGAGTTCATCGAGGCGATCGTGGGCGTCGGCGCCAGCCGCGTGCGCGACCTGTTCGTGCAGGCCAAGGAGGCGGCTCCCGCGATCGTGTTCATCGACGAGCTGGATGCCATCGGCCGCTCCCGCGGCGGAGGTGCGTCGTTCGGCGGCCACGACGAGCGCGAGCAGACCTTGAACCAGATCCTGACCGAGATGGACGGCTTCACCGGTACCGAGGGCGTGATCGTGATCGCGTCAACCAACCGCCCCGAGGTGCTCGACTCGGCGCTGCTGCGCCCCGGCCGGTTCGATCGCCGCGTCTCGGTCAGCCCGCCCGACCAGCTCGGCCGCGAGAAGATCCTGGAGGTGCACACCCGCGGCGTCCCGGTGGCGCCCGACGTCGATCTCGGCGCGATTGCCTCCAGCACGCCGGGGATGGTCGGCGCCGATCTCCAAAACCTCTGTAACGAGGCCGCGCTGACGGCCGCCAGGCGAGGCCACAAGACGGTCGAGATCGCCGACTTCACCGACTCCTGGAGCGGATCGTGCTGGGCGCCGAGCGGCGGATCATGATTTCGCCCGAGGATCGTGAGCGCACCGCGTACCACGAGTCGGGCCACGCGCTGGTGGGGATGGTGATCCCCGGCGGCGACCCGGTGCGGAAGATCTCGATCATTCCCCGCGGACGGGCGCTGGGTGTGACCTTCCAGAGCCCCGACGCCGATCGCTACGGGTATACCGATGAGTTCCTGCGCGGCCGCCTGGCCGGCATGCTGGGAGGGCGAGCGGCCGAGGAGGTCATCTACGGCGATCTCACCACCGGCGCCGAATCCGACCTCGAGCAGGCAACCCGGATCGCCCGCCAAATGGTGGGCCGGTGGGGCATGTCCGACCAGATCGGCCTGGTCTCGGTGCTGCCCGGCCCCAACGACGAGCCGACGCTGTTCCCCGGTGGCAACGACGGCATTTCGGAGCGCACCCGCCAGATGGTCGACGACGAGGCGCGGCGGATCATCGAGGAGGCCCACCGCACCGCGATCGCAACCCTCAGCCAGCATCGCGACCAGCTCGAGGCGCTGGCGCGGGCGCTGCTCGAGCACGAGACCCTGGACGAGCTCGATGCCTATCGCATCGCCGGCATCGAGCGCGACCCGATTCCGGCACCGAGCCTTTGACATGGCCCGCACGGCGATCCCCGAGCTCGAGGTCGCCTCGGATGCGGTGGGGCCGGGCGACCTGGTCCACGGGCGGGTGTCGCCGGGGACGCAGGAGGTGCGCCTGATCCGCTATGAGGCTTCACCGGCAGGCACGGTGCCGGTGGTGCTGGCTCGAGTACCGCCGGACGAGGATGGCGGCTTCGCGCTGGAGGTGCCCGAGCAACGTTGCACCGACGTTCCACAGCACCAGCTGCAAGATCACCTACGGCGTGCGAGCGGGCTCGAAGCGGCGATCACGCAACGATCCGGTGATCGATGTGCACGGTGGTCTCACCGCTCGTGCATGTGGCGCTGTCTGAGTCGAGCCCCTTGCACGACCGGATGATCGCCCGGTTCGACGCGCGTCACTTTCACCTCGAGTTGTCCGAGGCCGACGTGCAGGGTGGCGGCCGGGTGGCAGGCCGCGTCCACCTCGACCGCGGCGATCCGCCTCCGGTCGTGACGGTGACCGCCCGATGCGAGGAGGTGTGGCGGATCGATCGGATGTCGCTCAACCTGAAACGCCCGCCGCTGTGGCGGTATGAGGGGCTTTGGCAGGAGCGGTACGAGCTGGAATGGCCGGTCGATCAGCGCTGGATCGCCTTCGCGTTCGACTATCCCGATCATCTGCCTCCAGCCGTCGAGGGCAGCTCGATCGCGTGGCGGTACGAGGTCGAGGTCTCGCGTCCCACTCGCTTCTCGATGCAGGAGCGCGCAGTCGCCACCCCGATCGGCTTCGAACTGATGTGAATAATTGGTGCCAGGCACCAATTATTCACAGGTGGCGCTCGAACCAGGCTCGGATCCGGCGGGAGCCGTCGAGTATGTGCTCCCGTTCGGCCCAGCCGTGCCCTTCGCGGGGATAGATCACCAGCTCGGTGGGCACGCCCTCGGCCGCCAGCGCGTTAGTAGAACTCGCGTCCCTGGGACAGCGGAACGCACAGGTCGAGCTCGCCGTGCATGACCAGCGTGGGAGTCTTCACGCGGCGCACGTGGGCCACCGGCGAGCGCGAGAGGTAGGCGCCGGTGAGGTCGTACGGATCGGCTTGGAGGAACAGCTCGTCGAAGCGCGCGACGTTGGTGGTGTTGTGAAACGACAGCCAGTCGGTCACCGCCGCGATCGCCACGGCGGCCTTGAAACGGTGGGTCTGCGTGATCGCCCAGGCCGACATGAACCCGCCGTAGCTGCCGCCCATGATGCCGACTCTGGAGCCGTCCACCAGCCCGCGCTCCACCAGCGCGTCAACCCCACTGAGAATGTCGCCCAGATCGCCTCCGCCCATGTCGCCCAGGTTGGCCTCGGTGAACTGGTTGCCGCGACCGACGCTGCCGCGCGGATTGGGGAGAAACAGGGCATACCCCGCCTCGCTCGGCCACAGCCAGGAGTAGCGCGGATAGGCACCGCCGTATGCCGCCGTCGGGCCGCCGTGCACGTTCACGATCAGGGGAATCGGACCGTCGGACGGCGTCCGAGGGGTGACCACGAATCCCTCCAGCTCGAGCCCGTCGGAGGCCGTCCACGTGAACGGCTCGCGGTGTGGCAGCTCGATCGCGGCCGCAGTTCTGTTCAGAGCCGACAGGTCGCGCCAGCCCTCGCCCGGCCGGGCGACTGAGAGCGCCCGCAGCTCCGGCGGATGTGCCCACGACGAGTGCGCTGCCACCAGCGTGGCACCGTCGGGTGACAGCACTGCCAGCGGAAAGCTGTGGCTGCCCAGCTCGGCGTCACCGCCGAAGATCGTGGTCACGGTGCCGTCCAAACCCAGCACCGCCACCGCATCTTCCAGGTGGTTGGCATCCCGGCGCACAGCAGCCTGTCGTCGTCGATCCAGCTCACCTCGGCCACGTCGAATCCGGGGGCGAGCTGGGACGGCGTCCCAGCGGCATCGATCAGGGTCACTTCCTGGCCGTACAGCACGCCGCGATCGGAGGCCAGCGCCTCCACCAGCGCGATTGCACCGGAGCCGGACGCCAGCCGCACCGAGGCCACCTGCAGCGTTGGAGTGAACACCGTGGTGACGCTGCCGCCCGCGATCCGCACCACCCGGGCGTCGAACCAACCGCTCTCGGACGGGTCCTCGGACACCAGTGCCACGACGTCTCCGCCGTGCCAGTCGAACTCCCACACGTTGAGGCCGGGGAGCGGCATCGGGGTTGTCTCGCCGGTGGCGACGTCGACCGTCCACAGCCGACGCCAGAGTTCCGCGGGTCGCACCACCTGAGGGTCGTCTGCCACCCCTCCGATGGTGGTGGCCGAGTTGATGCCGGCGGCGTCCGACCCCACGTCCGCCGCCAGCGCCATGATCGTCGCTCCATCAGCTCGACCAGCGCAGATCCTCGACGGAGCCGTCAACCGTTCCCAGCGGTCGGATCGAGCCGTCCGATGCCAGCAGGTGGATCCCCGCCACCTTGGGCGAATCGCGGTCGGACGCGAACGCCAGCGTGCGACCGTCCGGCGACCACACGGGCGAGCGGTCGCTGCGCGGTCCGTCGGTGACCTGCTCTGCGCCCGACCCGTCTGCGGCGGCCACCCACACGCGGGCGGCCTTGCCCTGGTCAGGCAGCGAGAAGGCTGCTTCCACGGTGAATGCCACTCTGGTGCCGTCCGGGGAGATCGCGGGCTGGCAGGGGTGGTGCAGGTCGAGCAGTCGGTCCGAACTCATTGCCGTGCGATTGTGTCACCGTCTGCACCCCCCGGCGCGCTGTACCCCTTTCAGGCACTAGGCAGATTTCCGCATGGACGTAAGCTGCAGGTATGCCCAGAGTGATCGCCGCAGCCTTGCTGCTCGCGGTGTCCGTCGCGGTCGCACTCCCCTCGACCGCCAGGAGCGCACCCGAGTGCAGCTACCAGAGCGCGTCTCGCACCGATTGACGTGGGGCTCAGCAACGGCGACGGCGCCACTCGGATCGAGGTTGCCTCGGACGGCCGCATCCGGGTCGGTCCGTCCAAATGCGGCGCCGCCTCGGTCTCAAACACCGACACGATCAACGTCGATGGCACCGACGGCCCCGACCAGGTTGACATCTCGCTGCGCGACGCTCCGTTCACCGGCATCGTGTTTCACCTCGCGCTCGCCGGCGGCCGAGACCAGCTGCGGGTGTTCGGCACCGTCGGCCCCGACCGCATGATCGTCGGCAGCGCCGGCCTCGATCTCGACGCCCTCACCCATCCCGGCCCCGACGTCACCCTCAGCGGCGTGGAGTCGATGCTGCTCAACGGCCTCGCGGGCAAGGACGTCCTCTCGGGCCAGGGCGGGGCCGGAAACGGCGCTCCCACCAGGATCCCGCTGAACCTGATCGGCGCCGGCGGCAACGACCACCTCACCGGTGGCGCGGGGCCGGACATCCTGTCGGGCAACGACAACACCGACGTGCTCGACGGCAAGGGCGGCAACGACCTGCTGTTCGGCAACAAGGGCTCCGACACGATCCGCGGCGGCAGCGGATTCGACGCCACCTTCTATCAGGGCCGCTCCACCCCGGTGATCGTGACCGAGGACGGCCGGCCCAACGACGGCGGCCCGTCCTCGGGTGAGCGTGACAACGTCTCGGCCGACGTCGAGAAGATCGTGGGCGGCAACGCCGGCGACCGCCTGATCGGCGGCCCCGGCCCCAACGTGCTGATCGGCGGCCCCGGCAACGACTACCTCAACGGCGGCGGCGGGCGCAACAGCTGTAACGGCGGCCCTGGGGTGGATCGCTTCGTCCACTGCTGACCGGGACCGGTGTGACCCGGTAGCATCGCCCGCATGAGCGAGTCGGGCACTGCGGGGCGACGACACCAGCCGGCACCATCGACGTCTCTCGCCACGGCGAGGTCGCGTTGGTGCGGATCAACCGCGAGCGCAAGCTGAACGCGCTCTCGAGCCACATCGAGGCCGAGCTGATGCGCGCGTTCGCTGTCCGACGAGGTGACCACCAGCCGGGTGGTGGTGATCACCGGAGTGGCCCGGGCCTTCTCTGCCGGCGCGGACCTGTCGGAGCTGCCCAACCCCACGCCGGCGCAGGTGATGGAGTACTACCAGCGCACCGGCGATATGCACGAGCGGTTCGCCTCGCTGCCCCAGCCGACCATCGCCGCGATCTCGGGCTGGTGTCTGGGCGGCGGGTTCGAGCTGGCGCTGGCCGCCGACCTGCGGGTCGCCCACGTGGATGCCACGTTCGGCCTGCCCGAGGTCGAGATCGGCATCATCCCCAGCTCCGGCGGCACGCTGCGGCTGGTGCGGGCGGTGGGCCCGGCCAGGGCGAAGGAGCTGATGCTTCTGCGCACGCGGTTGACCGCCGCCGAGGCGCTGCAGATGGGGCTTGTCACCGAGGTGGTGGACGACGTCGAAGCGCGGGCGATGGAGATGGCCGGGCAGGTCGCCCAGCTGCCGCCGCTGGCAGCCTCGATCGCAAAGCAGGCGTGCGATCGCATCCCCGAGGCGGGTCGCGACGCGGCGCTTCTGATCGAACGGCTGGCCTACGCCGCGCTGGCCAAGACCGACGAGTCACAGGCAAGCGGCGAGCGCTGGAGTTCATAGGCGATGGCGCGGGACCCCCGTTTCGATGTCCTGTTCGAGCGGGTGGAGATCGGTCCCGTGACGCTGCCCAACCGCTTCTACCAGGTACCGCACTGCACCGGATTCGGCGTCGAGAAGCCGCTCTCCCAAGCCGCGCACCGGCGGGTCAAGGCCGAGGGCGGGCTGGGGCGGCGTGTGCACCGAGTACGCCGCCGTCTCGCGCGATTCCGACGAGAGCCCCTACGTGTCGGTGCGGATGTGGGACGAGGGCGACGCCGATGCCCTGCGCCTGACCACTGAGGCGGTGCACGAGCACGGCGCGCTGGCGGGGATCGAGCTGTCGCACACCGGCGTCCACGGCGAGAACTCCGAGTCGCGGCTGCCGCCGCTGGCACCGTCCCAGCTTGCGGGTGACTTCGCTCTGGGCGCGGTGCCCAAGATGATGACGATCGCCGATATCCGGCGGGTGCAGGACGACTGGGTGCGGGCGGCCGAGCTCAGCCGCGACTGCGGGTTCGACATCGTGTACGTCTACGGCGGCCACACCTACCTGCCCGGCCAGTTCCTGTCGCCCTACTACAACCGCCGCGACGACGAGTACGGCGGGTCGCTGCGAAACCGCGCCCGGTTCTGGCTGGAGACGCTGGAGCGGGTGCGCGACGCTGTCGGCGAGCGCTGCGCCGTGGCCTGCCGGGTGGCGGTGTCGCGGGCCGAAGCGGTCGCCGGGATCGATCTGGACGAGGGCCTCGAGTTCGTGCGCATGGCCGACGACCTGGTCGATCTGTGGGACGTCAACATCGGCTCGATCGCCGAGTGGTCGCAGGACTCGGGGCCGTCGCGGTTCTTCGCCGAGGGCTGGCAGCTCGAGTACACCGGCCGCGTGCGCGAGGCGACCTCCAAGCCGATCGTGGGCGTCGGCCGCATCACCGACCCGTATCTGATGGAGCGAATCGTGCGCAGCGGCGCCTGGGATCTGATCGGCGCCGCCCGCCCCTCGATCGCCGACCCGTTCCTTCCGGCCAAGATCCGCGACGGCCGGCTGGACGAGATCCGCGAGTGCATCGGCTGCAACGTCTGCATCTCCAAGGCCGACGATCGCCGTCACCTGGGCTGCACCCAGAACCCGACTGCGGGCGAGGAGTACCGCCGCGGGTGGCACCCCGAGCGGGTCGAGCCGCTCGCAGCATCCTGACCGCGAAGCGCTGGTGATCGGTGCCGGGCCGGCCGGCATGGAGTGTGCCGTGACGCTGGCCAAGCGCGGCCTGCGGCGGGTGCGGCTGGTCGACTCGGCGCCGCTGGTGGGCGGGCACCTGCGCTGGGTCACGCGCCTGCCGGGGCTCGGCGAGTGGGGGCGGGTGGCGGCGTATCGCACGGTGCAGGCTCGGCGGCTCGAGAATCTCGAGATCGAGCTGGGACATCGCTGGACGGCGGCCGAGGTGGCGGCTTCCGGTGCGGACATCGTGGTGGTCGCCACCGGCTCGCAGTGGGCATCCGACGGGCTCAACTCGGCCACGCGCGGCCCGATCCCCGGCGCCGACGCGTCGCTGCCGCATGTGCTGACGCCGGAGCAGATCGTGCTGGAGGGCAAGCGACCGCCGGGGAGCCGGGTGGTGGTGTACGACTGCGACGGCTACTACGCGGCGCCTGCGGTGGCCGAGCTGCTCGCAGGCGAGGGCCTGACGGTGGAGCTGGTCACCTGCCACGAGCAGGTGGCGCCGTTTGCCGCCGAGACGCTGGAGGACGCGCTCACGCGCGAGCGGCTGCACGCCGCCGGGGTGTCGATGTGGCGCTCCACCACGGTGACCGCGATCGATGCCGCCGGCGTGGACGCCGAGGGCGAGTTCGGCGATCCGGTGCGGATCGCCGCCGACGGGGTGGTGCTGGTCACCCAGCGTCTCTCTGACGACGCACTGTGGCGCGAGCTGGACGGCAGACCCGGCGTCTACCGGGTGGGGGACTGTGTCGCGCCGCGGCTGATGGCCGAGGCGATCTTCGACGGCCACCGGCTGGCCCGCGAGATCGAGGGTGCCGACCCCGCGGTTGCGCTGCCGTACCTGCGCGAGCGGCCGGGCGATCCGCTCGAGCTCGGCCCCAATCCCGGCGCTGACGCGCCCGTCGTGGCCGGCCGCGGCTCCGCGCACCCGCGCCGTCGAGCTGGTGGCGGGGTCGGCGGCCGAGGTCGCAGCCCGGCTGGCGCCGATCCTGCGCGACGCCGGCGGCGACGTCGTGATCACCGCCGGCCGTGGCGCCGGCACCGACCTCGCTCCCTACCGGCGGCTTGGCCGACCGCTACGGCGGCCGGTTCGCGGTCACCCGCCCGCAGGTCGAGGCCGGCCGGGCCACTCGCGCAGAGCTGGTGGGGGCCTCGTCCGAGACGGTCGCTCCGGCGGTGTATCTCGCTCTGGGAGTCGGCGGAGCGGTTGCACACGTGCTGGGAATGGCCGAGAGCGCGCGCGTGATCGCCGTCAACCTCGATCCGGCCGCCCCGATCTTCGAGCACGCCGATCTGGGCGCCGTCGCAGACGCCGGTGAAGTTGCCCAGGCACTGGAGCTGGCGTGAGCGGCGCGGTGGTCGTGCTGGGCGGCGGCTCCACCGGGGAGGCGTTCGCCGGGGCGCTGCGGGGATTCGAGCCCGACACCGACATCACCCTGATCGAGGCTGAGCTGGTCGGCGGCGAGTGCTCGTACTTCGCCTGCATGCCGTCCAAGGCGCTGCTGCGCCCACCCGAGGTGGTGGCTGCGGCGCGGCGCGCTCCCGGCGCCGCCGAGGCGATCACCGGCAGGCTGGACGCCGAGCGGGTGTTCTGGCATCGCGACCAGGTCACCGGCGGCGGCGATGACAGCTCGCAGGAGGAGTGGCTCGAGCAGAAGCGGGTGTCGCTGATCCGGGGCGAGGCGCGCGTGCTGCGGCCGGGTGTGATCGCGGTCGGCTGACCGGGAGGTGCCGTATGAGCGCCTGATGATCGCGACCGGATCGCTGCCCTCGATTCCTCCGATCGACGGGCTCGACACCGTCGACTACTGGACGAACCGTGAGGCCACCACCACCCAGGTGGTGCCGGACAGTCTGATCGTGGTCGGCGCCGGCCCGGTCGGGTGTGAGCTGGCCCAGTTCTTCCGGCGGATGGGAAGCGCGGTCACGATCGTGGACGTGGCCGACCGCCTGATCCCGCGCGACCACGCCGACGCGGCGAAGCTGCTCACCGATGCGTTCATCGAGGAGGGCATCGAGCTGCGCCTGGGGGCGTCGATCGACCGGGTCGAGCCGGGCGTGCAGATGCACCTGGCGGGCGGCGAAACGCTCACCGCCGAGCGGCTCTTGATCGCCACCGGTCGCCGAGCCAATGTCCACGATCTCGGCTTCGAGCAGCTTGGGCTGACGATCTCCAAGCGCGGGATCGAGGTCGACAGCCGCATGCGTGCGGCCGAGAACGTGTGGGCGGCGGGGGACGCCACCGGGATCGCGATGTTCACCCACGTGGGCAAGTACCAGGCCCGCGCCGCCGCGGCGGACGCCGCCGGACGGCCGGCGCAGGTGGACTACTCGGCCATCCCGGCGGTCACGTTCACCGATCCGCAGGTGGCCTCAGTGGGCGACACCACCGGCGAGGGGATGCTGGTGGGCGAGCGCACGTCGATCGCGCGGCTCTCGACCTACGAGCGGCCCAAGCGGCCGATACTGCTGAAGGTGTTCGCCGATCCGCAGCGGCGGGTGCTGGTGGGGGCGGTGGCGGTCGGGCCGGAGGCGGGCGAGTGGCTCGGCCAGCTCACGCTCGCGATCCGCGCCGAGGTGCCGATCGAGGTCGTGGCCGACACCATCCAGCCCTACCCGACCTTCTCGCGAGATGATCCACTTCGCCGTCGCCGCCCTTGAATAAAAGGTGCCAGGCACCTTTTATTCACCAACGGCGATCCGGAACGCGGCGAGTGTGTGATTCGCCCGGAGCCAGCGTCTGGAGCCCGTCGCCGGTCTTGAGTGCGTTGGTGGGGGCGGTCATCGGCTCGAAGCAGATCAGCTGTCCCCCCGGCGGCGTGTAGATCTGGGCGTAGCGGTAGCCCTCCAGGAAGGTGACGGTGATCGTCCGCCCGCCGCCGGCCACGCTGAATGCGATCCCGTCGTCCACCGGGCCGAAGGCGTCGTCGAAGCTGCGCCCACCCAGCGGCCCGCCGTCGATGTGTGCCGGATGGCTCCCGCCGGTCGGAAGCATGCGATCGTCCAGCACAAGCTGAGGCATGTCGGGCACGGTGATCTCCCATGTGCTGCGATCGGCCCCCGGCGGGCACAGATAGGGGTGGTAGCCGAACGCGACCGGCACGGGATCGCCGAGAGCGTGCAGCGTGGTGTGGATGGTCAGCTCCGATTCGGTGACTTCGGCGGCCACCTCCAGCCGATGTGGGTGGGGGAACACCTCCAGCGCCTGGGGCGAACGCTCCGTGGTGTACTCGGCGACCACCCGATCGGGCGACTGTTCGAGCAGGTCGAACGGCAGCGCCGACGGGTTCACGCCGTGGATCGGGATGCCGTTGGGGTCGGGGTGCAGCAGCGGCGAACTGAGCGGGATGTCGAGCCGGTTGGCCCACGGGTGCAGCAGCGGGATGCCGAACGTGGAGGCGCGATCGCGGTAGCCCTCCACGCCGTTGCCCATGCCCAGCAGCTCCTCGCGCCGGTGTGTCAGCGACGCGCCCACCATCGCCAGCTTGGGCACGAAGGTGGCCTCGAGCTCACCGGAGGTGATGGTGACGCTCATCGCAGGCGCTCGGGCACGATGTCGCGGGCGAACACCTCGGCCACCGTCTCGGGCCGCTTGATCCACTCGGCCTGATCGCCTCGCACCAGCACGGTGCCCGGTCGCGGCAGGGCGTTGAAGTTGCTGGCACAGGCGTCCTGGTAGGCGCCGGTGTCCAGAAACGCGATCACATCGTTCACCTCAACCTCCGGGAGCTCGGTCTGCTGCGCGAGCACGTCGAAACCACACGACATGCCCACGATATCCGCAGTCACGCGTGCGGGCTGGTCGGCGCGGGAGGCGACCACCGGCCGGAAGTGGGCGTGCTCGATCAGGAGGTCGGCCATGAACATCTCGGTGGTGTCGGTCTCGACCCACGCCCACGCCACCGGCGCGCGCTGGCGCTTGAGCCCGCGCACCGAGGTCAGATGCACGCCGGCGTCGGCGTGGAGCGAGCGGCCCGGCTCGACCTCGAGAGCGATCCCGGCCGGATCGAGACCGCGTGCGGACAGCTCGCCGGCGAGCGTGCCGGCAACCGCGGTGGCGTAGTCGCCGATCGGCGCTGCCGCGGCGCCGGTGGGCGAGGTGGGATCACGCGGGGCGGGGAAGCCGCCGCCGACGTCGATCTCCTGCGGCCGCCACCCGTCCCACGCGGCGCACGACGCGCACGATCACCTCGGCGAAGCTCGCCGCCATTCCCCGCCACACCTCCAGATCCGCGCTGTGACGGCCGAGATGGGCCATCAGGCCGGTCAGATCGACGTGCTCGGAGGCGATCGCGGCGGCTCCCACCGCCAGCGCCTGCTCGGTGGGGATGCCCGGCTTGTACCGCTGCGCTGCGAGCCGCACATCGGCGTCGGGGAAGAAGTCCGAGCGCTCGGTCAGTTGCTCGTAGTCGGGTCGCAGCCGCAGGCGCACGTGGGCGCGCGTGCCCAGCCGGGCCGCGGCCGCTTCCACGCGATCGAGTTCCGGTGCACTGTCCAGGGTGATGCGCGCCCCGGCGGCCACCGCCTGCTCGATCACCGCGACGCTCTTGGTCGAGCCGTTCACCGAGATCAGCTCGGCCGGGACACCCGCGCTCAGCGCCGCGTGCAGCTCACCGGGCCCGAAGGTGTCGCAGCCGGCACCGGCCCGCGTCAGCACCCTCCGCACAGCCAGCGAGAGGTTGGCCTTGATCGAGGGCAGCACGCGCACGTCGCCGTGCGGCCAAGCCGCCCGAAACGCTGCCCCGATCGCCTCCAGGTTGCGGATCAGCTGATCCTCGGAGATCACGTACAGCGGCGTCGAGAAGCGCTCTGCGATGTCGACCAGATCGCACTGCTTCCAGCCAGAGGTGTCCGTCTCGGACGCTCAGTCCGGCATCGGTGGGTACCCCGGTCACCGCCGGAGTGTACGCGTGTACGCTCACGGCGATGCGTCGATCGGCCGCAGCCATTCTCGTGCTCCTGTTCATGGTCGAGTTCATTCTGTTCGCGATCATTCCGATCATCCCGCTGTACGCGGACCAGCTCGACCTCTCCAAGGTGCAGGCCGGGGCGCTGCTTGTCGGCCTCGGCACTTGCGGTGACGGTCAGCGCGATCCCGGCCGGCGTGCTGGCCGATCGCGTCGGCGCCCGGCGGGTGACGATCGCGGCCGCGTTCCTGCTGACGATCTCGGCTGTACTGCAGGCGGTGGCGGGTTCATTCGAGACGGTGATGGCGGCGCGCATGCTGTTCGGCGTCGCATCCGCGTTCGTCTGGACGGCGGGGCTCTCGTGGCTGTCCGACCTGAGCACCGAGAAGGCGCGTGCGGCCACGCTCGGGTTCACGGTGGCGGTCGCCGGCATGGGCAATCTGGCCGGGCCGGTGCTGGTGGGATATGTGGCGGAGCGCTCCTCGATCGAAACAGCCTTCCTCGGCTACTCGGTGTTCGCCGCCCTGGTCGCCGTGTGGTTGTGCTTCGTTCCCGCGGGCATTCCCCACGCGGTCGAGACCGTTTCGCTACGCCGAACCGTGGGGGTGATGACTCGCAGCCGGGTGATCACGGGCGCTGTCCTGATGATGCTGGTTGTCGGGATTCGTGGACGGTGTGGTGAATCTGCTCGCGCCGCTGGAGCTGGCCGCTGACGGGTTCTCTTCGGGGCCGATCGGGTTGGTGTTCTCGGTTGCGGCGGCGATCTTCATCGTGGTCAGCGCCGGCGTTTCTCGCGGCGGCTGGGCGTCGTCGTCGCGGGCTGCGGGCTGGGCCTGCCTGGGCCAGGCGGTGACGCTGGTGCCGGTGATGTTCTCGCTGGCGTCCGCATCGGTGGTCCTGATGGTGCTCGCGCGCGGGCCTGCCAGCGCGGTGGTGTACACCGTGGCGCTGCCGATCGCGGTGATCGCCGCTCGCCGGTACGGACTCGGCACCGCCACCATCTCGGGAGTCACGATGATGTCGTGGGGAGTGGCCAGCGTGCTCGGATCGCCGGTGGCCGGGCTGATCGCCGACACCCTCGGTGACGCCACGGCCTACGGGCTGTGCGCGGCGCTGCTGGTCGGCGCCGGCGTGTGGCTGCTGTGGGCGGTGCCCAACTCGCAGGTCGATCCCGAACCGGCCCCGTCGCCGCTGTGATCCTGTCGATCGATCAGGGTACGACCGGTACCACCTGCCTGGTGGTCGACGACCGGCTCGAGGTGATCGGTCGCGGCTATCGCGAGCTCGCCCAGAGCTTCCCCCAGCCCGGATGGGTCGAGCATGATCCAGCCGAGATCTGGCAGGCGGTGCTGGCCACCGCCGAGGCCGCCCTGGCCGATGCCGGGCGAGACGCGCGCGACCTGCGGGCGATCGGCATCACCAACCAGCGGGAGACGACGGTGGTGTGGGATCGGATCACGGGCCGGCCGCTGCATCCCGCCATCGTGTGGCAGGATCGGCGCACGGCCGCGGCCTGCGCCGCGCTTCCCGCAGAGCTGATTCGCGAGCGCACCGGGTTGGTGCCCGACCCGTACTTCTCGGCGTCGAAGCTGCGCTGGCTGCTCGATCGCATCGCCTCGCCGGATCTCGCGTTCGGCACGATCGATAGCTGGCTGGTGTGGAATCTGACCCGCGGCGGGGTGCACGCCGTCGATCGCACCAACGCCTCGCGCACGCTGCTGTACTCGTTGCGGTCTGGTGACTGGGATCCCGTTCTGCTCGACCTCTTCGGCGTCGACCCGGGCATCCTGCCGAGGATCGTGCCGTCTGCGGGGCACGTCGGGGACGCCGAGCTGCTGGGCGCGACGATTCCCATCTGCGGCATCGCGGGCGATCAGCACGCCGCCCTTTTTGGGCAGGGCTGCGTGGTCGCGGGGCAGTGCAAGGCCACCTACGGCACCGGCGCGTTCGTGCTCACCCACACCGGGGATGACTGCGCGCCGCCGCCCTTCGGGCTGCTGCGCACCACCGCGGCTCAGCCAGACGCGTTCGCGCTGGAGGGCGCGGTGTTCGTGGCCGGGGCGGCGATGCAATGGCTGCGCGACGGGCTCGGTGTGATCGACTCGGCGGCCGAGTCAGAGGCGCTCGCCCGTTCGGTCGACTCCACCGACGGCGTGGCCTTCGTGCCCGCGCTCACCGGACTGGGATCGCCGTGGTGGGACGCCGAGGCGAGGGGCATGATCTCGGGCATCACCCGCGGTACCACCAGAGCCCACCTGGTGCGGGCCGGGTTGGAGGCGATCGCCCACCAGGTGCGCGACGTGATCGATGCCGGCGGCCGACCGCCGAGCGTGATTCGCGCCGACGGCGGCGCGGTCGCCAACCGCTTCCTGATGCAGCTGCAGGCCGATCTGGTGGGAGCACCGGTGGAGGTCTCGGCCGAGCCCGAGATGACCGGCATCGGCGCTGCCGCCCTGGCCGGGATGGGCGCAGGTGTGTGGAACTCGGCCGCCGAGGTGGCGGCCCTGCACAGGTCAGGCGAGCGCTTCGAGCCCACCATGCACCGCGACCACGCCGACGCCCTCCACGACACCTGGCTCACCGCCGTCAGCCGCGCCAGAGGTGAATAACGGTGCCAGGCACCGTTATTCGCCGTGAATAATGGTGCCTGGCACCAATTATTCATGCTGCTCGGCTAGCGTTCGCCGGCCATGGACTTCGAGCTCACTGATAGCCAGCGGGAGCTGCGTGATCGCGCGGCCAGGTTCGTGGACGAGGAGTGCATCCCGCACGAGGTCGCGGCCGAGCTGAACCACGGCCCGCTCGACCCGGCCATCGTCAAGGGCATCCAGGATCGCGCCCGTGAGGCCCGCCTGACCGGCGGCAATCACAGCACCGAGCACGGCGGCCAGGGCTGGAACGCGTTCGAGCAGGTGCTCGTGCAGGAGGAGCTGGGCCGCAACACCAACGGCATCTGGTGGGTGATCGGCGGCGGCTACAACGTGCTCTCGCGCGGCACCCCGGAGCAGATCGAGCGCTACCTGCTGCCGACGCTGCGCGGCGAGCGCGCCGACGCCTACGCGGTCACCGAGGGCGGCTCGGGCTCCGACCCCGGCGGCATCAGCACCACCGCCGAGCGCACCGCCAACGGCTGGCGCATCCGCGGCGAGAAGTGGTTCGTCACCTCCGGGGACGTGTGCGACTTCGACATCGTCATGACCAACGTGATCGACGGCGACAGGCGGCTGCCCACGCTGTTCCTGGTGGATCGCGACCGGCCCGGCATCGAGATCGTGGACGACCCGCCGTTCACCCACAACTACCCCCACGGCCATCCCACCGTCCGCTACGACGTCGAGGTCGCCGAGGACGCGGTGCTGGGTGGCCCCGACGCGATCGGCCGCGGCGACGAGCTGCAGAACGAGTGGTTCGTCGAGGAGCGCATCCACATCGCCGCCCGCTGCGTGGGCGCGATGCGGCGGCTGCTGGCCGAGTCGGTCGACTGGGCGATCGAGCGCGAGCAGTTCGGCGAGCGCATCTACGACTTCCAGGGCGTCAGCTTCCCGCTGGCCGACTCCGCCGCCGACTGTGCCGCCGCCCGGCTGCTGACCTATCAGGTCGCCCAGATGGTCGATGACGGCGCCGACCCCAAGCTGATCCACGGCCGCGCCGCCATGGCCAAGCTGTTTGCCTCCGAGGCCGCATACCGCTGCGCCGATCGGGCAGTCCAGACCTTCGGCGGCCGCGGCTACATGCGCACCACCACCGCCGAGCGGTTTCTGCGTGAGCTGCGAGTCGATCGGATCTGGGAGGGCACCTCCGAGATCCAGCGGCTGATCGTCGCCCGCGGCCTGGAGAAGCGCGGCGTGGAACGGATGCTCTCGCCACTGCGCGAGGTGTAATCGCGGCGGTTGATCGCCGACCGGCGATTGCGTAATGTATCCATCATCCAACAGCCGGTTCGACAGATTCAAATCGCAAGTGTGGTCGATCAGGTTCACGCGGTACTGCGTGAGCAGATCCTGACCGGAGCGCTGCCGCGCGGATCGCGGCTGCCGCAGGAGACGATCGCGGCCGAGCTCGGCGTGTCCCGCACCCCGCTGCGGGAGGCCCTGCGGCGGCTGGCCGGCGAGGGCCTGGTCACGCTCCAGCCCAACCACGGCGCCACCGTCAGCGGGGTGGACTTCAACGACATGAATGCGGCCTGGGTGGCGCGGCTCGCGATCGAGCCATTCGCCGCCCGGCTGGCGGCAGAGCGGCGTGACGCGGGGGAGCTGGAGCGGATGGCCGCGGCCATCGCCGAGCAGCGCGCGGCGCTCCACCCCGCCGATGCGCTCGACTCAAACCGCGAGTTTCATCTGGCGCTGGTAGCGGCATCGGGCAACGATCACCTCGACCCACTTTGCCGAGCTGCTGTGGGTCACCGCGTATCAGCTTCGCGATCTACGCCGCTCAGGCCAGCGAGTCGGACGGCGTCGAAGCGTGGGCCGGCGAGCACGAGCACATCCTCGAGGCGATCACCGGCGGCGACGCCGACCTGGCAGAGCAGCTCACCCGCACCCATCTGCAGCGCCACCCACCGCTGGAGCACCCGGACCCGGCGTGACGCCGAGTCCGGGCGCCCGAGCAGTCAGATTGCGGTGTCCGGCGGGGCCGGGGTGAAGTCGAGGTTCTCGTCCAGCGGCGCCACGCCATGGTGCTCGGCGGCGTGCTGGGCTGCGTTCTTGACGTTGTCCGGTCGCACCAGCTTCACCACCGCGAACCACACCAGCGCGAT
The DNA here is from genome assembly GCA_963729195.1 of uncultured Actinomycetes bacterium. Lineage (GTDB taxonomy): Bacteria > Actinomycetota > Thermoleophilia > Gaiellales > JAICJC01 > CAVPTL01. The sequence goes on from CAVSNF010000031.1 coordinate 66,500, forward strand.
CACGACCACCGCCAGCGCCCAGTAGAGCGCCAGCCAGTTGGGGTTGTCTCCGGTGTGGGGAGCGGGCTTGAGCGCGCCGTAGAAGCCCAACAGCGGTGTGGCGACGGCCACCAGCACGATCAGGTACTGCCACCATGTGCCGCCGAACTTTCGCAGCAGAACCAGCCCGCCGATGGCGAGCAGCAGGTACACGATCTCGATCGCGAACGAGCCGGCGGTGGCCGACACGATGAACGTCGAGAACTGCTTGGAGCCGAAGATCGGCACGAACTTGTCCATCGTGCTGCCGGCGGTGACGATCAGCAGGAACGCGCAGCCGACCAGGATCACCAGGTTCCCGACCCAAGGAGTGTTGTGCCGAGAGGTCTTGGCGAACACCTTGGGCAGCAGGCCGTCACGCCCGAGGGCGAAGTATCCGCGGCCCAGCGCCACACAGATTGCCAGGGCCAGCGCGGTCGCATCCAGAATCACGACCAGATCGATCAGCGTGCCCAGCCACGAGCCCACGTACTCCTTGGCCATCGCATCCAGCGCCGTCGGGCCGGCGGCCGCCCAGTCGCCCTTGGCGACGGCGACCTTGCCGTAGCCGATGGTCATGGCGTAGGCCATGAACACGAAGAACACCGACGAGGCGGCGATCGATCCGAGCACCGCACGAGGGATCGACTTGTGCGGGTCGCTCGATTCCTCACCGAGGGACGCCGCAGCCTCGAATCCGACGAACAGCAGGATGCCGAGCAGGATGCCGCCCAGCACGCCGCCGCCGGTAACTCCCAGAAGCGACGTCTCGCCCGGGTTGAACACCGAAAGCGTGTTGCCGTCGGCACCACCTTGGAAGATGATCGCGAAGGCCAGGATGATCATCGGGATGAACGACACCGCGGCAAACGCCAACATTGCGCGGATCGCCAGTCGCACACCCAGGTAGTTCAGCACCAGCACCAGTACCACCACGATCGCGCCGAACACCCACCACGCGGGTGCGTTGGACGCGTCGCCGATGTGGGTCGCCCAGAAGCTGTTGAGCAGCACGCCTTCGCCGACGTAGATGCCGCCGCCACCGAGGAACAGCGTGCCCAGGAAGAAGATGCCTGCGGCGATGATGCCCACGTAGGGGTGCGTGCCGTGGGTCAGGTACTCGTACACCGCGCCGGCGCCCGCATACCGCCGGGCATGAATCGAAAGCGCGTACCCGATTGCGAGCACGCCGAGGCCGGCCAACAGCACCGCCAGTGCGGTGTTGACTCCGGCCCCGTTGACCGGGCTGGAGACCGCCCCCAGCACCAGCGCGACCGAGAACATCGGGCCGATCGCGAGCGCCTGGGCCACGGCGTGGACGGTAGACAGGTTTTTTTCGCCCAACTGTGCGTCAGGGGCGGGTGCCTCACTGGCCATGTCGCCACTCCCTTCTCACCGATGAAGATGTGCACGCCGATCGGCGTGTAGAAGAGTGGATACAGTATTCAGTTTGGCGATCGACGTCAAGAGCGCCGACCGGGCGGAGCCTGTTGCTAGCGCTCGAACTCGACCGGGTTGGTGAGCGTGCCGACGCCCGAGACCGTGACGCTGACCACCTCGCCGTCGCGCAGATAGCGCGGGGGAGTGCGCGAATCGCCCACGCCGGCAGGCGTGCCGGTCGAGATCACGTCGCCCGGTTCGAGCGTCATCCCCTGCGACAGATACTGGATCAGTTCGACCACCGAGAAGATCAGATTCTTGGTGTTGGAGCTCTGCACCGTCTCGCCGTCCAGGGTGGTTGAGATGTCGATGTCATCGAACTCGAAGCCATCGGCGGAGGCCACACACGGCCCGAACGGCCCAAACGTGTCGAAGCTCTTGCCGAGCGTGAACTGGCGCAGCGGCGTCTCCAGCTGGGCCCGTCGACCCGACACGTCGTTCATGATCGAGATGCCGCCGACCGCGTCGCGGGCGGCCAGCTCGTCGGCGCGGTAGGTGCGCCGGCCGATCACGACCGCCACCTCGCCCTCCCAGTCGGGCCGCGTCTCCTCGCGGGGAATCACGATCGCGGCCCCCGGGCCGATCAGGGCCGAGGTGTACTTGGCGAAGAGCACCGGCATCTCGGGGATCTCGAGACCGGACTCCTCCGCGTGGTCGCGGTAGTTCAGTCCGACTCCCAGGATCTTCTCGGGGACGGTGGGGTGCAGCAACGTCACGTCGCTGAGCGGAAACGCCTCGCCCGCGGCCGACTCGAGCGCGCCCCAGTTCTCGACCGAGGGGATGAAGCCGCGCACGTCGCTTCCGCCGGCGTCAACCACGGTGTCGGACTCCAACCGCCCGATGCGGGGCGCACCTTCGGCCCCGACTCGATACCTCACTGCCTTCATCGACCTTCCTCCGTCCTCAAAACTTTGAGCGCATTTATCGCGCGCGGAACGCCAGCATACGGGGTTGTCTGGAGGATCGTCTCTTCGATCTCACTGAAAGGCACGTCAATCGCCCTCAGGGCTTGGATGTGCGCGGCCACCTGGGGCTCACACCCGCCCAGCGTGGTGAGGCAGGCCACGATGATCAATTCGCGGTCGCGGGCGCTCAATTCCGGGCGGGTGTGCACCTCGCCGAACGTCCAATCCACCAGCCAATCGGCCATGGGGCTGCCCATTCGCTCGAGAAATGCGTCTCCGCCGGGGTGATCGCCCAGCTCCGCCAGCCTGGCGAGACCGCGCTCATGCCGTTGGTCAGGGTCCATGTCGCTCCCTCCTTGACCTCCCGGCACGGATCGCATACTGTATCCAATCGTGTCGAGGGGCCGCGTTTGTGTGCAGGTCGACGGCGCCCCGATGTGGGGCCACCTTGATGCTGGGCAGATTTCGCTCGACGCCGGCGGGAGCCTGGAGGCCGCCACCGCGCGGTTCCTGGCGCCGGTCGAGCCGACCAAGATCATCGCCACGCATCTCACCTACCGTAGCCGGGTGGAGGAGTACGCCGCCCAGGTGCCGCCCTACCCGTCGTATTTCATGAAGCCGCCGACAACGCTCAACGGCCACGGCGGCGTGCTGCGGCGGCCGTCCGGCTGCCGGTTCTTGAACTACGAGGGTGAGGTTGCGGTGGTGATCGGCAGGCCGATGCACGGAGTCCCCGAGCAGCAGGTGCTCGACTACGTCGCCGGCTATGCGCCCTGCAACGACGTCGGTCTGCACGACTTCCGCCATGCCGATCGCGGATCGATGCTGCGGGTCAAGGGCCAGGACGGGTTCTGCCCGATCGGCCCGGCGGTGGTTCCGGCGTCTGAGTTCGACCCGACCGACTTCACCCTGCGAACGCTGCTCAACGGCGAGGTCGTCCAGGAGGGGTCTGCCGCCGACCTGATCTGGCCGATCTCCTATCTGCTCGCAGACCTGTGCCGGCTGATCACCCTCGAGCCGGGCGACATCGTGCTGTCGGGCACCCCCGCCAACTCCCGGCCGATGGAGCCGGGCGACGTGGTCGAGGTCGAGGTCTCCGGGCTCGGTCGGCTGACCAACACGGTGGAGGAGTGGCAGGTCGACCTGTCGGGGCCCGGCGATCAGCCCGAGGTCTCGGCCAACACCCTGCACGTGGCGCTGGCCATGCCCGAGGACGAAGCCGAGCGCGTGGCGGGCACATGATCGCCATCCGCCGCATCGACCACGTGTGCCTGCGAGTCGCCGACGTGGACGAGGCGGCCGCCCGCTGGAGCGTGCAGTTCGGGCTGACGCGTGACCGAACGAAACCCCGATCGTGCGCTTCTGCGCTGCGGGTATGAGCCGTACTGCCTGGAGTTGGTGGCCGGCGAGCCGGGGCACGACCACACCGGGTTCGAGCTCCGGCGCAGCGTGACGCTGGATCAGGCGGCCGCTCATTTCGGGGCTGCCGGGGTGGAGTTTCAGCGCGAGCCGGATCTGATCTGGCTGGCCGACGTGGAGGGAAACCGGATCGAGCTGATGCCCTACCGCGAGGAGCACGACCGTCGCCCCGACATCGCCCGCTCGACCACCACTCTGCCGGGATTTCGGCCGCGCAAGCTCGGCCACGTCAACTTCCTGACGGCCGACCTGCCCGCCCAGACCGCCTTCTACACCGACGTTCTGGGCATGGGCCTGTCCGATCGCCTGGGCACCGACGGTGCCTGGTTTCATGTCAACTCCGAGCATCACGCGGTGGCGTTCGTCGAACAAGGGCTACGCCCACCTGCACCACCTGGCCTTCGACATGGTCGACTGGAGCATGCTGCGGGTGGCCTTCGACCACCTCGGACAGCACGGCCGCTGGCTGGGCTGGGGGCCGGTGCGGCACGGCATCGCCCAGAACATCTGCGGATACGTGCGGATCACCGAGGAGCCGATGTTCGTCGAGCTCTACTGCGACATGGAGCAGCTCGAGCCCGAGCACGAGCCGCGCGACTGGCCCGACGACCGGCACTCGTCCAATACCTGGGGGCCGCTTCCGCCGCGCTCGTATTTCCGGTTTGACCCAGAGGCGATTCGCTATGAGCGAGACAGCCTCGAGATGCTGGGGGAGAAGCTTCCCCCGTTGGAGGTGACGCCCTGATGGCGACGACCCAGCCGGCGGTGGCTGCCCGCACCGGGCAGCAGTTTCTGGACGGCCTGCGCGGCGACTCCCGCGAGATCTGGCTGAACGGCGAGAAGATCACCCACCCACTCGAGCATCCCGAGCTGGAGGCGGCCGCTCGCTCGCTCGCGCGTGTGTACGACCTGCAGCACGAGCACGCCGACGAGATGCTGGCACCGTCACCCGATGACGGCCGGCTGGTGAACGTCACCCACCTGATTCCGCGCTCGCGCGAGGATCTCGAGCGGCGCCGGCGGGCGATCGAGCTGACCGCGTCGGTGACCGCCGGCATGATGGGCCGCACGCCCGACTACCTCAATGTCACATTCGCCTGTTTTGCAGGGAGATCTGAGGTGTGGGCGCGGCGGGACAATGAGCAGGGCGCTGCCAATATCGTGGCCTACCAGCGGGAGATGCGCGATCGCGACCTGTCCACCACCCACTCGATCATGAACCCGCAGGTCGACCGCACCAAGCCCGAGGCCGAGCAGGCCGCCGGCGAGGTGGCGCTGCACAAGATCGGCGAGACCGAGAACCACATCACCGTGCGCGGCGCCCGCATGCTGGCGACGCTGGCGCCGTACGCCGACGAGCTGACCATCTACCCGGGCTCGGACATCCGCCCCCAGGACGGCCGCTACGCGCTCTCGTTTGCGATCCCGATGGGCACGCCGGGTCTCAAGTTCATCTGCCGCGACTCCTACTCCAAGCAGCGCGATCCGTTCGACTATCCGCTCTCCTCCCGCTTCGACGAGATGGATGCGGTGGCGATCTTCGACGACGTCGAGGTGCCCAAGGATCGGGTGTTCCTGGACGGCGATACGGTCGGCTACTCCGAGGTGATCTCAGACACCGGCTGGCGCGGCCACATCATGCATCAGGCCTTCACCCGCGCCTACGTCAAGCTGTCGTTCGCCTTCGGGCTCGGCCACATGCTGGCCAACACCACCGGGGTGGTGCGCTTCGACCACATCCAGGAGAAGCTCGGGCGGATCTCCAACATGGTCGAGCTGACCCGATCCGGGTTGGTGTCGGCGGAGGCCGGCTCGTTCCTGGACGAGGGCGGGGTGTGGTATCCCGACGATCGACCGTTCCTGGCGCTGCGCGGTGAGATGCCGCGGTGGCTCCCCAGCATCAACGAGCTGCTGCAGCTGATCGGCGGCGGTGGTTTCATGGCAACCCCCTCGCGGGCCGACCTGGACGGGCCGCTGCGCGACGAGATCGACCGCTACTACCAGTCGGCCGGGGCCGACGCCGAGCGCCGCATCCAGCTGTTTCGGCTGGCGTGGGACTACATCGGCTCCGACCTGGGCGGCCGTGGTGAGCTGTACGAGCGCTTCTACCTGTCAGACTCGTGGCGGATGACCGCGCTTGCCTACAAGCTGGCCGACAAGGCCTTTCCCGAGTCGTTGGTGGAGCAGTTCCTGGGAGAGACCCGGTGATCCACGGCTACTCGCTGCCGCTCTCGCCCGGCGGCCGCGCGTCGCTGGTGCCGGCGCCGCCGTGGCACTACGTCGGCGACTTCCTGGTGGTCGAGTACTGGGCCGACCCCGACGCGGTGGCGGCCGTGCTCCCGCCGGGACTCGAGCCGTACGCCGATGATCCGGGCCGGGCGGCGGCGCTGTTCGTTGACTGGCAGTCGTGTTCAGATGGGGGCGGGGAGCTGCTCGACCCGATCCGCAGCCAGTACAAGGAGTTCTTCATCGTCGTCAATGCGATGCTCGGTGACGAGCTGGTCACGAGCTGCCCGTACATCTGGGTCGATCGCGACTTCGCCCTGGTGCGCGGCTGGATCCAGGGCTTCCCCAAGAAGCTCGCCTCGATTCAGATGACTCGGAGCTTCGGACTCGACTGCAAGGCCGAGGGCCGCACCTTTGCCGGCACCGTGCAGGCCGGTGATCGCCGCATCGCCGAGGGCACCGTGACGCCTGAGCGGGTGGCCGAGGCGGGCCCGACTCACAACGATCCGCCGCTGATCAACCACCGCCACTTCCCGCGGCTGGCAGCCGGTCGCCATGACGATCCGGCGGTGGACGAGCTGGTGCGCGCGCGCAGCCGCGACCGATCGATCTCGACCATCTACGAGGGCTCGGCGACGCTGGGGCTGATGCCGTCTCCCGGCGACGAGCACACCGCGCTGGCGCCGGTGCGGGTCGGCAAGGGCTTTCGCTTCCAGTTCGCCTACACCGTGGACGACCTGGAGACGGTCGAGTCATGAGCACCGTGGGCGCCGGTATCGAGGTCTCGCCCGACCACCTGATCGGGAACCGGCGGGTGGCGTCCGAGTCGACCTTCACCGACATCTCGCCGATCGACCAGTCGGTGCTGGCCGAGGTCGCCCGCGGCGGGCAGCGCGAGGCCGATCTGGCAGTCGCCGCGGCCCAGCGCGCCTTCCCCGAATGGGCGGCCCTCGGGCCCGGCGGTCGCGCCCCCTATCTCCGTCGCCTGGCCGACCTGATCGACGCCTCGATCGACCGGATCGCCGCGGTCGAGTGCCTCGACATGGCCATGCTGCAGCGCTCTCTCCAAGCGCGGGTGATCGGCCGCGGCGCCCGCAACTTCCGAAGCTACGCCGACCTGGCCGAGGGCTACACCGAGCGGGTGTGGTCGTCGGGATCGACCGACAACCGGGTGATCCGGATGCCGTCGGGGCCGGCCGCGGTGATCACACCCTGGAACGCGCCCTTCATGCTGTCGACCTGGAAGACCGCGCCGGCGCTGGCGGCCGGCTCGACGGTGATCCTGAAGCCGCCCGAATGGGCGCCGCTGTCCTGCTCGATCCTGGCCGAGCTGACCGTCGAGGCAGGATTCCCGCCCGGCGTCTTCAACGTCGTCCAGGGGATCGGCGAGGAGGCCGGAGCGGCGCTTGTGGCAAACCCGGGACTGCGCCGGATCAGCTTCACCGGCTCACCCGAGACGGGGCGTTCGATCGGCGCCTCCGCGGCGGCCAACATCGTGCCGTTCACGGCCGAGCTGGGCGGCAAGGGGCCGCTGATCGTGTTCGCCGACGCCGACATCGAGGCTGCCGCCGCCAAGGCTGCGGGCCAGTACGACGACGCCGGCCAGGTGTGTCTGGCGGGCACTCGCCTGCTGGTGCAGGAGTCGATCGCAGACGAGTTCCTGCAGCGGTTCCATGCCGGGGTGGACGCCCAGGTGCTGGGCGATCCCGCGCGATGACACCACCACCATCTCGCCCCTGATTCATCCCGACCATCTGGCTCGGGTGGAGGGATTCGTGGAGCGGGCGCGGGCAAACGGCGACCGCATCGTCCGCGGCGGCAAGCGCTCCGACCTGGGCGGGCTGTGGTATGAGCCGACCCTGATCGAGCCGAAATCGAACGATTCCGAGATCGTCCAGCGCGAGGTGTTCGGACCGGTCTTGACGTACCAGACCTTCCGCGACGAGGATGACGCGGTGGCGCTTGCCAACTCCACCGCATACGGCCTGTCGGCGATCATCTACACCGGCACCAGAGAGCGAGCCGAGCGGGTCGGACGGGCGGTGCGGGCGGGCACCGTGTGGGTCAACACCTTCCTGGTGCGCGACCTGACCGCGCCCTTCGGCGGCACCGGCATCTCCGGGATCGGCCGCGAGGGCGGCGATCATGCGCTCGACTTCTACTCGGATCTCAAGACGCTGCAGATCTCGCAGGGGACGACGGGGTGAGCATCACTCCGGCCGAGGTGCATCTCGATAACGACGCCTTCGCCGAGCGGGTGCCACACGAGCTGTTTGCCCGCATGCGCGATGAGGCGCCGGTGCTGTGGTACGACTGGGAGTACGGCGACGGCTTCTGGGCGGTGACCCGTTACGACGACATCGTCACGGTGCTCAAGGACTGGCGGACATACTCGTCCGAGACCGGCGGTACCGCGCTGGAGGATCTCGACGACGATCAGGTCAAGGCGCGCAAGTCGATGCTCGACGCCGATCCGCCGGAGCACTCGAGCCTGCGCGCGATCGTGAACAAGGGGTTCACGCCTCGGGCGGTCGCAGCGTATGAGGAGCTGCTGCGCGAGCTGACCCGCGCGATTTTGGACGAGGCGCTGCCCAAGGGCGAGTTCGACTTCGTCGAAGAGGTGGCCAAGCAGCTGCCGATTCAGGTGCTGTGCCGGATTCTGGGAGTGCCGCTGGAGGACGACGAGCGCATGATCGATCTGGGCGATCGCATGATCGGAAATACCGATCCCGACTCGGGTGGTCTTCATCCGGGCAGTCCGGAGAGCGACCAGTATCGGCTGTTGCCGTTCCGCAGCCCGTATGCGAAGGAGCTGTTCGACTACGGCCATGAATTGGCGGCTCAGCGGCGGGAGGATCCCCGCGACGACCTGGTTTCGAAGCTCGTCACGTGGGAGGACGACGAGGGCCGGCGGCTGACCGAGCAGGAGTTCGACACGATGTTCCTGCTGCTGGTGGTGGCCGGGAACGAGACCACCCGCCAGTCGATCGCCCACGGGTTGCAGGTGCTGATGGAGCATCCCGAGGCGATGCAGCGGATGCGAACCGACCCCGAGGTGATGAAGACGGCGGTCGAGGAGATCATGCGCTGGTCGTCGCCGGTGATCCACTTTCGCCGCACCGCCACCGTCGACACCGAGCTCAACGGCGTTTCGATCAAGGCCGGCGACAAGGTGGTGGTGTGGCTGATCTCGGGCAACTACGACGAGCGTCAGTTCGAGCATCCCTACACGTTCGACATCACCCGCAAGCCCAATCGGCACGTCACGTTCGGGCGGGGCGGGCCGCACTTCTGCCTGGGGGCGCACCTGGCGGTGCTCGAGACCCGGGTGATGTTCGAGGAGCTGCTGCCGCGAATCGCCTCGGTCGAACCGACCGCGCCGCCGCGGCGGCTGGAGTCGAACTTCACGAATGCATTCAAGTCGATGCCGGTGCGGGTGATTCTGGAATGAGAGGAAGGACGGCTACATGACCGATTCATCACTGCAGCTCTTGATGGACCAGGGCGTCACGACGGTGCGCCTGGCCTATCCGGATCTGCACGGGATCGCCCGCGGCAAGGAGTTTCCGGCCGGATATTTCAAGCATCTGATGCACGACGGCGCGCCGCATTGCGAGGCGATCATGACCGTCGATCTGCAGCACAACGTGATCTCGGGGTTCGAGCACGGGTTTCAGGACATCGTCGCCCGCCCGGTGGAGTCGACGTCTGGCGCGGCTGCCGTGGGATCCCGAGGTGGCGTGGATGCTCGGCGACCTCGAGCGGATGGACGGCTCGCCCTACGGTGTCGATTCGCGGGCCGCGCTGAAGCTGGCGGTGTCGCGGTTCGTCGAGCGCGGCTTGTCGCCGGTGATGGGCCCAGAGCTCGAGTTCTACCTGTGCGAGCCGGACGCCTCGGCGCCGCAGGGCTACCGTCGCTACGTCGACAACCCCAGCCACGTGTACACCGTCGGCGCGGTCGCCGATCCGCGAGGGATTCTGCGGCGGATGCTGCACGCCGCCGTCGAGCTCGACCTGGGTGCGTTTGCCGCCAACCACGAGTTCGGCCGGTCGCAGTTCGAGATCAACCTGACCCACAGCGACGCACTGGATGCGGCCGATCGCGCGTTCATGTTCAAGACGATGGTGAAGGAGATGGCGGCTGCGGAGGGCCTGCTGGCGACGTTCATCGGCAAGCCGTGGAACGACGACGAGGGCTCCGGCTTCCACCTGCACTTCTCGTTGGTGGATGCCGACGGTGCCAATCTGCTGGCCGACGAGAGCGGGCCTGATGGGCTGTCCGAGTTGGCCCTGCAGTTTCTGGCGGGGGTGCTCGAGCACGGCCAGTCGCTGATGGCGTTCCTCAACCCGACCACCAACGCCTATCGCCGGATCACCGAGATGGCGCAGGTGCCGACCCTGGTGAGCTGGGGCCATGACAACCGCCTGTGCATGGTGCGCGTGCCGCGTGAGCGGGGTGCTGCGACCCGGCTCGAGGTACGCGTCGCCGACGGCTCAGCCAACGTGTATCTGGCGACCGCGGCGGTGTTGATGGCGGGGCTGGACGGGATCGAGCGCAAGCTCACGCCGCCCGCGGCGCTGGAGGGCCTGATCTACGAGCAGCCCGAGGTCGAGAACTGCGCGCCGCTGCCGCGCTCGTTCGACGCCGCCATCGCCCACCTGGCGGAGGACGCCTACCTGAACGACGCCATGGGCGAGGAGCTGGTGCGCGTCTTCCTCGAGATCAAGGGCGCCGAACTGGCCCGCGCCAACGCCTACACCACTGACTGGGAGTTCAACGAGTACACCCACCACCTCTGAGGCTGGCCCGTTGGGCCGGTGGCGGCGTCCCACGCGGTGGTGCGGTGCTCAACGTGGCTTTGCCACGCCTCCGCTCCGCCCACCGCTCGATCCTTGCCACAGCCCCAACGGCCTGCGCCTCAGGGCGCCAGTCGTGATTGACGCGGGTGGTGAATAATTGGTGCCAGGCACCAATTATTCATGGCGGGGCGTCGGTGGTGAATAACGGTGCCAGGCACCGTTATTCACCTGGGGAGGATGAAGCTGCCGTTGCCGACGATTACGGCGCTGCCTTTGACTGCTACCTCGGTGATTGCGTCGGGTGAGTCGCCGCTGACGCGGGCGTAGAGCGTGCTGGGGCGGCCGATCTCGGCGCCCTGGGAGATCGTGATCTCGGTGCCCAGATCGACCAGGCCGTGTCGCACCGCGTGGCACGCCAGCGGGCCGGCGGCCGATCCGGTGGCGGGGTCTTCGCCCGAGATCTGGGCGGGGGCGAACATGCGCGTCTTCCACTGCGTGCCCGATCCGGCGAAGCAGTTGAACCCCGAGCCCTCGTTCCCGGTCGAGGTCTGCAGCCGAGCGAGGCCGGCCACGTCCGGGTCGAGTGCCGCCACCGCCTCGGGTGAATCCAGCACCACGTAGATGTGCGCCATGCCGTTGTCGTACACCTCGACCGGGAGCTCGGAGCGCTCCAGCCCGAGAACGCGCGAGCAGCTCCTCGGCGTGTGGGAACGGCGCGACGGTGGGGATCGGCTGGAGCATGGTGGCGTAGCTGCCGTCCACCGAGATCTCGATCGGCCCCACGCCCGTCTCCAGCACTAGCCGGTCGAGGCCGCGCTCGGCTGGCCAGCACGATCGCCGTTCCGATCACTGGGTGGCCGGCGAACGGGATCTCGGCGGTGGGAACGTAGATGCGGATGCGGGCGGTGTTCGCGGGATCGTCGGGCGGATACACGAACACCGTCTCGGAGAAGTTGATCTCGCGCGCGAGCGGCTGCTGCAGCTCGTCGGGCACCGAGGCGCCGTCGCCGAACACGGCCAGCTGATTGCCCTGCAGCGGCTTGTCAGTGAAGACGTCGCAGATCGTGAAATCGTAAGCCTGGAGTGCTCATCGTTTGGTCAACGCCCATGCCGCATCGTACGCGGCTTTCACATCCGCCTCGTTCCAGTCCAGCGGATCGACACTGAGGCAGTAGTCGTCCAGCGCAGCCGGCACCATCGCGTCGATCAACCCGCGGTCCAAGCTCGAGCGAGCCACACGTCGGAAACTCGACCTCGGCCAGGATCCGCCGCACCGCGCTGACGGCTCGCGCGCCGTCTGCCGCTGCCGCCGGCCGGCTCGCCGAGGGCGTCGGCCACCCGCTCGAGCCGCGGCGCACACACCCGCCGGTTGGTGTCGAGCGCCTCCGCCAGGAACAGGCCAACCGTGAGCCCGTGGGGCAGGTGAGCCAGTCCTCCCAGCGCATGTCCCAGGGCGTGGTCGGCGCCCGCAGTCGGAGAGGTTCATCGACAGTCCCGCCATCAGGCTGCCGAGGCTGGTCTGGGCGCGTGCCGCCCGGTCGTGGCCGTCGGCCACCGCGGCCGGCAGCCCGTCGGCCAGATACCGGCACGCCTCCAGTCCCAGTGCGACCGAACCGGGGTTCCCGTTGCGCACGATCACCCCGCCGATGGCCTGAGCGAGAGCGTCCACGCCGCAGTCGCGGGTGGGCGCGGTGCGGCAGGTCGAGCGTCAGCAGCGGATCCACCAGCGCGTGCTGCGCGCGCATCAACGGGTGGGCGGCGCCGCGCTTGCGGGTGCCCACGGTCACCACCGCACCGCCCGAAACCTCTGAGCCGGTGCCCGACGTGGTCGGCACCGTCACCAGCGGCAGCGCCGGCTCGGTCACCGCCACCTCGAAGCGGGTGAACCGTTCGAACGGCTCGCCCTGCCCGAACTCCAGCCGGGCGGCCTTGGCCATGTCCATGGTCGAGCCGCCGCCGATCGCAACCAGCGCGTCGGGGCGGTGCTCATGCATCCGCGCCGTCAGGCCGGCGATCATCTCGAAGGTCGGTTCCCCGGGCGGCTTGAGGTACATGTCCGCCGCACACGCTCACCGCCTGCGCGACCGCCTCGATCGCGGCCACCGGCTCCTCCACCACCGCCAGCGCGTTGGTCGAGCCGAGCTCTTCCAGCACCTCCGCCAGGCCACCTACCGACCCGTCGCCGAAGGCGATCCGGATCGGTAGGTGAAACCCGAACGGTTCGATCACGCGGAGACCGGCTCGCGCCAGCCTCACCCTCGGTCAGCGCGTACTCCGGCGCATCCCCGCGTGGGATGAACGCCAGCGTCAGCACGAACCCGATGGCCGAGATCAACGCGCCCACCAGGAACGCGATCGAGTACCCGTGCACCGACGCCTGCGCCTGCAGCAGCAGCGGGACTCCGCCGCCGAGGTTCACGGTGGCGTGGTCCTTGACGTAGTCGAACGCCGCGGTGAATGCGACCGTGGACAGGATCGCCGTGCCCAGCGCCCCGCCGATCTGCTGCGAGGTGTTGAGGATGCCCGAGGCGATACCGGCCTCGTTCTGCTTGACCCCGACCAGGGCGGCGATCGACACCGGCACGAACGAGAAGCCGAGGCCGACGCCGGTCAGGATGAACCCGGGCGTGAGGTCGATCAGGTACGAGCCGCCCACCGACACCTGGCTGAAGTACACCAGCCCGAGCGCCGTCAGGCCCATGCCGACGGCCAGCACCGTGCGCACGCCGATCTTGGTCACCAGCGCCTGCGACGCGCCGGCCGAGACGATGATCATGCCCGACACCAGCAGGTAGCCGATTCCCGTCTTGAGCGGCGAGTAGCCCAGCACCTGCTGCATGTAGAGCGTCAACAGGAAGAACATCGAGAAGATCGATGCGCCCAGCATCAGCGCCACCCCGTTGGCCGCCGACAGCGACCGGTTGCGGAAGATCTGCAGCGGCATCAGCGGCGCCTTCACCCGGCGCTCGGTGGCGATGAATCCGGCCAGCAGCACGAAGGCGGCGATGAACAGGCCGATCGTGCGGGGCGCCGACCAGGAGTGGTCGACCGTCTGCACCAGCGCGTACACCAGCACCGACATGCCCGCCGTCGCCAGGATCGCGCCCAGCAGGTCGAACGAGCGGGTGGCGCCCTCGACCTTGCTCTCGCGCAGGTACTTCGGAGCCGCGGCGATCACGGCGAGCCCGACCGGCACGTTGATGAAGAAGATCCACGACCAGTTCAGCTCCTGGGTCAGGATTCCACCGAGCAGCACACCGGCCGCTCCGCCGGAGCCGGCGATGGCTCCCCAGATACCCAGGGCTTTGTTGCGCTCGGGGCCTTCCTCGAAGGTGGTCACGAGGATCGCGAGCGCGGCCGGCGAGACCATCGCCGCGCCGACGCCCTGGATCGCTCGGGCGATGATCAGGAACTCGTCAGAGTTGGCAAATCCGCAGGCTGCCGAGGCCACCGAGAACAGCAGCAAGCCGGCGATGAAGATGCGTCTGCGACCGAGCAGGTCGGCCGCGCGCCCGCCCAGCAGCAGCAGGCCGCCGAAGGTCAGCGTGTAGGCGTTGATCACCCACGAGAGATTGGTCTCGCTGAAATGCAGCGAGTCTTGAATCGATGGCAGCGCCACGTTGACGATTGCGATGTCGAGCACCACCATGAACTGCACGAGGCACAACAGAAACAGTGCCATCCCTTTATGCTCTTTTACGTCGGGCATTCCCGAGCCTCCCCCTGCCTTTAATTCGAAATACAAGACTGTGGTGTATCATTAGTCGCGATGGATGTCAAACCTGAACCACCCCGGCCGCGAGGCCGCCCCCGGAACCCCGATTCCGACCAGCTGATCATCGCCGCCACGCTGCGGCTGCTGGCCGAGCACGGCTACGACCGCTGCTCGATCGAAGCGGTCGCCGACGAGGCCGGGGTGACCCGCGCCACCGTCTACCGGCGGTATCCGACCAAGGCCGACCTGGTCACCAATTCGGTGTGCGCCATGGAGAAGCTGCCGGACGGCTCGCATATGGCCGATACGCGCGCCTGCCTGGCCTGGATGTTGGGCGAGTTCAGAGACGGCATCACCCGGCGCCGACGGCGTCTCGATCGTGTCGTCGCTGTACGTGCAGCGACGCGAGCACCCCGACATGCTGGCCCGATTCCGCGACCAGGTGATGCTTCCCGGCCGCGAGAAATTTCTCGCCACGCTGAAAGCCGGTGTCGAGCGCGGGCAGGTGCGCGCCGACGCCGATCTGGAGCTCGTGGTCGACCAGCTGATCGGCGCCTATCTGACCCGCACGTTCGTGGGTGCCGAGTTCGGAGACGACTGGGCCGAGCGGCTGATCGATCAGGTGTGGCCCGGCCTCCAAACTGCTTGAATACGGGCATGTGCAGAAACATCCACACCCTTCATAACTTCGAGCCGCCGGCGACCGAGGAGGAGATTCACGCCTCCTCGCTCCAGTACGTGCGCAAGGTGAGCGGCTTCACCAAGCCGTCTCAGGCCAATCGGGAAGCGTTCGACCAGGCGGTCGCGGCGGTGGCCAAGGCCACTGCCGAGCTGCTCGATCAGCTCGTCACCAACGCACCGCCCAAGGATCGCGAGATCGAGGCGGCTCGGGCTCGGGAGCGGGCGGCCAAGCGGTACGCGTCGCTACCGCAGTCAGCCGCCTAAGCGGTTTCGGCCGCCATCTGCTGCAGGATCCGGGCCAGCGTCCGCTGGTCGTCGGGCGAAAGCCGGGCGAATTCCGCGGGCGGCTCGGCCATGCGCTCGAGCATCGTTGCCCGCAGCCGCTCGCCCTCGCGTGTGACCACCAGCACCTTGACGCGGCGGTCGCCGGCTCCCGGCCGGCGCTCGATCAGGCCGCGCGCTTCCAGCCGATCGACGATGCCGGTGACGTTGGACGCGTCGCAGGCCAGACCGCGCGCGAGGCGGCCCATCGGCACGCCCTCCCCGGGCTCGATCAGCCGCAGCACGTAGGCCTGGACGGGCGATAGCTCGAACTCGGCGGCGATCGCCGGTACCCGTGCCCGCTGGGACATCAGCAGGTCGAAGAGGCATTCCCATGAATTCATGAGACCAATCATAGTCGATTTCCTAGATATTTGACAACCTCAACTATCTGGTGGCAGAATACGAGCATGGCTAACACACTCCTTCTCATCCCACTGGACGACACGGTCGTCTTCCCGAATATGTCTGTCACCCTGCCGATCGACGTCGGCAGCGAGGAGCGAGTGCTGCTCGTTCCCCGGCACGAAAACGAGTTCGCCAAGGTCGGCGTTGTGGCCTCGGTGGACGAGCACGTGCGGCTTCCGCGCGGGCTCCAGGCGGTCTCGCTGACCGCTCTGCACCGCGCGACCATCGGCGCTGCCCAGGCGGGCACCGACGGTGAGCTGCGCGTCACGGTCGAAGAGAATCCCGACGAGCTTCCCGCTCCGGTCAAGACCCGCGAGCTGGAGCGCGAGTACCGCGCCGTGGTCGAGGAAAAGCTCGAGCTGCGCGGCGATGACGGCCGCGTCTCGGCCTTCCTGCGCTCGATCAGTGACCCCGGCGCGCTGGCCGACACCTGCGGCTACTCGCCCGATGTCAGCTTCGAGAGCAAGGTGGAGCTGCTTCAGACCCTGGACGTGGTCGAGCGGCTGACGCTGGCGCTCAAGCTGCAGCGCGAGTCCCTGGCAGAGGCGCAGGTGCGTCAGCGCATCCGCGACGACGTCGAGTCCGGCACCCAGAAGCAGCAGCGCGAGTACTTCCTGCGAAAGCAGATGGACTCGATCCGCAAGGAGCTGGGCGAGGACGACGCGTCGATCGTGGACGAGTACCGCAAGAAGATCGACGAGGCCGGTATGCCCGACGAGGTGCGCGAGCAGGCCGAGCGCGAGCTCAGCCGGCTGGAGCGCATGGGCGAGAGCACCGGCGAGTCCTCCATGATTCGCACCTACATCGACTGGCTGATCGCGGTGCCGTGGTCGAAGCGCTCCGAGGAGCGGCTCGATCCCGTGCATGCGCGTGAGGTGCTGGACGCCGATCACGCTGGTCTCGAGGACGTCAAAGACCGGATCACCGAGTACCTGGCCGTTCGCAAGCTGCGTGCAGACCGCGGCGTTGCCGACGATCGGCGCTCCGGAGTGATCCTCACGCTGATCGGGCCTCCCGGCACCGGGAAGACCTCGATCGGCGAATCGATTGCACGCGCCACCGGCCGTGAGTTCGTGCGCATGTCGCTGGGCGGCGTGCGCGACGAGGCCGAGATCCGCGGCCACCGCCGCACCTACATCGGCGCCCTTCCGGGGCGGCTGGTGCGGGCGCTGCGCGACGCCGGCACGATGAACCCGGTGATCATGCTGGACGAGGTCGACAAGGTCGGCGCCGACTGGCGCGGCGACCCCTCCTCGGCACTGCTCGAGGTGCTCGACCCGGCCCAGAACCACTCGTTCCGCGACCACTACCTGGACGTCGAGCTGGATCTGTCCCAGGTGCTGTTCATCGCTACTGCCAACGTGGCCGACTCGATTCCCGGGCCGCTGCTCGACCGCATGGAGGTGATCCGTTTCGACGGGTACACCACCGAGGAGAAGGTCGCGATCGCGAAGGGATATCTGTGGCCGCGGCAGGTCGAGCGAAACGGACTGCTGCCCGAGGAGGTCGAGATCTCCGACGACGTGGTGCGCTCGGTGATCACCGAGTACACCCGCGAGGCGGGCGTGCGCCAGCTCGAGCGTGAGCTGGGATCGGTGCTGCGAAAGACCGCGACCAAGATCGCCTCGGCCAAGGCAGAGCCGCCGGTTACGGTGGATCTGGATGCCGTTCGCGATGCTCTCGGAAAGCAGAAGTTCTTCCAGGAGGCCGCCATCCGCACTGCTGTTGCGGGTGTGGCCACGGGCCTGGCGGTGACCGGAACGGGCGGCGATGTGCTGTTCGTCGAGGCCACCGCGGTACCGGGTGCCAAGGAACTCGAGCTGACCGGCCAGCTGGGCGATGTGATGAAGGAGTCGGCCAAGATCGCGCTCAGCTATGTGCGCGGCCACGCTGACGAGCTCGGCATCGACCCGGAGGCGTTCGAGGGCAAGGGCTTCCACGTGCACGTGCCGGCGGGAGCGATCCCCAAGGACGGGCCCAGCGCGGGAGTCACCATGGTCTCGGCCCTGGCATCGCTTCTGACCGGACGCAAGGTGCGCCACACAGTCGGCATGACCGGCGAGGTCACCCTGCAGGGACGGGTGCTGCCGATCGGCGGGCTCAAGCAGAAGGTGCTCGCGGCCCACGCGGCCGGGCTCACCGACGTGATCCTGCCGGAGCGAAACCGTGCCGACCTCGAGGACGTGCCCGAGGACGTACGGGAGCAGATGAAGTTCCACCCGGTGATGACCATCGACGAGGTGCTGGCGCAGGCGCTCGAGCCCGTCCACGCACCGGGAGTGACGGCAGCCTGACGGCCACTCCTGAGGTCGCGCGGTACCTCGAGCGCATCGGCTATGCCGGTGCGCTCGAGCCGTCTGCGCAGGTGCTCTCGGACCTGCAGCGCGCGCACATGCTGAGCGTGCCGTTCGAGAACCTGACGATCCATCTGGGCGGCACCAATGTGCTCGATCTGGAGTCCAACTACCAGAAGATCGTGGTCGAGCGGCGGGGCGGCTGGTGCTTTGAGCTGAACGGGACGTTCGCGTGGCTGCTGGCGCAACTGGGCTTCGATGTGACCTTGCTGGCGGCGGGCGTGCACATAGGCACGGGCTACTCGAACGAGTTCGACCACCTGGCGCTGCGGGTGGATCTGGACGAGCCGTGGCTGGTGGACGTGGGTTTTGGCGAGAACTTCACTCGTCCCCTGCGGCTCCAGACGGGCATCGACCAGCCTCGCGACGGCCGCGTCTACCGGCTCGACCCCGACGGCGAGCGGCTGGCCATGAGCCACGACGGTGAGCTCAACTACCGCTTCGCGCTGACCCCACGCGAGATTTCGCAGTTCGAGCAGAGCTGCCGGTTCCTGCAGTCTGCCGCGGGGTCGTTCTTCACCCGCGACCCCGGCTGCTCGCTTGCCACCGAGAACGGCCGGATCACGCTGGCCGGCATGCGCCTGATCGAGACGACTGCCGGCGATCGCACGGAGCGAGTGCTGAAGACCGAAGACGAGCGCCGCGCGGTGCTGCGCGAACGGTTCGGCGTGGTGGTCGACGGCCCGTTCAGGTCGCCCACTGAATAATTGGTGCCAGGCACCTTTTATTCAGCGGGCGTAGTTGTCACACCTTTGTGACATTTCGGGTGTTGCGTGCGGCCTTCCTGCCCCTAGGGTTGATCCATGTTCTCGGCGATGAAGCAGTGGTACAACCAACTTGGTTTCGCCCTTCGGACCACACTGACTTGCCTGGTCGGATATGTTTATATGCAGGCCTTTCTCTGGCTCTTCACCGGCTCCCTTGCGAGCCCCAGTGACCTTCTCCAGGCGGTAGGCACGTGGATTGCGATCGGCGGGATCTTGTACTGGAAGTGGCGCGGCCGGGAGCCCGGCGCGGAACTCCCCAGCGTCGCTCGCGTGCGGTTCAGCCTCGGGTTTCAGACAGTGTTGGGCGTGGCCGGGCTTGCCGCCTGGACACTGACTTTCTCCGATGGCCCGTATAGCGAGCCGGTGTTCGTGGTGCGGATGGTGGCTTCGGCGGCACTCGTCGCGGTGTGCTGGGTGCCCTGCGTTCGGCTCCACCTGCGCGCATTGCGGCGCGAGTGCGTGTGAGGGCGTGTTCTCGCGGCTGAATAATTGGTGCCAGGCACCAATTATTCACGTCAGGCAGCGGGCAGCGACACCGTGAAGCTCGCGCCCTTGCCCGGCGGGCTCTCCACCGCGACCGTGCCGCCCATGGCCTCGGTCAGGTGCCGCACGATCGCGAGTCCCAGGCCGGTGCCGGTCTTCTGCTCGCCGCGGTAGCGGTCGTGCAGGTAGAAGCGCTCGAAGGCGTGTGGGATGTCGTCGGCGGCGATGCCCGGCCCGGTATCGGCGACGGTGGTGGTGGTGCCGGTCGCGGTGACCGTCACCGTGCCGCCGGCGTCAGTCACCCGCAGGGCGTTCTCGACCAGGTTCGAGAGCACCTGGGCGACACGGTCGGGGTCAGCCATCGCCTCGCCCGCCCCCTCCGTCTCGGCGGTGATCGTGACGCGCTGCTCGGCCGCCCGGGCGCGGTAGGCATCTGCCACGTTCTGCACCGTGCCCGCCAGCGCCACCGGCTCGGCCCGCACCGTGAAGTCGGCGTGATGGGCGCGTCCCAGGTCGAGCAGGTCACCCACCAGCCGCTCCAGCCGTGCCGACTCTCGCCCGATCACCGCTCCCGCCTCGGCCGCCGGCACGGTGCCGTCGACCAGCGCTTCGCCGTAGCCGCGAAGCGCGGTCAGCGGCGTCTTCAGCTCATGGCTGACCGACAACAGGAAGTCGCGCTCGGCGCTGCGCGCCCGGTCGAGCTCACCGGCCATGTGGTTGAACGAGCGTGCCCAGAGTGACCAGCTCGCGCGCGCCGGTCTCGGGAACCGGCTCCGGCCGCTCGCCCTCGGCCAGGCGCCGGCTGGCCTCTGCCACCCGGCTGATCGGCTCGGCGATCCGGCGCGATACCAGCCACGCGGCCAGCGCCGCCAGCGCCGCGCCGATCAGCGCCGACCAGAAGAAGATGCGAAGGAACGGCCGCCAGGTCGATCCCGGCAGGCTGGCGGCGCGGGTGGCCACCAGCACCTGACCGCCCGACGGCCGGGCGGCGTACAGCACCCGGTCGGAGCGCGGGCCGGTGGTGCCCGAAACGGCCTGCCCATGGGCAACGTCGGTGGCGGCGTCCGCGGGCAGGTAGCCGGCCGGCGTCGCTGGGGGTGGTCGTGATCAGCGTGATCCCCTGGCGCTTGAGCGCGGCCTGAGTCGAGGCCAGCGTGGCCGGAGCGGTCAGCGACGGCTGGGCGAGCACGGCCAGCTCGCGGCCCAGATCGGCCGACTGGTTGGTGTCGAGCTGGCGCCGCACCAACGCTCCCCCGGCGACCAGCGCCAGCACCAGGGCGGCCAGCACGGTGGCGATGATCGTGAAAAAGAGGCGGCGGCGAAGTGGCATCGGTCAGCCGTCCATCCGGTAGCCGGCGCCGCGCCGGGTGGTGATCGCATCGGGCCGGCCGAGCTTTCGGCGGATGCCGGCCACGTGCATGTCGACGGTGCGGGTGCCGCCGGGGTAGTCGAACCCCCACACCCGATCCAGCAGCTCGTCGCGCGAGAGCCAGCGCCCGGGGTGCTCCATCAGGCACTCCAGCAGCTCGAACTCGCGCTCGCGCAGGTCGATCGCATCGCCGCCGACCGTGACCGCGCGCGACGCCCGCTCCAGCCGGATATCGCCCAGCTCGAACACGTCCGACGGTGGCATCGCCCGGGTGCGGCGAAGCACCGCCGCCACCCGCGCCATCAGCTCGCCGGGTGAGAACGGCTTGCCCACGTAGTCATCCGCCCCCGCCGCCAGGCCCTCGATCCGGTCGCGCTCCTCGTCGCGGGCGGTCAGCATGATGATCGGAACGCCCGACCGCGAGCGGATCTGGCGGCACACGGTGAAGCCGTCGCTGTCGGGCAGCCCCACATCGAGCAGCACCAACGTCACCGGCTCGCGGGCCAGCGTGTCCAGCCCCGCCTGGGCCCGCCGCTCCCAGGCGACCTGGTAGCCCTCCTTGACCAGGTAGGCCTGCACCAGCTTGCCGAGGCTGGGCTCATCCTCGATCACGAGCACCGTGTCGTTGGCATTGGAACTCATGATCTGAAAGTAACGGCTGTCGAGCGCCGGAACGTAAACGCGGCGTAAAACGCGCGAGGTGAATAACGGTGCCTGGCACCGTTATTCACCCAGGCGGTGGGGCGCGGTTGGGCTCGGACTCAGACTTGGGGAAGTGCGGCGGCCAGGGCGCGTCCTGCAGGCCGGAGGCCTCGTCGGCGTGGGCCAGCTCCAGCAGGCTCTCGAGCGAGCCGGCGTGGTCATCGATGTCGGCCGACGGGTCGCCGCGCTCGGCCACGCGCTGCGGCACCGTATCGAGTCGCAGCTGGTCGGGCTCGACGTCGGGCACCTCGTCCCAGGACAGCGGGCACGAGACGCGGGCATCCGCCACCGGCCGCACCGAGTAGGCGGAGGCCACCGTGCGGTCGCGGGCGTTCTGGTTGTAGTCCAGGAACACACCGTGGCGCTCCTTCTTCCACCACTTGCTGGTGGCCAGCCCGTCCGCCCGCCGCTCGATCTCGCGGGCCACCGCCAGCGCCGCCCGCCGCACCTCGACGAACCCATGCTCGGGCATGATCCGCACGTTGATGTGGATGCCGCGCGACCCCGACGTCTTGGGGTACCCGGCCAGGCCGTGCTCCTCCAGCAGCTCCTTGACCATCATCGCCACCGTGCGCACGTCGGCGAACGGGATCCCCGGGGTGGGGTCGAGGTCGATCCGAAGCTCGTCGGGATGATCCAGATCCGCCCGCCGCACCGGCCAGGGGTTGAAGTCGATCACGCCCAGGTTGACCGCCCACGCCAGGTGGGCGGCGTCGTTTGCCACCAGTTCCTCGGCGTTGCGACCGCTGGGGAAGTGCACCACCGCCGTCTGCAGCCACTCCGGGGCGCCCTTGGGCACGCGCTTTTGGAAGAAGAACTTGCCGGCGGCGCCGTCCACGTACCGTTTCAGCGTCGTGGGCCGCTCCTGCAGGTGGTTGACGACCTGGTCGGCCATCGTCACGTAGTACTGCACCAGGTCGAGCTTGGTGTGCCCGGCCTCGGGAAAGTAGAGCTTTTGCGGGTTGGAGACCCGGATCGTGCGCCCCGCCACCTCCAGTTCGATCGCCTCGGCCATGGGTAGGGAGTTGGCGGGCGACGTGCAACTCCCTGCCGCGGGGCTTATGTGCTTTGTGTCACGCGCCGATGGAGTCGACATGGCGTTGGATTCGTCAGGACAGGCCGAACCGGACCCCGGCCGGTCGAGCAACACCGTCGACGTGCTCCGTCGGGTCGCCGCGACCGCTGCTGTGCACATCTACGAGATGGAGTATCTCGAGGACGGCCGCTACGTCTGTAACGAGTTCATCGGCGAGGGCCTGGAGAGCCTGCTGGGGCCGATCCCCGAGGGCGCCGACGAGGAGCAGGCCTGGGAGGACGCCGTTCATCCCGACGACCACGCCGCCTACCTCGCGTTCAACGACGCCCTCCGCCAGGGCCGGCCGATGGAGCTCGAGTACCGGCTGCTGGGGTTCGACCGCCGCACCCGCTGGGTGTGGGATCGCGCCCGTCCGCGGTTTACCGACGGGCGGATGCTGGTGGAGGGCATCGTCACCGACGTCACCGACCGCCACGAGGCCGGCGAAGCCCTGGCCGACGCCCAGCGAAAGCTTGCCCACCTCGCCTACCACGACGCGCTCACCGATCTGCCCAACCGGCTGAAGTTCTCCGAGCAGCTGGAGCGCGACCTGGCCGAGGCCGCCCGCACCGGCTCGGCGGCCGCGGTGCTGTTCGTTGACATCGACGATTTCAAGCTGGTCAACGACAGCCTCGGCCACGCCGTCGGCGACGATCTCCTGCGCGTGCTGGCCGGACGGCTGCGCCAGGCGGTCACACACGAAGACATCGTCGCCCGGCTGGGCGGCGACGAGTTTCTGGTGCTGCTGCCGATGCCCGGCGAGAGCGATCCCAGCATCGTGCGCTCGGTCGCCGAGGAGACCGCCTCCCGGATCCGCTCGATCGTGTCGCGGCCGGCCGAGCTGGACGGCGTGGAGCTGTTCGTGTCTGCCAGCGTCGGGATCGCGCTCTACCCGTTCGATGCGACCGCCGGCGACGAGCTCCTGAAGCACGCCGACATCGAGATGTACCGCGCCAAGCAGGCCGGTCGCGAGATGTCGAGCGACGGCGGTGCGCGACTCCGACGAGGCCACCGACCGGCTGGCCGTGGCCGGCCGCCTGCGCGGAGCGGTCAAGCGCGGCGAGCTGGTGCTCAACTATCAGCCGATCGTGGCGCTTGATACCGGCGCGATGATGGGCGTCGAGGCGCTGATCCGCTGGAACGATCCCGTGCGCGGCCTGGTGCAGCCCGCCGACTTCATCCCGGTGGCGGAGCGCACCGGCGAGATCGGCGGCGATCTCCGACTGGGTGGTCGAGACCGCCTGTGAGCAGGAGCGCGCCTGGCGGGCCGCCGGGCTCGACCTGTTCGTGTCGGTCAACCTGCCGCCGATCCTGTGGCGGCCCAAGTCGATGCGCCGCGTGATCGACACCATCGAGTCGTTCGGGCTCGATCCCAGCCGGCTCATGATCGAGATCACCGAGACCGCCGCCACCGCCGATTCCGAGGGCGTCGAGCCGATGCTGGCCGATCTCCAGCGGCGCGGCCTGGGGATCGCCATCGACGACTTCGGCACCGGCCACTCGTCGCTGGGCCGGCTCAACCGCATCTCGGTGACCACCATCAAGATCGACCGGTCGTTCGTGGCCGGGCTGCCGTTCGAGGCCAACTCGGTGGCGGTCGTCGACAGCGTCATCAAGCTCTCCCGCAACCTCGGCTTGACGCCGCTGGCGGAGGGCGTCGAGACCGAGGGCCAGCGGCGCTTCCTGGCCGCCCACGGCTGCGTGCTCGGCCAGGGCTTCCTGTTCAGCCCGGCGGTGCCGGCGGATCGAGATCGAGACGCTCGTCCGGCGTCAGCGGCCGATGGCCGCCTGAGTCAGCGGCTGCGCGGCGGGCAGTGCTTGGTGAGGAACTCGCTCACCCGCTGCAACCGGTGGACTCGCCGGTCGGGTCGCATGGTCGCCATCATCACGTGCTTGCCGCCGGGGTAGAGCACCATCTCGACGTCGTGACCGCGCTCGCGCAGAGCCACGAACAGCTGGTGGTTGTCGTCCAGCGGGCAGATCCGGTCGGCCTCGCCCTGCAGCATCAGCACCGGCGCGGTGATCGCGTCGGCCAAGCCGCAGCGGTGAGGAGCGCCCACAGCTGCTTCTGGCGGGTGATCACCGGCCCGTATCCGATCGCGCGGTCATATCCCGGGCCGATGCTGGAAACCCCGTGGGCGGTGGACATGCTCGGCGACACCGTTCTCCGAGACGATCGCGCAGAAGCGGTCGGGGTGGGCCCCCGCCAGCCAGTTGACCGCCCAGCCGCCGTAGGAGAGCCCCATCGCCGCCACCCGCTTGGGGTCGGCGATGCCGGCATCGACCGCCCAGTCGAGGCTGGTGATCAGGTCGTCGGCGTCGGGGCCGCCCCATTTGCCCTGGATCGGCTTGATCCAGTCGCGGCCGTATCCGCACGAGCCGCGGATGTTGGGCAGAAGCACGCGGTAGCCGAGCTCCACCAGCGCCCACCCGTCGAGCTCGGGAGTCGGCCCGTGGGAGCCGTACGGCCCGCCGTGAGGCGAGAGCACCAGCGCGCCCCGGCGGCGGCCCGAGGCCGGCTCGAGCAGGAACGAGGGGATGCCCCCGGCGTCCACCTCGGTGACCGTGGGCGCGCTGTAGCGGCGAAGCCATGCGCCGCCGTTTCGCGTCAGCTTGCGCAGCCCGCCGTCCTCCACCGCGAACACCTCCGGCGGGTAGGCGTCGTCGCAGGCGGTGGTGATGACCCGGCCGCCTCCGGCGCCGATGCCCGTGATGGTGGTGTCGCCGCTCGAGATCGGTGCCGGCTCGCCGTCCAGCGGCACTCGCCAGACCTCGTCGCGGCCGCGCCGATTGATCACGGCGAGCAGTGAATCGCCGTCCCAGATGGGGCCGCCGCTGGAGTCGGCCAGCCAGTCGTGCAGATCGGAGCAGAACCCGATCGTGACCGGCAGGTCGAGCTTGCCGGTGAGGCTTCGCAGCTCTCCCCGGGCGGTGCGGATGTACAGCTCGGGCTCGGCGTAGTCGGGCGCCTACGGCGTATCGACGCCGACGAATGCGAGCGTGCGCCCGTCCGGCGACCAGGCCGGTGAACCGGCGGTGCCGGCCAGCTTCACCAGCTCGCGGTGGCGGCCGCCCTTGACGCTGATCTGGTGGATCGACGAGTTGGGGTCGATGTCGGAGTCGGCGCCGGTCGCGGCCACGAATACGAGCTTCTCCCCCGACGGGTGCCAGGCCGGCGAAGACACGTCGAAGTCACCGTGGGTCAGCTGCCGCGGGTGGGCGTCCTCGCGCACGTCGACCACGTACAGGTGGCCGCGGTAGTCGAGGATGCCGCTGTCGTCGCGCCAGTCGGCCCGCCGGATCACGCGCGCCACCTCGTCCTTGGGATCGCCCACCCAGAATCGCTCCGGGCCGCCGTCGGCGATAAACGCGATCGAACGCCCGTCGGGCGAGAACACCGCCGAGTACATCGACTCGTGGCGGCGCGCCGCAGATTCGCATCGGCGTCGCCGCCGTCGATCCGCATCGCGAACAGGTGATCCTCTTCGTCGGGGCCGCGATCCGAGAAGAAGGCGATCGTGCGCGAGTCGGGCGCGAACATCGGGCAGGTGTCGTTGCCGCGTGAATGCGTGAGCCGGCGCGGCCGCCCGCCGCGGTAGGGCACCAGCCACAGGTTGGTCTGGTACCGGTCGGCGACGACGGTGCGGCGGGTGTACACCACCCACTCGCCATCGGGCGAGATGACGGAGCTGCCGATCGCCACCTGCCTGCGGGTGATCTCTGGTCCGAATCTGGGCACGACGGGGGATGCTACCGATCAGACGGGTCTCGGCTGCGTTCGCTACCGTACATCCATGGAAATGGTTTTGACGGTCACCGAAGACGCGATCGAGAAGATTCTGCTGGTGCGCGATCGCGAGGACGACGCCGTCGGATCTGTCGCTGTGGATCGAGGTGACCGGGGTCGATGCGCTCGGCCGCTTCGGCTATGACCTGTGGCTGGCGCCGTCCAGCGACGCCGTCGACGGCGACGTGGTCGAGACCCACGGCGGGGTGGTCTTCACGATTCCCAAGGCGAGCGTCGAGGCGCTGCGCGGGGCGACTCTCGACCGCCAGGGCGATCTCGCCACCGGCGGCCTGGTGATCCAGCCGGCCCATCCGCTGGGCGCGGGCACCGAGGGCGGCGCCCCTCCGGCCGAGCTCGACGGCGACACCGCCGCGCGGGTCGCGTGGGTGCTCGATCACCACATCAATCCGGCCATCGCCGCCCACGGCGGCACCGCCAGGCTCGACCGGGTCGAGGGCACCGTGGCCTATCTTCAGCTGGGTGGCGCCTGCCAGGGCTGCGGCATGGTTGCCGCCACGCTCGGGTGACGGAGTGCGGGCGGCGTTGCGTGAGTTGGTGCCAGAAATCACAGAGATCAGCTGACGTGACCGACCACGCCTCGGGCACCAACCCGTACTACGACCCGTCGCACGCCTAGTCGTCCGAACGCGGACGTTCGGTTAAAGAAACCCCGCCAGGTGGCCGATGCGAGTGTGGCCATGCCTTCTCATCATCGCTCCCAGGCGTTGTTCGAACTCGCCCGTGCGCTGCAGTGCGTGCGCGACCCGGCGCTCGGTCGCGACCGTGTTCGCCGCTCGCGCGCATCAGTTCTCGAAGGGCCGGATGTCGATCTGGCGGTGGGATCGCGATCGAGGCGTGCTGATCGGACGCAGCCCCGAGTTCGAGACCGAGCGCGCCGTCGAGCAGTTTCCGGCGCGGCAGCGGGCGCTCGACTCCTGCCGCCCGGTTCGCGCTGAGGGCGTGCTGCTGCTGCCGCTCCAGGTCGGCGGCCAGGTGCTGGGCCTGATCGAGGTCGAAGGCGCCTCCGACGGCGAGATCGCCTCCGGCGGGATGCAGCCCTGGTACGCACTGGCCGATGTCGTCGCGGGCGCGCTCGACAACGCCGAGCAGTTCGCGCGGCTGCAGGAAACCGAAACCCGCTTCCGCTCGCTGGTCGAGCAGACTCCCGCGGTCACCTACCTCGACCAGGCGCTCACCGGTCAGCCGGTGTACGTCAGCCCCCAGCTCGAGGAGCTGTTCGCCGTGCCGGCCGACGAGTGGCTGGAGGGCGACGACGGCTGGAGCAAGCGCATCCACCCCGAGGATCGCGAGCGCACCGTGGTCGGCTACGACCAGGCGGTGGCCACCGGCAGCCCGTACCAGTGCGAATATCGGCTGGTCGGCACCGACGGCGTCGAGCGGTGGCTGCGAGACGAGGCCGTCACCGTCGCCGACGATCGCGGCGAGCCGGCGCTGGTGCAGGGCGTGATCTACGACATCACCGAGCGCAAAGTGGCCGAGCAGCGCTACCTGGAAGCGGAGGAGCGCTACCGCATCCTGGTCGAGCAGCTGCCGCTGGCGATCTACATCGACGCGCTGGACGAGAAGGCCACCTCGCTCTACAACAGCCCTCAGAGCGAGGAGATCAGCGGCTACTAGCCACGAGCAGTGGGAGGCCGACCCGGACCTGTTCGAAAAGACGCTTCACCCCGAGGATCGCGCTTGGGTGATGGAGGGCTTCGACCAGGCTCGGCTGATCGGGAGCACCGTTCACCGCCGACTACCGGATCGTGAGGCCGGACGGCACGATCGTGTGGCTGCACGACGAGTCGGTGGTCGTGTCCGGCCCCGACGGAGAGCCGCTGTACCGGCAGGGGTATCTGCTGGACATCTCACCGATCAAGGAGGCCGAGGAGCGACTGTCGCACCTGGCCTACCACGACGCCCTCACCGGCCTTCCCAACCGCGCCATGTTCCGTGAGCACCTGGACATCGCGCTGGCCCGCGCCGAGCGCTCTGGACGGGGCGTGGCGGTGCTGTTCGTGGATCTGGACGACTTCAAGCTGGTCAACGACAGCTTCGGCCACGGCGCCGGCGACGAGCTGCTGATCGAGGTGGCGGCCCGCCTGCGCGACGCCACTCGCGACACCGACGTGGTCGCCCGCCAGGGCGGCGACGAGTTCCTGATCCTGGTGGCAGATCTGACCGTGGGTGGGGCAGACGAGGACTTCGACATCGCCGAGCTGGCGCTCTCGGTTGCCGATCAGCTGCGAAACGCGCTGTCCCAGCCGTTCGAGCTGGCCGACACCGAGATCTACTGCTCCGGATCGGTTGGCATCAGCCTGTTCCCGGTGGACGCCGCCGACGGTGAGAGCCTGCTCAAGCACGCCGACATCGCCATGTACCGGGCCAAGGAGCTGGGCCGCGACGGCCACCAGCTGTACGAGCGCGAGGGCGGCGACGCGATGGCCCGCCTGTCGATGGCCGGCCGCCTGCGGCGCGCGATCGACCGCGAGCAGTTCGTGCTCTACTACCAGCCGCTGGTCGACCTCACCACCAACGACATCGTCGGCGTCGAGGCACTGATCCGATGGGCCGACGGCGAGCGTGGCCTGGTCATGCCGGGCGCCTTTATCCCGCTGGCCGAGCGCACCGGCATGATCGCGCCGATCTCGGAGTGGGTGATCAACGAGGCCTGCCGTCAGGGTGCGCTGTGGCGCAACATGGGACTCGACCTGTACGTGTCGGTCAACCTCCCGCCCGTGTTCTGGCAGCCGACGGCGATGCGCACCGTGCTGGAGACGATCGAGTCGTTCGGCCTGTCACCGGACCGGATGATGGTGGAGCTGACCGAGTCGGCGGTGATGCAGAATCACCGTGCCTCGGAGCCGATCATCGCCGAGCTGCACGAGCGCGGCCTGCGGCTTGCCATCGACGACTTCGGTACCGGCCACTCGTCGCTCGGTCGGCTGCACCAGATGGCGGTGACGACCCTCAAGATCGACCGCTCATTCATCTTCGACCTGCCCAACGACCACAGCGCCGACGTGCTGGTCTCCACCATGATCGCGCTGGCCGACGGGCTGGGATTGCAGGCGCTGGCCGAGGGCATCGAGACCGACGCTCAGCGCCGCTGGCTGGTCGACCACGGCTGCCCGCTGGGCCAGGGATTCCTGTTCTCACGCCCGGTACCGGCCGAGCAGATCGCCGGCCTCTACCACCGCTTCAGCGAAGCGGCCTGATCACACCGGCAGGGCGGCGTCGCGCTCGACCAGCTGGGCGTAGCGGCCACCGGCCGCCACCAGCTCGGTGTGGGTTCCCCGCTCCACGATCCGGCCCTTGTCCAGCACCAGGATCAGGTCGGCCTCGCGCACGGTCGAAAGCCGGTGGGCGATGGTGATGGTGGTGCGTCCGCGGCTGAGCGCCTCCAGCGCATCCTGGACGGCACGCTCAGTCTCGACGTCGAGCGCGCTGGTGGCCTCGTCCAGCACCAGCACCGGTGGGTCACGCAGAATCGCCCTGGTGATCGCCAAGCGCTGCTTCTCGCCTCCCGAGAAGCGGTATCCGCGTTCGCCCACGATGGTGTCGTAGCCGTTCTCGAGTGAGCTCATGTGGTCGTGGATGCGGGCGGCCTTGGCGGCCGTCTCGATCTCCTCGATGGTGGCGCCGGGCTTGGCGAACTCGAGGTTCTCGCGCACCGTCCCGTGGAACAGGTAGGTCTCCTGGGAGACGACTCCGACCACGCTTCGCAGCGAGTCGAAGGTGAGGTCGCGCAGGTCGGTGCCGTCGATCCGGATCGAGCCCGTCGGTGACGTCGTACAGGCGCGCCGTGAGGTATCCCAGCGTGGTCTTGCCCGAGCCGGTCTCGCCCACGATCGCCACCGAGGCGCCCGGTTCGGCCACGAATGAGATGTGCTGGAGGGTGGGCGTGCCGGGCTCGTAGGCGAACGACACGTCCTCGAACACCACCTCGCCGGTGACCCGCTCGCGGTCGAGGGTGACCGCGTCGGGCTTCTCGTCGATATCGATCGGCAGGTCGAGGTATTCGAACACGCGGTCGAACAGCGCCAGCGAGGTCTGCACGTCGGTCTGGACGCTCAGTAGCGACGACACCGGGAAGAACAGCCGGGTCTGGAGGGTGGTGAACGCGACCAGCGTGCCGATCGAGATTGCGTTATTGCCGTTGGCGAGCAGGTGGCCGGCGATGCCGTACACGATCGCCGGCATGACCGCGAAGGTGGCCTGGATCGACGCCATCGCCCAGCGCCCGGCCATGCGCTGGCGCAGCTCCAGGTCGGCCAGGCGCTCTGACTCGGTGCTGAACCGCTCGGTCAGCTCACCGCTTCGCCCCATCGTCTTTGCCAGCAGCACTCCCGACACCGAGAGCGACTCTTCGACCAGCGACGAGATGTCTGCCAGCGAGCTCTGCGTGGTGGCCGCGAGCGCCCGTCTGAGGCGCCCGATCCGGCGGGTGATCAGCACGAATACGGGCAGCAGCGCGAACGCGGCGGCGGCCAGCTGCCAGCTCGAGCAGGATCATCGCGACCGAGGTGGCGATCACGGTGGTCAGGTTGGACACGATCGAGGTGGCCGTGGTGGTGACCACGCTCTGGACGCCGCCGATGTCGTTGGAGATACGCGATTGCACCTCGCCGGTGCGGGTGCGTGTGAAGAACGCCAGCGACAGCCGCTGCAGGTGGCTGTAGACGGCGGTGCGCAGATCGTGCATGACCTGCTGGCCGACCAGGTTCGACTGCCACGTCTGGGCGACGCCGATGGCGCCGGTGATGATGGGGATGGCCACCATGCCCGCGATCAGCAGGTTGAGCTCGGTGACGTTCAGGTTCTTGCCCTGGCTGAGCACGTTGTTCAGCAGGTCCTGGAGCAGGAAGGCGGGGATGATGCCGAGCCCTGCGGCCAGGATGATCAGCGCGAACAGTCCCAGCAGCCGCTTCCGGTACGGCCGGAAGAGCCTCAGGATCCTGCGGCCGTTCTTCGGTGTGCGGTTACTCACAAAGATTTAAACGCGGTCGGAGGCGAGATTACTCCCAAGTTCGCAAATAGCGTGACTTTCGTGGTTGCACCGGTTGCGCCACTCCCCTACTGTCTCTTTTGCGCCGCCCAGGGCAGCCAAGTAGGACGAAACCGGGCGGAGGGATTGTAGAGGCGACTCGAAAGTTCCTTCGGCCGGCGGACGAAAGGTCAGCCGGGGCGGCGAATCTTGTTAACCACCGAGCCCCGTGGTGAATAACGGTGCCAGGCACCGTTATTCACGGGTTGGGCAGGTGGACGGCTGGGTACGGAGAAGGATGCCGTCGATGGCGACTTCCGAGTTCCTGATCATCGTCCTGGCCGTGGTGTCGGCGCTTCTGTGCGTGCTCGGCTGCGCCGCGCGGTTCGGCCTCAGCCGCCAGGCGATCATCGCCGAGCAGCGGCAGGCGGATCCGGAGCACGACCGGGCCGACTCGGAACGCCGAGCGGCGTAGGCGCTTAGCCCAGCGCCTGCTCGAGGTCGGCGATCAGGTCGCCGACGGCCTCGATACCGACAGAAAGCCGCACCAGGTTTCGCGGCGTGGCGAACGGCGCGTCTGCGGTGGAGGCATGGGTCATCTGGGCCGGGTGCTCGATCAGGCTCTCGACTCCGCCCAGGCTCTCGGCCAGCGACCACACACGCGTGCGCGCAACCAGCGCCACAGCCTCCTCCTCGGTGGCGCTGAGGAACGACACCATGCCGCCGAACCCGTCCATCTGCCGCACCGCCACGGCGTGGCCGGGGTGATCGGGCAGGCCGGGATAGAGCACCTTCTCCACCCGCGGATGGCCGCTGAGAAACTCGACCACCGCGGCCGCGTTGTCGCAATGCGCGCGCATCCGCACCGCCAGCGTCTTCAACCCCCGCAGCACCAGCCACGAGTCGAACGGGCCGGGAATCGCGCCCAGCGAGTTTTGGAGAAACCGCAGCCGCTCGGCGATCTCGTCGTTGCCCGTGGCCGCGAAGCCGCCCACCAGGTCGGAGTGACCGCCGAGGTACTTGGTGGTGGAGTGCAGGACGATGTCGGCTCCCAGCTCGGCCGGCCGCTGCAGGTACGAGGAGGCGAAGGTGTTGTCGACCACCAGCAGCGCTCCGACCGCGTGCGCGGCCTCGGCCGCCGCCTGGATGTCGACCACGTTCAGCAGCGGATTGGTGGGCGTCTCGATCCACACCAGCCGGGTGTCGGCGTCGAGGTGCGCCGCCAGATCGGTGTTGCAGGTCTCGGCGTCGAGATACTCGAACCGCACGCCGCGCGGCTCGTACACCTTCGAGAACAGCCGGTAGGTGCCGCCGTACACGTCGTTCACGGCCACCACCCGATCGCCGGGGCCGACCAGGTGCATGACGGTGGTGGCGGCCGCCATCCCGGATGCAAACGCGATTCCATGGGCGGTCGACTCGAGGTCTGCCAGGCACTCCTCCAGCGCTCGCCGGGTGGGGTTGGCGGTGCGCGAGTAGTCGTAGCCGTCCTTGAGCTGACCCACGGCCTCCTGGACGTAGGTCGAGGTCTGGTAGATCGGCACCGTCACAGCGCCGGTCGACGGATCGGGCTCCTGTCCGGCGTGGATGGCGCGTGTCTCGAACTCCATGCCGGCCAGTCTACGTGATCAGGCGACGGTCAGGCCCAGCGTGCGTGCCAGCCGGTCGAGCGCCCGCTCCAGCGGCTGGGTAGCTGCGAAAGCCGCGCTCGGGGTGGTAGGCCAGAAGCCGGATGCAGCCCGCCTTGCGGTCGGCTTTGAGATCGGCCCGGCCGACGATCCTGTCGCCCGCCACCAGCGGCAGCACGTAGTAGCCGAACTGGCGCTCGGGTTGCGGGCTTGTACACCTCGATCAGATGGTCGAATCCGATCACGCGGCGGGCGAACGGCCGGTCCCACAGCAGGTTGTCGAAGGGCGAGATCAGCACCGCCGCGGTGGGAGCGGCATCGAAGCTGGTGCCCGCCGGCACCAGCACCGGCGCGCCGCCGTCATCCACCTCGTGGCGGTCGAGCAGCCCCTCCCGCACAAGCGCGTCGACGTGCGGCCGGATGCGGGCGACGCCGCCTTTCAGCCGGGCATGCTCGACCACTCCGCTCTCGGTCAGCGCGCCTCGCGCCGTCACCGCCCACACCGTCACCTCCCGCAGAAACTCCTGCTCGGTCGGGATCGGCGCCTCCAGGTACTCGGCCGGAATCACCCGCTCGCTGAGGTCGTACAGGCGCTGAAAGCCCTGGCGGCCGGCGACGGCCAGAACACCCGAGGTCCACAGCGTGTCCAGCATCGTCTTGGCCGGCTTCAGGTTCCACATGCCGCCAGCGGTCCTGGCGCCCTCGAAGTGGCGCGATCCCAGCGGGCCGCGCTCGCGGATCTCGCCGAGCACCAGGTCGGCCAGCTCGGGCTTCTCGGCGACACGTCACCCCACCAGGGGTGCACCTGGAACTCCTCCATCCGCCGCTTCCACATCGGCCAGCGGTCGGTTGTCATCAGGCACGCTTCGTGCGCCCAGTACTCGAACACCCGCCCGCCTCGCCAGCAGCTCGTTCACGGCCTCCGCCGGGTATGACCCGATGCGGGAGGCCAGCGTCAGGCGGTGGCTGCGGTCGACCGTCGAGATCGAGTCGAGCTGCACGGCTCCGAGTCTGCGGATCGTGTCTTCCACGTCCGCCACGCCGGAGGTGCGGCGCCGGCCGGTATACCCCTGCGCCGCGATCACGTGGCGGCGCAGGGCCTCCACCGAGATCATGGAGTACCCGGGCTCCGCTGCGCGGCCAGGTACTCGAGCAGGTCGGAGCGGGTCAGCATCCCCGCCGGGCGGCCGCCGTCGGCCACCACCACCGCCGGGCTGCCCGCGGTCAGGTCGGCGAAGACCCGGTCGATCGATTCACCGGCGTCGACGACGTGCAAAGGCGGCTGCATGGCCTCGGCCACCTCGTGCTCGAGCGCGCCCGGATCTTTGAACACCCGGTCGAGCAGCCCGCGCTCCTGCAGCGAGCCGACCACGTCGTCCAGCTCGGCCGGGTCGCGCCGCACCACCGGCAGCTGCGAGATCGAGTAGCGCTGCATCAGCGCGATCGCATCGCCCACCTGCTGGTGGGTCTCGATCACCACCAGCTCGGGCAGCCCGTCGTGGTGGCTGCGGTGATATCGCAGCACCTCGCCGACAGTGGGCACCGCTGCGGTGCCGCGGTCGAGGAAGCCGTGCTCGAGCATGTAGTTGTCGTCGTAGAACTTGCTCAGGTAGGCGCGGCCGCTGTCGGGGATCAGGGTGACGACGGTGGCATCGGCATCCAAGCCGCGCGCCGTCTCGAGCGCCGCGTACACGGCGGTGCCGCCCGAGCCGCCCACCAGCAGGCCCTCTTCGCGGGCCATCCGGCGGGCGGTCAAGAACGAGTCGCGGTCAGACACGGTCACGTACCGGTCGATCAGCGAGAGATCCATGGTGGCCGGGTAGAAGTCCTCGCCGATTCCTTCCACCAGGTAGGGGTGGACATCGTCTGGCTGGGAGTAGATCGAGCCTTCCGGGTCGGCCCCGACGACCACCAGGTCGGGCTTTCGCTCCTTCAGATAGCGGGAGATGCCCGAGACGGTGCCACCGGTTCCCAGGGCGATCACGAGCGCGTCCAGCTCGCCGCCGGTCTGCTCCCAGATCTCGGGGCCGGTGGTGTCGTAGTGCGCCTGGGGATTGGCCATGTTGGCGTACTGGTTGGGCTTGAACCCGCCGGGGATCTCCTCGGCCAGCCGGTCTGACACCGAGTAGTAGCTCTCGGGCGACTCCGGCTCGACCGCGGTCGGGCAGATCACCACCTCGGCGCCGTAGGCTCGCAGCAGCGAGATCTTCTCGCGGCTCATCTTGTCGGGCATCACGAAGATGCAGCGATAGCCCTTGATGGCCGCGGCGATCGCCAGGCCCACGCCGGTGTTGCCGGAGGTCGGCTCGACGATGGTGCCGCCCGGGCGCAGGCTGCCGTCGCGTTCGGCGGCCTCGATCATGCGGATGCCGATGCGATCCTTGACCGACCCGCCGGGGTTGAGGTACTCGAGCTTGGCGACGACCGTGGCGGAGATGTCTCGGGTGAGCGCCTGCAGCCGCACCAGCGGAGTCCCCCCGATCAGCTCGACCACGGTGGGGTAGGTGCGCGTCACTCCGGCCACACGTGCGAGTGGAAGAACTTCGTCCACGCCGACCACCAGTCGTCGCCGCGGGAGACCAACAGCCGCGAGTCGCGGATCTCGACCTCGGGGCGGTGGCGGTACTGCTCGGAGTGGTCGGAGCTCGCCAGCTCGACGGTGATCTCACATGGGTGGCCCGGGTCGTACGGCTTCACGGCGGAGAGGTCGGTGAGCGCCTGGCGGGCTGCGTCCTCGATCAGGTCGCGGGCAACCAGGGGCGACTTGTGGCGGGCGCTGTAGCGGCCCAGGCTCTGCTTGACCACCGCGGTCGTCAGCCCGGCGCCGAGCAGCTCGGTCGATTCGCGGCAGACGGCCTCGTCGCCGGTGACCAGCAGCACGGGGCAGTTCCAGGTGCCGCACAGGGCCGCGTTGATGCCGACTTCGCCGACCTCCACCCCGTTGAACTTGACCGAGCGCCAGTGGGTGCTGGAGACGGTGTGGTTGAGGCCGCCGTCAGGCGTTCCCGCGCGAGCGTGCTGGCCCACCATCAGCGCAGCATCGCAGCCCTGCTCGAGGAACTCGGTGTAGTCGGTCCATTCGGACTGGACGACGAACTCGCAGCGGGGATCGAGCTGGTCGGGCACCAGCGAGTTGAACGACCAGCCGTTGCCGGCGCCGTGACAGTCCATCACCACCACCTCGGTGGCGCCCGCGGCGATGCTGCCGCGCACGGCAGCGTTCATCTCCTCGGTGTACAGCACCCTGGCCTCGAGGAACATCGTGGTGCCGCCGTCGACCTGTTCCCAGGTCGTTATGCCCGCGACGCCTTCCATGTCACCGATGATCAAGACCCTCATGCGCCCGCGCACTCTAGATGATCATCTCGTGGCGCCGCAGGAATTCGCGGAAGTCCGCAAACTGCGGAGAATTCGTGGTTGCACGGGGGCTTTGGATCCCGTACTTTGACTCCTGCGCCGCTGAGGGCAGCCAAGTAGGTTGAAACCGGGCGGAGGGATCGTAGGGGCGACTCGAAAATCCTTTCGGCCGGCGGACGAAAGGCAAGCCGGAGCGGCGAATCCTTTTAATCGTGAATAACGGTGCCAGGCACCGTTATTCACCGGCCTCTATACTCGCCCGGCGATGAAGATGCGAGCTGCGGTTTTGGAGGAGTTCGGGGCGCCGCTGGTGGTGCAGGAGATCGATCTTGCCGATCCCGCCGCCGGTGAGGTGCTGGTGCGCCTGGTTGCCTGCGGCGTCTGCCACACCGACCTGTACACCGCCTCTGGCGCCGATCCCTCGGGCTACGCGCCGACGGTGCTGGGCCACGAGGGCGCGGGCGTGGTCGAGGCTGTCGGCGAAGGCGTGACGCTGGTCGCGCCGGGCGATCACGTGGTCACGCTGTTCTCGCCCCAGTGCGGTCAATGCATCCACTGCCTGAGCCCCAAGACCAACCTCTGTCTCGCCATCCGCGAGCAGCAGAACCTCGGCTACCTGCCCGACGGCACTGCCAGGCTCTCGCGAGACGGCGAGCCGATCCGGCACTTCATGGGCACCTCGACCTTCGCCGAGTACACCGTGATGCCCGAGATCGCGCTGGCAAAGATCTCGCCGGAGGCGCCGCTGGAAGGCGCGTGCCTGTTCGCCTGTGGGCTCTCAACCGGCCTGGGTGCTGCCATCAACACCGCCAAGGTCGAGCCGGGATCGACCTGCGTCGTGTTCGGCGCCGGGATGGTGGGGCTGGGTGCCGTGGCCGGCTGCCGGCTGCAGGGCGCCGAGCGGATCGTGTGCGTCGACATGTCAGCAGGAGCGGCTGGAGCTGGCCCGCGGCCAGGGAGCGACCGAGGTGATGATCGGCGGCGACGACGCGGTCGAGCGGATCGTGGAGATGACCGGCGGCTTCGGCGCCGACTACACCTTCGAGGCCACCGGCAACGTGAAGGTCATGCGCCAGGCCGTCGAATCGGCGCGGATGGGCTGGGGACTGGCCACCGTCGCCGGCGTCGCCGGCCGGGGCGAGACGCTGGACGTGATCCCGCGGTTTCTGATCACCGGCCGCCGCATCGCCGGCTCGTCTTTCGGAGGAGTCAAGGGCCGCGGCGGTGTGCCGCAGCTGGTGCAGCGCTGGCTCGACGGCGAGATCGACGTCGATCCGTTCCTGTCGCACCGGATCACGCTCGACGACGTCAACCGCGGGTTCGAGCTGATGGAGGCGCAGGACGGCATCCGCAGCGTGATCGAGTTCGGCTAGACCGAGCTAGGAGCTTCGCCGAAACACCCTGCGCCAGCCGCCGCGGCCGTCTTCTTCGATCGCCGACACCATCACCATGCCGCGCAGGTTGTCGACATCCAGGGGCGTCTCGTCTTCCGGCGCTCGCCGACCGCCTCGGAGGATGTGCTCGATTCGCTGGCGGTTGATGCCGTCGATGGCCACGAACCGGGCTCCCACGATCATGCGGCCTTCCTGGGTGCTCTCGCGAAGCGATGCGATTCGCACCTCGGCGTCGACTTCTTCGGCGAAAAACCGGCCGTGGAACATCATCTCGTCTCCGACTCGCAGCACGCGATTGGTCGCAAATCCGACGCCGGTCAGCGAGAGATCGGTCATGGTGCCGTCGACCCGGTCGCCGTCCACGATGTCACGACAGCTGAGCGCCGTCAGCCACGCCATCCCGCCGGCCGGCTGGCGCACCGTGGTTCGCCGAGTCGTGTCCAGGCCGACTCGCTGTGCCCGCAACTCGACCCGTGCCAATGCCTTGGAGTGAAACTCGGCCCGCTCGATCTTGAGCGCCACCATCCAGGGCCGCTCGTCGTCGTCGATCACACGTCCGATCAACGCCATCCCCGCCCGGGCTTTGAGCCTGGGCGTGAGCGCGACCACCCGCGTGCGGTCGACGGCGGTGATCTGGAGCTTCATCGTCGATCCGCCCTCGCCCTCGACTTCGAGTTCGATCACAGGGGTCGAGAAGAGGCGCGCCACGGCCTGCGTGGGAGTGAGACGGGGCATCCGGTTGTATCGGCCGCAAACGTGCTCCACATGAGCCTGACAGCCGTTTTGAGCCGGTTTGGCCAGAGCATCTCCGACGGCGACTGTACTATCGGTACGTATGGTCGATCACCAGAGCATGTCGTCCACCCCGCCGACAATGGTCTTACCAATGCAATTTTTTGCGAAGGTGCAGGCATGCAGACCGTTGATCTGACCTTTCGAGCGGTCGAGGAGATGCAGCCCGGGGCCCGCTGGCAGGCGCTCTTTGAGTCGATGTGGCCGAGCTATCGCACCTGGTTTCTGCAGGCCGGCGATGCGGCTCGTCCCACCTATGCCGACTCGAGGCGGATGCTCCGCACACACATGCCGGAACTCTCGGATGTGTACGAGCGGCTGGTCGAGCTCGCCGGCGGCGGCGACCTGGCAGCCCGGATGCTCGCTCTGTACGACCCGCCACCGTATCTCTCGGGCTGCTCACAAGGTGTTTTGCGCCAATCCAGCCCGCTACTGGTGCGCAACTACGACTACGCCCCGGATCGGCTCGAGGGCGTGATCCTTCACACCGGATGGACGCAGCGGCGCGTGATCGGTATGAGCGACTGTCTGTGGGGTTTGCTCGATGGCATGAATGACGCCGGGCTGGCTGTCTCGCTTACGTATGGCGGTCGGCGCGTGCTCGGACACGGGTTTGGTATCCCGCTGGTTCTTCGCTATTTGCTGGAAACGTGCGACAACGTCGCGGACGCGTCACGGGTGCTGAAACGGCTCCCGTATCAGCTATCGCACACGCTCACATTGGCCGATTCGACCGGCGATGCGGTCACCGCATACCTCTCACCCGACCGCGGCGTGATCTTTCGCAGCATCCCGATTGCCACGAATCACCAGGGAAAAGTTGAGTGGACAGAACATGCTGTTGTGACGCAGACTGTGGAACGGGAGGAGTGCATTCTGCGCATGGTTGACGATCCCGAACTCGCCGCAGATGCATTTGTCGAATCGTTCTTGCGTCAACCGCTTTACAACACAACCTACTCACGCGGCTTCGGAACTCTCTACACTGCCGCGTATCGCCCGGTGGAGGGTCAGGTTGAATACCTGTGGCCGGGCACTGCATGGAAGCACTCGTTCGAGCAGTTCGATGTGGGGATCCACACCGAATCTCTCGTCGAGCAGGCCGTTGCCTGAACCACCCTCCCGGATCTCGGAACCCTAACCACAACACACATTCCGAGAATCCACCTGTCGGCTGGAAGCAGGAGGCCCTCCCGTCGGCAGCGCTATTGCTGTCAAACAAGGAGACGGGGCCCTGAAACTCGTAATTATCGCCGTGGTAGCTCTTGCGGCACTCACGTTCTCAGTATCAATCGCTTCAGCTTCAACAACTTCAAAAAGCACCACCAAAGTTAGTCCCGCACGCAAGGCACGACTCACCGCCTTGCACAAGGAAATCCACCGTTTGCAGGTGGTTTCTGTTCGTCGAGGGCTCTGGCTCGGACGATTCGTCACCCATGGCTCGGGTGGTCGAAACAGTTCTGACATCAAGTACCTTCGTTGGATCCACAACGGTTGGATCAAGCGTGCGCGTGCGTATCGCCTGGCGATTGCCAAGCGGGCGCCGGTGTATCAGGTGCTGAACTGCATTCATCATCACGAAGGTGCATGGAATGCGTACAACGGTGCCGGCCCCTACTACGGGGGCTTGCAGATGAGCCCGACGTTCATGGTTCATTACGGTCGCGCGGCGGTCAATCGACTGGGGGACGCGCGGCATTGGCCTGTCGGAATGCAGATGGCTGTTGGGTATCGCGCGGTGCAGCAAGTGGGCTTTTCACCGTGGTCGACCAGCGCCGCCGCATGCGGTAGATAGGTCTCATTTACAGCGTATTTGCGGTATCTCGCGGTGCATGGCGCAGCGCGCGCGCGGCCATGCACCGCGGGTCTGGTTTGACAGGCTAGTGAGTCTTCACTAGCCTGCAGAGCCTCCATGGCTACCGACCGCATCCGCGTTTCTGCCGAAGATCGGCGCTCGATGATCCTCGAGGCCGGCCGGCACATGTTCGCCCGCAAGGGCTACCACGGCACCGGCACGGCCGAGCTGGCCGCCCGCGCGGGCTGCTCGGAGCCGACCCTGTACAAGTACTTCCCGTCCAAGCAGGCGGTGTTCGCGGCGGTCTTGGACGACGCCACCCACTGCATCAGCGAGCGGGTCGCCGAGCTCACCCGTGACGCTGACGATCCGCTGGTCATGCCACTGCTGG
The DNA here is from genome assembly GCA_963729195.1 of uncultured Actinomycetes bacterium. Taxonomy (GTDB): domain Bacteria; phylum Actinomycetota; class Thermoleophilia; order Gaiellales; family JAICJC01; genus CAVPTL01. The sequence continues at coordinate 107,317 of CAVSNF010000031.1, forward strand.
CGCTCGCCCAGCGTGCGGCCACCGACGAGCTGATCGTCGAGGTCGTGCGCCTGCGGATGCTGGCGGTGTCGCTGGTCGAAAACGACGAGATCCGCGACGCCCTCGAGCGCAGTGCCGAGACGATGCGAAACGGCATGGTGGCTCGGCTGGCCGAGTCCCGTGCCCGCGGCCGTGTGCGCGGCGACATCGACCTCGAGACCGCCGCGTGGCTGTGGCTGGGGCTGACCCTGGCCGGCGGCTTCGCCTACGCCCTCGACCCCGAGCAGGCACGCGAACTGGTGCCGCGGATGGCCGACACCTTCGTCACCATGCTTCGCCCGATCGCAGAACCACAGGAGATTTGATGACCATCACCGAGGACAACCACAAATGGTGGACGCTGTTTGCGATGTGTTTCGCGCTGTTCATGATCATGCTCGACAACACGATCGTGAACGTGGCGCTGCCGTCGATCCAGCGGGCGTTGCACACCAGTCCCGAGAGCCTGGAGTGGACGATCAATGCCTACGTGGTCAGCTTCGGCGCACTGATTCTGCTCGGCGGCAAGCTCGGCGACCGGTTCGGCCGCAGGCGGATCTTCCTGGTCGGGCTGGTGGTGTTCACACTGGCGTCGGCGGCCTGCGCGCTTGCCCAGACTGATAACCAGCTGATCGGCGCGCGGATCGTCCAGGGCTTCGGCGGTGCGCTTCTGAACCCGCTGTCGCTCTCGATCCTGGTGGCCGCGTTCCCGCGCAAGCAGCTTCCCACCGCGATCGGCATCTGGGCAGGCATCTCCGGACTGGGCCTCGCCGTGGGACCGCTGCTGGGTGGATTCCTGGTGGAGCAGTACTCGTGGTCGGCGGTGTTCTGGGTGAACGTGCCGGTCGGCATCATCGCCTTCGGCGTGACCGCCTGGGCGGTGCGCGAGTCGCGCGACCCCAACGCCCACAGCCTCGACGTGGTCGGCACCGTGCTGGTGACGCTGTCGCTGTTCCTGCTGATCTGGGGGCTGATCAAGACCAACGCGCACTCGTGGCTCTCGGCCTACACGCTCTCGTTCATCCTGGTCGGAGCGGCGTTGATGGTGGCCTTCCTGATCTGGGAGAGCCGCCATGCCGAACCGATGATCCCGCTCGGGTTCTTCCGGATCACGGCCTTCACGACCTCGTGTGTGGTGGTCGCGCTGGTGGGTGTCGGCCTGTTCGGGATCATCTACTACCTCACCCTCTACTTCCAAAACGTGCAGGGATTCTCGCCGCAGGAGGCGGGCGTGAGGTCGCTGCCGATGACGATGATGATCCTGATCGTGGCGCCGATCGGCGGCCGTCTGAACGCCCGCGTCGGGCCCAGGGCGCTGATGACGCTCGGCATGCTGATGGCGTCGGTGGGGTTGTTCGCGCTGTCGCGGCTCGGCGTCAACTCGTCCTACAACGAGATCTGGCCGTTCCAGATCCTGATGGGTGCGGGCATGGCGCTGACGATGCCGGCGGTGTCGTCCACCGGCATGGCGGCGGTCGATCCACACCCGCGCCGGAATCGCCTCGGGCGTGATCAACGCCTCCCGCCAGGTCGGCGGCGCCTTTGGCATCGCAGTGCTGGGAAGCGTCGGTGCGACGCTCGCGGCCAACAGCTGGACGGACAAGGTGGCGGTGCTCCCAACAGCGCTGCAGGCCAAGGCCGACGCGCTCACGCCGCTGGTGCAGGGCGGCCAGGGCAAGCTGATCACCTCGCTGACCGGCCGTCCGGCGGTGGGCCAGGCTGCGCTCGACTCGTTCCAGCACGGCGTCCGCGGCGCGTTCTTCGTGGGCGCGTGCCTCCTGCTCGTCGCTGCCGCGGTCTCGTTCTTCGGGCTGCGCAACCTGCGCCGCTCCGCCGCGCCCGCATCCGAGTCCGAGGCGCCGGCACAGGTCCCGATCGAGGTCTGAGAGGGTTGACACCGTGCCACCGCGGTGGCATGATGTGATGATGGCAGATTCACGTCACCGCTCGCTGACTGTCCGCATCCCGGAGGATCAGGCCGCGGCATTGGATGCTGTTGCGCAGGTCGACGCTATCCCGGTGGCAGAGGCGGTCCGACTTGCGATCGACGAGCACATCGACGCTCGTCGGCAAGACACCGAGTTTCAGGATCGATTGCGGGAAATGGTCGAACGCAATCGCGCAGTGCTTGATCGTCTCGCGCGTTGAGGCGCGAGGAGGCGCTTACACTCGCGGACTATCTCGTGATCGCCGAAGCGGTCACTGGTCTGCCAGCAGAGATGCTCGCAAAGAGCGCCAGAATCGCTGGGGCGGTGTCTGCTCTTGATGCTCCGTGGGCCTCGTTTGCCGGCGTGACGTTCTACCCGTCGCCGTTTGAGCGAGCGGCTGTCCTCGCCGCTCACTTGGTCCGGAATCATCCGCTGCCGGATGGCAATAAGCGCGCGGCGCTCGTCTCGATGCTCGAGCACCTTCACCGAGAGGGGTTCCCGTGGCCGTACCGTGCACACGACGACGAGTTGGCGGAGGTGTTCGAGCTTTTGGCCGCGGGCCGTCTCACCGAGCAGCGGTTGCAAACGTGGATCGCGGCGCAGTACCGGGAGAGTTGAAACCGGTCTAACGCCCGGTGAATAACGGTGCCTGGCACCGTTATTCACCACCAGCGTGCGCGTGAATAATTGGTGCCTGGCACCAATTATTCACAGGTGCGGCCGAACACCTGGGTGTGCTGTCAAGAAGGATAGAGCGCGTTGTTGTGCTGGCCGCGGTTGCGTGTGCGCTCGCGGCTACGGTCGGGGCTGCGCCTGCGGGGGCGGTGCAGATTGTCACCGAGCCCGGCACCGGGGCAACCGTGACCAGCCCCCTCGTGGTGGACGGTGTCACAGAACGGAATCTCGCCCTCCACCGCCTACCAGTGGCCGTGCCTGACCGCCGGCACGAACACGACCCAGGCCGGAGTCGAGGCGTGCACCGGCACGCCCGACGCGGTCGGCTCCGGGGTGATCCGGCTGGTCGATAGTACTCCGGTGCACAGCAACGAGGACGGGATGCTGGTCTCCGCTCCGATCAAGGCTGCCGATGGTCTCAAGCTGACGTTCAAGAGCTACGAGCTGACCTCGGGGTACGGAGCCTCCCCCGCCAGCATGTTCCTGATCAACGGCGATGTCTCGGTTGACACGAGTGCCGGCCAGTACTACTACGGCGGATACCTGAACTACCGCAGCGTGTTGGGCGGGACGGTGCCGAATCAGAGCCTTCCGAACGCACTCGCGGGTGTCGTCATGGACTCGCTGGGCACTGCGTCTGGATCAGAGCCTTCAAACCGGATGCACCGGCGCTCCCGGCAACCGAACCAACGCGGTGGTACTGCTGGGGCCGGGGCATACGACGCACCGGGTACTGCTACATCGCCGGGTCGGCTGCCAACTCGATCACGTGGGCGGCTGGCTCGCCGCGATCAGCATCGATGCATACCGTCGAGGTCGACGTATCGCCGACGGGCGACTCGAACCCGCGGTTCATCGTCAAGGTGGACGGTACCGAGCAGATCAACGTGGCGTTGTCCTCGCTCTCGCCGGCGGGGTACGTGGGCGCGACGGTCAACAACGTGACGACGTACCGGTTCGGATTCGCCGCATCGAACCCTGGCGATGGTCGCGACATCTCGAACATCCAGGCCGACTCGATGACGCTCGACACCGCCGACGCTGTCGGTGGCCGCGGCGGGTCACGACATCGGACTGCTGGCGCCGTCCTACCAGACCGTCACGATCTCCAACCCGAACAGCGCGCTGGCCGAGGCGACGCCGGTCACGGTCACGTCGACGCTTCCCACCGGTGTGGTGGTTCATTCCGCCCCGAGCGGGAGCGGGTGGGACTGCTCGGCGACGGTCACCGGCTCCTCCAGCGTGAGCTGCACCTACAACAGCCTCACCACCGCCACCGCGCTGATGCAGGGGCAGTCGCTGCCGGCGCTGACGGTGCCGCTGACGCTCACGGCGGCCGCCACCGCCGGCTCGACCACGATCACCTACAACGTGACCGACCAGAACTCGACGCCGGCGTCCAACAGCGGTTCGGAGACGGTGCAGGCGCTGATGCCGGGAACCCCGCCGGTGACCGTGACCAAGACAGCGGGCGGCGCGACATATACCGCCTCAGGGCAGTCGCGGACGTTCACCTACACCGTCACCAACACCAGCTCGACGACGGTGACCGGGATCACGGTCACCGACTCGTTCGCGGGTGCATCCACGCCGTCATGCCTGGCGACCACGCTGGCCGCCGGCGCGTCCACGACATGCACGTCGTCGTATACGACCACGCAATCTGATGTGGATACGCGGCGGGTGTTGTCGGGCTCGGCGACGGCGGGCGGCATGCAGAGCGGCTCGCCATTTGTGTCCGCCGCCTCCAGCGTTGTGTCGGTCACGGCCGACCCGACCTCCTCGCTGAGCGTCTCCACCACATCCTCGCCCACCGGCTTCACCGCAGCGGGGAACGGCCTCACATTCACTCACACGGTCACCAACACGGGCGCGACGACGCTCTCGAGCCTGGCGGTGTCCCAGTCGCTCTCTGGCGCGTCCACGCCGTCGTGCGGGGCGACCACGCTGGCCCCGGGTGCATCCACCACCTGCACGTCGACCTACACGACGACGCAGGCTGACGCCGACGCCGCGGCGGTTGTGGACATCGCCACTGCGACCGCGGCCAATCCGCAGAGCACGACCGTCACTGCCACCGGCGCGCAGAAGACCGTGACCGGCACTCCCGCCTCGTCGCTCGGCCTGGTCACCTCGTCGCCGACGGCGTCGTTCTCCGCCGCCGGGGGCACGGTGGCCTACAACTACGCGGTCACCAACACCGGGGCGACCACGCTCAGCTCGATCGGCGTGTCGGACAACCATGTCGCCGGCGGCGGGGTGTCGTGTCCGCAATCGTCGCTTGCCCCAGGAGCGTCGGAGACGTGCACCGCCTCCTACCACGTGACCCAATCGGAGGTTGATGCCGGATCGGTGACCAACTCGGCGACGGCGTCGGCGTCCAACCCCAAAGGCACTGCGGTCACATCATCGGCCTCCGGAGCGACGGTCACAGCCGCGCCGGCCTCGTCACTCAGTCTCACCGCATCGTCGCTGGCATCGTCCTATTCGACCGCCGGCACGGTCATCGGCTACCGCTACCTCGTCACCAATACTGGTCAGACCACGCTGCACGGCCTGGGCGTCACAGACAACCGCGTGAGCGGCGCCAACCTCAGCTGCCCTCAGACCACTCTCGCCCCGGGCGCGTCCATGACCTGCACCGGCACCTACCAGGTGACCCAAACCGACGTCGACTCGGGCTCGCTCGCCAGCAGCTCCACCGCCTCTGGTCTCAACCCGGGTAACTCGGCGGTCTCATCGGCGGTCTCGTCGATCACCGTCACCGCCTCGGCGACCCCTTCGCTCTCACTGATCGTGCAGGCCGGGCCGGGCGGCTACACCAAGACCGGCGACACGCTCTCCTACCGCTACCTGCTGGTCAACCTCAGCTCGGTCACGGTGCATGGGATCTCGATCGGCGACGACCACGTCACCGCCGGCAACCTCAGCTGCCCCCAGTCGACGCTCGCGCCGCTCGCGTTTGAGCTGTGCACCGGCACCTACACCACCACCGGCAGCGACGTCACCGCGGGCGCGGTCACCAACGCCGCGACTGCGAACGGTCTCTCACCCGCAAACGGGGCGGTCGCATCCGCGCCCTCCAGCGCCACTGTCACCATGACTCCGGTCGCAGCCATCACAATTGCGGCCTCGGCGACCTCGAGCGGCTTCACCGTTGCCGGGCAGACGCTCGGCTACCACTACCTGGTCACCAACACCGGCAACGGCGCCCTGCACAACGTCGGCGTCACCGACGACCACGTCTCTGCCGGCAACCTCTCCTGCCCCCAGTCGACCCTCGCCGCCGGCGCCTCGGAGACCTGCACCGGCACCTACACCACCACCCAGCAGGACGTCGATACCGGGACGGTCACCGAGACCGCCTCCGCCTACGCGGTCGGCCCGCTCGGCGTGCCGCTGCTGTCACCGCCGTCGAGTGCGATCGCACCCGGGGGCGGGGTGCCGGCGCTCGCGCTGCGGGTGCTGGTCACCACCGGTCGGTTCACCGCCGTCGGAGCCCGGGTCGGGTTTTCGTATGTGGTCACGAACACCGGCGCGATCACGCTGCACGACGTGGCGCTGAGCGACAACCGGCTGGCGGCCTCCGCAATCTCGTGTCCCGCATCCGCGCTCGCTCCCGGTGATGTGATCACCTGCACCGGCGAGTACACGATCACCACCTCCGATCTTCGCGCCGCCGAGGTGTCCGACGTGGCGCTCGCCAGTGCGCTGGATGCGCACGACGTGACCGTCACCTCCCCGACCGCGGCGGCGGTGGCAGCGGGCCCGCAATTGCCCCGGCTCGCGCTCTCCGTGTCGACACCCACTCCGCATTTCCGTGAGGTCGGCGACCCGCTGGTATTCGACTACCACCTGCGCAACAGCGGGTCGACCGCCGTTGGGGGCATCCACATCAGCGATGCCCGGGTGGCGCACCGGCAAGCTCACGTGTCCCAGCAATGTGCTCGGCCCCGGCCAATCGATGACCTGCACCGGCAGGTCGATCGTCACGTCCGAGGACGTCAGGGTGGGACGGGTGCGGGACAACGTGGCGGCGTGGGGGACGGAGCAGCTGCGAGGCGCTGGTGGTGACGGCTCCGTCGGTCGACGTTCGTGATCACCGCCACCGGCCGCGCGCCCAGCCGCAGCCGCAACCGCAACCGCAACCGGGTCCCACCCCTGTGCAACCACCGAAGCCGGACAGCGGCCCCCCGCCGCCGCCGCCGACAGGCAGCCTGATGCTGGTGGTGTCCTCGGCGGCCGGCCGGTTCGAACGCGCGGGCGAGACGGTCGTGTTCCACTACCTGGTGCTCAACACCGGCGCCACCACGGTCACCGACCTCGCGGTCACAGATCGAGGCGGCGGCGACGAAGCTCCCAGCTGCCCGCAGCAGACGCTGCGGCCGGGAGCGACCACCAGCTGCACCATGTCGCACGTCGTGTCGGCGCGGGACGTGCGGCTGGGGTCGGTGCACACCGTCGCAGAGGCGACCGGCGACGGGCTGCACTCGGCGGTCTCTCGCGCGACCGTTCCGATGGCGGCCGTGCCGTCGCTGGAGCTGGCCGTGACCGCGGGCGCCACCGATGACCGGGTCGCCTACATGATCACGAACACCGGGGGGACGACGGTCGAGCGGCTGCATGTGATCGTGGGCGGCGCGCAGGGCGGGGACGTGGCCTGCCCGGCTGCGTCACTCGCGCCTGGCCAATCGCTGATCTGCGGCGCCGATCGATCGGGCCGGGCGGCGCTGACGGCGTTCGCCACCGGCCGCTGTGTACCCAGCGTGCAACGTCAGCTCGCAGGTCGTGAATGTGGCGGGAAGCGGCATAAAGTCCGGTCGCGCCGCGACGAATACCGGGCCATGATCACTTTCCGAACCACCTTCGCCACGGCTGCTGCGTCGGCCTTGATCGTCGCTGCTACCGCCTGCGGTGGGCATTCGGCCGCGCCTGCGTCCTCTCCCGCCTCCACCGACGGATCGCAGTCCGCCGTCCCCGTCTTCCATGCCGACCACAACGCCCGCAAGGCCGTCACCGTGCGGTCGTGCCTGGCGCATCCGGCGGGCAGCTGGACGATGGCCGGTTCGGTGTCGAATCAGACCGCCTCGACCGGGAAGTACACGCTGGTGGTCGACTTCGTGACCGTCCCCGGAAACACGGTCGTGGACACCTCGGTGGTGCATCTGAACGACGTCGCACCCGGCGCGTCCGCTCACTGGCAGGCCGAAGGTGGCCGCGCCAATCAGCGCCTCGCCTGCGTGCTTCGCTACGCCCAGACCAACTAGAGTGAATCGGTGCCAGGCACCAATTATTCACGGCTACGCCCAGGCCGACTGGTCTAGCCGGCCGGGGTCGCTGTCGCCGCGGCGGGCGCGGCGGCGCGGCTCGCGGCGAGGCGCCCGGTCGCGCTTGCCACCCGAGTGGTTCGGGGGCAGGTCCGGCTCTTCGGCGGTGGCAGGCAGCGGCACCAGCAGCATCGGGCACGCAGCCCGCTCTTCGAGCCGGCGCAGGGTGGAGCCGTGCAGGAACCGCGACACGCGGCCGTGGCGGCTGACACCGATCACCAGCAGCCCCGCGCCGTTTGCCTGAGCGGAGTCGGCCAGCACGTGCGCGGCCCGGCCCACCGGGGCGGCGTGCAGCTCGACGCGCACGTCGATGCCCTCGGTGCGCAGCTGGTCGGCCAGCCGGTCGAGCTGATCTTCGAGCGACCGCTCGTCGACGTGGATCGGCAGCCGCATGCCGCCGGGCTGGTGCTCGGCGACGTGGATCAGCAGCATCGGCGCCCCGTACGTGCGCGCCAGATCCCGCGCAGCGGCCATCAGCACCGGCTCGGGGCGGTCGACAGCAACCATGATCGTGTTCTTTTCGGACCTCATGACCTCAGGGTAACTCGGCCGTCCGAAGAACGCTGCCGGTGCTTAATCTGGGCTAAACGTTGGCCATCTCGTCGGCCGCCTGGAGCACTGCCTGGGCGATCTTCTGATACCCGGTGCAGCGGCACAGGTTGCCCGAGAGCGCCAGTCGCACCTCGTCCTCGCTGGGGCGCGGATTTCGATCCAGCAGCGCCTTTGCCGAGATCAGCATGCCCGGCGTGCAGAAGCCGCACTGGACGCCGCCCTGGTCGAGGAACGCCTGCTGCAGCGGGTGCAGCGTCTCGCCCTCGGCCAGTCCCTCGATCGTGGTCACCTCGTGGCCGTCGGCCTGGAGGGCGAGGTACGAACAGGAGTTGACCGGCTTGCCGTCGATCAGCACCATGCAGGCACCGCACTCCGAGTCGTCGCAGCCCTCCTTCGGACCGGTCAGACCAATCTCGGTGCGAAGCACCGAGAGCAGCGACCGGCTGGGCTCGACATCGACCTCGTACGGAACGCCGTTGGTGATGATGGTTGCAGAGTGTTTCATCGGTGCTCCGTCACTCGGTGGCGCCGTGAAGCGCCGGGCTGGCGGGAATCGGAATGGTCGTACCATGGGCGCGGGCGACCGCGGCGGTGATCGCGCGGCGGGTGATCACCGCGGCCATCGCGCGCCGGTAGGCGTCACTTCCGCGCACGTCGGAAATCGGCTTGGACGCCGCTGCGGCGGCATCGGCAGCGGCTCGCGCGGCGTCCGCGCCGCCGTCGGTGCCGATCAGCGCGGCCTCCGCTTCCGGCACCCGCCGGATCGTGGGGGCCAGCGCGGTGATCGCGATCCGCGCCTGCGAGATCGTGTCGCCGTCGAACGTGACCACCGCGGTGGAGCCGACGATCGCGATCTCCATCTGGCGGCGGTACTCCAGCCGGACGTAGCAACTGCCCGTGCTCGCAGGCTGGGCGGGGAGCGTCACCGACGTCAGCATCTCGTCGGCGTTTGCGACCGTCTTGCCCGGTGCGGTGAACAGCTCATCCACCGCGACGACACGCTCGCCGGTGGTCGAACGCAGCGTGACCGTCGCGCCCAGGCACATCAGCGGGCCGCCCGTCTCCATCGCCGGAGAGGCGTTCATGACGTTGCCGCCGATCGTGCCGGCGTTGCGGGTGGCGTGGGAGCCGACGATGGCCGAAGAGTCGGCCAGCGCCGTGTAGCTCGAGCGGATCAGCTCGTGCTCGGTGATCTGCTCGTGGTTGACCAGCGCCCCCAGAACCAGCCCGCCGCCGGACTCGGTGATCGTGCGCAGCTCGTCCAAGCCGTGGATCGCGACCAGCCGCTCGGGCAGGGGCGCCTTGCCGCTGCGGTGCCCCACCACCAGGTCGGTGCCGCCCGCGATCGGGCGGGCGCCGTCGGCGAGGGCGCCCAGCGCCTCGTCGATGGAGGTGGCGGCGACGTAGGTGGCGGTCATTCGTCCACCCCCAACGTCGCCTCCCACACTCGCGTGGGAGTCATCGGCAGCCGCTTGACCTGGACCCCCGCGACCTGGCGTGATCGCGTTTGCGATCGCGCCGGGCGTGGGCACACACGGCGGCTCGCCGATGCCCTTGCCGCCGTACGGGCCGTCGGGGTCGACGATGTCCACGAACCGCTGCTTGATCGGCGGCGCATCCGACATCGTCTGCAGCTTGTAGTCGAGCAGGTGGGGGTTGATCTGGTGGCCTTCGGCGCTGATCTGGGTGCCTTCCAGCAGCGCCATGCCGATGCCCATCACCACGCCGCCGTCGACCTGGCCCTCGGCTCCGATCGGGTTGAGGATCCGGCCGACGTCGTGCGAAGCGGCCACGTCCAGCACCCGCACCACGCCGGTCTCGCGGTCGACTTTGCAGTGGGTGATGTGGGTGATGAAGGTGGGGGCGACCCACGACTCGAGTCCCAGCCGGCCCACGCAGCCCGATCCGTCCACCTCCGGCGGCGAGGCCGGTGTGCCCGAGCCCTTGCCGATCAGCAGCTTGCCGCCCTGGGCGGTGGCCGCCAGGTCGGCGATGGTCACGCTCTTGGTGGGCGATCCCTTCACCCGCACCGTGCTCTCGGCCAGCTCCAGGTCATCCCGGGACGCCTCCAGAGCCTCCTCGGCCAGTTCCAGCAGCTGGTCGCGCACGTCGGTGGCGGCCTCGATCACGGCCCGGCCGTTGTTGAACGTGGTCTGGCTGCCTGAGGCCCCGCCGTCCCACGGGCCGGCGTCGGTGTCCTGGTAGAGGATCGAGAAGTCCTCCGGCTGCATCCCGAGCACGTCGGCGGCCAGGATCGCCAGCCCCATCACCGCTCCGGTGCCACACTCCTGGGCGCCGGTGATGATCTGGCCCGAGCCGTCGCCGTTCAGCTTCACGTGCGCACCCGACGGTTGCGCAAACGTCGGCCACCAGCCGCAGCCGATGCCGATCGCCTCGTCCTCGGGCAGGTCCTTGCCGTAGCCGATCATCTCCATCGCGTGCTCGAGGCTCTCACGCATCCCGATCTTTTGGAACACCTGGCCGGCTGGGCCCTCGTCGCCCTCGACGACAAGGTTCTTGAGCCGGAACTCGGCCGGGTCGATGCCCACCGCCCGGGCGACCTCGTCGGTGTGCTGCTCGACCGCCCAGCACACCTGCGGCGCCGCCGGCGCCCTGACCGAGCCCGAGGGCTGCAGGTTGGTGTAGGCCAGGTCGGCGCGCAGGTCGACGTTGGGGATCCGGTACGGGCCGTTGGCGTGCATGATCGCCATCTGGGGAAAGAACGGCGCGTCGGCCGAATAGGCGCCGTTGTCCAGCACCAGCCGGGCCCGCCGGGCGACCAGCGTGCCGTCGTTCATGACGCCGGTCTCCAGCTCGATCACCATGCCCTCGCGGCGATGGTCGGGGGCGATGAACTCCTCCCGGCGCGAGAACACCAGCTTCACCGGCCGGCCGGCAGCGCGGGCCAGGGCGGCGATGTGAGCCTCGTAGTGGAACTCGCACTTGCCCCCGAACCCGCCGCCCAGGTACGGCACGATGATGCGCACCTGGTTCTCGGGGATCTCGAGCGTCTCGGCCACACCGGAGCGGGCGATGAACGGCACCTGGGTGGACGACCACACGGTCACCTTCGAGCCCTGCCACTGGGCGATCACGGCATGCGGCTCGATCGGCACCGCGTGTGACATGTCGGCCACGTAGCGGCCCTTGACCACCGCGTCGGCGGATGCCATCGCGGCATCGGTGTCGCCCTTGGTGATCGACGAATGCGAGGCGTCGTTGCCCTTGCGCACGACCTCGTCGGCTGCGGAGTACGACTCCCAGCCGTCGTGCACCAGCGCGGTGCCCTCGGCCAGCGCGTGCTCGATGTCGACCACGGCCTCCAGCGGCTCGTAGGTGACGTCGATCAGCGCCGCGGCCTGCTCGGCGATCTCGGGCGTCAACGCGGCCACCGCTGCCACAACGTCGCCCTCGTAGCGGACGGTGTCCGACGGCAAACAGGGTGCGGTCCTGGATGAACGCGCCGTAGTGCACATCGCGGGACATCCTCATGGGTGATCACGGCGAACACTCCGGGCAGCGCGCGGGCCGCGGCGGTGTCGATCTTCACGATCCGCGCGCGGGGGTGATCGGCGAACCGGAACTTGGCGTGCAACATGCCGGTGAGGTTCATGTCGGCGGTGTACCGCCCGGCGCCGGTGACCTTCTCCTTGCCGTCCTGCCGAATATGCCGCGTTCCGATAACCGTCGCCAACGTTGCCTCCTGCTTGACCGTGAGAGTTGCAGGAGTCTACCGACGCTTCCGGCCGGCGCGAAAGCGCTCTCGGGGCGTTTAGGCGGCGATCTGTGAGGTATCGCTGGATTTGGCGATCACGCTCGACCAGCGCGTCCACCACGCGTGAGTCGTAGATCCGCCCGGCGTACTGGCGCAGCTCCTCGACGGCGTCACGCATTCCCAGCATCTCGCGGTAGGGCCGCTCCTGGGTCATCGCCAGGTACGACTCGCAGGCCAGCAGGATGCGAGCGCCAAGAGGGATGTCGTCGCCGCTGAGGCCGCGCGGATAGCCGCTGCCGTCCAGGTGCTCGTGACTGGCACGCACCACCTCGCGCACCGGTTCCAGCGACGCGCCGGCACCGAGCATCTCCGCGGAGCGCTCCGGATGCTGCTTGATCACGGTCCACTCTTCGTCGGTCAGGGGGCCGTCCTTGGTGATGATCGAGTTGGGCACCATGGCCATGCCCAGGTCGCGAAACCGGCTGGCGGTGGTCAGCCGCGACAGCTCCTCGGCGCTCATGCCGAGCCGTTCGCCCACCTGACGCACCAGCTCGTCCATCTCGGTGTCGACCGCGCTCTGGGAGCGCTGCTCGACCTCCTCGGGGACAGACACCTCTGGCGACTCCGTGGGAGTTGCCGCGGCGTTCAGCCGCTTCAGCCGGGAGATCACAAACGACGCCGGGATCCACTCCTCGGCGTTGCGGGTACTGAAGGCGAAGCGCAGCACCAGGTCGCCGTCGATCACGAAGATGCCGCCCTGGCGGCGGGTGCGGCCAAGCTTTCGCTCGGTCAGGTCAAGTCGCTGAAATGCCTCACCACCGTCGTTCAGCCACTGGGCGATGCCGGCAGCCTCCAGCTGGCGACCGGCGCCGCACTCACCGTGCGACACGACCACCAGATGCCCGCCGTAGGTGACGGCCGAACGGCCCAGTTCCCGCAGCATCGGCAGCCGCGGGTCGGGGGACGTGTCGGCCTCCATCATGGCCAGCACAAGCAGGCCGGGCTCGACCAGGGAGTCGAGTCCGACCGGCTCACCGTCCGGCCGTTTCAGGCCGAACGGCTGGATTGCGGAATCAAGCTGCGGCATCTTCAGCGTCATCGAGCTCGACGTCGGAGTCGGCATCCGTCTCCGACTCTCCCCGGGCATCGGTGATGATGCTGCGAAGTGACGAGCCCTGCGAGCGCTCGAAGCCGAACACGTCGACGTCGTCGCGCTGCTCGTCCGACTGCTCGTCGGACTGCTCAGCGGTCTCGGTGTCGGTGTCAGCGGTGGGCTCGGAGTCGGTCTCGACCTCGGCGTCGACGGTCTCAACCTGCTCCTCGGCCACGATCTCGGCCTCGGCCTCAGTGTCGGTCTCGATCTCGGTCTCGACGATCTCCTGCACCGGCTCGGGCAGCGCCAGGCTGGCCCGGGCCTGCTCGATGGCACCCAGCACCTGCGACTGCACCTTGTTGGCGTCGGCGACCAGCGCGTCGGCTTCCCGCTTGCGCTCCTCGGCCTCGGCCAGCACCTCGGCGACCCGCGCCTGTGCCTGCGCGTCGCGGTCGGCCAGAGCCTGCTCGAAGCGCTCGCGCTCGGCCTGCAGCTCGGCTTCCAGTGCCTGCCGCAGCTGCTCGCCCTCGCCCTGAGCCTCCTGCACGATGTGCTCGCCGCGCACGCGCGCCTCGTCCAGGTGGGACTTGGCGGCCTCGCCGGCCTCTTCCAGCAGGCGCTCGCGCTCGCGGTGAATCTCCTCCACCTCGAGGTTGGACGCGGCCTTGACCTCGGCCAGCTCGTTCTGGACGAACGCGTCCAGCGAGCTGATGGTGCGCTCCACGGCGTTCTTGAGTCCGTCCAGATCGGCGGACGGGCGGTCGGTGGGCTCGGACAGGGTCTGCTCGACCGGCTGCTCGATCGGAATCTGTGCGACCACAGGCTCGGGAGCCTCGGCCACAGGCATCTCACTCAGCTGATCGGCGAGATCAGCAAGAAACTGATCGACCTCCTCGGGGTTGTATCCCGTGGGGGTGAGAGTGAATGACGCATTTCTGATACTCGCAAGATCGACCATGGAACTGCCTCCTGAAGGGAAACCGGGCGCGGGTGAGGACGGGGGTGCTTCCCGTATCGGCGTCTGGCAGCACAGCTTTAGCCCGGGTTCCTCTCACACGCCGATCCCGGCGGGGTAGGCTTGCGGGTCGATGAGCAGTACCAGCGAACGCTCCCGGATCGCCGTGATCGGCGCCGCATTGGATCTCGGATCGGGGCGCCGCGGGGTCGATATGGGGCCTTCCGCGATCCGCTACGGCGGGCTCGAGGAGCGGCTGGGCGCGCTTGGGCTGGATCGCTATGACCGCGGAAACGTGGGCGCCCCCACGGTTGAGCGGCTCGATCAGGGCGACTCATCCACGCGCTACTGGGATTCCATCAAGCAGACCTGTGAGGAGCTGGCCCGCGAGGTGGCAGAGGTCGTCACCGCCGGCGAGGTGCCGCTGGTGCTGGGTGGCGACCACTCGATCGCGATCGGGACGCTGGGCGGGCTGGCCCGCGCCCACGGCGCACCCGGCGGGGTGGTCTGGGTCGACGCCCATTCCGACATCAACACGCCGGTCAGCTCACCCAGCGGCAACGTGCACGGGATGCCGCTGGCGGTCACGCTGGGGCTCTCCGACGACGAGCGGTTCAAGAGCGACGCCTGGCCGATTCCCTCGGTGCTGGGCGAGCACGCCGTGCTGGTGGGGGTGCGCAGCATCGATGACGGCGAGCGCGAGCATCTGCGCCGGGCCGGCGTGACCGTGTTCAGCATGTACGACATCGATCGCCACGGGATGCATCACGTGATGGAGCACGCCGTGCGGGTGGCGTCGGGCGGCGCCTTCATGCACGTCTCGTTCGACATGGACGTGGTCGATCCCGATCAGGCGCCGGGCGTGGGCACGCCGGTACGCGGCGGCATCACCTACCGCGAAGCCCACCTGGCCATGGAGATCCTCGCCAGCCGTGACCTGATCACCTCGCTGGAGATCGTCGAGGTAAACCCCGTGCTGGACGAGCACAACGCCACCGGCAGCCTCGCCGTCGAACTCGCCTGCTCCGCCTTCGGCAAACGCATCTTGTGAATAACGGTGCCAGGCACCGTTATTCACCGAACGTCGATGTACGACTGACGCCCTGAGGCGAAGGCCGCCTCAGTCTGTGGCAAGGATCGAGCGGTGGGCGGAGCGGAGGCGTGGTAAAGCCACGTTGAGCACCGCACCACCGCGTGGGACGCCGCCACAGGCCCAACGGACCAGCCTCAGTGGTAGCGGCGGTTCACGAGCTCGTCGGGCATGTATTGCTGGTCGGCTGCGGCGGCGGGGTCGCTGGGCGGGTAGCGGTAGCCGACGCCGTGGCCCAGGGCCTTGGCCCCCGGGTATGAGCCGTCGCGCAGGTGCGGCGGCGGTCGCAGCGCGCCGCGTTCGCGCACGTCGTCGAGCGCCGCCGAGATCGCTTTGTAGGCCTCGTTCGACTTGGGCGCCCGGGCCAGGTAGGCGGCGCACTGGGAGAGGTTGATGCGGCACTCGGGGAGGCCCACGAACTCGACCGCCCGCGCGGTGGCGACGGCCACCTCGAGCGCCCGCGGGTCGGCGTTTCCGACGTCTTCGGAGGCGAACACGATCATCCGCCGGGCCAGGAACTTGGGATCCTCGCCGCCCGCGATCATGACCGCCAGGTAGTACACCGCTGCGTCGGCGTCGGAGCCGCGCATGCTCTTGATGAACGCCGAGATCGTGTCGTAGTGACGGTCGCCGCCCTTGTCGTAGAGCAGCGGCTGCCTTGCGGGCAGCATCCGCCACGTCAGTCGTCCGAGACGACGCCGTCGGTGGCGACGGCGGCCGCCGCCTCGATGATGTTGAGCGCGTTTCGGCCGTCGCCCCCGGCGGCCGACACGATCGTCTCCCGCACCCCGTCGGCCAGCGACACGCCCAGCTCTGCCGCGCCGCGCTCCACGATCCGGCCCAGCGCGTCGCGGTCGATCGCATCCAGCTGGTACAGCTGGCAGCGCGACAGAAGCGCCGAGTTGACCTCGAAGTAGGGGTTCTCGGTGGTCGCGCCGATCAGCGTCACCAAGCCCGGACTCGACCGCCGGCAAGAGCGCGTCCTGCTGGCCCTTGTTGAAGCGATGGATCTCGTCCAGAAACAGGATCGTGCGTTGCCCCGACGCGCCCAGCCGCTCGTTCGCCTGGGCCAGTACCCGCCGCACATCGGCCACGCCCGTCTGCACCGCCGAGAGCTCCACGAAATCCGCCCGGGTGCTGTGGGCGACGATCCGCGCCAAGGTGGTCTTGCCGCTGCCCGGCGGGCCGAAGAAGATCATCGACGGCACCCGGTCGGCGGCGATCGCGCGGCGCAGGCCGCTGTCGGGCCCGACCACGTCGGCCTGGCCCTCGAACTGGTCGAGCGTCTGCGGCCGCAGACGCTGCGCCAGCGGGGCAGCCGTGGCCAGTCGAACCTCGGCCGAATCTGAGAACAGGTCGCCTGAGATGGGCTAAAGCCTATACTCGGTCCCATGATCACCACCGACTTGCGCAGCGAAGCCAGCGCACTGCTTTCGTCGCTGATCCGCATCAACACCACCAATCCGCCGGGCAACGAGACCGCCGCCGCCGAGCACCTGGCGGCCTACCTGGCCGAGGCCGGCGTGACCGCCACGCTGGTCGGCGACGACCCCCAGCGCCAGAACCTGGTGGCCCGGATTCCCGGCCGCGGCACCGGTCCCTCGCTGCTGCTGCTGGGCCACACCGACGTGGTCGTGGCCGACCCCGACGAGTGGACCGTGCCGCCCTTCGGAGGCGTCGACCGCGACGAGTACATCTGGGGCCGCGGCGCACTCGACATGAAGGGCCAGGTGGCCGCCGAGACGGTGGCGTTCGCCACCCTCGCGCGCGAAGGCTGGCAGGGAAACGGCGACCTGGTGCTGTGCTCGGTCGCCGACGAGGAGGTCAGCGTCGGCATCGGAGCGTCCTGGATCGTCGAGGCCCGGCCGGAGCTGGTGCGCACCGACTACGTCCTCAACGAGGGCGGCGGCGAGCGGATCGAGCACAACGGCAGGATCGTGTACAACGTCGATGTCGGCGAGAAGATGTGCTCGGCCTTCGAGATCACCGTGCACGGCCGCAGCGCCCACGCCTCCGGTGCGTTCATCTCCGACAACGCGCTGCCCAAGATCGTTCCGGTGATCGAGCGGATCGAGCGGATGACGCGGCCGGTGCACGATCTGCCCGAGCTGCGCGCGTTCCTGGCGGCGATCGGGGCAGAGGGCGCCGACGCCACCGCGCTGGCGCGTGAGTCGCGCGCGTCGAACCGTGCCCTGACCGAGGTGCTGGGGCCGATGCTGGGCGCGGTGATCACCCCCACCGGGCTGGAGGCCTCGCCTCGCGCCAGCCTCAACGTCGTCCCCGGCCGATGTGTACTGCGCTGCGACTGCAGGATCCTGCCGGGCCAGACCCAGGAGCAGCTGCGGGCCGCAGTGGCCGCCGCCCTGGACGGGATCGAGCACGACTTCGCCTTCGTCGAGAGCGTCGGCGGCACCAGCTCACCGGCAGATACACCGCTGTTCGAGACGATCCAGGCGTTCGTGCCCACGATCGTCCCCGGCGCCGTCGCAGTGCCCACGATCTCGTCGGGGTTCACCGACAGCCACTACTTCCGCGAGGCCTTCGGCAACGTCGCCTACGGCTTCATGCCCAAACGCACCGATCCGCTCGAGACCTGGCCGCTGGTGCATTCCGGCGACGAGCGGGTGTCCAAGGACGACCTGGAGCTGGCCACGTCGTTCTTCCTGCACGCCGCGCGCACGATCGGGGAGCTGGAATGACCGAGGAGCCCAAAGACAAGGTTCGGCTGGGCGGAATGGCGCTTCGCAACGGCATTCTGGTGCACAGCTTCGACCACTGGGCTGCGGCGGTGCGGACGCCCGCCGGTGAGATCAAGATGGCCTCGGGGCGAAAGCCCGACCTGCCCGAACTGTTGGTGGGAACGCCGGTGGTGCGAGGCGTCGCGCGGATGGCCGAGGTGGCCTATCTGCTCCCCACCATGCGGCGGCGGCTGCCGGAGGCACGGCTGCCGTTCGAGGCTCCCGGCATGGGAGCTGCGCTGGCGGCCTCGGCGCTGATCAGCACGGTGGCGCGGCGCTCGAAGCTGCCGGTGGCGGCTGCCGAGGCGGTCGCGGTGGGAATGTCACTGGTGCCGGCGCTTTTGGCGATCCGCGGCTCGCAGGTGGCCGGCTATCACGGCGCCGAGCACAAGGCCATCGGCGGCTACGAGCAGGACACCGACGCCATCGACGTGACCAAGGAGCACGAGCGCTGCGGCTCGCACATGGTCGGCCCGATGCTGGTCGCAACGGCGGCCGGCAGCACCCTGGTCGCGCGCATGCCGGCCAGCCGGCGGGGGCCGGCGCGGCTGCTCACCGGGATGGCGGCGGTGGGCGTCGCCGCCGAGACGTTCTCGTGGATGACGCGGCATCCCGACAACCGGTTGGCACGCACGCTCAGCCGTCCCGGGTACGAGCTCCAGCGGGTGGCAGCCACCCGCGAGCCGACCGCCGACGAGCTGGAAGTCGCCAAGACTGCGCTGGATGAGGTGTTGCGGCTCGAGGGCGCGGGCCCCGATGAGCTCTTGTAACTTGTCCAGTTGACCGTACCCTTGCAGTGATGCTTTGGATCAACCTCAACGGTTGGCCGGCAACACTCTTGGACGCGTTGCACCACTTCCTGGTCGAGTGGGGCATCTTCATCATCTTCGGGTTGTTGGCCTACTTCTCGTGGAAGCTGGTGCGGTCGATCCCGTCCACCAAGCCCCACACCATCGACCCCCGCGACGATACGCGGGTGCGGTGGGCGGACGTTGCCGGGTTGGAGGAGCCGCGCATGGAGCTCGAGGAGATCGTGGAGTTCCTGTCCGATCCCGCCCGCTTCGAGAAGCTGGGCGCGCGCGTCCCCAAGGGAGTGTTGCTGCACGGCCCGCCCGGTACCGGGAAGACGCTTCTGGCCAAAGCGGTGGCCGGCGAGTCGGGTGCCAACTTCTACTTCCAGAGCGCCTCGGCGTTCGTCGAGATGTGGTCGGGACTGGGCGCCGCCCGCATCCGCAAGCTGTTTGCCACCGCCCGCGAGAACCAGCCCGCGATCGTCTTCATCGATGAGCTGGACGCGGTCGGCTCCAAGCGGATCGGCGGCGGCAACAATCGCGAGCACGACCAGACCCTGAACCAGCTGCTGGTGGAGCTGGACGGCTTCGACGAGCACGACCGGCTGGTGGTGGTGGCCGCCTCCAACCGGCTCGAGGATCTCGACCCGGCGCTGCTGCGCCCCGGGCGGTTCGACCGGCACGTGCTGATCAGCCCGCCCGACCTGGTCAGCCGCGAGCAGATCCTGGGCGTGCACACGCGCAACAAGCCGCTGGCATCGGACGTGCGCCTGAAGGAGCTGTCACGCCAGACCGCCGGCCTGACCGGCGCCGACATCGCCAATATCTGTAACGAGGCCGCCATCTCGGCCGGCCGCGCGGGACGTGACCGGCTGACGTATGCCGACTTCTCACACGCGCTCGAGCGGGTCGTCGCCGGGCTCGAGCAGCGCAAGCTGATCACCGAGAAGGAGAAGCGGGTGATCGCCTACCACGAGGCCGGCCACGCGCTGATCGCCCACCTCACCAGCGAGGAGATCCACAAGGTCACCATCCTTCCCCGGGGCCGCGCCCTGGGGATGATGATGCGCCTGCCGGAGGAGGACCGGCACATGGCCTCCGAGGACGAGCTGGAGGACTGGCTCAAGATCAGCCTGGGCGGGCGGGCCGCCGAGCAGGTGGTGTTCGGGCGGATCACCAACGGCGCCGCCTCCGACCTCGATCACGCCACCGCGCTCGCGCGCATGATGGTGTTCGACTGGGGCATGGGCGCAACCACCCGCTCGCTGCAGATGCGCGCCGACGACACCACGCTGTCGGAGGAGACCAAGCAGATGCGCGACCGCGATCTGCGCGAGATCACCGAGCGGGCGCTGATCTGGTCGGTGCGGATGGTGGCCGATCACCGTCCCCAGCTGGAGCGGATCGCACAGGCGCTGCTCGAGCGCGAGACGCTCACGCGCACCGACATCGAGGAGCTTCTGAGCGATCTTCAGCCGGTGTCGGACGCGTCCCGCCAGATCGGCGTGGAGATCGTCCCCGGCGAGGTCGTGGAGCCGCCGCCGCAGCTTCTGCCGGCGCTGCGGATCAGCCCTGCGGCCGACGATACGCCGGCTGCAACGCCGGATTAAGGCGCGGGATCCTCCGCCGGCAGCTCCTCTGCCACCGTCTCGACCGGCTCGTCGTCGTCATCGTCCTCATCGGCGTCCGCATCGCCCTTCAACTCGGTGATCTCGGCCACCTTCTCGTCGATCTGGCGGCGCAGATCCTCGATCTTGGCCGCCGCGCCGGCCAGTTCACCGGAGCGCTCGGCCAGCGCGTTCTGCGCGTACAGGCCATACGTGGTGCGGCCGAACTCGGTGAGCGCGTCCTTCTCCTCACCCTTGAGCGTGCGCAGCTGCATCTGCAGCTGACCGGTCTTGGCAGTCTCCTGCGTCTTCTCGGCGACGGTGGTGGCGACGTCGATCGCCTGCACCTTGAGTTTGTCCAGGAATTCCATCTACCCCCCTGAGAATCGGAAGTCTCGTAACATGCGGGCGCGATGCACCCGCTCTCCGTTCATCATATCGGGCACGCCGTGACCGACCTCGACACCGCCATCGGCACCTATCAGCGGCTGCTGGGGGCGGTGCTGGAGCACCGCGAGACGGTGGAGGAGCAGGGTGTGGAGGCGGCCTCGATGCGGGTGGGGGATTCGCGGATCGAGCTGCTTGCCCCGCTCGGTGCAGACACCCCGGTGGGCCGGTTTTTGGAGAAACGAGGCCAGGGGATGCACCATGTGGCTCTGGAGGTGACCGACCTGCGCGCGGCGCTGGCGGATGCCGCAGCCGCCGGGGCGGAACTGATCGACAGCGAGCCGCGGGTGGGGCTGTTCGGTCTCGAGGTGGCGTTCATCCATCCCGAGAGCGTCGACGGAGTGCTGGTGGAACTGGTGTCCCAATCGAGAACTGGAGCAGAGCATGGCTGACGAGGTGACTCGCATCGAGATCGGTTTCGAGGGTGGGCTGATCGCGAGCTTCAAGCTGACGGAGCAGGAGTGGTCGAAGCTGTCCGCAGGGCTGCCTGCGGGTGGGCTGGTGACGGTCACGGCCGACGACGGCACCGACGTGTACATCGATGTCTCCAAGGTTGCCTACGTCAAGCGTGAGCCGCGTGTCAGCAAGGTCGGGTTCTGAGCCGGCCGTGGCTCGACCGAACGGCGGTGGCCTACACCACCGCCGGCAACTACGGCGTGTGCTGGGTCATGGCCGGGGCACTGGCAGGGCGGCCGGTGCGTGCCGCCGCCACCGTGTGGGGGACACTCGGCGCCAACTACGCGATCAAGCTGGTGGTCGGTCGCGAGCGACCGGTCGGTGACGCCCCCGCCATGATCAGGCTGCCCCGCTCCCCGTCGTTTCCCTCCAGCCATGCCGCCACCTCGGTGGCCGGCGCGATGGTGCTCTCCCAGGCGGCTCCGCGGTTGACACCGCTGTGGGCGCTGGCCGCGGCGCTGATGTGCGTGACCCGGGTGCATGTGGGAGCACATCACGCGAGCGATGTGGCCGCCGGTGCGGTTGTCGGCGCAGTCGGCGGCGCGGTGGGAGCGGGCATCTGATGGCGGGACTCGAGGTTGGCCTGGTGGGGCTCCCGAACAGCGGCAAGTCGACGGTGTTCAATGCGCTCACCGGCGGCGGCGCGGTGGTGGCTCCACACATGTTCTCGACCACCGAGTCGATGACCGCGCTGGCGGACGTGCGCGATCCCCGGCTGGCGCAGCTGACCGAGCTGTCGCACTCCGAGAAGACCGTGCCCGCCCAGCTGCAGGTGGTCGACATCGCCGCGCTGGTGCGCGGCGCCTCCACCGGCGAGGGCCTGGGCAACCAGTTTCTGGGCAGCATCCGATCGACCGATGCGGTGCTGCACGTGGTGCGGGCCTTTCAGGATGAAGCCGTGGCCCACCCCTCCGGTCGGGTCGATCCGCTGGACGACGCCGAAACGATCGAGCTGGAGCTGATCCTGGCCGACCAGGAGGGGATCGAACGCCGTCTGCAGCGGGTGGCCAAGACCGCCAAGAGCGGCGATCGTGACGCCGCAGCCGAACAGGCGGCGCTGCAGCAGCTGACCGCCTGGCTGGATCAGGGCCATCCCGCTCGCTCGGCGGGCGTCGAGATCCCCGACTCGGTCGACCTGCTGACCGCCAAGCCGACCCTGTATGTCGCCAACGTGGACGACAGCGGCAATCCCGACGCGGTCGAGCAGCTGACCGCCTACGCCCGCGAACGGGGCACCGAGTGCATCGCCATCAACGGCAAGATCGAGGCCGAGCTGGCCGAGCTCCCGGCCGACGAGGCCGAGGCCTTCCTGGAAGACCTCGGGATCGAGCAGCCCGCGCTGGATCTGATCAGCCTGGCGGCCTACCGGCTGCTCGACCTGATCCCGTTCTTCACCACCGGCCCCAAGGAGACGCGCGCCTGGACGATCCGGCGCGGCCAAAATGCCCAGCGGGCCGCCGGCCGGATCCACTCCGACCTGGAACGCGGGTTCATCCGGGCAGAGGTGGTGCCGACCGAGCAGCTGCTCGAGGCCGGCTCCGAGGCCGAGGCCAAGAAGCGCGGCTGGGTGCGGGTCGAGGGCCGCGACTACATCGTGGCCGACGGCGACGTGCTGAACGTGCGCTTCAACGTCTAGCGGGGCCTAAAACATCTCGCCGACGCGGGCGTCCAGGGCGTTTGCCTGGTACAGCGCAACCGCCTCGGGAGTCTCCTGGCGGCGCGACTCCAGCGGCCCGTGGTGGCTGGCCACCGCGTTGATCAGCTTCAAGAGGGTGGCCTGATCGAGATCGGTGTCACCGGCGGCGGCGTCGATCATGCGCACTCCGGCGAGCACGTGGCCCAGCAGCCTGCCCTCGTCTGACACCGCGATTGTGACTCCGCCGGTGAACGTCTCGGTGCGGCCGAGGTCGTGCAGGAGCGCCGCGGCGGTCAGCAGGTCGGGGTCGAGCCGGGGGTGGAGCTGGGCGGTCTCGCGACACAGCGACGCCACCGCCACGGTGTGCTCCAGCAGGCCGCCGGCGTAGGCGTGGTGCGTCTCGGCGGCGGGGGCGTTTCGCATCCTCGCGCGGATCTGCTCGTCGTTGAGGAAGCGCGCCACCAGCGCGTGCAGTCCCGGATGGTGGATCTCACCGCCCAGGAACTCGAGAAAACCGTCCAGCGTCTCGGCGTCGCGGCGCGACCCCGGCACCAGCTCCAGCGGATCGCCGCCGTCGATCTTCTGCATGTCGCGCACGGCGATCTGGAGCCGCCCGGAGTACGACTCGACCCGCCCCAGCACGCGCACCGTGTCCCCCTCGGCAAATCGCGCGCCCAGCACGTTCACGTCGTTCCACACGACCCCGGGCACCCGACCGGTGCGGTCGGCCAGCTCCACGCTCAGGAATGGATCGCCGCTGCGGGTGCGGCGCGTCTGTTTGCGCTGGACGGCGAAGGTGGCATCGATCACCACGCCTTCGCTGAGATCCGCCACATAGGTGCCTCCGGCCATGCGGGACACTCTATATAGACTGCCCCTCGATGGCCGAGACTCCGCATCAGCCGACAGCGCTCGAGCCCCTCCGTGCGCTTCGCTACGACCAGGCTCGGGTCGACCTCGCCGGCGTGGTCGCCCCGCCGTACGACGTGATCTCCCCGGCCGACCGGGAACTGCTCCTGCAACGAGATCCGCACTCGGTGGTCAACCTGATTCTGCCCGAGAGCCCGGTCCACGCCGCCGATCTTCTGCATCAGTGGCGGCGCGACGGCGTGCTCGCGCGCGACTCCGAGCCGACCATCTGGTGGCACGAGCAGCGATTCGTGGGCCCCGATGGTTCTGAGCGAAGTCGCGCCGGGTTCCTGTCGGCGGTGCGGCTGTGGCCGTACGACAGCGGGCGGGTGCGACCGCACGAACAGACCCACGCCTCCGCCAAGCAGAACAGGCTCGATCTGATCCGCGCCACCCGCACCAACCTGTCGCCGATCTTCGGCCTGTACGACGACCCCGACGGCGGGCCGCGCGCGGCGCTGGCGGGTGCGGCCGAACGAGAGCCCGACATGCGCGTGCTCGACGGCGACGGCACCGACCATCGTTTCTGGGCGGTGACCGATCCGGTCGCAATCGCAGCCACCCAGGCGGCGCTGGCCGACTGCGAGATCCTGATCGCCGACGGCCACCACCGCTACGAGACCGCCCT
Organism: uncultured Actinomycetes bacterium; assembly: GCA_963729195.1. Lineage (GTDB taxonomy): Bacteria > Actinomycetota > Thermoleophilia > Gaiellales > JAICJC01 > CAVPTL01. Next base: position 131,882 of record CAVSNF010000031.1, read on the forward strand.
CAACTACCAGGCGGAGCGACGCGAGGCCGACGGCGACCCCGCGGGCGACCAGCCCTATGACTTCATGCTGATGTACCTCGCCAATCTCCACGGCGAAGGGCTCTCGATCTTTCCCACCCATCGGGTGGTGATGGGCGCCCGCGAGCTGACGCCCGACCTGCTGCACGCATTCGCCGTGCGAGAACTGACCACCACGCCGGCGGAGCTCGAGCGCGAGCTCGGTGCGATCCCGCCCGAGACGATCGCCTTCGGTGTGTGGCGCGGCTCCGACCGCCCGGCACTTCTGTGCACGCTCGCCGACCGGTCGGCGGTGATGATGGCGATGTCCGGCTCGCCGGCCGCTGTTCGCAAGATCGACGCGGCCGTGCTGGAGTCGGTGATCCTGGCGCCGATGCTGGGCCTGCTCGAAGATCCCGACCAGTTCGGGACGACCGACGCGGTGCGATACGTACGCGACCTGGATACCGCCGTCGGCTTCGTCGACGCGGGCGACTCGGCGGCCGCCTTCCTGCTGCGCGCACCGACCGTGCCGCAGGTGCAGGAGGTCGCGCGAGCCGGCCGGGTGATGCCGCAGAAGTCGACCTACTTCTACCCAAAGCTGTATTCCGGGTTTCTGTTGAACCCACTCGAGGATTGATGCGAGCCGACTGGCTGGCGTTCTGCCGCGACGTCGCCTCGGACGTGGAGGCTGTGCTGCTCCAGTACCCCACCCGCGACGACCGCGAGCCGGTGGTGGGGCAGGGCCGCGGTGGCGACGACACGACCGTGATCGACAAGGAGGCCGAGCGGGTCGCCGTTGCCCGGCTGGAGGCGCTCGAGGCCAAGGGGATCGGCTTTCTGCTGGTCTCCGAGGAGCTGGGCGAGCGCCGCTTCGGAGATCCCGAGAGCCCCTGGATCGTGGTGCTCGATCCGATCGACGGCTCGCTCAACGCCAAGCGCGGGCTGCCGTTCTTCTGCATCTCGATCGCCTTCGCCGACGGGCCGACGCTGGACGATGTGCGGTTCGGCTTCGTCAAGGACTTCGGCTCCGGCGAGGAGTGGGTGGCCGAGGCCGGCAAGGGAGCCACCGTCAACGGTCGCTCGCTGGGCGGCGTGCGCCCCAAGGAGCGACTGGGGATCGTCGATCTCGAAGCCACCACCGCGGCGCTGGTGGCCGAGGCCGCGCAGCGCCTGGACGGCCATGTCGGCCGCATCCGGCTGTTGGGCGCGCTGGCGCTGGCGCTGTGTCAGTTGGCCGACGGCAGGGTCGACGGTGTGGCCACACTGAAGCCGTCGCGCTCGGTCGATCTGGCCGCCGCCGCGCTGATCGTGCGCGAAGCCGGCGCGACCCTGCGCGACGGTGGACGGCGACGTGCTCACGCTCGATCTCGACAGCCGTTCGCGGACTGTCGCCGCCCGCGACCCCCAGTGGGCAGAGACACTGCGGTCGCTGGTGTACGGCGATCTCTAGACTTCACTCAATGATTGCCCAGGATGAGATTCGCGAGGCGCTGGTTGGGGTGATCGACCCCGAGATCCGCCGCAGCGTGGTCGAGCTCGACATGGTGCGGGGCGTGGACGTCGCGCGGCGCGCATGTGGACGTGACGATCGCGCTGACGGTCGCCGGCTGTCCCATGAAGGCCGACCTCGAACACCAGGTGCAGGAGCGGGTCGGTGCGGTCGCCGGGGTCGAGAGCGTGGGAGTCACGTTCGACGTGATGACGCCGGCCGAGCGCACGGCGCTGCGCACCCGGCTGCAGGGCGCCGGCGGCGGCGAGGCGCCGGCCGCGGGCGGCAAGAAGCCGATCACGCTGCCTCCGAACGCGTCGGTGATCGCGGTCGCGTCGGGCAAGGGCGGGGTCGGCAAGTCGTCGCTGACGGCCAACCTGGCCGCGTCTCTGGCCGCCGGCGGCGCCGAGGTCGGGGTTATCGACGCCGACATCTACGGCTACTCGATCCCGCGCATGCTGGGCATCTCGCAGCGTCCGGTGGTGGTCGACGGCATGATCGTGCCGCCGGTCTCCAACGGCATCAAGATCATGTCGATCGGGTTCTTCGTCGATGCCGACGCCGCCGTGCTGTGGCGCGGGCCGATGCTGCATCGGGCGCTGGAGCAGTTTCTCACCGACGTCTACTGGGGCGAGATCGACCATCTCGTGGTCGACATGCCGCCCGGCACGGGCGACGTCGCCATCTCGCTCGGGCAGCTCTTGCCGTCGCCCCAGCTGGTGCTCGTCACCACTCCCCAGAAGGCCGCGCAGGCGGTCGCCAAGCGCGCCGCCGAGGTGGCTGACAAGACCGGCATGCGGCTGACCGGAGTGATCGAGAACATGAGCTATGCGGTGTGCTCCTGCTGCGGCGAGCGCACCCACCCGTTCGGCCAGGGCGGAGGCGCGGAGCTGGCCGTCCGACCTCAACACCGATCTGCTCGGTCAGGTGCCGCTGGACGAGCGCCTGCGCGAGTGCGGCGACAGCGGCGAGCCGCTGGTGCTGTCACAGCCCGACTCCCCGGCGGCCGTCGCGATCGCCGACATCGCCGCAACTCTGGCCGACCGCCTCGCGCCGAAAGTCCCTGCAGCCGCTCGGATCAAGCGCCCGCTAACTGTTCTGTAGCGGTGAATAACGGTGCCAGGCACCGTATTCACGCATCGGCTGGTCATCCTGCTGAAGTTATTCATCTGACTGGTGGCGGAGGAGGCGGAGTACGACGGGGTCGACGCGGCCGGGGTGGAGCCGCTCCTCCAGGTTCTCGATGTCGGCCCAGGCTTCCAGCGCGGCCGCGGGCGAGCCCGGTGTAGCCGAGCAGCGACAGCCGCTGGGAGAGCTCACCCTCGACCTGCTCCAGCGGAATCAAGTCTGCCTCGGGGGTCGACCCGAACAGCAGGTCGTGGATCGAGTACAGACGGTGCAGCTCCTCGATCGGGTCGGGGTGATCGTCGATCCGCAGGTCGACGAGGACGTCGCTCGTGCCGCCGTAGCCGCCGCCGGCCTGGCGCACCATCACGCACGCCGACTGGCGTCCGCGGCGATCCCCTCCGGCCGCGTCGCCGGCCGCCAGGGCCGCCAGCAGCCGCTCCACCAGCGGCCCTGCGGTCGACTCGAACGTGTCGGCCAGGGCAGCCACGACGCCCGCCCCGGCCAGCAGATTGCCCTGAGCCGCGTAGCCTGGGCCGGTGCGATGGCCGGCCCAATCGAGGCACGCCTCGCCGGTGAACGCGGCACTGCCGCCGGCGCCGTCGACGACGCCGAGCTGACGATCCGCCGCCTGGCTGTCGTCCCCGGTGAGGCGATCCACCACCTCCTGCGCCGACAGCCCGTCCCGCAGCAGCTCGATCCCCGCAGGGCCGTAGCCGACGTTGGCCAGCGCCTGGGTGGCGACCCCACCCACGTCCCCGGCCGCCCACGGCACCAGCGCCCCGACGGCCAGGAACTTGGACGCAACCGTCACTCCCCACTGCCGCGCCTCCAGGTCGCAGGCGACCAGCGAGAACGTCACGAGAGGGTGTCTCCCGGCGCCAGCTCCTCGACCTCCACGCCCTCCACGCCGCGGGCTGCCAGCTCGTCGCGCAGCGCCCCGGGCGTTCCCACCAGCGCCGGGAAGGTGCCGTAGTGCATCCCCAGCACCCGCTTGACTCCCAGCAGCTCCACCGCCTTGGCGGCTTCCAGCGCGCCCATCGTGTAGAAGTCGCCGATCGGCAGCATCGCCAGGTCGGGCGTGTACAGCTCTCCGATCAGCGACATGCCGGCGAACACCGCCGTGTCGCCGGCGAAGTAGATGCGATACCCGTCCTCGAGCGTGATCACGAATCCCGCCGGATCGCCCGTGTACACGATGTTTCCGTCGGCGTCGGTCATGCTGGACGAGTGGGTGGCGTTGGTCATCGTCACCCGGATGCCCTCGACCTCCGCGGTGCCGCCCTTGTTCATCCCGAGCGTGTTCTCGACCCCCAACGAGCCGAGGTAGCCGGCCAGCTCGGCGATCGCGACAACCGCCTTGGGCTGCTTCTCTGCCGCCAGTCGCACCACGTCGCCGGTGTGGTCGGCGTGGCCGTGGGAGACCAGCATCACGTCGATGGCACCGGGGTCGCTCATGCCCTCGGGTGTGGCCGGGTTTCCGGTCATCCACGGGTCGAGCATCACCCGCAGCCCGCGCGGGGTTTCCAGCAGGAATGTGGAGTGGCCGAACCACGTCAGCTTGGCGCCGTTGTCGAGTGCCATCGAGGCTCCTTCAGTCGAGGTACCTGAGGGAATCTAGATCACCTGCACCGCTTCGGCAGGAACTCCCACGGCTGTGGCGAACACGCACACATGCGGTATGTCACAGCGGCTCGAATTGCGGTCTTGGGGTCGGCCCTGGCGCTGGTTGCGTTCGTGCTCCCGGCCGGGTTCGGCCTCTACCTCACGCTGCTTGCCGCGGCCGTGCTTCTGGGCGCTGGATTCATGGCCTACATGACGGCGGTCGAGCGACCGTCGGCGATGGCCGCGACGGATCTGGTGGCCTGCGCTGTGATTGCCATGTTGGTGCTGGCGGACGCATCCCTGCGGTTCCCGTCAGTGGTCGACTCCTCCGTTCCGGGCGCGTCGATGGCGCTGGCAAAAGTGGCTCTGGCACTCGCCGTCGCCACTGCCGTGGCGCCGGTGTTCGCGCCCCTGTTGAGGCTGGTCACGGGCGGCGCCTCCACCGGCCGCTCGGAGGTGGGCGCAGCGCTTCAGCGGTCGGCCAAACGGTGGCGACGACTGATCGACACAGCTTTTTGACCGGAGCCCTTCAGGTGGGGGCGCTCCCGACCGATGATCTCGGCAGATGTGGGATTTCTCTTCGAGCTGGAAACCTTCTGACGACGCTGACGGTGACGACGAGGCGCGCGCGCCTCGCGAGCAGCCGCGGTGGTCGCCGGAGCCTGCCCCGGAGGACACGGTGAGCCAGCACGTGCCGAGCGAAGCCGATCCCGAACCCGTGCCGGAGGAGCCTCGAGCTGGATCGAGGAGCCGGAGCCCGTCGAGGAGCCGGAGCCCGTCGAGGAGCGGCCCACCCTGCCTCGCTGGGAGCCGTCGGTGGCGCCGGAAAGTCACCATTCCGACCCTGAGCCGGACGAGGACGACGAGGATGAGGCCAACCTCATGTTCTCGCTGCCCGACCTGCCCCAGCGCGAGGGCGACCTGCGTCCGGTCGATCCCATCGCAGCGTTCGACGAGGAGTTCTCGGCGGACAGCGGCGGACCGCGCATCAGATCTGTTCGGCGACCGTGACGCGGAACCCGCTCCGTGGGATCAGCCCATCGAGGCGGACGATCATGAGCCCGCTGCCGCCGGCCGCTGACGCCGACGAGCCGCCGCTGTTCTCGGCGTTCTCCCCGGCCACAGAGCCCGCTCCGCCGGCAGAGAAGAGACCTACCAGCCGAAACATGTCTCCCCGTCGCTTCCGCCCGAGTCCGCTCCCGTGCTGGCGTTCCGAGCCGAGTCGACGCCGCTCGAGCAGCGATTCCTGGGGATGCTGGGCGAGCTGCCCAGCACCATCAGCGTCTTCTCCCCCACCGGTGGCGTGGAATACCTTCAGATCACCCGCCTCGATGACATGGGCCGCGTGATCGCCTACGGGCCGGAGGAGTTCACGGACGAGGGATTTGAGATCACCGCCGAGCTGCGCGACGCCCAGGGCAGTGGATACGACATCAAGCTCACCGTGTCGGAGAGCTATTTCCAGGCCGGCGATCGGGCGCTTCTGCACATGACGGTGGCGGACATCATCGAGCGCACAGGCGAGCGGGAAACCCCGCGAGCGCCGGTATCCGAGCGCGCCGAAGCCACCATCCGGTACTCGGCGGTGCTGCCCGAGAAGTCCGCCCTGGAGGTGCGCGTGGCGGACGTGTCGGCCCGTGGAGTCGCGCTGCTGGCCGAGAAAGCCGTGGCCGTCGGCGACACCATGCGGGTGGATGCGATCCTCAAGGGGCGAAACGTGATCATGGACGTGCGCGTCGCGCGCGTCGACCCGGCCGCATTCGGCCGCTATCGCATGGGCTGTGAGATCACCTGGATCGGCGCCGGAGACCGCGCCTTCCTGGCCGACCTGGCTGCGGCTGCCCGATCGGGCAGTCCCGACGAGCGCCGGCCGGAGACGACCGAGGTGCTCAAGGAGAGCCGCACCGAGAAATCGCCTCTGCAGGAGCGATTCGGCCGCTGACACACGGGGTTTGACGCCTGACAGTTGCGTGACGTCAGAAATGATGTCATACTGACGTCATGAATATGTCACCTCACGTCGACGCTGTGCGTGCCGATCTTTCGGCCGCCGCCGAGCTCGGCGACGACGACCTCAGAAGTGCTGCCGCCCGCCTCGGCCGGGCCCTGGACTCCTCCGTTCGCATGCGGATGCAGGAGGTGCTCGGCGAAGCCGTGCACGAGCTCAACGGCCAGCTGGAATCGAGCCGGGTCGAACTGCACCTGGCCGGGGACAGCATCGCCCTTGCGTTTGTCGGCGACGACGACGCGGCAACGCCAGAACCGGCGGCCGACGACACCATGACAGCCCGGATCACGCTGCGGCTGCCGGAAACACTCAAGACCCAGGCCGAGGATGCGGCCGCCCGCGAGGGCGTGTCCACCAACACCTGGCTGGCGCGGGCCGTCGCCCAGGCGGTCGGCAAGCGCGCACCCAAACGAGCGGGCAGCCGGGTCACCGGCTACGCCCAGAGCTGAAAGGAGTCCCATGACCACTCATCCAACACCCACCCCGCCCAGGCTCGACCTGCGGATCCCGGCCGGCTCGATCGAGATCGAGCTGGAGCAGCGCGACTCGACCACCGTTGAGCTGACGGCGATCTCCGCCGGCGACGCCGCCCAAGCCGCCATCGACGCCACCAAGCAGGAGCTTCGCGACTCCGGCGGCCAGCTCGAGATCGTGGTGCACGCACCGGAACGGGCCGGCAAGCTCCGCTTCATCGGCCGCCAGCCCGAGCTTCGACTGCGGATCACAGCGCCGCTTGGGTCGAGCATCCGCGCCTCCACCATCACCGCCGACGTCCACTGCTCCGCGGGATCACACGACGTCGCCTGCAAGACCATCTCGGGAGACATCACCGTGGGCGACGCCGGCGGCGCGGTCAAGCTCGAGTCCACCAGCGGCGATCTGCATGCGGGCTCGGTCGGAGGTCGGCTCCAAGCGGGGTCGATGTCCGGCGACATCACCGCCGGCGCGGTCGGCGCCGACTCGCGCGCTCGCACCATGTCCGGCTCGGTCTCGATCGCCGCTGCGGCCGGATCGGTAAAGGCCTCGAGCATGTCCGGCGATATCGAGGTGGGCGGCCTGGTCACCGGAGACGCCGACCTCAGCTCGATGTCGGGAGACATCGAGGCGGCGGTGGTTCCGGGTGTACGCGTCTACCTCGACCTGAAGACGCTCTCGGGGGATGCCCACTCCAACCTGGACTCCACCGACGAGGGTGCCGGCTCGGGTCCCCAACTCACGCTCAAGGCCGAGTCCAAGAGCGGAGACGTGACTGTCAGCCGGGCGGCTACACCGGTGGGTGCGTGAGCACGATCTCACCGATGTTGGCGCTCAGCAGTTCGATCACCATCCCGCCCACCAGCGCGTGATACAGCTCGGCTGCCACCTCGTCGGACTGCTGGCAGCCGGCTCTGTCCATAAAGGTCGACGCGGACACCACGTGCCCGCTGTCGTCGAGCCAGATCCGATAGTTGACGAAGCCCTCGATCTGATCCAGACGCGGCAGAAGCTCTGCCTCGATCCGTGGCATCAGGCCGGCGGTACTCGTCCGCGTCGAGTCGGTACTGGCGAATACTGGCGTACATCGGTTCCTGCGTTTCCGGAGCCGGGTGGGACGTGATCAGCTGAAGAGTGAGTTGCCGGCGGTGCGGGCGAGGTCGATCAGGGGTGACGGCACGATGCCGGCAACCAGCACGGCGATCGCTGCGACCGATGCACTCAGGGCGAGCAGTCGAAACGCGATGGTGGACGAGGGCAGCTCGGCGGTCTCGTCGGCGCCTCGCTCGTACAGCGCCAGCGGGATGCGCAGGTAGTAGAGCAGCGCCACCATGGTGGCGATCACGCCGATCACGGCCAGATACGTCTGATCGTTGTCGACCGCCGCCGAGAAGATGTAGAGCTTGCCGATGAACCCGCCGCTGGGCGGGAATCCGGCCAGCGACAGCATGCACACCAGCATGGCGGCGCCCAGCCAGCGGTGGCGGAAGCCCCAGCCCGAGAAGTCCGAGACCAGCACCGGCCGGCCGATCTGGCGCTCACGCACCGCCACGATCGCAAACGCGCCCACGTTCATGGCGGCGTACACGGTCAGGTAGTAGAGCATCGCCCGGCTTCCCAGCGGGCTGCCGGCGGCCACCGCCGTCAGCAGGAAGCCGCTGTGGCCGACGGTGGAGTAGGCCAGCATCCGCTTGACGTTCTGCTGGCGCAGCGCGCCCAGGTTTCCGACCACGAAGGACACGATCGCGATCGCGGCCACGCCGTTTGACCACACCTGCGACTGATCGGGGAAGGCGGTCACCAGCACCCGCAGGATCACGACCAGCGCGATCGCCTTGGTGGCGGCCGACATGAAGGTCGTGACCGGCGTGGGGGCGCCCTCGTAGGCATCAGGCGTCCACATGTGAAACGGCGCCGCGTTGGCCTTGAAGCCGAGCCCCACGATCACCATTGCCAGGCCGGCCAGCAGCACCACGTCACTGTGGTCGCCGGCGCGCATGGCCGCCGCGATCCGATCGAACTCGAGCTGGCCGCTGGCGCCGTACACCAGCGCCGAGCCGTACAGCAGGAAGGCCGCGCCCACCGAACCGATGATCAGGTACTTCAGTCCCGCCTCGATCGAGGTGATCTCCTCGGTCTCGATCGCGACCAGCACGTACAGCGCGATCGAGAACAGCTCCAGCGCGACGAACAGGATCACGAAGCTGTTGGCCGAGGCCAGCAGCGCCATGCCGCCGGTGGCGAACAGCAGCAGCGCGTAGTACTCCACCGCCCGGCGATGGATCGCTCCACCCGCCCCGAACGACACGCACACCGTCAAAAGGCCCGCTGCGAAGATGATCAGCTGGGCGCCGGCGCCGAAGGCATCGATCCGCAGGGTGTTGTCGAAGCTGTAGTGGGCGGCGTCCCCGAACTGCAGGGCCGAGGCCACGCCCGCGGCGATCAACGCCACCGCCGCCCAGGCGGGGGCCAGCCAGGCAACCACTCGATCGGGCAGGAACACGCCGACCAGCAGCACCAGCGATGCCGCGATCACCAGGATGATCTCGGGCGCGATGGCGGTCAGGTCGACGGGGATCAGGCTCATCCGCCGTCACCTCCACCGTTCTGGCCGCCGGGCGTGGTCAGGTACGACGTGGGGATCACGGGGTGGTAGTCCTTGACCCGGTTCATCACGCCGAACGGGTACACCGTCATCGCCAGCAGGATCACGATCAGCGGAACGGCGATCATCAGCTCGTGCGGGCGCAGATCGGCCGTCTGGTCGGTCACCCGCTCACCGTTGTCGCCGTGCGCCAGCGCCGAGAACCAGCGCAGCGCATACATCGCCGCCAGCACGATCGCGCAGGCCGCCACCGCCCCCAGCCAGGCCTGCTGCTGGAATGCGCCGATCAGGATGTACAGCTCGCTCACAAACGCGCTCGAGCCCGGCACCGCCAACATGAACATGGCGGAGATCAGAAGCACCGTGGAGAACCGCGGCCGGCCGTTGGCGAGGCCGCCCAGCCAGCGGAAGCCGTCCTTGCCGGCGCGCAGCTCGATCAGCCCGATCACCAGGAACGCCGCCAGCGACACCAGGCCGTGGTTGACCATCTGGAAGATGGCGCCGGTCGAGCCATTGTTGTTGAGGGCGAAGATCCCGATCACGATCAGGTTCATCTGTCCCAGCGAGGAGTAGGCCACCACACCGCGGGCATCGGCCTGCCGGAATGCCAGCAGCGAGCCGTACAGAAGGCCCACCAGCGCCAGCCCCAGGAACAGCCAGCGCCAGTCGTGGGCCGGCCCGGGGAACATCGGCAGGCAGAACCGCAGCAAGCCGTAGGCGCCGGCCTTGGAGATCACTCCCGAGAGCAGGGCGGTCGTCTCCGGCGCCGATTCCCGATAGGCCGCGGGCATCCACCCGTGCAGCGGGAAGAGCGGCGCCTTGATGCAGAAGGCGGCGGCGAAGAAGAAGAAGATCCAGGCGGCTCCGGAGTGCACCTGGGACACCTCGAAGGTGTGGTAGCGGATGCCGATGGCGGCGATCGCGACCAGCATCAGCAGCGACCCCACCATGGTGTAGATCACAAACCGGATGGTCGCCGCCCGCCGGCCCTCGCCGCCCCACACGGCCATGAGGATGAAGAGCGGGATCATCATCACTTCCCAGCCGACGTAGAACAGCACCAGATCCTGGGCGGTGAACAGCAGCACCAGGGCTGCCTCCAGCAGCAGCACCAGGCCGTAGTAGGCCCGCGGCCGATCGCGCCCGGCGCGGATGCCGGCGCCCACCGAGGCGGCGATGCCGACGGCGGTCAGGAGCATCATGAACAGGCCCAGCCCGTCCATGCCGACGTGGTAGCGGACGGGGGTGCCCAGCACGAAGTCGGAGATCCACACCCGGTCGGCGACGAACTGCATGCCCTGGCCGGTGGTGAACTGGGCCAGGGCGACGGCGCCCACCACGATCTCGGCCAGCGTCGCCGCCAGCGCGAACACCTCGGTGTGGATGCGGCTGAGAGGCGCCACCACCAGCACGCCGGCGGCCACCAGCGGGATCAGGATCAGGATGGTGGTGATCACAGGTTGGCCTTCGTCAGGAAGTACACGGCCAGCACTGCGGCGCCGGCCACCAGGGTGACGGCGTAGCTTCGTACCAGGCCGGTCTGAGCGGCCGCCACTCCCCGTGAGACGCTGCGCACGGTGATCGAAAGGACGGTGATCGAGCCCCAGATCAGGTAGCGCTCGACCCACCGGTAGAGGCCGACCGCGACCGCGGCGAACGGGGCGTAGCCGATGCGGTCATACAGCTCGTCGAAGTAGAACTTGTGCTCGGCCACCGTGGCCCACCAGCGCAGCGGCGCCTTGACTCGCTCCAGCCGGGCCGGATCGGCGTACACGCGCCAGATCAGCAGGCCGCCGGCGATACCCACCGACCACGAGATGGCGGTGGTGATGACGTCGTCAGAGACGGTCGTGGCGGCCGACGGCGCGGTCAATCCCAGCCACTCGCCGAAGTGGTCGACGGTGCCGAAGCCGAGGTCGAGGAAGCCCACCAGGATGGCGCCGACCGCCAGCGCGGCCGACCACGAACACCATCGTCCAGGGGCCCTCGCCGTGGTCGGTGTGGAGGTGCTCCTTGGCGAAGTCCGAGCGCTCGCCGTAGAAGGTCAGCCGCATCAGCCGCACCGCGTACATACCGGTGAAGAAGGCCCCGATCAGGCCGCCGGCCCACACGCACAGCGCCAGCGTGCTGTGCTCGTCCAGCGCGGCCGCCAGGATCTCGTCCTTGGACAGCGGGAAGAAGCCGATCAGCGCGGCGGTGCCGATCCACATCAGCCACTTGGTCTTGGGCAGGGCCGAGCCCAGCCCGCCCATCTTGCGCACGTCCTGCTCGGCCGAGACGGCGTGGATGACGACGCCGGCGCCGAGGAACAGCAGCGCCTTGAAGAAGGCGTGGGCCAGCAGCAGGAACATCCCCTGGCTGTAGGCGCCGACGCCCACGGCCGTGAACATGTAGCCGATCTGGCTCATCGTGGAGTAGGCGATGATCCGCTTGATATCCGTCTGCACCATCGCGATCACGCCCGCCATCAGCAGCGTCGCCAGGCCCAGGATCGCCACCAGGTTGTGGATGTCGGGCGCGTTTTCGAAGATCACGTGGGTGCGCGCCACCAGGTACACGCCGGCGGTCACCATGGTGGCGGCGTGGATCAGGGCGGAGACCGGGGTGGGGCCCTCCATGGCGTCGGGAAGCCAGGTCTGGAGCGGAAGCTGGGCCGACTTGGCCACGGCTCCGACCAGCAGCCCGAGCGCCACCAGGTTGGCATCGGTCGACCCCTGCGACCACGGCTGGTGGGGCGACAGCAGCACCGAGAAGTCGGTGGTGCCGGCATCTCTGACCATGAAGAACACCGCGATCGCGATCCCGACGTCGCCGATCGCGTTCATCACGAACGCCTTCTTGGCGGCGATCACCGGCTCGGGCCGCTCGTACCAGAACCCGATCAGCAGGTAGGACGAGAGCCCGACCAGGCCCCAGCCGGCCAAAAGCAGCGCGAAGTTGGCCGACATCACCAGCAGCAGCATCGAGAACAGGAACATGTTCAGGTAGATGAAGAAGCGGCGTTCCTTGGGATCGCCGTGCATGTAGCCGATCGAGTAGAGCACGATCAGGCTGCCGACTCCCGAGACGATCAGCATCTCGGTCACGGCCAGCTGGTCGACCTGGATCGCCAGCGGGATCTTGAAGCTGCCCGACGTCGCCCAGGTGTACAGCGTGTACACCGATGAGCGCTGGGAGGCGTTGTGGGAGAGCATCCGCACGAACACGCCTGCGGCGGCCACGAACGAGGCGGCGGCGAAGGCTGTGCCGGCCCAGGCGGCGGTGCGTGCGCGAGATCCGGTTGCCCGCCAGGGTCAGCAGCACCACTCCGGCGAGCGGCACGAACAGGCAGATCCAGGAGAGAGTTTGCACGGTCAGTTCTTGAGGCTCGTGAGGGCGTCCACGTCCAGGTCGGCCTTGCGCCGGGCGACGGCCACCACCAGGCCCAGCCCGATCACGACCTCCGAGGCGGCCACCGCCATCACCACCAGCGCGAACGACTGGCCGGCGGTCTGGCTGTGGAGGCGCGCGAACGAGATCAGCGCCAGGTTGCAGGAGTTGAGCATGATCTCGACCGAGAGCAGCAGGATCAGCGGGCTGCGGCGGGTGAAGATGCCAAACAGGCCGATCCCGAACAGGATGGCCGAGACCGCGATGAAGTAGCTGACGTTGACGTTCACGAGCCCTGATCGTCCTCGTCGGGGGCGCCCACCGCGGTGCCGACCTCGAACCGCGTCTCGATGTCCATCACCTGGGACTGCACGGTGCGCGGCAGGGCCTCGACCGGGGCATCCTCGAGCGTAGCCCAGCTCACCCGGCTGCCGCGGTGCGGCCCGGCGCGATCCCAGCACGACTCCGCCGACGGCGGCCACCATCAGCATGATCGAGGTGGCCTCGAACGCCAGCAGGTAGCGGCCCAAAAGCGACGTGCCGATGTTGATCGGCGAGCCGAACGCTCCGCTGACGTCGGCGCCCTGCGGGAAGCTCTCGTGGCCGACGGCGAAGATCACCTCGGCCACCAGCGCAACGGCGGCGATGAACGCCGCGGCGGTCTGCCACAGCGGTCTGCTGGTGGTCGGCTCGTCGGCGCGACCACCCAGATAGGCGGTCACGAACATGAACATGATCATCACCGCGCCGGCGTACACGATCACCTGTGCGGCGGCCAGGAAGTCGGCCTGCAAGAGCAGATAGAAGGTCGCCAGCGCCACCAGGTTGAGCAGCAGCGAAAGGGCTGAGTGGAACGGGTTTCCCGACAGCACCACGCCCAGCGCCGAGCCGATCGCAAGCCCGGTGGCGGCGATGAAGACGACGTCGTAGAAGAGGTGTGCCGGCATCAGATGGGTGGCTACTCGGCCTCGACCACGTCAAAGGGATCGACCGGGGCGACCGGCGTGCGGCGCGCTTCCGGCCCGGGCTCGAGCAGCATTTCCTTGGTGTAGACCATCGCCTCACGCGACATCTCGGCCAGCTCGTAGTCGTGGCCGAGCGTGATCGCGTCGAACGGGCAGGCCAGCTCGCAGTAGCCGCAGAAGATGCAGCGGCTCATGTTGATCTCATAGATGCGGGCGTACCGCTCGCCGGCGGAGTAGCGCTCCTCGGCGGTGTTCTCGTCGGCCACCACGCGGATGCAGTCAGCCGGGCAGGCCGCCGCGCACAGCGAGCAGCCGACGCATTTCTCCAGGCCGTTCTCGTGCCGATGCAGGCGGTGCCGGCCACGGAAGCGGGGGTAGACGGCCCGCTTCTCGTTGGGGAACTGCTGGGTCACCGGCTTCTTGAACAGGTGCCGGAAGGTGACGCCAAATCCTTTGACCGAATCGACTACGGGCATATCGAGTCCTTGCGGTTCATGCGCGGTAGGCCACCACGAACGAGGTGACCAGAAGGTTCAGGGTGGCGGCCGGGAGCAGCACCTTCCAGCCGATGGACATGAGCACGTCGTAGCGGACGCGCGGCAGGGTGGCGCGAACCCACATCTGCAGCAGGATGAACAGCGCCATCTTGATCAGCATCCAGATCGGGCCGGGCAGGAACGGCCCGTCGTAGCCGCCCAGAAACAGGATCGAGGCCACCGCCGAGAACGCGATCAGCGACACGTACTCGGCGTTTTGGAACATCGCCCAGCGCATGCCTCCGTACTCGGTGTGGTATCCGGCGACCAGCTCACCCTCGGCTTCGGGCAGGTCGAACGGGATCCGGCTGACCTCCGCGGTGGAGGCCACCACGTAGATACAGAAGCCCACGAACTGGGGCAGGATGTACCACATGCCGTCGTGCTGCTGGGCGGACACGATCCCGGTCAGCGACAGCGACTGGCTCATCATCACCACGCCGATCACGGCCAGCGCCAGGCTGACCTCGTAGGACACCAGCTGCGACACGGCCCGCATCGAGCCGAACAGCGAGTACTTGGAGCTGGACGACCAGCCGCCCACCAGGAACCCGTAGAAGCTGACCGAGCCCAGCGCGAACACCACCAGCAGGGCGACGCTGGGGTCGGAGATCCACCAGTGGAAGGTGATCGAGGTGCCGGGGATGGTGGTCGGGCCGCCGTCGAACGGGATCACGCCGAACACACAGATGGCGGCAAACAGCGAGATCACCGGTGCGATCAGGTAGAGCATGGGAGAGATGCCGTCGGGCAGCAGGCTCTCCTTGCGCAGCAGCTTGACCAGGTCGGCGATCGGCTGCAGCAGTCCGAAGGGGCCGACGCGGTTGGGCCCGAGTCGCTGCTGGAACCGGCTCAGCACGCGCCGCTCGACCCAGGTCAGGATCGCGAATACCGCCATCACCAGGTTGGCCAGGACGACCGCCTTGACCAGGGTGATCCAAAAGCCGTCAGGCACTCGCCGGCTCCTCGGCAGGATCGGCGGCGACGGTCGCCGGCCCCACGTAGGGCACTCGCTGGGCCATCCGGACGGTGCCGGGGCGCAGCCGCCGGGAGGCGATTGCGGGGCCGGATGCGGTGCGGCCGTCGAAGCTGACCGTGATCCGATCGCCGGTGGCCACGCCCATCGCCTCGGCCTCGTCGTGGTTGATCTCGATTCCCACCCGCTTTTGGAAGTGCAGCTCGGGGCTGCGGTCGGCCGCGGTGCCGCTGATCAGCTCTCGATAGGCGACCAGCGTCGTGCCCTGCGGGGCGCTGCCGGCGGCGGCCAGTCGCGGCTGGGCCGGAGCGGAGGACGCTTGGGGACGCTCCGGCAGCTCGGCCCGCTCGCCCAGCGACGTCCACGACATGCCGGCGAATGCGGTTCGGGAGTGGGCAAGCTCGGTGAAGGCCTGGGCCGCGTCGGCGGGGACCTCCAGGCCGAGCCGCTCTCCCAGCTCTGCCGTCCAGTCGTAGCCGTCCGGACGCCCGGCGGGGGCGTGGCCGCTGCCCGCAGGCGCTGCACGCGGCCTTCGAGGTTGGTGACGGTGCCCTCTTGCTCGAGGCTCTCCGAGGCGGGCACGATGGTGGTCGCCCAACCCGACGAATCGTTTTGGAAGGCGGTCACCTGCAGCACGAACTGCGCCCGGGCCAGCGCACCGCGCCAGCGCTCGCCGTTCGTCCAGTCGCCCACCGGGTCGGCTCCCAGCAGCACGATCGCCTTGATCTGCCCCGACTCGACCGCCTCCAGCGCCTCGCTGGGGGAGTGCGTGCCCAGGCCGGCGGCGTGAGCGCCCAGCTCGTTGCCGGCGGGGGTGATCAGGACGCGGGCGTCGAGGCTGTGCGCCAGGTAGGCGAGGATGTCGGCCGCCGCCTGGCCGACGCGGCCGTTCCAGATCAGCACCACCTGCTCGGCGCCTTCCAGCGCGCCGCCCAGCTCGGAGGCCGGGTCGGTCGCGGTCATCAGGGTCGCGTGGGCGGTGCCGGCGGCGGTCGAGATGTGGTGCGCGCCGCGGAGCGTCTCCAGCCGGGTGCCGCCCACACCCACCGTGATCACCTTCGCCCCGGCCGTAACCGCCTTGCGGATGCGAAGCTCCACCACCGGCGCGCGCTGGCTCAGCTCGGTGTCGCCTGCCACCACGATCGCGCCGGCGGTGTCGAGATCGGCGATCGAGGCCAGATAGGGAGCAAGCGTGTCCAGGCCCGAGTGTCCGTCGGGGCCGCACACGCTGATGCCGCCTGCCAGGCCTTCGGCCAGGATGCGCGCCCACAGGTGGGATTCCTCGTTGGTTTGGGTCGCCGAGGACAGCACCGCGATCGACCCGGCGCCGAACTTTGCCGCCGTGGTGCGCAGCCGCTCGGACACGTGCTCCAGCGCGTCAGTTTGGGCAACCGGTTCGAGCCCGCGGCCGCCGCGGATCAGCGCCGAGGTGACGCGATCGGGCGCACGCAGATGGCCCAGGGCATACCGACCGCGGTCGCACAGCCAGCCCTCGTCCACCTCGGGGTGGTTGCGCGACAGCACCCGCACCACGTGACCCTCGCGAATCGAAGCCGAGATGTTGCAGCCCACCGCGCACCCGGTGCACACGGTGGGAACGTTTTGGATCTCCCAGGGTCGCGCCTTGAAGCGATAGGTGGTCGAGGTCAGCGCTCCCACAGGGCACAGCTCGGTGACGTTGCCGGAAAACTCGTTGGTGTACGGCCGGCCCTCGAAGGTGGTGATCATCGAGTGCGCGCCGCGGTTCTCGGTGACCAGCTGCATGTCGCCTGAGACCGACTCCGAGAACCGGGTGCAGCGGTAGCAGAGGATGCAGCGCTCGCGGTCGAGCTTGATCAGCGGAGAGACCGGCACCGGCTTGTCGTGGGTGCGCTTCGGCAGCGTCATGCGGGTCACGCCGGGGCCGTAGCGGAACGTCAGGTCCTGCAGCGGGCATTCGCCGCCCTTGTCGCAGACGGGGCAGTCCAGCGGGTGGTTCAGGAGCAGAAACTCGAGCACCGCGTCCTGACCCTCCTTGGCGCGGCCCGAGTGCGAGTTGACCACCATCCCATCGGCTGCCGGAGTGGTGCAGGCGGTCTGGAGCTTGGGCATTCCTTCGATCTCGCACAGGCACATGCGGCAGGCGCCGACGCCCGCGCCCAGACGCGGCTCGTAACAGAACACCGGGATCTCGATCCCGGCCTCCGAGGCGGCTTCCACCAGGGTGCGGCCCTTGACGACCGTGATCTCACGATCGTTGATGGTGAGCGTGACCGTGTTGGTCTCAACCGTGGCCATCGTGCTCCCCGTGCTCAGGCTCGTCCCCGTACAGTGCGGCTGCCATCTCGATCTCCTCGGGTGCCTCGGCCAGCGCCAAGAGCGTGGGCACCACCTGATCGGGGTCGTCGCCGTTCTCGATCCGGCGGCGGGCGGCCAGCACGGCCTCGTGGAAGGTGGTCATACCGGTATCCCCTCCACCTTGGGCGGGTGGTAGAGCGACGTGATCGGGCTGGACTCGGTGAACGGGCAGCCGCCCTCGTCGATGTGGCGCTGGAACTCCTCGCGGAAGTGGGTGACGTAGCTGACCACCGGCATCGCCAGCGAATCGCCCAGCGGGCACAGGCACTTGCCCAGGATCCGGTCGCACACGTTCAGCAGCAGATCCAGCTCGCCCTGCTTGGCCTCGCCCATCTCGATCTTCTCGATGATCTCGACTCCCCAGCGAGTGCCTTCACGGCAGGGCGTGCACTTGCCGCAGCTCTCGTGCTTGTAGAACTGGGCGACCCGCAGCGCCAGCTGCACCATGCACACGCGATCGTCGATCACCATCACCGCGCCCGATCCGGCCATCGACCCGGCCGCCGCGATCGCCTCGAAGTCGAGCTTGGTGTCGAGCTGGTCGGGCATCAGCATCGGCGCGGACGAGCCGCCGGGGATGATCCCCTTGATCGTGCGGCCCTCGGTGGCGCCACCGCCGCAGCCTTCGACCAGGTCGCGCAGCGAGTCGGTCAGCGCCAGCTCGTAGTTGCCGGGTCGCTTGACGTTGCCCGACAGCGAGAACACGCGGGTGCCGGTGGAGCGTTCGGTACCGATCGCCTTGAAGGCGTCGGCGCCCATCGCCAGGATGTAGGGCACCGACGACAGCGTCTCGACGTTGTTGACCAGCGTCGGTGCGGCATACAGGCCCGCCACCGCAGGGAACGGCGGCTTCGACCGCGGCTGGCCGCGCTCGCCCTCCAGCGAGCTCAGCAGCGCCGTCTCCTCGCCGCAGATGTAGGCGCCGGCACCGCGGTGCAAAACGATGGTGGCGTCGTAGCCCGAGCCCAGCACGTCTTTGCCGATCAGTCCCCGTTCCCGAGCCTGGTCGAGCGCCACCTTCAGCACCTCGAACTCGGTGCGGTACTCGCCGCGGATGAAGATGAACGCCTGGGTGGCGCCGATCGCATAGCTCATCGTCAGCACGCCTTCGATCAGAGCGTGCGGGTTTCGCAGCATCAGCTCGCGATCCTTGAATGTGCCGGGCTCAGACTCGTCGGCATTCACGCACAGGTACGCGGGCTTACGGTCCTTGGGCAGGAAGGACGCCTTGCGCCCGGTGGGGAAGCCGGCGCCGCCGCGACCGCGGATGCCCGAGCCGTCCACGATCGCCACGATCTCGCCCGGTTCCATCGTCAGCGCCCGGCGCAGCTGGGCGTAGCCGCCGGCGGCCTCGTAGGCATCGATGTCGCGGCGGTCGCCCTCGAAGTTGAGCGTGATCCTGGTCATTGCCCGGTTCCTCGCAACTCGGCCACCAGTGCGGCGACCTTTTCCGGCCCGCAGGGCTCGTGGTAGCGCTCGTCCACGCTCACCACCGGGCCCCAGCCGCAGCCGCCGTAGCACTCGACCGCGCGCAGTGTCACCAGCCCGTCGGGGGTCGTCTCACCGACGCTGATGCCGAGCTGTGACTCCAGCTCGCGCAGCGTGTCTCCGGCGCCCACCAGCGCACAGGCGATGTTGGTGCAGACGCACACCTCGTGCACTCCCTGGGGGTGCAGCCGAAACATGTCGTAGAACGACGCCACCGACTTGCAGTACGCCGGGGTAAACTCGGTGGCGTCGGCCACCTGCTCGTAGGCCTCGGTCGAGAGCCAGCCGTACTCCTCCTGCGCCAGCCGCAGAGCCGGCACGATCGCCGAGCGCCGCTCCGGGTAGAGCGCCACCACGTCCAGGATGCGGTCGCGCAGCGGCCGCGAACGGTCGGGCTCGGGCAGCGGCGGGGGCATCGGCGGGCGCGTCTCGACTGCGCCGGCCATCGTCTCGGCGGAGGCGGGATCGGGGCGAATGCTCATCGGTCGCACTCTCCCATCACGCCGTCCAGCGATCCCACCACCGCGATCATGTCGGCGATGTAGCGGTTGACCGAGCACATCGCGGTCGACTGCAGGCTGACGAAGCTGGGCGCGCGGAAGTGGATCCGCCACGGCTTGGGTCCACCGTCGGCCACCAGGAAGCAGCCGAACTCACCGCGGGGCGACTCGACTGCCGAGTACACCTGGCCGGGCGCCACCCGGAATCCCTCGGTGACCAGCTTGAAGTGATGGATCAGCGACTCCATCGAGGTGTGCAGCTCGTGGCGCGGCGGCAGCACGTGCTTGCGGTCGTCTGCCATCACCGGCCCCGACGGCATGTTCTCGAGGCACTGGTCGATGATCTTGACCGACTCGTACATCTCGTTGGTGCGGCACAGGAAGCGGTCGTAGCAGTCGCCGTTGGTGCGGGTGACCACGTCGAAGTCGAGCTTGTCGTAGGCCAGGTACGGGTCGTTTCGGCGCAGGTCGAAATCGACGCCCGACGCGCGCAGGTTGGGGCCCGACAGGCCCATGGCGATGGCGGTGTCGGCGTTGATCGTGCCGATGCCCTTGAGCCGGCCCTTCCAGATCGGATTCTCGGCCAGCAGGTCGAGGTAGGAGTCGATCTTCTTGGGCATGTCGCGGACGAACTTCTTGCACTCGTCGTAGAAGCCCTTGGGCAGATCCTCGGCCACCCCGCCGAACTGCGGGTAGCGGTCGTGCATGCGCACGCCGGTGACCATCTCGAACAGGTCGAGCACCGTGTCGCGCTCGCGGGTGCAGTAGAAGAACACCGACATGGCGCCCAGCTCGATGCCGGACGTACCCAGGTAGATCAGGTGCGAGTGGATGCGGTTGAGCTCGGCGAACAGCGTGCGGATCCACTGAGCCCGCTCCGGCACCTCGATCTCAATCAGCTTCTCGACGGCGTGCACGTAGGCCAGCTCGTTGGCGAAGAAGCCCAGGTAGTCCATCCGCGGGGCGTAGGGGATGCCCTTCCAGTAGGTCTTCTGCTCGAAGTTCTTCTCAAAGCCGGTGTGGACGTAGCCGATGTCGGCGTCCAGTCCGACCACGACCTCGCCGTCCAGCGTCACGATCAGCCGCAGCACGCCGTGTGTGGACGGGTGGTTGGGCCCGAAGTTGACCGTGATCAGATCCTCGCCCGGGGGCGGGTCAATCTTGGACGGTGCGCCGCCGGGGATGACCGCGGGCGAGCCCAGCGGCACCACCGGTGCGGCCGGGCGATCGTGTTCGGTCACGCTCATACGGCGTCGGTGAACTGCACGGGCTCACCGCCGATCGGATAGTCCTTGCGCAGCGGGTGGCCGGCCCAGTCGGACGGCATGATCAGCCGCTTCAGATTGGGGTGCCCGGCGAACTCGATGCCCATCATGTCGAACTGCTCGCGCTCGTGCCAGTCGGCGGTCGGCCAGATCTCGACCACGCTCGGCACCGCCTCGCCGTCGTCCAGCGCCACCGTCAACCGCACCCGGTCGGGCGCTCCGCCGCCGGCTGCGTAGTGGGCCAGGTGGTAGACGACGCCGAAGCGCTTTTCGGGCGGGGTGGACGTCTCTGGGGCGCCCCAGCTGCCGGTGGCGTTGATGTCGCGGCCGCGCTCGGTGCCGAAGTACCCGGCCACCGGTTCGCCGTAGCCGAGGTAGTCGACAGCGGATACGGCCGACAGGAAGTTCTTGCCGTGCTGGTCACGCAGCAGCCGGCAGACCTCCACCAGGTGCTCCTTCTTGACCGTGAGAGCCGGCATGTCGGCGTGCTTCTCGGGCTTGACCGAACCCCTGATCACGCTGTTGACCGCCTTGGCGAGCTGGTTGGAGGTCACGCCTTCGACTTCTCCTGGTCGTAGGCCGGCGAGACACCCGCGCGAATCTTCTTCTGGATCAGGTTGAGTCCGTCGATCACGGCCTCCGGCCGCGGCGGGCAGCCGGGTACGTGCACATCCACCGGCACGATCTTGTCGACGCCCTGCAGGATCGCGTAGTTGGCGAACATGCCGCCCGAGCTGGAGCAGGCGCCCATCGCCATCACCCACTTGGGCAGGAGCATCTGGTCGTACACCTGACGCAGCGCCGGGGCCATCTTGTGCGACACCCGGCCGGACACGATCATCAGGTCGGCCTGGCGCGGCGAGGAGCGAAACACCTCGGAGCCGAACCGGGCGATGTCGTAGCGGGGGGAGGGCAGCACCATCATCTCGATGGCGCAGCAGGCCAGGCCGAATCCGGCCGGCCAGATCGAGTTGGACTGTCCCCATGCCAGGGCCTTCTCGAGCGTGGTCAGCATCACGTACTGCTCGAGGTCGTTGGCGCGCACCGCTTTGGAGATGTGAACCGGTGTTACCGCCATTCCAGGGCTCCTCGCTTCCACACGTACACGTATGCCACCACCAGCAGCACGACGAACACGACCATCTCGGCCAGGCCGAAGTACTTGAGCTGATGCATCTTGAGCGCCAGCGGATACAGGAAAACCACCTCGATATCGAAGACGATGAAGAGCATCGCGGTCAGGTAGTAGCTGACTGTGAACCGGCCGGGAGTGAAGGTGGTGGCCGACACGCCGGACTCGAACGGCACCGACTTGTCGCCGGCACGCCGACGGCTGCGGGTCGAGATCGTGAACGTCCCCACCAATAGCGAGAACGGGATCACGAATGCGATCACCGCGAAGACCAGGAGGGCTGCCCATTGACCGAGCACGAAACCCGACTATAGCACCGGCACAAGCGGGTGCGAGCGGGGGCCGGAATGTCCGCTTTCTACCGGTATTTCGAGGGCGGTAACCAGTGTCACAAAGTCGTCGCGAGCGACGCCGGATTTCAGCGTAGGACTCAGGATCGGAGCCCTCGGGTACGATAAAGGGAGTGATGGTCACGATCACAGAGCGAGCTGCCGAGAAGGCGTTGGCGCTGCTGGCCGCCGAGAACGACCCGGATCTCACCGGGTTGCGGGTCGCGGTCGAGGGCGGCGGGTGTTCCGGATTCCAGTACGCGCTGGGGTTCGACGGCGCACCCGAGCAGGACGACCGGGTGGAGGTCGTCAACGGCCTGCGGATCATCGTGGATCCCCACAGCCTGCCGTATCTGGAAGGCGCAGCGATCGACTATGAGGACGGCCTGATGGAGGCCGGTTTCAGGATCACGAATCCCAACGTCGTCGCCGCCTGTGGGTGTGGCAGCTCGTTCCAGGCACGCGAGGATGAGCAGGAGCCGGTCGCGGCCGGTCATGGTCACGACCATGACCACGGCGACGGCTGCGACTGCGCCGCCTGACCGGCGGACGCGTGTCGTCTCCGATCACACGGCGCACCCTTCTGACCGGTGCCGCCGGCGTGGCGGTGGTGGGGCTGGGAGTGGCTGCGGTGGAGGGCCCGCGGACGCTGGCCAAGCGCCTGCGCGACGACGTCATGGGCAAGCCCGAGGCGGTCATCCCCAACGCGCCCGAAGGCCAGATCCACCTCGATACGGTGCATTCCAAGGCCCGCGGGCAGGATGTTTCGTTGTTCACCGCCGTGCCGGCGGGGTACGGGGCGGGCGTGGGCCTGCCGGTGTGCCTCGTCCTGCACGGAGCCACCGCGCGCCCGCCGGACTACCAGCCGTTCGGGCTGGGAAAGTTCCTGACCGCGGCCGTGCGCAGGGGCGCGCCGCCGTTCGTGCTGGCCGGCGCCGACGGCGGCCTGCTGTTCTGGGAACCGGGGCACGCGCCCGGTGACAATCCCCAGGCGATGGTGCTGGACGAGATGCCGGGGTGGCTGGATGCACGAGGATTCGACACCTCGCGGATGGCGGCGTGGGGCTGGTCGATGGGCGGCTACGGCTCGCTGCGGCTGGCCGAGGTGCGGCCTGACTGGCTGAAGGCGGTGGCGGCGTTCAGTCCCGCGGTGGAGCCGGGAGATCGGGCCTTCGCCGGGGTCGATCAGCTGGCGGGACAGCCGCTGGGCGTGTGGTGCGGGACATCAGACCCGCTGTACGAGAACGTTCAGCAGTTCGTCGCGGCGCTGCCGCAGAAGCCCGATCCGTTGTCGTACGGCGACGGCGCCCACACGCGGGCGTACTGGGACAGCGTGACGCTGCCGGCGTTTGCGTTCATCGGTGAGAAGCTCACGCCTTCTGGATAGGCTTCCGGCATGGAGTTGACCAAGCTGGGGAATCCCGACGCGGCTGCCGACCGGCGGCTGGAGGCTTTCCCGATCGCCGACAAGACCCAGGTGATCACGCTGGAGTGCGCCGAGTTCACCTGTCGCTGCCCGATCACCGGGCAGCCGGACTGGGCTCACATCACGATCACGTATCGCCCGGGCGAGTGGGCGGTCGAGACCAAGAGCGTGAAGCTCTACCTGGAGACCTTCCGCGAGGAGGGCATCTTCCACGAGCACCTGGCGACGGTGATCCGCGACGACTTCGTGGCCGCACTGGCCCCGGTCGAACTGTCGGTGACGGTCAACTTCAACGCCCGCGGCGGCATCGCCCTCCGCGCCGTCAGCTCCGCACCCTGCATGAATAACGGTGCCAGGCACCGTTATTCACCCCGGCGATCTGAGGCGCAGGCCGCGGTGGTTCTGGCAAGGATCGAGCGTCGCGCGGAGCGCAGGCGTGGCAAAGCCACGTTGAGCACCGCACGACGCGTGGGACGCAGCCAGAAGCGGCGCGGACCGCCTCAGGAGCCCGTGTAGGTGCAGCCGCTTGTGCAGGTTTCGCGCACCACGACCTTGCTGAGCAGTGGCAGCGCGGGAGCGATCCGCTCCCAGATCCAGATGGCCAGGTTCTCGCTGGTGGGTGAGGTCTCGAGGCCCGGGATCTCATTCAGGTAGCGGTGGTCGAGCAGGGCGGAGAGCGGCTCCCACGCCGCCGAGATGTCGGCGAAGTCGATCACCCATCCGCTGTCGGCCCCGATCTCGCCGCGCACATGCACCTCGACCCGGAATGAGTGGCCGTGAAGGCGCGCGCACTTGTGCTCGGCCGGCAGGTTTCGCAGCTGGTGGGCCGCCTCGAAGCTGAACTCCTTGAAGATCTCGGCGGTGCTCATCGCAGGCCGACCACCTTGTGGGTCTGGAGGCTGAGCCGCCATTGTGGGTGCTCGAGGCAGTAGCCGATCGCGAGCTGGGTGTTGCGCTCGACCTCGGGGCCGTCCATCGGCTGCAGGAAGAAGTGGTCGAACTCCGCACCCGCAAACCGGTCCGGCTGCGCTCCCGCCTGCGGATAGACGAGCTTCAGCTCATTGCCGGTCAGAAGCACCGTCTCGGATCCGGCCTTGGGGCTGACGCACACCCAGTCGAGTCCCGGCGGGGGCAGGAGGGTGCCGTTGGTCTCGACCGCGATCTCGAAGCCGCACGCGTGCAGCGCGTCGATCAGCTCGGCGTCGATCTGCAAGCAGCGGCTCGCCGCCGGTGCACACCACCAGCGGGCGGGAGCGTCCGTTGGCCCCTGCCGGCCAGTGCTCGGCCACAGCCGCTGCCAGATCACCGGCAGCGGCGAACTTGCCCCCGCCGGTGCCGTCGGTGCCCACGAAGTCGGTGTCGCAGAAGGTGCAGACGGCGTCGTGTCGGTCCTGCTCGCGGCCGCTCCACAGGTTGCAGCCGGCGAACCGGCAGAACACCGCCGGCCGGCCGGTGTTGGCCCCCTCGCCCTGAAGCGTGTAGAAGATCTCCTTGACGGCGTAGCTCATGCCGTCTCCAGCGCGCCGGGGGCATACGCGGTCGGGTCGGCCACGCCGGCCTGCTCGAAGCCTCGCCGCCGCAGCACGCAGCTGTCGCAGTGCCCGCAGGCGCGGCCGTCGGAGTCCGGGTCATAACAGCTTCGGGTGAGCGAGTAGTCGACGCCCAGCTCCAGCCCGCGCAGGATGATCTGCTGCTTGGTCATCTGCATCAGCGGCGCCTGGATGCGAGTGGGTGTGCCCTCCACGCCGGCCTTGGTGGCGAGATTGGCCATCCGCTCGAACGCCTCGATGTACTCCGGTCGGCAATCGGGATAGCCGCTGTAATCGAGCGCGTTGACGCCGACGAAGATGTCGCCTGCCCCCCGCACCTCGGCCAGGCCGAGCGCGAACGACAGAAAGATCGTGTTTCGGGCGGGGACATACGTGATCGGGATGTCGCCCTCGTCGTCGCGGTCCTTGGGCACGTCGATATCGTCGGTCAACGCCGATCCGCCGAATGCCCGCAGGTCGATGTCGAGGGTGACGTGGCTTGAAACTGCGGCGGCGCGGGCGATCCGGTCGGCCGCCTCCAGTTCGTGCTCGTGCCGCTGGCCGTAGCGGAAGCTGAGCCCGTGCACCGCGTAGCCTTCGCTCTGGGCGATCGCCAGCACGGTGGTCGAATCCAGACCACCGCTCAGCAGCACCACCGCGGGTTTTCCGGCGACAGTCATCGTCCGTAGTATGCCCGTCCACCGATCATCTAGGCTCTCAGCAGAGATACGCGATGGAGGCTGAGATGGCAGAGCTTTGGGGCGGGGAGACCCGCAAGGCGGTTGAGAACTTCCCGGTGTCGGGTGAACCGATCCCGGTCGCGGTGGTGCACTGGCTGGGGCGGATCAAGGCCGCCTCGGCGCGGGTCAACGCGGAGCTGGGGCTGCTGGATGCGGCCAAGGCCGAGCGGATCGCGGCAGCCGCCGATCAGATCGCCGCCGGAGAGCACGACGACCAGTTCCCGATCGACGTGTTCCAGACCGGCTCGGGCACGTCGTCCAACATGAACGCCAACGAGGTGATCGCCACCATCGCCGGCGAGGGTATCCACGCCAACGACGACGTCAACATGGGCCAGTCGTCCAACGACGTGTTCCCGTCGGCCGTGCATCTGGCTGCGCTCGACCGCACCGTCAACGAGCTGCTTGCCCGCGCTGGATGCGCTGGCGTCGTCGCTCGAGGCCAAGGCGGCTGAGTTCGGCGACGTGGTCAAGTCGGGGCGCACGCACCTGATGGATGCCGTGCCGATCACGCTCGGCCAGGAGTTCGCAGGCTACGCCGCACAGGTGCGGGAGGGCACCCGCCGGGTGGGCAACAGCCTCACCGGCGTCGGCCAGATACCGCTGGGCGGCACCGCCGTCGGTAACGGCCTCAACACGCATCCCGAGTTCGCCGCCCGCGTGCGGGCGCGGCTGGTGGCGGACTCCGGTCTCGAGATCATGGCGCCGGCCGATCCGTTCGAGGCCCAGGCCAACCGCGACGGCCTGGTCGAGGCCTCCGGCGCGCTCAAGTCGGTGGCGGTGTCGCTCACCAAGATCGCCAACGACCTGCGCTGGATGGGATCCGGGCCGCGGGCGGGTATCTCCGAGATCATCATTCCCGAGTTGCAGAAGGGCTCGTCGATCATGCCCGGCAAGGTCAACCCGGTGATCCCCGAGGTGGTGTGCCAGGTGTCGGCGCAGGTGATCGGAAACGACACCGCGATCACCGTCGGCGGGCTCCAGGGCAACTTCGAGCTGAACGTCCAGATCCCGCTGATCGCACGCAATCTGCTGCAGTCAATCGTGCCTGCTGACGTCGGCCTCGCGGCTGTTCGCGACCCGATGTATCGACGGCATCGAGGTCAACGTGGCCGGGGCGAAGCGCTCCGGCGAGTCCACGCTTGTGATCTCCACCGCGCTCAACCCCTACATCGGCTACGACCGGGTGGCGGCGATCGTCAAGGACACCGTCGACTCCGGCCGCTCGCTGCGCGAGGTCGCGCTCGAGCACGGAGTGGAGGAGTCGGTGCTCGACGAGGCGCTCGATCTGCGCAAGATTGCGGCCGGGAACCAGGAGATCTAGGGTTCTGCTGATGGATGTTCTGGTGCTCCAGCACATCGCGTGTGAGCCGCCCGGGCGAGTTCGAAGACGTGCTGCGCGAGCGCGGCGCGTCCATCCACCGGGTCGAGCTGGACGAGGGCGAGCCGCTGCCTCAGGGCCGGTCGTTCGACGCGATCGTCGCGATGGGCGGGCCGATGTCGGTCAATGACGAGACCGAGCTGCCGTGGCTGGTCGAGGAGAAGCGCCTGATCCGCGAGGCGGTCGAGTCGGGAGTGCCGTACTGGGGTTCGTGCCTGGGCGTGCAGCTGCTGGCGTCCAGCCTGGGGGCGCGGGTGTATGCGGGCGGGGTGCCCGAGGTGGGCGTGCTCGATGTCGAGCTCACCGACGAGGGTCGCGCCGACCCGGTGTTCGCGGGGCTGCCGCCGCGATTTCCCACGCTTCAGTGGCACGGAGACACGTTCGACCTGCCCGCCGGCGCCACCCGGCTGGCGTCGTCTCCCGCCTATCCCAACCAGGCGTTCCGGTACGGGCGAAGCGCCTACGGCGTGCAGTTCCACGTCGAGGTGTCGGGCGCCATGGCCGAGGAGTGGGGCACGATTCCGGCCTACGTCGAGTACGCCGACCGCACGCTCGGCGAGGGCGGCATCGACCGGCTGCTGGACGAGTTCACGGACCAGCGCGACGTGATGCTCGGGCACGCACGATCGATGTTCGAGGCCTGGGTTGAGCACGCCGTCGCCGTCCCCCGATAACCGCTTCCTGGCGGTGCGCTACGCCGTTCGCGAGTCGGAGGAGTTCTCGCTTTCAGACGACGGCGTGCGCAGCTTCATCGCGCTGCGCGACGAGGGCCAAAGCGCAGCCGAGATCGGATCGCAGCTGGGCCTCGATCCGAAGGCGGTGGGCGAGCTGATCTCGGCCGACGAGGCGCAGGCCGTGGCTCATCGGATCGCGATCGGTGAGGAGCCGATGTATCCGCCGCCGCCGCCGGGCAAGGAGCTGATCGACAGCCGATCCGGCTCGGCCACGGTACCCCTGATCGCCCTCGCCGCGATCTTCATCCTGATCCTGCTCTACCTCGCGGTCAGGTGAATAATTGGTGCCTGGCACCAATTATTCATGCGAGCGGGGGTGGTGAATAACGGTGCCAGGCTGAGGCTGGTCCGCGGCGGTTCTGGCTGTGTCCCACGCGGCGGTGCGGTGTTCAACGTGGCTTTGCCACGCCTCCGCTCCGCTCGCCGCTCGATCCTTGCCAGAACCACCGCGTCCTGCGCCTCAGGGCGTATGTCGTGAATAACGGTGCCTGGCACCGTTATTCACCGTTATTCACCCAGGAGCTTGACCATGCCGAGGGAGGTTTCTTCGAAGTCGAGCGAGCGGTAGAGCGCGTGGGCGACGTGGTTTGACGGCCACACGTTCAGCTCGATCCGGTCGAGTCCCAGCGCGCGGGCCTCCGCTTCGACCAGCAGCATCGCCTCGCGGCCGAAGCCGCGGCCCCGCTCCGACTCGATGATCTCGACGTCGTACACGTACAGCCGCTCGCGTCCCTCGATGCGCTCGGCCGCGATCCACAGGTGCCCGACCGCCGCTCCGCTGTCCTCCTCGATCATGCGCACCTGGTGGTCGGGCGTGTCCCGCCCTTGGGGCAGCAGCGTGTCGAAGCTCTGCCTGGACTTGGCCGCGGCCTGCTCGGGCGTCAGCCGGTACGAGCGGGCGACCTCCTCGGCGTACGCCGCGACTGCCGCCGCCCGCCAGGCGTCGAACTCCGGCCCGGTCATCGGTCGCAGGCGAAGGCTCACGCAGGTGTCGCAGTCAGCACGAACTCCCGCACCAGCGCACTGGACTCGGCCAGCGCATCCCACAGCACGGCATGCCCACCGGGCACCGTCTCCAGCCGACCGCGACGCACCTCGGTGACCGCCTGATCGACCTCGTCCTCGCTGACCAGCTCGGACTCCTCGCCGTGGATGATCAACGTCGGGCACACCACCGCGCGCAGATCGGGTGACACCGCGGCGGCCTGAGAGAGCGCGGATGCCGCCGCATCGCGGCTGTAGCGGTAGCGATACTGGCCGTCCTCGTCGGCCACCAGATGCTCTGCCATCTCCTCCTCGAGCAGCGCGTTGGGCGTGTGCATCAGACCTGACTCGCTGCGCTCGGCCTCGATCGCCTCGCTCACGGTCGCGTATCCACTACGGCCGCGTTCCCGCTCGGCCATCAGCAGCAACGTGGTGGGCGGGGTCAAAAGTAACGGGTCGAGCAGTACCAGCGCGGTCGCCCGCTCGCCGTACTCGCAGGCGTGCTCGACGGCGATCCGGGCACCCAGGCCGTGGCCGATGATGGTCACCTGGTCGACTCCCGAGGCGTCCAGCACGTGGTCGAGGTCGGCCACATGCTGGGCCGGCGTCTGCGGGCCCGACCACGGCGAACGGCCGTGTCCGCGCAGGTCGTAGGCGATCACCCGCCGGTTGGGCTCGAGCATCCGGGCCAGCCGTTCGAAGCGGCGGGCGTGGCCTCCGGTGGTATGCACGCACACCACGGCCGGAAGGTCGTCCGCTCCCCAGTTCAGCACCCGAAACCGTGTCACCGGCAGCGATTGTAACGCGCTGTCACGATTGCGCCCCTCCGCCCCCTGCCGAAGCGGGGGACGGAGGGGCGGCCAGGGAGTGGTTCAGTCGCCCGCCGCCGGAGCGATTCCGGCGAGGTCCTCGTTGCCCTCGAGGGGCACGTTGACCATGGCCTCGCGGGTCGGCTTGCCGAGCCAGTAGAAGATGATGCCGGCCACGAAGGTCACGCCGATTGCGATCAGCGAGATCAGCTCGTACTTCAGCCGAGACACGTCGGTCGGCAGGTCGGCGTTGTTCAGGAACTGCCCGTCCAGGAACCCGGGGAAGATCGCCACGATAGAGGCGAACACCGCCCAGAAGGTGGTCAGGATGGTGCACACCCACACGCCGGTCATGCCGCCGGGGACACGATAGGGGCGGTGGACGTCGGGATGCGATTTCCTCAGCTTCGCCAAGCACGGGAAGATCAGGATGTAGGAGATGGTCGTGAACGTCAGCACCACGCCGATCATCACGTTGAAGGCGGAGGCTGCGCTGCCCGAGGTCAGCACCGACGCGATCACGAACACGAGCGTCGAGAAGCAGCCGGACAGGAAGTTCACGTTGACGGGCGTTCCCAGCTTGGCCGAGAAGTTGCCCAGGATGCGCGGGCCGGCGCCGTCGTAGCAGGCCACGGCCTGGCTGCGGTCGGAGCCCATCAGCCACGTACACGCACTGGAGACCAGCGCCAGGATGAACATCACCGCGGCGATCTTGATCATCGTGTCGGCAGCGCCGCCGTACACCCCGTTGAACACGGTGGCGACGGCATCCAGGAAGGCCGAGACGCCCTTGCCCTTGATGTCTGCGGGCGGGATCACCGAGATGATCGCGAGCACCGGCAGTCCGTACAGCAGGATCGCGGTGACGCATGCTCGCAGCACCGTCACCGGGACGTCCTTCTGGGCGTCCTTCATCTCGTCACCGGCTGCGTTGGGCAGCTCGAAGCCCACGTAGTTGAAGAACAGCAGCGGTGCCAGTGCGATGAACTCAGTCCACGTCGGGCTGAAGTCGCCGCCCGACGGGAAGTGCAGGCCGTGCTTGAAGGCATACACGATGGTGGTGATCGAGAACAGGCCGATCACCAGGATCCGGCACCACGCCCCCAGCGTGGGGATCCACTTACCGATACCGAACGACAGGATCGCGGAATAGACCGAGAACCAGATGAAGGCCAGGCCGACCAGGTAGTACACGACCGAGCCGTTGTCGAAGTTGTAGAAGTAGCCCTGGATCGCCGCACAACACAGAAGCGCGAGCGTTGCGCCGATCCAGATCGGGTTCGAGAACCAGTAGAAGATGGCGTTGATGGCCGCTGTTAACCGGCCGAACGACATGCGCGTCCAGACGTACGCGCCGCCCTCTTCGGTGAATGCCGAACCGAGCTCGGCGGTCAGAAGCGCATAGGGAACGAAGAAGAACACTGCCAGGAACAGCAGCCAGAGGAAGCCCTGGGCGCCGTTTGCGGCGACCTGGCCGAGCGTGTCCACACCGACGATGGTGCAGATCAGGAAGAAGTAGATATCAAACCGGCTGAAGTGCTTCTGGAGTTTGGCCTTCTCCTCGAGCGCTGCTGACGTCGTCTGCTCGACGAACTGATCAGATGCAGCCAAAACACGGCCTCCTTATCGGTGGATGCCACGGCCTCAAGCCCACCTCGAGGCCCGACATCAATGAGCGGTGGGTCAGTATCTCCGTTTTTTCACCTGGTGGCAAGAGTCGCGAGCCACTTGTGACAATTACCGGCGGTTTACGGGGCGAGCGCACCGTGGCCGGTGGCGGCCAGGCGCTGTTCCTCGGCGCGGTAGCTGGAGCGCACCAGCGGCCCGGCAAATACGGCGCCGAAGCCCATCTCCTCGCCGGCCGTCGCGCAGCGCATCGAACTGGGCCGGAGTGACCCAGCGGTCGAGCTGAAAGATGCTTCGCCGTGGGCTGCAGGTACTGGCCGATGGTGACGACGTCGACCCGGTGTGCGCGCAGATCGCGCATCACCTCGATCACCTCGTCATCGGTCTCGCCCATGCCGACGATGATGCCGCTCTTGGTCACGATCGGCTCGCGGTCGGGGTGAAGCTCGGCCCACACGTCCTTGGCCCGGTCGAGCAGATCCAGCGCCTTGTGGTAGTCGCCCTTGGGCCGCACCCGCCGATACAGATGCGCGGCCGTCTCGATGTTGTGATTGAAGACGTCGGGGGCGGCGGCGAGCACGACCCGCAGCGCCTCCTCCCGGAAGCCGAGGAAGTCGGGCACCAGCACCTCGATGCCGCAACTCGGCCGGGCTCGTCTGATCGCACCGATGGTGGCGGCGAAGTGCGCCGAGCCCTTGTCGGGCAGGTCGTCGCGATCGACCGAGGTCACCACCACGTGGCCGAGCGCCATCTTCTGGACGGCCCGGGCCACCCGCAGCGGCTCCAGCGGATCGGGCGCCTCGGCCGGCCGGCCCGAGGTCACCGCGCAGTACCTGCACGCGCGCGTGCACACGTCGCCCATGATCTGGAAGGTGGCCGTACCGCGGCCCCAGCACTCGCCGATGTTGGGGCACTGGGCCTCCTCACACACCGTGTGCAGGCCGCCCTCGCGCATGATCTCGCGCAGCTCGCCAAAGCGGGTGTTGGCCGACGGCGCGCGCACCTTGATCCAGCTGGGGCGCTCGCGCGTGAGTTCAGACCACGGCACCGGGAAGCTCCGAGAACTCGAGGTCATAGATCTCTGCCAGGTGCCGCGTGACCGGTGCCCGCAGGTCATCGACGGTCACGTCCCGGCCGGTCTCGACGGAGACGGACGTGAACCGGGCGTCGCCCAGGCCGCAGGCATCGAACAGCTCGTACACGCCCAGATCGAGGTCGGCGTTCAGCGAGAATCCGTGACTCGTCACCCAGCGGGCGCAGCGCACGCCGATCGAGGCGATCTTGCGGTCACCCACCCACACGCCGGAGGCGTGGGGCTGATCCAGCGCGTGGCCCTCGATGTCGAACTCCGCCAGCGTCGCGATCACCACTCGCTCGAGGTTGCGTACGTATCCGCGCAGATCCCGCCCGCGGGATGTCAGGTCGAGGATCGGGTAGCCGACCAGCTGGCCGGGGCCGTGGTAGGTCGAGCGGCCGCCGCGCGGCACCTCGACGATCTCGATCCCGCGCCGCTGGTACTCCTCATCGGAGAGCGGCAGTTCGGCCGCGCGGTCGGCGCGCGATCCCAGCGTGATCACCGGCTCGTGCTCGAGCAGCAGCACCGTGTCGGGCACCGCCCACTGGCTGCGGGCGGCGGCCAGCTCGGTCATCTCGGCCAGTGCCGTGGCGTACGGCGTGACTCCCAGGTTCTCGACGTACGCCTGGGTCACAGCCCGAACGAGCCCTCGTCCCACGTCTCCAGATTGTGCTTCAGCTGCGCCATGAACTGGGCAGCATAGGCACCGTCCACCAGCCGGTGGTCATAGGACAGGCACAGGAACATCATCGAGCGGATCGCGATGGCGTCGTTGCCGTGCTCGTCGGTGACCACCACCGGTCGCTTGACGATCGCCTCGACGTCCAGAATCGCGACCTGGCCCTCGGGGATGATCGGGGTGCCGATCAGCGCACCGAAGACGCCCGGGTTGGTGATGGTGAAGGTGCCGCCCGACATCTCGTCGGGGGTCAGCGTCTTGCCGCGGGCCTTTCCGGCCAGCTCGACCACCGAGCGGGACAGCCCCAGCAGGTTCTTCTCGTCGGCACCGCGGATCACCGGCACCATCAGGCCCTTGGAGTCATCCACGGCCACTGCCATTCCCAGGTTCACGTAGTGCTTGATGATGGCGGTCTCGCCCTGCACCTCGGCGTTGATCCACGGCCACTGCGAGATCGCGTCGAGCGTGGCCAGGGCGACGAACGGGATGTAGGTGAGGTTGACGCCGTGGCGGGTCTTGTACTCGGCCTTCCAGCGGGTGCGCATGTCGACGATGCCGGTCATGTCGACCTCGACCACCGTGGTGACGTGGGCGGCGGTGTCGAGCGACTGGCGCATGTGCCGGGCGATCACCTTGCGGATGGTCGAGAAGCGGTACAGCTCCTCGCCGCCGCCGGGGGTGGCAGCTGCGACCGGTGCCGGTGCCGCCGCGGGGGCGGGTTCGACCACCGGCGGCGGTGGAGGTGCGGCCTGCGGCGTCGCAGGCGGTGGCGTCGGGGCCGCCGCGGGAGCGGCGGGTTCCGGCTCGATGATCGCATCCTCCAGCGACGCCGAGAAGTGCGGCACGTCGTGCACCTCGGGCGCAGCTTCGGCCACAGGCTCGGGCGCTACCGCTCCACCGGATTCGATGAACTGGCGCACGTCGCGCTTGGTCACCCGGCCACCGTTGCCGGTGCCGGGGATCTGATTGATGTCGAGGTTGTGCTCGGCGAGCATCCGCGCGACCACCGGGCTGACGAAGCTGCGCCCCTCCTGGTCCTGAGGTTCGGACGATCCGTTGGTGGTGTGATCCGAGGCAGCGGGCGCAGCCGCCGGCGGCGGTGCCGGGGCGGCGGCCGGCACTTCGGCCGGCTGCGCGGCAACCCGCTCGGCGGGCGTCGAAGGCGGTGTGGCCGGCGGCTCGGATCTGGCCGGTCGAGCCGCCGGCTTCGCCGGTGTCGATCACGGCGATGCGGGTGTTGACCGGAACGGTCTCGCCCTCTTCGGCCAGCAGTTCTCGGACCACGCCCGACGCGGGCGAAGGAACCTCGGTGTCGACCTTGTCGGTCGAGATCTCGACGATCGTCTCGTCGGCGGCGATGGTGTCGCCCACGTTCTTGGCCCAGCGGGTGATCGTGCCTTCGGACACGCTCACGCCCATCTGGGGCATCACGACGTCGACGAGGATTCCTGTGGTCATGGCGAATCAGCTCCTAATAGCTGGAAAGCTTGTCGATGGCTGCCAGGACGTCTTCCACCTGGGGAAGGAAGGCCTTCTCCAGCGGTGGTGAGAACGGCACCGGAGTGTCGGGTGCGGTGACGCGCACCACCGGGCCGTCGAGATTGTGAAAGGCCTCCTCGGCGATGGTGGCCGCGATCTCGGCGCCGAACCCGGATGTGTGCGTGTCCTCATGCAAGACGATCACTTTGCTTGTCTTCGACACCGACTCCAACACCGCCTCCCTGTCCCAGGGGGTGATTGTGCGCAGATCGATGATTTCGACCGACGTGCCGTCGGCCTCGGCGGCCTGCTCGGCGGCCTCCTCGGCCGTGTACACCATCGCTCCGTAGGTGACGATGGTGAGGTCGTCGCCGGCCCGATGGATGCGGGCCTTGCCGAACTCGACCACGTGTTCTCCCTCGGGCACCTCACCCTTGATCCGGCGGTAGAGATGCTTGTGCTCGAAGAACAGCACCGGGTTGGGGTCGCGGATGGCTTGCACGATCAGGCCCTTGGCGTCGGCCGGGGTGGCCGGACAGGCGATCTTGAGTCCCGGGCAGTGGGCGAAGAAGCCCTCGGGATTCTGTGAGTGGAAGGGGCCGCCCGAGAAGCCGCCGCCGGAGGGCAGCCGCACCACGATCGGCACCGGTGTGCCGACCCGGTAGTGCTGCTTGGCGGCGACCGTCACCAGCTGGTCGAACGCGCACGAGACGAAATCGGAGAACTGCATCTCGCACACCGGCCGCATGCCCATCAGCGCCGCCCCGGTACACGCGCCGGTGATGGCGGTCTCCGACAGCGGCGCGTCGATCACGCGATCCTCGCCGAACTCCTGCAGAAAGCCCTGAGTCACCTTGAACGCACCGCCGTAGACGGCGATGTCCTCTCCCAGCAGAAACACGCGCTGGTCACGCCGCATCTCCTCGCGGAGCCCTTCGGAGATCGCCTGCAGGTAGGTCTTTGTGGTCACGGGCTCCTCGTCATCGGTGGTGGGGTGTGTCGAGCTCCTCGGGGTCGGCGTAGACCCCCGTCGGCGACGCTACCGGCGGGGGGCATGCGCGCCGGCCTCGGCGCGTTTGACGGCTTCGTTCATGAGGTGCTTGACCTCCAGCGAGATCTCGTCCTCGGTGGATTCGTCCAGCAGATCGTTGGTCTTCAGCCACCGCCGGAAGCGCTCGATCGGATCCTTGCGGGCATACGCCTCGAGCAGCTCGCGGGGGACATAGAAGGCGTCGTCGTGGACGGCGTGGCCCTCCATCCGCAGCGTCACCAGCTCCAGCAGCGTGGGGCCGCCCCCGGCCCGCGCCTTCTCGATGGCGAGGTGGGCCTCGCGGTAGACCGTGAGCACGTCGGTGCCGTCGACCACGACGCCCTCGAACCCATACGCATGGGCGCGGTCGGCCAGGTGGTCGCAGGCGAACTCGAGCCGGTTGGGGGTCGAGTAGGCGTACTGGTTTTGATCGACGATGAACACCACCGGCAGCTTGTGCACCCCGGCCATGTTCATCGCCTCGTGGGCGTCGCCGCGGGCCATCGCGCCGTCGCCGCTCCAGGCCACCGCCACCCGCGGCTCGCTGCGCAGCTTGAACGCCAGGGCCGCGCCGACTGCCACCGGCATCAGCGCCGGCAGGTGGCTGACCATCGCGATCAGGCCGAGGTGGATGTCGGCCATGTGGACGTTGCCGTCGCGGCCGGCGGCCAGGCCGTCGGCCTTGCCCATGTACTGGGCGAAGATTCGCCAGGGATCGGTGCCGCGGGTGACGTGCACTCCCATATCGCGCTGCACCGGCGTGCCCACGTCGTCGATCCGCATCGCGGTGGCGACCCCGACGGAGGCGGCCTCGTTGCCGCGGCCGGTGTAGAAGCTGCCCGGGATCTTGCCCTGGCGATAGAGGATGTGTCCGCGCTCCTCGATGCCACGCGTGATCAGCATGTTGCGGTAGATCTGGAGGACGTCCTCGCGATCGAGATCCGCATCTCGGACTTCCGCTGCCGACCCCACCGGCGTGGCTTCCCGTGCGACTGCCATTCCTGCTTGAACCTTAGCGGAGGAGGTGGCCGAATCCGCAGTTGTCATCGTGGCCACGTCGCGTGTGCAAGAATCGGGAGATGGGGTATGACCGGTCGCGGGAGCTGGGTGACTGCTGCGGGTTTTGCCTGCAGTGCGGTTGGGGTCGCCGGTTCATGGCCGGCGGTGCGGCTGCGGTGCCCAGCGAGTGTCCTGATTGTGGAGGTGTGGTGATCACCGAATGTCAGAGTTGCGGCCGGCCGATTTCGTCGATGATGGCGCTCACCTGCGCCGGTTGCCGGGCGGAGCTGCGCCCTGCGAGCCTGTTCGGCACCGACATCCGGCGCAAGCCCGAACGACATGTTCGGCTTGACGCCATGGGTCTTGGTGACGATAACGAGAGAACGCCCTCGTGACCTCAACTCTGTCCCTCTTTGTGATCGCGTTCCTGTGCGGCGCCCTTGTGGCTGCCGCGCTCGCGGTCGTGCGCGAACGCCGCAAGGTGCACGCGCTGGGCGAGGAGGTTGCCGATCTGCGCGACGAGACCGCCCTTCTGGAGCGTCGCGACGAGGCCACCGGCCTGTTCAACAGCCGCTACTTCGTGGAGGCGCTGACCCGCGAGATCGAGCGGTCGCGCACCTACGGACGGCCGCTGGCGCTGGCAC
This sequence comes from uncultured Actinomycetes bacterium, assembly GCA_963729195.1. Classification (GTDB taxonomy): domain Bacteria; phylum Actinomycetota; class Thermoleophilia; order Gaiellales; family JAICJC01; genus CAVPTL01. The sequence continues at coordinate 169,220 of CAVSNF010000031.1, forward strand.
TGGCGAGCGTCGAGACGCGCTCGCCCGGCGACGACGATGTCGCTGGAGAGAACCTTGCGAGAGCTGGGCGTCGCGATCGGCGGCAGCGTCCGCGCGATCGACCTGGCCTGTCGGGTCGGCTCGACCGAGTACGGAGTGATCATGCCCGAGACCGACACCAAGGCCGCCTCGGTGGCGGCTGAGCGGGTGCTGCGAGCGGTCGCCCGGGCCGGCAGCAAGGGCGATTCGCAGCCCCATGCCGCGGTCGGGATCGCCGCCTGCCCGGCTCATGCCGAGACCTTTGAGGAGCTGATCGAGCGGGCCGGATCGGCGCTTCGCAGCGCCCGCGAGGCTGTGCGTGAGGAGTCTGCGAGCAAGCCCGGCACGGTGACCGTGTCGATGGCAGTGTGGGACGACGTCGACGAGTGACCGCGGGTGTGCGTGACCTGGGCGGTGGGTTGTGGACGTGGACGGCGAGGCATCCCGAGTGGCATCCGGGCGAGTTCGGCGCGGTCGTTCGCAGCTACGCCGCTCGCAGCGGCGATCACACCCTGCTGATCGACCCGCTGGTGCTGTCCGACGAGACCTGGGAAGAGCTGGACGGGATCGTCACCGGCCCGGTCGATACGGTGATCACGATCGGCTATCACGTGCGCTCGGCCGAGGCCGCCCAGAGCCGCTACGGGGGGTTGATCTACGGCCCGGCGGCTGTGGCCAAGCGGCTGCGCTCGATCCGGTCGTTTCGCCCCTTTGCGGCCGGCGACACGCTGCCGTTCGGGGCCGATCGCCCACCCGGTGGGCAATCCTCGCCGCCAGGAGACGCCGCTGGAGCTGCCCGAGTTCAGCGCGCTGGTGTTCGGCGACGCGGTGGTCGAGACCGGCGGTGAGCTCAAGGTGTGGGTGCAGGCACCGCTCACCGAGAAGCGGCTGCAGTGGTACTGGACACGGTTTCGGCCGAGCGTCGAGCCGCTCACCGAGCTGGGTGTCGAGCGGGTGCTGGTGACCCACGGCGAGCCGGTGATGGAGCACGGCTCGCAGGAGCTGACCGCAGCCCTCGACCGGCCCTGGTACCACCGGCCGGTGTAGACTAGTCGCTTCGGATCTCGGAGAAGTGGATCACGGTGACCGTGTCCTCTTCGGAGACGTCGCGGTTGTACAGCTGGCCGAGGAAGGTGACGAACTCCTCGATGTGGCGGATCTCGGGGTTGTCGTGCTGGATCTCGCGCGGCGAGACTTCGCGCAGAGGCTTGACCTCGACCTTGTCGATGACCGCGTCGAAGATCCGCTGGCGCACGTTGAAGCGCTGACCGGCCAGCACCGCCACCACCAGCCCCTTCTTGTACTTGACCGACTTGTCGCCCAGGCGGATGGTCGCGGTCTTCCGCCGGTGGCGGAGCTGATCGGCCACCATCGGGGAGTAGAAGTTGAGGGCGAGCATCGCTGGCAGATCATAACCACCGGCCGCACTCGGGGCGGCTTCGACCGCTGTCCGGTAGCGTCACCGCCGATGCGAGATCGGGCCCAGGTCGTATACGCGATCGTTTTCCTCGACCTGGTGATGATGTTCGCCCTGATTCCGCTGCTGCCCGAGTACCAGGAGCAGTTCGGCCTGACCAAGACACAGTCCGGCCTGGTGGTCGCGGCCTACAGCATCGTGGTGTTGGTGTTGTCATTTCCCGTGGGGTGGCTGGCCGACCGCTTCGGCCCGCGCCGGCTCACGATCATGGGCGCGGGGCTGATGGCGGTGTCCACCCCTGCGTATGCATTTGGGAGCGACTTCTGGGCGCTGATGGCCGCTCGCGGGCTGCAGGGAGCGGCGTCGGCGATCTCGTGGACGGCCGCGCTGGCATGGCTGATGACCGTGAATCCGCCGGAGCGGCGGGGGCGGGTGCTGGGCACGGCCACGGGTGCCGGCACGGCCGGCATTCTGATCGGGCCGGTGTTCGGCGGAGTGCTGGGCTCGCTGTTTGGGATCCGTGCCCCGTTCATCGTGCTGGGGGTGGTCGCGGCGGCGATCACGGTCGCGGCGCTCTTTACCTCGACGCCTCCCAAGGCGGTGTTCGAGCGGGCCAGCCTGGCCGCGGTGGTCAAGCGCGGGTTCGGCGAGACGGCGATTCTGGCGGCGTGCGATCCTGATCTTCCTGGCCGCGGTGGTGGGCGGCGCGATCGAGACGCTGGTACCGCTGCATCTCGGCCGCGACGGCTACTCGTCCGCCGCGATCACGGCGGTGCTGGCGCTGACGGGGCTGTTGTCGGTGATCACCAACCGCTCGGTGGGCCAGCTCTCCGATCGCATCTCCGGCAGGCGGATCGCGCTTCTGTCGTGCGCCGGCACGATCGCGGGGATCGCGTTGCTGGCGGTGGCGCCGACCGCCGCGGCGGTGGCGGTGGTGTTCATCGTGATCACGCCGCCGATCTCGGGCCTGTACGCGATCGGGTATCCGATGTCGGCTCGGGGAGCCGATCGCGCCGCATTGGGGCACTCCAGCGTGTTTGGTCTGATCAATGTCATCTGGGGGGCGGGATTCGTGTTTGGCCCGGCTGCAGGTGCGGCCATCGCCGCCGGCACCTCCGACTCGGTGGCATACCTGGTGATGCTCGTAATCATGGTTGTGGGAGCCGGATTCGTGAGGAGATTGGCACTCGACTGGTGAGAGTGCCAACGTTCTGCCTTGACGCTCGGGTAGGTGCCAGATACCATGCATCTGGCACTCAATGGGTCAGAGTGCCAATCCTGTCCGACCCAAATCCCCAGGGAGGAATGCATGGATCTTAAGCCTCTGGGCGACCGTGTGATCGTCGAAGTCCTCGATGAAGAGGAAGTCACGTACAGCGGCATCGTCCTGCCTGATACGGCCAAAGAGAAGCCGCAACGCGGCAAGGTGCTGGCGACCGGTCCCGGCCGCTACGAGGACGGCAAGCTCGTCCCGCTCGACGTGAAGAAGAACGACGAGATCGTCTTCTCCAAGTACGGCGGCACTGAGATCAAGGTCGGAGCCGAGGAGTATCTGATTCTGCGTGAGTCAGACATCCTGGCGAAGGTCGTTTCCAGCAAAGTCGCCTCGAAAGCGTAGGGAGAGCTGAATGGCACACAAGGAACTGAAGTTCAATGAGGATGCTCGCCGTTCGCTTCAGCGCGGCGTCGACATCCTGGCTGATGCGGTCAAGGTGACGCTCGGCCCCAAGGGTCGCTACGTGGTGCTCGACAAGAAGTTCGGCGCACCCACGATCACCAACGACGGTGTCACCATCGCCCGCGAGATCGAGGTCGAGGACGTCTTCGAGAATCAGGGCGCACAGCTGGTGCGTGAGGTTGCCACCGCCACCAACGACGTCGCCGGTGACGGAACCACCACCGCGACCGTGCTGGCTCAGGCGATCGTCCGCGAGGGCCTCAAGAACGTCTCCGCCGGCGCCAACCCGATGGCGCTCAAGCGCGGCATCGAAGCGGCCGTGCTGAGCGTTGTCGAGGACATCAAGAAGCAGTCCAAGGAGATCTCGGGCAAGGAAGACATCGCCCGGGTGGCCACCATTTCCGCCCGCGACCGCGAGATCGGCGACGTCATCGCTGACGCCATCGAGAAGGTCGGCAAGGACGGCGTGGTCAACGTCGAGGAGGGCCAGACGTTTGGCCTCGAGCTCGAGTTCACCGAGGGCATGCAGTTCGACAAGGGCTATCTGTCGCCCTACATGATCACCGATTCCGAGCGCATGGAAGCGGTGCTGGACGATCCGTACATCCTGATCGCCAACCAGAAGATCGGCGCCGTCAAGGACATCCTGCCCGTACTCGAGCAGGTCATCCAGGCCGGTCGCCCGCTGCTGCTGGTGGCCGAGGACGTCGAGGGCGAGTCGCTCGCCACGATCGTCGTCAACAAGCTCCGCGGTACCTTCACCGCCGTTGCGGTCAAGGCCCCGGGCTTCGGCGATCGCCGCAAGCGCATGCTCGAGGACATCGCCATCCTGTCGGGCGGCGAGGTCATCACCGAGGAGATGGGCCTCAAGCTCGAGAACACCACGGTGGCTCAGCTCGGTCGTGCCCGCAAGGTCGTGGTGGACAAGGACTCCACCACCATCATCGACGGCGCCGGTGATTCCGACGCCATCAAGGGCCGGATCAAGCAGATCAAGTCCGAGATCGATACGACCGACTCCGACTTCGACCGCGAGAAGCTGCAGGAGCGGCTGGCCAAGCTGGCCGGCGGCGTCGCGGTGGTCAAGGTTGGCGCTGCCACCGAGACCGAGATGAAGGAGAAGAAGCACCGCGTCGAGGACGCGCTGCAGGCAACCCGAGCAGCCCTCGAGGAGGGCATCGTCCCGGGTGGCGGTGTGGCTCTGCTGCACGCCGTCAAGTCGGTCAAGACCAACACTCTCACGGGTGACGAGGCCACCGGTGCAAGCATCGTGATCCGCGCTCTCGAAGAGCCGCTCCGCCAGCTGGCGCACAACGCCGGCCTGGAGGGCTCGGTCGTGGTCAATGACGTCCGCAAGGCCAAGGCCGGCCAGGGGCTCAACGTCGATACCGGCGAGCTCGTGGACATGGTCAAGGCGGGCATCATCGATCCCGCCATGGTCACTCGCTCGGCGCTGCAGAACGCTGCGTCGATCGCGAAGAACATCCTCACCACCGAGGCCATCGTGGCCGAGGCGCCGGAGAAGAACTCCCCGGCTCCCATGGGTGGCGGCGGCATGCCGGACATGATGTAACCCATCTGTCTGAGCGGTTGAGTACTCCGAGGGGCCCGGGCAACCGGGCCCCTCGGTCTTGAGGCTGGCCCAAGGGCGCTCGTCGCACTTGAGCGTCGGCAGGTCGGTGAATAATTGTGCCAGGCACCGATTATTCACCCCAGGCGTGGGTGGTGAATAACGGTGCCAGGCACCGTTATTCACCCCGCACTGGTGGTTGCGCCTGCACTGGCGATCATCACTGCGGTCATGCCGACAATCTGTGGTGGAGTGAGGCCTTGGCCGAGGAAGATCAGGCCGACCAGGGCTGCGATCGCCGGGTCGACGCTGTAGATCACGGCGACGATCCGTGGTTCGAGCCTTCGCAGGCCTTCGAGCTCGAGCGTGAACGGCACGATCAGCCCTCCCACCGCGATCACGAGTCCAAGTGCGATCGCGTGCAGGTCGAGCGCCTGGAGGTGGGCGACGCCGAACGGAAGCGTGACCAGGCATGCGATCGGGATGGCGAGTGCAAGGCCGTCGACACGGCGTGTGGTGCGTCCGACGCTGCGCCCCGCGTAGGCCACGCACGCCCAGGCGCAACCGGAGGCGACGGCGAACGCGACCCCGAGGGCGGATCCTGGGGGGTCGAGCCCGCCGAGCGTGATCACTCCCGCGGCGGCAAGCAGCGCAAATCCCACGTCGCGCCGTCGTCGAGACCCGGCCACCGCCATTGCCAGGGGCGCGATGAATGCGAGCGTGACGGCGATGCCCATCGGGAGCCGATCGATGGCTTCGAAGAAGGTCACGTTGAGCGCGGCCAGCGAGACGCCGTAGGCGCCGATCGCGAGCCATGTGCCTCGGTCTCGCCCGTGGATGCCAGGGCGAATGGCGGCCGAGATGATGATCGCTCCGAGTGCGAACCGCAGGGCTGACACGCCACCGGGCCCGAGTTGGTCAAACAATCCATGGGCGATCGCCGCGGTGATCTGGATGCTGGCGCTGGTTGCGACGATCATCGCCGCGCCGGCGACCACCCGTCGCTGCATCGTCACGCGCGGTTGGCCGCATCGCGCGTGAATCCGGCCGCGGCCGCCCCCGCGATTGATGCCCACGTGCCTGGGCCAACGCCGGCGGGCCGCGCCCCAGCGAGCATCGTCTCGATGGCGGCGGGGCCGGTGATGACGGCGCCGCTGCGTGTCTTCCACCGCAATATGGGGGTGCGTGCGGATGAGAAAGATGACCGTGGCGAGCCGGTCGAGGCGATCCGAGAGGCCCTGGAGTTCGGCCTCGCGGTAGACACAGATGTTGGCTGCCGGTTCGACGCCGACGGCAGCCCGGCACGTCTCCTCGACATCATGCTCCCAGGTCGTCTCGCTCTCCAGCAGCGCTGTCACGCTTTCGACCGATTGCGGCAGCGGCCGGGTCGAGCCGAAAGATCATGCCGAGGCGTGCGTCTCTGGCCGGAGGGCTCGCCGCCAGTGCATCGGTCAGCGGCCGAGCGGGGGGCGGTGACCTCCATCCAGGTATCGATCCGATCGGCAAAGACCTGCCGGGCGGCCGCGACCGGCGATCGATTCGCGGATCCGGTCTGGTAGAGCAGCAGATGGACGGAATGCGATGCCGGCGCGCCGCAGAGCTCCATCAGCTCGTTCACGTCGATCTCCAGCACACGGCCGATGGCGCCCAGAATCAGCGGCGATGGGACGGGTGCGCGGCCAGTGGTGGGGTTGCGACCCTGCTCGAGCGCGACCAGGTAGCTCGGCGAGATTCCGATGCGGCGAGCGGCCTCTCGCAGTGACAGTCCGCCTTGCTCGCGTCGCAGCCGCACTATCGCCCCAAGCCGGCTGGGAGGTGCCGAAGCCATGTGTTCAGTATACAGAACAGACGTGAATAACGGTGCCAGGCACCGTTATTCACCGACAGTGCTAGAACGTGGTGCTGTGTTTCCGCCTGACTACGACTTCGAGCGTTCGACCTTCCGGTTTCGGGCATTCGGGGACGATCTCGCCAGCCGCTGGCACGACGGCGGCCTGCATCGGGTGATGCGCTCCGGGCTGCCGGTGCGGATCGAGGCCGGCGGGCCGATCTGGTACGGCACGCCCACCGCCGCCGACCAGGCCGAGCTCGGGCACCTGCTGGGGATGAGCTTCGACGTCGCGGGCTTCGTCCAGGCCTATCCCGAGATAGCCGCCCGCGCAGCCGGGCTTCCGCCCGCCGCTGATGGCCGACCCGTTCGAGATGCTGGTCACGTCGGTGACCGCCCAGCAGGTCTCGCTGCTCGCCGCCTGCGCCATCCGCGGCCGGTTCGTGCAGCGGTTCGGGCGCCGGGTCGAGCACGATGGTTTCGAGTGGTACGGCTTTCCGTCCCAGGCCGATGTTCGCGGCGGCGACCTCACCGGGGTGGGGCTGTCGCAGGCCAAGATCCGCACGATCACCGCGCTGTCGCAGGCCGATCTCGACCTGACCGACGCTGCCCGACTCCGAGATCCGGGAGCGGCTGATGGAGCTGCCCGGAATCGGCCCGTGGACGGTGGACTGGTTCCTGGCGCGGTGCCTGGGTCGGCCCGACGCGTTCGCCCCCGGTGACCTGGGGGTGCGCAAGGCCGTGGCCCAATGGTTTTCGGAGGATCCGATCTGGCCGCAGGAGCGTGTGCGTGAGGCCTGCAGCGGATTCGGGCAGCATGCGAACCTCGCTGTCCACTATCTCCTGGTGCCCGCGGAGTAGCCTTGGGGGCGCAGTGGCGGTCAAAACCGATTCTCAGGACGCGCCTCCCGACGACGCCGCGCCCGCCGGTCGATCCCGCGGCGCGCGAGGTGCTGGCGCAGTATCGCTATCCGCTGACGGTCTTCGTCGCCAGCCGGCTGGCGGTCTACCTGCTGTTTGCGATGGTCGCCTGGACGCATCGCACGCCCCGCCGCTCGCCGCTCACCTACCACGCGATCATGAGCCCGCTGAACGGCTGGGATGCGGTCTGGTACCACTGGGTCGAGGCCCACGGATACGACCCGGCGATCGCCCACGGGAATCTGGCGGCGTTCTTCCCCATGTGGCCGCTCAGCTGGCACGCGGTGTCGTGGCTGCCGATCCCCATCTACCTGGCCGGCAGCCTGCTCTCGACGGCCCTGTTCGGGGTCGCCCTGTGCCTGCTCTACCGCATGACGCTGGGGCGCTACGACGTCACCATCGCCCGCCGCACCACCCTGTTCCTGGCCTTCTGGCCGCTGGCGTTCGTGTTCTCGATGCCGTACTCCGAGAGCCTGTTTCTGCTGGCGTCGCTGGGAGCGTTCGCGCTCACCTGGCACGGCCGCTGGTGGTGGGGGTCGGCGGTGGGCGCCGTGGCGGTGCTGGCGCGGCCGGTCGGGATCGCGCTTGTGCCCGCATTCGCCTGGCGCATCTATCGCGACCAGGGTTGGCGCTGGCGCGCGTATCTGCCGCTGCTTCTGATGGTGGCCGCCGACGCTCGGCTTCTTCCTGTTTCTGGGCTGGCGCACGGGTGATTGGCTGGAGAGCGTGCACGCCCAGCAGCGCGGCTGGGGGCGCGGATTCGTGCCGCTTCCCTACGAGATCGGCCGGGCGCTGTGGGTGGATGTGTTCGAGAACGGTCTGCTGCGCTCGCTGGCCGACGTCGGCTTCACGCTGCTGTGGTGCGTCTTGTGGTACCGGGCGTGGCGGGTGCTGCGGCTCCCGGGCGAGTACCTGATCTACGCCGCGATTGCCGTTCTGCTGCCGTCCAGCGGCGGATCGCTGCTCTCGATGGGGCGGATGGGCATGATCGCGTTCCCGCTGTTCTGGGCGCTCGCCGAGTGGAGCGTGCACGATCCGCGCATCGACACGATCGTCAAGATGACCGCCCCGGCATTGCTCGCCGCCCTGATCTTCCTGACGTTCGGCACCCACACGTTCGTGCCGTGAATAACGGTGCCTGGCACCGTTATTCACCGAGAGCGCGGATCAGGCGGGTGACGAGGTCGATGCGGGCGGGGACGGTGGTCAGCTCGATCCACTCGTCGGGGGTGTGATCGAGCGCGCCGCAGGGACCCAGGCCGTCGATCGTGGGGATGCCCCACGCGCCCGTCCAGCAGCCGTCCGAGACTCCGCCGGAGAGCTGCTCGCCGATCTCGAGGCCCAACTCGGCGGCGATCTGGATCGTCGTCTCGACCAGGTCGGCCGAACGCGGCATCGGCGGCCAGGTGCCGCGATCCACGATCGCCGAGGTGACGCCGTCGTGGCCGTTGGGGCGGTCGAGCTCGGCCAGCGCATACTCCAGGTCGGCCGGCGTCGGACGAGCGGATGTCGAGGTCTGCCCGCGCGTGGCCGGGCACCGTGTTGGCCGAGTCCCCGCCGTTCACGGTGGTGACCACCGCGGTCATCTCCGGCCGGCCCGGCGGTGAGCGCCTCGATCCGGATGATCTCGCTGGCCAGGGCCGAGACCGCGCTGCGGCCGCGAGCGGTGTCGGCACCGGCATGGGCCGGGCGGCCGGTCAGCTCCAGCGTCCGCCACACCGCGCCCTTGCGCGACGACACCAGATCGCCGTTCTCGCGGGCGCACTCGAACACGATCGCCGCGGCGGCGCCCTCGGCCTGGTGTGCCACCGCCGGGTACGCGCAGCCGCACCTCCTCGTCGGCGCAGATCAGGAACCTCACCTCGGAGAACGGCCGCGGCCCGGCGGCGAGCTGCTCCATCGCCATCGCGGCCAGCACCAGGCCGCCCTTCATGTCGGCCACTCCGGGACCGGTGCAGCGATCGCCGGACACCGCGAACGGCCGCCGGGCCGCCTCGCCCAGCCCGAACACCGTGTCGGTGTGTCCCAGCAGCGCGACCGCCCGGTCGCCGTCTCCGGCAAGCGTGATCACCAGGCTGCGGGCAGGGCCGTCGGGCTCGTCCACCCACGCGCTGGTGCAGCCGAGCGGCGCCAGCCAGGATTCGATCTCGGTGGCCACCCGCTCCTGCTCGCGGCCGTAGGACGGTGAGTCGATCGCGACCAGCCGCGAGAGCCGATCGACGAACGTGGTTGTCACCGTGGCCGCGGGCACCGGCATAGTCTGCCCGACGGCGTTTGGCTACGCTGCCGGTATGGCTGTCGTGCTTCCTCGATCGTTCATCCGAGCCGCCGGACCCGATGCCGTCGGGTATCTCCAGAGCATGGTCTCCAACGACGTCGAGGCGGTCGCCGCCAAGGCCGGCACCTACGCGCTGCTGCTGACTCCCAAGGCCAGGGTGATCGCCGACCTGGAGATCTTCAACACCGGCGATGAGCTGATCATCGGCACCCCGCCCGAGGCAGCCGACTCGGTGCTGCAGACGCTGGTGCGCGCGAGATTTCGCAAGAAGGTCGAGCTCGATCCGGTTGAGCGGTGGCTGGTGTGGGGCGGCGAGGGCGAATCGCTGGCCGCGCTCGACACTCCCGCCGGGGTGCTCCACCTGGTCGATCAGAGGCCGAGCGAGAGCGACCCTGAGGAGCTGTTTGAGATCGCCCGGATCGAGGCGGGGATGGCCCGTTTCGGACTCGAGTTCGGCACCGACTCGATGCCGGCCGAGGCCGGGCTCGAAGACCGCGCGGTCAGCTTCACCAAGGGCTGCTACCCCGGCCAGGAGCCGGTCGCGCGGCTGCACTACCGCGGGCACGCCAACCGCGGCGTGCGCGGGCTCGAGCTGCCCAGTCGCTGCCCGAGCTGGGCGCGATCGTCGTCGACGGCGGCCGCGAGGTGGGCCGGGTGACCTCGGCGGTCGACCTCGCCGCGGTTCGGAGCGATCGGCCTGGGCGTGCTGCGGCGCGAGGTGGCCGACGGCGCCACCGTCGAGGTGGGTGGGGCCGAGGCGATCGTGCGCCCGCTCCCGTTTGCGTCCTGATGCCCCAGGCGATCGCAGTCTCGGCCCGGATCTCGGAGCGCACGCCTCGCGATCTGCGCGGGGTTGAGCTGCTGCGAAGCCGTTTCACCGATCTGGGCCGCGGCACCTGCGACATCGCCGGCCGGCGGGCGCCGTTCGGCGAGACCGACTGGCGAGACGACCTCGAGGCTTCCCGCGGGGTGCTCGAACAGGTGCAGGAGGAGCTGTGCGAGCGGATCGTGCTGGGCGAGCCGACCCTGACCGTGGCCACCGACTGCTCGCTGGCGCTGGCGACGCTGCCGGCTGTCGCCGCCGTCAACCCGGCTGCGCGGGTGCTGTGGCTGGACGCCCACTCCGACTACGACACGCCCGAGACCTCCACCATCGGGTTTCTGGGATGCATGAGCCTGGCCGGAGCGACCGGTGCCTGGACGTCGGGCCTGGGGGATCCCGCTGCCCGCCCGACCGGGTGGTGCTGGCCGGCGTCCGCGGAGGGCTGGACGAGTTCGACGGGGCCGGCCGGGCTGCGGCCGATGCCTCTGCGATCACGGTGATCCCGCCCGCTCCCACGCTGCCGGCCGAGGTGCTCGCCGCGCTGGGCGACGCCCCCGTGTACGTGCACTTCGACCCCGACGTGCTCGACCCGTCGGAGAATCCCGTGCCCTACGCTCGTCCCGGACGGGCTGACGCTCGACACGGTGGCCGAGCTGCTGCGCGCGGTCGCTCAGCGCGGCCCGGTGGTGGGCGTCGAGATCACCGCCTTCCACAGCGACGACCATCGCCGCGTGCGCGAGGCGCTCGCCGACCGGCTGATCGAGTGCGTGCGCCCGCTGCTCTACTTCTCCCAGTCGCCGACTTCATAGGCTTTGCCCGGGCGTCGCCACCGATCGCCAGCAGCGTGGTCGGCGAGGCGGTCGCCTCGATCTTTCGGCTGACCTCCGGCTCCAGGGCGATCAGCCCGCCGGCCGGCACGATCGTGGTTTCGCCGTCGGTGGTGACCGACACCTCACCCACGTGCACGAAGTACACCTCCTGCTGGCCCGAGCGGGTCTCGTTGTGCTCGGGGATCAGGACGTTGCCGGCGTCCTTGGTGACCGCGTTGATGCCAAATGCGGTGATGCCGAAATGGTGGCGGATCGACTTCCACGTGGCCGGCCAGTCGGGCTTCACCGGCGGGACGTCGTCCACCAGTTCGATCTTCCAGCCGGTGCCCTGCGCAACACTCATCTCATCCCTCCTGACGTAGGAGAGCGAGTCTACGGCGCGCCGGCGTCCTCTGCGAACTCATAGATCAGCCGGCCGCCGTGACGGAACCCCTGCTTGGTGTAGAAGTCCGGCACGCCCACCTCCTGGTCGGCGGGGGAGACGCGCAGCTCGATCGTCTCGATGCCGCGGCGGCGGCACTCCGACACCGCAGCGCGCAGCAGCTTTGACCCCAGCCCCGCACCGCGCGCCGACGGCTGCACCCAGATCTCCTCGATCACGGCCGAGCAGCCGCCGCCGGTCGAGATGTGGATCGTGGTGGTCGCAACGCCCGCGTGATCGGAGACGGTGAAGAACCCGCGCCCCGGATTGTCCAGGATCGCGTCCACGTTTTGGCCGAGCCCGGGTACGACCCGCCCCTCATGACTGAAGAAGGCGCGCAGCAGCTCGGTCACCTGATCGGCGTCCGCAGAAGTTGCTAACCGGACTGATGTGGCAGACATCACGCGCCCGGCACCGACACTCGCTGATCCATACCCACCGCCGGAATGTAGATCACGCGTCCCCTTTTCTGGCGCACTCAGGGTTGCCCAAGTGGGTGTCACCCGACCCCTCCAATGGGGGAGGAGAGCCGCCTCCAAAGCGGCTATCACGAGACCGTAGCCACTTTCGGCTGCTGCCTCGTCTGAACCCCCGAAGGGAGGTGCGCCCCCATGATCAAGTGGAACAATCGCGCTCTGCGCGCGGCTCTGGCTCTGTCTGCAATCTCGGCTTACGTGGTCACTTCCGGCGCCTCGATGCGCTGGTGGTAAGCCCCTCGCGCTGAGCGCGGGGGCCGACGCTCAGCCTCAGGCATCGGCGCGCCGATACAGGTCGTACCCCCGATGTCCGAAACGCCTTCGTCCCAGATTTCTTCGTCGCGACTCCACCGGTATGTCACCGCCGTGATGGCGGCAGCGCTGCCGGTGGTGGTCGCGGCGATCATCGGCGTACTCACCTCGCTCGCCGTCAGCCTCAGTGCTGGCGGGGGCGCTGGTGTTCACGCTGGCGGCGATCGCCGCCGAGTTCAAGCCGGTGCCGCTGGACGAGAGCGGCTCGCGGATGGTGTCGCTGTCGTTCGTGTTCCTGCTGTCCGCCCAGCTGATCTTCGGCTGGCAGCTGGGGGTGCTGGCCGCGGTGATCGCGATCGCGCGTGGTCGGAACCGTCGAGTCGACGCCGCTCGTTCGCCGCGGGTTCAACGCCTCCGTGTATGCGCTGGCGGTGCTGGCCTCGGCAATTCCGGGAATGCTCCTGGGGATCAACTCCACCGGCCTCGATCCGGTGCAGTCCGACCGGCTGACGCTGCTGGCCTTCCTCGGCGGTGCGGCCTACGTCACGGTCAACGTGGTGCTGGTGTCGGTGGTGGTGTGGCTGGCGACCGGCACCGATCTGCGGGCAGCTGCTGATCGACAACATCCGCCACTCGGGGCCGGTGTTTGTGATCATGGCGTTCATCGCCGGCCTGGCGGCGTCGCTTTGGGTGATCCGGCCCGCAGCTCGAGGTGCTGCTGCTCGGGCCGCTGTTCGCGTTGGTGCTGTACCAGCGCTACGCCTATCGCAGCGTGCTGGCCACCCGCGACGCCGAGACCGACGCGCTCACCGGCCTGGGCAATCACCGCGGCTTCCACACCGACCTGCGTGAGGCGCTGGCACTGGCCGCGTCGACCCGCACGCCGGTGACGCTGTGCCTGATCGATCTCGACAACTTCAAGAGCATCAACGACCGCTTCGGCCACCCGGTGGGCGACCAGGTGCTGGTGACGGTCGCCGACATCCTGCGCGGCGAGCTGGGCGTCGCCGGGGCCTATCGCGTCGGCGGCGAGGAGTTCGCCGTGATCATGGCCGGCAAGTTCGAGCGCGAGGCCTACGCCGAGCTCGAGCACCTGCACCGCCGCCTGTCGCAGTCCGCGTTCGTGCACGGCGAGCAGGTGTCGGTGTCTGCCGGGATCGCGTCGTTCCCGCGCAGCGGTGCCGACCGCGACGAGCTCCTGAAGGTGGTGGACGCCGCGCTCTACTGGGCCAAGAATCACGGCAAGAACCGCTCGTGCATCTACACCCCGTCGGTGGTGCGCATGTACACGCCGGCCGAGCTCGCCCAGACCGCCGAGCGAAACGCGCGGCTGCGCGCGGCCGAGGGGTTGATCCGGGTGGTGGACGCCAAGGACACCTACGCCGGTCAGCACTCCCAGTCGGTGTCGCGGCTGGTGGAGGGCATCGCCCAGGCGATGGCGCTGGAGGAGGAGGTGGTCGATCAGATGCGGCTGGCCGGCCTGCTGCACGACCTCGGCAAGATCGCGATTCCCGATGCGATCCTGCAGAAGCCGGGCCGGCTCGACCCGGAGGAGCTGCGCACCATGCGCGAGCACTCCGACCTCGGCTACCGGCTGCTCGAGGGCCTGGGCGTGTCGCCGGTCGATCGCTGGATCCGCCACCACCACGAGTGGTGGGACGGGTCGGGCTATCCGCTGGGACTGGCCGGCGAGGAGATTCCGCTGGGCTCGCGCATCATCCTGGTGGCAGACGCCTTCGATGCCATGACCTCTGACCGCTGCTACCGCGCCGCGGGCACCCCCCAGGCCGCGTTGGACGAGCTGCGGCAGCGCTCCTGGACGCAGTTCGACGCCCGCGTGGTGACCGCACTGGAGACCTATCTGCGGTCGGACATGTGTCATCTCGATGCACGTCGAGATCGCGCCCGGCGGACGGCTCGACCAGGACGACCAGCAGGCCGAGGCCGCCTGATGGTGCTGCTCAGCGGACTTGCGGTTGCGCTGCGATCGTGCTCGCCTGCGGCGGGCGGCTGGGGCGGCTGGCCGACCTGCGGATCGGCGGGTGTGGCTGCTCTACGCTCGCACTCGGCATCCAGCTGGTGGCGTTTCCCGACCGGCACATCTGCCCTGGACGCCCGGGGAGACCGCCGCGGTGTGGCTGGGGTACGCGCTCGTATGCCTGCCTGATCGCCGTCACGGTGGCCAACCGGCGGCTGCCCGGCGCGCTGGTGCTGGGGCTGGGCATGCTCCTGAACCTGGTGGCGATCGCCGCCAACGGTGGGCACATGCCGGCCACCCAGCTCGGCCCTGCACGCCGTCGGCAAGTCGCTGCACGGTGTGCACATGAACAGCGTCGCGCTGGCCGATCCGCGGCTGCCGTGGCTGATCGATCGGTTCGCCACGCCGCGGTGGGTGCCGTTTGCGAGCATCTTCTCGGTCGGCGACGTGCTGATCGTGGTCGGCGCCGGGATGATCCTGTGGTCGGCCACCGGAGCTCACCTGCCGCGCGCGGCGCGGCGGCGATCAGCAGCCGGTCGAGCGCGGCCTGGCCGGCGGCCCCAGCGGCACGCCGTAGCGGCGCAGCAGCGCCGCCAGCTTGTGCCGGTAGACCTGCATGTCGGCGTGCACCCAGTCGCCGTGGGTCTGGCACTTCCACGCTGGGTAGAGCTCGTGGTGGTAGGGGCTGGTGAGGCTCTCGTTGTGTCCGATCACGTTTCGCAGCTGGATGTGGTGCGTCCACATGAGCCAGGCGGTCAGCCGCAGGGAGGCCTGCAGCTGGCGGGGATTCGCCAGGATCTCGCCGTCGCTGAGGCCGACGTGCTCGATGCCGATCGCGGTCCAGTTGAGCCCGACGGTGTGGCGGCAGATGGTGTCGGTGCGAACCAGCTGGTAGATGGTGCCGTCGGTGTCGATCACGAAGTGCGCGCAGGTGCCCGGCAGCTCGTGCAGCTCACTGTCGGGCACGTCCTGGGCGAACGTGTTGTAGGCCGACGAGAAGGTGGTGCCGGCGGTGTAGTGCTCGACGATCACGTGCGGGTGCCGCAGCCGCCAGGTGTCGATGCCGTAGTGGCGCTCGGCGTAGGCGGCGGTCTCGGCCCGGCGGGTGGCGCCGAACGGGATCGGCCGCCACACGATCGGGGGCCGCGGCACGCGCACCTTGGGCTTGGCCGGAGGGGCGGTGGTGGTGGAGGGCGCCGTGGTCGTGGCGCGGCGGCGCGGTGGTGGTGGAGGGGGGCGAGGTGGTGCCGGTTGCGGGCGGTTCGGTCTGCGTCGACTCCGGAGTCGACGGCCGACTGGTGCGAACAGCCGCATACCAGCACCACCAGTGCCATCGTTACCCAGCGCATGCTGGGAGGGTAGTGGGTTGCGTCTAGGCCACCAACGCCAGCGGTGCGTAGTTGCTCGGCGTTCGGGATCACGGCCGCCGGGTCGGTGCCCATCCAGCTTCCGAGCAGCTCGGTGTAGATCTGGCGGTAGTCGGTCGGGCACCTTCAGGTTGCCGTTGCCGTCGAGGTCGGTGAGGCCGGGGAACTCGGCTGACGACTCCGCCGTTGACGCCGCTTCCGATCACCATCGCCAGGCCGCCGGCGCCGTGGTCGGTGCCGCCGCCGCCGGAGTCGTTGTCCTCGATCCTGCGCCCGAACTCGCTCCACACCAGCGTGATCACGCGATCGGCGATGCCGTTGGCCTCCAGGTCGGCCTGGAACGCCTGCAGCGTCTGGCCGAGGCCGGCCAGGTTGGCCGCCTGGCGGTTCTCCTGGTCGTCGTGGAAGTCGAAACCCGCCGCTCGTAGGACAGGCAGGCGACCCGGATTCCGAGGTTCGAGCGGATCATCCACGAGAGCGTCGACATCTGATCGTCGAAGTCGCTGCGTGCCGTAGCCAAAGCCGGTGGGCGGGATGGTGGTGGTGCCGAGCGACTTGAGCCGGTTGGCGACCGAGACCGCGCCGCCGACCGCGTCATCGGCGGCGCGCATGGCGGCGATTCGACGCCGGGTCGGCTTGGTCAAGCTTCCGAGCGTCTGGGTCATGAGGTCGGGGTCACGCCACACCTGGTTCATGCCGAACTGCGCGTCGTCGGGGCTGGTCAAGCACCGCCACCGGGTTCTTGGCCGTAGCGCATCGACTCCTCGAGCGTCCAGTTGACCGAGAGCGCCTGGAGCGGATTGTCCTTGACGCCGTTTTGGTCGATCCAGCGTCCCAGCCAGCCGGTGGTCGGGTCGGTCTCCAGGTAGCCGGCCTGCCAGAAGGCGCGGGAGTGGAAGTGCGAGAGGTCGGGCGGGCTGTAGTCGACCGCCGGGATGACCGCCATCTTGCCGGCGTCATACAGCGACTGCAGGCCGGTCGCGGCCGGGTTCCAGGCGAAGTCCGGGTTGGCGGCGGCGCCTCCGAGCGGCAGCAGCGCGGACGGATCCGTGAAGCCGATGTTGCGGGCGAGCCGCCAGGTAGGCGGCGTAGTTGGTCGAGTCGATCGGCACCAGCGTGTTGATGCCGTCGTTGCCGCCGTCCAGGAAGATCGAGACGATGATCGGGTCGGTGCGTCGGTGGCGCCGCCTGGGCCGATGCCGCCTCCCAGATCTTGCCCCACGAGAGCGACGATGCGCCGTACACGGTGAGGAAGCCGATGCGCGCCGTTTCGCAGGAAGTCGCGCCGGCACACGGCCGCGTTGGCGCCCTCGAGGATCGCCCGGGGCAGCGGCACCCGCTGGCCCTGCGCGCGCAGCATCGCGCTTCGTTGCGTGGTCATCCAGTCGTTGCAGCCGCACTCGTTCATGAGGGTCCTGTCGTTAGTGGAGGTAGCCGTCGGGGCCACACATGATCAGTGCCCGCAGCACCTGCTGGCGCTCGATCCGATCGTGTGAGCTGAGCTCGTACTTTCCGTTGACCAGGCGCTTGTACTTGTTGAAGAACGCGGTGGCGTAGGCCTCCAGCCGGTTGCGGGTGGAGGGCGCCACGAACTGGCTGCCGACAGCCTTGCGTGCGGTGGCGAACGCCTCCGCGGCGGACTGCTCGCCCGGGTCGGGAGGGTTGTCCGGCAGGCGCAGCAGATAGCTGGTGGTGCGGAAGTAGGCCCGGGTCGAGTTGGTGTTGAGCCACGCCTCGTTCTGGTTCCAGCCCGACACGTTGGGCGGGTAGAACGGCACCTGGCCCATGCCCTCCAAAAGCCACGTCCAGCTGTTGTTGATGATGAACTTGCCGCGGTGGCGCAGGTTGGCCGCGACGAACACGATCGGCGGCTTGACCAGGTCGGGCGAGTCGAGGTTCGCGTACAGCGCCGAGGAGCGAAGGATCACTCCCAGCACCGGCTTGAGCGAGTTCCCCGACGCCTTGTAGTTGGAGACCATCATCTGCAGCGTGGCCTTCGAGGGCCGCGTCGGGATGAAGTAACTCCACAGCTTGTTACAGATAAAGGGCGCGTGGTTGGGATGTGCGATGACCATCTTGCACACGTCTTCCCAGTTCCAGTTGCCCTTCTTGCCCGAAGATCGTCTTTGACCCGGTGTCGTGGATAGGTCGGGTCGTAGAAGGTCGGGTTCTCACGTTGGGCGGTGGTGCCGTTTTGGCGACTTGTCCCAGTCGTAGCGCCAACCGGTGAGCGCACGCGCGGCCTCGTGGATGTCGTCCTGCTTGTACATGTGCGAGTTTCGCCACAGGCCGTAGGTTTCGGACTCGAGCGAGGCATCGTTGCCGAGGCAGAACAGCTCCATCACCTCGCGGGCATAGTTCTCGTTGGGACCGACCATTTGTTCGAGTCGGCGCCGTTCAGCCACAGCAGCATCGCCGGATCGTGGGTGATGTCGTGCAGCAGGTCGCGCGAAGTTGCCCACCGCGTGGCTTCGCAGAAGCCGGTTTTGGCGCAGCATGTGGCGGGTGTTTCCGACCCCGGAGTTGGATGTCGCGAAGTGGTCGTGCAGGTTCAGCGTCATCCGCTCCTGGCCCTGGTTGGGCGAGCGCACCATCCGGTCCAGCCACCACAGGCAGTCGTGGCCCCAGGCGTTGAGCGGGTCGATCGGCGAGCCGCCGTCGGTGGGCGCCGGGCCGACCATCTTGGGCGAGCCGACCGGCGCGAGCAACTTGCGCCACGGCGGCTTCGAGCCCCAGCTTCTGGTACGCGTCGATCTGCTTTGCCGATCCGGAGAATCCCGCCCGCCACATCAGCCGCTCGAAGTGAGCTCGGGTGGCGGGATGCGGAACTTTCGGGTATTGGTAAGACATGGGTCGAATCCACATCCTTCTGGTATCGGCGGCGCTTGCCGCGAGTGTCCTGCTCGGATCCGGCGGTGCAGGGGCAGCGACAAAGCACAGCTACATCACCGTCAACGAGCGTGAGTACCGAATCGGAACTTCCCGACTGACCGTGCCCCACGGAGTCGTTACAGTCACTGTCGTCAACTATGGGGCCGATGACCATAACCTTTTCGTGGGAAAAGGCCCTCACCGCTACTACGCGTCGGCACGCATCCCGGGCGGCACCGGTGGGTCAGAGAAGAGCCGGCTGACGTTCAACGTCACGCTCACGGCCAAGGGCCGGTACAACTTCTACTGCGGCATTCCGGGGCATAGGGCGCTGGGCATGGTCGCCCACGTCACGGTGACCTGAATCTCCGAGAGTCACGGCCGGCCAGCTGCAATCGTCGGCACGCAGGAAACGAGTTCCAGCTCGTTATACCGGTAGCGTCAGACCAGTGGCCCTCAACGTGTCCGAGTGGCATTGCAGCCGTCATCGGAGCTGGGCTGTCGTGATTATTGGGCGGTTTTGGGAGTTTTGCGAGTCGCAGGTGGCTATTTCGTTGGTGTGGTTCCCAAGGGTGCGGGTGGGCGTGTACCACGGGGCTTGGAAGTTGGCGGTTGTGAGGAGTTGGTGGGCGTGGGGGGTGAGTTCGCCGGCGGCTTTGCCGCGGCGGGCGGGGGTGAGCATGTTGGCGGCGCGGGCCTTGGTGATGAGGGGGCCGATGCTGGAGCGCGCGTAGTAGACGCCGATTTGTTGGAGGCGATCTTGGGTTTCTTCGCGCGGGTGGGTCGGCTGGTCTTCGATTGCGGAGGCGTAGGCGGCGGCGGCGATGGCGAGGTCGAGTTGTTTGTGGCCGCGGGCGGCGTCGGCGGGGGTGGTGCCGGTGGTCGTGAAGCCTCGTAGTTGAGCGGTCACTGCGTGGTGGTGTTCGAGGGTGTCGCCGTCGGCGGACGGCGGCTCGCCGCGTTGTTCTGCGGCTTGTCGTTCGAGGTTTGTCGCTGCAGTGCGGTGAGCATTTCGTGCATTGCGGTGGATGCTTCACGGCGAGCGGTCTTCAGTGTGATTCGCTGCCACTCGGGGTCGGTGGGGATCTCCGGTTGGGAGTTCGATGCGACCGCGCATGCCGAGGAAGGTTCGGCGACTCGCCAGGTTCGATTCGGAGCCCGCCGATCACTGTGCGGTCGTCCGCGTGAGAAGCCGAAGGTGGATGCGCCACCCGTCGGGGAGCTCGCGGGTCATCCAGAACTCGGGTATGTCGAGCGCGCCCATGTTCCAATCGGGATGTGCCTGCCAGGTGTTGCCGCTCACGTCGACACCTCTGGTGACAATGGTTTTCGGTAGAAAACCATGGTAATCATCATGTCGGGGTCGCCAGCTGGGATCGATTGGAGGTAGACGTGGCGAGCATTTGGGGTCGTTACGGATGGTGCGAATCGAGCCGTGGCGCGGTGGCGTGCACCGTTCGCGGGGCTCGACGCTGATGCGTGTGAGCGGTTGGGTCGTCGCGTCGGCTGGCGAAGCTCACCGCCGCATAGCGACGTGATCGCCGCGCTGTACCACCGCGGTCACTGGCGGGTCTGGAGGTGTAGGTGGCGCGACCGTCGAAGCTCTCAGCCGAGGTGACCGATCGGGTGGTGCAGGCGGTGCGGCGCGGGAAACTATGCTGAGGCCGCCTGCCAGGTCTGCGGGCATCAGCCCGAGTACCTACTACCGGTGGATGAGTCGCGGCGCGCAGGAGCCGGGTTCGGAGTACGCCGCGTTTCGCACCGCGGTGCTGCGTGCCGAGGCCGAGGCGGAGGTGTATGCGGTGGCGATCCTTCACCACGCCATGGGCGAGGACTGGCGCGCTGCGATGGCCTATCTGGAGCGCCGCCACCCGACCCGGTGGCGCACACATCAACAGACCGAGCTGGTGGGAAGGGGCGGTGGCCCGATCCAAACACAGCACACCACGCTTGACCTGGCACGGCTGTCCGACGCCGAGCTTGCCACCCTAGAGGAGCTGACAGCGCGTGCTTCCCTCCCCCAGTGAACTGGCCGCCGAACGCGCCCGCCGCAGCCTTCGCCACTTCGTGACCGCAAGCGTGGCCGCTGCTCGACCCCGGCCCATTGGTAGGCGGAATCCATATCGACCTGATCTGCGACCACCTCGAAGCAGTCGCGCGCGGCGACGTGCGCCGCCTCCTGATAAACGTCCCGCCGCGCTATGGAAAGACGCTCCTGGTGTCGGTCATCTTCCCCGCCTGGATGTGGCTCTCCAGCCCCGAAACGCGGTTTCTGACCGCAAGCTACGGCGCTGACCTGGCCGAACGAGACAGCCTTCGGATGCGTCGTTTGGTCGAGACGGCCTGGTACCAGCAGCAGTGGCCCCAGGGTGCGCGACTGGTTGATGACCAGGCCACCAAAGCCCGCTTTGAAACGCGCCAGGGCGGCGCGCGCGTGGCCGTCAGCGTCGGTGGCGCCGCTACCGGCGAAGGCGGCGACATCATCATCATCGATGATCCCCTCAAGATCGAGCTGGCCCACTCCGCCGCTCACCGACAAGGCGTAGTCGACTGGTATGACCACACCCTCTCCACTCGCCTCAACAATCCCGACACCGGCAGCATCATCATCGTCGGACAACGCGTCCACGAGGCCGACCTGTTCGGCCACCTCCTCGACCAAGGCGGTTGGACACACCTCTGCCTGCCCGCCGAATACGACCCCCACCATCCCCACCTGTGCCCCACCGACCCGCGCACCCACCCCGGCCAACTGCTCTGGCCCGAGCAGTGGCCCGCCGCGGCCGTCGCCGCCCTCAAACAGCAGCTGGGAAGCTACGCCACCGCCAGCATGCTCCAACAACTCCCCGCCCCCACCACCGGCGGCATCTTCCAACGCGCCTGGTGGCAATGGTACGACCCCGCTGCGACCCTGCCAGCGTTCGAGCGCGTCTTGCAAAGCTGGGACCTCACATTCACCGACTCCGCCACCAGCGACTACGTCGTCGGCCAAGTCTGGGGCATCCACCAAGCCGATCGCTACCTGCTCCGCCAGACCCGCGCGCGACTCGGCTTCAACGACACCCTCACCGCGATCCGCGACCAGACCGAGTGGGTCAATCAGTGCTACCCAGGTCAGCCGGCCATCAGATCCTGATCGAACACGCCGCCAACGCTGCCGCCGTCACCGACGTACTCACGCAGCGAAATCGCCGGCATCACCCTCGTCGCTCCAGAAGGCGACAAGATCAACCGCGCCCACGCCGTCTGCCCCCAAATCGAATCCGGAAACGTCTACCTCCCCGGCGCGCCCAACCCCAACCACACCAACTACGACCGCGCCCACACGCCCACCTGGGTCCAAGACCTCGTCGAAGAAACCGCCGTCTTCCCACTCGGCACGCCACGACGACCAAGTCGACGCGCTCACCCAAGCCCTCCGCCGCGCCACCACCGGAACCGTAACCGCCGAATTCCCATCGGCCAGATCGAACGCCCCTGGATCACGCCTTCCGACGCGGCAGCGCATCGGGTTCGGGTCCCGATTTTCCTCGTACATCCAGTCGCACCCGGTTGAAGCTGGAGGCGGTAGCCTCGTTATTGGCTTGGCTGACAATCGCGATGGACGAAGAGGAAGTCGGTCACACGCTGCTCGTCGTCCTCCGCGTCTAGCCGATCCGACCGGGCGTTGAAGCCTTCGAATGGATCCAGATCCCCATTGCGCTTGAGCGATTGGCAAGTGTATCCCCGGTCGGACAGATACCCCACCACCTCGCCAACCGTCTGCCCGTGTCGCTCTTCAATCTCAACCAGCAGGGCCGGCTTAGCTCGCTTCAGTAGACGCTCGGCGCCCTCGACCACCGTGAACTCGTGGCCCTCGACGTCGCACTTGATGAACGAGACGGGCGAGTCTTGAGGCAGGAGGTCGTCCAGCTCGGCAGATCGTGACCGACAGGTCGCCATCTCCGCTGAGGTGGGCCCGGGCGGCGGGCACCCGTCGGGCGTCCTCGGAATTGTGAAGCGCCCGAGCCCATTTGGTCCGATAGGGCGCACTCGTGCAGGGTGATGTTGCGTCGCCGACGTGCTATCGCTGCGAGTGCGGACTGCTCGGATGGGTTCGGTTCAAACGCGTGCACGTGGCCAGAGTTTCCGACGAGCTTCGACAGTCGATAGAGGTAGAGGCCGTAGCTTGCACCGATGTCTAGCACCGTCGCTCCCGGGCGGACGTGGCGCGACACAACTCTTAGGCCGGGGTCGCCGTGGCGCTCCTCCCAATGACCGGCGAGCGCGACCCGACCCACCGGGGTCGATGCTGCCCACGACTCGGTGGATCAGTGCCCCCCGCAAGCTCACGCCGCGAAGCGTAACTGGTTTGGGCCGAGGCGGCCTGAGGTCCCAGCGCACGCGCGAAGATGTCACCAGGCTCCGGACAGTGCGGTGGACGTCGTCTTCCACGGGGAACGGCCCGAATTGCGGCTGGCACCTCAACCTTGCGTACGCCTAGAAAACGAAGGATACTCGTGCTCGGGGGAGCGACAGGGCTGGGCGGGGCCGTGTTCGTCAACGCAGCGTGTGCCACCGCGGTCTTTTGGGGGAAGGGATGACGCGACTCTAGAGGACAACACAACCCTTGCGCACTATCTTCACGTAGTCCGACGGAGGTGGGCGATCGTCGCCTTCATGGCGTTGCTCGTGCCAGCCGTGGCTTGGCATACTCCAAGCATCAGACTCCGGTTTACAGCGCCACGGCTCAGGTTCTACTCAGCACGACCGACCTCGCATCCTCCCTAACCGGTACCGCACCGTCAGGGTCATCCCAACTGGCGGATCGGCTCGCTCAAACGGAAGCCGACGTCGCGCGTGTAACTACGGTGGCTCATGACACCGCTAACGGCGATCTGGGGTCGTATCAACTTACGGCGAAACAGTTTCTCCAGAACTCGACTGCCACCGTGGCGTCGAACGCGAACCTGCTGAACCTCACGGTTCAGGGCAGCTCGCCACGCGAGGCCAGAGTCCTCGCAACTGCTTACGCGCGGGCGTTTGTGAGATACCGAAAGTTTCTGGATACGCAACCGGTTCGGTCGGCTCTTGCTGGCGTGCTGGCGCGTCTAAAGGTGCTGGGGGACAGTGGAGGCTCTCAGCAGGTAGTCAACTCGCTCGAGGCGAAAGAACAGCAGCTCCGCACACTAATCGCGCTCCAGGGATCCAACGCCACGATGGTGCAACCAGCGTCGAAGGCCATCCAGATAGCCCCCACCACCCTGAAGAACACAGCACTCGGCCTTGCCGTCGGGATGTTCTTCGGAATCGTATTGGCGTTCGTCGTGGATGCACTTGATACCCGGCCAATGTTGGTTGATGAGATCGTGGATGCTCTTGAACAGCTCTCTCTTGGGCCGTGTCCCGTTGTTGCCACGGCGCTACCGCCGCGAGGGTGGCGCGGTTCTCGGATGAATTTCAGGGTCTAGATGGAGGCCTACGCGTTTGTGCGCACCAGTCTTGAGCTGGCGTCGGTCGGATCCAGTGCAAAGGTCATTGCGATTGCGAGTGCCCTTCCTCAGGAGGGGAAAAACGACCACCGCAGCGAACCTCGCGATCTCGATAGCCCGCGCGGAGAGCGCGTGGCGCTGATCGAACTCGACATGCGGCGCCCTGGGGCTGGCGGCGAAGCTGCACCTCGCGGATGAGCCAGGGTTAGTCGACGTTGTATTGGGCCGATCGGAGTTCAAGGCCGCCGTCCAGCATCCTGGACTGCGGCGTGTTGAGCCCGGGCCTCACCAGCCAGCGTTCGGCGATAAGCGCGGGTCATCCGACGTGCTCGTGGCCGGCCGTCCCCTCCCGCCGAACCCGTCCGACTTCGTGTCGAGTTCCGTCGTGGTGGCGCTGATCGACTATCTTCGGTCTCAGTATGGAGTGATTCTGATCGATACACCTCCGCTTCTCGGGGAGCGGAGACACCCTGGCATTGAGTGCGCTGGTCGACACGCTTATCGTGGTCGCACGCCCTTCATTGCAGACCCGCCGAGCGGTCGAAGAGCTGCGGGCAACTCTGGAAAGCTCACGCGCCGCTCACCGGTGTAGTTGCAAACGACGTGAAATCAGGTGATGGGCTAGGGTACGGATACGGATATTCCGCAGCGGGTTCAGCCTCGGGTTAGAATGGCCATCCCGAAAGATACGTGGTCAGTCCCCAGGTCAAACCCTGATGGAAGTCGTTCTATCGGTCATCGTCGTTCCGTATAACTGCCGCGACTACCTCGAACATTGCCTCAGGTCGCTGGATGCCGAACGACCCATGTTTTTAAAGGTGATCGTGGTCGACAACAACTCATCGGATGGCACTGCGGACATGGTCGAGAGTTCGTTTCCCTGGGCCCAAGTTGTGCGGCTGCCGGAGAATCTCGGATTCTCGAGGCGAATAACGTCGGGCTGAACATGTCCCGCGCCGACCACATTCTGCTACTCAATCCTGACACTGTGGTTCCAACCGACGCGCTCGCGACAGTGCTTCGGGTCTTTCGCGAAACTGAAGCCGTCGGAATGGTGGGTTGCAAGCTCGTCCGACCAGAAGATGGAACGCTCGACCATGCCTGCAAGCGTGGGTTTCCCTCAACTCCGTTTTCGCCCTCGCGCACTTCACGGGCCTCTCGCGAGTTTTTCCAAGGAGTAGCTGGCTGGGGCAGTACCGGGCAGTGAGTCTTGATCCCAATATCGACGGCGACGTTGACGCCGTGAATGGCGCTTTCATGCTCGTGTCTCGGGAGGCCGTGGCTGACGCTTGGTCCGTTGGACGAGGAATTTTGGCTTTACATGGAGGACCTTGATGGTGTTACCGCTTCCACGAACGTGGCTGGCGGGTGTTCTACACTGCGCAGGCGACTGTTACCCACCATAAAGGCGGGAGCAGTGCAGGTGGAAGAAGTACTCGTGCGAACGTCGCGTTCCATCGCGGAATGTGGCTGTTTTACCGTAAACATTACGCGCCCCAAAGTGCAGTTCTGACGACCGTCGCAGTCTGGGTCGGCATCTGGGCGAAGCTTGGTGTTTCGATCGCTGGGAGAGAGATTCGATCGCGCGTCGGCACGGGGCGACTGGTGTGAGCGCCGCTCCCAGTTTTACCCAACGAACACCCCGCGGTGCAGCCGTCCGAGCGCTCTGGGTGTCAGGCGGAGCCCTGGTGCTGGGATTGGCAGCAGGGGCCTTCGTGGGCGCGGGAGGCGGGAGACCCACTCATCGGGCGCGCGGGCCGCCGTCGAACGGGCGCTGCGGCATTCATACGTCCTGAGGTGGGTGCGCTCACCATTGCAGTGCTAGTCGCGGTAGTCCCGAGAGACCAACTGTTCGAGCACAGCCTTCCTGCGTTCGGAGGTGGGCTGAAGGTGACGGATGTCCTGCTCGTGGCGACGCTGTCGGGCTGGATTAACGGCCGCGGTGTTGCCGGCGACGCGAGGTGGCTCCCGTCCAAGGCGACCTGCGCATTGATAGGTGCGCTCATCCTTGCCGGGATCTGGGGCCTCCACACGGCGCGTGAGTTCGGTACGTCTACCAAGATGGGCCTGTTCGAGTTCCGGCCCTTGCTGTCCTACCTCCTTGTATTTCCGATCGTCGGTCGCACTCGAAGCGTGTGCGACCTCGGGAGCGTGGGGCACTGATAATCGTCGCAGCAGGCGGTGTCGCAGCTCTCGAAACCGTGTGGCAGTACCTACACGGCGAGGGTAACCCTGCGCTGTTTGCGGCTGGGGCGGTTCGCGTTCAGGATACTGTCGAGGAGTACCAGATTGCGGGACTCATTGTGGGTCTCGTGCTCTTGGCGGTAGTGCGGTCGGACTGGGGGAAGGCAGGGCTTGCTGCCTTAATTGCAGTGAACGCGCTGGGGTTAGCCTTCACCTTTCAGCGAGGGGCGTGGCTCGCTGTGCTAGCCGGCGTGCCACTGGCGTTGCTTGCGCTGTCCCCCGGAACCCGGCGGGATATCGCGCGGTGGATCGTCGCTATCGTAATCACTGGAACGCTTGGGTCGGCTCGTGAACAGTGCTTCATCCAGCGGGGTTGGGAACCCGGTTTCGGCTGTCCAATCGCGCTTCTTCTCACTACAAAGGTGGGATCTGATCCGTCTAATCAGTACCGCATCGCCGAGTGGTCGGCCGCGGTGACCGAGGCGCGTCGGCATCCAGTCTTCGGGATTGGACTTGGGAGCTCAGTGCGCTTCAGAATCCAATGTGTAACGCCTCGTATCAAAGCACCGGCGTTAGTTTCTGTCAGTATTATATCCACAACAGCTATCTATGGTTTTGGCTGAAGCTGGGCGTGGTCGGACTTGGGGTTCCGCTTCTGCTTATCTGGGTCACAGTGCGCCACGGCTGGAAAGCTGCGCGGCGTACGCAGCAGCGCGAAGGGCGACTACTTGCCGCGGCCGCGCTTGGGGCGTTCTTCGCTATCGCGGTGATTTCCATCGGCGGTCCGCACTTCAACACCGACGCGGCGGCGCCTGCCGCAGCTCTGATGATCGGGTGTATTGAATGGATTCGCCGGTCAGGAGCCGCTGAGTACCGATGAGAATGATGCTCTTTGACTGGACGGACGGTGGCCACCACGAGACATACGTCAGGCGCTTTGCTGGAGAGTTCGCTGGATGCTGCGATCTCACAATCGCGGCGCCCTCGCGACTCGCCGCAATCTCCTCCGAGTACGGCGCGCTGCATACGACCTCGGAGATGCACGGCCAGTTGCGGACGGAGACAGAGCGGGGCAGCGGCGGTTAGCAGAGCGGGAACTCGATCTTCTCGAACGAGCGATTTTGGAGGCGCGGCCGGATCACGTATTTCACATGTACGGAGACCCTGTGATTCGCGGCATAATTCGGCGCCCGCTTTCCGGCGCATCGATGTCCATCTTGGTCTTCCGCCCCAGAGCCCATACCCGCGAGTTCTATGGCACACGACTGACGCCCCGCGAGTACGTCCGCGCTCGGGCGCTTGAGCATTTCGTCACCACGTGGCGAGCACGTGCGGACGCGCACTCGATCTGGACGTTGGACGAGGCCGCCGCCTACCGATGGAGATTGGGGCAAGGCGCACGCTCAGTCTGGCTCCCCGAGCCGTACGTTCAGGGTGCACCCGATCCGGTGATGCAGCGAACCGGAGTCCTCCTGTACGGCGCGCTGGCACCGCGAAAGGGTATTGATCGTCTGGCTGCAGCTGTCGAGACCGGGTGGGTCAAAGAGCCCGTGATTTTGGCCGGCCCGATCGAGTCAGGATTCGAGCCGGCCTTCGAGACGTTGGTCACAGGATGCACGCCTCCGGCGCCAGCGTCTACGTACGCCCGTGGCTACACTCTGAGGAGGATGCGTTGAAACTGGTGGGGTCAGTCAAGTGCGTGGTGCTTCCCTCCGGCACTTCGGTATGTCGCGCGTGTTGGTCGAGGCGACCGCAGCTGGGACACCCGTGGTGGTGACGAAGTTCGGGCAGCTTGGGCATCTGGTTGATTGCTTTGGAATCGGCATCGCTGTCGATTCCGCAAAGCCGAAGGATCTGGCTGCGGCGATCAATCGCGTTGTCGCCAACGATGCAGGAATAGGCGCTCCCGGGCGCTGAAGCTCTTCGCGGCGCGGTATGCGCAACCTGTGTTGCGGACGCCGTCCGATCGACGTGGCCACTCTCGTCCAAACGTCGAGTGAGGGATGCAGCTTAAGCGTGGTCCTTGTCACGGGTGCCGCCGGCCTTGTGGGCTCAACTGCGGTTCGGCATTTCCATGGTGCTGGATGGGACGTGATCGGCATTGACAACGACATGAGGTCACATACTTCGGGCCGGCGGCGAGCACGCGGCGAGTTGCCGGATCGCTGACCAAGCTGACGGGCTACCAGCATCACAGTGTCGATGTCCGTGATATAGACGGGGTCACGCGCATTATTTCCCGTTTGGGTTCGGCTCTCGGACTCATCGTGCACGCAGCGGCTGAGCCATCCCACGACTGGGCGGCAAGAGATCCGCTGACCGACTTTGACGTCAATGCGAGCGTTGGGCTTCTGGAAGGGGCGCGAAACCACTCTCCGGAAGCCACGTTCCTGTTTACCTCCACTAACAAGACGACGGTGATACCCCGAATCGGCTACCGCTGGTGGAGTACGCCACGAGGTTCGACCTGCCGGAGGGCGACGAGTGGTTCAATGGCATCCCGACTGACATGTCGATCGATTCGAGTACACACAGCCTCTTTGGGGTGTCTAAAACTGCGGCAGACCTACTCGTCCAGGAGTACGGACGGTATTTTGGAATGAACACATGGTGTTCGCGGCGGCTGCCTGACCGGGTCGGATCATGCAGGGGCGGAGCTCCACGGATTCCTGTCCTACCTCATGCGGTGCGCGGTGACGGGTACCGCATACACCGTTTTTGGCTACGGCGGCAAGCAGGTGCGGATAACATCCACAGTGGAGACTTGGTGTCAGCCTTCGACTTGGCTGCTGCGGACCCTCAGATTGGTGCGGTCTATAACATCGGGGGTGGCAGGGAAAACAGCTGTTCGGTCATCGAGGCTATTGCGTTGTGCGAGCGGATCTCTGGAAAGATCATGAACTGGGCGCACAGCGACGAGGCTCGAGTTGGTGACCACATCTGGTGGCTAGCGATTTGTCGGCGTTCAAACGGGATTATCCAGCCTGGGATATCTCATATTCGCTTGAGGACATCTTAGTGGACATCCATGGCCGCAATCGCGAGGAGTGGGATGCGGAGGCCCGAGAATGACGGAGGTTGTGATGAGGGCCCGAGCTCCACTGCGCCTAAGTTTCGCAGGGGGCGGGACTCAATGTTTCTCCGTTCCCGGAGCGCGAGGGTGGGGCTGTGCTGAGCTCAACGATAAACCGCTATGCCTTCGGCAGCCTCATTCCGTCGGATAGCCGCAGGATCTCGATCGAGTCGCTGGATTACGGGGTCAGTCTCGATTACCAACGGGAAGAGTCGCCTGGATTGGATGGGCGACTTGACTTGGCGAAGGTCGCTATTCGCAGGCTCGTGGGCGACGCAAGTCCGGGGTTTCGACTCTTTCTGCATTCGAACGCGCCGCCAGGGTCGGGGCTGGGTTCGTCGTCGGCGATGATAGTGGCGGTGATCGGTCTCCTCAGGGACTTTACGGGCCAAACGATGAGTGCGTACGAGATCGCACAGTCCGCGTACTCTCTCGAGCGCGTGGACCTTGGGATCTCGGGTGGGCGGCAAGACCATACGCGTCCACGTTCGGCGGCTTCAACTTCATAGAGTTTGGCAGCGACTACGTGGTCGTAAATCCATTACGCGTGCCGAGTGATTCGGTTAACCAACTCGAGCACAACATGATCCTGTGTTACACCGGCAGTACGAGAGAGTCCGACGGCATTATCTCGGACCAGACCGAACGGTATGAGCGCGCGGAGACTGCAACCGTGGACGCCCTGCGAACCCAGAAGGCCCTGGCAGAAGAGATGAAGCGGGCGCTTCTACACGGCAAGTTGGCCGACTTTGGCCACCTTATGGGCGCGGCTTGGGAGGAGAAGAAAGGAATGTCTCCCCGTATTTCTAATCCATTTATCGACGAGTTGTATGCGGCAGCGCGATCGGCAGGCGCACTTGGCGGCAAGGTCACCCGGCGCGGGGGGAGGCGGGTTCATGATGTTTTACTGCGAGTTCACGAAGCGACACCGGGTCGCTGAGGTGATCACCCAGATGGGCGGGACGGTGTCCGACTTTGGGTTCGACCCAGCCGGGCTCTGCACCTGGCGTGTCGACAATGTCTGATACAGACTCGGCGGTGGCTGCTGATCTCGCATCAGCAGCGCGTTCCCTCCCTCAGCCGCTGCGTCGCGCGAACTGGTCGGGTCGGTGTGCGCATGCGCTGATTTGATGTTCGACGCTCTGCGAGACGGTCAGCGGATCCTCACGTTCGGGAACGGCGGGAGCGCTGCAGACGCGATCCACCTGGCTGCGGAGCTTGTAGGGCGATTTCGCCGGGATAGGCTCGCGTACCCGGCCGTTGCCCTTGGCACGAACGTGGCTTCTCTCACTGCGATCGCGAACGATTTTGGTTTCGAGCACGTATTCGCCCGGAGCTTGGAGCTTTGGGCGGCCAGGCGACCTCGCGGTCGGGTTCACGACGAGCGGCCGGTCGGCGAATGTTGCGCTAGGACTCGAAGCAGCGAAAGCCAACGGATTGGTCCCGATGGCGGTCACGGGCGGTCGGGCCAGCGAATGCTGCCGAGGCGACTGCAGTAATCGCGGTCCCCGCCGACGACGTCGCCCGGGTTCAGGAGCTTCACGCTGTAGTCATACACGTCCTCTGTGAAAGCGTCGAGCGGCGACTTGAAGGAGCAGGGTGGCCTGGGATCGTCTAGATACCGTGTTCCTCGATCAGACGGCACGCTCAATGTCCCCGCCCCGCCTGGCGGTTACATCACGCGGCCGGAGGCCATGGAGCTGCTGCCGGGGGTTGGAGCTGCAGTCGCGCAGTTGAACCGGTCAATGTCGAGTAGTCGTCGCCACGAACCAGCGGGGGTCGCCCAAGGTCTGTCGACCGCCCTCGACGTCGAGCGGGTCAACGCTCGGATGGCGCATGAGTTGCGCTTAACGACGCTCACGTCGATGCCGTATATGTGTGTCCACACGAGATGGGGCGTGCGCGTGCCGAAAGCCGGCGATTGGGCTGGCGCTGAGGGCCCAGTCTGATTTCGCAGGTCTAGATCTTGCCAGATCGGCGAACGTCGGCGATTCGGAGATCGACATCCATTTCGCCCACAAAGCTGGCATGCGATCAATTCGGATAGGGACAGGCCCGGCTCGTGCGATGGAATCGGCCCGAGTAGCCTCACTTGAAGCCGCCGTGTCGTTGCTCGCGGGCTCGCGCGGGGCGTCCACGGGTTCGGTCCAGGAACATGAGTGACCAGGGTAAGCTCGCCGACAGGCTTGGAGGTACCGGGCCGTCGGCGCTTCGGCTGACATCGTTGGGGCTCGGGTTCTTCGTCGCTTGTGGTTATTCGGATGCTCGGGCCGACAAGCTACGGCGTGTACGCGTGGGTGATCGCCTGGGCGTCGATTCTACAGCTGGCCGCCACGGCTGGATTTGATCGATTGCTCGTCCGCGAGGTCGCGACTTCTCGGGTTCATAGGAGTGGGGAACACTCGCGGGATCGCTGTCAGAAGCAGCCAACTCGTGCTCGTGACCTCGCTGGCCGTCGCTGCCGTGGTGGCAATCCTGGGGTGGGCGGCAATGCCTCCCGGGCAGCGGCGTGCGGCGTTGATTTGCGCGATGGTACTGGTGCCGATCTCAAGCCTTTCGACGCTGCGCCAGTCGGCGCTGCAAGGGCTTGAGCACGTCGTCGCCGGACGGTTGCCAGACGACGTCCTCAGGCCGGCGCTATTCACGGTCGTTGTCGGTGGGGCACTGGCACTCTCCGTTTCGCTGGGAGTGGTGGACGTCCTGGTGAT
This sequence comes from uncultured Actinomycetes bacterium, assembly GCA_963729195.1. Taxonomy (GTDB): domain Bacteria; phylum Actinomycetota; class Thermoleophilia; order Gaiellales; family JAICJC01; genus CAVPTL01. The sequence continues at coordinate 201,384 of CAVSNF010000031.1, forward strand.
ACAGACCTGAGCGCGTGCGCGAGTTTCGTCGCAGGGATCTTGCTGCTCAGACACTACCTTCCGGTTGAGGTTGCTAGCGCGCCGCCGACGTATACGACGAAGGCATGGCTGAGGCGCCGCGCCGATGTTCTTGGCCGGAGGCAGTGTCATCATTATGTCGCAGCTGGATATCGTCCTCGTTGGAGCGATTCGCGG
>CAVSNF010000032.1:0-23008 GCA_963729195.1 uncultured Actinomycetes bacterium
TCCCCAATGACCTGGACTTCAACGGCGACCGCCAGTTCGACATCCTTCAGACCGCCTACAAGAAGATCGGGGTGAAGATCAACGAGGTCGCAGGCGGCGACGTCAGCGCTGCGTTTGATGCGATCACGGCGGCCAACTACGAGTACACCAAGGCCGACATGTTCACGTGGTACTGGCATCCCTACATCGACCCCAACTTCAACCTCTCGGTGGTAACCAAGGCCCAGTGGGGAAATAACTCGGACACCGGCATGGACGATCCCACCTACGACGCCATGTATAACAAACAGGCGGTCACGATCAAGTTCAAGCCGCGGCAGAAGCTGGTGTGGAAGCTGGAGGCATACATCGCCGACAAGCGCCCCTACATCCAGCTGGTCAACACCAATCTGATCACCGCTCACAGCAACGGCTGGACCGGGTTCCAACCCCAGCTGTGGGCGTACTGCAAGTGCTACTACACCTCGCCCCACCAGACGTCGTAGCCAGGCAGATCAGCCGTACGACGCCGCCGTGAGCGTGCAAGACTTTGGGGGTGAGCGATGAGTTGATCCTGGCCTCCGACGAGGACCGCGGGCGGGTGGTTGCCCGTCTCCAGCAGGCGCGCGTCGAAGGCCGGTTGACGGTGGAGGAGCTGGCCCAGCGGGTGGACGCCGCCGAGCACGCCCGCACCATGGGAGACCTGGAGCTGACGCTGGCCGGCCTGCCGCGCCCACCCGCGAGCAGTTCGCCCGCGGTGGTGACGACTGCCGAGACTGGAGGCTACGGCGGTGGAGCGATCGCGGCGGGGGTGCTGCTGACGCTGCTGGTGCCCTTCGGCGATATCGCGGCCGTGATCATCGCCCTGGCAAAGCTCAGCGACGAGCGGGTGCCGGCCCGCAGAGCCCAACTGCGGGTGTGGGCGCTGGGATCGGCGGCACTGGTGCTGCTGAAGCTGGTGGTCGTGCTCTTGTTCATCGCCTAGCCAGTTTGCGTGCAATTTTTTGCGTCCGACCGCCGCAAGGCGTAGTGTCGACTGTTCCCACAGGCCCCATCCCCCCGATCACGGGCCTCGGGACTCCATCACGGTCGGGTTTCGTCACCACCGCTTGAAGCACTCGACGGCTCCCGACCGTGGTGGGCTACCTTCGTTCACTCCGCCGGCGGGAGCGTGGCGATCAGCGCGGCGGCCTGCTGCATGAGTGGAACGATGCCCTTCGCCTCGTACCGACGCAGGCAAAGCTCAGCCTCTTCGCGGGCGGCGCCGTTTGCACCCTTGCGGGCGAGAATCTGAGCCAGGGTAAAGCGAGCGTCGGCGAACTGCGGAACACTCGGCTCCGTGCCGATCGCAACTGCGGATCGAACGAGCCGCTCGGCGTCCTCCAGCAGGCCGCGGCGCGCCAGTATCAGTGCTCGAAGCGTGAGCGAGTCGGGGTCCGAGTCGTCGAGTCCGTAGGAGCGTTCGAGCCATTGCTCGGCGTCGTCCACCCGTCCCTGGGCCTCGAGGGCTTGGGCAATCAGATGCGCCTCCGAGCTCTGATAGGTGCGATCCCCCATCTGCTCGAGCGCGGCGTAGGCAACCTTCGCTTCGGCTTCCGCCGACGCGTAGTCGCCCGCCAGCATCTCGACCAGCACGGCCACATCCGAACTGTGTGCCTTGAGGTGCCGCAGGCCCAGATCGTCCATCAGCGCCCGGGCCTCGGCGATCGTCTCGCGAGCAGCATCGAAGCGGCCGGCGAGTCCCTCGAGGCCCCCGATCCGCACCAGGCAGTTCGCCTGAACGCGGCGATTGTTCGTGTCGTCGAGGATCGCCCGACAGCGCGCGAGCGCGGGGGTGACGGGCTCAGGCCCCCACAATGCGTCAGACACGATCAACCTCATGATGCCCGCCTGACGCCGCTCGTCCCCAGCCGCGCGGGCATGCGCGAGCGCTCGCTGCTGGATTTCTTCGGCCTCGGCGTACTCGAATGACCACGTGGCCAACCGGCCCAGCACCCGAAGCAGATCCGCAGCGCCGCGGTCGTCGCCGGCGCCCTCGAACACGCCCACCAGCGGCTCGAGCTCGGCGCGGATTGCCCGGTGCTCGACACTGCTTTCGGTTTGAATCCGAACCAGGGCCAGCCCAACCGTGGATCTCGCCTCCAGCACCGGATCACCGGTGCGAGCGGCTCGCGCAACCGTGCCTTCCAGCAGCGTCTCGGCCTCACTCAACCGCCCGCTCTCGAGCCATGCCTCTCCCAGCTCGACCTCGAGTTCGATCCGCAGCGGGTCGTGCTCGTCCAACAGCGTGGCGGCCCGTTCGAGCAGGTTTCCGGCGCCGTCCATGTCGCCCCGGTCGAGTGCGCGGGTGCCCGCGGCTCCCAGCCTGGCCGCAGCCCGCTCGGCAAGCGCCTCTGCGGGGGATCCGAGATCGGCCAGGTAGCGGTGAGCGCGCTCGAGATGGAAGCCCAGGATCTCGTCGTACTGGGCTGTTTGGTCTCCGAGCCTGGCCTCGAACCATGCCGCAAACCGCTCGTGCAGCTCGGCTCGGAGTCGTTTCGGGATCGACTCGTAGGCGGCATCGCGAATCAGCACGTGACCAAACCGGAAACCGTCGTCACCCGCAAAGATGGCCGTGTCCGGGCGGATGAACTCCTTGCGCACCAACGAGATCAGGTGCGACCCCACGGCCGTTCGCGCCCCGGCCGGGAGCATCTCGGTGACGGCGCCGCGGTGAAACAGCCGGCCCTCCACCGATGCGCGCTCGATCACCGCGCGCTCCGCGGGATCGAGCCGATCAAGCCGCGCCGAGAGCAGCGCGTGCACAGTCGGAGGGATTACCAGCTCACCCTGGTGGCCCTCGGCCCGCATCGCCAGGAACTGTTCGACAAACAGCGGGTTTCCCTCGGCCGCCGCCACAATCCGCGAGCGGGTCGGCTGATCCATCTCCTCCAGCGCGTCGATCAGCGACTCGGCTTCGTGTGCGTCCAGCGGTTCGAGGCTAACGAGCGCCGCGTCTCTGCGGGGATTCGACCAGCTCGGGCGCGACTCAAACAGGTCCGGCCGAGCGGTGCAGAGCATCAACAGCGGCACACCCGTGGCGAAGGTGGCGACGTATTCGAGCAGGTCAAGCAGCGCCGGCTCGGCCCAGTGGATGTCATCCACCACCGCGATCACCGGCCCGTCCTGGGCGAGTGCCTCGACCAGCTTCCGAGCCGCCCAGGAGATCTCCTCGGGCGAGCCGCCCGCCGGCCCCAGCGAGATCGCACCGGCCAAGCGGTCAGCCACCAACGCTCCTTCAGCACCCCCGACAATCTCAGCGATCGCATCCCGCGGCCGATCGCCGCCGACCTGTCGCACGATCTCCCCCAGCGGCCAGTAGGTGATGCCCTCACCGTAGGGAAGGCAGCGTCCGATCACGATCCGGGCCCGGCCCCGCTCTCCCGCCAGGAACTCGCGCACGATCCGCGATTTGCCGATTCCAGGAGGGCCGACGATCGTACAGAGCTGAGGCACACGCTCCTCCACCGCCTGTGCACAGGCGGCTCGCAACGCCGCCAACTCCGCGGCGCGGCCGACGAACGGCGCATCGATCGGAGCGGTGAATGCGGGCACGTCCGGCAGCACCTCGATCAGACGGAAGGCCGGAACGGCCTCGGCTTTGCCTTTCAGCTGGAGCGGCGCGACCGCCTCCACCCGAACCAGTCCGCTGACCAGCCGCTCGGTCTGGGCACCAATCAGGATCTCCCCGGGCTCGGCGGCCTGCTCGAACCGAGCCGCGACGTTGACCGCATCACCGGTCACGAGCGTCTCGCCGCTCCCGGCGGCCACCTCACCGGTGCTGATCCCCATCCGGACGCTGAGGCCGAGCTTCACCACCGCCTGCCGCATCTCGACCGCCGCGCGCACCGCCCGTTCAGCGTCGTCCTCGTGCACGGTGGGGATGCCGAACACCGCCATGGCCGCATCCCCGACGAACTTCTCGACCGTGCCTCCATGCCGTTCGAGGATCACGCGCAAGGTCGCGTGGTAGCTCGACATCAGCTCGCGCAGCAGCTCCGGATCGGTGCGCTCGCCAAGCGCAGTTGAACCAACCAGGTCGCAGAAGAGGATGGTGACGGTCTTTCGCACCTCGCGGGCCTGATCTGCCCCGCCTTCGAGCACCGCAGCGCAGCCCCCGCAGAATCGATTCGTCTCAGGGTTCTCGTGACCGCAGTGGGGGCACGTGAGCACGACGCGAGTCTACGGCGTTCGCAAGCAGCGTATCCGCGGTGAATCGCATGATCTCGAGTGCCTGCTGTTGTGAAAGTGCGGCCATGTCTCTCAGCCAGATGTATGACTCGATGCCGGTGCTGGCGGCGATCGCGAGCACGAGCCTGTCAAATTCGGCCGGCGTCATGCTCGCGGCGAGCGGCGACAGCGCGTCGGCCAGCCACGTTCGGCGCCGGCCGCGGCGCAGTACGAGACCCTCCCGCTGAGAGGGGTTTTCCAGCGACAGTCGCAGCATGGCGCGCAGTGGCGCCTCGTTCTCGCACACCTGGCGGGCCATCTCAGCGAACACGATGTCAAATCGCGCGGTGACGTCTGCGGGAGGATCGTCGCCAAGCACGGACGCCTGGCCGACCTCGGGGTATGCGGCGAGCAGGAGCGCCTGCTGGGTTGGGAAATAGCGATACGCGGTCGCCCGCGACACCTGGGCATGTTCGGCAGCGAGTTCCACCGTGAGAGTCACGCCGGCGGCGATGAGAGATCGCGCAGCAGCGACCAGCGAGTCGGCGGTACGGGCCTTCTGGCGGGTTCGCCCTGTCTGTTGATATGAGATCATTGTCTCGTTATGATACTCAAATCCCATAAAGGAGAGATGGTGTGAGCACTTCCGTTCGACACATCAAGGCGGGTGAGGGCGAGATGTTGTGGTTCGCGGGTGCCCACCAGGCCGTGAAGCACCCCGGTGCGTGGAGCAACGAAGGGTTTTCGCTGGTCGAGGTCACCGCCCCGCGCGGACGGGCGACGCCGCTGCATCGCGATCCCAGCGACGAGACCTTCTACTTGCTCGCAGGCGAGATGCTGTTCCATGCCGACGGAGTCAATCACGCGGCTCACGCCGGCGACACCATCGCGATCAAACAGGGCGTCGCACACGCCTTCATGGTGACCTCCGACAGCGTTCGCTTCCTCGTGTTGAACACACCCGGCACCCACGACAGTTACTTTCGAGACGGCGGAGTGCCGGCCACGAGTCACGACCTCGCCGATGCACCGGCGCCTGATTACGCGCGGATCGAGGCGTCCAACAACACGCACGGCGTCGAGATGCTCGGCCCGCCGCCATTCCCGAATCTCACGTGAATTGACGCTCGTTGCCGATGTCAGCTGCTCGCAAGTCCCGCGGTGGTCGCAGTGGGGGTCGCCTGACCCACGATCAGCGGAGAGACGAACTCCGGCACCTTCTCCAAACGGGAGTGGTCGATCCGTGCCACCGTGAGCCCGGCGGCGGTGATTGCGTCCAGCGTCGAGCGATTGCACTCACATCCGGCCACCAGCCGGTTGAGCCAGTTGATGCGATCCTGTTTGCGGGCAAGGCCTGTGTCCGCCGACCGCACATGCTCCAGGAACAGGAACTGACCGCCGGGCCGCAGGACTCGCTTGATCTCCTGCAGCGACCGTGCTTGATTGTCGACTCCACACAGCACCAGAGTGGAAACCACCGTGTCGAAGCTCTCCTCGTTGAACGGGAGGTCCTCGGCCGGCGCGCGCAGCACCTTCGTCTGCGGCGCGTGCTCTCTCACGGTCTTCTGCAGCCGCCGCAACATCGGCGGTTCGGGCTCGGTCATTGTCAGAGACTCGATCGCCGCTCCGTAGAATCGGATGTTCGCCCCGGTGCCGGCACCGATCTCGAGGACGTCACCGTGCGCCCCTGCCAGCAGCCGCTCTCGCTGCAGGCCGAGGCCGGCTGCCTCCACCTTGGCCAGCTGCCGGTCGTAGGTCATCGCAAAGAAACGCCCTCGAAGACTCATCGTCCCTCCTCCTGATCGAGTGGAGCATCGAGCGTAGCCACGCAACCCGCCTCCCCACCAGAGGCGATTGCCCTATCTTCAGGGCGGCCGCTGGTGCCGGGGAGGAACCGGTGCGGTGGCGGCCAGTTCGACCAGCCGTGAGCTGAGTCGGACGGCTTGTGGGGTGGTGAGGCCGCTGTCGGTGGTGAGCGTGCGCCACGTGTCGAAGGTGAGAGCAAGCAGAATCGTTGCGCGGAGTTGGATGCGTTTGCCACCGCGGGCGTGCCATGGCGTGGTGAGGATCTCAGCAGCTTGACGCCAATGGTCGTGGTAAGGCCGCATGACGGGGTGGTCACGAGCGTCGGCGAGTGCACGGCTGATCATCGCTTGGGTCGCGTGATGGTAGGCATACGTCTGCTCCAGGGCGGTTTGGAGCCTGGCCCGGGGATCCTCGATTGACTCCCACTCGGTGGGGTCGGGTGCGGGGTGCCGCTGAAAGTAGAGGCCGCTGCAGGCGCGTGACAGCGAGGGCTCGTCGGGGAAATGACGGTAGACGGTGGCACGACCGACGCCGGCGCGCTCGGCAACATCGGTCACCGTGGTCGCGGCCGAGCCGACCGTTTGGTGCAACTCAATCGTCGCTTCGATGATACGGAGCCTGGTCTGATCCTGAAGCTCAGCTCGGCGCTTGAGCCGGTACTCACGTGCCATAGAATCATGATACACGATGCCTCTCGAAACTTGACAGGGGATTGCTGAAGGGGTACGGTCCACCCGACTCAGTGAGACACTGTGTCTCGCCAATTTATCGAAGGAGGCTAAACGCATGACCACCACGACTGGGATCGAACCGATCGCACTTCACGACGGCGAAGGAGAGGCACTGTGGGCGTTCGGAGTGCTCGCTACCATCAAGGCCTCGGCCGAGACCACCGCCGGCCGGGTCGCGGTGATCGAACACGGCGCCGGCTCACCGCTGCACGTCCACCACCGCGAAGACGAGTGGTTCTACGTGATCGAGGGAGAACTCACCTTCTGGGTCGGCGGGAAGGTCATTTCCGCCCCCGCGGGCTCGTTCGTCTACGGCCCCCGCGAGATCCCCCACACGTTCTTGGTGACCTCGCCCACCGCACGATTCCTGTTGGTGACCGAACCGGCCGGGTTCGAGCAGTTCATACGCCGAGCGGGACAACCCGCCCCCGAACTCACGGTGCCACCGCCGGCCGAACCAGCCGACCCCACCCCACTCGTCGCACTCGCCGCCGAGTACGGAATCGACATCATCGGCCCGCCGGGCATCCCAACCACGACGGCTGCTTGACTCCTGACGTTGTGGGTGGAGACTTGAAGCGTGACCAGAGACGAACTCCTCGAGCAGGTGTCCTCCACCCAGGACGCCCTGGATGATGCCCGACATACCGCCAGCCAGGCCATCGTGACAGCCGAGGAACAGGGGTGCTCCCTCCGCGACATCGCCAAGGCAGCAGGCCACACCCGCCAGCACATTGAGCTCGTGCTGCAGGGACACCGGCTGGCCGAGCAGGCCGAGATCGTTTCCTGAAGACCGATCAGGAGGGCTCGCCGAACCAGTAGGCGAGCGCCTCTCGGAGCGCGGGTGTCGCGCTGTCTGCAGGCTCGTCGATGGTCGCTGCCCAGGCGACGTGGGCATCCGGCCGGATCAGGATCGCGTCGGCTGGTCGATCATCGGTGGTGGCTGTGTGGATGTCGAGGCGATGCTGCCAACGACCGGCCGCCTCACGGATGTCCGAGCGGTCGGCGAGGTCGAGGAGTACCGGTCGGGCAGTGTGGGTGAGCCCGGCGACGCTGGTTTCGCCCTGGTCGGTGTGCAGGGTGAGGTTGGGGACGAAGGTGCCGGCCAACGGGTGGTGGTCGGGGCCGGGTGACGGATAGCGGATGTCCGAGCCGGCGATCAGAGCGCCGATGCGATGCAACGGCTGCTCGTCGGTGACGAGCTCGAGGAACAACCGGCGCAGCGCCTCGGCAGCCTCATCATGTCCGCGCCGCAACGCCAGTTGGGCCCGGGTATGGAGCAGTGTGCGCTCACCGGCGATCTGACGTTCTTCGTGATAGGTGTCCAGTAGCCCGGCCGGCGCCCAGCCCTGGACGGCGGCAGCCAGCTTCCAGCCAAGGTTGACGCTGTCGATCATGCCGGCGTTGAGGGCCACGCCTCCGGCTGGGAACAGGTGGGCGGCGTCACCGGCCACCAGGATCCGCCTTTCGCGGTACCGCTCGACCTGTCGAGCATGAAAGGTGAACCGCGTCAGCCGTCTCGGCTCTCCCAAGGGCAGCTCCACGCCGAGCACGCGGCGGATGCTGTCGCGGAGCTCGGCCACGGTCATCGGCTCGTCGTCGTCGTAGTCGGCGGTCTCGTCCTCGCTGGTGTAGACCCCCAGCAGCGTCGGGTCGGTCGACCCCACGGCGAACACACCGCGCTCGGTTGGTGTGTAGCCGAAGGGGATCCGGCCCACTCCCGCGACCTCGATGTCGCCGTTTTCGAGCAGGGTGACCGACTCGGGCACGGTGACACTGGCAAGCCGCTGAACCTCCGGATACGTGGTGCCGGGGAACGGGATGCCGGCCATCTCGCGCACACCGCTGCGCGCGCCGTCACAGCCAATCAGATATCGCGCGGTGACACGATACTGCCCGTCCGATCCGCGCACGTCCGCGGTCACCGTGGCGTCATCCTGGCTCAGCCCGACCAGCTCCTGCCCGCGGCGGATCTCGGCGCCGAACTCGCCGGCGAGTTCCTCCAGCACGCCCTCGAGCTGCGGTTGTGGGAGCAGCACCAGCTGCATCGGAGGATCGGCCAGGCCTGTGAAATCCACGTGCACACCGCCGAACGGCAATCGCAGAGCGGGGATGGGACCGGTGCCGGCTGCTTCGAATCGCTCCAGCAGGCCCCGATAGCGCAAAAGCTCCACGATCTGGCCACTGAGACCGCCGGCCTTCGGAGTGTCTCGGATCCGCGGCTGCCGCTCCAGCACCAGCGGCCGCACTCCGGCCAGACGCAGCTCGAGAGCGAGCATCAGGCCGGTCGGGCCGGCGCCCACGATGATCACGTCGGCGTCCATCACCGACCACTCCCCGCCAAAAACAACACCAGCATCTTGCTACCTCCGGGCTCCGTGGGTTCTGACCTCCAACCGGCCATTGTGCCCCACGGTTCCGACTTGAAACAAGCCCCCAGCTGTGTTGTACTTTTAAGCGGGAGAGGAGAGCCGCGCCGCGAGACGGGGTCACAGGATCGGCTGTCAAGAGGCGTCGGGGCATGGCGACAACGCCGGAGGATCACTCGCCGATCGAGCTAGGCGACGTCGATCAGCACCTTGCCAACGGCGCCCTGTTCGACGGCCAGGTGAGCTGCTGGAGTTTCGTCCAGGGAGAATCGGTGCAGCGGCAATCCGGCGTCGGCTCCGACCGGCAGCGCGCCGTCGGCGGCTGCCGCGGACACGTCGACGACCGCCCGATCCTTGACCTCCGGTGGGACCGTGTAGACGAGCACGAACTGGTAGCGGATGTTGCGTCCCATCAGGTCGAACACCGAGAGGCCGAGCTGGTTTCCACCGTCCGTGGCATAGGTCGCCACCGTGCCGTTGGGCGCCAGTACGGCGCTGTCGAGCGCGGCATTCGCCGCGGGAGCGACCTCCACCACCACATCGACACCACCGGGAGAGAGCTGGCGCACGTCGTCGGCGGCGCTGGGGCTGCGGTAGTTGACGACGTGATCAGCGCCGGCCGCACGAGCGAGCGCCGCCTTCTCGTCGCCGCTCACCGTCGCGATCACCCGCGCCCCCGCCCAGCGCGCAAGCTGGATCGCAGCATGACCGACCGCTCCCGCACCGCCGGCAACCAGCACCGTCTGAGCAGCGAGCGCGTGCGGCTTGAGGCGACGGGGCCCGGACTCCGATGCGGTCAGGCAGATGTGCGCAGTCAGCGCCGGGATGCCGAGGCTCGCCCCGACATCGAACGACAGACCCTCGGCCAGCGGCACAGCCTGACGGGCGGGCAGCGCGACATATTCCTGCGCGGTTCCGTTGACCCGCTCCCGGGCGGCTTCCCAAAGCCAGACCCGCTCGCCGACCCTGGACGGGTCGACGCCCTCACCGACGGCATCGACCGTACCGGCCCCGTCCTGGTTCGGGACGACCGCCGGATCGACGGGCTTGCCGGCGCCGCTCCCGCGCCGGGCCTTCCAATCGGTCGGATTCACGCCAGACACTGACACGCGAACGCGAACCTCCCCGGGCTCCGGCTCGGGTGCGGGCCGATCAACAAGCTGGAGGACGTCAGGCCCACCGGTCTGCGAATACACGACTGCTCTCATCTCACTGGGATGCTAGCTTCGGCAGCCGGCCTGGGTGAATAACGGTGCCAGGCACCGTTATTCACCCGCCCGGATTGAGGCGGGTGGTTGATGTTGAGGTAGTGCTCAGGTAGCCCTCGAGGGCGTACGGGTTGAGGTACTGACGATGCCAGAAGTACTCCCGCTCGCCTCCTGCGAGCCGGGCGAGATCGCAGACGTCGCTCCACTCACGCTCGATCACTTCGATCTGATGGTCGACGATCTGCCGAGCATCGGCAGGCGTGAGGTGGTAGACGTCTGCGCGTTCGACGCACCCAGCGACCTGACTCGATCGCCACCCGTCCCGTCCGATCGCCATCAGTTGGCGTTGCGCGCCGCCGGTTCGCGGCTGCGGGGAGATGTCGTAGGCCGGCGTCAGGCTCAGGTCGAAGCCGTTCCAGAACGCAGCGTGGTTGCGAGCGTGGTCGTCGTTGTTCCCGGTCAGGATGTTGAAGGTGATGCGCGAGAACAGTTCACGCAGCGTCGCATCGGGACTCACGAACCGGCCGCGGATCACGTCTGCGAGGTCGGCATAACTGGCGTAGCGGCCGCCAACCTCGTCCAGTCCCAGCATCGTGAGTGCTGACACCATCGCATGACGAGCACCTCCCGGCGCGCGGTCAAACCGCTCGACCAAGAGCACGTCGCGTTCGAGTGACTGAGTCAGTTCCACGGAGGCGACATCGAGGCCCGCGCGCGCTGCCAACTCCATCGAGATGAACTCCCCCTTAACGACAGGGTAGATGTCGGTGGTGGAACTGTACTTCGCGATCAAGTTACGATCGCCGTCGTGCAACACGGCCTTGGGACGAGCGCCGCCGATCGAGCTTCCGTGAAGCAGCGCCTGGTCGAGGTCGGGTGACAGTGGCTCGTTGTTTTGCACACGATCGGTCGCTTCCGTCAACTCCTTCAGGGTTGCACTACCGGAACCGCGTGCCGCGTAGCGGTCAGCCGAGCGTTGAAAGTCAAGTGCCCCGATGCGATCGGAGCCCGATTCGATCAGGTACGTCAGCTGGCCGAGTTGATCGACGTCGTCAGCGTCGCGACCAACCAGTCGGGCCAGCACCACCCGCATGCCCCACGCATCGGGCCCGGCGTCGGCGATGCAGCCGGCGATCGTGCCCGGGGCCGGTCGGATGGGGCCACGACCCAGAGGCAACTCTGGCACGTACAACGAAATCGCCTCGTCCCGAGCCAGGTAGCTCTGGCCGTAGGTGAACGAGACGATCCCGTCGGCCTGATCGAGCGCGCCGGCGACGACCGGTTCAATCGCGCCGGGAAGCCACACCCACACGTAGACGCGACCTTGATCAGAACTCATCGTCCAGCCGCCTGGGCCGGCGCGCCCGTTGGGGGAGCGCAGCCAACCGATCGCGAAGCTGTCCCTCCGTTTGGCGGCCGTCTCCGTCGCCGAGGAGGGAGACGCCGAGCAGCGCAGTCGCTTCCAGCACCGTGCCCATCCGGATGCTCAGATCGCCCCGCTCCACCTTCGCCATCGTCATGCGGGTAACTCCGACCCGCTCGGCCAGCTCCTCGAGCGTCCAGCGTCGCTCCAACCGGGCCGCTCGGACGCGCGCACCAAGCACCCGCGCGGTCTCGCGGGCAACGGGCGAGTAGGAAACGGGCTTCTGCGTTGGCATGATTCATAGAATATACTGTAAATACTTTTACGTCAACTTTATTCTACGTTGGGACGCCGCCCTTGAGGTTTTGTGGCCCAGGCGGTCCAGCGTCCCGGCCCACACCACGCCATGGTGCTAAGCGGATTCGAACCGCCGACCTCCTGGGTGCGATCCAGATTCGGGCGTTTTCGCCGGCGTTCTTGTCAGATCACATATCGTCCCTACGCAGCTGTAGAAGCCAAAAGAGAGGCACCGCGTTCACCGGCGATCGCGGGTGCTCGCGCTGATTCTGTGTCACCAAGGTGTCACGGCTCGCCTCGTCTCCGAAGCAGCCGCTGGAGCAGAGCCCTCGGCGGCTGCGGACGGCCGACTGGCAAGTATCAGTTGCGACCAACGCTTGGAGGTGAGATGGTGGGGATTCGTCCAAGGAAGGGAGTCGGTAATGCATGCGCGAGTAAGCAGCTACCAGGCAAATGACCCTCAACGATTGGTCGAAGGCTTCCAGAGCGTCTCAGACGCACTGGAACAGGTGGACGGGTTCTCCCACGCCTACTTCATGGTCGACCGGGACTCGGGCAAGGCCCTTTCGATCACGATCTGGGAAAGCGAGGACGCACTCAACGCCAGCGTCGCCAAAGCGGACGAACTGCGAAAGCAGGGAACCCAGGCCAGCGCGACAACCATCGAGTCAGTCCAGCACTACGAGATTCCACTGACAATCGGCGCGCCAACACGCGCGTAGACACCGCGCGGGTCATCGGAGGTCTGTGTGCAGGTCGGGTGGCCGCCCCCTGGACAAGGAGGCACCCTGCCGCCACCCGGCCACACCCCCAAGACGCGGGTCGTGTTGAACACGGACGTGGCGACCGCCTACCCGCCCAGCGGGCAGTTCGATGATGGTGGATGATGGGTCGATGACGTTTCGATCCGCGACGATGTCGGATGCTGGAGTGGCCGGTGTGCTGGGAGTGGCGGCGGTGGCGTGGGTGGTCGTGGTTCGAGAGGCTGAGGGGATGCAGTCTGCTCCGGGCACGATGGGGTTTGGTGCGTTGGGGTTCCTGGCGTTGTGGACGGTGATGATGGCGGCGATGATGCTCCCTGGCCTGGCGCCGCTGGGTGTCTTGTACACAGGTGAGGGGGCTGGGCGGCGGGCGCGTCTGAGTGGCCTGGCGGGTGGATATCTCGCGGCGTGGGCGTTGTTCGGCTTGTTGGCGCTCGCGCTGAGTGTCGCGGCTGGACGCTTGGCCGGCCGGCACCCGTCAGCGGCATCCTGGGTCGGAGCCGCTGTCCTGGTTGGTGCCGGGGCCTACCAGCTCAGCCCGTGGAAGGATCGCTGCTTGGCGGTGTGTCGCTCCCCTTTGAGCATCCTTGCTCATGTGGGTCGATACCGAGGTTCCCTGCGGCATGTGCGCGCCGGGGTCTATCACGGTGGCTTTTGTGTTGGCTGTTGCTGGTCGCTGATGGTGGTGCTGATCGCGGTTGGGATCATGGATCTTCGGTGGATGGTGCTGCTGACCGTGGTGGTCACGCTCGAAAAGACCTGGCGCTATGGCCCGCAAGTGGCGCTCTTCGCAGGGATCGCTCTGATCATTTTGGGATTGTCGGTGCCGTGGTATCCCGGGATCGTTCCCGGAGTGCACTCCACGCCCATGCCGATAGGCTCGATGTGACCGACTCTTCCCAGACGGCGTCAGCCTGGCGCATCCAAGGTACCTATCTGGAGGTGTGCAACTGCGACGCGATCTGCCCGTGCCGGCGCATCGACGGCGTCGCTGGTGGACGATCGACCTACGGCTTCTGCACCGGGGCGCTGTCGTGGAAGATCACCGAGGGCAGCGTGTACGGCCTCGATCTCGCGTCGTTGTGTGCGGTGTTCGTGTCGTGGTATAGCGATGACGACCCGGGCTCACCGTGGTCGTGGGTCTTGCACGTCGACGAGCGCGGAGATCAGCGCCAGCAAGCCGCCCTCGCCGACGTCTTTTCCGGTCGGTTGGGCGGTACGCCACTCAGCCAGTTCCCGTGGGCGTTCAAGCCGAGCCACATGCTCGCCGTGGTGCCAAGCCGGATTGAGATCGACCACACCCCGGGACGCGGATGGTTCAAAGCAGGCGCCGCAGTCACCGTCAGGATCGCAGGCCCATACGAGACGCAGAGCCCCGTGACGTGCATCATCCCCGGCCACGACCGCAACGGCCGCGAAGTCATCGCTGAACTGCTCGAAGTCCACGACCAACACTTCCAGTTCACCTACACCGGCCGATGCGGCTACGAGGCCAACTTCGACTACTCGGCCCCCGAGTCGGCAGCCTGAGGCTCTGTCCACCGCAGCTTCGTTGTGAGAAGATGTACGCACCGGGGCGATCCCTTTGGGGGGCGTGGCCCGACCCCGGTACCTGCTGGCTCGGGCGGCCGTCCGACCGTACCCCGATCGCTTCGGCCGCCCGACCAAGCTAGGTGCGCCGATCGCTGCGAGTCCTCCTAGACCCCCGGTTCGGGTCGTTCGTGGCAGCGGATGTCTCGCCCCTGTCGTCGTGGCTCATGCGTGGACGCTGCATAGCCCGCGCCGGTGGGTATGCTGGCCTAAGGGTGTGGAGGATGGGTCTTAGTTGCGGTTTCGGTCACCGTCGTGACGCTGACCACGGTCGAGACTTGAGTTGTCGTTGCAGTGAGCGTGCGTGGCACCCTGACGGTCTTGATTGATGTCAAGGCGTTCACACTCGCGGGCACGGCAACCACTTGACGGGAACGGACAGTCGTTGTGCCTGACCTGACCGTCTTCACCTTGGCCGTTTCGCGAATCGTCTTTACGAGCGGTTCCTGGCGGACAGTCTTGCCTGGCACCTGATGGATGATCGTGACGGTCTTGACCAATGCAGTGGTGGTGCCCACCCCACTTCCGACCGTGCTTCCCACCGCATAACCCGCACCAGCGAGCGCGATCACGGCGAGCGCGATGGGAATCACATACCGCCGCTCTACGCTGAAGTCCCGCAACAACTCAACCTCCAAAGTTCCCAGCTACACGCTGCAAAACATACCCCTCGCCCAGCCGCGACACCGCGCGGCCCACCCGATGCCCAAGCACTCAGGGATTCAAAAAGGCCGGCGGCGTGAGCGGGAGCCGAAACCCGACGCCGGAAGTCATCTCACAGATCGGCCACGGTCTGCTTGGAAGTCTCCATCCTCGGTGGCTTGCGAGCACGGCTGGACACAGCCCCGGGTCGGGTGGTTCCTCCCATCGCGAATGCCACGCGGGGTTGATCGATTGGTAGCTCCTCGTAATGTTTTCGGAGCGGTGATGTGCGACGCTGCGTGTGCAGTTCGAGGCGATGCTCGTGTCGGCTTTGGAAGGAGTGCGATGCCCGAACATACGGCCAGCAGCGCACGCTCCTACAAGGTGGCGTGGGGCGTGTTTGCGGCAACCATCGCGGTGACATTGGCCGCGGCGGGGTTGGCGGTGCTCGATCGCTCGGTTCAGCCGCTGTTTCCCAGTGCGCTCGGCCTACTGATCCCGCTGGGCTATGCGTTGATCGGGACGCTGATAGCCACTCGCCAAGGGGAGAATGTAATCGGCTGGTTGTTTCTGGGGGTCGGGTTCACGCTGGCACTGACGGCGGGGCTGGCGCAGAACTACGCCATCTACACGTTGGTGGTCAACCGCGACAGGCTACCGGCAGGCCAAGTCGCCCTGTGGCTTGAATCCCCCGCGTTTGACTCGCTGTTCTTCTTGATGATGATCCTGTTGCTGGCGTTGTTCCCAAATGGTCAGCCACTCACGCGCCGCTGGCGGTTCGCGGTCTGGCTGACCGTGATCGGATCGATCCTGGGGTTGTCTCAGGCGTTTCAGACCTTCAACATCGACCCACCTCTGCAAGCGTCCCACAACCCGTTCAAAGCAAGCGGCGCAGTGGCAGCGGTGCTCGACTGGGCCGGCGCGGCCTCCGCGCCGCTACTGCTCGTGGGGTTGCTCGCGAGCTTCGCATCGGTGGTACTGCGCTTCAGACGGTCACGCGGAGTCGAACGCCAACAGTTGCGCTGGTTCGCAGCCGCGGTGGCGCTGATGCTCACGACAGTCATCGCCGTGATCGCAATCTACGCAGTCTCGGGACGCTCGTACGACACCGCCATCTTCATCGTATGGGTGACCGTGCCACCAGTCGCCACCGGCATCGCGATCCTCAGATACCGCCTGTACGAGATCGACGTGATCATCCGAAAGACGCTGATCTACGCAGCGCTGGCCGCAACGCTCGCCTTGGTGTACCTCGGCGGCATCTCACTGACAACCTGGGTGTTCCGGTCCGTCACCGGCCAATCAGGCGCACTCGCCGTCACGCTCTCCACCCTCGCCGTCGCAGCCGCCTTCCAACCGCTTCGAACCCGCATCCAGCGCGCAGTGGATCACCGCTTCTACCGCGGCAAGTACGACGCCACGAAGACGCTCGAACAGTTCAACAACCACCTCCGCCAGCAGATTGATCTGGATGCACTCCACACCGAGGTGCTCGGCGTGGTGGCAGAGACGCTCCAACCCAGCCACACCACACTCTGGCTCCGACCAGCGAAGCCGAAACGCCCATAAATGCTGCCGCTGGGTTCCTTAGTCGCCCCATGCGTAAACAACCTCCAATCCGTTCGAGGCTCCACCGATCGACGACCGGCTGTGGCTCAGGCACTTCTGAATGGCGACCCGGGCCATGAGAACACCTCGACTCGTATCCCGTCGGGATCGAATGCAAAGAAGGCGTAGTAGTCCTCGTCGTCGTCGACGTAGTGGTACTCCGGGGGCGACTGAACCCTGCCGCCAGCCGACAGGCAACCCTGGTATGCCGCGTCGACTTCCTCGGGGCGATCAACCTCGAACGCCAGGTGTTCGATCCCAACGTCGTAGTGTCGATACTCGCCGCCGTCCGCTGGTCGCAGGCCAAACCCCTGCACCCCGAAATCAAGGTAGATGACTTCTTCCGTACCCCGGTACGTCGGCATGCGGTACCTCTCGGCGAGGCCCAGGCCGCCCAACATCGCGTAGTAGAAGGCCAGTGAACGTGTGACGTCTCCCACGGCTAGGTCGATGTGCTGGATTCCTCTGGCTGGCATCTTCCTCGCTGTCCGGGGCGGTCAAGGGTTGGGCGAACGTATCTGCGAGCGTACACCTCCCACCCGGACGATCGGATTCGGCAGGTGCCTGAGACGGCCGGCATCACTAGGACTTCTCATGTTCCCGCAGCACCGTGTGACGCGCGCTCGCTCGGGTGGGCCGCGTCGTTCGACCATCGAACGTCGGAAAAAGCACTCTTCCCACGTCCATCGTGACCACTCGCGCTCCGTGACGTGTCCTCCGAGATATGGCTCGTCCAGAACAGCGTCGGGTTCATACGTGTAGCCCTGGCTCGCCAAAGCGTCGGCCGCGATAGCAAGCTGAGCCTCGGCCTGCGGCGATGCGGCATCCCACCAGACTCCCGGTGAAATCGCCGCCGGCGCACCCATCGAATGGATCAGCAAGCACTGGGCCACAGCGACACCCGTACGACCCTGCGTTACTACGCCCGGTTCCTTCCCGAGACGGACACTCGCAACATCGACATCCTGGATGCCTATGCAACTCGTACGATCAGCCGACGTGTCACGGATGTGTCACAGACATCAGTCGCGGGGTACCACGAAGCGATCGAGATGACGTAGAAATGGCATAACCAAGACGCTTTGAATCAGTGGAGCTAAGCGGATTCGAACCGCTGACCTCCTGGACTCCACTGTCAAGGTCGCTGCGCTCCCCTGACAGCTCCGTCACGGGCCTGCTAACTAGCAGACCCCTTGATCCAGGCTCCCGCCTGGATCGCACCCAGGCACGTCCAAGGCCCGGCCCACACAACGCAATATGCTGGGCAGGCCCATTCAGGGCCTGCCCAGCACTATGGAGCTAAGCGGATTCAAACCGCTGACCTCCTGGACTCCACTGTCAAGGTCGCTGCGCTCCCCTGACAGCTCCGTCACGGGGCCTGCTAACTAGCAGACCCCTTGATCCAGGCTCCCGCCTGGATCGCACCCAGAAGCCCAAAGGCCCGGCCCACACAACGCAATAGTGCTGGGCAGGCCCATTCAGGGCCTGCCCAGCACTATGGAGCTAAGCGGATTCGAACCGCTGACCTCCTGGGTGCGATCCAGGCGCTCTCCCAACTGAGCTATAGCCCCACGAGGAGCGGAAGTATATCGACTAAGCCCAGCTCTCAGACCGCAGCGGACAGGGACACGGCTTGGCCGCGAGCAGTTCGAGCTGGCGCTCCGGCGGGTCGACGAACTCAGTCTGCACATCCGCGCCCGTGGCCAGGCCGCGATCGAGCGGAGAGTGGTGGTTGAAGCCGCGCTCGGCCATCTCGGCCACGAGATCGTCGTGCCGGCGAGCGAGCGCCGCCAGCTTGCCCTCCCAGCGAATCGTCTCGGGGTGGCGGCGGTATCCGCGGCGATCCTCGCTCAGGATCGTCCAGATCGCGTGCAGCTCGCGATGCTCGCCCAGCAGGTGGCTGCGGCACAGCAGAGCGGGGTCGACATCCCAGATCCTCACCCCGTCATCGTAGGGACTAGGCTGCAACGATGGCGGTCAAGCTCTACCGATGCGATGTCACCTGGCTGAAGATCCGAAACCACCACTGCTGGCGGGTGGAGAGTGCGCTCAAGGATCAGGGCATCGAGTACGAGGCCGTGCTGGGTCCGCTCAACCGCAACAAGCGCCAGCGGGTCGAGGAACTCACCGGCCAGAAGTTCTACCCCGTGATCCAGTTCGAGGACGGCTCGATCTACAAGGATCAGTCCAAGGCTATGGCCAAGACGATCAGAGCCGGCCGCTTGGACGAGCAGCGCGGGAAGAACTCCAAACCGGCGGAGTAGCTCAGCCCGGGTCGCGCCGCAGCGGTTGGCACATGCAGTGCACGCCACCGCCGGCCAGCTGAAACTGGCTCATATCCGGGTCGTACACCTCGAAGCCGAGTGCCCGCAGCCGCTCGTTCAGCTCGGGTGCCGCGGTGGTCGAGAGCACCCGATCGCCGCCCAGCGAAACCACGTTGCAGCCCAGCGCCATCGTCTCGCGGAAACCGACCGGCACGATCTCGATGCCCCTGCCCTTGATCCAGCGGACGATGTCGGGATCGGTCGTGTCGAGGCACACCGCCGCCAGCTTCTCGGCCAGCATGCACACCATCAGATCGATGTGGACGAAGTACTCGTCGATCGGCGCGAACTTGACCTCCAGGCCCTCGTCGGTCATCCAGCCACCAACCTGGCGGGCGGCCACCTCCTCGCCACGCATGCCCGTGTAGCCGATCAGGACGACGCCCGGCTCGAGCATGTTGAAGTCGCCACCCTCGAAGTTACCGGCCGACACCAGGTCGTACACCGGCACGTCGTGCTCCAACGCAAACCGCAACGCTTCGGCGTACTCACCGCGCCGCCGGGGGCTGGCCAGCTGGGTGATGATCAGGCCAAACGGCGTCATCACGTTCGAGTCGCGCGCATACACGCCGTAGGGAATCTCGTCGCGTGCGTCCATCAGGTGGACGTTGACGCCGGCCTGGCGATAGCAGTCGACCATCTCGGCGTGCTGCCTCAGAGCCAGGTCGCGGTCGAAGGTGTAGCCGCGGCGCAGTGTCTCGCGCACCAACGCGCTGTACTGGGCGTTCTCCTCTCCCAGCCAGCGAAACGACTCGGGCGAGCCCAGCAGCACGTCGCGGAGAAGACCGTACTCGGAGTCAATTCCCCACTCGCTCAGCCGCGCCGATTGCCCCCCGGGGACGCGGGCTCGAACGGGGCTGGCGGGAGCGCTGATATCGGCCATAACGACGTTCTATCACACCTGGTCGCGCGGATACTAGGCCGCGACCAGCCGGCGCAGCCGGCTGAGCACCATCGAGGCAGGGATCCACTCGCCCGGTTGGGTGGCGGCGAACGCCAGCCGCAGGCGGCAGCCGCGGTCGATCAGGAACACTCCACCGTGCACGGCCGAGAGCGCGTCAAATGCCAGCCCGCAGGTGAACGTGTGACCGGCGCCGTCGCGGCTGACCACCGTGGTGGCCACTCCGGCCTCGCGCAGGGCGAGCACCACCGCGTCGCGGTCGGCGTCCTGGGCGGTCACTGTCAGCACCAATACCGCCGGGGCGTCCTCGACCATCTCCCGCAGCCACCGCCGGTGCCCAGACGGCGCGACCAGCTCGAGCGGCCCCACCACACCGTTCATCGCGACCGCAGCCACGATCCGTGCGGACGGGGCGGCCTCTGGCGCCGGCTCGGGGACCGCCGCGAGAACGGGCACGGGCACCGCCGCCGGAAGCTCAACCGGCGCATCGTCAACAGCTGCGACGGGTGGAGGTACCGGCGCTCCGGCAGCCCCACCGATCGCGGCCCGGTTGGTCTCCACCGCGGCATGGTCGGGGACGTACAGCAGGTCGCTGCCACTCGTCCGGCGGATCAGAGCGACGCCGGCAAACACGCCGCCACACACGCACCCCACCGCGGCGATCTGGACGGCCGCCGCGGCGGAATAGAGGGACACCAACACCGGGGCCGCCGCCATGCCTGCCACCATGCCAAGGTTCTGCACCGACTCGGCCACCGCAAACACACCTGCGCGCAGATCCCGGCGCACATGCAGCTGAATCAGCGTGTCGTACACCACCTCGGTGATGCCGTCTGTGGCCCCGATCAGAAACAGCACCAAAAACGCCGTGGCGGTGACAGTCGAATGCGAAATCGTGAACATCAGCCCGGCTGTGGTCAAAAACGAGAGGAAGATCGACCGCCGAGCGACGCTCTCACGCTGCATGAATCCGGTCAGCAGTTCGCTGCACAGAAATCCCACGCCCAGCATCGCCAGTGCATACCCGTACGCGTCAGGCTCTCCGAGCTGTGATTCGAACAGCTGCGGCAACGACACGTTGAAGATACCGAAGGCGGCCGTCGCGACCGTGAAGGACACGGTCAACCCCAGCACCACCCGGCTCGAAAGCATGATCTTTATCAGCTCCCGCCGGTTGGCCCCCGGCCGTTCGCTGACAGGCTCGGGCTCGGATGCCCCGGTGGCGGTCGCATACGTCCAGTACAGCAGCCCGGCTGCCACGAACGTGATCAGATCGACCGACATGGCAACACCGATGCCGAACCGGGCCACCAGGAACCCGCCCAGCCCCGCGCCGATCACCAGCGTCAGGTTCCGACCGACGCCGTGCAGCGCGTTCCCCGCCTGCACCAGCTCGCCCGGCAGCACCTCCGGGATCAGGCCGGCCGCACTGGGGCTGGTGGCCGCAGACAGCAGCGAGGAGACGCACGCCAGCGCCACCACCGGCCAGATCTGGCCGGTGACGGCCAGGGGGATGACGGCGATCGTAATCAGGCCGCGAAACAGCTCCACCAGCGACAGCACCCGGAAGCCCTCGAGCCGGGTCAGAAGCGGCGCCGACAGGATTCCGCCGACGGTCGCGCCCAGCATCCGGGTGATCAGAAACACACCCACCGCGGTGGTCGAACGCGTCTCGGCGAAGATCCACGTCACGATCGCGGCCTGTGTCAGCCAGTCGCCAAGCTTCGACGTGATCCTCCCCGCCATCACCCGCCGGAAGCCCGCGTGCGACAGCGGACGAAGCACGTTTGTCCCAAACGGCGGCAGGTCAGAGCACGATCGGTACACGAACGCCACCGTGCCCAGCACGATCAGCACGTCGCCGATCGAGACCGCGTTTGCCAGCGGCACCACCGAGGGGATCGCGAAGATGTCGCCCAACCATGCCAGGTGCGTGTGCGGCCCCGCCAGCACGTTGTTTGCAACCACACCCTCGCGCTGCAGGATCGCCGGATCGGCACCGCTCGCCCGCCACGCCTCCAGCGTGACCGGCATGCTGCCGCCGTTCGCGAAGATGGCGATCACATTGCTGAGCAGCCCCACGCCCATCATCCAGAACCCCGGGATGCGGAGGTTCAGCGCAACAAAGAGGAGCAGCAGCAGATAGCTGGTGAGATGCACCACCGCGTCGTAGCGCTCGGGGATGCCGTGCCCGCCTCCGGTGAACAGCACCACCTGGATCGCCAGCGCCATGAACACCAGCCACTCACCGCGAAACCGCAGGCTGGAGAGTCGCGACAGGTCGGCGCCGAGCGCCCATGCGCCTATCAGGCCGAGGATCAGGGCGGCCCCGATAATCACCTCAGCTCGCCGCCCGCTCGCCGTCCGCTGCAGGTCTGGCCTGAGCCACCACCGCGGCAAAGTCTGGATGGGCCATCGCCGCCACGCCCAACGCAGCCCGGATCCGTGGTCGGATCTGCGATGCCCGCCGCGGCACCGGCACGTCACTGACGATCTCGCGCAGGCGCTCGCAGATCGCGTCCAGGTTGGCCTGGTCGGGCACGGACGTAATCACAGCAAACCGATCCTCGCTGAGCGTCAGCATCTCGTCGCCCGCGCGCAGCACCGTCTGCAGCCGCGCGAGCGCATCCCCCACAACCCGCTCGGCGGTCAAGTGGCCCGCCACCAGCCGCACGTGCTCGAACGTGGCCAGGTCGATCAGGATCACGGCCGGTGTGGTACCCGAGTCGTCTCCGCGCTGGTCGCCGTGGATCAGGTCGAGCGTGCGCGACGTCACCGCGGTCGGGTTGGTGCGCTCAGCAACCAAGGTGAGCAGCGAACGCTCGAACGGGCTCAAACGCCGCCGACCCGCCACCGCCAGCCGCGGGAGATCGTCGCCACCGGGCGAGAGCGTGATCCACGTGCCGTCGGCCAGCTGGTCTCCCACAGCCTCGGCGTTGGGGCGCACTGCCCGCTTGCAGATCTCGGCGACGACCGATGCCGACGGGGGATCTCCATGGTCGAACTGCGCTCTGTAGCAATCGGCGTCGTCGCTCCACTCCAGCCACATCACCCGTCCCTTGACACCGCCGGCGGCGAGCGCCTTGGACGCCGGCACGCCGTCATCCAGCGCGCGCAACGCACGGCTACTGCGGCGGCGGCCGCGGGCACCGCTCGATACCGTCCAACTGGTCGCAGCCAGTCCGGCGGCGGCCAGCGCTGCGATCAACCACTGGGGAGT
>CAVSNF010000033.1:0-22471 GCA_963729195.1 uncultured Actinomycetes bacterium
TGCCGACCAGACTGCGCCGCTGATGGAGTGGCGGCAAAACCGAGAGATCGAGGTCGCTGCCGTCGCGATCGGTCGCCACCGGCCAGCTGCGGCTGCTCCCCAAGACTAACGGGTTCCACTCCCCGTCAATCTCCGGGTCGGCCACCAGCGACGTGGCCGAGGTGGTGATGCGCACCCCGGCTGTCGGTGCAGGCCCAGATCCTCAACCTGCTGCTGGAGTTGCGCCGCCAGCGCGAGCTGGCGCTGGTGCTGATTTGCCACGACCTGGCGGAGATCCGCTACATGACCGAGGAGGCGCCGGTGATGAAGGAAGGGCAGGTGGTGGAGCGCGGATCGACCTACCAGTTGCTGGAGGCGCCCGGTCACCCGTACACTCAGTCGCTGGTCGAGTCGATTCCGGGTTGGGCGGGGTGGACGCGGCGCGACACATCTGAGGGGGAGCATTGATGTCGTTGGTGAATGGACGTCGGGCGCTGGTGACCGGAGGGGCGATGGGGATCGGCCGGGCGGTGGTGGACCGGCTGAGCGCCGAGGGCGCCACGGTCGGCGTGATCGATGTCGAGGCTCAACCTGCCGAGAGCGTGGCGCGAAGCTGGGTGACCCACGATCTCGCCGATGCCGGTGGGCTGCAGGCGGCGGTGGCGCAGATCGAGTCCGAGCTGGGGCCGCTGGACGTGCTGGTGAACTGCGCCGGGGTTCCCGCCGGCGCCGGAGTGCTCGAGTTCGAGCGGGACGAGTGGCGGCGGGTGCTGGCGGTCAACCTCGACGCCCCCGTGTTTCTGATGCAGATCGTCGCCCGCGGGATGGTCGAGCGCGGCTACGGGAGGATCGTCAACGTCACCTCCGTGCACGCCCGGCTGGGGGCGGTGGGGACGGTCGCCTACGACGTGGCCAAGGCGGGGCTCGAGAATGCGACCCGCAGCTTTGGCGTCGAACTCGCGGCCAAGGGGGTCGCGGTCAACGCGGTCGCCCCCGGGTTCGTGCGCACTCGGCTGGCCGATCTGGAATCGGACTGGTTTCGCAACGACTACCTGCGTCCCGCTCGGCTGCCCGCCGGGCGCGGAGCGGAACCCAGGAGATCGCCGCCCATGTGACCTGGCTGGCCAGCGAGTCGGCGGGCTATATGAGCGGCAGCGTGCTGACCGTCGACCGCGGGCTGACGGCGACCTTCTGATGGCCGAGATCGTGGTCGTGGGAGCGGGAGCGATCGGCCTCTCGTGTGCCTGGGCGCTGGCCCGCGACGGTCACTCCGTGACCCTGGTCGAGGCTCGCACCGTAGGAGCCGGCGTGTCGCGAGTGAACGTCGGCTGGGTCACTCCCTGCCTGAGCACGCCGCTGGCCGCGCCGGGGATGGTGACCGCTGGGCTGCGGTCGGCGTTCGACCCTCGGGGTGCGCTGGTGATCCGCCCTCGCGCCCAGCTGGATTGGGTGCGATGGCTGTCGCGGTTTACGCTCAACAGCCGCATCGCGACGTTCAACCGCGGGGTGGAGGCGCTGCTTCGGCTCAGCTCGCGTACCCTGGCCGACCTGGACGCGATGCGCGCCGACGGGGTGGAGTTCGAGATGCACTCCCAGGGGCTGATGGCGGTGGCGCTCTCCGATCACGGCCTGCACTGGTTTGACCTGACGTTCGCCGAGTTGGCTCGGCTTGGTTTCGACGGCAATCTGCAGCGGCTGAATGGGGACGAGGCCCGCGAACTGGAGCCGGCGCTGAGCCGGCACGTCACCGCGGCGATCCTCTCGGACAGTGATCGGCATGTCGATCCGGTGTCGTTCATGGACGGTCTGCGGGTGGCGATCGAGCCGCGCGGCGTGACGGTGCTCGAGGGCCGCCCGGTGCGGTCGCTGGGCCCGGTTGGCGGGGCTGGCAGGTGGACGCCGACGGGCTGCGACTGGAGGCTGAGAAGGTGGTGCTGGCTACCGGGATGGGCACGCCGGCGCTGGTGCGTCCGCTGGGGATCCGGCTGCCGCTGATCGGCGCCAAGGGCTATTCGGCCGACGTGGCCGGTCCGGAGATCGGCCGGGCGCTGTATCTGTGCGAGGCCAAGATCGGGTTGAGCCCGATGGCCGACCACACCCGTGTCGGTGGCTTCTTCGAGATCGGGGCGACCTCCGCCCGCCCGCACCGGCAGCGGGCGCTGCAGCTCCTCACCGACACGGTTCGCTACGTCCCCGACTTCCCGACCGATCTCCCGACCGGACGACGAGGGCCTGGCCGGCCTGCGGCCGGCGACCCCCGACAGCCTGCCCTACCTGGGCGAACACCCGCGGGCCCGGGCGTGATCGTGGCCGCCGGCCACGGCATGCTGGGCATCACGCTGGCAGCCACCACCGCAACCGCCGTGGCCGAACTCGCCGCCAGCCCCAGCCCTCCTGGCTCCACCCCTTCCGCCCAGACGCTGAGCCGGCCCGTCGGGCCTCGAGGGGCGTCCCGCCTGCGGTGCTGGCAATCTGATGTTAAGTCCCAGGCACCAATTATTCCCCCAGGCGTAGTCGTGAATAACGGTGCCAGGCACCGTTATTCAGCCGAGCGTACCGAGAGCACGGGTGGCAGGTGCCGGGCGGCCGTATGCCAGCTTTGGCCGCCGTCGACCGAGCCGAACAGCTCGCCGGAGGTGGCACCGAAATAGAGCCCCAGCGGCTCGCGGCCGTCGTGGCAGAACGCCTGCCGCAGGACGGTCAGGTATGAGTCCGCGCCGGGCAGACCGTCGGTGCGCTCGGCCCAGTTCTCGCCGGCGTCGCTGGTTTCCCACACGCTCACGCAGCCGGCCTCGGTGACGCGGTCATCCGCGCCGTTCAGTGGGATCACGAACGCGTGGTCGGCGTCTGCCGGGGCAACCACGATCGGGAAGCCGAAGTTCGAAGGCAGGCCGGGAGCGATGTCGACCCACGAATGTCCTCCGTCGTCGGAGCGAAACACGCCTCCGTGAAACTGCATGTACAGGCGCTCAGGCCGGTTGGGGGCGCGTTCCACATGATGGACGCAGAACTCCGTGGTGAGCGTGGCGTCGTCCGGCATGTACGGGGCCTTGAGGCCCTCATTCCCCATTGTCCAGGTCTCGCCGCCGTCCTCCGTCACCCAGATCCCGCCGACCGAGATCCCGACCAGCAGCCGGTCGGGCTCACCCGGCCAGGTACAGATCGAGTGCAGGCACAGCCCGCCTGCCCCGGGTGACCAATTTGGGCGGGACGGCTCGTCCCACAGGGCGCGAACCAGCTCCCACGTCTCTCCGCCATCGCGCGAGCGGAAAAGCGCGGCCGGGTCGACACCCGCCCACACCTCACCCGCGCGTTCGCCCGGAGCGATTACCCACACCCGTTCGACGGCCGCGTCGGCGTCGGCAGGAAACGCCGGGCCGCTCGATGCTCGCCACGTGCCTCCCGGGTCGTCTGCGAGATGGATGCGCGGCCCGAAGTGAGGGTCGCCGGCCGCGGCCAGGACGGTGCCGGTGCGGCGGTCACGTACTGCGTACTCGACCGGTGTGCCGACGAACGTCCGGTCGGACACGGCCAGCTCTGCGCCGCGCTCTCCCGACAACACCACCAGACCCTTCTTCGTGCCGACCAACAGCTCGACATGGTCGGAGCCTCCGGAGATGCTCGTCATCACCATCACCTGATCGTCGGGAGCGACCGGCGCGCCCTGGTCACACTGATCCCCGTTCTTGAACACCGTCAGGTGCCGCCGCAGCGTGCCGCGCTCGTCCAGCATCCATCCAGCAAGCTCGGGATACCGGCCGGTGAGATCCGCCAGCGCACCGGTGACCGTGTCGCCCTCGACGCGATGGCGGGCTTCGCCGTCGGCGTACTCTCGCAGTGGTCCCGGTAAGACGACAATGGGCATCGCCGACAGTCTAGAAAACTCACACGGCCGGGAGTCGGGCTGTGTCGTGGTCGATCTCGACCAGGCCGTCGGCTTGGAGCGAGACCAGCACCTCGGCATCCACCTGGTGGAGCGGCAACTCGCCGGCTGCGGCGATCTCGCGCAGAAGCGTGCTGCGCCGCTGGCGAAACGATCCCTCGAAGCGTGACTGTTTTCGCAACGGCGCGTACGTGCGGCCGCGAGAAGGGCAGTCGCTTTGCAGCGGGCAGCGTTCGCAGCGCGGTGTGCGGGCGATGCAGATCTCGCGACCGAGATCGAACAGCGCCTGATTCCACTCGTATGCCCGACCCTTCGGCACGGGTACATCCGCTGACCCGAATGCGCGCTCCAACACCCGATTGGAGTTGGTGTCCGGCGCCGCGATTTCGGCGCCGAAGGCAAAGCAGGCCAAGGCGGCGGCGGTGTAGGGGCCGATTCCAGGCAGCTTCTGCAGCTCCGCCGGCTCCCGGGGAAAGCCTCCCAGCTTCACCACGGCCTGGGCGCAGCGGTGCAGTGAGACGGCGCGGCGGTTATATCCGAGCCCCGACCAGGCGACGATCACGTCAGCGGGCGATGCCTGCGCCAGCGCTTGGTAGGTCGGCCATCGCTCCAGCCACTCGCGGTAGCGCGGCAAGACGCGGGCGACCTGAGTCTGCTGCAGCATGACTTCTGACACCAGAATCGCGTACGGATCACGTGTCCGCCGCCATGGGAGATCGGCCGCGTTTTGGCTGTACCACGCCAAAACCGCCTCCTGCGCCGCCTCGGCGTGGGTCGCGGGCATGACGGCACGTTACCGGCCGGAGCGGCGGCTCATCGCACCCGTCCACGGGCCGCGATCGACCATTGGTCGACGACTTCGCCGTCGGAGGTGACAAAGATCCGCTCGTGAAGGTTCACCGAGACGCAGCAGTGCGTCGGAACGATCGCGATCCGCTCGCCGATCCTGGGCAACGCCGCGGGGTCGGAACTCCCCAGGATGCCATGCTCTTCGTAGACTTCGCGAACGTGGACGGACGGGCGGTCCCGAGCGACGCCGAACACCGGCCCATCGCCCAAGATCGACAACCTCGAGACCGAGGCTCTTTGATCCCGCGTCGACGATTGCCCGATCGCGCGTTGGCCGCGAGACGCACGTCGTCAGGATCGGTCAGCGCGCAGTCCTGCAGGGTTGCGGAGCCTTCGTCCACACAGTTCAGATCCATGAAGACGTACGTTCCCGGCGCGCAGCTCGGTCGCGTATCTCAGGTTGTGGGTCGAGAATGCGCTGGGGGTGCCTCCGACGCTGATTTCCGGTTCCGGTAGGCCGGCCTTCCGCCAACCATCGATCGCCCGCTCGAACCAGCTACCGGCCGACGGGGTGGGGTAGGTGAAAAGGCCGCGGAGGTGGATCGCAGGAAGCTCACTCACCCGCGTGGCGAGCTCGAGAGCCTGTGCGGCAGTCTTGGACGCCGGTGCGGCCGAGGCCGGTGTCACAGTCGATCCAGACCCCAATCTGCCCGCTTCGCTCGGCGAGTGCGGCGGAAATCGCTTCGGCCACTTGCGAGGTCGTCGACGGTGACCGAGAGTGGCAGTTTGGAGGCGAGCGCGACCAGGCGCTCGAGCTTTCGCGTTCCCACGATGTTGTACGAGACGAGCGTGTCAACGCCGGGCTGGTGGAGCGCTTCGACCTCGCCCAGTTTCTGGAACGTGAGTCCGCTCGCGCCCGCCTCCAGCTGCAGCTTGGCGATCTCACGCGTCTTGTGAGTCTTGATGTGCGGGCGTAGCGACAATCCATGTGCGTCGCAGTACGCCTGCATGTCTCGGACGTGTGTGATCACCAGCTCACGGTCGGCGGTGAGACACGGCGTATCGAGTTGCGGGAACGTCACGACGGTTCCGGCGGGGAGCGAGGATCTCCTCAAGGAACTCGTCGACCCGAACGGGCTTCCCGCCGCCGGCGAGCGAGGCCTGGATTGCAAACACCACGGCCATCGTTCGGTAGGAGTCATGGATGGATGCGTGCGACTCGACGTCGTTTTCGATGCAGCTCAGAAAGTGAGCGATCTCTGCGGCGAACGGGTGATGCGAAACATCGTCGCGATCCGGCCTGACCGTCGGAAACTCCCAGTAGTCGTTCACCGCCGGATAGCGTTCACTCGAGTACACGCGGTTGTTCTGGATCGTGCCTTTGGTGCCGAGCAGGCGCACGTTGAACACGTACGGGGTGTCTGCCTCGACGATCGCCGAGAGCTTGCCGACAGCCCCGCTTTCGAACCTGACCGATGCGACCGCGACCGGGTCGAACTCAAAGCTCATATCCCGCTTCGGTCCACCGGAGAACGCCGACACCTCGGCGATCTCGCCACCGAGGTAGCGGAGCGCATCGATGGCATGGCATCCGCCTTCGATGAAGGCCCCGCCGCCGAGGGGCGTTTCCCGCCAAGTCTTCGGCGATGAGAGCGGCTTGGGATTCCAGTAGTCACCCTCGGCGTAGACCAAGTCGCCGAGCAGGCCATCGTCCACGATCTTCCTCGAGGTGATGAACTGGGGGTTCCAGCGCAGCACGAATGACGTCACCGTCTTCACACCGGCCTTGGAGACCGCGCGGCGCATCCGGTGGACCGATCGCATGTCGAGTGCGAGCGGTTTCTCGATGACAATGTGACGACCGGTCTCGGCCGCCCGAACGACGTGATCGGGGCGAGCGTCCGGAGGGGTGGCCGAAACGACGATCTGGACTCGCTCGTCGTCGAACAGCTGCTCGTCGCTCGAGTATTCGCGGGCCGAGACGCCGTGGGTTTCGAGCAGTCGCCCACCGGAGCCGGGCGTGCGGCTGTAGATGCCCACGATCACGGTGTGGGGGTGGTCGCGCAGCGCCTTGACGTACTCGCCGGCCGACTCGCCGGCACCGAGGATGCCCACTCCGAACTCACCCAATCTTGACGCCGCCTTCCGTGGAAAGACTCATCGGACGCGTCCCCGAGTCCGGGGATGCTCGACCCTATCAGCACGGCGTCCGAGATGTCAACTTTGGTTTTGTCGACAATCTAACGGTCGCAAAGGCGGCCTTTCTGGTAAAAGTCGCCAGTCTCCGAGCCATGGTTGAATCATTGTTGACAATCAGACTCGACCGCTCTACAGTCTCGCCCATGGCATACAGAAGTGCGACTCGGCACGAAGGGCTGGATCGGATCTTCGCCAGGAGTTGGTACGCGGGCGCGGGACGGACCGCCGACGAGTTGAGCCGACCCCTGGTCGCGGTGGCGAACTCGTGGAATGAGATCGCGCCCGAGAACGTTCACCTGCAGTCTGTCTCTGAGGCGGTCAAGGCCGGCGTGAGAGCGGCCGGCGGTACGCCACTCGAGTTCAATGTCATTCATGCCACCGATGTGATCGCGATGGCGAGCGGAGGAATGCGATACGTGTTGCCCTCCCGAGAACTGATCGCCGACTGCGTCGAGGTGATGATGGAGGCCCACGCCTTCGATGCGGCGGTGCTGGTCGCCGGCGGGGACAAGGTGACTCCAGGGATGATCATGGGTGCGCTGCGGACCGGTGTGCCCGCCGTGTATGTGTATGCGGGCACGACCGAGGTCGGGCGATACCGAGGTCGAGCGGTGTCGTGGGAAACCGTTTTCGAGGCTATCGGCGAGCGTAAGCGCGGCGTGATCGACGACGCCGATGTGGATGGGTTGGTCGAGGCGCAGATGCCGGGGCCGGGCGGGGGGGCGAGCGCCTACACCGGCAACACGATGGCCATGGTCGCTGAGGCGCTGGGCCTGGCCGTTCCCACGTCCTCGACCGCGGTGGCCGGGTCAAGCGAGCAGCTTCGCCTGGCGTGGGGGGCCGGCGCCGCAAGCGTCGAGGCTCTCGACCAACAGCGCTCGATCCGAGACATCGTGACGCTCGCAAGCCTCCGCAATGCGGCCCGGGTCGCCGTGGCGGTGTCGGGCTCGACCAATGTCGCGCTGCACCTGCCTGCGATCGCCCAAGAGGCGAACGTCGATTTCGGATTCGAGCAGCTGGAGCGCATCTGCCTGGAGACGCCGACGCTGGTGCATCTGCGGCCGTCCGGCGAGGTCTCGGTTCCCGAGTTTCACCGTGCCGGCGGCGTGCCGGCGGTGCTTCAGCGAGTTGGGAGATCTGCTCGAAGATGCGCCGACGGTGATGGGAGTCTCCGTGATCGAGCTGGCGGGGGCTGCACCGCGCGGCTGATCGAGAGGTTGTGCACCGTCGTTCAGATCCGATTGCCGAGCGCGGTGGGCTGGCGATCCTGCGGGGCTCGCTGGCTCCCCAGGGTGCCGTGGTCAAGTCCGCCGGAGTCGCGATCGAGTTTCACCGAAGCTCCGGCCCTGCGCGAGTGTTTGAGTCCGAGGAGCAAGCGACCGAGGCGATTTACAGCGGGGTTGTGAGCCCAGGTGAGGTCGTCGTGATCCGAAACGAAGGGCCGAAGGGCGGGCCAGGGTTTCGCGAGATGCTGGGAGCAACGGCAGCGCTGATTGGGATGGGTCTCGGCGGGACGGTCGCGCTCGTAACCGATGGACGGTTCTCTGGCGCGTCGCACGGGGCGGTGGTGGGGCATGTTTGTCCGGAAGCGGCATCGGGCGGGCCGATCAGCCTGGTC
The DNA here is from genome assembly GCA_963729195.1 of uncultured Actinomycetes bacterium. GTDB lineage: Bacteria > Actinomycetota > Thermoleophilia > Gaiellales > JAICJC01 > CAVPTL01. The sequence continues at coordinate 8,469 of CAVSNF010000033.1, forward strand.
GAAGACGGCGACATGATCGACATCGACATCGCCGCGGGGACGCTGGATCTCCGCGTGTCTCCGGCTGTCCTGAGCGCGCGGCGGCCGCAGCCGCAGGCTCCGCGTGGACGCAACAATGGAGTGCTCACCCGCTACGCGGCGCTGGTATCAGAGGCGTGTGATGGTGCTGTGTTGAACGCTATCGGAAAGGACGTAGATGGCGTCGATTGAGGGCTTGGTACCAGTAATGCCGACTCCGCTTCGCGACGGTCGGGTGGACGTCGAGAGCATCGAGTCGCTGGTCGAGTGGGTGGCGCCCGCACGCGGGCGGAATGACCGTGCTGGGGAGCAGCGGTGAGTCCGGCTATCTCGAGCCGGCGGAGCGGCGCAGAGCGCTTGTCGGCGTTTGCCAAAGCGGCGGATCAGCATCGGCTGGATCTGGTCGTCGGCGTGACCGATGCCGCGACACTCGGCGCGGTCGAGTTCGTGAAGTCAGACGAGGCGTCGAGTGCGAGCGCATTTCTGGTCCTGCCTTCCACGTATTACCCGGCCACGTTGGAGGCGACCGAACGCCACCTTGCCGCCGTCGCTGGGGCGTCCTCCGGGCGACCGCTGGTGTTGTACGACATTCCGGGGTTAACCGGGCTCTCGCTCGGGCCAGCCAACGTCCGTCACCTGGTTGAGCGCGTTCCGGCGATCGGCGGCGTCAAGATTGCGAGCCTTGATCTCGATTGCATCGTGGAGCTTGCCGGCGATGCTGGACTCACGTTGTACGCCGGGTACGACGAGATCGCCCACGAACAGGTGGCCGAAGGCTGCCGCGGTGTGATGGCGCCGTTCGCTGCGATGTGTCCCGAGGCGACGCGTCGATGGTACGACGCAGCTGGCCAACGGCGACCGGCCGGCGGCGTTCGCGATCTTCATCGAGGAGATTTCTCCGCTGATCCGAGCCATGGTCGGAGCGGATGTGGACTTCATCGCCGTGGTCAAGCGCTACCTCCAGCGACTCGGGGTGATCGCGAGCGCTGAGACGGCGCCCGGTCTTCCCGAACTCACCGAGGCCCGGACGCGTCAGGTGGACGAGCACTTCGATCACACATCGACCCGATGAGAGATTCTGTCAACAATCCTGATATTGACAATGTGTCAACCGTTTAGTAGCGTAAGCCGCCCCAGACGACCATGCCGGTGCGCGGCCTGCGCACCGGGTGAGGCAACGGCGACACGACGGGTATCGGAAGGAGAGAGCCACTCATGAGAACCCAACTACGGTGCGTCGTTTTCGCCGGTTTGGTGCTGGTGACCACCATCGCTGCGGTGGGGTGTGGTTCCTCGGCGGCGCCGCCTTCCAGCGGTCCCGTGGCCACGACGCCCACGAACGCTGCCACCACCATCATGACCCCGAAGCCGACCGGCGCCGCCGGGACGGTTACGTGGGCGGTGTACCGCGAGACGGCGACACTGGATCCGATCAAGGCTTTCGACTATCCCGACAATGCCGCGGTGGCGTTGACGTGCGACTCGCTCGTTCGCCAGAACCCGGATATGTCGCTCACCAACGGCATCGCGACTATGAGCAATCCGAATCCGCTCACGATCGACTTCAAACTGCACCCGGGCGCGAAGTTCTGGGACGGCCATCCGGTGACCTCTCAGGATGTCGTGTTCAGCCTCGAGCGCGCCGCCGATCCCAACGCCGGTGGGTTCTACTCGAGCGTGTTCGACCGCGTGAAGTCGATCAAGCCAGAGGGCACGCTGGGAGTGCAGATCGACCTCAAGCAGCCGGACTACTGGCTCGCAGGCGAGCTGTCCTCGCCGGCCGGCGAGGTCGTCGAGAAGGCCTACGCCGAGCAGAAGGGCGCGGACTTCGGCACGGTTACCGGCGGCACCATGTGCTCGGGGCCCTTCATGCCGTCTTCGTGGAAGACCGGGCAGGGACTGTCTCTGGTGCCAAATCCCGACTACTGGGACACCAGCCTGCCCAAGCCACAACTAAAGACGCTGAAGATCATCGGGGTGCCGGACGACGCCACGCTGACCGCGGGCCTCGAGACCGGATCGATCTCGGGCACCTACCCGATCACCCTGTCGACGTCTGGGGCAGCTCGAGCAGAACTCCAACGTCAAGGTGTACCAGGGCCCGGCATTTGCGACCGACGCGCTGGTCGTCAACGCCAAGAGCGGCCCGATGGCCAACCCGACGGTGCGGCGAGCGCTGTCGTTGGCGATCGATCGCAACGGGATCATCAACGCGGTGTTCCATGGAGCCGCTTCGATCCCACATGCCCTGGAAGGCTCGGGCACGTGGGGATCGGGCAAGAGCGTCTACTCAGCGGCATGGGATGCCCTGCCCGCGCTTGATCAGAATCTGGCGAAGGCCAAGAGCCTGATCAAGCAGGCCGGTGCGACGGGGGAGACGATCCGGATCGGCACCTCGGCTCAGCTGCCGAGCTTCAACACTCAGATGCTGACCGTCCAAGCCGCGGCGAAGGCGATCGGACTCAATGCGAAGCTCGTTTCGGTGTCGGCTGCCAACTACTTCAACTTCTTCTCCAACCCGAAGGTGCAGGCAACCGTCGACTGCTTCCTGACCATCAACTACGGCGACTATGCCGATCCATCGGCGCTGTACAAGACGATCGTGCTGCCGACCGGATCGCAGAACTTCTCCGACTACAACAATCCACAGGTCACGTCGCTGCTCAATCAAGCCCGCGGAACCGCCGATGCCGATCAGCGCGCGAAGCTGACGTCGCAGGCGCAGGCGATTATCACCAACGACATGGTCTGGATTCCGCTGGCTCTGCCCTCGACGACGGTGGTCATGCACAAGGGCGTCACCGGCGTTCCATCCACATTCCAGTACCAGTTCGGACCCTGGGGTGTGTATCTCGGTGCGAACTAGTAGGAGGCCTTGCAGCGCTGTCAGAACGGGACCGGATTCCTTTCCGCCGAACGCAGTATGATCGACCGGCCCGCGCGCGAAGGGGGATGACATAGCGCTTCTGCGCTTCATTGTCCGTCGGCTGTTGATGCTCGTTCTGACGCTGTTGATAGCCAGCTTCGTTATCTATGGCGCGCTATATCTGGCCCCCGGCAGTCCGATTGCGACCCTCACGGGCGGGCGCACTCCGCCGCCCGGAGTGGTCGCAACGCTGAACGCCCGCTACCACCTGGACGACCCGTTTCTCGAGCGCTACACGATTTGGTTGAAAGGGGTCCTCACCGGAGACCTGGGCGAATCGATCCCGCTTCGAGAAGACGTCACAACGTTGATCGCACAACGCGCCGGCGTGACCGCCGAGCTCGTGATCTACGCGTCGTTCATCATCATCATCACGGGAGTGGGGCTGGGACTGATCGGCGCATTGCGTCCGGGGACGATGGACATGGGGGTGATCGGGATCTCGACCCTGTCGGCGGCGTTGCCGTCGTTCGTCGCCGCGGTGCTCCTGATCCTGGTGTTCTCGGTCAACCTCGGCTGGTTCCCGACACTCGGCACCGGGAGCGGCGTGATCGGCTCGATTGACCATCTGACGCTTCCGGCCATCGCATTGGCGGCAACCGCCGTCGCCCTGGTGGCGCGGGTCACCCGTTCGTCGGTTCGCGACGAGATGGGCCGCGAGCATGTGCAAACCGCCATTGGGCGTGGGGTCCCCTACTGGCTCGTCGTTCGCCGGCACGTGCTGAGAAATGCGGCCATTCCGATCGTTACCGTCTCGGGTCTGACGATCGCCAGCCTGATCGCGCTGGCCGCTGTCATCGAAACCGCGTTCAATCTCAACGGGCTCGGGGAATACCTCGTGACCGCAGCTCTGAACGACGACTTCGCGACAGTTCAGGGCATCAGTCTGGTACTCGTGACCGTGTTCGTGGTGACGAATGCGATCGTCGACATCTTGTACGCGGTGCTCGATCCGCGGGTGACACTGGGAACGCGCGCCCGATGAGTTCCGTCGCGCCGGTTCCCAACGAAATGCTGCAGGCTGTTCCGTCGACGACTCGCCGGCACCGAGGGGTGCCGGGGCTGCGGGGCACCGGGATCGTCGGCCACGTCTGCGCCGCCGTGTTGCTGGTCGCGGTGTTGATCGCAGTGTTCGGCCCGTTGATCGCCCCCTACGACCCGAATCAGCTCAACATCTCCTACGCGTTCGTCGGCGCGAACGGCAACCACTACCTCGGGTTCGACGGCCAGGGGCGCGATCTCTTGAGCCGGATATTGGTGGGTGCACGCTCCAGTCTCATCGGTCCCATGCTGGTTGCCGGCCTCGCCGTCGTCACCGGAGCGGTGCTCGCCGTCGCCGCAGCGTGGATCGGCGGGTGGTTCGACTCGTCACTGGCAATGGTGCTCGACACACTGTTCGCCTTCCCCGGGATCCTGCTGGCCGTCGTTGCCGCGGCGGTTTTCGGGCCGGGCATCGTCAGCGCGGTGTGTGCACTCTCGATCGCCTATCTTCCCTACGTCGCCCGAGTGCTTCGGGGAGCAGGATTGCGTGAACGCTCGCAGCCCTATGTCGAGGCCCTCGAGGTGCAGGGATTCTCGGCGACCCGGATCTGTCTGCGGCACCTTCTGCCGAATATCGCATCGCTCGTGGTCGCCCAGGGCACGATCCTGTTCGGCTGGGCGATGGTTGACCTCGCCGCCATCTCATTCCTCGGCCTAGGAGTGCAGGCGCCTCAGGCTGACTGGGGGGTCATGATCGCCGACGGCAAGGTCGGAGTGTTGGAGGGGTACCCGCAGGAGGCCGTGATCGCCGCGCTGTGCATCATCGTGGTCGTCACGGCCGTGAGTTTCCTTGGCGAGCGTCTGAACGAACGGGCCCAAGATGCCGGGTGAGCTTCCGTCGCTGTGACCCACCTGATCGAACTCGATGAGGTGACGGTGCAGCTGCCCGTGCTCGGGAGAGATGCGCACGGTACTCGATCGCGTCAGTTTCACCATCGAGGCGGGCGAGGCACTCGGCCTGGTGGGCGAATCCGGGTCCGGGAAGTCGATGACCGCTCGCTCGATCCTGCGGCTGCTACCCCCGGGAGCGGCCGTCGAGGGCACCATCACCTACGGCGAAGATGATGTCTACGCCCTCCGTTGTGGCCGTCTCCGCTCGTACCGGCACGAGGTTGCGATGGTGTATCAGGATCCCCGGGCGCACACGAACCCGGTGCGTCGGATTTCCGACTTCATGACCGAGACGCTGAGGGAGACCATGTCGAAAGCGCAGGCCCGGGCCCGCGCCATCGAGATGCTCGATCAGGTCGGCATCGACGACCCCGAGCGGTGTCTGCACCAGTTCCCGCATCAGCTTTCGGGAGGGATGTTGCAGCGAGTGATGATCGCGACGGCGCTTCTGACCAATCCGCGTTTGATCCTGGCCGACGAGCCAACCACCGCGTTGGACGTGACCATCCAGGCCGAAGTGATGGCGATCATCAATTCGCTGCGACGAGAGTTCGGCGTCGCGCTGCTTTTCATCACCCACGATCTCGACCTCGCCGCGGCGGTGTGCGATCGCACGGCGGTCATGTACGCGGGGCAGATCGTCGAGACACAGCCGGCGTCGTCGTTACATCAGCACCCGTTCCACCCATACTCCGCCGCACTCGCTGCGGCTCGACCGAGCGTCAGTGCCACCGAGCGGCGCCTTGCCGCCATCCCCGGCCGCCCCGTGTCGGCGTTCGAAGCCCCGCCGGGATGTGCCTTCGCGCCACGCTGTGCCCACGCCGAGGATCGGTGTCGCGCCGATCGGCCGGCGATGCGCGGGTTCGCCGGCGGATCGGTTCGCTGTGTACGGGCGGACGAACTGCACGACTCATTGGCGGCCGGCCGTGGCTGAGCCGCTGGTGGTGACTCGCAATCTGTGCAAGCAGTTCGGAGAAGTGGTTGCAGTCGATGATGTGTCATTCACCATGGAGCGAGGCGAGTCGCTGGCGGTGGTGGGGGAGTCCGGGTCGGGGAAGACCACGATTGCGCGGATGCTCGTCGGCCTGGAGCGGCCCACAGCGGGAACGATCACCGTCGCGGGCACCGATCGGTCAGCGCCAAAGCGCTCCACGCGGCAGCGTCGGTTGCGCGGCCGCGAGGTGCAGATCGTGTTTCAGGATCCGTACGCCAGCCTGGATCCGCGCCAGTCCGCGGCCGCCGCGCTGGACGAGGTGCTGAGACTGCACCAGTCGAGCACAGCGGCGGAGCGCACACGACGGGTGGCCGAGCTCGCCGACATGGTGGGCTTGGACGATCGCCAGATGAACACGCTTCCGAGGTCTCTTTCCGGCGGGCAGCGTCAGCGGGTTGCGATCGCGCGCGCGCTCGCCGCCACCCCACAGCTCCTGATCCTGGACGAGTCGGTGTCGGCGCTGGACGTTTCGATTCAGGCCCAGGTGTTGAATTTGCTCGCGGACATCCGCGATGCGACCGGTATCTCGTACCTCTTGATCAGCCACGATCTGGCAGTCGTGCGGCAACTCACCGAGAAAATCGTGGTGATGTATCGCGGGCAGATCGTGGAGCGGGGGGTGACATCCGAGGTGCTCGACAACCCGGAGCAGGAATACACCAAGCTGCTGCGAGCGAGCGTTCCCGGTCCCGGCTGGACACCGGTCAGCCGGCGCAGCGATCCGGCCTAGCCTGGCTCACTCCGGGTCGGGGCTGGCTTGAGCCACCACTTCGGCGAGGTTGGCAGCGGCGTCTCGCAGATGCGCGACCCACAACTCCGCGATCTTGGCCTCGTCGCCGCCGAGGATCGCCTGGAGCAGCTCCTGATGTTCGACAACCACGTCGTACTCAACGGGGTAGGCGGGTTTCAGCGCTCCTACACACATGCGCGTCTCGGCTTGGAGGGTGTTGAACATTCGGGTCAGGCGGACGCTGCCGACCGACGTCACCACGGTCTGGTGAAACTCGGCGTCGAGCTGGACCACGCGCGCCCAGTCGTGGCCGTTGGCTGCCACCGTCATCAGTTCGACCAGCTCGTGCAGCCGGGCGATGGCCTCTGAAGACGGGTGGCGGGAGAGGTGGAGAGCGGCCGGAATCTCCATTGTCTCGCGAACGAAATAGATATCGCTGACGTCGTCCTCGTCCAGGCGTACGACGAACACCCCTCGGTGGCGTCGATGTTCCAGCAGGCCTTCCTGGATCAGCCGGTGCAATGCTTCGCGAAGCGGGCCGCGGCTGATGCCCAGATGGCTCGCCAGCATGACCTCTCGCATTTGCGTGCCGGGCGGGAACGTCCCGTCCAGAATGCCGTCGCGAATCTGCGATGTTACGACCTCTGAGGTCGACGGCCGGTCGACCGGCCTCAGTCCGCTCAGGCTCAGGTCGTGCATCGCGCGTCCTTGACCGAGCGTCGGGGGCTGATGCGTAGCGGTGTGAGGATTGTCATCATCCTACAATAAGGGTACACGCGCGATCTGACAGCGCCGCCTGTAGCCTGCTAGGCCACTGACGGCTCGGTTTCGAGGGCTGCTTCGACTGCCTGGAGCAGCGGTGCCAAGCGACCGCGGGCCTCGTCGGAGAGCGGCAGCGAGGGCAGTCGCGGCGCGCCGACCATGATGCCACGCAACTCGGTGGCGGCTTTCACCGATGCGACGTAGCCCTCGGCCTCGAAGAACTGTGTCACCGGATAGAGCGCTTGCCACAGCTGCCTGGCGGCGGCCACGTCGGCCTGGATCACCGTGAGTTCGTACAACCGAACGCATGCTCGCGGCACGGCGTTGGCCGCGCCCCATACGCTCGCCCGCGTGCCTCCCAGGAATCCGAGAATCGCGAGCGAGTCCTGTCCATTGAGCAACTGCATCCGGTCGCCGATGAGACGCCTCACCTCAAACAGCCGCGCCGCATCCGCGGTGGTGTCTTTGAGGTAATTCACGGCGGGAATTTCGGAGAGTCGGGCGATCACCGACGGGCTGATCGACCAGCCCACGGCGGCCGGATTGTTATAGATCATGATCGGAAGCCCAACGGCTGCTACCGCGCGCACGTATCCCTCGAGTTCGCGATCGTCGAGCGGTTCGTAGAACGGCGGCAGCAACATGACGGCCTCGGCGCCGATCTCGGCTGCATACTCGGCGTTTGCGACCGCCTCGCGTGTTGTCAGTGCTCCAACCTGGAGCGTCATGCGGATACGTCCCCGGGTTGCCTCCCGAGCCACCGCCGCGGTTCGGCGCCACTCGTCGGTTCGCAGGAGCAGGCCTTCGCCGGTCGAGCCGTTGACCACCAGCCCCTGCACGCCGTTACCGATCAAGTCCTCGATCAGCTCAACCAACACGTCCTCGTCGATCGATTCGTCGGAACGAAACGGTGTCAGTAGCGCGGCATGGATTCCTTCATATGGTGTGAGCATTTCGTGACCTCCTGTGCGAGTCGCTTAGTGTCCGAGTGCGACCACGACCAGGTCGTTGACATTCGTCCCGGTCGGGCCTGTGGCGATGTGATCCTTCAATGCGGTGAGTGCGGACGCGCTGCGGTGGGCGAAGAGTTGAGATCGGATGTCCACCCCGGCGGCCCGCGCCCTGCTCGCCGTCAGGCCGTCGGCGATCGCGCCGGCGTGTGGCGTGCCGCCGTCGTGTCCATCGGTATCGATCGCGAGCAGAGCCACCCGGTCGCCGGCCTCCAACTCCAGCGCCGCGCTGAGTACGAGTTCCTGGTTTGGTCCGCCCGACCCAAAAAGCGCCTCACCAGAGTCGAACGTCACGGTCGACTCTCCGCCGCATCCGACCAACACCGAGCGTGCGGGAAAGGGCCGGCCGTGTCGTATGGACGTCTTGGCCATGCCTGCGACCAACGCTCCCGTCGAGCGAGCGTCGGTTGCGAGGCTGTCGCCTAACACGATTGGCTCGCGGCCGAGAGCCGTGACCGCTTCGGCCATGGTGCCGCAGATCTGGTGCCCGTCGACGATCACCTCCGTCTGGATCGCCACCCCGTCCAGTGACGGTGAGTCAGCCGAGGACGACAGCAGGTGGCGCTTGATGTCGTCGGCGGCGTTGTCCCACAGATGGTAGGCCCGCATCACCTCAACCGCCTCCTCGCGGGTGGACGAATCGGCAACCGTCGGGTCTGTGATGAGGTCCTCCGCGCAACCGGCGACATCGCAGATGGTGAGGTTGACGACGGTTGCAGGGGAGGCGGCCAGCGCGAGCCGCCCGGCCTTGATTGACGACACGTGCTTGCGCACCGTGTTGATTTCGCGGATTCCGGCTCCACTTGCCAGCAGGCGTTTGTGAAGCTCTTGCTTGGCGTCAAAACTGATCCCGTCAGATGGCCTGGAGATGAGCGCCGAGCTGCCCCCGGTGACACACGCGAATACGAGATCTTGACTCCCGGCGGTCTGTGCAAACGCGAGCAGCCGCTCGGCGGCGCGGCGGCTCGCGTCACTCGGGATGGGATGGTCGCCGGTGGCGATCTGAAACCGTGTGGAGCGGGCGTGCTCACCGGCCGCGGTCACGATCAATCCGTCGGTGATCAGGTCGCCCAGCACATCCTCGAGACCGAGGCCAATCTTGAGCGATGCTTTGCCGGCCCCGAGCACAAGCACCCGGTCGAAGTCCGCCAGGCGATATTGGCGGGCACCCACGATGATCGATTCCCGGTCGAGAGACACGGTGCGACTAACAGCGTTTCGCGGGTCGGCGGCGCGAAGCCCCGCGTCGGCAACTTGCAGGACGACCTCCCGGAGATCGCTCATTCCATGATCACCGAGCGCCCGGATGTTGGTGATCAGTGGCGCCGGTTCGAGCGCGGCGTGTCGGTCGGCGGTCGCCACTCGCGGTTTCTAGACGCTCGGAGTGGCGGAGATCGATTGGAAGATATCGCCGGCGTACTCAGCCGCACTGCCCAGCTCCTCTTCGATCAGCAGCAGCGCGTTGTACTTCGACGTGCGTTCACCGCGGACTGGGGCACCGGTTTTGATCTGGCCGGCATTCAGTGCGACAACCAGATCGGCGATGATCGGATCCTCGGTTTCGCCGGACCGCTCCGAGACCACAATGGCGTAGCCGTTCGACCGGGCGATGCTCGCGGCATCGAGAGCCTCCGAGAGCGTCCCAATCTGGTTCACCTTCCAAAGCAGCGCGTTTGCCGCCCCGTCGTCGACTCCCCGTTGGACACGGCTGGGATTGGTGACGAACAGGTCGTCACCGACGATCTGAATACCGAGCCGCTCGGTGATCTCGGTGAAGCCTTCGAAGTCCTCCTGCTCGAGCGGGTCCTCGATCGAGACCACACCCCAGTCGCGGATCAGCGTTTCGTAGAGGGAGATCAGGCCGTCGCGGTCAAGCTGCTCGCCTGCGACCGTGTACAGCTCAGCTTCGGCGTCATAAAAGTGGGTCGCCGCGCAATCCAAGCCGTACCGAATCTTGTCCGCGTAGCCCGTTTCGACGACAGCTTGAGACAGAATCTCAAACGCCTCCGCCGGCTCGCTGATTTGTGGGGCGCAGCCACCTTCGTCGCCGACGTTGATGGCCGCTTTCCCGTATTTCTCGAGGATCAGGTCGCGCAGCCGAAGGTTGATTTCGCTGGAGATCCGAAGTGCCTCCGAGAACGTCTGGGCGCCCGTGGGCATGACGATGAATTCCTGGAAGTCGAGATCGTTGGAGGCGTGCTTGCCGCCGTTGATGAGGTTGACCTGCGGGACAGGGAGGACGTGGGCATCGGCGTTCAGGTAGCGGTAGAGCGGAAGCTCGGCCGAAAGCGCGGCAGCGCGGGCGGTGGCGAGGGACACCGCCAGGATCGCATTCGCGCCCAGGCGTGACTTATCGGGCGTGCCGTCGAGTTCGACCAGCGTTCCATCGATTTCGCGCTGAGACCGCCCTTGCCGCCCGATCAGGGCTGGGGCGATTTCGTCGACGATGTTCGCGATCGCGCGGCGGACTCCAAAGCCACCGTACCGCTGATCGCCGTCGCGCAGCTCGTGGGCCTCATTGGCACCGGTCGATCGTCCGGATGGGACGTCCGCGCGCCCGAGAAACCTGTCGTCCAGCCAGACGTCCGCCTGCACGGTTGGGAGCCCTCGGCAATCCAGGACTTCTCGCGCCGTGATCCGAGTGATGTTGAAACCCAACCGGCCGCTCCTTCGTCGTTTTGTCGACACTCTACAACACGCTTTTCTGAATGTCTACATTGGAGCCGGCGGCTGCGACGGCTAGCCTGCGAATCGGTGGCTGGCCGCCCCCGAGACTCCTGGGTGGGCGACGAGAATGTGTCCCGCCCAGGGCTCGCCGGCCAGCTCGGCGGCGGTCATGCCCTCTTGGGCAGTCGTGAGGTACAGCCGATCCAACTGTTCCCCGCCGAACCCTGGACACGTCGGCCGGCTCACAGGGAGTTCCAGGTCGGCGAGCAATTCACCCTCCGGTGAGTATCGGCGGACGGCCGACCCCTTCCAAAGCGCCACCCAGATCGCGCCGGTCGCGTCGATGGCGAGCCCGTCGGGCTCCCCGTCGGCCTCATCGATCACAACGAGGTCGCGACGGTTGCGGAGGGCGCCGGTGGCGGGGTCGTAGTCGTATACCCGAATGGCGGGCTCCCCGGAATCGACGTAGTAGACGATCTCGCCGGTCGGCGACCAGCACAGACCGTTGGACTCCGTCACTCGCTCGAGCAGAACCTGGATTTCCCCGTCCGGGTTGACCGACAGCAGGTGCCCCTGTTCGCGTTGCCCCCGCAGGGAGCAGGTTCCAACCACGAAACGGCCGAATGGATCGCAGGCGCCGTCGTTGAACCGAACATCGGGCGACAGTCCAGCGTTGATGCTCTCGCGATCACGGTGGCCGGCCGCATCGACGAAGACGACGTCGCGGTCAGATGCCAGGATCAGGCCTCCATGCGCTCGCAGCCCGGCGGCTCCGAGGGGCGCGCCGATATGCACGGACGTGTCGGTGTGGTCGGCACGCAGGCGATGGACATCGCCACCGGGGATATCCACCCACACGAGTGATTGGTCGAAGTCGTCCCAGACTGGTCGCTCCGTCAGTTCACAACTCGCATCGAACGCGATCGACCACGGTACCTGCATACGTTCCACCTTTTCGGTAAGCTTGTCGACATTCTACAACAGTACGTTTTCTCCATGCCCCGAGGTCATACAAAGGAGCGGAGATGGGTGAACAACGACCGCGGGCTTGGCCCGGACGGTTCCAGGGCAAAAGTGTGATCGTCACCGGAGGCGCGAGCGGAATCGGGGCCGCGACGGCTGAACGCTTCCTCCGGGAGGGCGCCTCGGTGGTGGTGGTCGACCGGGATGCCGCAACGCTCCAGCGGGCGACAGTGGCGTTCGAGCAACTGGCGACGAGAGGCTGGAGGTGTGGTAATCGCGGTGGAGGGCGACGTCACCATCCCAGCCGATGTCGAAGGTGCCGTTGAGCGCGCGGTGAGAGAGTTCGGCCGTATCGATATCCTCGTCAGTAACGCGGGCATCTCGCACCCCCAACCGTTTCTGGAGATATCGCTGGTGAATTGGACGCAGCACATCGAGGCAAACCTCACCTCGATGTTTCTCATGTGCCAGGCCGCCGGCAGGCACATGGCCAAGGCCGGTAGCTGGAGTGATTCTGCTGACGTCCTCGACCAACGGTCTGGTCGGCGAGGACCAGTATGCCCACTACAACGCGTCCAAGGGCGGCGTGACGCTCTTGACCAAATCGATGGCGATCGAGCTGGGGCCGATGGGCATTCGCGTCAACGCCGTCTGCCCGGGGTATATCGTGACCCCGATGGCCGAGTCGACCGACAGCCCCGAGTTCATGGCTGCATACGCCGAGAAGCTGCCGATCGGTCACCTCGGAAACGCCCACGACGTGGCCGGCGGGTTTGCGTTCCTTGCGTCCGATGACGCCGGGTTCATCACCGGCGAAACGTTGGTCATCGACGGCGGTCAACTCACCTATTAGGCGGTTGCCGACATGAGAGAGCTGGGCCCAACGGCGACGGTCATGACAGTCACCGGGCCGGTACCCGCAGAGAGCTTGGGCTACACCTCGATGCACGAGCACGTGTTGTGCGATGCCACCGTGTATCGGCGGCGCGCCGAGGCCACCCGCCCCGAGCGACTTCAGGCTGTGCTCGCATCGATGCCCGGACGGCGACCTGCTCACCGACGCTCCCGTCACGTTGGCAGACGGTGGGGTTCTGCCGAGCCGAGTACACCTGCCAGCTCGACAACCTGCGGCTCGACGATCTCGCCACCATGGCAGGTGAGCTGTCGGACTTCCGCGCGTCTGGAGGGTCGGCGCTGGTCGAGATGAGCGCGACGGGTCTGCGTACGGATGTGACGGGGTTGGCGTCGTTGTCCCGCCAGACCGGCGTCGCGATCGTGGCCCCCGCGGGCTTCTATATCGAAGACAGCTGGCCCGATGAGGTTCGGGGATACGGCCCGGCGCAGTTTGCCGGCCAGATCGTCTCGGAGCTGCGGGAGGGCATCGCCGGCACGGATGTGCGGGCGGGCCACATCAAGCTGGCGGTGACCGACCTCTCGGCAGCGCAGGAATCGGCGCTTCGCGGCGGTGCCCGCGCCGGTGCCGAGACCGGGGCGCTGGTCACGGTGCATCCCGGTTTCGAGCCCCACACCGACGGTCGCAGGATCGTGGATATCCTCACCGAGGAGGGGCTTGCCGCGGACCAGATCGTGATCGCCCACGCCGACGCGTTCATCGTCACCACCAACCTGAAGACGCTGATCCTGGAACCCGCGAGCTGGGGAATGAATCTCGATTACCACCATGAGCTGCTCGACCGGGGTGTGAACCTGTCATTCGATTGTTTCGGGCAAGGCTGGACGGATGAGGTCAACGGGATGCTCAGCGAGTGTGACTGGCACCGACTGGCCGCGGTGGTCGAGCTGGCTGAAGCATGGGTACGCGGAGCAACTGGTGCTCGGAACTGATGTGTTCCTCAAATCGATGACCCGAAGGGGCGGCGCGGAGGGGTACTGCCGCCTCACCCGCTGGGTGTTGCCGACACTGCGGCGGGTGGGGGTGTCCGAGGCCGATCTCGAATGCATGATGCGCACCAACCCGGCTCGCATGCTTGCCGGCTGAAT
>CAVSNF010000034.1:0-28106 GCA_963729195.1 uncultured Actinomycetes bacterium
GTGCTGCCCCAGGCCATGCGGGTGATCATCCCGCCCACCGGCAACGAGGTGATCTCGATGTTGAAGAACACCTCGCTGGTGTACGCGCTCGCCTACGCCGAGCTGCTGTACACGGTGCAGATCATCTATTCCCGCACGTTCCAGCAGATTCCCCTGCTGATCGTGGCCTGCTTCTGGTACATGGTGCTGACGTCGGTGCTGTACGTGATCCAGCACTACGTCGAGAAGCGCTTCTCCCGCGGTCACTCGCGCTCGACCGCCGGCGGTGGCATGTTCCGATTCGGGCAGGGCCGGTGAGTTCCAACGGACATGCGATGGTCGAGGCGGTGGGGGGTGCGCAAGTCGTTCGGCCGCACCGAGGTGCTGCGTGGGATCAACCTGGAGGTACGCCGAGGTGAGGTGTTCTGCATCGTCGGCCCGTCCGGTTCGGGCAAGTCCACCTTCCTGCGCTGCATCAACCACCTGGAGCGGGTGAACGCCGGGCGGCTGTCGGTGGACGGCGAGCTGGTCGGCTACCGGCGCAAGGGCGACAAGCTGTACGAACTGCGTGAGAAGGAAATCGCCCGCAAGCGGGCCGAGATCGGGATGGTGTTCCAGCGCTTCAACCTGTTCCCGCACATGACCGCGATGGGCAACATCGTGGAGGGGCCGCTGCGGGTCAAGGGTGAGCCCAAGGACGAGGTGATGGAACGGGCGCAGATGCTGCTCGACCGGGTCGGGCTGGGCGACCGGGGAGCCGCATACCCCCGCGAGCTCTCGGGCGGCCAGCAGCAGCGGATTGCGATTGCCCGGGCGCTGGCGATGCGGCCCAAGCTGATGTTGTTCGACGAGCCCACCTCGGCGCTCGACCCTGAGCTGGTCGGTGAGGTGCTGGACGTGATGCGCGGGCTGGTGGACGAGGGCATGACCATGATCCTGGTGACGCATGAGATGGGCTTCGCGCGGGAGGTCGGAGATGCGCTGGTGTTCATGGACGGCGGCGTGATCGTGGAGAAGGGCCATCCTCGCGATGTGCTCGCAAACCCACAGCACGAGCGCACTCGTGCGTTCCTGTCGAAGGTGCTCTGACCGGTGACGTTCTCACTGGCCGCGGTCGACCCTGATACCGGCATGTCCGGGATCGTTGTGAGTTCGTCCAGCCCCTGCGTGGCCGCTCGCTGCGCCCATGTGCGTGCCGGAGTGGGTGCGGCCGCCTCCCAGAACGTGACCGACCCGCGGCTGGGGCCGAAGCTGCTCGATCTGATGGCGGCCGGGGGTTCGCCTGCGGATGCGATTGCAGGAGCGCTGGCAGATGAGCCGCACACCGCCTACCGGCAGCTGACGGTGGTCAGCATGGACGGCGCCACGGCCGTGTTCTCCGGCGAGCGCACGTTGGGGCTGTACGCGTCCTGTGAGGGCCTCGGTGCAGTCGCTGCGGGGAATCTGCTGGCCGACGCGGCGGTACCGCAGGCGATGGTGGAGACGTTCGGGTCGACCGCAGGCCATCTTGGCGCCCGCCTGGTGGCGGCGCTGGCGGCGGCCCTGGAAGCCGGTGGCGAGGAGGGGCCGGTGCGTTCCGCGGGAATGCTGGTGGCCGACCGGGTGAGCTGGCCGGTGGCCGATCTGCGGGTCGACTGGGACGACGCTCCGATACAGCGGCTGGCAGAGCTTTGGACGGTATGGGAGCCGCAGCTGAGCGATTACGTCACCCGCGCGCTCGACCCCACCGTGGCGCCGCGGTACGGTGTGCCCGGCGATGACGAATGACTGATCTGAGCGAGTTCGACCGGCTGGCCGCACAAGCGGTCACAGCGGTGCGCTCGCAGGCCGACGCCTTCTGGGACGAGTACGGCGACAGTCCCTCCGACGACGTGCTGGCGGCGTGGTTCATCCCGCGCTGCTGGCGTGAGATCGACTACGTGCACATGCTCGGTGAGGAGATCCGCCGGTACGGATTCGGGTTCGAGCGAAAGCATGTGACCGCGCTCTCGCGGCAACTGCTGGACGAGGCCGAGCACTACGACAGCGTGGGGCGGATCATCGAGCGCCTCGGTGGTGAGGTGCCGATCGAGCCCCCGCCGTCGGCGGTGGCGTGGAGCAGATTTCTGTGGGACAGCCTCGATCGCCACCGATTGGGGGCGATCGCCGCCTGGAACATGTCCGAGACGGCTGCCACCGGCACTCTGGACGGGATCGTCGAGGCCGGCCGGCGGCTGGACCTGCCCGACGTCGTTCGCGCCTACGAGGCGATCGTCAAGGACGAGAAGTTCCACGTCGGCTTGGGGCGGCTGCTGCTCGATCGCTACATCGAGACCGAGGCCGACCACGACGAGGTCATGCGGGCCGGCCGCGGTATGGCCGAGATCGTGCTCTCGAGCCACACCGCAGTCGACGTACCGCTCTGACATGGTCGATGCCGACGAGTTGATCGAGTTCGCCTCGATCCCGGCGCCCACCGGCGCCGAGCGGCAGCGGATCGACTGGCTCGCTGAGCGGCTGCAGGGTATTCCCGGCGACCGGGCGGTGGACGAGGCCGGCAACCTGGTATGGCGCTTTGGCGCCGAGCGGCCCCGGCTGCTGGTGATGGCCCACGTCGACACCGTCTTCGGCTCTGATGCTGTGCTCGAGATCCGTCGGGACGGCGGTGATCTGGTCGGGCCGGGGGTCGGCGACAATGCCGCTGCAGTGATGGCGGTGGTGTGGGCGGTCGAGCAGATGCACGATCTCCCGCCCGGTCTTGCCATCGCGTTCACGGTGGCCGAGGAAGGTCTGGGTGACCTGCGGGGCGCCCGGCAGGTGTGTGCGGCGCTCGATCCCCAGGCGGTGATCGCACTCGAGGGCCACGGGTTGGACGAGGTCATGATCGATCACGTCGGCAGCGTGCGGGCGCGGGTGGTGGTAACCGGCCCGGGCGGTCATTCGTGGTGGGATCGGGAGACGCCCAGCGCCGTGCATGCGCTGGTCGGGATCGCCGCCGATCTGGTTGCGCACTCGGCCAACGTGGGGACGATTTCTGGGGGCGAGTCGGTCAACGCGATCGCCGCCCGAGCGGAGCTGCTCGCCGAGCGGCGTTCGCTGGTCGAGCACGATCTGGACGAGTTCGCCGAGCTGCTCGCTCAGCTCCGGGTTGATCCGCCGCTGCAGCTGGAGCTGCAGCCTGTGGGCAGGCGGCCGGCCGGTCGCACATCGCCCGAGCATCCCCTGGTCGAGGCTGTGCGCAGGCTGCGCATCGGACTGGGCCTCCCGGATCGGCTGGGATCCGGTTCGACCGATGCCAACGCCGCGGTGGCGGCGGGCATTCCGGCGGTGGCGCTGGGCTGCGCGCGTGGCTCGGGCATGCATTCACGCGACGAGCGGATCGATCTGCGCTCGCTCGAGTTCGGCTGCGTTCAGGTGGTCGAAGTCATGCGCGAGCTGGCGCGCTGACGGATCACCTCGACCTCGACGGGCGGGCTCGGGGAAGCGTCCTGGGGGTCATCCGGCGTCGTCCACCGGTCGCTGACCGTGACCACCAGCACCACCGCGGCGGCGACGATGAACGCGGCCACCTTCCACAGCGGCGCCTCGGTGTTGGCGTTGGCGAACACCCACGGCGTCAGCATCACCAGCCACACCGGGCTCAACCTCGGCCGGCGTAGACCCAGCGGCAGCAGCAGCAGCATGAAGTAGTTCAGCCACACGATCGGTGAAAGCGCGAGCCCGGCAACGATCGCCACCGAGAACGCCTTGCGATCGCCGTCGGCGGTGCTCGAGAGTCGCCATGCGAGCAGACAGAGTGCCGCGGTCACCCCGATCGCCGCGATCCGGCCGGGGCCGGTACCCAGCCCGGCGGCGGCGGTCAGGGCGGTGATCGCAAAGCCCTTGTGCTGCTCGATCTGCGACACCGCGCTGAGCAGATGGGGATAGCTGGTGAAGCCGTGAAATCCGATCACCGCCCAGCCGATCACGGTTGCAGCGGCGGCGATCCCCACCGAGGCTGCGGCCGCAGTCCGCCGTCCTGTCACCCAGAGCCACACGACCAGGGGCGCCAGGAAGAGCTTCACGACCACCAGGGCGGCGATTGCCGACGCCGTAACCCAGCGGCGGTCGCGATACCGCCAGGCGATTGCAGCTCCCACCAGGAGCAGCGGCGTAAACGTGCCCATGACCACGCTCTGCAAGGTGGCCAGTGAGCAAAAGGCGAGGGCGTAGCAGCGCCAGTCGCGCACTCCCAGCAGCCGCAGCGACACGACCACCGCGGCGATGTTTGCGGCGATGAAGATCGTGGCTGCCACGCTCAAGGGAAGCAGCGCCAGCGGCACCATCACCACGGCGGCCGGCGCGGGGTAGACGAACTGATCCTGGTTTCGGAGGGCGTCGTGGGTGATCGCCGGGTAGGGGCTGACACCGTCGAGCACCGCCTGGCCCGCGTTCCAGAAGATCTGGAAGTCGTAGAAGTTGCGAGGGCCGTAGGCCAGGCCGATGGTGATGAACAGCAGCGCGATTGCGGGCGCCGCCAGCGCCACCAGCCACAGCAGCGCAACCGGATCGGCAGGAGACCGGCGGCGGGTTTCAGGGGCAGATGTGGGGGTTCCTGTCGACAATTGAGAAAGGGCTGGGTCCACCCCCGCTATCGGCAGCCGACCCCCTGAAGGTGAGGGTCGTTTACCACATTTTCTTCAGGTTAATCCCGCGTGTAGTAGTATATGTACGGTTGACGGCAATAAAACCCGTGCTATAATCAGGGTATGAGAATAAACTACAACAATCATTCAGATCGCAGGAACTCTCTTGGTCGCGAGACAGAAGAGCAGTACTTCACCCGCCTCGCCAACGAGCGGAACCGACAGCGGCGCGCCGAGCGGCGCGGCCGGCTGGTTCGGAAGCTCGGTCTGCGCAGGCCCGAGCGGCGCCCTTCCGCATAATCGTGGCTGACAAGGCGGCGCACCACGTCGTCGAGCCCCCCGCCTGACAAGCACCACGTCAGCGGGGGGCTCGACCACTTAAGGGTGAATAAAAGGTGCCAGGCACCTTTTATTCACTGAGGCTGGTCCGTTGGGCCTGTGGCGGCGTCCCACGCCGCGTGCGGTGCTCGACGTGGCTTTACCACGCCTGCGCTCCGCTCGCGGCTCGATCCTTGCCACAGGCCCAACGGCCTGCGCCTCAGGGCGCCAGTCGCGATTGACGCGGGTGGTGAATAACGGTGCCAGGCACCGTTATTCACCGTTACTTACAATCGTTCGAAGCCGCGGAAGAGTTCCCAGTCGGTCACGGCTGAGTCGAAGGCGGCCTGTTCGGTACGGGCGTAGTGGAGGTAGTGCTCCACCACCTCGTCGCTGAACGCCTCGCGGGCGATCTGTGACCCTTCAAGCAGGTCGGCGGCGTCGTGGAGGGCCGCCGGCATGCGGGGCTTGTCCGGTGCCTCGTAGGCACTCCCGGTGAACTCTGCTTCCAGCTCCAGCTTGTTGTCGATGCCGTAGAGGCCCGCCGCGATGATGGCCGCGAACGCCACGTACGGATTGCAGTCCGCCCCGGGCGAGCGGTTCTCCAAACGCATGCTCTGGCCATGGCCGACCACGCGCAGCGCGCAGGTGCGGTTGTCGGTGCCCCACACCAGCGTGGTCGGTGCGAACGATCCCGCGGCAAAGCGCTTGTACGAGTTGACGTTGGGCGCAAGCAGGGCTGTCAGCTCTCGTCCGGCAGCGATCTGGCCGGCCACGAATTGCTGGGCCAGCTCGCTCAAGCCGTGGCCGTCGGCTGCGGGGAACAGGCTCCCCCCTTCGTCCCACAGGCTGCAGTGAATATGGCACGAGTTGCCCTCGCGCTCGTTGAACTTGGCCATGAACGTGAGCGCATAGCCCTCCTGCCAGGCGATCTCCTTGGCGCCGTTCTTGTACACCGTGTGGTTGTCGGCCATCGTCAGCGCGTCGGAGTAGCGGAAGTTGACCTCGTGCTGGCCGAAGTTGCACTCTCCCTTGGCGTCCTCCACGGTGATGCCGGCGCCGGCCATCCCCAGCCGGATCGGTCGCAGCACGTCCTCGACGGTGGTCGTGCCGAAAATCGAGTAGTCGACGTTGTAGGCGTTGGCCGGGTCGAGGTCGCGGTAGTGCTTGGCCCGGGCCTGGTCGTAGGTGTCCCGAAACAGGATGAACTCCAGTTCCGACCCGATGTTGGCGGTCCAGCCCCGCTCCGCCAGCCGCTCCAGCTGGCGGCGCAGGATCTGCCGCGGTGAGGCCACCACCGGGCGGCCGTCTTGCCACTCGAGATCGGCGATCACCAGCGCGGTGCGCTCGAGCCAGGGCACTCGGCGCAGGGTCGCGAAGTCCGGCTTGAACACGAAGTCGCCGTAGCCCGTGTCCCACGACCCCATGCCGTAGCCCTGCACGGTGTTCATGTCGACGTCTACGGTCAGCAGGTAGTAGCAGCCTTCGGCGCCGTGATCGGCGATCTCGTCCACGAAGAACGGGGCGTGCACGCGCTTGCCCATGAGCCGACCCTGCATGTCGGTCATTACCAGCAGCACGGTGTCGATCTCCCCCGACCGGACGTCCGCTTCCAGTTCCTGCAGCGTCAGCATCCCGCACTCCCTGATGGTGGATAGGTCGTCCATTCATATACTGCTTGCGGTATGGATCGCAACCGTCCGCTGATCGGCGTGACCGCCTACGAGGTGCCCGCGTCGTTCGGGCATTGGTCGGGCGTGGAGACGGTGATGGTGCCCAGTACCTACACCCGGTCGGTGCTGAATGCGGGCGGGCTGCCGATCGTGATCCCTCCCATGGAGGGCGTCGAGCAGGTGCTGGAGACGCTGGACGGGATCGTCTTCACCGGCGGCTCCGACATCGATCCCGACGTGTACGGCCAGCCGGCGCATGCCGAGACTGTCGGCCTCTATCGCCACCGAGACGATTCCGAGCTGGCGTTGATGCGGGTCGCGCTCGAGCGGGCATTGCCGATGCTCGCCATCTGCCGGGGGATGCAGCTGCTCAACATCGTCCGCGGCGGCGACCTGCACCAGCACCTGCCCGACGTCTCGGCCGACGCGGCGATGCACCGCGGCGAGCCCGGTCGTTTTGCCGAGCACACGGTGCGGATCGAGGCGGGCACCACGCTTGCCTCGCTGCTCGGCCCGGAGGCCACCACCCACTCCTTTCACCATCAGGCGCCCGATCGCATCGGTGCCGGCCTGCGGGTGGCGGCAGTGGCCGATGACGGCTCGGTGGAGGCGGTCGAGGATCCCAACATGCGTTTCACGGTGGGGGTGCTGTGGCATCCCGAGGAGAGCGACGAAGGCGGGGCGCCGCTGTTTCAGGAGTTGGTGGCGCGCGCACGAGATCGAAGGAGGGCGACGGCATGAGTACGACGACAGTTGAGCAACTTGTGGTGGGGGGCGAGCGGATTCCCTCGGCTGAGGGACGCACCTTCGAGGTCACCGATCCTGCACTGGGGATCCCGCTGGCGACGGTGTCGGAGGCCGGCAGCGAGGATGTCAACCGCGCCGTCGAGGCGGCTGCGAATGCCTATGAGAGCTGGGGGGCACTGTCGCCGGTGACTCGCGGACGGCACATGCATCGGTTTGCCAACGTGGTCGAGGAGCACGCCGAGGAGCTGGCGCAGCTCGAGTCCCGCAACGTGGGCATGCCGATCTCCGATGCCCGTGGCCAGCTGGGCATGATTGTGGACGTTATTCGCTACTACGCCGGGGCCGTCGACAAGTTCTTCGGCAATACGGTTCCGGTCGAGCGCAACGGCGTGGCCATGACCTTCCGCGAGCCGATCGGCGTCGTGGGTCTGATCACGCCCTGGAACTTTCCCCTGAACATCGCCAACTGGAAGACCGCCCCGGCGATGGCGGCCGGCAACACGGTGGTGCTGAAGCCGGCATCGCTGACGCCGCTGACGGCGCTTCGCTACGGCGAGCTGGCACTGGAGGCGGGCATCCCCGAGGGCGTTTTGAACGTGATCCCGGGGCCCGGGTCGAAGGTCGGCAATACGCTTGTGGAGCACCCCCTGGTGGGCAAGATCGGGTTCACCGGATCGACCGAGGTGGGGGCCGAGATCGCCCGCCGCGCGGCGGGCACGATCAAGCGGGTGACGCTCGAGCTGGGCGGCAAATCGGCCTGCGTGGTGTTCGCCGATGCTGACCTCGAGAAGGTCGGCGCGATGGCTCCGTTCGCGGTGTTCGAAAACTGCGGCCAGGACTGTTGCGCGCGATCACGGCTGCTGGTCGAGGAGTCGGTCAAGGACGAGGTGGTGGAGCGCTATGCGGCCACCACCGCTGCGATTCGGGTGGGCATGCCTGAGGATCCCGAGACGCAGGTCGGTCCGATGATCTCGGCCGGTCAGCGCGACACCGTGGAGGGCTACATCGCCCGTGGGGTGGACGAGGGCGCCCGGATTGTGACCGGCGGTGAACGCCCCGGCGGTGCTCTGGAGGCCGGCTATTTCCTGCGGCCGACGGTGCTGGACGGCGCCACCAACGATATGACCGTCGCCCGCGAGGAGATCTTCGGCCCAGTCGTGTCCGTGATCGGGTTCCGCGACGAGGCGGAGGCCATTCGCCTGGCCAACGACACCAGCTATGGGCTCTCGGGCTCGCTATGGACGCGCGACGGCGCCCGTCAGCTGCGGGTCGCTCGGGCGCTGCGCGCCGGAGTGCTCGGCGTCAACACCAACTCCAGCGTGTTCGTGCAAATGCCGTTCGGCGGCTACAAGCAGTCAGGCATCGGCAAGGAGCTGGGAATGCACGCGCTCGAGCACAACACCGAGCTCAAGAGCGTGTTCATCTCGACCGAGTAGCGGTCAGAGGCTGGTGGCTAGTCGCCCTCGCCCGCCAGCGCCAGCTCGGCACCGTCGACCGACTCGATCTGGGTGATGTGTTCGGGCATGCCTTCCTGATTGACGTACTTGCCGCCGCGCAGCCACGAGGCTGCGGCGGCGATCAGGCAGGCCACGATGGCGAAGTCAAACGCCGCGTGCAGCCCGTTTGCAAACGGCTTTGAGATCAGACCGGGGAAGAAGCTTCGACCGGTCAGATATGCCGCTTGGCCGTGCGACAGGTTGTGCAGCACGTGCGGTCCCAGCAGCTCCTTGATCGGGTTGTAGCCAAGGAACGAGGCGAACAACACCCCCACCGGCGGCAGGTGCGAGATGCGCAGCGCGTCGGCCGGTGGTACTCCCTGGGCGGTGAGCCCGTCGTACATCGCTCCCGGCAGCGTCCCGCTGAGGCCGACCACCATCAGCGTGAAGAAGATCCCGATCGAGAGCACCATCGCGGAGTTCTGGAAGGTGGCGGCCATGCCCGAGCCCACGCCGCGGCGGTTGGCCGGCAGGCTGTTCATGATCCCGGTCTGGTTGGGTGAGGAGAAGAGCCCCATCGCCAGCCCGATCAGGAGCAGGAAGGTGGCGAACCACTCATACCGGAAGTCCACCGGCAGCAGTTCCAACGCGAGGAACGAGGCGGCCGCCATCAGCATTCCGCCGGTCGCGAACGGACGCGCTCCGAACCGGTCGGACAGATATCCGGAGGTCGGCCCTGCCACCAGGAATCCCACCGTCAGCGGCAGCATGTAGATGCCCGCCCAAAGCGGGGTCTGCTCGAAGCTGTAGCCATGCAGCGGCAGCCAGATCCCCTGCAGCCAAATGATCAGCATGAACATCAGCCCGCCCCGGCCGAGCGACGCCAGGAAGCTCGCGATGCTGCCCGCGGTAAACGCGCGGATGCGAAACAGTCCCAGCCGGAACATCGGGTCGGGCACCCGCAGCTCGATCCACACGAAGGCCACCAGCAGCACCAGGCCGGTGATCAGCTCGGCCACCACTTGGGGATTCGTCCACCCCATCACGTGGCCGCCGTACGGCTGGATCGCAAGCGTGATCGAGACCAGCACCAGGATCAGGCCGATGCCGAAGGTGAGGTTGCCCCACCAGTCGATCTTGGCCGGGTGGCGGTGGCCGCGCTCCTCCAGCTTCCAGTACGACCATAACGTGCCCACCACCCCGGCCGGCACCGACACCAGGAACACCAGCCGCCACGAGATGGGACCGAGGATCCCGCCCAGAACCAGGCCGATGAAGGCCCCGGCGATGGCCGCCACGGCGTTGATGCCGAGCGCCAGACCCCGCTCGTCCTGCGGGAAGGCGTCGGTCAGGATCGCCGACGAGTTGCCGATCAGAAGCGCTCCGCCCACTCCCTGGCCGATCCGCATCGCGATCATCCACTTGGCCGCCGCGGTGCCCTCCAGCCAGGTCAGCGACAGCAGGATCGAGCACACCGTGAAGATCGCAAAGCCGATGTTGAACATCCGCACCCGCCCGTACATATCTCCGACGCGGCCGAAGCTGACCACCAGCACGGCGGTCGAGACCATGAAACCCATCATCATCCACAGCAGGTAGATGGTGTTGCCCGGCTCCAGCGGGTTGAGGTTGATGCCGCGAAAGATGTCGGGCAGCGCGATCAGCACGATCGACGAGTTGATCGTCGCCATCAGCATGCCGATGGTTGTGTTGGACAGCGCCACCCACTTGTACCGATCGCCGTGGCTCATTCCGTCTCGTCGCCACCCGCCAGAATCGAGCGCACGACTCGCCTGGTGGTGACCAGTTCGTCCTCGAGCTGCTCCAGCGCCACCCGGCGGCTGCGCACCAGCTCCAGCTGGGTGTCGATGTGCCCCAGCGACTCCCCTGCGATCTCGAGCTGCTCCTGCGGGTCGGGGTGGTCGTGGTGCCATCGCTCACGCAGGCCGGCTCGAGCCTTGGCGGCATTCGACCACGCCAGCAACTCCTGCAGCGACAGACCCAGCAGGTCGCGGATCCGAATCAGCTCGCGCAACTCGGCTTCGTCGGCAGCGTCGTACAGACGGTGGGTTCCCCGCTCACGATCCCGATCGGGCAGCAATCCCAGCTGCTCGTAGTAGCGCACGGTGCGAGGTGTGGCACCGACTCGGCGTGCCAGCTCGCCGATCCGAAACGTCTCAACTGTGGTGCTTGTCTCCGCCATAAAGCTTACGTCTACGGAAGATTAGCACCGAGTTCTGGTCAGTGACCTCGCAGGCGCACCGGGGTGACCCGCAACGGCACCGCGTAGTCGGCGGCGAACTGCTCGTCCGTCCACGAGTACCCGGCGATGCTGCGCGCGTACTTGGCGATGTACTGAGGTACCTGGTGAGCCGGCGGATCCTGGCTGACGGCTGCGGTGCCGGTGATGATCACGATGTCGTCGCCGGCGGCGTCTCCCTCCAGATGCAGGGTCACGTTGGGATTGGCCGCGACGTTGCGGAGCTTGGGCACGTCGGGCTGGCTGTAGATCAGAAACGACTCTCCGTCCCACAGAAACCAGATCGGGCTGGGCACGGGCACGCCGGCCGGGCTGACCGTGGTCAGCCACCCGATCACGTCCGAGTCCAGCCGCCGGGCGACCCGCTGTCCGAATTCGGTGCTGGTGTCGATCTGGAATGCCACGTCCAACATCCTACCCACCTACACTCTCGCCCCAGATGCCGTTCCCAATTCGCGTAGGAGTCCAGGTCGAGCCGCAGCACGTGTCCTACGCGGAGCTGCGCGACATCTGGCAGCGGATCGAGCAGATGGGTGCTGACACAATCTTCAACTGGGATCACTTCTTCCCGCTCGAGGGCGACCCCGACGGCGCCCACTACGAGTGCTGGACATCGTTGGCGGCGATGGCCGAGGTCACCCAGACGATCCGGTTCGGCCCGCTGGTGACGTGCAACTCCTACCGCAACCCCAACCTGCTGGCTGACATGGCCCGCACCGTCGACCACATCTCCGACGGGCGGTTGATCCTGGGACTGGGATCGGGGTGGTTCGAGCGCGACTACCAGGAGTACGGCTACGACTTCCTCACCACTGCGGGGCGGCTGCGCGATCTGGACGCGGCCATGCCGGTGATGCTCGAGCGGCTGGCCAAGCTCAACCCACCGCCGGTGCAGGATCGCATCCCGATCATGATCGGGGGCGGTGGGGAGCAGCTGACGCTGCGGATCGTGGCCGAGTACGCCGACATCTGGAACTTCTTCGGTGAGCCGGAAGAGATCCGGCACAAGTCTCAGGTGCTCGACCGCTGGTGTGAGCGGGTCGGCCGCGACCCGGCCGAGATCGAGCGTTCGGTGACCGATCTGCAGACCGCCACCGAGTCTGACCTGGACGCCTATCTGGCGCTCGGCGTGACCCACATGATTCTGCCGCTGTCAGGCCCCGACTGGGATCTCGACACCTTGCGGCGCCTGCTCGCATGGCGCGACTCGCGCTCCTGAAATCGATCACTACACTGCCCGGTGATGGCTGACTTTCCCATCAAGATCGGTGTCCAGCTGCAACCTCAGCAGGGCACCATCGAGCACATGCGTGACGCCTGGCGGCGGGTTGACGAGTCCACCGCCGACACGCTCCACACGTGGGATCACTTCTACCCGCTGTACGACGATCGCGATGGCCCGCACTTCGAGGGCTGGACGCTGCTGGCGGCGATGGCGGAGCGGACCGAACGGATCCGGTTCGGACCGTTGGTGACGTGCAACTCCTACCGCAACCCAAACCTGCTGGCCGACATGGCCCGCACCGTCGACCACATCTCCGGCGGCCGCCTGATCTTCGGCATCGGTTCGGGCTGGTTCGAGCGCGATTACGACCAGTACGGGTATGAGTTCGGGACGGCCGGTGACCGCCTGCGGGCGTTGGACGCCGCCCTGCCGGTGATCTTGGAGCGCTGGTCGAAGCTGAATCCTGCGCCGGTGCAGGGCACGCGGATCCCGATCATGATCGGGGGCGGCGGCGAGCAGGTGACGCTGCGCATCACCGCCCAGTACGCCGACATCTGGACCGGGTTCGGCGATCCCGACACCGCCCGCCACAAGTGTGAGGTGCTGGATCGGCACTGCCGCAGGCTGGGCCGCGACCCCGGTGAGATCGAGCGCTCGATCGCGGGCATCAAAACTGCCGACCCGGCCCTGCTCGATGCCTACGTGGCGGCCGGTATCACCCATTTGATCATGCCCACGGGTGGGCCCGACTGGGATCTCAGCTTGCTGCCGAAGTTGCTGGCGTGGCGCGACTCACGGTCGGCCTGACCGGCATTCGTACCGGAATCAGGTGCAGTGCGGCGATGGTCACCCACAGCACCACCAGGCCCACGTACTGCCAGAAATCGATGGTGACTCCGAGGTACAGGTAGTTCACGACCAGTGCCGTCGCGGGGAACGCCAGCTCGGCGAAGGTCGCCACCGGTGCCGGCGTGGTTCGCAGTCCGCGGTAGTACAGCAGCAGTGCCAATAA
Organism: uncultured Actinomycetes bacterium; assembly: GCA_963729195.1. Taxonomy (GTDB): domain Bacteria; phylum Actinomycetota; class Thermoleophilia; order Gaiellales; family JAICJC01; genus CAVPTL01. The sequence continues at coordinate 13,255 of CAVSNF010000034.1, forward strand.
CCCTGGGAACAGTGCGAGCAGCAGCAGCCGCAGCCAGTCTCCACCACTGGTCGCGGGTGGTGTCAGCTCGCCGCCGCCGCGCACCACAACCAGGAACATCAGGAACGGCAGCGCCAGCACGAACCGCATACTCGTGACCATGTTGGAATCGATCTGGCGCAGGGCGCGCCGGCCGAAGGCGGTGGCCGATCCCCACAGCGCCGCGGCCACCAGAGCCAAGAGTGCCGCCTTGCCGCGGTTGTCCGAGAAGCCCTCGGCGGGTGCCGTCCAGCCGAACGACAGCAGATAGGTGCCGATCGCCGCCGGCACGAACACGACGATGATCAGCGGTCGTGGCACCTCTCTGACCACGATCGCTGCGGCCGCGATCGCCCATAGCGGCTGGGTCTTTTGCAGCAGCACCACGACGTTTGGGTTGCCGTACTCGAACGCGGTGGTGAATGCCAGTGTGGCCAGCGCCGACCCGCCCCAGGCGATCACGATCAGCGACAGCCAGCCCATCCGGTCGAGCTTTTTCAGCTGCTCTCGGTGGCGCATTACGAACGCGGCCACACAGGCCACCAGGATCACGTGCTCGTACAACACGATCGTCCACGGCGACCAGGTATCGACCAGTGGCTGGCGCAGCGCCCCATCGGTTCCCCAAAGCGCTGCGCCGGCGGCCACCAGGAAGATCCCGGCGAGTGGGGCGTAGCGAATCGCCAAGCCGGAGGTGAACGATTTGGAGGAGGGGTGGGTCGTCATCGAGCGCTCGGCGGCATGATACGCATCCATGGACGTCAGACCGATCACGGTGCTCGCGGGTGGGGTGGGCGCCGCACGCTTCCTCCAGGGCGTGGTGGACGTCGTGCCGGCCACCGATGTCACCGCCGTCGGCAACGTCGGCGACGATCTCGAGATCTACGGCCTGCACGTCTCCCCCGATCTGGACACGGTGCTGTACACGCTCACCGGCTGGATCGACGAGCAGAAGGGCTGGGGCGTGCGCGGCGACAGCGCCCGGGCGCTGGAACGCGCCCGCGAGTTGGGCGCCCCGGCCTGGTTTTGGCTGGGCGACCTGGACATTGGCCTGCATCTGGCCCGCACCGAGCGGTTGCGGCTGGGTGAGCCGCTCAGTGCTGTCACCGCGGAGCTGTCCGCGGCGCTGGGGCTGGAGCTGCGGCTGCTGCCGAGCACCGATGACCGGTTGCGAACGATGGTGGCGACTGCCGCCGGCGAACTCGACTTCCAGACCTATTACGTCGGTCGCCATCACAGCGACACGGTCACCGGTCTGCGCTACGACGGTGCCGACTCGGCCCGGCCGGGCCCCGGGGTGATCGAGGCCCTGACCGATGCGCGCGCCATCGTGATCGCCCCATCCAACCCCTTGATCTCGATCGAGCCGATTTTGGCCGTGCCCGGCGTGCGCGCGGCGCTCGAGGCTCGCACCGTGCCGTGCGTTGCGGTCAGCCCGATCGTGGCGGGTGCGGCCCTGCGCGGGCCTGCCGCCGACATGATGCGATCACTGGGACATCAGGTCTCCCCCGCGGGGGTGGCCGCCTGCTATCGCGGGCTGATCGACGCGATCGTGATTGACACCGCCGATCGTGACGTGGCCGCGGCGATCGAGGCCGGGGGGGTGCGGGCGGTGGTGACCGAAACGGTCATGCGCGACCCGCAAACCCGGGCCGAGCTTGCGCGGGTGGCGCTGGGTGCCGCCGGGATCGAGCTCGCGTGACGCTTCAGATCACGCCGCTGGTGCTGTCCGGTGAGATCGCCGAGGGGGCCGATCTGGCCGGGTTGGTCGTGGCGGCGGCGCCCCCGCTCGAGTCGGGTGACGTGATCGTGATCGCACACAAGGCGGTGGCCAAAGCGGAGGGCCGGGTGGTCGACTTGGCCGAGGTGGTTCCGTCGCCCCGGGCGATCGAGCTGGCCGGAGAGGACGGCGACCCCCGCCAGCTCGAGCTGGTGCTGCGCGAGAGCCGCCGGATCGTGCGCCGGCGAGGGTCGCTGGTGATCGCCGAGACCCATCACGGGTTCATCTGCGCCAGCGCCGGTATCGACCGGTCGAACGCACCCGGCCCCGACATGGCGGTGCTGCTGCCGGTCGACCCCGATCGGTCGGCGGACACTGTGCGGGAATCGCTGCGAGTGCACACCGGCCACGACCTGGCGGTGATCGTGGCCGACACCATGGGCCGTCCGTTGCGAAACGGGATCGTGGGAACGGCGATCGGTGTCAGTGGGCTCGCGCCGCTGCTCGGGCTGCAGGGTCAGATCGACCCCAACGGGTATGAGCTGCGCACCACCCAGATCGCGATCGCCGACGAGCTGGCCGCTGCCGCCGACCTGGTGATGGGAAAGCTGGAACGTGCTCCGGCCGCGCTGATCCGTGGGTTCGAAGCGCAGGGCGAGGGGTCAGCCCGGGAGCTGATCCGAGAGTCCGAGCGCGACCTCTTCATCTAACAGGCCGGCTCGCCGGGCGTCCTCGGGCGTATCCACGTCCAGTGCCAGCCCGGGGAGATCCACGAGTACGGCGGGCAACTCGGCCGCCGCCGCTCGCTGCAGGTGCAGCTGGGCGCTTGAGACCTCACCAAAGTTCGGCTGAAGCGCCGTGGCCGGAGACACCCACAGGGCGTTGGTGCCGCCGTCGTGGGCGCGGGCAACCACCACCCCCGAGGCCGGGGCAGCGTCGCGCAGCGCCCGCAGTTCGGCCGCGGTCACCAGCGGCAGGTCGCCGGCGAGGTACAGCACCGCGTCCGGCGCCGGGGTGAGCGCGACCAGCGCGTGCACCAGCCCGCTGTTCCAGGCCAGCCCGCCGTCGTCCTGGTAGCCGACACCGAGATCGGCCGCGAGCTCGACCGCCCCCGGGTCGGAGCTGACCAACGTCACCGGCCCGATATCGGCCTCGCGAGCCGCGGTCGCGACCCGCTCGAGCATGGTGCGCATCAGTGCCCGCCGGCCATCGGCGGTCAGCTGGGGTGAAAGCCGGGTCTTGGCATCATCGAGCCGTTTCAGCCCGATCAGTACGGCGGTCGTCATGGTCGGCATGGTAGAGCCCACAGGTAGAGTGCCGCCCGTGATCACCCTGGGCTACAAGGCTTCGGCCGAGCAGTTCGCGCCGGTCGAGCTGCTGCGATTCGCGCTCGCGGCCGAGCGCGAAGGGTTCGACTCGGTCGCGATCTCCGACCATTTTCAGCCCTTCCGCCACACCGGAGGTCACTCGCCGGCCGCATTGCCGTGGCTGGGCGCGCTGGCGGCCGGGAGTGAGCGGATCAGGATCGGCACCAGCGTCAGCACCCCGACGATGCGTTTCCATCCCTCGATGGTGGCCCAGGCATTCGCGACCCTCGGCTGCTTTGCGCCCGGCCGGATCTTCCTCGGGGTCGGCACCGGTGAGTCGATGAACGAGGTGCCGCCGCTGGGCATCGAGTGGCCGGGGTTCAAGGAGCGGCTGCGCCGGCTGGAGGAGGCGATCGAGCTGATCAGGCTGCTGTGGACGGAGGATCGGGTCAGCTACGAGGGTGAGTACTACACGACTCAGCGGGCGACTGTGTACGACCGCCCGGACGAGCTGATTCCGATTCTGATTGCCGCGGCCGGCCCGCGGGCGGCGCGCTTTGTCGGCCGGGCCGGCGACGGTTTCATCACCACCAGCGGCAAGCCACCGGAGCTGTACACCGAGACGCTGCTACCGGCGGTGGCCGAGGGTGCCGCCAAGGCGGGGCGTGATCCGGCTGAGCTGGAGAAGCTGCTCGAGGTGAAGGTCTCCTACGAGCGCGATCACGAGCGGGCGGTGGCCGAGTGCGCATTCTGGGCGCCGCTGGCGCTGCCGGCCGAGGCCAAGCAGGGGGTGCACGACCCGATCGAGCTGGAGCAGCTGGCCGCCGGCCCCGACGTGCACGCCGAGAGCCGGTTCATCGTCTCGGGCGACCCCGAGGAGCAGGCCGAGCGGATCGGCGCCTACGTGGACATGGGCTTCCGCCACCTGATCTTCCACAGCCCCGCCCCCGACCAGGAACGCTTCCTCAAACTCTTCAGCGCCGAAGTCCTCCCGCTGTTGCGTCAACGTTGGGGCTGAGGCTGGTCCGCGGCGGTTCTGGCGGCGTCCCACGCGGCGGTGCGGTGCTCAACGTGGCTTTGCCACGCCTCCGCTCCGCCCGCTCGCTCGATCCTTGCCAGAACCACCGCGTCCTGCGCCTCAGGGCGCCTGTCGTGAATAACGGTGCCAGGCACCGTTATTCACCACACACGCCCCGACGTGAATAATTGGTGCCTGGCACCAATTATTCAGCGGCAGGGCCGAGGACGCGCTCGGGGGTGATGTACCACTTCACGCGGCGCTCGCCGGGTTCGAGATCGCGGAACGGCTCACCCTCGTACTTGAAGGCGAGCTCGTCAGCGTGGACAGCGTCATCGTCGTCCTCCCGCCGCTCCGCCCGGCCGCGGATCTCGACGTAGTGCTCGGTGTCCTCGTCTGACGTGATCTCGATGGTGCAGCGTGGGTCGCGCTGAAGGTTGCGGTCCTTGACCCGGCCGGCAGCGGTGTTGAACACCGGGTAGCCGTCCTCCACATGGATCCACAGCGGCGTGATCTGGATTGAGCCGTCGCGATTGAGGGTTGCCAGATGGGCGATCAACGGCGCCTTGAGTAGCGCGATCGCTCCGGGCGGAAGCTCAATCATACGGTTGTCAGCTCCGCCACCAGTTCGTCTCCGATCAGCTCGACCATCTCCAGGTCAGTGTGGCACAGATGCTGGAACATCACCCGCTCCACCCCTACCTCGGCCAGCCGGTGCAGCTGCTGTGACACCTCGTCGGTGGTGCCGACGATCCACTCGCTGCGATGGCGCTGCAGCAGTTCGGCCCCGCTCGGGCCGCCCGGCTCCAAGGCTGCCAGGTCGTCCAGACGCCGGTCGACTTCACCGGCGTGTGAACCGATCACGGTGGTCTCGGTCACCGAGAGCGGCAGCGTCGCCGGATCTCGGCCGACTGCCTCGCAGGCCCGGTCGAGCCGATCGCGCAGCGTCCTGCACTCGTCCAGGTCGACGGAGAACACGTTGTACTCCTGCGCGAACCGCGCGGCCAGCGCGACCGAGCGCGGTTTGCCGTGCCCGCCGATGATCACCGGGGGATGCGGCTGTTGTACTGGCTTGGGCAGCGACGGACAGCGGTCGAGCTGGTAATGGGCGCCCTGGAACGAGAATTCGTCCTCCGTCCACTGGCGTGTTGCGATCTCGAGTTGCTCGGCCAGCATGTCCATGCGCGCCCCCAGCGCGGGGAATGGGAACCCGAACGCCTCGTGCTCCAGCTGGTACCAGCCGGCACCGAATCCGACTTCGACTCGGCCGCCGGAGATGTGGTCGACCGTGGTGGCGCTCTGGGCGAGCACCGACGGCAGGCGAAACGTGACCGGCGAGACCATCGTCCCCAGGCGGATGCGGGACGTGTGGGCCGCGATTCCCGCAAGCGTTGTCCAAGCATCGAGCGAGCCACGACCGATCCGGCCGTCCCCCGACAGGTAGTGATCCGAGCGAAACAATCCGTCCAGACCGGTGCGTTCGGCAGCGTCGGCCAACGCCAGCCATTGGTCCCAGGTGACGTTCTCCTGGCCCTCGATCATCAAGCACAGCCGCATGCTCGGATCAGGCTCCCAGGTGCGCGTTGCGAATGGCGTCGACTAGCTCATCGAGGCCGACGCCCTTTTTGAGGCAGTTGGATGCTCCGGCGGCGAGAGCCGCCTCGATCATCTGCGGCTCGTCGTAGGCTGACAGCACCACCACCGGCATCGCCCAGCTCGAACTCGCGATTCGCTGGGTGGCCTCGATGCCGTCCACGTTGGGCATACGCATGTCCATGACCACCACGTCGGGGCGGCTGTTCTCGGCCATCGTCAGCGCCTCCGCGCCGTCCCCGGCCTCGCCCACCACCTGCATCCCGGCCTCTTCCAGAGCATCCCGCAGGACACCCCGCAGGAGTGTGTTGTCCTCGGCAATCACAATCTTGATGTCGGTGTCCATAACTCGCAGGGTGGAAGGCCCGCAGAAACAATACGGGGTTTCGAGTCACGCCGTGAGACTAATTCGGCGGGCCGTACAGACGGTCAACGGCCGCTCCGGCGACTGCTGCGGCGACTGCGGGGGCGCTGCCCCGCGACCGCTCCAAGACATAGACGGCCAGCCAGGAGTCGCCGGCCCCGGTGGGATCCTCGAAGACCGCGCCGTTGGAGCCGGACGCGTGGGTCTGCTCCGCGGTGACCACCACCGAGCCTTCCACACCCAGCGTCAGGGCCACTTCCGGCACCCCCAGCGACAGGAGCGAAGGGGGATCCAGCCCGCCACAGACGGCCACAGCCTCGGCGCGGCTGAGTTTCAGGAGCGACGCGCCCGACACCGCTGCGGGCGCAAACGGACGCAGCCGAAGCGGACCGGGGTCTGGTCCCCTGGCCAGCCCCTGACCGTCCACACACACGTGCAGTCCGGCTTCGGCCAACACCGCGATCGTCTCGGGCGGAAAGTCGGTGGAGCACTGGCCGCCGAGGATCACCCAGTCACAGCCCTTGAGGGCGGGCAGCAGGTCACGCCGCGCCTGCTCGGCGGTGAAGGGCTCACCGACCGAGGCCAGCCGCTGCTCGGTGTGGCCGGCCGAGTGCACCAGGATCGATTCGAACGTGGTGGTCGAGGGCAGCACGATCGCGCCTGCAAGCTCCGCGCCCTTGGTGATTACCACCGGCTCGGCTCCGACCGCGCGAAGTGCCCGGGCGGCGTACAGCGGTGTTCCGCCGAGTCGGGGCGCGGTGGTTCCGGCGGTCGTGGCAACCACATCCCACCCGGTATGGCCGATCACGGCAACGGTCACGCCGGCATTATCCCGGCGCGTCGTCGTCGCGGAGCCGCGTGACCTCGGTGCGGAGGTTTTCGGCGAGGTCGTCGGCCGCGGCGGCGATCCGGTTGAGTGAGCGCCGGGCCGCGTCTGGGTCATCGGCGTCGAGCGCCTTGCGGGCGGCGTCGGCCAGCAGCCGGATCGCCGTGACGTACTGTTGCGGACCGTCGTGCAGCCGCTCGGCCAGCTCTCGCCGCTCAGTCGATGAGGGCATAGCGCAAGGCCAGTGCCACTGCTTGCGTGCGCGTGTCCGCCTCGAGCTTGGCCATCGCGTTGCGTACGTGGGTGCGAACGGTCTCGGGGCTGATGAAGAGCTTTGCAGCGATTTCGGGGTTCGAGTTTCCGTCTGCCAGCAGCCCCAGGATCTCGCGTTCGCGAGCCGACAACGCCGGCAGCCGCTCGGTCGCCTTGGGGCTGACCAGCTCCGACGCCAGTGTGGGATCGACGTAGGCCCCGCCCTCGGCCACTCGCTTGACGGCCCGGACGATGTCGTCGGGCGGTGCGTCCTTGAGCACGTATCCGCGGGCGCCGCAATCGAGGCCCTCGGCCAGCAGACCTCGTTCGCCGTGGGCGGTGTAAAGGATTACCGCGATGTCGGGGTACTCGGCCATGATTTTCCGGGTGGCCTCGAATCCGTCCATGCCCTCCATGCGGACGTCCATCACCACCACGTCGGGGCGGCGTCTGCCTGCCATCTCGATGGCTCCGGTGCCGCTGCCACTCTCGCCGATCACGGTGATCTCACGATCCCGGGCGAGGATCATCTTGACGCCCTCGCGCACGGCGGCGTGATCGTCAACGACCATGCAGCGCACCTGCGTGCGTTCAGTTTGGGTGGTTCCGTGTGTGGCGGCCACGGGGGTCCCCCTGTTTCCATTCGTTTAGGAGCCGAATGTCACCAGCGAGGTTCGTACAATACTCCTCATGTCAACCGCGCGCCGAACGGCGTTGGTGTCCCTGGTCGGCGCGCTGGTTCTGGCGCTGGCAAAGCTCCTGGTCGGACTCGCCACGGGCAGCCTCGGCATCCTGGCCGAAGCTGCCCATTCCGGCATCGATGCTGTTGCCGCCCTGTTGACCGTATATGCGGTTGGGGTTGCCGAACGACCCGCTGATCCGGAGCATCCCTATGGTCACGGTAAGGCCCAGCATCTGTCGGCGCTGGCGGAGGCGGCGATCCTGGCCGGGGTCGCCGTGTGGATCGCAATCGAGGCGACCACCCGGTTGATCGACGGGTCGACCGCGGTGTCTGCCACCTGGTATGCGTTCGTCCTGATGGGCGTGGTACTGGTGGTCGACGCCGGCCGTTCGGCTGCGTCGCTGCGGGTGGGCAGAGCCGAGCACAACGCGGCGCTGCTGGCAAACGCCGCTCACTTCGCATCGGACTTTGTGGGCAGCCTGGCGGTGCTGGCGGGCCTGATCCTGGTCGCCTTCGGTGTTCAGGGCGGCGACTCGGTGGCTGCGATTTTCGTCTCGGTGATCGTGCTCGCGGGCGCGGCCCGGCTGGCCTGGATCAACATTGAGGTGCTCATGGACCGGGCGCCGACCGGTACCGCCGGCCGAGTCGAGCAGGCCGCGCTGTCCGTACCGGGGGTGACGGCGGTGCGCTCGGTGCGGGTGCGCGAGGCCGGTGGCGAGAGCTTCGTCGAGGTCGTGATCGGGATATCCCGGCTGGCCGGCCTGGAGCGCTCGCATGACACCATGGATCTGGTGGAGCAGGCGGTGATTGACGAGCTGGGCCGCGCCCAGGTGGTGGTGCACGCCGAGCCCGACGCGGTTGCCGAGCGTGCCAACGACCGCATCGCGGCCGCGGCCCTGAGGGTGCCCGGCGTGGTCGAGACGCACAACATCACGGTGCTGGAGCAACCCGACGGCCAGGCGGTCACGTTGCACGTACGCCTGCCCGAGGGCACGCCGCTGTCCGAGGCCGCCGAGGTGGTGGGCCGGCTCAAGCAGGAGATTCGCCGCGAGATCGGTGTCGCCCGGGTGTTCGCCCACGTCGAGCCGTCGCTTCCCGATGCCCAACCGGCCCGGGAGGTGACCAACGTCGAGCCCGAGGTGCTTGCGGTCGCCGAGCAGGCGGTGCGTTCGGTGGCAGGTGAGGGAGCCGAGGTGGTGGTCTACCGCCAGGCCGAGCGACTGCTGGTGGTGACCTCGGTGCACGGGGCGCCAAGCATGACGGTGCGTGATTCGCACGAGCTGGCCAGCCGCATCGAGGACGTCGTCCGCGAACGCCTTGATCACGTTGACGACGTAATAGTGGAGGTGATTTAGGTGAATAAAAGGTGCCAGGCACCTTTTATTCACCGAGAAAGAAAGATGCCGGGACCCCATTGGCAGGTGGGGTGGGGCCCCGGCAGGCGCGCCCTAAGGCGCGCGTCTTTGGCGTCCAGACTCCCACCGGCCCCGTGATTTACGGTTGGGGCCGGCGGTTATCCGGTCGGTGATCTGGAGCTGGTTGAGCTAGCTGGTGGGACGATCTGCGAGCGTGACCTGCACGTCGCGGGTCTGGCCGTCGTGGATCACGGAGAGGGTGAGCGTGTCGCCCGGCTTGTGCGAGGCGATCGTGTCGTACAGATCGTTGAAGTCGTTGATCTGGTGTCCCTCGATCGAAGTGATGATGTCGCCGCCCAGCTTGATGCTCGAACCGCCGACGCTGGCGGAGGTGGTGCCACCCTGCAGGCCTGCCTGCTCGGCGGGCGATCCGGCGGTTACCTCCTCGACCAAGAATCCGTGCTGGGTCGAGATGTGCAGAGCCTGTGCCAGCGCGGGGGTCAGGGCAAGACCCTTGACTCCAACATAGGGGTGCTGGGCGTGGCCGGTCGCGATGATCTGATCGGCGACCGAGCGGGCGGTGTCGATCGGGATGGCAAAGCCGATGCCGATGCTGCCGGCCTGTTCGCTGTTGCTTCCGGTCAGGATCTGGCTGGTGATGCCAATCACCTTGCCGTTGGCGTCGATCAGCGGGCCGCCGGAGTTACCGTGGTTGATGGCGGCGTCGGTCTGGATGGCATGACCGATGGGGTCGTCGGCCGGTGAATCGATGGTGCGCTCGAGGGCCGAGACGATTCCGGACGTGATGGTGCGCTCTTCGCCCAGCGGGTTGCCGATGGCGACCACCGGGTCACCGATGTGCACGGAGCTGAGCGTTCCCAGGGGGAGCGGGTCGAGCGACGATGCCGGCAGGCTCTCGACCGGCTGGAGTACGGCCACGTCGGTGGCGGTGTCGATCCCGAGCACCTTGGCCTTGTAGGTCACATCGTTGCCGCTGGCGTCGGCGAATCCGACGGTGATCTGGGGATTGTCGCCCGCGACCACGTGGCCGTTGGTGAGGATGTGGCCCTGGCGGTCGATCAGGAAGCCCGAGCCCAGCGCCGACTGCTGCTGCGGCTGGCCCTGGCCGAACTGGCTTGTGCCGGTCGTGGTCGTGGTGGCCTTCACAACGACCACACCGGGAGCGTCCCGGTCATAAATCTGGCGGGCGGTCAGCCCGGAGGTGTTGACGTCTGCCACCGGCTGGCCGGTGTCGGACGAGCGCGTCACGCTGACGACGGTCTTGGTGGAATCGTGGTCGGTGGAGAGCGCAACCACGCCGCCGCCGAGCACGGCTGCGGAAAGGACAATGGCGGATGTCTTGAGCAATGGGTTCATGCGGTGTGTTGTATGTCGCCCAGATTGAGGACACCTTTAGAGGTTAAGAACCGATTAGTGTGGCGCGATGCGAGTTCGTCTGATCGTCAACCCCAGCGCCAGCGGCGTGACCCCGCAGATCGTCGCCGGAGTGGTATCCAGACTGACTCCCGTGGCCGATCTCGACATCGTCGAGACGGCCGGGCAGGGACACGCGACCACCCTGGCGGCCGAAGTCGGGGAGGGCGCGGTGATCGCCCTGGGCGGCGACGGCACCTTCAACGAGGTCGTCAACGGCATCCGCCCCGGGGTGGTGTTCGGGCCACTCCCCGGCGGCGCCTCGTCGGTGTATGCCCGCCAGCTCGGGTACCCCGACGAGCCGGTCAAGGCGTCCTCGATGCTCGCCCGCGCGATCGCGGAGCGGAGCGTCCGCTCGGTCGGGCTGGGTGTGACCGACGGCCGTCGGTTCACGTTCGCCGCCAGCGTCGGCTTCGACGCCGACGCCACCCGCGCAGTCGACGAGGCCCGCCGCCACCGGCCCGGCAACGTCCGCCCCGGTGACCTGCAGGTGTTGTACGAGGCCATGCGGGCGCTGGGATCGCAGGGGTTCCGGTTGGCGGAGCAGATGACGGTGACCGCCGAGGGCTCGGCCCCGCTGCGAGCCTCCTACATCGCGATCGCCAACCAGCACCCCTACACCTACTTCGGCAAGCTTCCGGTCAAGGCCACGCCCCTGGCCGGCTTCGACTCGGCGCTGGACGCCGTGGTGCTGGGACGCCTGGGCAAGCGGGCGCTCCCCCGGCTGGCGCTGTACGCGCTGGCATGGCCGCGGCACGCGCATACGGCCACCTCCGGAATCACGTATCTGCACGACCGCCACCACCTCGAGATCGAGTGCGACCGGCCCCTGGGAGTGCAGATCGACGGGGAGTACGTCGGCGTCCGGCAGCGGATCGAGGTCGGCTACGAGGCCGACGCCGTGCGGGTGTTCGTGCCCTCCAGCTGAGCTCGACAGCGGCGGTCGGTATCATGCGGCGGTTGTGGAAACTGTCATCGCCGTCGGTCAGGGCCTCGGCCTCGCAGCGGCCGCCGGGCTGATCTCGGCGGCGCCGGTTGCCATCGGCGCCACCGCTGCCACCCAGGACCTGTTGGAGGACCCGGCCTCGTTCGCGTCGCGGGCGTGGTTGGTCGCGATCGCTTGGGCGGCGGTGGTGGTCGAGCTGGTGGCCGATGCGGTCTGGCCCGGCGCCGGCGCGGGAGGGCGATTGGCGCGGCGAGTGGTCGCCGGCGGGATCGCATTCGAGGTGGCTGCCGGAGGTGCGGTGCCGTACGCCGGGCTTGCCATCGGCGCGCTGGTGGCTGCGGCCGTCGGTCTGGGGATGCGGCGGGTGCGATCGGGAGCGGTCAAGGCCGGCGGGGATGTGCGCGGCACCGCCCTGATCGAGGACGGAGCCGGCATCGGTGCATCGCTGGTTGCGCTGATCCCGATCGTGGGGTACGTGATGGCCCTCGCCGGTGGATTCCTGCTTCTGCGGGTGCGACGACGCGAGGGTCAGAAGTACGAGGGCCTGCGCGTCCTGCGGTGATCGGGGCGCTGTGCCCGACCACCCCAAGAAGCTGATACTGGCGGTAATTGACGGGCTCGGCCCTGAACTGCTCGACCAGGCCAACGCCGCCGGGCTGGTGCCCACGATCGACTGGCTTGCCGGCGAGGGCCGGCGCACCAACGCGTGCGTGTCGACGTTCCCGTCGCTGACGCCGGTGTGCCTGTCGGCGTTGGTCACCGGGCAGCACCCGGCCGGCTCGTCGATTCCCAGCATGAGCTGGTATCACCGCGGCGAGCAGCGGATGGTGGAGTACGGCTCGTCGCTCTCGGCGATGCTCGCGACCGGCACTCGCCAGATGGTCGACGACGTGCTGGTCAACCTCAACATGCTGCATCTCTCGCCGCAGGTCGACACGGTGTTCGAGGCGCTGGACGACGCCGGACTGGCCACAGCCGCCGTCAACACCTATGTCATCCGCGGCCGCACCCGGCATCCGATCACCCGTCCGTCCGCCCGCCGGCTGGCGCGGCGTGTGGGTGTCGCCGACGCCGTGTACGGACCCAAGCGGTACTTCCTGGGAGACCTGTTCTTCTCCGACCTCACCGGCGCACCGCTCAACATCGGCACCGGCGTGGATCGCCACAGCGGTCACGTGGGCCGCTGGCTGGTCACCCGGGACGGCTTCGATTTCCTGTTCTTCTACCTGTACGAGACCGACGCCGCCCAGCACCGCGGGGGCGACGTGATGGGGGCGGTGGCCGGTGCCGACCACGGCCTGGAGTTACTGGTGGAGGCAGCCGGAGGCCGAGAACGGTTCCTCAACCGGTATGCGGTGATGGTGGTCGCCGACCATTCGCAGAGCGCTGTGACCGAGATCTCCGACGCGGCCGCGGCGTTCGACGGGCTTCGCATCTACCGCGGCGGCCGCGGCCGCCGCCCCGACCAGAGCGACCTCGCCCTGGCCTCGTCCAACCGGGTGTCGATGGTCTACGTGCTGCCCGACTCGTCCACCACCGTGGCGGAGGTGGCAACGCTGTCGCTGGCCGATCCGGCCGCCGACGTGGTCATGCACGTCGCTGACGGCTGGTTGGTCGCTCAGCGCGGCGCCGGGCTGATGCGGTTTCGCAGAGGAGAGGGTCACGTCGATGCCCGCGGGAACGGGTTCACTGTGGAAGGCGACACCGACCTGCTGCCCGAGTCCGAGTACCCCAACGCGCTGGAGCGGATCGAGGGCGTGCTCAACTGTGCCAACGCCGGCGACGTGGTCGTCTCGGCAGCGTTGGGGTATGAGTTCTCCGACGCTGGGGGCGGTCACCATGTCGGCGGCGGCAGCCACGGGTCGCTGCATGCGGCCGATTCGCTGGTGCCGCTGATCACAGCCGGATTCGACGTGCGCATGGAACTTCCGGTGCAGCCGTCGATCACCGACCTGACGCCCATCACCTTGCGCCACTTCGGGGTGAGATAGCATCCCCGATATGGACGAAGCTCGCGCCGAAGCCGCGCCGATCGGCGCCAGGGCCCACTACCGTCGCTTCAATCTCGCGGTTCGCCGCCCCGACAACTGGTTTGAGTTGATCCGGTTTTGTGCGGTGGGTGCCACGGGCTACGTCATCAATCTCGCGGTATTTTTCGTGGCCGACGGGTGGTGGCGCTACCAGATTGCGTTCGCCGTCGCGTTCGCCGTGGCCGCCACCAGCAACTTCATTTGGAACCGACTGTGGACGTTTCGGGTCACACATGGAGTGCCTCATCACCAGTACGCCAGGTTTCTGACCGTATCTGCGGTCGCGCTGATTGTCGATCTGGTCATCCTGACGACGCTCGTGGAGGTTGCGCAGGTGCCCGGGCTGCTGGCGGCCGCCATCGCAATCCTGATCGCCACTCCCATCAGTTTCCTTGGCGACAAGGTCTGGTCCTCCAGGTAGCGCCACACGCCGGCGCCGCCTGATCGCGGCGGCGGTGGCGGTGCTGGTGCTGGTCCCCGCGGTGCCCGCAGTGGCACTCGCGGCCGCGCAGCCCCAGTTCAGCGAGACCAAGGCAATCGAGGTGGCAGCCTCCGATCAGGAGATTGCGCCGATCATGGCCCACGCCCAGGTGCCTACTGGACAGCGCGGTACCTGCCGGAAGCAGCAGTGGATCGCCACGTTGCACGCCAAGCACGGCAAGCCGGTGCTGGCGCGGTTTACCATCGCCGACGGTCTCGGCACGGTGGTTAGCTCCGAGATCAAACCAGGTGCGGTCGGCCCGCCACGACTGACCGACGACCAAGCCGCTGCGATTGCCGCCCGTCAACCGAAGATCAAGCAGTGGCTGGGCCAGTACAAGAACCCCAGCCACACCGTCAGCAGGGGCGACGATCAGGTGTGGACGGTGTCCTACTTGACGGCGACACCCAGGTGGCCGAGGTGCACATTCCCGACAGCTCGGGGAGCCCCACCGCCGTGTGGACCGGGCCACAGGTGGGCTGGATGGTGACCCGTGGGCTCAAGAACGCCTACGGCCGCAAGGTGGCCAGCGCGTGGGTGCTGATCCCGATGTGCCTGGTGTTCGTGGCCGGGCTTTTGGACTGGCGCAGGTTGCGTTCGCTGCGCACGCTGGACGTGATCATGCTGATCTCGTTTGTGGTGTCGCTGAGCTTCTTCAACCGCGGGTGACGTGTTCGTGTCGACGCCGCTGATCTACCCGCCGTTGATCTGGCCGGCCGCATGATCGCGATGGGTTCGGGCACCGGCCGCGCCGGGTCGAGATCGGCGAGCGCCACCTGCTGGTGCTGATCGGCTTGATCTTCGCGTTGATGGGCTAGCAATGAGT